>NZ_JAFICY010000011.1:0-1043 GCF_017834105.1 Curtobacterium sp. 1310 | reverse complement strand
AAAGTTGTGTTGTCAAGTCTTCGGCTTATTAGTACCGGTCAGCTCCACGGGTCGTTAGTCCCCGCTTCCACATCCGGCCTATCAACCCAGTAGTCTGCTGGGAGCCTCTCACACTCAAGGTGCATGGAAATCTCATCTCGAAGACGGCTTCCCGCTTAGATGCTTTCAGCGGTTATCCGGTCCGAACGTAGCTAATCAGCGGTGCCCTTGGCAGAACAACTGACACACCAGAGGTTCGTCCATCCCGGTCCTCTCGTACTAGGGATAGATCTTCTCAAATTTCCAACGCGCGCAGCGGATAGGGACCGAACTGTCTCACGACGTTCTAAACCCAGCTCGCGTACCGCTTTAATGGGCGAACAGCCCAACCCTTGGGACCTACTCCAGCCCCAGGATGCGACGAGCCGACATCGAGGTGCCAAACCATGCCGTCGATATGGACTCTTGGGCAAGATCAGCCTGTTATCCCCGAGGTACCTTTTATCCGTTGAGCGACAGCGCTTCCACAAGCCACTGCCGGATCACTAGTCCCGACTTTCGTCCCTGCTCGACCTGTCAGTCTCACAGTCAAGCTCCCTTGTGCACTTACACTCGCCACCTGATTGCCAACCAGGTTGAGGGAACCTTTGGGCGCCTCCGTTACTCTTTGGGAGGCAACCGCCCCAGTTAAACTACCCATCAGGCACTGTCCATGAACCCGATCAGGGTCCTACGTTAGACATCCAAAGTGACCAGAGTGGTATTTCAACAATGACTCCACGAACACTAGCGTGCCCGCTTCACAGTCTCCCACCTATCCTACACAAGCCACTCCGAACACCAATACCAAACTGTAGTAAAGGTCACGGGGTCTTTCCGTCCTGCTGCGCGTAACGAGCATCTTTACTCGTAGTGCAATTTCGCCGAGTTCGCGGTTGAGACAGCTGGGAAGTCGTTACGCCATTCGTGCAGGTCGGAACTTACCCGACAAGGAATTTCGCTACCTTAGGATGGTTATAGTTACCACCGCCGTTTACTGGGGCTTAAATTCAGAGCTTCGCCCT
>NZ_JAFICY010000010.1:0-1453 GCF_017834105.1 Curtobacterium sp. 1310 | reverse complement strand
AAAATAATTGGCATTGACAATGTGCACGCTGTTGAGTTCTCAAGGACCAGACGCACCCCCCACTCGACTCCACGAAGGAGCTCCGCCAGAGGGGCTTGGATTCTCGACACCATCCGCCGAACCTTGCAGCTCGTCAGGGTGGTGGTTGGTTGCCGAGCGGGACCCCGTCCGGACTGCATCTCCAGGTACTCGCCCTGATGACCGTCTCGGCCGTTCCGTTCTCCGCCTCAGCGGCAACGAGGTACAACTTTACGCGGAGGTGAACGCGCTGCCAAGTGGGGCCACATCTCGGGCGTGTCGGGCGATGAGCGGACGCGTTGCAGCGTTGCGACCGACTCACTCCTCGCCCGGTTCTCCGCTGCTTCCGTGGACGGTCGGGAGCTCGAGTGCAGTCGCCATCTCTTCGATGACGGCGTTCGGCAACCCGTCGGCCGCGCGCCGGCGTCCCGTCCTGCGGAAGCCGTGGCGAGCGTAGAAGCCCCGCGCCGGCGCACCGTCCGGAGCGCAGTCCACCCAGAGTCGGATCGACGGGGCACGGAGGGCTGCCCAGCTGAGGACCTCCGCGAGGAGCGCGTCCGCCACGCCGTTCGCCCGGCCCCGCGCTCGAGGACGGACGAACACCCCCGTGAGCAGCGCGGCAGGCTCCTCGTCAGCCGGCAGCTGAGCGGCCATGATCCCCAGCCACGCCCCGTCCTCCGCGACTGCCACGACAGCAGTGGTGTCCCGCCCGGTACCGCGCCGCGCCCGCAGCCGCCAGTCGTCCTCGGTCATCGCGAGGGTGGTCCGGAGGTCGGCGCCGTACGACACCGGGTTCTCCGCCGCGTTCTCGAGCCGGAGCGCTCGCACCGACCGCCAGTCCTGCTCGACCGTGCTCCGCACGACGTACCGGAGACCCGGGAGACCGGCCCGCCCCAGGAGGAGGGGCACGCCGGTCGCCGACCACCACGAGGGCGACACGTGCCCGGAAGACATCCCGCCGTGTGCGAAGCGCTCGACGAACACCCCTGCGCCGGCGTCTCCCGACATCGCACGACCGACCTCCGCCGCAAAGCCCCACCGCAGCATGCCGTCGAGCTCACCTCGCGTGCTCGGGAGCGTGACGTGCGCGAACCGCTCACCGAGAGCTCGCCACAGCCACGGGTCACCGCGCCAGCCCCACTGGTCAGGCTCGTCCCGGAACAGATCACCGACGTGTCGTGCCACGTTCTGATGGTGACCGATCGCGTGCAATCGCGCCAGCGTGCGATCGCCGCTGCGCTCGCCCGCACGGCCCGAGCAGTCGAGGGCGGTGGCGGTGTGCGGGTCGGCCCGGAAACGCAGGAAACCCCTGACCGATCACGGTCAGGGGTTTCCTGGTCTTGCTGAAGTTGAGTCCGGCGGCGTCCTACTCTCCCACAAGGTCCCCCTTGCAGTACCATCGGCGCTGAGAGGCTTAGCTTCCGGGTTCGGAATG
>NZ_JAFICY010000009.1:0-4133 GCF_017834105.1 Curtobacterium sp. 1310 | reverse complement strand
GGTTGTGGTCGTCGGAGACAATTCCTTTTGGATTGAAGATTGTCAGTAGACAGTCAACAGTCAGAATCAACTCGGTTCGGCGCTTTCGGGTGTCGGATCTGTAATTTTTTACGGAGAGTTTGATCCTGGCTCAGGACGAACGCTGGCGGCGTGCTTAACACATGCAAGTCGAACGATGATCAGGAGCTTGCTCCTGTGATTAGTGGCGAACGGGTGAGTAACACGTGAGTAACCTGCCCCTGACTCTGGGATAAGCGTTGGAAACGACGTCTAATACTGGATATGATCACTGGCCGCATGGTCTGGTGGTGGAAAGATTTTTTGGTTGGGGATGGACTCGCGGCCTATCAGCTTGTTGGTGAGGTAATGGCTCACCAAGGCGACGACGGGTAGCCGGCCTGAGAGGGTGACCGGCCACACTGGGACTGAGACACGGCCCAGACTCCTACGGGAGGCAGCAGTGGGGAATATTGCACAATGGGCGAAAGCCTGATGCAGCAACGCCGCGTGAGGGATGACGGCCTTCGGGTTGTAAACCTCTTTTAGTAGGGAAGAAGCGAAAGTGACGGTACCTGCAGAAAAAGCACCGGCTAACTACGTGCCAGCAGCCGCGGTAATACGTAGGGTGCAAGCGTTGTCCGGAATTATTGGGCGTAAAGAGCTCGTAGGCGGTTTGTCGCGTCTGCTGTGAAATCCCGAGGCTCAACCTCGGGCTTGCAGTGGGTACGGGCAGACTAGAGTGCGGTAGGGGAGATTGGAATTCCTGGTGTAGCGGTGGAATGCGCAGATATCAGGAGGAACACCGATGGCGAAGGCAGATCTCTGGGCCGTAACTGACGCTGAGGAGCGAAAGCGTGGGGAGCGAACAGGATTAGATACCCTGGTAGTCCACGCCGTAAACGTTGGGCGCTAGATGTAGGGACCTTTCCACGGTTTCTGTGTCGTAGCTAACGCATTAAGCGCCCCGCCTGGGGAGTACGGCCGCAAGGCTAAAACTCAAAGGAATTGACGGGGGCCCGCACAAGCGGCGGAGCATGCGGATTAATTCGATGCAACGCGAAGAACCTTACCAAGGCTTGACATACACCGGAAACGGCCAGAGATGGTCGCCCCCTTGTGGTCGGTGTACAGGTGGTGCATGGTTGTCGTCAGCTCGTGTCGTGAGATGTTGGGTTAAGTCCCGCAACGAGCGCAACCCTCGTTCTATGTTGCCAGCGCGTTATGGCGGGGACTCATAGGAGACTGCCGGGGTCAACTCGGAGGAAGGTGGGGATGACGTCAAATCATCATGCCCCTTATGTCTTGGGCTTCACGCATGCTACAATGGCCGGTACAAAGGGCTGCGATACCGTAAGGTGGAGCGAATCCCAAAAAGCCGGTCTCAGTTCGGATTGAGGTCTGCAACTCGACCTCATGAAGTCGGAGTCGCTAGTAATCGCAGATCAGCAACGCTGCGGTGAATACGTTCCCGGGCCTTGTACACACCGCCCGTCAAGTCATGAAAGTCGGTAACACCCGAAGCCGGTGGCCTAACCCTTGTGGAAGGAGCCGTCGAAGGTGGGATCGGTGATTAGGACTAAGTCGTAACAAGGTAGCCGTACCGGAAGGTGCGGCTGGATCACCTCCTTTCTAAGGAGCATCTGACCGGCCCTGCTCTGCAGGTGTCTGGTTCAGGCGCCGAGTAACCCGAACGTGGTTGCCGGTAGCTCATGGGTGGAACATTGACAGTGCAGTCGGGAGCGTAGCTTCCGGCCCTAGTACGCCAGCTTGCTGGTTGGGACGGGTCGGGGTGAGCGGGTCGGCTGGTGCACGTTGTTGGGTCCTGAGGGACCAGGCTTCCAGTTGACACGTGAGTGTTGGCGGGGGTTGGGCCTACGGGTCCTTCGTTGGGCCAGGGTGAACCTACCGGTTGGTGGGGGAGTGCTGGTGCCGATCGTATGTTGAGAACTACACAGTGGACGCGAGCATCTTAGATCGCTCGTGATGATGACCGGCCTTCGGGTTGGTTGTTGTTCGAGTCGATCGCAATTTTAATCTTTGTGGTCAAGTTTCTAAGAGCAAACGGTGGATGCCTTGGCATCTGGAGCCGAAGAAGGACGTAGAAATCTGCGATAAGCCTCGGGGAGCTGATAATCGAGCTGTGAGCCGAGGATTTCCGAATGGGGAAACCCCGCCAGGCGACTTGTCGACCTGGTGACTCCCGCCTGAATATATAGGGCGGGTAGAGGGAACGTGGGGAAGTGAAACATCTCAGTACCCACAGGAAGAGAAAACAACATGTGATTCCGTGAGTAGTGGCGAGCGAAAGCGGATGAGGCTAAACCGATCATGTGTGATAGCCGGCGGGCGTTGCATGGTCGGGGTTGTGGGACACGTCGCTCAGTTCTGCCGGACTGGGACGGTTACAGCGCATCATAGTCGAACCGGTTTGAAAGCCGGGCCGTAGTGGGTGCCAGCCCCGTAGACGAAATGGTGTTATGGCCGGATGTGTATCCCAAGTAGCACGGGGCCCGAGAAATCCCGTGTGAATCTGTCAGGACCACCTGATAAGCCTAAATACTCCCAGATGACCGATAGCGGACAAGTACCGTGAGGGAAAGGTGAAAAGTACCCCGGGAGGGGAGTGAAATAGTACCTGAAACCGTTTGCTTACAAACCGTCGGAGCCTCCTTGTAGGGGTGACGGCGTGCCTTTTGAAGAATGAGCCTGCGAGTTAGTGATATGTGGCGAGGTTAACCCGTGTGGGGCAGCCGTAGCGAAAGCGAGTCTGAATAGGGCGATTCAGTCGCATGTCCTAGACCCGAAGCGAAGTGATCTATCCATGGCCAGGTTGAAGCGACGGTAAGACGTCGTGGAGGACCGAACCCACTTCAGTTGAAAATGGAGGGGATGAGCTGTGGATAGGGGTGAAAGGCCAATCAAACTTCGTGATAGCTGGTTCTCTCCGAAATGCATTTAGGTGCAGCGTTGCGTGTTTCTCGCCGGAGGTAGAGCTACTGGATGGCCGATGGGCCTCAACAGGTTACTGACGTCAGCCAAACTCCGAATGCCGGTGAGTGAGAGCGCAGCAGTGAGACGGTGGGGGATAAGCTTCATCGTCGAGAGGGAAACAACCCAGACTACCAACTAAGGCCCCTAAGCGTGTGCTAAGTGGGAAAGGATGTGGAGTTGCACAGACAACCAGGAGGTTGGCTTAGAAGCAGCCACCCTTGAAAGAGTGCGTAATAGCTCACTGGTCAAGTGATTCCGCGCCGACAATGTAACGGGGCTCAAGCACACCGCCGAAGTTGTAGATTTCGCACACAGACAAGCCTTCGTGGTTCAGTCGTGCGGAGTGGTAGGAGAGCGTCGTGTGGCGAGTGAAGCGGCGGAGTAATCCAGCCGTGGACGCCACACGAGTGAGAATGCAGGCATGAGTAGCGAAAGACGGGTGAGAAACCCGTCCTCCGAAAGACCAAGGGTTCCAGGGCCAGGTTAATCCGCCCTGGGTAAGTCGGGACCTAAGGCGAGGCCGACAGGCGTAGTCGATGGACAACGGGTTGATATTCCCGTACCGGCGAACAACCGCCCAAGCTAATCCAGTGGTGCTAAGAGTCCTAACCCGGACTTCCGGATCCCTTCGGGGTGATGGTGTCCGGTCTAACGCTCGACCCCATGCTGGTGCGGCTAGCGTATGAACAGGTGTGACGCAGGAAGGTAGCTGAGCCAGGCGATGGTATCCGTAAGGTGAACCTGGTGTAAGGATGTAGGGCTGACGATAGGCAAATCCGTCGTCTGTGTGCCTGAGATCCGACGCGTACCCGTCAGGGGAAATCAGTGATCCTATGCTGCCGAGAAAAGCATCGACGCGAGGTTGCAGCCGCCCGTACCCGAAACCGACTCAGGTGGTCAGGTAGAGAATACCAAGGAGATCGAGAGAATCGTGGTTAAGGAACTCGGCAAAATGCCCCCGTAACTTCGGGAGAAGGGGGGCCGGACACGTGATACGACTTCTCGTCGTTGAGCGTTGAAGGCCGCAGAGACCAGTGGGAAGCGACTGTTTACTAAAAACACAGGTCCGTGCGAAGTCGCAAGACGATGTATACGGACTGACGCCTGCCCGGTGCTGGAAGGTTAAGAGGAAGGGTTAGCCT
>NZ_JAFICY010000008.1:0-112609 GCF_017834105.1 Curtobacterium sp. 1310 | reverse complement strand
CTGACCGCGCACCCGCCCCGGGGGGGGGGGGGGGGGGGCGGCGCCCCCCCGCGCCCCCCCCCCCCCCCCCCCCACCCCCCCCCCCCCCCCCCCCCCCCCCCCCCCCCCCCCCCCCCCCCCCCCCCCCCCCCCCCCCCCCCCCCCCCCCCCCCCCCCCCCCCCCCCCCACCCCCCCCCCCCCCCCCCCCCCCCCCCCCGCCCCCCCCCCCCCCGCTTCTCGTTGTGCAGCGCGCCATCGGCGCCTCGCGTCAGACGCGCGACTGCACCTCGGCCAGGGACGGGTTCGTCGCGGTGCTGCCGTCCGGGAAGACCAGCGTCGGCACGGTCTGGTTGCCGCCGTTGACCTCGGCGACGAGCTCCGCGGTGCCGGGGGTCTGCTCGATGTCGACCTCGCGGAACGGCACGCCCGCCTTCGACATCTGGTTCTTCAGCCGGGCGCAGTAGCCGCACCAGCTCGTCGTGAACATCGTGACGCCGCCGGCCTCGGGCACGAACGCGTCGCGGGTGACTGTCTCGCTCATGTGCCCAGGCTAACCCCGCCGGTTCGGGGAACCCCGGTGACCCCTGGTAGACAGGACCGCGTGACGGACACCCACCTCGAGATCGAGCGTACGTACGACATGCCCGAGGGCGACGACCTGCCGGACCTCATCGGCGTCGGCAGCATCGCCCGGACGGAGCGCCAGGAGCCGTTCGGCCTCGACGCCACCTACTGGGACACCGAGCGGTACGACCTCGTCGCCTCGCGGGTGACCGTCCGCCGACGGACGGGTGGCCCGGACGCGGGATGGCACATCAAGCGCGCCGCGTCGGACACCGTCCGGCACGAGCAGCACTTCGCCCTGACGGACGATCCCGACACCGTGCCCGACGAGGTCCTGGCCGCGCTGTTCGCCGAGCGCCGGGGCCGCGGCCTGCGCCCCGTCGTCCGCATCACCACCACGCGGGCGGTCGTGCGGTTGCTCGACGAGGACGACGACCAGGTCGCCGAACTCGCCGACGACCGCGTGGTCGCCCAGCGCCTCGACGACCACGCGCCCGCGACCCCGCGCACCTGGCGCGAGGTCGAGGTCGAGGTGGCCGAGGGCGTCGACGAACAGGTGGCGCACGAGCTCTTCGCCGCACTCGACGGTCGCTTCGCCGACATCGACGCGCACCCCGCGGCGGTCACCTCGAAGCTCGCCCGCGGCCTGGAGGGCGCGCCCGCCGCCCGGCTCCGCACGGCGGAGAAGCCGGAGAAGCACACCGCGGCGCGGGCACTGACGAAGCGCCTGCGCAAGCTGCGATCGACCCTGCTCGCCCTCGAAGGACAGCTGCGCGCCGGGGCGGAGACGGACCTCCGCGAGACGGCGAGGACCTCCCTCGACATCGCCGCCGTGCTCGGCTCGTACCGTCCTGCGTTCCCGGCGACCCCGGCGACCGACCGAGCAGCCGAGGCCGCGGACGCCCTCGCCGCCGTGACGGCGCGCGCTGCGCTGGCCGACTACCTCGTGGAGCGTCTGCCCCACGCATCGACGCCGGCACAGGACCTGCTCGTCGACGCGATGACCCGGGAGCGGGTGCTCGCCGCCACCCGCGAGCGCCGTGCCGTCGCGGTCGGCGAGGTCACGGCCTTCCTGCACTCCGAGCGCTACCTCGAACTCCTCGACGCCCTCGACGACGCCGTCGAGCGTCCGGCGCCGACGGCGTGGGCGCTCCGGTCGCCGAAGCACGTCGCTCAGGACGTCTCGGCGGTCGAGAAGCCACGCGTCCGTGACCTGGTCCGCAACGCGGTCGGGGACGACGACGAGAGCGTCGGCCCTGTCGACCGTGAAGCCGCCGACCGTGCGGCGACCGAGACCGCCTGGCGCGCTGCGACCCGCGCCCGGGCGGCGATGGACGTGCTCGGGGACGACGCCTTCCCGCACGCGCTGTGGAAGCGCATCGGGGACGCCGCGGACGTGCTGACCGAGCGGGTGCGCTCCCTGCACGCCCTCGACGTGCTCCGCATGCACTCCGGCATCGCCGAGCGTGGTGGTGAGGGGACGTTCGGGTACGGCGTGCTCGCGGGGGACCGCGTGCGGCTCGCCGAGGACTCGTACGACCAGGCCGTGCAGGCACTCAACCGCGTCTGACGCGGCTCGGCGCGCTGCGTCGCGCAGCATTCCGTGGGAGCGACAGGACTCCACCGAACTCCGGTGGAGTCCTGTTGCTCCCGCGGGACGATCGGCAGCGGCGGCGCTCAGCCGGCGGCGATCGGCTCCGCTGAGGCCGCCGCGGGGTTCACGTCGGCCAGGCCGAGCACCTCGAGCAACCAGGCGAGCTCGAACGCGCGCTCGCGCCACGAGTCGTACCGGCCGCTCACGCCGCCGTGCCCCGCGGCCATCTCGGTCTTCAGCAGGACCGGCGCCCCGACCTCGCGCAGCTTCGCGGTCCACTTCGCCGGCTCGACGTAGAGCACACGGGTGTCGTTGATCGACGTCACGGCGAGGATCCGTGGGTACTGCACGTCGTCGCGCACGTTCTCGTACGGCGAGTACTCGCTCATGTACCGGTAGACCTCGGCATCGTGCAGCGGGTCGCCCCACTCGTCCCACTCGATCACCGTGAGCGGCAGGTCCGGGTCGAGGATGCTCGTGAGCGCGTCGACGAACGGGACGGCGGCCAGGATGCCGGCGAAGCACTCCGGCGCGAGGTTCGCGACCGCGCCCATGAGCAGGCCACCGGCGCTGCCGCCCTCGGCGACGAGACGGTCGGCGCTCGTCCGACCGCTCTCGATCAGGTGCTCGGCGACCGCGACGAAGTCGGTGAACGTGTTCTTCTTCGTCAGCGTCTTGCCGTCCTCGTACCAGTGCCGCCCCATCTCGCCGCCGCCCCGCACGTGGGCGACCGCGAAGACGACGCCGCGGTCGAGCAGGGACAGGCGCATGACGCTGAAGCCCGGGTCGATGGAGTGCTCGTAGGAGCCGTACCCGTAGAGGTGCAGCGGCGCCGGGCCGTCGGCGTCCACCGCGTCGCGGCGCCAGACGAGCGAGATCGGCACCTGCGTGCCGTCCGGGGCCGTCGCCCAGTCACGCTCCTGCACGTAGTCGGCCGGGTCGTAGCCGCCGAGGACCGGCTGTCGCTTGAGCACCGTGACCTCGCCGGTCGCCAGGTCGAGGTCGCTGACCTCGGACGGGGTGACGAACGACGTGTACCCGATGCGCAGGGTCGGCTGCTCCCACTCGGGGTTGCCGCCGAGCCCTGCCGAGAAGAGCGCCTCGTCGAAGGGGACCTCGTGCGCGTCGCCGTAGCCGTCGCCCTCGATCGGGATGACGGCGACGCGGGGGAGCGCCTCGGCCCGGTACTCGAGCGCCAGGTGCCCGGCGAAGGCGTCGACGGACTCGATGCGGCGCTCGGTGTGGTGCGCGACGACGACGCGGCGGTCGTGCTCCGAGGTGGGGTCGTCGGCGGGGACGTCGACGAGTTCGAAGTTCTCGGCGCCGTCGTTGTGCAGCACCAGGAAGCGGTCGCTCCCGCCGACGATGGCGTGCTCGATCTCGTACTCGACCCCCTCGCGCCGCGGCCACACGACCCGGAACTCGCCGGTCGGGTCGGCGGCGTCGAGCACCAGTGCCTCGGACGTGATCTTGGAGCCGAGCTCGATGACGATGTACTGCGACGAGCGGGTCACGCCGACGCCGACCCAGTAGCGGTCGTCGGACTCCTCGAACACGACGACGTCGTCGCCGGTGGCGCTGCCGACGGTGTGCCGCCAGATGCGGTCCGGACGCCAGGACTCGTCGACGGTCGGGTAGAACACGTAGCGCCCGGACGGGTCGAAGGTCGCGCCCGAGCCGGTGTCCGGGATCTCGTCGCCGAGGTCGGTGCCCGTCGTGAGGTCGCGCACGTGCAGCGTGTAGCGCTCGTCGCCCTCGACGTCGACGCCGTAGAGGAGACGGGTCCCGTCGTCGCTGATGTCGTAGCTGCCGAGCGAGAAGAAGTCGTGCCCCTCGGCCAGGGCGTTGCCGTCGAGGACGACCTGCTCCCCGGGCAGGGCCGTCGCACCCTCGTCGACCGCGGGCGGCGTCCAGTCGTCCGGGCCGGTGATCGGTGCGCGGCAGTGCACGCCGTACTGGCTGCCCTCGGCCGTCCGCGTGAAGTACCACCAGTCGCCCATGCGCACCGGGACGGAGAGGTCCGTCTCCTGCACGCGGTTCTTGACCTCGGCGAAGATGCGGTCGCGGAGGCCGGTCAGGTGCTCGGTCTGTGCCTCGGTCCAGGCGTTCTCGGCCTCGAGGTGGGCGAGGGTCTCCGGTGACTCCTTGTCCCGCATCCACTCGTAGTCGTCGACGAACTCGATGCCGTGGTGGATCCGCGTGACGGGCCGCTTCGCGGCGGTCGGCGGGGTGGCCTGGGCGTGCTCACTGCTCACCACGCCACCCTATGCGCCCGGGCTTCGACACCTGCTCGAACGCGCTCGGCGAAGGCGTCGAGTTCGGCCGCCACCGCGGGCGCGATCCACGCACGGCGACGGCGACGGGCGGTCACCGGTCGGAGGACCCCGGCGCGGCACAGGTCGGTGACCGTCGTCTCGAGCAGCGTCTCGGCCGTCCCCGAGACGTCGCCCCGCGCGATCGCGCGGCGGAGGAGCTCCTCCGCGTGGTCCTCCGTCAGGACGGCGTCCTGGTCGAGCGCCCGCCCGAGCACCGCGTGCGGGCCGGCGGCGCAGGTCGTCGCCGCACGGTCCGCGGCGACCTCGTCGAGCAGCAGCCCCGTCACGAGCGCCTCGTCCGACCCCGCGCCCACGGCGATCGCGACGTCGCGCACCCACGCGTCCACGTGTCCCTCGCGGTACTGCGTCAGGTGCTGGAAGTACCGGGTGCGCTCGGCGACCAGGACGGACGAGACGGGTGGACTCGCGGTCCGCGTCGCACCCCGGTGCCGCAGGACCGCCGCGACGAGCGCGCGACCGGTCCGTCCGTTGCCGTCGGTGAACGGGTGGATCGACTCGAACTGCGCGTGTGCGATCGCCGCCTGGGCCACGGGGTGCAGGTCGTCGCGCGCGAGGAACGCGAACAGGTCGGCCATGAGCGACGGGACGAACTCGGGCGGCGGTGGGACGTGGTCGGCGTCCCGTGGTGTGCGCCCGCCCCCGATCCAGTTCTGCACGGTGCGGTAGCGACCCGCGTGCGGGCCGTCCACGGGGTCGCCGCGCAGCAGACCACGGTGGGCGTCGAGGAGCGCGGTCTCGTCGAGGTGTCCGGCTCCGGCTGCCCGCACCAGGCGCTCGAGGGCGTCCCCGGCCTGCACCATCACCGAGGCGCTCGTGTTCGCGCGCACGCCCACCAGCGCCCGGGCGACGTCCTCGGCCGTGGCGTCCTCGTGCTCGATGCGCGAGGTCGCGACCGCCTCGGTCCGGGTGAGCAGCCGGTGCAGGGGACCGGCTCCGCCGTCCTCGTCGAGCGCCCGGAGCGCCGTCAGGCTCCGGTCGAGCAGTGCAGCGGTCGCTCCGTCGGGCTCCCAGTGCGCGTCGGCGATGCACGGTGGGACCGAAGCGGTGACGGTCGCCGCTTGCCGGACGGTCCGGTCGCCGCGGGTGGCGCTGCGCCACGGCCGGACGACGGTGTCGTGGGCGGGCCAGGGTGGTCGGGGTCGGGACACGGAGCCTCCTGCGTCGATCGTCGGTGTCGAGACGGTAGGACGGACGCGACCGCGGACGCCAGGGATCGGTATGTCGCGGGGACGACGGTGCTCCGCCGTACCGTGGTGGCATGCGCAACTCGTTCGTCGTCACCGGGGCCCACGTCGTCCCCGTCACCGCTCCGCCCTTCGACGGGGGTGCCGTCGTCGTGGAGGACGGCCGCATCACCGCCGTCGGCCCCGACGTGGCTCCGCCGCCCGGCCTCCCCGTCGTCGACGCCGCCGGCGCCTGGCTCGTCCCCGGGTTCGTCGAGTCGCACGGCCACGTCGGCATCCACGAGGAGGCGAACGGCTGGGCCGGCAACGACACCAACGAGATGACCGACCCGAACCAGGCTGCGGTGCGGGCGATCGACGCCGTGGACATCGACGACGAGGGGTTCCGCGACGCACTGTCCGGCGGCATCACGAGCATCGTCGTGAAGCCCGGTTCGGGCAACCCGATCGGCGGGCAGACCGTCGCGATCAAGACCTGGGGTGGTCGCACGATCGACGAGCAGCTCATCTCCGACGCCGTCAGCGTCAAGAGCGCCCTCGGCGAGAACCCGAAGCGCGTGTACGGCGACAAGGGGAGGACGCCGTCGACGCGCCTCGGCGTGGCGAAGGTCGTCCGCGAGGCGTTCGTCGCCGCGCAGGACTACCGCGCCGCCCGTGCGGCCGCCGCCGCGAAGGGGGAGCCGTTCACCCGCGACCTGACGAACGAGACGCTCGTCCGGGTGCTCGACGGCGAGCTCGCGTGGGACCAGCACGTCCACCGGCACGACGACCTCGCGACCGCGCTCCGCCTGGCCGACGAGTTCGGGTACCGGCTCGTCGTCAACCACGGCACCGAGGCGCACAAGATCGCCGACCTGCTCGCCGAGCGCGACGTCCCGGTGATCTACGGCCCGCTGTTCACGCGCCGCTCGAAGGTCGAACTCTGCGACCGCGGCATCCCGAACGTCGTGGCGCTCGCCGCCGCCGGTGTCCGCGTGGCCATCACCACCGACGCCCCGGTCGTGCCGATCGCGATGCTGGTCGACCAGGCCACGGCGGCCGTCAAGGAGGGCCTGCCCTGGCAGACCGCGCTCGAGGCCCTCACCACCAACCCCGCAGCCTTCCTCGGCTTCGGGGACCGTGTCGGCCGCATCGCACCGGGCTTCGACGCCGACCTCGTCCTGTGGGACGGCGACCCGCTGGCCGCGACCAGCCGCGCGACGCGCGTCTGGATCGAGGGCACGTCCGTGTACGAGTGGGCCGACGGGACGGGCGTCACCACGCCGCGCTGGTGACCGGATGACGGTCTGGAGGCTCGTGGCGGCCCCGCCACGGTCCTCCCGTCCGCAAGACGCAACCTCGGCGGTTGCTCGCAACGCCGTACCGCTGCGCGCAACCGCCGACGTTGCGTTCCGCGAAGGGGGCGCCGAGCGTCAGGCGTCGCGGGACAGCAGGAAGTCGTTGATGCGCTCGGTCATCGGCAGGTCCATCTCCCGCGCGACGCCGTTCACGGACCGGATCGGTGCCGCCTGGCGGACGCTCGACAGCAGCCACAGGGCGTCGGAGGCCTCCAGGTCGGCCAGCGTGACGAGCTCGTACGAGGTCGCGATGCCCTCGCCCTCGGCGAACCGGAAGACGTCGGCCTGCGTCGTCCCGGCCAGGATGCCGATGTCGGTCCGCGGCGTCACGAACCTGCCGTCGACGGACATCACCAGGTTCGCGCGGGTGCCCTCGAGCACGTACCCGTCCGTCGAGACGAAGAGCGCGTCGTCCGCTCCGCGGCGCTCGGCCTCGCGGAGCGCCGCCATGTTCACCGCGTACGACAGCGTCTTCGCGCCCTGCAGCAACCACGGCGAGGTCCGCTCGACGTCGTGCCGGTAGCCGCGGTCGAGCGTCACGACGGCGATGCCCGCCGTCCGCGCGGGCGTCTGGTCGCCGGACGGTGCCGCGTAGACCCAGCCGGTCGGTCGACCCGAGCCCTCGACGCCGCGGGTCATGACGGTCTTCGCGAAGGCCTCGTGCACCGGGTCGAGCCGGGCGCACACCGCCTCGATCGCCTGGCGCCACGCGTCGACGTCCGGCGTGGGCAGGTCGAGCATCGCCGCGGACCGCACGAAGCGGGCGAGGTGCGGTTCGAGCGCCTGCGGCCGCCCGTCGACCACCGTGATGGTCTCGAACACCCCGTCGCCGCGGATCGCCCCGAGGTCCTGCACCTGCAGGTGCTCCTCGAGCGGCTTCGCCCACGTGTACGCGTCGGCCTCGGGGTCGTGCGGGGCGGCGTCGCGCGAGGGCTGGTTGAGGACGGCGAGGACGGTGTCGGTCATGCCACCATCCAACCGCAGCACCGGGTCGGTGGTCGTCAGTCGCGCCCGGGGAGCGCGCCCATGAGCTTCCACACCGCCGGCGTCAGCTCGGGGTGCTGCAGGGCGATCCGGCGGAGCCGGTGGTACTCCTCGCCGAGCTCGGTGCCCTGCCCGGAGGCCGGGTGGCCCGCCCAGTGCACGCTGCGCTGCCCGATCGCGGCGTCGAGCTCGACGGCATCGGCGCGGAGGATGAGCACGACCTGCTCGTCGACGGTCGGGAGCGTCGGCATGAACTCCCACGGGTCCTCGCCCGCACGGCTGCGGTGCTCGACGATCATCGAGATCTCCTCGGCGGCCTCGGCGCGCAGCACTTCGAGGCTGCGCCCGGTCCTGCGGGGCTCAGCCATGGTGCCCCCGCAGCACGCCTGCCATGCCAGCGATCGTACGCCAGCGCGGAGCGTCCACCGGACACGTCCGCCAGACTGGGGACCGTGACCGAACGCGACGAGACGAAGTCCCAGCACGCCCCGGTCGTGGTCGTCTACCTGCTCCGTGACGGTCCCGACGGCCCCGAGGTGCTGCTCGGCGAGAAGCGTCGGGGGCTCGGGGCCGGGCGCCTCGTCGGTCCGGGCGGCAAGCGCGAGCCGGGGGAGCCGCCGGTGGCGGCAGCGGTGCGCGAGGTGGCGGAGGAGGTCGGTCTGCGGCTCGAGTCGGACGACCTGGAGGCGCGTGGCACGTTGGACTACCGGTTCCCGTTCCGACCGTCCTGGTCGCAGCGCTCGGACGTCTTCGTCTGCCGCCGCTGGCAGGGGACCCCGTCGGGCAGCGACGAGCTGGAGCCGCGGTGGGTCCCCGTCGACGCGGTGCCCTACGACGCGATGTGGGACGACGCGCGCTACTGGTTGCCGGGCGTGCTGGCCGGCGGGACCGTCACGGCGCGCTTCACCTTCGCGGAGGACAACGCGACCGTCTCGGGCTTCAGCGGCGAAGGCGTCTAGCGGGCGCCCGCACGACCCTGCTGGACGCGGGTGCTGCCGGTGCGCGCCTCCTCCGCGGCGGCGAGGACGTCGGCGTCCCCGCTGCGACCACCGAGCGGGCGGACGAAGAAGTCGACGATGCCCGCCGCGATCGCCCCGAGGACCGCGAACATCGCCCAGCCGACGAACAGCCCGGCGGTGTTCCGGCCGTCGGCGGGGGCGAGGAACACGCTCGCGGCGTAGAGCGCTGCCGCGAGCACGAGGAACGCCACGACGGCGGTGACGAGGACGCGGTGCCAGGCGGTGCGCGGGTGCATGCGGAACAGGATACGCGCGCTCCGGGGAGCGGCCGAGCGTGCGCGCGTCAGCGCTCGGCGTGCCGCCCGTGCTGGCGCTCGTCGGGCGCGCCGGTCCGCGTCGTGCGCGATCCTGCCGGCGCCGGGCGGCGACCGGACGCGTCCACGCGGGGGACGGGACGGGTGCGGGGGCCGGTGGCAGCGCCTCCCGGTCGCGCCGGGCCGGACCGGTCCGCCTGCCGCACCACGGGGATGCGTCCGGTCGGGGTGGTCTCCTGCTCGAGCCCGTCGCGACCGCCGGTGAAGACGTCGCCGGCGACACGCTCGTCCTCCCAGTCGTCGTCGCGCAGGACGCTCAGCGTGCCGGTCTCGGTCGAGGTCAGTCCGTGGCGCTCGAGCTCGGCGTCCCGCTGCTTCCCGAGGAACTCGCGGTTCGCGGTCTGCGCGTCCTGGAACATCGTCGTGCGGTTGTTCACGATCGCCGCGATGCGACGGCGCTCCCACCACTGCTTGCCGAAGAACATCAGCACGAGCCCGGCGGCGGCGTAACAGCCCATCGTGACCAGCCCGCGACCGAAGCCGGGGCCGACGCCGTAGATCTCGTGCTTGATCATGTCGACCATGCTCGAGCCGACCACGACGTGGTTGAGCCACGCAAAGGGCTCCGGCATGAACCACTTCGGGTACGCGCCGCCGGAGGACGGCATCGACAGGAAGACGAAGCAGATCATCGCGGGCGCGGCGATGAACCGGCCGACGAAGTAGCTCAGGCCGTTGACGGCGAGACCGATCGCGACGATCCAGCCCCAGGCGATGAGCACGAGTCCGATCCAGTGCCCGTGGATCGCGCCGACGACCGGGCCGGCGAGCGTGTTCGTGATCAGGGAGATCACGAGGCCGCCGACGACGATCACGGTCATGCGGGTGCGGTGCCGCAGCGGACCGCCCATGATGCCGATGAACATCGCGACCATGTAGCCGCCGATGCACCAGGCGAGCATGACGTACATCGCGACGGTGCCGTACTCGTCGTACGCGGGCAGCGGTGCGAGCTCGGTGACGGTCGGGGCGGCGACTCCGATCCCGGTGAGCACGCTGGTCAGCGTCGCGGGGACGAGCGAGGCGACCTGGAACTGGTGGGCGCTCGCCTTGAAGACCTCGTTCGCCGAAGGGTCGTACGCGACGGCCATCGTGCCGGCCAGGACGTCCTGCTTCGCGCGGGCCAGCGACTCGTACGTGTGGAACACGTACTCACCGGGCAGGGCCTTGCCGACGGCGGCGACGAGGGTCGGGTCGCTGCCGACCAGGGCGACGGGGACGCCGTGCGGGTGGGGAGCGTGGAAGGCGAAGACGTAGCAGAGGCAGAAGCCGACGATGAAGAACAGCGGCATCCAGAGCTGCAGCCCGATGAGCTGCAGCGAGGGGTGGAGCGTGCCGTACCAGCGGCGGTACCGGCTGATCCGCTGCGGCTCGGGCACCGGTGCCTGGCGCACGCGCCCCGCACGGCTGCCGGCGCTCCGGCTGCCGGCGACGGGAGCACCGCGACGTGGCCGCGAACCGCCCCGCGTCGAGGGCCGGGTCTGCCGGGGCTTCGGCGCGGACGACCGCGGCGCTCCGTCACGATCGGGGAGGTCGCTCTTCCTGGGGACGTCGTTCCGCGGCTCGCTCACTCGGCGCTCTGCTCCTTCTGCTGGTCGGAGCATCACGGTACGCCGGGCGTGCTCACCGTGCCCCGTGAGCTGTCGGGGCAGGACCGGCTGCGGCGGCCCGGGACCGGCAGCGCCGGGTCAGGACCGGCTGCGGGAGGCCTGGGCCGAGTCCATCGCGAGTTCCTCGGCGTCGAGCGTCACGAGCACGCGGCGCATGACCTCCTCGTCGAGGTTGCCCTTCTCGCGTTCCTCGAGCACGATCTCGCGGCGACGGTCGAGCAGTTCGCGGCGGATGTCCTGGATCTGGGCGCCGCGGAGTCGCAGCGGAGCGTTCCGGTCCTCGACCTCCTCTTCCTCGGCGTCGCGGCGGAACGTCTCGGCCTGTCGTTCGAGGCGGGCCTTCAGTCGGTTCACGACGCTGTCCGATGCCTCGGCGCCGTACTGCTCGGCCCACGCCGGTCGCCTCCGTTCGAGCAGGGCGATCGCGGCCTCGGTGGTGCGCTGGTTGAGGCGCATCTCGCTCCGGACGTCCGCCTCGCCCTCGGCCGGGTCCTGCACCTTCAGCGCCCGGATCACGAACGGCAGGGTCAGCCCCTGGAGCAGGAGCGTGCCGACGGTGACCACGAAGGCGATCACGAAGATGGTGTCCTGCGCCTTGACGTCGACCGAGTTGCCGACGACGGAGACCGCCGCGGCGAGGGTCACCACACCGCGCATGCCGGTCCACGAGATGACGGTGAGCTCCCGCCAGTTCAGCTTCGGTTCGGCGGAGCCGCGCAGCCAGCGCAGGGACGGGTGACCGCGGGACAGTCGGACGCGCAACGGCCGCAGCCACCGGCCGTTGAAGCGGTTGCGCGCGTACGACTCGAACACGAAGAGCGGTCGCACGAGGATCACGACGACCAGGACGACGGCCGCCGCGGTGAGGGTCTGCGTCAGGCTGCGGTCGCTCTCGACGAGGTCCTGGACGACGGTCTTCAGCTGCAGGCCGATGAGGGCGAAGACGAACCCCTCGAGGATCACGTCCGCACTCGTCCACAGCGGGCGCTCCTGCAGCCGGGTCGCGTAGCCCTCCTTCGGCGAGTTGTAGCCGATGTACAGCCCCGCGGTGACCACGGCGATGACCCCGGAGCCGGAGAGGTGCTCGGCGAGGACGTACGCGACGAAGGGCAGCAGGATGCTCATGATCGTCTCGACGACCGGGTCGTTGATGCGCATCCGGATCCAGTGGACGGCGACGCCGAGGACGATGCCCACCGCCAGGCCGACACCGATCGCGAGCCCGAAGATGCCGAGGTCCTGCCAGATCGTCAGCGACGTCCCCGCCGCGATGAGCGTGAAGACCCGCACGAGGGTGAGGGACGCGGCGTCGTTGATGAGGCTCTCGCCGGACAGGACCGTCATCACCCGGCGGGGGAGTCCGAGCTTCCGGCCGATCGCCGCGGCGGACACCGCGTCCGGCGGGGCGACGACGGCGCCGAGCAGGATCGCCGCGGGCCAGTCCATGTCCGGGATGATGATGTACGCGGCGAGGGCGACCGCGAGCGCGGTGACGATCACGAGGAAGATACCGAGACGGCGGATCTGCTTGATGGACTGCCGGAAGCTCTGCCACGACACGTCGAGGGCGGCGGAGTAGAGCAGCGGCGGCAGGACGACGGTGAGGATCACCTCGGAGTCGATCTCGATCTCCGGCAGGCCCGGCAGGAACGACACCGCGAGCGCCACGGCCGTGACGAGCAGCGGCGCGGGCAGCCCCTTGGCCCGCGCGAAGCCGGTCACCGCGAGTGAACCGATCAACAGGATGAGGAGTTCCGCGGTGTCCATGGTGTCCATTCTCCCATCGACATGATTCGCAGGCTGAACGATCCCGCAGGTCGGGTGGCGCGGCGGCGGACGACAGGGTTTGCCCCGGAGCCGATCGGCTGCGACACTTGCCCGCGGTGGACATCACACTCATAGTCGTCCTGGTCATCGCGTTGGCCCTCTTCTTCGACTTCACAAACGGTTTTCACGACACCGCCAACGCGATGGCGACACCGATCGCCACCGGTGCCATGAAGCCCAAGGTGGCCGTCACGGTCGCCGCGGTGCTCAACCTCGTCGGTGCGTTCCTCAGCACCGCCGTCGCGACGTCGATCTCGCACGGCCTGATCAACGAGGGCCCCGGTGGCGTCGCGATCACCCCGGAGATGATCTTCGCGGGCCTGATCGGCGCGGTCGTCTGGAACATGATCACGTGGCTGCGCGGTCTGCCGTCGTCGTCCTCGCACGCGCTGTTCGGCGGGCTCATCGGTGCCGCGATCGTCGGAGCCGGCTTCGACTCCGTGAACTACGCCGCGCTGCTGACCGTCGTGATCATCCCCGCGTTCCTGTCGCCGGTGATCGCCGCGCTGGTCTCGCTCCTCGCCACGCGCATCGCCTACCGCGTGACCCGTCGTCCGGTCTTCCCGAACGAGCGCGGCGGCTTCCGCATCGGCCAGGTGTTCACGAGCTCGATGGTCTCCCTCGCGCACGGCACCAACGACGCGCAGAAGACGATGGGCGTGATCACGCTGACGCTGATCGCCTCGGGCGCGCAGTCGGCGAACCAGGGCGTGCAGTTCTGGGTCGTCGTCGCGTGTGCGCTCGCGATCGCACTCGGCACGTACACCGGTGGTTGGCGCATCATCCGCACCCTCGGGTCCGGTCTGACCGAGATCCGCGCCACCCAGGGCTTCGCCGCCGAGGCGTCCACCGCAGCCACCATCCTCGCGTCCAGCCACCTCGGCTTCGCGCTCTCGACCACGCAGGTGTCGTCGGGCTCGATCATCGGCGCCGGGCTCGGCCGTCGTGGCTCGAAGATCCAGTGGTCGACGGCGGGCAAGATCGTCGTCGCCTGGTTCATCACGCTGCCGGCCGCCGCAGCCGTCGGCGCGATCGCGTCCGGCATCGCCCGGCTCGGTGTCGGGGGACTCGTCATCGACGCGGTCGTCGGCGCCGCCGTCATCCTCGGGCTCTACCTCTGGTCGCTGCGGAAGCCGCACGACCAGGCCGCCGCGATCGAGGTGGACGTGGCCGCCAACGCGGTCTTCACCCGCAAGGAGCTCCGCGACATGCAGCGCAAGAAGCGTGCCGCCCAGGTCGCCGAGCGGCGCGCCGAGCTCAGCCGTGAGCGCACCCTGCGCCGCATGGCCGGACGGAACGGAGGGCGCCGCTGATGGGCATCGACTGGTTTGCATTCCTCACCGTGGCGATCGTCGCGGTCGTCTCCGCGTGCTTCGTGGTCCTCGTCTACTCGATCGGCCTGCGCCTCTGGAGCGCCGCCGACACGCGCGCCGGCAAGTACACCGTGAAGGACGACGGCACCGTCGGCCCCGCCACGGCCGGCTTCCCCCAGCCCGGCACCGTCCAGCCCGGCGTCCGCGCGTTCCGCGCGCTCGCCGTCGCGTGCTTCGCCGTCTCCGGCCTGGCCGTGCTCTACGGCATCTACCTGATCGTCCCGCAGTTCCACTGACGGGTCACGTCCACCTGACGGACGGGAGGCCCGTGGCGACGCCGCCACGGGCCTCCCGTCCGTCGTCGGTCACCACGCGCGCCCACTTACCGGACCCGACCGGCCGGACGGGCTAGCCTCGACAGGGTGACCGGCAACGAAGCAGCGCGCACCAGGACCGAGACCGACTCGCTGGGATCCCTCGAGGTCCCCGCCGACGCGTACTGGGGCATCAACACCCTCCGGGCGCTCGAGAACTTCCCGATCACGTCGGTGCCGATCGCGGTGTACCCGGACCTCGTCGAGGCGCTCGCGACCGTGAAGCAGGCCGCCGCACGGGCGAACAAGGCCATCGGGGTGCTCGACGCCGAGCGTGCCGACGCCATCGACCAGGCGGCGCAGGAGGTCCGCGACGGGAGCCTCCGCGACCAGTTCGTCGTCGACGTCGTGCAGGGCGGCGCGGGGACGTCGACGAACATGAACACGAACGAGGTGCTCGCCAACCGCGCCCTCGAGATCCTCGGGCGTGAGAAGGGCGACTACGCGTACCTGCACCCGATCGACCACGTGAACCGCAGCCAGTCGACGAACGACACCTACCCGACGAGCATCAAGCTGGCGATGATCCTGGGGGTGCGGCGGCTCACCGAGCAGCTCGAACTGCTCTCCGACGCGTTCGCCGAGCGCGGCCGGGCGTTCCAGGACGTCCTGAAGGTCGGGCGCACGCAGCTGCAGGACGCCGTGCCGATGACCCTCGGGCAGGAGTTCACCGGGTTCGCGCACACCATCCAGGAGGACGTCCTGCTCCTCCGCACGGTCTCGCCGCTGCTCGCGGAGACGAACCTCGGGGCGACGGCCATCGGCACGGGCATCACCGCGGACCCGCAGTACCGCGACGAGGTCCGTCGGCAGCTGCAGGTCGCCAGCGGGCTCGACATCGTGACCGCACCCGACCTGATCGAGGCGACGAGTGACGCCGGTGCCTTCATGACGCTGTCCGGCACGGTGAAGCGCAGCGCGGCCAAGCTGTCGAAGATCTGCAACGACCTGCGGTTGCTCGCGTCGGGGCCGCAGGCGGGGCTCGGCGAGATCACGCTGCCCGCGCGCCAGGCCGGGTCGTCGATCATGCCGGGCAAGGTCAACCCGGTGATCCCGGAGGTCGTGAACCAGATCGCGTTCGCCGTCGCCGGTGCCGACACCACGGTGACGATGGCCGCCGAGGGCGGGCAGCTGCAGCTCAACGCCTTCGAGCCGATCATCACCCACTCGATCCTGCAGTCGCTGCAGTGGATGGCGAGCGGGTGCGCCACGCTCCGGGTGAACTGCGTCACGGGCATCGAGGCGAACGAGGCCAAGCTCGCCGCGCAGGTGGACACCAACGTCGGCGTCGTCACCGCGCTGACGCCCTACATCGGCTACGCGGCCGCGGCGTCGATCGCGCACACCGCGTTGACGACCTCGACGCCGATCGCGACGCTCGTCACGGCGGCGGGGCTGATGGACGAGGACCAGGTGCAGCGGGTCCTGTCGCCGGCGCGCTTGTCGGGCATCGAGCTCGCGACGGGGGCGATCCCGATCGTCACCGAGGAGATGTTGGACGCCGAGGCGGAGCGGGTCGCGCGCGAGCGCTGACCCCGTCCCGCGGGACGCAACCTCGGCGGCACTGCGCAGCGGTACAGCGCTGCGAGGCGTCGCCGACGTTGCGTCGTGCGAAGCGCCGCGCGAGCGCTGGAGCCTAGGGCAGCGGGGGCTCGCCGACCCGCACCTGGTGCGACATCGCGCGCAGGTGCTCCTCGGTCGGCGAGGGCTCCTCGTGCTCGTCCTCGGCACGCTGCTGCGCGGCGAGCCGGACCCGGTGCGCCGCAGCGATGTCCTGGTCGCGCCAGCGTGCGAGCGTGAAGTTCCGCGTGACGTCGCGCAGCGGCAGTCGGATCGACTCGTCAGCCTCGATGCCCGCGAGGAGCTGACGCATCCGGATGACCTCGGAGTCGAGCTCCCCGCCGACGACGAGCACGAAGTTCGAGATGTACAGGTACACGAGCAGCAGGATCGCGCCGCCGAGCCACCCGTAGGCCCGGTTCCCGCTGCCGCCGACCGTCTCGACGTAGATCGAGAAGCCGAGGGTCGCCACCGCCCAGGTCACGATCGCGAACGCCGCTCCGGCCGACACCCACCGCAGCTGCGGGGTCTTCACGTTCGGCGTCGCGTAGTAGAGGACCGCCACCATCACCACGAGGACGACGGCGAGCACGGGCCACTTCGCCACGTTCCACAGGTCGTCGATCCACGGCGCCCACCCCAGCTGCCGGACGATCGCTGCCGAGATCGTCGGGGTGCCGAGCAGGATGACGATCGCGATCGCCCCGCCCACCATCACGAGCAACGTGACGAGGAGCATCATGCTGCGGAACTTCCAGATCCGCCGGCCCTCCTCGACCTCGTAGGCGGTGTTCATCGCGCGTCCGAACGCCGTGGCGTACCCGGAGAGCGACCACAGCGTCAGGACGAGCCCGATCGAGAAGCCCACCCACGGGTTGTCGAGCGTCAGCAGCTGGCGCAGCGGCCCCTCGAGGTGCTGCGCGGTCTCGGGGCGGACGATGAAGCCCAGCACCTGGATGATGTCGGTCAGGCTGTCGCCCTGCCGGTCCACGACGGACAGGGCCGACACCACGGCGAGCGCCGCGGGGAACACGGTCAGCAGGGCGAAGAACGTCAGGGAGGCCGCGGCGTCCACGACGCGGTGGCGGATCACCGAGTGGTAGGTGCGCCGGACGACCGCGCGGACGCCGGTCCGCTGCAGGTCGCGCGAGGCGCTGTCGGGCATGCGATGTACCGTACCCGACCCCACGACGGCCGGGAGGCGCGGTGCGGCACCGCCACGCGCCTCCCGTCCTCGGGCAGGTGCACGAGACTCGGCCCCGCGGACAAATTCGCCGTTCCCGCGCGCGAGTCTCGTCCGCTAGGCCGAGTCTCGGACCTGACGGGGCCGGCACCCGCCGGTCAGTTCGCGTGCGGGTCGAGTGCGTCGTACCGGCGGAAGGAGGGCACCAGCCGGAGCAGCAGTGCCACGAGGCCGATGATCAGCACGCCGCCGATGATCGGCGGGTACGCGATGCCGGCCGCGACGACGAGCCCGGCGTACAGGTCGCCGAGGCGCGGGCCGCCGGTCACGACCACGATGAAGATGCCCTGCAGCCGTCCGCGCATCCCGTCGGGCGAGGCCGCCTGCAGGATCGTGTTCCGGAACACAGAGCTGACGTTGTCCGCGCCGCCCGCCGCCGCGAGGAACAGCGCCGCGAGTCCGAGTGCGGGCAGGATCTCGATGCCGAAGGCCTCGCCGGACCGACCGCCGAGCAGGTGCGCCACCGCGATGACGACGCCGAACGCCGCGATCGCCGCGCCGTACGCCGTGATCGCCCAGCCGACGGCCTCGCCCTGGCGTCGCACGTGCCCGAGCGGGCCGGAGAACACGCTCGACAGCAGCGCGCCGACGGCGTAGGCGGCGGTCAGGGTGCCGACCGTGATCGACCCGCCGCCGATGACCAGCGCCCCGATCGCCGGGAAGAGCACGCGCGGCTGGCCGAACGTCATCGCGACGATGTCGAGCACGAACGTCATCGTGATGTTGCGGGACCGCCTGAGGAACCGCGCACCCTCGACCAGGGAGCGCAGCCCGGGGCGGAGGGCGTCGTGCTCCGCCGCCATCCGGGGGAGGGTGAAGACGCCGAGGAAGGCGAACGTGAAGAGCACGACGTCGATCGTGTAGGTCGGTGCGAAGCCGACGCTCGCGATGAGGACACCGGCGATCGCCGGGCCCACCGTCACCTGGAACCCGGACGCGATGCCACCGAGGGCGCTCGCCGCCGGGAGCAGGTCCGTCCCGACGAGCCGGGGGACGATCGCCGAACGCGAGGCGTTGCTCACGGTCGCGGCGACGGCGTTGACGGTCGCGAGCACGTAGAGGAGCGCCACGCTGTGCAGCCCGAGCCAGGCGTGCGTGGCGATGAGCGCGACCGCGGCCCAGGCGATGATCGCGGACACGAGGGCCACGAGCCGCCGGTCGAAGGCGTCCGCGAGCATCCCGCCGTAGAGCCCGGCGACGATCATCGGGACGAGGGCGATCACGCCGACGAGCGCGACCGCGAAGGTCGAGCGGGTGATCTCGTAGACCTCGAGGCCGACCGCCACGGTGGTCATCTGCGTGCCGATGCCGGCGATCGCCGTGCCGGCCCAGAGCCGCGCGAACGCGGGGGAGCGGCGGAGCGGGGTGAGGTCGGCGAGCAGGCGGCGGCGGGGTTCGGTGTCAGGTCGTGTCACGGTGGAACCATTCTGCGGCCTGCGCCGCCCCGAGCGGGCGGAATCTGCGGGCTCCGGCGACGCGAGCGGGCGGAATCTGCGCACTCCGGCGACGCGAGCGGGCGGAGTGTGTCGCGTTCGTCCGCTGAGCGTGACGGATCGCGCCCGTTCGCGGGGAGCGAGACGCCCGCGCCGCCGGGGAAGCCACCACACCCCAGCTGGTTGACTGACGCCATGACTGACCTCAACAGCAAGCCCGAGTTCGACGCCCCCGAGGGCCCGGCCCCCACCGAGCTCGTGATCACCGACATCGTCGAGGGTGACGGCGACGTCGCGCAGCCCGGCTCGACCGTCAAGGTGCACTACGCCGGCGTCGAGTACGAGTCCGGCGAGGAGTTCGACAGCTCGTGGAACCGGGGCGAGCCGATCGACTTCCCGCTCGCAGCACTCGTCCGTGGCTGGCAGGAGGGCATCCCCGGCATGAAGGTCGGCGGGCGCCGCAAGCTCACCGTCCCGCCGGAGCTCGCCTACGGCCCGGCCGGCGGCGGGCACTTCCTCTCCGGCAAGACCCTCATCTTCATCATCGACCTGCTCGGGGTCCGCTGATGCAGGTCGGCGCGCCCACCATCGAGCTGAACGACGGCCACCGCTTCCCGGAGCTCGGCCTCGGCACCTACGGGCTGAACGGCGACGAGGGCACCGCAGCGGTCGGCGCGGCGATCACGAGCGGCTACCGGCTGCTCGACACCGCGCTGAACTACGGCAACGAGGACGCCGTCGGCCGCGCCGTGCGCGAGTCGGAGGTCGACCGCGAGGACCTCGTCGTCACGTCGAAGCTGCCCGGGCGGCACCACGGCTACGACGAGGCACACCGCTCGATCGACGAGACGCTCGGCAACCTCGGGCTGGACCGCGTCGACCTGTACCTCATCCACTGGCCGAACCCGTCGGTCGGGAAGTTCGTCGACACGTGGAAGGCCTTCGTCGACCTCCGGGACAGCGGCAAGGTCCGCTCGATCGGCGTCTCGAACTTCACGCCCGAGCACCTGAAGGCGATCATCGACGCCACCGGTGTCGCCCCGGCGGTGAACCAGGTGGAACTGCACCCGTACTTCCCGCAGGCCGAGCTCCGCAAGGTGCACGCCGAGTACGGCATCGTCACCGAGAGCTGGAGCCCGCTCGCGAAGCAGTCCGAGCTGCTCACCGAGCAGCCGGTCCTCGACGCGGCGGCCGCGCACGGCGTGACGCCCGGCCAGGTCGTGCTGCGCTGGCACGTCCAGCTCGGCGCGGTCCCGGTGCCGAAGTCCGGCGACGCGGACCGGCAGCGGGAGAACCTCGACGTCTTCGGCTTCGCGCTGACCGACGACGAGGTCCGCGCGATCTCCGGGCTCGAGCGCGGGCGTCTCTGGGACGGCGACCCCGACACGCACGAGGAGATGTAGGGGCTCCCGCCCCCACGGACGGACGGGCGCGCCCCGCTGAGCGGCGACGCGAAGCGTCGCGCGGGGCGCGCCGACCGAGCCTGCGAGGGAGGGGTGTCGGCCGACACCGCGCCTCCCGTCCGTCCCCCGGTCGCCCGTGCGTCTCGTCGCCCCCGGAGGTCGCCCGGCGGGACTACACTGGACACCCCTGTTTCCCGAAGGGTGGCGTGTGTCCGAACCGACCGAGACCGACCGCGAACGTAGCTACGTCGACTGTCTCTTCACCCGTCTCGACGAGCTGACGGCCGAGGCCGAGCAGCGTCTCGCCGAGACCCGCCGCCAGGCGGTCGGCGGCAACCACCAGAGCCGCAGCGAGCGTGACGCCTACGCACGCCTGTACGAGGACACGATCGCCACGCTCGACCGCGTCGGCGACCGCCTGGTCTTCGGTCGGCTCGAGGTGTCCGAGCCGGAGTCGCCCGACGACACGTTCCGGTACATCGGCCGCGTCGGCCTCCGCGACGTCGAGCACCGACCGCTCCTGCTCGACTGGCGCGTCCCCGGTGCGAGCGCCTTCTACCAGGCGACCGCAGCGCACCCGATGGGCATGCGCGCCCGCCGTCACCTGACGCTCGAGGGTCGCACGGTCGTGAACGTCGAGGACGAGGTCTTCGACGCGACCCTGTACGACGACGAGCGCACGCACCTGCAGGGCGAGGGAGCGCTGCTCGCGGCGGTCACCGCCGAGCGCACCGGTCGGATGACCGACATCGTCGCGACGATCCAGGGCGAGCAGGACCGCATCATCCGCTCCGCGCTCGAGGGTGTCCTCATCGTGCAGGGCGGCCCCGGTACGGGCAAGACCGCCGTGGCGCTGCACCGCGCCGCGTACCTGCTGTACACGCACCGCGACCGGCTCCGGGGCTCCGGCGTGCTCATGGTCGGGCCGTCCCCGGCGTTCCTGACGTACATCGAGCAGGTGCTGCCGTCGCTCGGCGAGACCGGCGTGGTGATGGCCTCGCTCGGGTCGCTGTACCCGGGCGTGCACGCGACGATGCACGACCACGGGGACGTCGCCGCGGTGAAGGGCTCGGCGCAGATGGCGTCGCTGCTCCGCCGTGCCGTCCGCTCCCGCCAGGTCGTCCCGACCGAGTCGGTCGTGCTCGACGTCGAGGGGGAGCGGCTCACGGTGCCACCGCAGCTCGTCGCCGACGCCCTCAAGCGGGCGCAGGACCGCGGGAAGCCGCACAACGTCGCCCGGGTGACCTTCAACAAGATCGCCCTCGACGCGATGACCCGCCTGCTCGCCGACCAGCTCCGCGCCCGCGGCACGACGGTGGACGAGGCCGACGAGAAGGTCCTGCGCGAGGACATCCGCAGCTCGTACGACGCCCGTGTCCTGCTCAACACCGCGTGGCTGCCGCTGCCGCCGGAGAAGTTCCTCGAGGACCTGTACGCGCGCCCGAACTGGCTCGCCTCGCTCACGCCGGACTGGACACCCGCACGCCGCGCACTGCTCCAGCGACCGCGTGGCGCGGGCTTCACGATCGAGGACGTCCCGCTCCTCGACGAGGCCGCCGAGCTCCTCGGGCCGTTCGACCCGACCGGCGGTGCCGCGAAGCGCGCGGCCAAGGCCAGCCGCAACCGCGACATCGAGAACGCCCGCCAGGCGATCGAGAACATGGGCGTCGAGGGCATCGTCTCCGCCGAGCAGGTCGCGGGGTCCTTCGCCGAGGGCGGCGATCCCCGCACGACGGCCGAGCGCGCCGCCGAGGACCGCGAGTGGACCTACGGGCACATCGTCGTCGACGAGGCCCAGGAGCTCTCACCGATGCAGTGGCGGGTCCTCGCCCGCCGGAACCCGCTGCGGTCGTTCACGATCGTCGGTGACATGGCGCAGGGTTCCTCGCCGGCCGCCGCGCGCACGTGGGACGACGTCGTCGGTGCGCTCGCACGCCGCCGTCGCGGACGTGCGCCCGTGGTCCCGCTCGACCACCGGATCGCCGAGCTCACGGTCAACTACCGCACGCCGCGCTCCATCGTGCAGGCGGCGGGTGCGTTCGCCGACGCCGCCGGACTGGCGGTCACGCGCACCGAGGCCGTGCGCGACGGCGACCCGGTCGACCGCGTGTCCGTGCCCCGGGCGGCGCTGCTCGACACGGTCGCCGAGCACGTGGACGCCGAGCGGGAGCGCATCGGCTCGGGCACGATCGGCGTCATCGTGCCCGAGGCCGAGCTCACCGCCGTCCGCGACCGACTCGCCCGCACCGACGCCGACGTCCGCGGGCTCGGTTCACCGCGGCCGGGGTCGGTCACGGTGCTCTCGGGAGCGGACGCGAAGGGCCTCGAGTTCGACGGCGTCCTGCTCGTCGACCCGGACCGGGTCGGCGCCGACGCGGCACGCGCCGCGGCCGCGGTCTACGTGGCGATGACGCGACCGACGCGACGGCTGGTCGTCGTCGACGTCACCGACTGATCGGCTCGCCCTCGTCGCGCACCCGCGCGACGAGGGCCGCCCACGCGCCGTCGAGCTGGCTGCCGGGGATCGTGACGGTGGTGCGGGCGACGCTCACCGTCCACGTGAAGTCGTCGGGCACCGCCTGCCGCCGCCGCGCCGGGGCCTCGCGCGGGAGGGCGCCGACCAGGTCGTCCCAGGCGTCCGGGTCGTCGCACGAGTCGGTGTCGATCCGCCAGCCCCGCGAGAGGCCGGCGAACCCACCACTGCGGCGGACGACGATCTGCATGCTCCGGTTCTACGCCGTCACGGACCGGTGAGCACGCCGACGCTCCGCCAGGCGTCCTCGACCGCGGCGTGCTCCGTCGAGCCCTGCCCGAAGCGTGCCGCGGCGGCGTCGACCGTGACCCGTGCGAAGCCGGCGAAGTCGATGTCCTCGGTGGTCTCGGGCGACGTCAGGGCGTCCCACCAGACGGCTCCCGCGCCCTCCCACGCGTACCCGCCGATGGTGGTCGCAGCGAGGAAGAATGCGTGGTTCGGGATGCCCGAGTTCAGGTGCACGCCGCCGGAGTCCTCGGTGGTCTCGACGTAGTCGGCCATGGTCGCCGGCTGCGGGTCCTTCCCGAGCACCGGGTCGTCGTACGCGGACCCCGGGGCCCGCATCGACCGGAGTGCCACGCCGTGCACGGCGTCGGTGAAGAGCCCCTCGCCGATCAGCCACGTGGCCTGGTCGGCGGTCTGCCCGGCGGCGTACTGCGCGACCAGCGAACCGAACACGTCGCTCACCGACTCGTTCAGCGCGCCCGACTGCCCCTGGTACGTCAGGTCGGCGGTGTACTGGGTCACGCCGTGGGCCAGCTCGTGGCCGATGACGTCGAGCGCGACCGTGAAGCGCCGGAACACCTCGTCGTCCCCGTCGCCGAACACCATGCGCCGCCCGTCCCAGTAGGCGTTGTCGTAGTCCTGCCCGTAGTGCACCGTGGCGTCGAGGGGGAGCCCGGCGCCGTCGATCGACACCCGGCCGAACACGTCGAGCCAGAACGCGTGCGTCGCGCCGAGTCCGGCGTACGCCTCGTCGACCGCGGCGTCACCGGAGTCGGGGTCGCCCTCGCGCCGGACGACCGTGCCGGGCAGGGTGGTCGTGCCGCGCGCGTCGGCGACGGTGCGCTGCGGCGAGCGGTCGACCGAGCCGCTGATGCCCTGCGGTCGGACGCGGTGCTCGTGCTTCGGAGCGGTGACGACGTCCATCTCGGCCAGCGCGGTCCGTGCCGCCGAGGCCGCGCGGGGGTGCTGCGACGCGGCGGCGACGGCGCGCAGCAGGTACGGCGGGACGACGGAGTGGCGGCGGGTGGCGGTCATGGCGCCATGGAACCACCGACGACCGACGACGGTGCTGCCCGGTCCGGAGCGGCTGGCCGGCTGGGGCTGCGGGGGCCCGGCGGGTCAGTCGCGCTGGCGGTGCTCCACCAGCGCCAGGGCGTACGACTCCCACCACTGCCCGGCCGCCGGCCCGCCGTTGCAGGTGCCGTCGCTGAGCCCGGGCGTCTTCACCCAGAGCAGGGCGTCGAGCCGGGTGGACCCCGCGGTGACGTGCGGTGCCTGTCCGAGTCCCGCACCCTCGGGGTTGCACCAGGTGCCGCGCCAGCCCTGCCCGTTCCGCGAGACGTCGATCACGAAGTGCGGGTCGCCACCGATCGCGTCCGCCAACCGGTCGGCGTACGCGCGTTCCGTGTCCACCCGGTAGAAGTTCGAGACGTTCGTCGCGAAGCCCTGCGTCCGGTCGACCCCGGCCGCCCGCAGCCACCGTGCCATCTCGGTGACGGGGACCCGGTCCTCGTTGCCGCCGTCGAGGTACACCGTCAACCCGTGTCCGGCGAGCTCGTCCACGGCGAGGTCCAGCAGTCGCAGGCGCTCCCGGCCGAGGCGCTCGCAGACGTGGATCTGCGCGATCGAGTCCGGTTCGACGAGCACGACCGCGTGCGAGCCGGCCATCGCCCGGACGGCCGACCGCACCCACGGCAGGTAGGCGTCCTCGGCGGTGCCGCCGGCGGAGTAGCTGCCGCAGTCGCGGTCCGGGATCGCGTAGAGGACGAAGACGGGCGTGCGGTGCTGCTGCTCGGCGCCCCGGACCACCCGCCGGACGACCTGTCGGGTGACGGACTCGGAGGGGTTCGTCAGCCAGGTCGCGACGGGCTGGTCCGCGATGACGTCGATCTGCTCGGCGGTCGCGCGTTCGCCGTCCGCCCGGGCCTCCGCGGCTCGGCGCGCAGCCTGTCCGTCCTGGTCCGGCTGGTGGGCCAGGCCGCCCGGGAACGCGGTCGCGGCCGACTCGCGCTCCGCGATCGCCCGGCCCGGCTCGACACCGTTGCTCCTCGTCGTCGTCGCGCCGGGGGTGCCGGTGCCGTCCGGACCGTCGTCGGACCCCGACACCGTGGAGAGGACGAGCCCGCCCACGGCCACGGCGACGACCGCTCCGACGGCGAGCACCGCCCACTGTCGTCGTCCGCTGCCCCTGGTGCGGCCGCGCGTCCCCTGCTCCGGCATGCGTCCATGCTGGCAGCAGGCCACAGCGTCGTGCCAGGGTGGCCCGGCGTCCGCCCAGGTGGGGCGCGGCCGGCTGCCAGGAGCCGGCAGCGATACTGACCGGATGTTCCGGAAGCTCCTGCTGCTCGCCCTCACCGCCGGCTACGCCTGGGTGATCTGGCGGATGACCCTCACGCCGCGGGTCTTCACGCACGCGCAGGACGAGCTCGTGCTGCACGTGATCGGTTGGCTGCAGCAGCTGCCGCACGGTGCCTGGTTCACCTACGACCGGGTCGAGTTCCTCGCGAACATCGGGATGTTCGTCCCCGTCGGGATGATCGCGGCGCTGTGGCTGCCGCGTCGCTGGTGGCTGCTGGGCGCCGTGGTCGCGGTCGTGCTGTCGGTCGGGATCGAGCTCGCGCAGGCCCGCTTCCTGCCGTACCGGGTCGCGGATCCGCGGGACGTGCTGTCGAACGGTCTCGGCGGGCTGCTCGGTGCCACCCTCGTCGGGCTCGTCCGGAGCCTGCTGCCGGTGCCGCGACGGCAGCGGCTGCGCGCCCGCCCTGCCTGATCTCTGGTAGTCTCGTCCGGTTGCCGTCGAACGGCCGCGGACAAAGAGCGCCCATGCATCAGGCATGAGCACCGCGCAACGGACAGGAAGGGGATCATCCATGGCACTTGACGCGAAGGTCAAGCAGGAGATCATCGAAGAGTACGCGACCCACCCGGGCGACACCGGATCCCCCGAGGTCCAGGTCGCCGTTCTGACGCGTCGCATCAACGACCTGAACGAGCACCTCAAGGAGCACAAGCACGACCACCACTCGCGTCGTGGTCTGCTGCTCATGGTCGGTCAGCGTCGCCGTCTCCTCGGGTACCTCTCCGACGTCGACATCAGCCGCTACCGTGCGCTCATCGAGCGCCTCGGCCTGCGTCGCTAGTCGACTCGCAGACACTGCGTGACCGAACGCCCCGGTCCTCCTCGTGAGGACCGGGGCGTTCCTCGTCCCCGGCCGGCCACGACCGGGAATGGTTGCGCCCCGGCCACGGTTCGGTACGATGTTCATGCAAACGCATCGAAAGTCGGGAACTGCCATGACCACCATCGCCGTCGTCTCCGCCGGGCTCTCCGAGCCCAGCTCCACCCGCCTGCTCGCGGATCGGCTCGCCGCGTCCGCGGTCGCCGCCGTCTCGGTCGACCAGCCGGGAGGCACGGTGGACGTCCGCCACGTCGAGCTGCGTCCGATCGCCCACGAGATCGTCGACGCGATGCTCACCGGGTTCGCCGCACCGGGCCTGGCCGCCGCTCAGCGCACCGTGCTCGAGGCCGACGCGCTCGTCTTCGTCACCCCGGTCTTCACCGCGGGGATGAGCGGTCTGGCGAAGTCGTTCCTCGACGTGCTCGACAAGGACGGCGTGACCGACCTGCCGGTGCTGCTCGCGGCGACCGGGGGCACCGCACGGCACTCGCTCGCGATCGACCACGCCTTCCGCCCGGTGTTCGCGTACCTGCGCGCCGCCGTCGTACCGACCGGTGTCTTCGCCGCGACCGACGACTGGGGGAGCGAGGCGGACTCCGCCGCGCTGGACGCACGCATCCGCCGGGCCGGGGTCGACCTGGCCTGGGCGATCCGCGCCTCCCGGCGGACGCCGCAGCAGGAGACGCTCGCCGCGCCGACCGACTTCGCGTCCCTGCTCGGTGGCCTCGGCCACTGACCCGCGGTACCGGACGGTGTCGGCCGGTCAGTACCAGTGCGGGTTGACGCTCATCTCGTGGTTCCACGCCGCGCAGGGCGAGCCGTAGGCGTCGTGGATGTACGCCAGCCCCCAGTTGACCTGGGTGGCGGCGTTCGTCCGCCAGTCCGCCCCGGCGACCGCCATCTTGCTCGCGGGCAGTGACTGGGGGATGCCGTACGCACCGCTCGAGGCGTTGAGGGCGTTGGCCCGCCAGCCCGACTCCTGGTTCCAGAGGGAGACCAGGCACGAGAACTGGTCTCCGCCCCAGCCGTAGGCGCCGATCGCACTGCGGGCGTACGCCTGCGCACCGGCCGGGTCGACCGTGACGCCGCCCGTGCTCGGGTAGGACGTGTCGGTCCCGCCGCTGGTCGCGACCGGCGCCGGGGCCGAGGGGGCGGCTGCCGCCGCCGCGCGCTGGGCTGCGGCGGCTCGCTCGCGCGCCCGCTGCTGCGCGGCCTTTTGTGCGGCGACCTGCACGCCGAGCTCGTACCGCTGCTCGGTCGTGGCGGTGGTGTCCTTCAGGGTGGCCAGCTGCGCGTAGAGCTCGTCGCTGTGCTGCTGGGTGTCGGCGACGGCCCGCTCGGCGGCGTCGGAGGCCGTCCGGGCCGTGGCGGACCGTTCCTCGGCGGCGGCGGCGAGGGTGCTCCGCTCGGACTCGGCACGCTCGGCCTGGTCGTGCAGCGACTCCGCCGTGCGGCCGGCGACCGAGGCGTCCTCGAGGACGCCCTCCCACGTGCTCGAGAGCTGGTCGACGGCGCCGAGCTGGTAGAGCAGCTGGTCCGGGTCGTCCGTGGTGGCGATGCGCGTGGTCATCGCGTTCTGGCTGCCGTCCCGGTACAGGGTCGCGGCGAGCTGCCCCGCACGGTCCTGCGCCTGGGTGGCGGTGCGCTCGGCGGTGTCGGCCTGGGACCGGAGCGCCGTGGCGGTCTGCGTCGCCGACGCGAGGTCCGCCTCGGCACGGTCGGCGGCCTCGGAGGCGTCGAGGGCGGTCTGCGACTTCGCCGCGGCGTCGGCCTGCACGGACCGCAGTGCCGCCTGCACCTTCGTCGCCTCTGCGGCCGCGGCCTGCTCGTCCCCCTTCGCGCGCTGCACGTCCTGCCACGTGGGGTACTCCGTCGTCGACGCGCTCGCGGGCAGGGCGGTGACGACCGGTGCGACGAGCGCGCCCACGACCACGGCGGCCGCGACGAGCACGCGCCGGGGAGGGCTGATGCGCATGTCGGCAGGCTACCGGGGACACGCCCGTTCGCCAGGAGCAACACCCGCCGGGTGCCTGAGGACTGGTAAAGTCCTCATCGTCCGGGGACCGTTCTCCGGACGTCACGCTCCGGACGTCACACTCGCGGAGCTGGCACACAACACTGCGCAGACCGGGCACGGAGCTGGTCATCGGTGGTGGCTCGCGGGCCGTTCGGAGTCCCGAGTGCTTCTACTGCTGGCCAGACATGCGCCCCGACCCCTCGGCGCGCACGCACCACGAGTGCCGTCGCCCAGGTCTGCCGAACACGTCAAGGAGGCACCCTTTTGGAGGGTCCCGAGATCAAGTTCGCCGAAGCCGTCATCGACAACGGCAAGTTCGGCAAGCGCGTCGTCCGGTTCGAGACCGGCCGCCTCGCACAGCAGGCCCAGGGCGCGGTCGCCGCGTACCTCGACGAGGAGACCATGCTCCTCTCGGCCACCAGCGCCGGCAAGCACCCGCGTGAGGGCTTCGACTTCTTCCCGCTGACGGTCGACGTCGAGGAGCGCTCGTACGCCGCCGGCAAGATCCCCGGTTCGTTCTTCCGTCGCGAAGGCCGTCCGAGCACCGAGGCGATCCTCGTCTGCCGTCTCATCGACCGGCCGCTGCGCCCGTCGTTCGTCGACGGCCTGCGCAACGAGGTCCAGATCGTCATCACCGTCCTGAGCATCGCGCCGGACGAGTTCTACGACGCGCTCGCGATCAACGCGGCGTCCGCGTCGACGCAGATCTCCGGTCTGCCGTTCTCCGGCCCGATCGCCGGTGTGCGCCTCGCGCTCATCGGTGACCAGTGGGTCGCGTTCCCGAAGGCCTCGCAGCTCGAGGAAGCGGTCTTCGACCTCACCGTCGCCGGCCGTGTCGTCACCGACGACCAGGGCAACGAGGACGTCGCGATCATGATGGTCGAGGCGGAGGCGACCGAGCACGCCTGGGGCCTCATCCAGGGCGGCGCCACCAAGCCCGACGAGGCGATCGTCGCGCAGGGCCTCGAGGCGGCCAAGCCGTTCCTCAAGGTCCTCGTCGAGGCGCAGGCGAAGATGGCCGCACAGTCGGCCAAGGAGATCCAGGACTACCCGGTCTTCCCGCCGTACGCCCCCGAGGTCTACTCCGCCGTCGAGGCCCTCGCCCTCGACGAGCTCAAGGACGTCTACCAGATCGCCGGCAAGCTCGAGCGTCAGGACAAGGACGACGCCCTGAAGGCCCGCGTCAAGGAGGCCGTCGCCGCCAAGGTCGAGGCCGGGGAGCTCCCCGAGTCCGCCAACGGCCAGGTCAGCGGAGCGTACAAGTCGGTCACGAAGAAGGTCGTCCGCGGCCGCATCCTGACCGAGCAGGTCCGCATGGACGGTCGCGGCCTCGCCGACATCCGTCCGCTCGACGCCGAGGTCGCCGTGATCCCGCGCGTCCACGGCTCGGCGATCTTCCAGCGCGGCGAGACGCAGATCCTCGGCGTCACCACGCTGAACATGCTCAAGATGGAGCAGCAGATCGACTCGCTGTCGCCCGTCACGAAGAAGCGCTACCTGCACCACTACAACTTCCCGCCGTACTCGACGGGTGAGACCGGTCGCGTCGGTTCGCCGAAGCGTCGCGAGATCGGGCACGGCTTCCTCGCCGAGCGCGCCCTCGTGCCGGTGCTGCCGTCGCGCGAGGAGTTCCCCTACGCCATCCGTCAGGTGTCCGAGGCCCTCGGCTCCAACGGTTCGACGTCGATGGGCTCCGTCTGCGCCTCGACCCTGTCGCTCCTCAACGCCGGTGTGCCGCTGCGCGCGCCGGTCGCGGGCATCGCGATGGGCCTCGTCTCCGACACCGTCGACGGCCAGACCCGCTACGCGGCGCTGACCGACATCCTCGGTGCCGAGGACGCCCTCGGCGACATGGACTTCAAGGTCGCCGGTACCTTCGAGTTCGTCACCGCCATCCAGCTCGACACGAAGCTCGACGGCATCCCGTCGTCGGTCCTCGACGCCGCGCTGAAGCAGGCCAAGGAGGCCCGCTCGGCCATCCTCGGTGTGCTCACCGAGGCGATCGACGCCCCCGACGAGATGGCGGACACCGCTCCGCGCGTCATCTCGGTGCAGATCCCCGTCGACAAGATCGGCGAGCTGATCGGCCCGAAGGGCAAGACGATCAACGGGATCCAGGACGAGACCGGCGCCGACATCTCGATCGAGGACGACGGCACGGTCTACATCGGCGCCGTCGACGGCCCGTCGGCCGAGGCCGCCCGTGCGCAGGTCAACGCCATCGCGAACCCGACGAACCCGGAGATCGGGGACCAGTTCCTCGGCACGGTCGTCAAGATCGCGACGTTCGGTGCCTTCGTGTCGCTGCTCCCGGGCCGCGACGGTCTGCTCCACGTCTCCGAGGTCCGCAAGCTCGCCGGTGGCAAGCGCGTGGAGAACGTCGAGGACGTGCTCGGCGTCGGCCAGAAGGTCTTGGTCGAGGTCACCAAGGTGGACGACCGCGGCAAGCTCTCGCTCGCGCCGGTCGTCGCCGACGAGGTGGACACCGAGGGCCGCGAGGGCCACGAGAAGCACACCGAGGACAACGCCGAGGGTTGATCCCTCGCGCCTCGCGCTGCTGACACGACGACGGCCGCCGCTCCTGCTGGAGCGGCGGCCGTCGCCGTGTCCCGGGCGGCGTCAGGAAGCGGGGGTCTCCTGCGTGCCGGTGAGCTGCGCGCGGCCGAGCAGGTGCTCGCGGAGCAGGAAGCCGACGACCGCCGGCGTGGCGTCGGCGGGGGCCTCGAGCACCGGCACGTCGAGGGCGCTGACGGTGAAGACGTAGCGGTGCGGACCGTGGCCGGCGGGCGGGGCGGCACCGAGGAAGGTGTCCGTGCCGTACTCGTTGCGACGCCGCAGCGCCTCGGCGGGCAGCAGCGCGTCGTCGGTGCCGGCGCCCTGCGGGAGCGACGTGGTCGAGGCCGGGACGTCCGTCAGGCTCCAGTGCCAGAAGCCCGAGCCGGTCGGCGCGTCGGGGTCGTACACGGTGAGCACGTAGCTCTGCGTGCCGTCGGGGGCGCCGGACCACTCGAGCGCGGGGGAGCGGTCCTCACCACCGGCGTCGGAGCCGCGTGCCCAGTCGGGCAGTGCGCCACCGTCGCTGAAGTCGGGGCTGGTCAGGGTGAACGAGGGGACCTCGGGGAGGTTCCAGTTGGGGTCGTTGGCCATGCGTCCAGCCAACACCCGCGTCCTGTCCCGTGGATGGGACGGACGGGAGGCGCGGGACGGCGCCGCCACGTGCCTCCCGTCCGTCCGCTGCCCACCCGGGAGGCGTCGGACGCGCCCGTCGTGGTCAGCGCGTGATGACGCGCTCGACGACCCGCCCGAGCGCGGCGGTGGCCGCGATGGCGTCGCCGGCGTACGCACCGGCCATGACGCCGTCGCGCGCGAGCATGAGCTCGTCGGCGCCGTCGCCCGGCATCGGGTGTCCGGCGCGCTGCAGCAGCGCGAAGAGCTGTTCCGTGTACCAGTCGCGGTGCGCGGCGACGACCTGGCGGACCGGGTCGCGGGGATCGTGGTACTCGGCAGCGGCGTTGAGGAAGGCGCAGCCGCGGAAGTCCGGTCGGCCGACGTCGTCCGAGACGGCGGAGACCCAGGCGCGGACGGCCTCGACCGGGGAGGCTGCCTCCTCGACCAGGCGCGCGAAGGCCTGCTGCACCCGCTCGTCCTGCGCCCGGATGTAGGCCAGGATCAGGTTGTCCTTCGACCCGTAGTGCTTGTAGAACGTCGCCTTCGTGACGCTCGCCTCGGAGATCAGGCGGTCGACGCCGACGCCGCGGATGCCCTCTTCGTAGAAGAGTCTCGACGCGGTCTCGAGGATGCGGACCTTCGCGCCGCCGGAGCGGGGAGCCGGGGGGACGCTCGACCCGTCCGGCGACGCGAGGTTCGTGCTCGGGCCGGGGAGGCGCTGGACGGCCGGTTGGGGGGAATCGACCGTCACAGCGCTGCTCCTCGGACTCATCGGCTCCGCGGGGGAGTGGGGGGACTCCGCCGCGCAGGACTGATGTCCCGAGCCACCGGGTCGGAATCTAGGGGGGCTTCCGACCCGATGTGACGACTGTACCACAGTGAGGACAGACAGACGAGTCTTTCTATCCTCCTCGGATGTACCCCAGTTCGAGGCACGCGCCGCGAGCCTGTGGAATCTGGATGATCGGCCCTGCCGGGTCAGTAGGCTCTCCTGCGATGAACCAGCCAGTGCCGTTGCCGCTCGAGGCCCAGGACACGTCCTTCCTGACGTCCGGTGGTGCCTTCGTCCGTCGATCCGTGCTGCCGTCCGGTGTCCGGGTCCTCACCGAGTCGGTGCCGGGGGCGAGCTCCACGAGCCTCGGCTTCTGGGTCGGTGTCGGGTCCCGTGACGAGCGCGAAGGGCAGTTCGGGTCCACGCACTTCCTCGAGCACCTGCTCTTCAAGGGCACCGGTCGACGCAGCGCACTCGACATCGCCATCGCGTTCGACTCCGTGGGCGGTGAGCACAACGCCGCGACCGCCAAGGAGTACACCTGCTACTACGCGCGGGTCCGGGACACCGACGTCCCGATGGCGGTCGGGGTGATCGGCGACATGGTCACCGGCTCGGTGCTCGACGCGGACGCCTTCGCCGTCGAGCGCGGCGTCATCCTCGAGGAGCTGGCGATGGCCGCCGACGACCCGGCGGACGTCGCGGGCGAGGCCTTCTTCGCCGCTGCCTTCGACGGGCACCCCCTCGGCCGTCCGATCGGCGGGACACCCGAGAGCATCCGTGCCGTCGGGCGCGACGAGGTCCTCGACCACTACCGGGAGCACTACGCACCGAACGGCATCGTCGTCACCGCCGCTGGTGCCGTCGACCACGACCGCTTCCGCGAACTCGTCGAGCGCGTCTTCCGCGACGCCCCGCGGGCCTCGCCGCTCGCCCGGCGCTCTCCGCAGCCCGTCGCCGACCCGGCGGTGCCGCGCCTCGCCGTCGCGCACCGGCCGACCGAGCAGGTCAGCATGCTCCGTGGTTCGCAGGGGCTGGACCTCCGCGACGAACGCCGCCCGGTGCTCAGCGTGCTGAACGCCGTGCTCGGCGGGGGCATGAGCTCGCGCCTCTTCCAGGAGGTCCGCGAGCGCCGCGGACTCGCCTACGCCGTGTCCTCCTTCGCCCCGGCCTACCTCGACAACGGCGCCTTCGGCGTCTACGCCGGCTGTGCCCCGGACAACGTCGCCGGCGTGGTCGAGATCATCGACGCCGAGTTCGCGCGGATGGTCGACGACGGCATCACCGAGGACGAGCTCCGCCGCGCCAAGGGCCAGATCGAGGGAGCCCTGACGCTCTCGCTCGAGGACTCCGACGCCCGGATGACCCGCCTCGGCCGGTCCGAACTGGGCACGGGGGAGTTCACCGACCTCGGCACCGCGCTGCAGCGGGTCGACCGGGTCACCGCCGGCGACGTGCTCGACCTGGCGCGCGACCTGCTCACCCGACCCACGATCACCTCGGTGGTGGGAGCCGTGCAGCGGGACGAACTCGCCGCGGCCATCGGCGTCGAGGGGTGACGGACGTGTCGCACTACCTGTACCTCGTCCGGCACGGTGAACACCAGGACGCCGAGCACGGACTCCGCGACGGCAAGCTCTCCGAACGCGGCAAGCGCCAGGCAGTGCTCGTCGCCGACCGCCTCGGCGGGGTGCCCTTCGACGGCGTGTACCACTCGCCGCTCGACGCCCCGAGCGAGACGGCTGCGTACCTCGCACAGCGGCTGCCCTCGATCCAGCCGGAGCCCTCGACGCTGCTCTTCGACTGCATCCCGTCGGGACCGACGCCGGACATGCCGCACGCGTACCAGGGATGGTACGGCGGCGTGACGGAAGAGGAGATCGTCGCCGGGCAGGCCCAGATGGGCGACGCCGTCGCCGAGTGGTTCACCCCGGCGCGCGAGGACCGCCACGACCTGCTCATCACGCACAACGCCGTGATCGGCTGGTTCGTCCGCGAGGCCTTCCAGGCACCGGAGTGGCGCTGGATGGGCACCAACGTGGCGCACACGGCGCTCACCATCATCCGGATCCGCTCCGCGAAGCCGGCCGAGGTGGTCACCCTCAACGACCTGGCCCACCTGCCGGTGGAGCTCCGCACGGGTCTGCCGGTCGAACAACCCGTCTAGCGGCGCACCGCCCAGCGCGCCACGGGGCCGGCCGGGAGGCACGACACCGGTCAGCGCACCGGCTTGCAGTACCAGGCGGTCGCGTTGGGGTTCTCGTTGAACGCCGCGGTGCGCTCGTACCCGCGGCTCCGGTACATCGCACCCGCGGCGACGAGCGAGTCGTTCGTGTCGAGGACGACGCTCGTCGCGCCGAGGTCCCGCGCGGCGCCCTCCAGTGCGTCCATCACCGCGGTCGCGACGCCCCGACCCCGTCCGGCGGGGGAGACGTAGACGTGCTTCACCTCGAACCGTGCGTCGTCGTCCGGGGTGGCATCGCCGTCCGCACGGGCGGCGATCCGTCGCAGGCCGCCGCACCCGATCGGGAGCGCCCCGTCCTCGTCGACCTCGTACGCGACCACGAACACGCCGTTCGGCGCCGTGAACTCGACGGCCGGGGTGCGCTTCCGCGAGTACGAGCCCTGCGCACTCGGGAAGGTCGCCTCGCGCTCGTCGAGGTAGGCGTCGAGCAGCGCGTCGACCTCGGGTGCGTCGGCGGGCACGGACCTGACCTGGAGCGGCATGCGTCGATCCTAGGATGGAGCCATGGTCACTCCCGTCGCCGTCGTCGGCGCCACCGGTCGTCTCGGGGGCCTGGTGGCCTCCGTCGTGGAGTCGCTCGACGGCTTCGAACTCGTCGCGTCGCTGTCCTCGAAGGACGCCGTGCACGAGGCACCGCCGTCGGTGTTCGGCGGAGCAGCCGTCGTGGTGGACGTCACCGTGCCCGCGCTGAGCCCCGCGATCGTCGACCACGCCCTGGCGAGCGGCGCGAACGTCCTCGTCGGGACCTCCGGCTGGTCGCTCGACCGCCTCGCAACGCTCCGCTCCGGGCTCGAGGCACGGCCCGACCAGGGTGTGCTCGTCGTCCCGAACTTCTCGATCGGGTCGGTGCTCGCCACGCACCTCGCCACGATCGCCGCGCCGTGGTTCCCGTCCGTCGAGATCGTCGAGACGCACCACGCGGGCAAGATCGACAGCCCGTCGGGCACCGCCGTCCGGACCGCCGAGCTCATCGCGGACGCCCGTCGCGAGGTCGGTCCCGTCGACGCCCCGCACGTCGACCAGCGTGCCCGCGGGCAGCAGGTGGCGAGCGTCCCGATCCACTCCCTGCGCCTGCCGGGGGTGAAGGCGGTGCAGGACGTGCTGTTGAGCGGCCCCGGTGAGACCGTCACGATCCGCCACGACACGAACGACGACGTGGCGTACGTCGCAGGCGTCCGGGCGGCGCTGTCCGCCGTGGTCGGTGCCCGCGGCCTGACCGTCGGGCTCGGCAGCGTCCTCGGCATCGGCCAGCCGTGACGTCGACCTGGCGGTCCCTCCGCTCCCCGTTCTGGGGTGCGGCGCTGATGACCCTGCTGCTCGCGCTCTACATCGGGCTCGTCGGTCAGCGTGCGGTCGCGTTCGTGGCGACCGGTCAGCCGATCGGCATCGGCATCGGCGTCGCGCTGTTCGTCGTCGCGGCGATCGGCGCGCTGCTGCTCGTGCTCGAGGTCCGCTTCGGGCTGCGCATCACACGGCTCGGCGCGCGACTCGAGCGCGAGGGCGCGACCCCGGACGACGTCGTCCCCGTCCGCCCGTCGGGGCGCCCCACGCGCGAGGCAGCCGACGAGCTGTTCCCGCGGTACCGGGACGCCGTCGAGGCCGACCCCGAGGACTGGCGCGGCTGGTACCGACTGGGCCTCGTCTACGACGCCGCCGGTGACCGCAAGCGCGCGCGAGCGGCGATGCGGACCGCACTGGTGAAGGCGGCGGCGACCCGCTGACGGACGGGAGGCCCGTGGCGGTGTCCGCCACGGGCCTCCCGTCCGCCGGGTCGTCGGGTCGTTCCGGTCGTCGGGTCGTTCCGGTTCGTCGGGTCGTTCCGGTCGTCGGGTCAGAAGGCCGCGTCGACCGCGTCCTCGGCGTGCTCGTACCGGAACCGGTAGCCGGAGCCGGTGAGCTTGCGCGGCACCATGCGCTGGCTCGAGAGCAGCATCTCGTCGGCGGCCTCGCGGAGCAGCGTGCGCAGGGCGAAGGCCGGCACGCTGAACAGGTAGGGGCGGTGCAGGTCCTCGGCGACGCGGCGGGTGATGCGGTTCGACACCGCGGCCTCCGGTCCGGCGAGGTTGACAGGGCCGCGCACGTCGGCGGCCTCCGGGCTGGTGGCGAGGTGCACGATCGCGCCGACCTCGTCCTCGAGCGCGATCCACGGCCAGAACTGGCCACCGGTGCCGAGCTTGCCGCCCAGTCCCGCCTTGGTGAGCGGCACGAGGGGTGCGAGTGCGCCGCCGCCCTGCCCGACCACGATGCCGGTGCGGAGCAGGACGACGCGGACGCCCTCGGGGGCTGCGGTCGCGGCGGCCTCCCACTGGGTGCAGACGTCGGCGAGGAAGCCCCGGCCGGCCTCGTCGTCGTCGTCGAGGACGTCCACGGGACGGTCGCCGTACACGCCCGAGGCCGACCCGGACAGGAAGAGCGCCGGAGGGTTCGTCGCGTGGCGCATCGCCTCGACGAGGGTCTCGGTGGCCTGCACGCGCGAGTCGAGGATCTCCCGCTTGTACGACTCGGTCCAGGGCAGCCTGCCGATGTTCGCGCCGGCGAGGTTGATCACCACGTCCGCGCCGTCGAGCACCGCCGGGTCGAGCGGTCGCGTGCCGGGGGACCAGCGGAACGCGCTCGCGGTGCGGGGTTCGCTGCGGGTCAGGGTCGTGACGTGGTGTCCGGCCTCGCGCAGGGCGCGGACGAGGGGGGTCCCGATGAAGCCGGACGCACCGGCGACGAGGATCGAGAGCGGCTGGGTCGACATGCGGCCCACGGTACTCAGCGAGCCCCGGGTTCTCCTCGTGGACGGAGGCTCGCCGTGTCGTGGACGTAGGCTCTCCGTGTGAGCGAGACCGTGCAGCCCGATCCCACCGTCCCCACTCCCTACGAAGACCTGCTGCGCCGGGTGCTCGAGGAGGGTGCGCCGAAGGGCGACCGCACCGGCACCGGCACGCGCAGCATCTTCGGCGCGCAGCTCCGGTACGACCTGTCGCAGGGCTTCCCGCTGGTCACGACCAAGCGCGTGCACTTCAAGTCCGTCGCCTACGAGCTGCTCTGGTTCCTGCGCGGCGACGGCAACGCCCGGTGGCTGCAGGAGCACGGCGTGCGCATCTGGAACGAGTGGGCGGACGAGGACGGCGACCTCGGCCCGGTCTACGGCGTGCAGTGGCGCTCGTGGCCGACACCGTCGGGGGAGCACGTCGACCAGATCGCCCAGGTGATCGAGCAGATCCGGACGAACCCGGACTCCCGTCGTCTCATCGTCTCGGCCTGGAACGTCGCCGACGTGCCGGAGATGGCGCTCGCCCCCTGCCACGCGTTCTTCCAGTTCTACGTGGTCGACGGCAAGCTCTCGTGCCAGCTGTACCAGCGGAGCGCGGACATGTTCCTCGGCGTGCCGTTCAACATCGCGTCCTACGCGCTGCTCACGCACATGATCGCCGCGCAGACCGGGCTCGAGGTCGGCGACTTCGTGTGGACCGGCGGCGACTGCCACGTGTACGACAACCACGTCGAGCAGGTCCGCGAGCAGCTCTCCCGCACGGCGTACCCGTACCCGACGCTCGAGATCGCTTCGCGCGACTCGATCGACGACTACGTGTACGAGGACTTCACGGTCGTCGACTACGAGCACCACCCGGCGATCAAGGCCGCGGTCGCCGTCTGATGGCCTGGACCGAGCCCGTCCGCGGTGTCGGCATGGTCTGGGCGCGCACCGCGTCCGGTGTGATCGGCGCCGACGGCGGCATCCCGTGGCACGTCCCGGAGGACCTCGCGCACTTCCGGCAGGTCACCGGCGACGCCGTGGTCGTGATGGGGCGGCGCACCTGGGACTCACTGCCGCCGCGCTTCCGACCACTGCCGGGGCGTCGGAACGTCGTGCTGACGCGGGACCCCTCGTGGTCGGCGGAGGGTGCCGAGGTCGTGCACGACCTGGCGACCGCACTCGACACCGACGAGACCGTGTGGGTGATCGGCGGGGGAGCCGTCTACGCCGACGCCCTGCCCTTCGCCGACCGGGTGTCCGAGACGATCGTCGACCGTGACGTACCGGGAGACACCCGCGCGCCGGCGCTCGACGACGCGTGGGAGCTCGTCGACGAGGGCCCGTGGCAGGAGTCGCGCGTCGACGCCACCCGCTACCGCTTCCGGGAGTGGCGCCGCCGCGCGTAGCGCCCTCGGGAGCGCGGCCGGCGCGGCCGGCGCGGGCCGGCGCGGCCGGCGCGACGTGCTCGCGCACAACACGAAGCACGTCGCGCCACGCAATCCCGTGGCGCGACGTGCTTCCGGTTGTGCACCGCGCCAGCGCGCGGCGTCCACCTGCCGGACCGCGAGTCGCCGTACGGAGCCGAGCCGCGCCTCCCGGCCGCAGCCGCGCGCCGTGCGCGAGCCGCGCCTCCCGCACGGAGCCGGGCCGCGCCTCCCGGCCGCAGCCGAGCCGCGCCGGAACGGGCCGCGGCGTCGCACCGTCCGCGAGCCGCGCACCGTCCGACCGGACGGCGGTGCCGTCGCGCATCCCCGGTACGCTGGAGGGCGTGTCCCCGCGTGAGAATCCCTTCGGTCAGGTCCTCGTCGCCCTCGTGACGCCGTTCACGGCCGACGGAGAGGTCGACTGGCCCGGCGTCGAGCAGCACATCGACGACTGCATCACGGCCGGCGCCGACGGCATCGTCGTCACCGGCACCACCGGTGAGACGAGCACGCTGACCGACCCGGAGAAGCTCCGCCTGGTCGAGGTCGGCAAGTCCGTCGCCGCGGGCCGCGCGAAGATCATCACGGGCGGCGGCTCCAACGAGACCGCGCACGCGATCCACCTCTACAAGCAGAGCGAGAAGGCCGGCGCCGACGGCGTGATGATCGTCACGCCGTACTACAACAAGCCGACCCAGGCGGGCGTCCTCACCCACTTCCGGATGATCGCCGACGCCACCGACCTGCCGGTGATCCTGTACGACATCCCGGGCCGCACGGGCATCCCGATCACGTACGAGACCATCGTGCGGGCCTCGCACCACCCGAACATCCTCGCCGTGAAGGACGCCAAGGGCGACTTCGCCGAGGTCTCCCGGGTGCTCAACAACACCGACCTCATGTACTTCTCGGGCGACGACACGAACGTGCTCCCGCACCTGTCGATCGGCGCCACCGGGCTGATCGGCGTCACGGCGAACATCACGAGCACGCCGTACCGCACGATCGTCGACGCCGTGAACCGCGGCGACCTGGCGACCGCGACCGCGGAGCACAAGCGCGTCGAACCGCTCGTCCGTGCGATCATGACCCACGTCCCCGGGACCGTCGCGGCGAAGTACGTGCTCCACGGCCTCGGCCGGATCGGCAGCCCGCGCGTCCGGCTGCCGCTCGTCGGCCCCGAGGACACCGAGGCCTACGCCATCGAGACCTCCCTCGAAGCGGTCCGGGACATCCCCGGTGCCGACTTCTCGAACTTCCGCCCGGACCGCAACGCGGCGGCCGGCGGCGCACTGCCGAAGGTGCCAGGCACCACACGTTAGGAAAGCACGCGGCGCAGCGGTAGCGCGTCGCACGACAGTCAGGACCGAATGCCCACCCAGATCTCCACACCGCAGCCGCTCGAACCCGGCACCCTCCGCGTGATCCCCGTCGGGGGTCTCGGCGAGATCGGTCGCAACATGACCGTGTACGAGTTCGACGGCAAGCTGCTCGTCGTCGACGCCGGCGTGCTCTTCCCCGAGGAGCACCAGCCGGGCGTCGACCTCATCCTCCCCGACTTCGGGCCGATCCGGGACCGTCTCGACGACGTCCTCGGTGTCGTGCTCACCCACGGGCACGAGGACCACATCGGCGCCGTCCCCTACCTGCTCAAGCTCAAGGGCGACATCCCCCTGATCGGTTCGACGCTGACCCTCGCGCTCGTCGAGGCGAAGCTCAAGGAACACCGGATCAAGCCCTACACGCTCGTCGTGCAGGAGGACCAGACCGAACAGCTCGGTCCGTTCCACCTCGAGTTCGTCGCCGTGAACCACTCCATCCCGGACGCCCTCGCCGTCGCGATCACGACCCCCGCCGGGCGCGTGCTGCACACCGGTGACTTCAAGATGGACCAGCTCCCGCTGGACGACCGGATCACCGACCTCCGTGCCTTCGCCCGCCTGGGCGAGCAGGGCGTCGACCTGTTCCTGCCGGACTCGACCAACGCCGACGTCCCCGGGTTCACCGCGCCCGAGCGTGACATCGGACCGGTGCTCGAGAACGTCATCTCCCGCGCCCGCAAGAAGGTCGTCGTCGCGAGCTTCTCGTCGCACGTCCACCGCGTGCAGCAGGTCCTCGACGCCGCCGCCGCGACCAACCGCAAGGTCGCGTTCATGGGGCGGTCGATGATCCGGAACATGACCATCGCCGCCGAGCTCGGCTACCTCCGGGTGCCGGACGACGTGCTCATCGACACGAAGAAGGCGAAGAACGTCCCGGACGACCAGATCGTCTACATGTCGACGGGGTCGCAGGGTGAGCCGATGGCCGTCCTCGCGCGCATGGCGAACCTCGAGCACCAGATCGAGATCGGCGAGGGCGACACCGTCATCCTCGCGTCGAGCCTCATCCCGGGCAACGAGAACGCCGTCTACCGGGTCATCGACGGGCTGACGAAGCTCGGCGCGAAGGTGGTCCACAAGGGCAACGCGAAGGTGCACGTCTCCGGTCACGCGTCGGCCGGCGAGCTCCTCTACTGCTACAACATCCTGCGCCCGCGCAACGTGCTGCCCGTGCACGGCGAGCACCGCCACCTGTACGCGAACGCCGACCTGGCGATCCAGACGGGTGTGCCGCCGCGCAACGTCATCCTCGGCCAGGACGGCATCGTCGTCGACCTGAAGGACGGCGTCGCGAGCGTCGCCGGACAACTCGACATCGCCTACGTCTACGTCGACGGATCGACCGTGGGCGAGATCACCGACGCCGACCTCAAGGACCGTCGGGTCCTGGCGGAGGAGGGCTTCATCTCGATCTTCTGCGCCGTGGACTTCACGACGGGGCAGTGCGTGGTCGGCCCGGAGATCCAGTCGCGCGGCTTCGCCGAGGACGACTCCGTCTTCGACGACGTCCGTCCGCAGATCGCGAAGGCGCTCGCCGACGCGGCGGGCAACGGCACGCGGGACGCGCACGCCTTCCAGCAGGTCGTCCGCCGCACCGTCGGCCGCTGGGTGAACACGAAGCACCGCCGCCGCCCGATGATCGTCCCGGTGGTCATCGAGGCGTAGGCAGACGCGCCGCAGCCGGCCGGGAGGCACGGCGAGCGTTCCCCGGGAACGCTCGCCGTGCCTCCCGGCCGCGTTGCACCCCGTGGTGCGGACGGGAGTCCACTGCGCGACCGGCCGGGTGGCCGACCTGCGTCATCCCACAGGCTGATGCTCCCTCGGTATGTCAGCCAATACCGTCCCAGGGTGACCGTCCTGCGTCGCTGGGTGTGGCCCGGCCTGAAGTTCCTCGTGTTCGCCGCCATCGCGGTGTCCCTCGTCCGCCTCGCCTTCTTCGCGGCGCAGCCCGAGGGCGAGGAGACGACCCCGACCGCGCAGCTGGAGGACCCGACCGTCACCGTCGAGACGGGGGACGTCGTCAACGACGTCGAGGCGACCGGTCACGTCGAGTCCGTCGCCGCGACGCCGGTGCGCTCCACCGCCGAGGGCACGGTCAACCGGGTCTTCGTGACGAACGGCACGCACGTCGAGCAGGGCGCGCCGATCATCGACCTCCGGGTCGAGACCCCGGCGGAGGGCACCACCGAGGACGGCGAGCCGTCGCCGGCGTCCGTGACCTTCGCGACCGTCGTCGCCTCGTCGTCCGGCACGGTGTCCGGACTCGACCTGGTGGCGAAACAGCCCGTCGCGATCGGTGACACCGTCGCCCGGGTCGCCCCGGAGTCGTACCGTGTGACCGCGACGCTCGAGGCCGCCCAGCTCTACCGACTCACCTCGCGTCCCTCCGAGGCGACCGTGACGATCACGGACGGGCCGGCGCCCTTCACCTGCACGAACCTCGCGCTCAGCTCCGCGTCCGCCTCGGCGGCGGGCGAGCCGTCGGACGCGGGTGCCGACGGTGCGGACGGTGGCGGGGGCTCCTCGGGTGCCGAGGGTGCGACGCAGCTGCGGTGCGACGTCCCCGGGGACGTCACCGTGTTCCCGGGGCTCGAGGTCACGGTCGCCGTGTCCGCGGGCTCGGCCGAGGGCGTGCTGACGCTCCCGACGACCGCCGTGCAGGGGACCGCGCAGCGCGGCGTCGTCACCGTCGTCGACGACGACGGGAAGCGTTCCGAGCGCGAGGTCGCCCTCGGCCTCAACGACGGCGAGACCGTCGAGGTGCGTGACGGGCTGACCGAGGGCGAGACCGTCCTGCAGTTCGTCCCCGGCAAGGAGGCGCAGCCCGAGGACGAGTTCGCCGAGGACGGCGCGGTGGTGACCGGATGAGCCTCGTGCACGTCCGCGACCTCCGGAAGTCCGTCCCGCTCCCCGACGGCTCCACGCTGGAGATCCTGCGCGGTGTCGACCTCGACGTCGAGGCGGACAGCCGCGTCGCCATCGTCGGCCGCTCGGGCTCGGGCAAGTCGACCCTGCTCAACGTCCTCGGCCTGCTCGACACCCCGAGCGAGGGGCTGCACGAGTTCGACGGGCGGGACGTCGGCCGTGCCGGCTCGGTCCGACGCGACCGGGTGCGCGGCGCGGACGTCGGCTTCGTCTTCCAGCAGTTCAACCTGCTGCAGGGTCGCACCGCAGTCGAGAACGTCGAGGTCCCGTTGCTCTACGCGACCGGCCGGGCGTTCTGGTCGCGTCGTCGCCTGGCAGTGGAGATGCTCGACCGGGTGGGCCTCGCCGACCGTGCCGACACGCAGCCGCACCGGCTCTCCGGCGGGGAGCAGCAGCGCGTCGCCATCGCCCGGGCACTCGTCCGGTCGCCGCGGCTCATCCTGGCCGACGAGCCGACCGGTGCACTCGACGTCGACACCGGCCGCGTGGTCATGGAGCTGCTCGAGACCGTCGCGGCCGAGACCGGCGCGGCGCTCGTCACCATCACCCACGACACCGCGGTCGCAGCACGGGCGGACGTCGTCCACCGGATCGACCACGGGCTCGTCGTCGACACGGCAGCGTCCGCTACCGAGTCCCCCGCCGCGTCAGGGTCCGCCTCCGCGTCCGAGTCCGCCTCCGTCGAGCGGCCGGGGGTGGCGGCGTGAACCGGCTCCTCACCACCGTCGTCGGGACGTTCGTCGAGTCCTGGCAGGAGCTCCGCGTGCACCGCGGCCGGGTCGTGCTCAGCCTGATCGGGGTCACGATCGCGGTGGCGTCGCTCGCGGTCGTCGTCGGGTTCGGGTCGCTCGCCGAGCGGGTGACCGCCGCCTTCAACGAGCAGTACGGCGGACGGCCGGCGACCTACCAGGTCACCGGCTCGTCCTCGGCCACGGGGGACGGCACGGGTGCCGCTGCCGCGGCCGACGCCGAGGCGCTCGACCGGGAACTCCGCGCCGGTGCCGAGCGCTACCACGTCCGGTTCTCGACCGAGGCGTCGTGGACGCAGCGCCCCGTGCAGTTCCCCGACGGGGTCACCCTGGCCCAGGGCGTCACCGTCGACCCCGCGTACGCCGAGATGCACCGCGTCCGCGTCGACGACGGCGCGTGGTTCACCGAGGACGACCGGGATCGACTCGCGCCGGCGCTCGTCGTCAACCAGGCGTTCCTCGACCGTCTCGGCAGCCCGGACGTCGTCACGCACCCGGTCGTGCGCCTGCCGGGGACGCCCGACGTCACCGCGGTCGTGATCGGCCGGTACGTGTCCTCGGAGTACGACACCGAGCCGATGTTCTACCAGCTGGCGCGGTCGGTCGCGACGTCGAGCGCGGAGGCCGCACCCGACGACGGTTCGCAGCGGCTGTTCGAGGTGTGGGTACCGGAGAGCGACGGGAAGGCGGTCGCCGGACGGATCGCATCGGACGCCGAGCGGGCGCTCGGCCCCGGGTGGACCGTCGACGCGAACCGTTCCGACGCGGCCGGCTCGGTCGACGGCGACCCGCTCGGTGCGCTGCGCTGGGTGATCGCCGGGGTCGCCGTCCTCGTCCTGGTGCTCGGCGGGCTCGGGCTGCTCAACGTGTCGCTGGTGAGCGTCCGGCAGCGGATCCGCGAGATCGGCATCCGACGCGGGGTCGGTGCGACCGCCGGACGCATCTTCGTCGCCGTGCTGCTCGAGAACGTGCTGGGGACGCTGGTCGCCGGCGGGATCGGCGTCATGGTCGGCGCGGCGGTGCTCGGGAACGAGACCGTCCGGGGGCTGATCACGAGCGGGGTCGACGTCGGGGGAGCGCCCTTCCCGGTCGAGGCGGCGCTGATCGGTGTCGGCTCGGCGCTGCTCGTCGGGGCGCTCGCCGGGTTCCTGCCCGCGATCGTGGCGGTCCGGGTCAAGGTCATCGACGCGATCCGGTACTGAGCGCGGAGGGCGTCCGGTCGCGGCGGGGCATCCACGGAATGTCCCGAGCGGGGATTAGGCTCCGTCGCATGGCCGGAGGCACCAAGTCGACCACGCGCTCGCGCGCGTCCACGTCGTCCCGCGGGAGCGGGTCGCGCGGTACGTCGCGCACGCAGGCCACGACGAAGAAGCTGCCGCAGGCGGCACCCACCCCGGTGTTCCGCGAGCAGAACCCCGTCGTGACCGCATGGCTCGCGATGGCGCACGGCGTCGGAGCACTGTTCCGGCTGCTCGGCAAGGAGACCCTCGCCAAGGACGAACGACGCGACGGTTTCCCGTTCCTCCTGTTCGTGCTCGCGCTCGCGGGCGGTGTCGTCGAGTGGCTCAACCCCACGAACCCGGTGTCCGTCACGCTCGACGCCTACACGTTCGGCGGGCTCTTCGGGCGACTGGCGGTCGCACTGCCCGTCATCATGATCGTCTTCGCCGGATGGCTCTTCCGCCACCCGGCGTCGGTGCACGACAACACCCGGATCGGCATCGGTCTCGGGCTGATGCTCGTCTCCATCGCGTCGCTCTGCCACGTGTTCGGCGGGCAGCCGAGCGCGTCCGACGGCATGGTCGCCCTGGCCGCCGCCGGTGGTGTCCTCGGCTGGGTGGTGATCAGCTGGCTCGTCGCGGTCGCCACCGTGTGGGTCGCGGTGCCGGTCGCGGTGGTGCTGCTCGTGCTGTCGCTCTTCATCATCACGAAGACCCCGCCGAACAAGACCGGACGCCGGCTCCACGAGCTGTACGCGTACCTGTTCGGTGCGCCGGCCCCCGTGGCCGAGGACGAACCCGCCACCGAGGCGGACGCCGCTCCGGCCGCGCCCCGAGCACGGACGTCGAAGCGCCGCACGAAGGACCAGACCGACTTCCCGCTGTTCGAGGACCTCGGGTTCGAGGACGAGCAGGCTGCCGGCGGTGAGGACGCCGAGAGCACCGTCCCGTGGTGGCGCCGCAACAAGTCCGGTCGCGAGGAGGACCCGGCGTACGACAGCCCCGTGCTGCCCGCGTCGGCGACGCAGGCCGTGCCCGACCGCGGAACCGGTGCCGGAGTCGGCGTCGGTGCCGGTACGGCTGCAGGTGCCGCTGCCGGTGCCGCTGCTCCGGCCGTCGGCGCGAACGCGGGCGCGGCCGCCGGACTCGTGGACCACACGCCCGCGGTGCCCGCCTCGGTGAACCTCAACGACTCGGTCGAGCACGACGACGTGCACGGCGCACAGGAGGTCGAGCAGGACCTCGCCGTCGCCGAACAGGCCCTCCGCGACTTCGGAACCCCGGTGCCCGAGCAGCCCGCGGCGGTCGCCCGGCCCGACGCCGGAGTCTCCCCGGTGGTCTCGCCGACGGCGCCCGAGCCCGAGGCCGCTGACGACGGCCTGCCCGCCGCGACCGCCGCCGACGAGGACCCGGCAGCCCCGTACCGCCTGCCCGCAGCCACCACCCTCAGCGCCGGCACCCCCTCGGTCGCCCGCAGCCAGGCGAACGACGACATCGTGGCGGCGATCACCGGCGTGCTCACCGAGTTCAAGGTGGACGCGAAGGTCACGGGGTTCTCGCGCGGACCGACGGTCACGCGCTACGAGATCGAGCTCGGTCCCGGTGTGAAGGTCGAGCGCGTCACGGCGCTGTCGAAGAACCTGTCGTACGCCGTCGCGTCGAACGAGGTCCGCATCCTGTCGCCGATCCCGGGCAAGAGCGCGATCGGCGTGGAGATCCCGAACACGGACCGCGAGATCGTCTCCCTCGGCGACGTCCTGCGCTCCGGCGCGGCCACGAAGTCGAAGCACCCGATGACCATCGGCGTCGGCAAGGACGTCGAGGGCGGCTTCGTCGTCGCGAACCTGGCGAAGATGCCGCACCTGCTCGTCGCCGGCTCCACGGGCTCCGGCAAGTCGGTGTTCATCAACTCGATGATCACCTCGCTGCTGATGCGCGCGAAGCCGTCCGAGGTCCGCATGGTCCTCGTCGACCCGAAGCGCGTCGAGCTGTCGATCTACGCCGGGGTCCCGCACCTCATCACGCCCATCATCACGAACCCCAAGAAGGCCGCCGAGGCGCTGCAGTGGGTCGTGAAGGAGATGGACATGCGGTACGACGACCTGGCGTCGTTCGGGTTCCGGCACGTCGACGACTTCAACAAGGCCGTGCAGAACGACGAGATCGTCCTGCCCGCCGGCAGCGAGCGGAAGCTCAAGCCGTACCCGTACCTGCTCGTCGTGGTCGACGAGCTCGCGGACCTCATGCTCGTCGCCCCTCGGGACGTCGAGGAGTCGATCGTCCGGATCACCCAGCTCGCCCGTGCCGCCGGCATCCACCTGGTGCTCGCGACGCAGCGGCCCTCGGTCGACGTCATCACCGGTCTCATCAAGGCGAACGTCCCGTCGCGCGTGGCCTTCGCGGTCACGAGCGTCACCGACTCGCGGGTCATCCTCGACCAGCCGGGCGCCGACAAGCTCATCGGGCAGGGTGACGGGCTCTTCCTGCCGATGGGCTCGTCGAAGGCCGTCCGTGTGCAGGGTGCCTGGGTGCAGGAGAGCGAGGTCGCCGAGGTCGTCGCGCACGTCACGCGCCAGGCGCGCCCCGAGTACCGGCAGGACGTCCAGGCCGTGGTGGAGCGCAAGGAGATCGACGCCGACATCGGCGACGACCTCGAGCTCCTGCTCGCCGCGGTCGAACAGGTCGTCTCGACCCAGTTCGGCTCGACCTCGATGCTGCAGCGCAAGCTCCGCGTCGGCTTCGCGAAGGCGGGCCGACTGATGGACCTCATGGAGTCGCGTGACATCGTGGGGCCGTCCGAGGGGTCGAAGGCCCGCGACGTGCTCGTCACGCCCGACCAGCTCCCGGGCGTGCTCGCGAAGCTCCGGGGCGAGGAGCCGCCGGCTGCTCCGGCTGCCGACGGACCGCCGTCGGTCCGGCCGGGAGGCACGACCTCCGTCGCCGGGGCCGACTCGGCTCCGGCTGCGGCCGGCTCCGGGGCTCCTGCCGGACCCGCCGGGGCGGGTGCCGGTGGTCAGGACGACGACCGGTACGGCTCGGACCCGGTGGCGGACATGACCCGCGGGTACCCTGAGGTCGAGGACGACGGACCGGACGAGGACGCATGGGGACTGACGGGCAGGGAGTGAGCACGTGACCAGCTCGGAGACCACACACGGGGCTCGGTTCCCCTGGCGCGGACGGTTGCTCCGCAAGGGGGACGGCCCGGCATCGACTGCGAACGTCGCCAACATCATCACCGTGGTGCGCATCCTCATGGCGCCGCTCTTCTTCGTGATGCTGCTCTCCGACGGCGGCCAGGACACGTCGTTGCGCGTCTGGGCGGCCGTCGTGTTCGTCGTCGCGATCGTCACGGACAGTGCGGACGGCATCATCGCCCGACGCCAGAACCTGGTCACGGACTTCGGCAAGCTCGTCGACCCGATCGCCGACAAGGTCCTGATCGGCGGTGCCCTCGTCGCGCTGTCGATCCTGGGTGAGCTGCCGTGGATCGTCACGGTGCTGATCATGCTCCGGGAGATCGGCATCACCGTGTTCCGCTTCGCCGTGCTGTCCGACCGGGTCATCCCGGCGAGCCGCGGCGGCAAGATCAAGACCGTGCTGCAGGCCGTCGCGATCACGCTCGCACTGTTCCCGTGGTGGAACGTCGTCGGTGACCTGGCGCACTGGGTGAACGGCATCCTCATGACGGCGGCGCTCCTCGCGACGGTGCTCAGCGGGGCGGACTACCTGTGGCAGGCCTGGAAGCACAACCGCCGAGCAGCATGACGTCGGCCGGTACCGGGGCCGCCGGTCCGACGGGTCGGTCGTCGATGCCGGGGTCGCAGTCGGGGTCGCAGTCGGGGTCGGTGTCGGACGAGGAGCTCGCGCGCGCGCTCGTCGGTGTCCTGACCGCCCGGGGCGAGACCGTCGCGGTCGCCGAGTCCCTCACGGGCGGACTCGTCGTCGCGACGCTCGTGGGCGTCCCCGGGGCCAGCGCCGTCGTCCGCGGCGGGGTGGTCGCCTACGCCACGCCGGTGAAGGCGACGGTGCTCGGGGTCGACGCCGACCTACTCGCGTCGAACGGCGCGGTCGACCCGGAGGTTGCACGGCAGATGGCCTCGGGCGTCCGGACGGCCCTGGCGGTGGACGGCGTCCCCGCCACGTGGGGGATCAGCACGACCGGCGTCGCCGGACCGGACCCGCAGGACGGCAAGCCGGTGGGCACCGTCTTCGTCGGCATCGCATCCGCGGAACGCAGTGTCGCGACGGAGTTGCACCTCGAGGGGGACCGGGCAGCAATCCGCTCGGCCACCGTCTCCGAACTCCTGGCACGGATGACGACCGAGGTCGACAGCGGGGAATAGGTCCTGTTGCCACTGGGTTACATCCCACGCAATCTCCAGCAGGACGGCAGCCGGCGTGGTTAGCATGCTGCGAACGGCAACGCTACTGTTGCTGAACCCGACCCCAGGTCACCCGGACCGGGCGGGCGCGGAGACGACAGGAAGGAGGAGTCCACATGGTTCTCGTTCGTCAGGAGATCGGCGACGTGCTTCGGGACTTCCGCTTGCAGAAGGGCCGGACCCTCCGTCAGGTCGCATCCAAGGCCAGTGTCGCGCTCGGGTACCTCAGTGAGGTCGAGCGTGGGCAGAAGGAGGCCAGCTCCGAGATCCTCGCCTCGGTCGCGGATGCCCTCGACACCCCGATCTCGACCATCATGCGCGAGGTGGGCGACCGTCTCGCAGTCGTCGAGGGGCTCACCCCGGTCCCCGACACGCTGCCCGACGACCTCGTCGCCGAGTTCGACAACGACCTCGCGGTGCGCTGACGCACCACCCCCTCGAACGCCCTCGCCGGTCCGCCGGCGGGGGCGTTCGTCGTTACGCTGGACCGATGCGCGTGAGTGAGTTCTGGCGAGCCGTCGACCAGGTGTTCGGGGAGGCCTACGGCGCCGTGGTGTCCCGCGACGTCGTGCTCGAGGAGCTCGGTGGACGTTCGGCGGCGGACGCGCTCGACGCGGGCATCGACGCCAGGCGGGTGTGGGAAGCACTCTGTGACTCCCAGGACGTCCCGCTGGACAAGCGGCACGGCAAGGGCCTGGCGGAGCCGCGCGACTGACGCCGTCGTCCGAAACTGTGTTCGGCGTGTTGCTCGAACGCGTGTTCGATCGGTGCTAGGTTCCTGCACATCGGCGCTGTCCCGGACCATCGTCCACAGGTCGCGCGGTCGCAGGCAGTGATGTCGGTGGCCCGCCCTAGGTTCGAGGTCATCGGGAACAGCCCGAAGCCTTGTCGCCGAACACCAGCCCTGCACCACCGGCTGGGGTGGACGCGACAGCCTACAGGCGGCCGACACCGAGCACGAAGGAGCACCCCATGCCATCACCCGCAGACCGCGAGAAGGCCCTCGAGACCGCACTCGCCCAGATCGACCGGCAGTTCGGCAAGGGGACGGTCATGCGTCTCGGCTCGGACGAGCGCGCGCCGGTCGCCACCATCCCGACCGGCTCCGTCGCGCTCGACGTCGCACTCGGCATCGGCGGCCTCCCGCGCGGCCGCATCATCGAGATCTACGGCCCGGAGTCGTCGGGTAAGACGACCCTGACGCTGCACGCCATCGCGAACGCGCAGCGCGCGGGTGGCATCGCAGCCTTCATCGACGCGGAGCACGCGCTCGACCCCGAGTACGCGAAGAAGCTCGGTGTCGACATCGACGCCCTCCTCGTGTCGCAGCCCGACACCGGTGAGCAGGCGCTCGAGATCGCCGACATGCTCGTCCGCTCGGGGTCGATCGACCTGATCGTCGTCGACTCGGTCGCTGCCCTGGTGCCGCGCGCCGAGATCGAGGGCGAGATGGGCGACTCGCACGTGGGTCTCCAGGCGCGCCTCATGTCCCAGGCCCTGCGCAAGCTCGCCGGTGGCCTGAACCAGACGCAGACCACGATGATCTTCATCAACCAGCTGCGCGAGAAGATCGGCGTGTTCTTCGGCAGCCCGGAGACCACCGCCGGCGGCAAGGCGCTCAAGTTCTACGCGTCGGTCCGCCTCGACATCCGTCGCATCGAGACGCTGAAGAGCGGGACCGACGCCGTCGGCAACCGCACCCGCGTCAAGGTGGTGAAGAACAAGATGGCTCCGCCCTTCAAGCAGGCCGAGTTCGACATCCTGTACGGCACGGGCATCTCGCGCGAGGGCTCCCTGCTCGACTTCGGTGTCGACCACGGCATCGTGAAGAAGTCGGGTGCCTGGTACACCTACGACGGCGACCAGCTCGGGCAGGGCAAGGAGAACTCGCGCTCGTTCCTGATCCAGAACGCGGACATCGCGGCGGAGATCGAGGGCAAGATCCTCGCGAAGCTCGGCGTCGGTGGCGCCAAGGCCGATGCTCCGGTCGAGTCGATCGCGCCGAAGCTGGCGGAGCGCAAGGGCGCGTGACCGGCGCAGACGACCACGACGAGGGCCTCGCACCGGTCACCGACCTGTTCGGTGCGCGGGCCCGTCGTGGTCGACGCACCCCGCCGGCGGAGCCGGAACCTGTCCGGTCGAGCCCGGTCGAGCCGGGCGCGGCCGAGCCGGGCACGGTCAGGCCGGGCACGGTCGGGCCGGGCACGGTCGAGCCGAACCCCATCGAGCCGAGCCTGAGCCCGGTCGATCTGGCTCCGCGCGCGGAGCGTGGCGTTCCCGGCGGCACCGGGTCGTCCGACGACGGCTGGGCGCCCGAGTCGATGGTGCTCGGTGACGACGAACGGCGGTTCGGCCGGGCACCGACCACCGCGGTGAACGACGAGTCCGCCAGCTCGGGGTCGGCGACGGGGACGCCCGTCGAGGACGACCCGCCGGTGCCGGCCGCGATCCCGTTCCGCGGACAGCAGTCCGAGGCGGAGTGGGTGTCGCCGGTCGTCGGCGACGGCTCCGGTCGGAGTGCACGCGCCGAGCAGCACGGGTACGACGACGACACCGCGGACGCCGCGAGCGCATCGGTGTTCGCCATCGCCAGCGGTGACGAGATCGACCCGGCGGACGCCCCACGGCCGCTCGACGAGCAGCGCGCCGATGCCGAGCGCGTGAGCATGCGGGCGCTCGGGCGCAAGGGGGTCAGCGAGTCGGAGATGCGGCAGCTGCTGACGAAGCAGGACCTCGACGACGACGTCGTCGAGCACGAGGTCGCCCGACTGGTGCGCGTGGGTCTGCTCGACGACGTGGCCCTCGCCACCGACCTGGTGGACCGGCTGCACGAGCGCAAGGGCCTCGGCCGCCAGGGCGTGGTCGCCGAGCTGCGACGCCGTGGCATCGACCAGGCGGCGATCGACGCGGCGCTCGAGGCCGCGGAGGACGACGCCGACGACGAGTTCGTCCGCGCGATCGAGCTCGCTGAGAAGCGTGCAGGCCAACTCCGTGGGCTCGACCGAGCGACTGCCGAGCGGCGCCTGAGCGGCTTCCTGATGCGCAAGGGGTACGGCTCGGGAGTCGTCCGCATCGCGGTGGAGCGGGCGCTCGACGGTCCGCCGCGACGCTCGCCCTCGGGTGGGGGCACCGTCCGCTTCGAGTAGCGCGGCGGCGGGCTCGACGGCCGTTCTGCGGACGCCGCGGTCGACCTACACTGGGACGATCATGGCCACCGTCGAAGCCCGCCCCAGAACCTACGAGGTCCGCACCCACGGGTGCCAGATGAACGTCCACGACTCGGAGCGCCTGAGCGGGTCGCTGCAGGCGGCCGGGTACGTGGCGTCGGACGGCGAGCAGGCTGACGTGGTCGTCATCAACACCTGCGCCGTGCGCGAGAACGCGGACAACCGTCTCTACGGCAACCTCGGGCAGCTCGCGGGTATCAAGCGCACGCACCCCGGCATGCAGATCGCCGTCGGCGGGTGCCTGGCGCAGAAGGACAAGAACGTCATCCTCGAGAAGGCGCCCTGGGTCGACGTCGTCTTCGGCACGCACAACATGGGGTCGCTGCCGACCCTGCTCGAGCGGGCCCGGCACAACGACGAGGCGCAGATCGAGATCCTCGAAGCGCTCGACGTGTTCCCGTCGACGCTGCCGACCAAGCGCGACTCCACGCACAGCGGCTGGGTGTCGATCTCCGTCGGCTGCAACAACACCTGCACCTTCTGCATCGTCCCGTCGCTCCGTGGCAAGGAGAAGGACCGTCGTCCGGGCGACGTGCTCGCCGAGATCCAGGCGCTCGTCGACGACGGAGCCATCGAGGTGACGCTGCTCGGGCAGAACGTCAACTCCTACGGCGTGGAGTTCGGCGACCGTCAAGCGTTCGGCAAGCTGCTCCGGGCCGCCGGTCAGATCGACGGCCTCGAGCGCGTGCGGTTCACGAGCCCGCACCCGGCCGCGTTCACCGACGACGTGATCGACGCGATGGCCGAGACCCCGAACGTCATGCCCCAGCTGCACATGCCGCTGCAGTCCGGATCGGACCGGGTGCTCAAGGCCATGCGTCGGAGCTACCGGAGTGAACGGTTCCTCGGCATCCTCGACCGCGTGCGGGCGAAGATCCCGGACGCAGCGATCTCCACCGACATCATCGTGGGGTTCCCCGGTGAGACCGACGAGGACTTCGAGGACACCCTGCGCGTCGTGGAGCAGTCGAGGTTCGCCTCGGCCTTCACGTTCCAGTACTCGATCCGTCCGGGCACGCCGGCGGCGACGATGCCGAACCAGCTGCCGAAGGAGGTCGTGCAGGAACGCTACGACCGGCTCATCGCGCTGCAGGACCGCATCACCGCCGAGGAGCACGCGAAGCAGGTCGGTCGGAGCGTCGAGGTGCTCGTCGCCACCGGCGAGGGCAAGAAGGACGAGACCACGCACCGCCTGTCCGGCCGTGCCGAGGACTCCCGCCTCGTGCACTTCGCCGTGCCGCAGGGCTCCGCCGTCCCGCGTCCCGGCGACGTCGTCACCGTCGAGATCACGCGCGCAGCCCCGCACTTCCTGATCGCCGACAACGAGGGCCCCCTGCGGATCCGTCGGACCCGTGCCGGTGACGCCTGGGACCGTGCGCAGGCCGAGAGCTGCGGTGTGCCGACCCCGTCCGCCCCGGGCGCCGGGCCCCGTCCGGTCTCGCTCGGGCTGCCGAGCCTCCGTGTCGGACGCTGACCGGCCGCTCGCGGCGGTCGGACCGCGCCACGACGGTACCCCCGACCTGACCGCGGTCGTCGGTGCGACCGGCACCGGCAAGTCCGAGGTCGCCCTCGCCGTCGCGGAACGGCTGCGGGCGAGCGGCCGTCCCGCGGAGGTCGTGAACGCCGACGCCATGCAGCTCTACCGCGGCATGGACGTCGGCACCGCCAAGCTGTCGGTCGCGGAGCGGCGGGGCATCCCGCACCACCAGCTCGACGTGCTCGCGGTGACCGACGAGGCGAGCGTCGCGGCCTACCAACGCGGCGCCCGTGCGGACGTCGAACGGATCACGGCGGACGGCGGCACCGCGGTGCTCGTCGGCGGCAGCGGGCTCTACGTGTCGGCGGTGCTGTTCGACCTCGCCTTCCCCGGCACCGACCCGGAGCTCCGCGCCGAGCTCGAGCGCGAGCACGCCGAGCACGGGCCGAACGCCCTCCTCGCGCGCCTGCGCGCCCTGGACCCGGCCGCGGCAGCCGACGTCGACTCCCGCAACCCTCGGCGGCTCATCCGGGCCGTGGAGATCGCGAGCCGGTCCGAGGTCGTGACCCCGCGCCTCCCGGCCGCGCCCCGCGCATGGCGACCGGCTCGGGTGCTGCACCTGCACCGCGAGCGCAGCGGGCTCGTCGCGTCCCTGCACGCGAGGGCCGAGCGGATGTTCGCCGACGGCCTCGTCGACGAGGTGGAGACGCTCCGCGCGGAGGGGTTGGAGCAGGGACGCACGGCGCGCGCGGCGATCGGGTACTCCCAGGCGCTCGACGTCCTGCACGGCCGAGCGACGACGGCCGAGGCGGTGGAGGCGACGGCCGTCGCGACCCGCAAGTACGCCAGGCGACAGGTGTCCTGGTTCAAGCGGTACGACGCCGAGGTGGTCGACGTCAGCGGCGCCGACGTCGCGGGGCTGCAGGCGGTGGCCCGTAGGATCGTGCCGTGACCGAGCTGCACTTCACGAAGGGCCAGGGGACGGGCAACGACTTCGTCCTGTTCGCCGACCCCGACGCAACGGTCGACCTGACCCCCGAGCGCATCCGGGCCATCGCCGACCGCCGCTTCGGCGTGGGCGCCGACGGTGTCATCCGGGCGGTCCGGTCGGAGGCGATCCCCGAGGGGCGCACGCTCGTCGCCGTCGAACCCGCCGCCACCTGGTTCATGGACTACCACAACGCCGACGGCTCGGTCGCCGAGATGTGCGGGAACGGCATCCGCGTCTTCGCGCGGTACCTGACCGAGTCCGGGCTCGTCGACCTCGCGCCGGGGGAGACGCTCACGGTCGGCAGCCGCAAGGGGCTCGTCGACGTCCAGCGCACCACGAACGGCTTCTCGGCCGACCTCGGGCGCTGGGGCCTCGGCATCGAGGGCGGCGGGGCGAACGACGTCACCGTGCGGGCGAAGGAGCTCGACGGTGCACGACCCGGACTCGGCATCGACGTCGGCAACCCGCACGTCGTCGTGGCCGTGGCGACCGAGGACGAGCTCGCCGAGGTCGACCTGACGTACGTCCCCGTCCTCGACCCGGCGCCCGCAGCGGGCGCGAACGTCGAGTTCGTGCTGCCCGGTGACCCCCTCGTCAAGGACGGCGTGGGGGAGATCACCATGCGCGTGCACGAACGGGGGAGCGGCGAGACGCTGTCCTGCGGCACCGGTGCGGTCGCGGCCGCCCTCGCGACGCGGTACTGGGCGGGGCCCTCCGCGCCGGACACCTGGCGGGTGCGGGTGCCGGGCGGGGTCGTCACCGTGCGGATGTTCGCGGCGGAGGACGGCGAGCACGTCGCGCTGGCCGGTCCGGCGGAGCTCGTGTTCTCCGGGGACCTGACCGTCTGACGCTGCCGCGGTGGCGCGGTGCCGCGGTGCCGCGGTGCCGCGGTACCGCGCTGCCGCCGTGCCGGCGCGAGCGGGACGCCGTCGTGCCAGTGGGACGGCGAGGTGCAGACGACGCGCCGGCGTGCTCGCGAGACACCGGCGTGTCCTCGAGACGCCGTCATGCGTGCGAGACGCCGTCGATCTCTGCGGCGTCTCGGCTGTCCGGATGCGTCTCGCGTCGACGCCGGCGTCTCGTGCGGGTACGGGCGCAGCCCAGCGCAGCCCGACCCGCCGCCTGCGCCCTGCCCCGGGCTACTCGGCGGTCCGGCGGACCCGGATCACGCGGAAGCCCTTGTCGGTCGTGGCCCGCGACACCGCGAACCCGTCCCCGAGTGCGTCCCCGAGCCACCGCTGCAGGGAGTCCCCGCCGAGGTCCTTCGACACCACCAGCCAGGCGTCCCCGCCGACCTCGAGCCGGGGCAGCCACGTCAGCAGGATGGCGTGCAGTTCGTCCTTGCCCACCCGGATCGGCGGGTTGGACCAGATCGTGCGGAAGCGCAGGTCCGCCGGGAGCTCGTCCGGCAGCCCGACGGTGACGTTCGACACCCCGGCTGCGACGGCGTTGCGCTGCGCGAGACCGAGGACCCGCTCGTTGACGTCCACGCCCCAGACCCGGGCGTCCGGCGACTCGAGCGCCATCGTGATCGCGATCGGCCCCCACCCGCAGCCGATGTCGAGCAGGTCGCCCTCGGGCGCGGGCGGCGGCACGGAGCCGAGCAGCACCCTGGTGCCGCGGTCGACACCGTCCGGGCTGAACACGCCCGCGGCGGTGGACAGCGTGAGCGACCGTCCGGCGAGCGTGACGTGCACCTGTCGCTCACGGGCCTCCGACGAGGGGTTCGCGGAGAAGTAGTGCTCGTTCGCCATGGAAGAACCGTACCGGCGAGCCCGTGTGTCCCGGGCGTGGCGGCGGTACCCTGTGGAGAAGATGACGGAAACCACCATGAACGACGGACGATCCGACGACAGCGCCGAGGGTGTCGTGGAACGCGTCCTCCGCAATGCCGAGACCCGGGCCACGTCGGCGATCTTCGCTCCGGCCCAGGCCATCCAGACACGATCGGTCGACGAGCACGGCTGGTCCGGCGACGGCGACCAGTACGAGCGCGAGGACCGCGCCGCCCTGCGGCGCGTCACCGGGCTCTCCACCGAGCTCGAGGACGTCACCGAGGTCGAGTACCGGCAGCTCCGGCTCGAGCGGGTCGTCCTGATCGGCGTGTACCCCCAGGGCGACGCCCAGGACGCCGAGAACTCCCTCCGCGAGCTCGCCGCCCTGGCCGAGACCGCCGGTGCCGTGGTCCTCGACGGGCTCCTGCAGCGCCGGCCCAACCCCGACCCGGCGACCTACCTCGGCAAGGGCAAGGCCGAGGAGCTCGCCATGGTCGTCAAGGCGACCGGCGCCGACACGGTCGTCGCGGACACGGAGCTCGCCCCCTCCCAGCGCCGAGCGCTCGAGGACGTCGTGAAGGTGAAGGTGATCGACCGGACCGCCGTGATCCTCGACATCTTCAGCCAGCACGCCACCACGCGCGAGGGCAAGGCCCAGGTCGAGCTGGCCCAGCTGCAGTACCTGCTGCCGCGTCTGCGCGGCTGGGGTGAGTCGATGTCCCGCCAGGCCGGTGGCCAGGTCTCCGGCGGTGCCGGCATGGGCTCCCGTGGTCCGGGTGAGACGAAGATCGAGCTCGACCGCCGGCGCATCAACACGCGGATGTCGAAGCTCCGCCGTCAGATCGCGGGCTTCCGACCGGCCCGGGAGGCCAAGCGCGCCGACCGGCACCGCAACGAGGTGCCGAGCGTCGCGATCGCCGGGTACACCAACGCCGGCAAGTCCTCGCTCCTGAACCGCCTGACGAGCGCGGGTGTCCTGGTGCAGAACCAGCTGTTCGCGACCCTCGACGCCACGGTGCGCCGGACCGAGAGCAGCGCCGGCCGCGAGTTCACGTTCGTCGACACGGTGGGCTTCGTGCGGAACCTGCCGCACCAGCTGGTCGAGGCCTTCCGCTCCACGCTCGAGGAGGTCGGCGAGGCCGACGTCATCGTGCACGTGGTCGACGGGTCGCACCCCGACCCCGCCGCGCAGCTCGCGACGGTCCGCGACGTCATGGGTGACGTCGGAGCGCGGGACATCCCCGAGGTGGTCGCGTTCAACAAGGCGGACCTCATCGACGAGGCGCAGCGACTCGTGCTGGTCGGACTCGTGCCGGACGCGGTGTTCGTCTCCGCCCGCACTGGCGAGGGCGTGCCCGAGCTCCTCGCCGCGATCGAGGCACGGCTGCCAGAACCGGACGTCGAGTTGACGGTGGTGATCCCGTACGACCGTGGCGACCTGGTGTCGTCGCTGCACGACGCGGGATCGGTCGAGACGACCGACTACGTCGAGGACGGCACCCGCCTGCGGGTGCGCGTCTTCCAGCGCCAGGTCGCGGAGCTCGACCCGTACGTGGTCACGCCGGTCGCGACGGCGTAGTCCCGCAGGCGGTCGCGCCACACCCCCGGCCGGGAGGCACGGGCCGGCTCCGGCGCGCCGGTCCGGCCCCTGGGTGGTATGGTGCGGTCGCCTGCTCACGTCGCGCCGTCGGACGGTGCGGCGTGACTTCGCACAACGCGGAGCAGCCCGCGCCACGGGATTCCGTGGCGCGGGCTGCTCCGCGTTGTTCCGGCGTCAGATCGAGCGCAAGACCGCCACGACCTTGCCGAGGACGGTGGCCGCGTCGCCGAGGATCGGTTCGAACGCGGAGTTGCGCGGGAGCAGCCACGTGTGGCCGTCGCGCTGGCGGAAGACCTTGACGGTTGCTTCCTCGTCGAGCATCGCGGCGACGATGTCCCCGTTGTCCGCGGTCTGCTGCGACCGGACGACCACCCAGTCGCCGTCGCAGATCGCTGCGTCGATCATCGACTCGCCGACGACCTTGAGCATGAAGAGGTCACCCGTGCCCACCAGCTGCCGGGGGAGCGGGACGATCTCGTCGACGTGCTGCTCGGCCGTGATCGGCACACCGGCGGCGATCCGACCGACGAGCGGGACCAGCGTCGTGGCGTCGACATCGGGCGTCTCGACGTCGGGGGTCGGCTCGTCGACCAGGACCTCGAGCGCGCGCGGACGGTTCGGGTCACGACGGATCCAGCCGCCGAGCTCGAGCTGGCCGAGCTGGTGGGAGACGCTCGAGAGCGAGGAGAGGCCGGCGGCGTCGCCGATCTCCCGCATGCTCGGCGGGTAGCCCCGGCTGGCGATCGACGCGCGGATCGCGTCGAGGATCGCCTGCTGCTTCGCCGTCAACGGCTTCTGGACCCGCAGTTCGTCCGCCACGTCGTCTCGCCCTTCGTCGGTGCCGGGCGGTCGGGCAGGAATGTCAGTGGTCCCCGCTTGACTCGTCCCAGTCGATCGAAACAGTATCCGACCGCTCCGGGCCGGACAAACACCTGTTCGAGCGTGTCGGCAGAAAATCGCGCACAGATCTCTTCCTGGGACTTGTGCGAGGTTGCATTCGAAACTATGTTCGGTACACGACTTCGGTTCCTCCGAACGGGAAGGCAAGAACGACATGAGCACCATCGCCATCGCTGACCAGCGCACCGCGACGCCCGCCGTCCGCACCCGCCTGCGCATCACGCGCCGCGGCCGCATCGTCCTGACGACCGTCGCGGCCCTCCCGGTCTTCCTCGTCGTCGCCCTCTCCGTGCTGAACGGTGGACAGGCCTCTGCCGGCGACTCCTCGCGTGCCGGTGCTCCCGTGCACTTCGAGACGGTCACCGTGCAGCCGGGTGAGACCCTGTGGCAGCTGGCAGAGGAGACCGCCCCGCAGGCCGACCCCCGCGACTTCGTGCAGGACGTCGTGAGCCTCAACGCCCTCGACGGTTCGACGCTGCAGGCCGGCGAGCAGATCGCGATCCCGGTCAAGTACACCGCGGGCAACTGATCCGGTCGGCGCTCGCCTGACGACCGTCCGGTCGGCGCTCGCCTGACCACCGTCCGGACGGCCGGTCGCCGTCGGGGGTCCCGGCCTACGATGGGTCGGTGGACACCACGCTCGAAGACCTCCCGATCCGTGACGACCTCCGTGGGCAGAGCCCGTACGGGGCTCCGCAGAAGCACGTGCGCGTCCAGCTCAACGTCAACGAGAACACGCATCCCGTACCGGAGGCCGTCGCTGAGGACATCGTCGCCTCGATCCGGCAGGCCCTGGCGACCGTGAACCGCTACCCCGACCGCGAGTTCACCGAGCTCCGGGAGTCCCTTGCGGGCTACCTGAACGGTGGACTCTCCGCCGGGCAGCAGCTCACCCCTGCGCACCTGTGGGCGGCGAACGGGTCGAACGAGGTCCTGCAGCAGCTCCTGCAGGCGTTCGGTGGCCCGGGCCGGTCGGTGCTCGGGTTCCCGCCCACGTACTCGATGCACTCGATCCTCGCGTCCGGCACCGGCACGCGCTGGATCCCCGCGCAGCGCGACGACGAGTTCCGCATCGCGCCGGAGACGGTCGTCGCGGCCATCCGGGAGTACCGACCCGACATCGTGTTCCTGTGCGGCCCGAACAACCCGACGGGCACCCCGCTCGACATCGAGACGATCCGCGCGGCCTACGACGCGACGGACGGCATCGTGATGGTGGACGAGGCCTACGCCGAGTTCATGCCCTCGGACGCCCCGAGCGCCGTCACGCTGCTGCCCGGCCGTCCGCGGCTCGTGGTCTCCCGCACGATGAGCAAGGCCTTCGCCTTCGCCGGAGCCCGCGTGGGGTACCTGGCGGCCGACCCCGCCGTGGTCGACGCGCTCCGCCTGGTGCGGCTGCCCTACCACCTGTCCGCGCTGACGCAGGCGGCGGCGGTGGCCGCGCTCCGGCACGCCCCGGCGATGCTGGCGATGGTCGACGACATCAAGCAGCAGCGTGACCGGATGGTCACGGAGCTCCGGGCGATGGGGTACCGCACGTACGAGACCTGGTCGAACTTCGTCCTGTTCGGCGGGGTCGCCGACCCGAACGCGGCGTTCGAGGCCCTGCTCGACCAGGACGTCATCGTGCGCGACCTCGGCATCCCGAACCACTTGCGCGTGAGTGCGGGGACGGAGGAGGAGACCACCGCGTTCCTCGAGGGCATGCGCCGCGTGGCCGCCGCCCAGCCGCCGGTTAGGGTTGACGCATGACCGCCCGCACCGCCTCGATCAGCCGGAGCACGAGCGAGTCGAGCATCGAGCTCTCGCTCGACCTGGACGGCACCGGTTCGTCCGACGTCTCGACGAGCGTGCCCTTCTTCGACCACATGCTGACGGCGTTCAGCAAGCACTCGCTCATCGACCTCCGCGTGCGCTCGACGGGCGACACCGACATCGACGTGCACCACACGGTCGAGGACACGGGCATCGTGCTCGGGCAGGCCCTGAAGCAGGCCCTCGGCGACCGTGCCGGCATCGGCCGTTACGGCGACGCGCTCGTCCCGCTCGACGAAGCCCTGGCCCAGGCCGTGGTGGACGTCTCCGGTCGTCCCTTCCTCGTGCACTCCGGTGAGCCCGAGGGGTTCGAGTTCCACCGGATCGGTGGGCACTTCACCGGTTCGATGGTGCGCCACGTGTTCGAGGCGATCACGTTCAACGCCGGCATCACGGTGCACGTCCGTGTGCTCGGTGGCCGCGACCCGCACCACATCGCCGAGGCCGAGTTCAAGGCCTTCGCGCGCGCGCTGCGCCGCGCCGTCGAGCTCGATCCGCGGGTCGACGGCATCCCGTCCACGAAGGGGAAGCTGTGACCGCGAAGCCGAACGTCGTCGTCCTCGACTACGGATCGGGCAACGTCCACTCGGCTGCCAAGGCGCTCGAGCGCGCCGGCGCCGACGTCACCCTGACCGCCGACAAGCAGGCCGCGCTCCGCGCCGACGGTCTGCTCGTGCCGGGTGTCGGCGCGTTCGCCGCCGTCGTCGACCAGCTCGAGGGCGTCCGCGGCGGCGAGATCGTCGACCACCGTCTGGCCGGCGGGCGACCGGTGCTCGGCATCTGCGTCGGCATGCAGGTCATGTTCGCCCGCGGGGTCGAGCGCGGTGCGGACGTCGAGGGGCTCGGCCAGTGGCCGGGCACGGTCGAGGAGATCCGTGCCGAGGTCCTGCCGCACATGGGCTGGAACACGGTCGAGGCCCCCGAGGACTCCGTGCTCTTCGACGGCCTGCACGACGAACGGTTCTACTTCGTCCACTCGTACGGCGTGACGGACTTCCCGCTCGACGCCTACGGCCCGTTCCGTGCGCCGCGCCTGACCTGGGCCGAGCACGGGCAGCGGTTCGTCGCCGCCGTGGAGAACGGCCCACTGACGGCCACGCAGTTCCACCCGGAGAAGTCGGGGGAGCCGGGCATCCGGCTGCTCCGCAACTGGGTCGACTCGCTCTGACCCGGCCGTCCACCGGGCGCACGACCGCCTGACGGACGCGAGCCGCGCCTCCCGGCCGTGGCATCCACCGGGGCGGCCGCACCACACCCCACCGAGAACCGACAGGACCATGACCGACCTCACCTCGACCCCGCCCCTCGTCCTGCTGCCCGCCGTCGACGTCGTCGACGGCCAGGCCGTCCGCCTCACGCAGGGCGAGGCCGGCAGCGAGACCTCGTACGGCGACCCCGTCGCCGCGGCCCGCACCTGGCGCGACCAGGGTGCGGAGTGGATCCACCTCGTCGACCTCGACGCGGCGTTCGGGCGCGGTGACAACCGGGCGGTCATCGCGAAGGCGATCCGCGAGGTCGAGGGCGTCTCGGTCGAGCTCTCCGGCGGGATCCGCGACGACGCCTCGCTCGAGGCGGCGCTCGCGACCGGTGCTGCGCGCGTCAACCTCGGCACCGCGGCGCTCGAGAAGCCCGAGTGGGCTGCGCGCGTCATCGGCGAGTACGGCGAGCAGATCGCCGTCGGACTCGACGTCCGCGGAACCACGCTGGCGAGCCGCGGCTGGACCGAGGACGCCGGGGACCTGTGGGAGGTGCTCGACCGGCTCGAGGCCGCCGGGTGCGCCCGCTACGTGGTGACCGACGTCACGAAGGACGGCACGCTGCAGGGGCCGAACGTCGAGCTCCTGCGCGAGGTCTGCGACCGCACCGACCAGCCCGTGGTGGCCTCGGGCGGCATCTCGACGCTCGAGGACCTCCGAGCGCTGCGCGAGCTGGTGCCGCACGGTCTCGAGGGCGCCATCATCGGCAAGGCGCTGTACTCCGGCGCCTTCACGCTGCCGGCCGCCCTCGACATCGCCTCGGAGTAGGCACCGTGGCGGGCATCTCGAACGGTCGCGGCACCGGGCCCGAGGCACCGGCGTCGGGCGCGCACGACGGCACCCACACCCCGGGCGGTGCCGCGGACTCGGCGGGGAACCCGTGGGCGGGACGGACCTTCGACGCCCACGACGACGTCTACGCCGACGACGACGGCCTGGCGGACCCGGCGCTCGTCGCCGCGATCACCGCCCTGCAGCAGGGCGGGTCGCAGCGCGAGGTCGTCGAGGCCCTGCGTGGCGCACGACTGCTCATCCCGCTCGTGGCCGAGGCCGGTGACGTCGGGCACACCCCCGACGGGAAGCTCGTCGACAAGACCCAGGAGCTGTCGATCGTCACCGTCGCCGGCCCCGACGGGCGCAGCGTCATGCCGGCGTTCACGTCCGCCGAGGCGATGCGGTCCTGGGACGCCACCGCCCGACCGGTCCCCGCGGACGCACGCCGGGTGGCGATGGCTGCGGCGAGCGAGGAGACGCAGCTCGTCGTGCTGGACCCGACCGCGCCGACCGAGTTCGTGCTCCGTCGACCCGCCGTGTGGGCGATCGGGCAGGACCTGCCGTGGACGCCGTGCTTCGAGGACGCCGAGGTCGGGCAGGCCTTCGCCGCCTCCGTCGTCGACGAGTCCGCCGTCGCACGCGTCGAGCTGTCGCCGGGCGACCCGCTCGGACGCTTCGCCGGTGCCGAGCTGACGGTCGGGCTGGCGCTGCACCCGGGGCTCGACCAGGCTGCCGTCCAGGCGCTCGTCGGCCGGCTGCAGCAGCGGTGGACGGCGGACGCCGTGATCGCGGACCGGGTGGACAGCATGCGCGTGGCGCTGCGACCCGCCTGACGCAGGACCGACCGTGCGGCCGGGAGGCACGGCCCGGCGCCGTCCCGCCCGCTGCGGCCCGTGCGGCGGTGCGACCGGGGCCGCTGGCGCCACGCCGGTACGATGACCGGGTGAGCACGAACCCGACGACCACCCCCGGCTCCGAGCAGACCCCGGTCGGCCCCACCGGTCGGCCCGTCCGGCAGTTCCCGGTGCCCGCGCCGCTCGACGGCCACGGCCCGGCTCGCATCATCGCGCTCTGCAACCAGAAGGGCGGCGTCGGCAAGACCACGACGTCGATCAACCTCGGCGCCGCGCTCGCCGAGTACGGCCGCAGGGTCCTCGCCGTCGACTTCGACCCGCAGGGCGCCCTGTCCGCCGGCCTCGGGGTCCGCACCCACGACGTGCCCACGGTCTACGACCTGCTGATGGGTTCCGTGAAGGACCCGCGCGAGGTCATCCGCCAGACGAACGTGCCGATGCTCGACGTCATCCCCGCGAACATCGACCTGTCCGCCGCCGAGGTCCACCTCGTCAACGAGGTCGCCCGCGAGCAGATCCTGGCGAGCGTCCTCCGCAAGGTGTCGAACGACTACGACCTGATCCTGGTCGACTGCCAGCCGTCCCTCGGCCTGCTGACGGTCAACGCCCTGACGGCAGCACACGGTGTGCTCATCCCGCTCGAGTGCGAGTTCTTCGCGCTGCGTGGCGTGGCGCTGCTCATCGAGACGATCGACAAGGTGCGTGACCGGCTCAACCCGGCGCTGCGGCTCGACGGCATCCTCGCGACCATGTACGACTCGCGGACGCTGCACTCGCGCGAGGTCATGGAGCGCGTGGTCGAGACCTTCGACGACCACGTGCTCGACACGGTCATCAGCCGGACGGTGAAGTTCCCGGACGCGACGGTCTCGGCGCGACCGATCACGCAGACGGCGCCGGAGCACGCCGCGGCGCACGCGTACCGGGCGCTCGCCAGGGAGCTCGTCGAGCGTGGCGCCGTCGCCTGACCCACCGAGGTCGTCGGCCGACCCGACGACGCCGGCCGACCGCAGCGCCGACGGCGGCGCCGTCGACGGCGCGCCCGCGGGCACCACGACCGCCCCGGGCTTCCGGGTCCGACTGCGCAACTTCGACGGCCCCTTCGACCTGCTGCTCTCGCTGATCACGAAGCACGAGCTCGACATCACCGACGTCTCCCTCGGCGCCGTCACCGGCGAGTTCATCCAGTACGTCCGCCAGGCCGAGTCCGCCGACGAGCTCGACGAGGCCAGTGAGTTCCTCGTGGTCGCGGCCACCCTGCTCGACCTGAAGATCGCCGGGCTGCTCCCGCAGGGTGAGCTCGTCGACGCCGAGGACGTGGCGTTGCTGGAGGCCCGCGACCTGCTCTTCGCACGTCTCCTGCAGTACCGGGCGTTCAAGCAGGCCGCGGAGTGGTTCGGGGCACGGTGGCAGCAGGAGTCCCGCCGGCACGTCCGCAAGGTCCGCCTCGAGGAACGGTTCCGCGCCCGCACGCCGGAGCTCGTCTGGACGCTGTCGGTGCAGGACTTCGCCGCGATCGCGACGCTGGCCTTCGCACCGCGGGAGATCCCGACCGTGGGGTTGGACCACCTGCACGCCCCGCTCGTGAGCATCCGGGAGCAGGCCGCGATCGTCGTGTCGATCCTCCGGACCCGCGGCGACGAGGACGTGTCGTTCCGTGAGCTGGTGGCCGGCGTCTCGGAGACGGGTATCGTTGTGGCTCGCTTCCTGGCGATCCTGGAGCTGTACCGGAACGCGTCGATCTCGTTCGAGCAGTTCGAACCGCTGGGGGAGCTGACACTCCGCTGGACCGCCGAGGACTGGTCCGACGAGAGCCTCGCGAACCTGGGAGCCGACTATGACGGATGACACACGTGCCGCCGCGTCGAGTGCCGAGCCCGGGGGAGCGGACGAGGTCGCCGAGGCCCGCGCGGTCGAGCAGGAACTGCACGCCCAGCACACCCCGCACCCGGACCTGCCGGTCGACCGGCAGCTCGAGGCCATCCTGATGATCGCCGACGAGCCCCAGTCGCTCGTGTCGCTCGGTGCCGCGGTGGGCGCGCCGGTGCCCGCCGTCCGACAGGCGATCGAGCGGCTCGTCGCCGACTTCGACGGTGTCGACGGCACCGTCCGTCGCGGCTTCGAGCTCCGCGAGGTCGGCGGCGGCTGGCGCTTCTACGTGCGGCGCGAGCTCGACGACGTCGTCGAGCAGTTCGTCGAGGCCGAGCGGCCGGCAAGACTGTCGCAGGCCGCGCTCGAGACCCTCGCGGTCGTCGCCTACAAGCAGCCGATCACCCGGTCGCAGATCGCCTCGATCCGAGCGGTGAACGTCGACGGTGTCGTCCGCACGCTCGTCGCCCGGGGGCTCATCGAGGAGTCGTTCACCGACGCCGAGACCGGGGCCGTCAACTACGTCACGTCCGACCTGCTGCTCCAGCAGCTCGGCATCAACTCGCTCGACGAACTGCCGCTGGTCTCGCCTCTGCTGGAGGACGGCGCGGACGGTTTCGGGCACAACGAAGGGATCCCCGATGGCCGCGTTTGAGGACGAACGACGAGGTGGGTCCCGAGGGGGATCCGACGGACGCTCCGGCGGGTACGGTCGCGGTTCCGACCGCTCCGGCTCGGGTCGGTCTGGAGGCGCGGGGCGCGACCGCGCCGCTGGTCCCGGCCGTGCGGACGGCCGGTCCGGTGAGGACCGTGGCGGGTACCGCGGACGCGAGGAGCGTCCGACGGGTGGCGACCGCGGCGGCCACCGCGGGCGCGACGACCGGGCCGGTGGTGACCGTGGCGGGTACCGCGGGCGTGACGACCGTTCGGGTGGCGAGCGTGGTGGGTACCGCGGCGGCTCGGACCAGGGCGGGTACCGCGGGCGTGACGACCGGCAGGGTGGCGAGCGTGGTGGGTACCGCGGCGGCTCGGACCAGGGCGGGTACCGCGGGCGCGATGACCGTTCGGGTGGCGAGCGTGGTGGGTACCGCGGCGGCTCGGACCAGGGCGGCTACCGCGGGCGCGATGACCGTTCGGGTGGTGAGCGTGGTGGGTACCGCGGGCGCGACGACCGTTCCGGTGCTGACCGTGGCGGGTACCGCGGCAGGGACGAGCGATCCGGTGGTGACCGCGGACGGTTCGTGAGCCGCGACACCGACCAGCGCAGCAACGACCGCGGCGGGTTCGTCCGTCGCGAAGACGACCGCTCCGGCGGGTACCGCGGCCGTGACGACCGGTCCGGTGGCGAGCGCGGTGGGTACCGCGGCCGTGACGACCGGTCCGGTGGCGAGCGCGGTGGGTACCGCGGCCGCGATGAACGTCCCGGTGGCGAGCGTGGTGGGTACCGCGGGCGCGAGGACGACCGCCGCGGCGCAGACCGTCGCGACGCCGGTAGCCGACCGGACCGCAGCGCCGACCGCCGGGACGACCGCCGTGACGACCGCCGTGACCCAGCGCGCGAGGACCGCCGAACCCCCGACGGCCGACCGAGCACCGTCTGGCACAACGGCCGTCGCTACGTCGGCGGCACGACCACCGCACGCAACGGTGACCGGCCGGGCGCGGGCGCGCGGGGACGCGTGCCGAGCAGCGCGGAGCGCGGGACGACGCCGCGCCCGGAGGGCGCTCGTGACGAGCACGGCGTCCCGGTGGAGGGCACGCCCGAACGTCCGATCATCCCCGACTGGGACGCGACCGAGGCGGGGTCGTCCGCCGGGGGTGCCCCGAGCCTCCAGGCCGACGGCGAGCGTCTGCAGAAGGTGATCGCCGCTGCGGGCATCGCGTCCCGGAGGGTCGCGGAGAACCTGATCGTCGAGGGTCGCGTCACCGTCAACGGTGAGGTCGTCGACGCCCTCGGACGCCGCGTCGACCCCGAGACGGACGCGATCGCGGTGGACGGCGTGCCGGTGCAGGTCGACAGCTCCCGGCGGTACGTGCTGCTCAACAAGCCGGTCGGGATCGTGTCGAGCCTGCAGGACGAGCGCGGTCGACGCGACCTGTCGGAGTTCGTCGACCGGTACGAGGAGCGCCTGTTCAACGTCGGTCGGCTCGACACCGAGACGTCCGGGCTGCTCCTGCTGACGAACGACGGCGACCTGGCACACGTGCTGGCCCACCCGTCGTTCGGCGTGACGAAGACCTACATCGCCAAGGTCGCGGGCAACGTGAACCCGGCGACGGTGCAGCGGCTGCTCGACGGGGTGGAGCTCGAGGACGGACCGATCGCCGCGGACAAGGTCCGGCTGCTGGAGTCCGCTCGCGGTGAGTCCCTGGTCGAGATCACCCTGCACTCGGGGCGCAACCGGATCGTGCGACGCATGCTCGACGCGGTCGACCACCCGGTGCTCGAGCTCGTGCGCCGGTCGTTCGGCCCGCTGCAGCTCGGATCGCTGCCGATCGGCAGGGTGCGCGAGCTGTCCACGGTCGAGCTCGGGGCGCTCCTCCGCATCGCCCGCGACGCGAAGGGTGCTGCACAGGGCGACGCCGACGAGGAGGCTGCCGACTGACGCTCGGTAGGCTGAGGCCCGTGACCGACGCCCCCGCCCCGCTCGCCGAACCGGACATCGACCGGCGGCTGCGCGGACCCGTGCGGGTCGTCGGCGCCGGGCTGCTCGGCGCCTCGATCGGGCTCGCCCTGCGCGAGAAGGGCGTCGACGTCGTACTCGACGACGTCTCACCGGCCGCGCTGGCGCTCGCCGTCGACTACGGCGCGGGTCGTCGACCGGCCGACGGCGACGAGCCGGAGCTCATCGTGGTCGCGGTCCCGCCGGACGTGGTGGCAGCGGTGGTCGAGCGTGAGCTCGTCGCGTTCCCGCGCGCGGTCGTGACCGACGTCGCGAGCGTGAAGACCGGGCCGCTCGCACGCCTGCGGGCATCGGGCGCCGACGTCAGCCGGTACATCGGGTCGCACCCGATGGCGGGCCGGGAGCGCAGCGGACCGACGGCGGCGCGGGCCGACCTGTTCGTCGGACGCCCGTGGGTGATCGCCGGCCACGACGCCATCTCCTACCAGCGTGCCGCGGTGGTCGAGGACCTCGCCCTCGACGTCGGAGCGACGGTCGTCCCGATGGAGCCGGACTCCCACGACCTCGCCGTCGCGTACGTCTCGCACGCGCCGCAGCTCGTCTCGACCCTGATGGCCGCGCGGCTGCAGGAAGCCCCCGACGGGTCGCTCGACCTGGCGGGCGGCGGTGTCCGCGACGTCACGCGGATCGCCGCCAGCGACCCCGGCCTGTGGGTGCAGATCATCGGGGCGAACGCCGCGAACATCCGGCCGGTGCTGACGGACCTGCGTGACGACCTCGACCGGGTCCTCCGCGCGCTCGACGACCCGGACGGCCAGGGATCCCCCCGGACGATCGCCGAGACCATCGCCGCCGGCAACCGCGGGGTCGAGCGGCTCCCCGGCAAGCACGGTACGACCAAGCGCTTCGCCCAGGTGGTCGTCCTCGTCGACGACACCCCGGGGCAGATCGCCGCACTCCTGCAGTTCATCGGGGAGATCGGCATCAACCTCGAGGACATGCGCCTCGAGCACTCACCGGGCGCACCGATCGGCATCGTCGAGGTGTCGGTCGTGCCCGAGCAGGAACAGCGACTCGTCGAGGAACTCGAGGGGCGCGGATGGAGGATCGCAGCAGCATGGGCATGAACGACGACACGCAGGTCACCGTGAACGAGTCCGGTGTCACCGGGGGTCCCGAGGGTCCCGACGCCGGCCTGCCCACCCCGACGCCGCCGGGCGACGGAGCGGCCGGCGGAGCCGACGGCGGCGCGCTCGGCGGGCCGGCCGGCGGACTGGGCACCCCCGGCGGCGAGCCGGGTTCGACCAGCGCTCCGGTCCCGTCCGGTCTGCCGCAGGGCGCCTTCGTGGCGAAGACCGTCATCGCGGTCGACGGACCCGCGGGCAGCGGCAAGTCGAGCGTCTCGCGCGCCGCGGCCCGTGCGCTGGGCTTCGGGTACCAGGACACCGGTGCCGCCTACCGCGCCCTGGCGTGGCACGCACTGCAGCAGGGCGTCGACCTCGACGACCCCGCGGCCGTCGTGGCGAGCTGGGACACCTTCGACTACGCGATCGGCACCGACCCCGACGAGTACTTCGTGCGCGTCGGCGACACCGACGTGACCGACGCGATCCGCACGCCGGAGGTCACCGCAGCGGTCGCGCACATCGCGAAGCTGCCCGAGGTCCGCGAGAAGCTCGTGCAGCTCTTCCGGCAGGTCATGCGGAAGGCCGACGCGCAGGGCATCATCACCGAGGGGCGCGACATCACCACGGTCGTCGCACCCGATGCCGAGGTCCGCATCCTGCTGACCGCCGACGAGTCGGTTAGGATGGCTCGGCGCTCGGCAGAGGTCACCACGCAGTCAGCCGCCGAGACCTCCGCCGCACTCGCCCGTCGAGACGCGGCGGACGCGAAGGTCGTCGACTTCATGAACGCCGCCGACGGCGTCACGACGCTCGACTCCACCGACCTCGACTTCGACCAGACCGTCCAGGCGGTCGTCGACCTGGCCCGAGCGGCCACGCACTGACGCACGACCGGGCGCCGCCCGGTCACCACGACCGGGCTGCCCGGTCACCACGGCCGGGGAACCGGCCCGGCCGGCACCGGCCACCGACACCGCGGCTCCGGTCGCACACGAGGAAACCCACCATGGCCCAGCAGGACAGCCACGACAACGACGACTTCCCGGAGTACGACGACGCGCTCGGTGAACGGCTCGCCGGACTCGACGACGCCGAGGCGGACCAGCGTGCGAACGCGCTCCGCGTCGGGCTCGACGAGTACGAGCTCGACGACGAGGACGTCGCGCTCCTCGACGCCGGCGAACTCGGCGAGGACGGCGTCCACTACCTGCCCGCGTACCCGGTGCTCGCGATCGTCGGGCGGCCGAACGTCGGCAAGTCGGCGCTCGTCAACCGCATCATCGGTCGACGCGAGGCCGTCGTGCAGGACGTCCCCGGCGTCACCCGCGACCGCGTGAGCTACAAGGCCGAGTGGAACGACAAGCGCTTCACGCTCGTCGACACCGGCGGGTGGGAGCCCGACGCCCGCGGCATCAACGCCTCGGTCGCCGCCCAGGCCGAGGTCGCCGTCGACCTGGCCGACGCCGTGCTCTTCGTCGTCGACGTCACGGTCGGCATCACCGCCACCGACGAGCACGTCGTGAAGATGCTCCGCGGGACCGACCGTCCGGTCATCGTCGTGGCGAACAAGGCCGACGACGACCGCCGTGACCTCGACGCCTTCGAGCTCTGGAACCTCGGGCTCGGCGAGCCGCACCCCGTCTCGGCGCTGCACGGCCGCGGTGTCGCGGACCTGATGGACCTCATCATCACGACGCTCCCCGACACGTCGGCCGTCGCCAAGCAGGAGGTCGGCGGCCCCCGTCGCGTCGCGATCCTCGGGCGCCCGAACGTCGGCAAGAGCTCGCTGCTGAACAAGGCGGCGGGCGAGGAGCGCGTCGTCGTCAACGACCTCGCGGGCACCACGCGCGACCCGGTGGACGAGCAGATCGAGCTCGGCGGGCGCGTCTGGCGCTTCGTCGACACCGCCGGCATCCGGAAGCGCGTGCACCTGCAGCAGGGCGCGGACTTCTACGCGTCGCTCCGCACGACCGCGGCGCTCGAGAAGGCCGAGGTCGCCGTCGTCGTGCTCGACGTGACCGAGCCGATCTCGACGCAGGACCTGCGCATCATCGACCTGGTCCTCGAGTCCGGTCGGGCACTCGTCCTGGCCTACAACAAGTGGGACCTGCTCGACGACGACCGGCGTCGCTACCTCGAGCGCGAGATCGAGCAGGACCTGGCGCACGTGGCCTGGGCGCCGCGCGTGAACATCTCCGCCCGGACGGGTCGTCACCTCGAGAAGCTCGTCCCGGCGCTCGAGACCGCACTCGAGTCGTGGGACACCCGCATCCCGACCGGCAAGGTCAACGCCTTCATCGCCGAGCTCGTGCAGGAGCACCCGCACCCGGTCCGCGGCGGCAAGCAGCCCCGCATCCTGTTCGGGACGCAGGCGTCGAGCCAGCCGCCGACGTTCGTGCTCTTCACCTCGGCGTTCCTCGACCCGCAGTACCGCCGCTTCATCACGCGTCGTCTGCGCGAGGTGTGGGGCTTCGAGGGGACGCCGATCAACGTCAACATGCGGGTGCGCGAGCGCCGCAAGCGCACGTAGCGGTCGTACGACGACGTGGCACGGCGAGCACGGCGAGGCCCCCTGGCGGGCCTGCTGGCGCTCGCCGTCGTCGTGTCCGGGGTCGGTGCCGCCTGGCTCGTCACCGGTGACGACGACGTCGTGCGGACCGCACGTGCCACCGACCGAGCGTCGACGGCACCGGAGGGAGCCGGACCGCTCGGGGTGTCGAACGCCCTCGGCGCTCCGATCCCCGGTGCCGACCGACGACCGGACGTCCCGCGCAGCGTCGAGGACTGGGTCGGCCGGGTCCTGCCCGTCTCCGGCACCGTGGTGCCCCTGGTCGACGGGATCGCCGCGACCGTCCGGATCGAGCGCATCGACGAGTCGTCCGTGGCGGTCCGGATCGACGACCTGTCCTCGCCGCCGGGCACGCGCGCGGTCCGACTCGTCCTGTCGCCGGACGCGATGCCCGACCGCAGCACCCTCGCGCACGCCCCCGGCGTCGTGACGGCCTCCGTCGACGAACACACGTCCGGGGGCTTCTCGCTCATCACCGACGGCTCGTCGCTCCAGGCGGACACCCGTTCCGCGGCCCTGGTGGACGACGAGACCGACGAGGTGCTCGGCGTCGCACTGCTCGTCCCCGCCGACTGAGGGGACCCGCGTCGACCGACGAGGACCGGCCCGCACCTCGGACACGTCCCGGATGCGGCACCATTGACGTGTGCGTCTCCCCGTCCTCGCCGACCGTCTCTGGTGCCGGCTGCACCTGGACCGTCTCGCCGGTGGGCGACAGGCCGACTACGTGATCCGCGAGGACATGCTCGCCCACCCGGACACGGTCCGTTCGTTCCGGTGGATCCGCTGGTTGCTCGTCGCCGAGACCGCGGTCGGACTCGCGGCGATCGTCGTCGCCGTGCTGCTCACCCGTGCGGGGGAGACCGTGGCCTGGGCCGTCTGGTTCCGGGCGACCGTGGTGCTCCTCATCACCCTGACGCTCTACGTGTTCGCGTGGCGGGCGCAGCTCGGCTACTACTGGGCGTACCAGCGCCTCCGGCTCTTCAGCAGGATCTTCCCGGTCGTGACCCTGGTCGTCGCTGCCGTCCCCGGGCTCTACCCGTTCTGGATGGTCATCGAGCAGATCCTCTTCTCGCTCCTGATGATCGGCATCGGCGACGTGCTGACGAGCGACCACATGCGCGCGACGTTCCCGAAGCCGGTCCGCACGCCGCGGGAGGACCACTCCACGGACTGACCGACGGCGGTCCCCAGGTCGGCGTGCACCCGTACGATGGTCGGCACGGGGGTGGTGTGTGAAACTCAAGGTGACCATCGCGGGGCCACGAGCAGACCGCGACGTCGTGGTGACGGCGGACGTGACGGCGACCATCGGTTCGCTCGCCGACCGGCTGTCCCGTGGGCGGACGGCGGCCGACGGCGTCCCGCTGACGCTGCGCGTGTGGTTCCCCGACCGACCGCAGCCCCGCCTGCTCAACCCGTCCGCGACGGTGCACGAGTCGTCGCTCCGTTCCGGCTGCCGGGTCGAGGTCGTCGCCGCGACCGACCGCCGCCGGGGCGACGACGTCGAGGACGCCCCCGCGGCCGTGGCGCACGTCGTCTCGGGGCCGGATGCCGGCAACGAGTACACCCTGTCCGAAGGGGTGAACCTGATCGGCCGCGACGCGATGGCCCAGGTCTGGCTCGCCGGGGACGACCTGGTCTCCCGTCGTCACGCCACGGTCACGATCGGCGACACGGTCGAGGTCGTCGACCTGAACTCCGCGAACGGGGTCGAGGTCGACGGACGGCTCGTCGCGCGGGCGTTCGTCGACCCGGAGACGACGGTCTCGGTCGGTGACACCACGCTGCGCATCCGACCGCTGCCCGCCGCACCGTCCGTGCCGGGCACGGGTACCCCGGCGTCCGCGGTCCCCGAGGTGGACTTCAGCCGCTCGCCCCGCGTCGAGCCAGCGCACCGCGGCCGGCAGTTCACGCTGCCCGAGATCCCGGTCCCGGGGGAGAAGCCCCGGCTGCCGATGATCGCGATCATCGCGCCGATCATCCTCGGCGCGGTCCTGTTCCTCGTCACGAAGCAGCCGTACACGCTGATCTTCATCGCGCTCTCGCCGGTCATCATGATCGGGACGTGGATCGACCAGCGTGTCCAGGCCCGGCGGCGCCGCCGCGACGAACGCCAGCGGTTCGAGGAGTCGCTCGCCGACTCGCGCGAGCGGCTGGCGGCGGCCCGCACGACGGAGATCGCGGCGCGGACGGCCGAGTCGCCGGCCCCGGCCGTCGTGACGGCGGCGATGCGCGACCGCTCGGCGCTGCTGTGGACCCGGAAGCCCGAGCACACCACCTTCCTCGAGGTCCGCTTCGGTGCCGGCACGCAGCCGTCGCGGTCGACCGTCACGCTGCCCTCCAGGAACTCCGGCAGCGTCGACGACTGGAACCGCGCCGAAGCACTCGCCGACGAGTACGCCACGGTCGGGCCGGTGCCCGTGGTGGAGACGTTCGAACGTGCCGGCGCGATCGGTGTCGCCGGCACCGGGCTGGCGGCGGACGACGTCGCACGGTCGCTCGTGGTGCAGCTCGCGGGGCTGCACAGCCCGGCGGACCTCGTGCTCACCGCCTTCGCCGGCGGCACCACCACCGACCAGTGGTCCTGGCTGAAGTGGCTCCCACACGTCGACTCGCCCTACAGCCCACTGCGGTCCACGGGGCTCGTGCACGACTTCGCCGGCGCCTCGACGCTGCTGGCCGAGCTCGAGGGACTCGTGGCGACCCGCCGTGCAGCCGGCTCGGGCCGTGGTGAGCAGGTCCGGTCGCGCATCGACGAGTCCCGCGCCCTCGACGAGGACCACGGCGAGTCCGTCGACCGCCTGCCCGCGACGCCGGCCGTCGTCGTGCTCGTCACCGCCGAGGCTCCCGCCGACCGTGCCCGTCTCGTCGCCCTGGCCGAGGAGGGCCCGGACCTCGGCGTCCACGTCCTCTGGCTCGCGCCCACGCTGCAGGCACTGCCCGTCGTCTGCCGGACGCACATCGTGCTCGACCGGACGAGCGGGTCTGCCACGGTCGGCTTCGTCCGGTCCGGGCAGTCCGTGGTGCTCGACGAGCTCGACCGGGTGGACAGCATCGAAGCAGCGACCGTCGCCCGTGCGATCGCCCCGATCCAGGACTCCGGCGCGCGGGTCCTCGACGAGACCGACCTGCCGCACAGCGTGGCGTTCGTCGACCTGTACGAGGGCGACGTCGCCGGTGACCCGTCCGCGATCGTCCAACGGTGGTCGAAGAACGACAGCCTGACTGCCGCGTGGTCACCGGGATCCGGGCGCGAGAGCGGCGGCGTCCGTGCCGTCGTCGGTCAGGGACCGAGCGAGCCGCTCGCCCTCGACCTCCGCGCCCACGGCCCGCACGCGCTCGTCGGCGGGACCACGGGCGCCGGCAAGAGCGAGTTCCTGCAGACGTGGATCATGGGCATGGCGACCGAGTACGCGCCGGATCGACTCACGTTCCTGCTCGTCGACTACAAGGGTGGCGCGGCGTTCGCCGAGTGCGTCGGCCTGCCGCACACCGTCGGGCTCGTCACCGACCTCAATCCGCACCTCGTCCGCCGCGCCCTCACCTCGCTGCGGGCCGAGCTCCGGTACCGCGAGCACCTGCTCAACGACCGTGGCGCGAAGGACCTCGTCACGCTCGAGCAGCGCGGTGACCCGGCGGCACCGCCCGTGCTCGTCATCGTGATCGACGAGTTCGCCGCACTCGCCACCGAGATCCCGGAGTTCATCGACGGCGTCATCGACGTCGCGCAGCGCGGTCGGTCCCTCGGACTGCACCTCGTGATGGCGACCCAGCGCCCGAGCGGGGTCATCAAGGACTCCCTCCGGGCGAACACGAACCTCCGCATCGCCCTCCGCGTCGCCGACCCGGTCGACAGCGAGGACGTCCTCGGCGTGGCCGACGCCGCCTTCTTCGACCCGGGCACCCCCGGTCGCGCGGCCGCCAAGATCGGCCCGGGACGCGTGCTGGACTTCCAGACCGCCTACCTCGGTGGTCGCTCCGACGACGTCGTGCACGAGCCGGACGTCGACGTGCAGGACTTCCCCTTCGGCCCCGGCAGCACCTGGCCGAGTCCACCGCGGGCACCGCGCGACTCGACGCGGGCGCGCGACATCGAGCGGCTCGCCGCCACGATCGTCCGCGCGGCGGACCGGCAGGGCCTCGAGGTCCCCCGGAAGCCGTGGCTGGACCAGCTGCCCGATGCAGTCGGCCTGGAGGCACTGCCCGCCTCCGACGGGTCGGCACTCGTGATCGGGACGGTCGACCTGCCCGAGTCCCAGCGGCAGACCCCGTTCCGTCTCGACCTCGACGCGGCCGGCAACGTGGCCGTGCTCGGCGCGGGCGGGGCCGGGAAGTCCGCGGCGCTCCGCGCCGTGGCGGTGGCGGCCTCCGCCGCAGCGGACCGGTTCCCGGTCCGGATCACCGGACTGGACTTCGGCGGTGGTGGCCTGCGCATGCTCGAGGCGCTGCCGACGGTGGGCACCGTGATCAGCGGGCCGGACGACGAACGGATCACGCGCCTCCTGGCCGACCTCGAGTCGACCGTCGCCGACCGCTCCGGGCGGTTCGCGGCCGCCCGGGCCGCGAACCTCAGCGAGTACCGCGACGTGACCGGCATCGCCGAACCGCGCATCCTCGTCCTGGTCGACGGCATGGGGGCGTTCCGCAACGAGTACGAGTTCCGCCTCGGCACCCAGCCGGTCTTCGACCAGCTCGTCGCGATCGCGGCGACCGGGCGCGGGCTGGGCGTGCACCTGGTGATGAGTGCGGACCGCATCGCGGCCTTCCCGTCGAACCTGCAGGCCGCGATCGGCGAGCGCATCGTGCTCCGCCTGGCGACCGAGATGGAGTACCACGCGGCCGACGTGCCGGCGGACGTGCTCGAGGACGCCGTGCCCGGCAGGGGACTCGTCGACGAGCACGAGGTCCAGGTGGCGGTGCCCGGTGGCAGCGCCGACCTCGTCGCGCAGGCAGCGGCGGTCGACGAGCTCGCCGCCGACCTGCTGCACCGTGGGGTCGCGGAGGCCCCGCCGATCCGCCGACTGCCCGAGGACGTCGATCGAGCCGCGCTGCCGGTCGCCGTGGCCGGGCGACCGACGATCGGCCTCGCGGACGACACCCTCGGCCCGGTGGGCATCCCGACCGACGGCCTCTTCGTGGTCACGGGACCCTTCGGCTCCGGACGCTCGACCACCATGCGGACCGTCCTGCGGTCCGTGCGCGCGACGTGGCCGGACCGACCCGCGCACCTGGTCGTCGGCAGGCGGTCCACGCTGCGCGACGCCACCGACTGGGCGTCGGCGGCGCAGGACGCGACGGACGCCGAGGCCATCGCCTCGCAGCTCGCGACCGCGCTCGAGAGCGGTGCGTCGAGCGGGCCGGACCCGGTGATCGTGATCGAGAACGTCGGTGACTTCGAGGGGCTGCCCGCGGAGAGCCAGGTCGCGCGGCTCATCAAGGCCGCCCGCCGTGCTGGCGTGTTCGTGCTCGCCGAGGCCGACACGGTCACGGCCCCGAACGCGTGGCAACTCTTCGCCGAGCTGAAGACCGCGCGTGCCGGGATCGCCCTGCAACCGGAGGAGACCGACGGGCTCACGCTCTTCCGGACGGCGTTCCCGCGGGTGACCCGGACCGACTTCCCCGTCGGGCGCGGCATCATGGTCGACTCCGGGCGGATCACCCGCGTGCAGGTCGCTCGGGACCCCGAGTCCTCCTGATCGGGGACCCGCTCGTCCCCCTCGAACGGGGGTGTGGACATCGCATGGGTGATTTGTTCCGGACCGGTGTTACCGTTGTCGCGGTCGCCGGAGGGGCTGGCGATCCAGTCCACCGTGAAGGGGTGCAACGTGGCCAACATCAACGTCTCCTACCAGGAGCTCAACAGCAACGCCGACCGTCTGCTCGCAGGGCGTGACGAGATCAACGCGACCCTGTCGAAGCTGCAGGCACAGATCGCGTCGCTGACCCAGGCCGGGTTCCAGACGGACCGTTCCTCCGGTGCTTACAACGAGGCGTACAACCGCTTCACGAGCGGCGCGCAGAACACCATCGGCGGGCTCAACGACCTCGCGCAGTTCCTCCGCACGACCGCGCAGACGCTGGGCGACGTCGACCAGCAGCTCGCATCGCGACTCGGGCGCTGATCGGGACGACCGGACCAGGGACGGCCGGCGCTGCAGGTGCCGGCCGTCTCCTCCGTTGGGGGTAGAGCATGTACGGGGAGATGGCACAGCTCCGGGCGAAGGCCCGTGCGCTGCGCGACGACGCCGACGGGCTGCGGTCACGAGCGAGCGCGCTCGTGGCGTAGGCCGACGGGCTGTCGTCGGCGGGGAAGGCCGCCGACGCCGTGCGTCGTCGAGTCCAGGAGTCGGGCACGGAGCTCGGCAAGAAGGCGCAGCTGCTCGACGAGGCAGCAGACGCACTCGATGCGCACGCCAAGGCAGTCGACGCCGTGAAGGCACAGATCGCGGAAGCCGAACGCATCGCACGTGACCTCTGGAACCAGGCCGCGCACCTGGCGGCGAACGTCGTGAACGCCGTCAAGGACGTCGCGTCGAACGCAGTCAACGGCTTCATGCAGGTGATCGGTGCCGCGGGCTCGGGGGAGCCCGACCACGTCCGTGTCTCCGTCCACGAGCTCGGTGGCCAGCAGGTCTCCGACGGCCAGGTCGCGAGCGCAAAGTCGTTCATCGCGCAGGTGCCGTCACCGCCGCCGTCCGGGTCGAAGGACTGGATCGACGTGCGCGGCGCCGCCATCCGGAACGGCGTCGGATGAGCGGGGCACCGGCGACCGACGTCATCGACTGGGACCTGACCGTCGACGAGCTACGCACCGTCCGTGAGCACCTGCCCGGTCTCGTCCTGCCGTCCTTCGTACCCTCGGGGGCGCAGGACCAGCAGTCCACGGGAGCGCTGGTCGAGCGCGGGGTGCTCACGCGACAGCCCGACGCTGACGCTGAGTCGTGGTCGGATGACCTCGACGCGCCGTTCCTGCTCACGCTCGCACTGCAGAACGCCGGCTCGATCGTCATCCAGGTGAGCGCCTGGGCCCCCGACACGACGTGGGCGCACTCGACCGTCATCGGGGGCGACGCTGCTTCGCACCTCACCGTGCAGGGCGCGCGGTCCGGCGACGGCAGCCGTGCGCACCTGCGCGGGACGGTGCTCGACCAGGCGTGGTCGTCACTCGTCGAACTCATCCCGTCGCTCGAGGTCACCGACCCGGCCCGTGGGACGACGACGGTCAGCACGGTTGCCTCGCAAGCGTTGGTCGACGCCATCCAGCGCGGCGACGCCCGGGTGCTCGATGCCGTCGTCGACGAACTGCACGTCCCGACCGATGCGGTCGGCCTGTTCCGTGGCCTGGCCGAGCCCGTGCAGCACGGCTTCCGCGTGAAGGCCTTCACCGCTGACCGTGGCCCGGTCTTCGTCGCTGACTGGTTCGGCACCCGCCGCGGATGGCTGCGGATGAGCGTCGGGATCGACGCGGGAGCGCGTGGCTCGGAGGTCACGCCCGAACTCCTCACTGATGCCGGCACGGTCACCGTGACGGCGCAAACGGACCAGGAGATCCGCACGGATCTGCTCGGGCTCGTCGCTGGACTCATCAGGGATCGAGATGTCTGACGGGATCAAGGTCGACTACGCGGAGATCGATCGCCTGACCACGGGGATCACCGCGCTCAACGCCTTCGCTGGGCCGCTCGTACCGAAGGTCGGGGCGCTGTCGGTGGACGGGGACCTGCTCGCTTCGGCGATCCTGTCGCCGGGTACGGCGCTCGCGGCCGAGGGCGCGGTGATGAACGCTTCGGCGCAGCTCAGCGTAACGATCGTCTCCAGCGAGGCGCTCGTGATCATCACGGCGTCGATCTCGAAGGTGTACGAGGCTGCTGAGGTCGCCCTGGCCGCGGCGGCGGCGCTCGCGGATGAAGCGGTCGATCAGGCCTTGCTCATCGGGGGGTTGCCGGTCACTCTGGTGACTGTCGTCGATCTACTCGGAGTGTCGCTCGCAACCGGGGCATTCCTGGAGGGGGGTCGGGCGCTCGTTGTGTCGCTGGGCGACGCGCTAGGTAATCCTTCGAGCTGGCGAACATCTGGGGGATTTGCGGGGGAAGTAGCGCGAAGATTCATCGACAACTTCTCCACGTCGAACTTCAGCGCTTGGTCCCTGAAAGCATTCGAGACGGCATTGGGATCGCACGGAGACATTGGTTATGACGCCCTCCTGTCGTTGCTGCTACATCAGGGCGGTGCTTTGCGCTTGTTCGAAGATGGAGCAGGGACGACAAGTCCTTCCGACCTCGGAAACACGCTCAAGAAGCAGAATGATCTCGATCAGATCGCCACGGACGTGTACGGTCGTGCCCAGCAATCGGAGGAGGATGATTACGTACCTCCGCTGCTGACGGACGAGAACGGCAACATCGTGCCACGGAGTGTCGACGAACTATGGGCTGGTGCTGCACAGATTGACGGGATCGGAGCGAAGGAGTACGGGGATCTACGCGTGATGCGTGTTGATGGCCCGGGTGGACCGCGATTCGTCGTCCAGATTCCGAGCACGCAGGTATGGGACCCAAGAGCGGGTACTGTTCCAAATGATGTGACTTCGGATGTCCTGGCAATGCGCTACGGAGATTCGACGACGCTGGCTCAGACGGTGCGGTCGACGCTCGACCGCATACCGGAGATCCGTGACGGTCACGCTCCTGTGATGCTCACCGGATTCAGTCTCGGCGGTATCACAGCAGGCGCCATTGCCGAGGATCCGCAGGGTCTCAACGTGCAGCAAGTCGTTACCGCTGGTGCGCCGATCGGCCGGATGGACATTCCCGACTCCACTGCGGTGACGTCGTTCGAAGCGCGCGAAGACCCGGTTGCGCGTCTCGATGGGGCTACAAATCCTTCAAGGGATGGTTGGAACACGATCAGTGCACCAGCTCCCGCATTATCTGGCCACGGGGGCGAGCAAGACTTCGCAACCGCGCACAACGCTTCGCGTTATGCCATCATGGCAAGGCAACATCCTGACAGCCCCGGCTTGGCAGAAGTTGATCGATTCCTGCAGGGTCAACAGACGGTCCAGGACTACCGATTGGAGCGAAGTGCGGGTAAGTAAGTGGGCGAAAGCGGGCAGCGTCGTGTCGTTGCTGACAACCACGGCGCTCCTCCTTTCTGGCTGCTCGGGAGCCTCGGCCGCCCGGGGGCAGACAACCCAGGAGGCTGAGCAATTTCTGCGATCGCTCGCGGGCGTGGAAGCTGCTGAGGTCTCTGTGGAGCGGAACACGTCGGGACTAGACACCAGCAACTCCAACCGAGCCTTGATCATCCTTACTCTTGACCCGAAGACCACAACCGACTCGATCGACGACGCGGAAGTGGATGCGATAATCCAGACTGGATGGTCCCTACAAGCAAATCGGGAACTGGCCAACGGAGTTGGAATTGGGTTGCAGGGGGCGCCCAAGGTCAGTCTCGGCAAGGTGCTTGAGCGATCAGGTTGGGTGAAGACGGGTGCCGCGCTCCCTGGGAAGACCTCCGCAATAATCCCGGCGGATCTCCTCAGGGACCGTCTGGGCGATTGGCCGGCGGTAGCGCCAACGGTCAATCCAGAGGGTCTCTGAGCCGAGCCAGTCAAACGAGGCCGGTGGGGCTGCTGTCCGCAGCGGTGCTCAAGGACGCAGACCACAGTAACGGCCGATCAGTAGCCGGACCCGGTGCGATCTGCACGATGACCGGGTGGTCAACAGATGAGTTTCAAGAGAAGGCACTTTGCGGTCGCGGCCTTCGCGAGTTTCGCGATCTTGCTCAGCTCGTGCACGTCAGGTGCTCAGTCTGGTCGGACTCTCGACCAGGCGTCCGCTGATGCGGCGGCGATTCGAGGAGTCACCGAAGCCTCCGTGGAGATGCGGAACTACCGTTCCGGCTTCACATCTGAATGGGGGACGACGGTGAACTTCACCCCGTCCCCGGGCTTCGAGGAGGGCAGCAAGAGTGCGGCGCTCCGAGAACTGCTGCGGATCGGGTGGTCCGTGAACGAGCACGAGCTGACCAACGGAGTCGCGCTCTCGGTCGGTCGTACCTCCGGGGTTGACCTCGTCGCGCTGGCCCGGGAATCGCATCTCCCGCAGTTCGCGAGCAACCCAAGGCTGCGGTATCAGATCACGTTCTCTGAGTCGGACATGGAGCAGCTCTTCGGGGCATGGCCGGGCAGTTGAGTACGACTGAAGGGGCCGTCAGTGTGAGTTCTGCACACGCGGCCACGCGCTACGGGATGATGGCCGAAGACGCCCATCGACATTCCGGATCCGATCCGGCTCACCGGCAATCCGAGGTGGATGTCAGCCGATCCCTTTCCGGGAGCAAGACCGTGACCGACTACCAGGCCGAGAGATGACGATGCGGAAAGCCGCCGTCCTGGGGATTCTGATTGCCGTTTCTCTCGCATCAGGAGGATGTTCCATGTCGAACGACAACTCCACCGAGACGCAATCGCAGGACAAGGTTGCGCAGCGTCTCAACGGGCTTGCCTGATGTATCCGAAGCTACGGTCGAGTACGAGCAGACCACGGACGGCTTGTCGAAGCACTACGCGATCGCAGTCCAGATCACAGCTCCCGAAGCTGGCACATCCGAGGAGAAGGTGGCGCAGCTCGTCGATGAAGTTCTGCCGCTTGCATGGTTTGTGCAGGGCAAGGAGCCTGATCGCGGCGTCATCCTGAGGATCAGAACGAATCCACAGGTCGCAATCGGGCCTATCGCGGTTGCAGCGGGCTGGAAGGACGTGGCATACCCGAAGAATCCTGATCTCCTGGCGAAACTTCCCTATCAAGCGAGCTTCGGCAAGCAAGCACTTGACGATCAGATCGGTCCTTGGCCCGTCGATGCTGACAGATAGATCCACATCGCGCGAGGCAGGTACGGGCTGATCCCGCGAAGTCTCGCAGACATTCGGTCCGACCACGATCGTCGTTCTTGCAGCTGATCAACCGTCAAGCACTGTGAAGGACTTTCCCGAGTTCGAGGAACTCCTCGAGGCCGCGTGCACGGTACGAGATGGTGAGCCGGCCGCGGGCGTTCGAGTCGTCCTGCGCGGTCACGTCGGTGCGCCGCTCGCGGTCGCGCTCGAGCAATCTGGATGGAAAGTCATCGGATGTGATGAGAGTGATCCGGGTACCGTCATCGTGTCGTTCTCTGAACTACAGGAACACTTCGGCGAGTGGCCGGGCAAGGCGGATCTGGTGCGATGAACGTCGCGTCGTCGTGACCCGGCGGTTGGTCTCTTTGCTCACTGGGAATGCGGACCAGGGGACAACCAGGGCCAGGCACACCGCAGTGATCGGGAGCATCGTCGAACCATGACGACGATCAGCCTGCCCGGTGGCACCTACGACCTCGGCGACCTCGAGGTCACCCGCTTCGGCTACGGCGCGATGCAGCTCGCCGGCCCGCACGTCTTCGGCCCGCCGGCCGATCGTGACGAGGCCGTCCGCGTGCTGCGCACGGCGGTCGAGCTCGGCATCACCCACATCGACACCGCGGACTTCTACGGCCCGCACGTCACGAACGAGATCATCCGCGAAGCCCTGCACCCGTACCCGGAGCAGGTCCACATCGTCACCAAGGTCGGTTCGCGCCGGAACGACAAGGGGCAGTGGCCGCCGGCGCGGAAGCCCGAGCAGCTCGTCGAGGACGTGCACGCGAACCTCGAGCGGCTCGGTCTCGAGCAGCTCGACGTAGTGAACCTCCGTGTCGGCGGGTTCGACGCCCCGGAGTCGGGCAGCATCGCACCGCAGTTCGAGGCACTCGCCGAACTGCAGCAGCAGGGCAAGATCCGCCACCTCGGACTGTCGACCGTGACGGGCGCGCAGCTCGTCGAGGCCCTCCGGATCGCGCCCGTGGTCTGCGTGCAGAACATGTACAACGTGGCGCAGCGGGGCGACGACGACCTCGTCGACCTCACGGCGGCCGAGGGCATCGCCTACGTGCCGTACTTCCCGCTCGGCGGATTCTCGCCCATCCAGTCCGAGGCGCTCGACACCGTCGCGCAGCGGTTGGGGGAGTCGCGCCTGTCGGTCGCCCTCGCATGGCTGCTCCAGCGCTCGGACAACATCCTGCTCATCCCGGGTACGTTATCCGTGGAGCACCTGCGGCAGAACGTCGAGGGCGCGGGCATCACGCTGCCGGCGGACGCGATCCGCGAGCTGGACGCGATCGGCGCGGCCTGACCCGAGCGGCGCATGCGGGCGGAGCCGACGCTGGAGTCGGCACGCACCGTCGCCTGCACAACCGATAGCACGTCGCACCACGGGAATCCCCGGCACGACGTGCTTCCGGTTGTGCGGGGGCACCCCGCACCCCGCAGCCCACACCCCGCACCCCGCACCCCGCACCCCGCACCCCGCACCCCGCACCCCGCACCCCGCACCCCCGTACCCCGCGCCTCCGGACGGACCACGGACGGTCGGCCGGACCCCGCCGGCGTCAGGCCACGGTCGCGAGCGCGAACGGCAGCACGGCCGACGCCCCCGCACGCCGGAGCTCCCGCCCGGCGACGGTGACCGTCCACCGGCTGTCCACCAGGTCGTCGACGAGCAGCACCGGCCCCTGGTGCGACGCCAACGCCGCAGCCAGCTCCGGGTCCACCACGAAGGTGTCCCACACCCCGGCCAGCCGGTAGGCGCTGTTCGTCGCACCGTCTCCGCGGGGCTCCCCGCCGCTCCGTCCGAGGGTCCCGAGGAACTGCAGCCGCCCGATGGACGACAGCGCCTGCGCCAACGACCCGACGAGCTCCGGCCGCGACCGCGACGACATCGCCACGACGCCGGTCGGCCGTTCGGCCCAGGGCCAGTCCTTGAGGGCTCGAATGCACCCGTCGACCAGCTCGCGGGACACGGGTCCGTCCGGAGTGGTGGCCGAGAACAGCGCGCGGAGCGGCCCGCCCCAGCCGAGATCGGTGAGCCGGGCGACGGCGCGGCCCGGTTCGACGAGCTCGCTGGCCGGGATCCTGCCCTTCACGGGCACGCCGAGCGAGGCCATGCCGGACGGCCACTGCGCGCGCGGCGCGATCTCGACGCCGACCCGGTCGAGCGCGGCAGCCGCACCGGAGGTGTCCGACTCCGAGATCGACGTCGGGTACCAGACACCGTCACAGTTGTCGCAGCGCCCGCAGGGCTCAGCGGACGGGTCGTCCAGGTCCTGCTGCAACAGCTGCATGCGGCACGCCGAGGTGGACTCGTACGCGAGCATCGACGCGGCCTCGGCCTCGCGGGCGGCGGCGACCCGCTCGTAGCGGGCGGCGTCGTACTGCCACGGCTGCCCGGTCGAGACCCAGCCGCCGGCGACACGGTGCACGGCGCCGTCGACGTCGAGCACCTTGAGCAGGAGCTCGAGTGTCGATCGCTTGATGTCGACGAGGCCCTCGAGCGCGACGGTCGACATCGCCGTGTCGGTGGAGAGCGCGCCGAGGACGGCGGAGGCGCGGGCCTCGGTCGGCATCGACGCACTCGCGAAGTACTGCCAGATCTCGCGATCCTCGCGTCCGGGCAGGAGAAGCACGTCGGCGTTGTCGGTCGCACGCCCGGCGCGGCCGATCTGCTGGTAGTAGGCGACGGGCGACGAGGGAGCGCCGACGTGCACGACGAACCCGAGGTCCGGCTTGTCGAAGCCCATCCCGAGCGCACTCGTCGCGACGAGCGCCTTGAGCTCGTTGCCCTTGAGCTGCTGCTCGAGCTGCTCGCGTTCCTCGGTGTCGGTCCGCCCGGTGTAGGCGCGGACGGCGTACCCGTTCTCGCGCAGGAGTCGGGCGATGTCCTCGGCCCCGGACACGGTCAGCGTGTAGATGATGCCGCTGCCGGGCAGGTCGCCGAGGTGCGCGAGCAGCCACCCGAGGCGCTGTCGGGCGTCCGGCAGCGTCAGGACGCCGAGCCGGAGCGACGCCCGCGCCAGGGAACCGCGGATCGTGAAGACGGGAGCGTTCGGGCCCGCGGTGAGCTGCTCCGCGACGTCCTCGACCACGCGCTCGTTCGCGGTCGCCGTGGTCGCGAGCACGGGGACACCCTGGGGGAGTGAGCGGATGAGCTCGGCGAGCCGGCGGTAGTCGGGGCGGAAGTCGTGTCCCCAGTCGGAGATGCAGTGCGCTTCGTCGACGACGAGCATGCCCATCCGGGCGATCAGCGTCGGCAGCTGCTCGTCGCGGAATCGCGGGTTGTTGAGGCGCTCGGGGGAGACGAGGAGCACGTCGACCTCGTCACGCGCGAGGGCCGCCTGCGTGTCCGCCCACTCGTGCGCGTTCGCCGAGTTGATCGACACCGCGCGGACGCCGGCCCGCGCGGCCGCTGCGACCTGGTCGCGCATGAGGGCGAGCAGCGGCGAGACGAGCACGGTCGGGCCGCCGCCACGTCGCCGCAGCAGCAGGGTCGCGAGGAAGTACACGGCCGACTTGCCCCACCCGGTGCGCTGCACCACGAGGGCACGCTGCCGGTGTTCGACGAGCGCCGAGATGGCCTCGAGCTGCCCGGGGTGGAAGACCGCGTCCGGTCGCCCGGTCAGGGCGGCCAGGGCCTCCTGTGCCTCCGCAGCGATCTCGGCGGACGGCGGAGCCGCCGCAGGAGCAGGTGAGCCGACGGACGAACCGACACCGAGACCAGACATGACCCCATGCTGTCAGCACCCGCCGACGCACCGTGCCCCGGCCCTCCAGGCTGTGGACACCACGACGGGACGCGACGAGACGCGACCCGCTACTGGTACGTGATGAGCGACGGCGTCGGCTGCACGTCGGCCATCGTCTGCTGCGGCGACAGCATCGGCGTGTCCTCGTCGTAGAAGTTCTTCCAGCCCCAGTGCACGCCCTCCGGGGCGCCCTGGTGCAGCGCCTTCCAGGTCGCCTGCTTGTCGGGCTGCGAGCCCTGCCCGTCCACGTGGATGAGGACGTCGAGCTCCGGGTGCGACGCGAGCGACGACCGGTCCTGGATCATCGACAGCCGGAACTGGTGCAGGACGAACGCCTTCGGCGGTAGCCCCTTCGACCGCACCAGGTCGGCGAGCCACGACGAGACCTCGTTCACCTCGGACGCCGAGACGCTGCCGATCTGCTGCAGGGGCACCTGGTCGGCGGTCAGTCGCCACTCCGGGTCGAGTGCGAGCCAGACGTTCGGCTTCGCGAGCAGCGACTCGTACCGCTTCGCCTGCGACAGGAAGTCGGACCGCCCCGGCTGCAGGTCGAGGATGACCGGCATCCCGGCGTCGCTCGCCGCGTCGATGTAGGGCTCCAGCGTCGACGCCGGCAGCTCGGTCGAGTAGTCGCCGTCGGCCCCGGCGTCCCCGGCGGCGACGGTCGCGATGACCTCCATCGCGGGCGTCACCGGCTCGTCGCCGAGCCCGTCGTACTCCTTCGCCGTCCCCTCGGCGCGGCGCACGGTCGCCGCCGGGTCCTGCTCGCCCAGCACCCCGAGCACCGGCGCGCCGGGAGCGCCGTACAGCGCCACGTAGCGGTGTCCGTCGAAGGGCCGCTGCCCGCCGTGCGGCAGCTGCCAACCGCTCTCCGCCGCCCGGACCGTCCACTGCGGGTCCGGCAGGTCGCCGAACGCCGAGCCGACCAGCACGGTCGGGTGCTCCGCGCGGTCGTGGAGGGCCGACACGACGTCCGGGGCGGCAGCCGGGTCGGTCACGCCGTCCGGCATCGCGACCACACGGGCGCCGGCAGCCTCCGCCGTGGCCACGGCTGCGGCCTCCGACCGACGGTCGGACACGACCACGGTCGCCGCACGGGAGGCATCGCTCGCCTCGGGCACGTCGCCCCGTTCCGGCGCGTCCTGCTCCGGGACGTCGGTGTCGACCGCCACGCTGCCCTCGGCCTGGTACCAGTCGGCCCCGAGCCGGCGGAGCTCGGCTGCCACCCGGTCACCGTCGTCGCCTGCGTCGGCGGACGGTGTCGACGAGGGCGTGCCGCCGTCGGACGTCAGCAGCAGTGGGACGTGCGCCGCACGCGCGGCGCTCGCCGCGTCGCGCACCGCACCCGCGTCGGAGGCCGACGCCACGACCGCACCGGGAGCCGACGCGAACAGCGCTCGGCTCGCGGCGACGGAGCGCGCCGACGGGTCCTGCTGGGCCACGACGTCCACCGAGTCGGCGGAGGACCGTGCCAGCTGCGCGACCGTCGGCGCGTCGTCGTGGGAGGTGCAGCCGGCAGCGCCGAGCAGGAGCCCGGCGACCGACAGTGCGAGCAGGGTACGGGTGGGACGAGCGCAACGCATCCGAGCCACCCTACGAGGGACCGTCACGACACCCTGTGAGCGCAACAGGTGTCGTCTCGTAGACAGGGTGCATGCCATCCGCGCCGGACGACCACCCGACGATCGGGGCGGTGGTGGCCCCCGAGGTGCACTGCGCCACCCTCAACGTCAGACGTCGGGTGCCGCACGCGCCCGGTCACGCCGACGCGTGGGAACGTCGCCGCGACGCCGTCGTCGCGCTCGTCGCCAGCGAGCAGCCGACGGTGCTGGCCGTCCAGGAGGCACTGCCCGCCCAGACCGCGGACCTCACGGCCCGTCTCGGGTCACGCTGGGAACCCGTGGTCGTCGGTCGCGGTGCGCGTGGCGGTGGCGAGGCGGTCGGCCTGTTCCTCGACCGGGAGCGCCTCGACGTCGTCGAGCGGCGCACGTGGGCGCTGTCCCGGACGCCGTCGCGCCCGGGCTCACGGTCCTGGGCGACGGCCTTCCCGCGGCACGCCGTCGGCGCCGTCGTCGCGGACCGCACCACCGGGCGGGAGTTCACCGCGATCGCGACGCACCTCGACGTCGCCTCGTCCTGGGCACGGCTGCGCGGCGCGCAGCTGCTCGGGCGCATCGTCCGCGAGCGCGGCCTGCCGGCCGTCGTGATGGCCGACTGGAACTGCCCGGCCGGGTCGGCACCCTGGCGAGCACTGGCCGAAGCGGGGGTCGTCGACAGCTGGGGACGAGCCTCCCGGCAGGTGGGGGAGGCCTACGGGACGTACCCGCACTACCGGGAGCCGCGTGTCGGCGGCCGGCGGATCGACGGGGTGCTCGTGACCGAGGACGCCGTCGTCGACCGGGTCGCGGTGAACGTGCGCCGACCGGGCGGTGTCTGGCCGTCCGACCACGCGGCCGTGCACGCCGTCGTGCGGTGGACCTCGTGATGCGGTCGCTCGGGCTGACCTTCCTGCGCCGGCGGTTCCTGCCGGCCGACGTGGTGCGGGTCCTGACGCTCCTCAGCATCCCCGTGGCCACGATCGGCTGGGGGAGCACGTCGTTCGCGGTGATGTCGCTCGCGTTGTTCGGGGTGGTCCTGCCGCGGATGCTCGGACTCCGACCGGCGTTCGACCTGGCCGTCTGCGTGCTCGTGCTCGTCGCCGGGTGGTCGAGCGCTCTCGAGTGGTACACGTCGGTGTTCCTCTGGGACAAGCTGATCCACGTCGTCCTGACCGGACTGCTCGCGGCGCTGCTCGCGGTGATCGCCGCAGACCTCCGGCTCGTGCCGCACGCCCCGGACGCCGGACGCGTGACCGTGTCGCTCCTGGTGTTCACCCTCGGGCTCGCGATCGGGTCCGTGTGGGAGATGTGCGAATGGCTCGGGCACAACTTCGTCGACTCGGCGATCTACGTCGGGTACGACGACACGATCGGCGACCTGGCCGCGGACGGGCTCGGCGGGCTGCTGGTCGGGCTCGCGCTGCCGTGGCTGGCGGCCGAGCGGGACGTGGTGCAGCAGCCAGCGCGCTCGCCGCAGGGCTGACGGCCCGGCCCGACCGATCGCTCCCGTGGAGGCGGCGACGCGCCGTGGCACGAGCAGGGTCCGGCGTCCGCTATGCTTGACGGGCTGCTCGCGCTCCGGTCGGACGCGGGCGGTGGAACGCCGGAGACGGAGTTCCGAGCCTCTCGGGGCTCAGAGCTCGTGAGAGCTCACGGGCTGTGGCGCAGCTTGGTAGCGCACTTGACTGGGGGTCAAGGGGTCGCAGGTTCAAATCCTGTCAGCCCGACCGAAACCGATGAAGCCCCCGGCGAGACACGTTCTCGCCGGGGGCTTCTCCGCGTTCCGCACGGGGGAGCGGTGCCAGCCGCTCTTGCGCCGCCGCTGCTCGGCCTCCTAGCGTCGACCGGGATGGACGACGACGATCTGCTCACCGCCCTCGTGCCGTGGGCGCCGGAGCACCTGGCCCGCTGGAACGAGCACTGGCGATCGGACCTGCTGCGGACGGTCGGACCCGACCTCGCACTGGTGGGGGACACCTCGTGGGGAGCGGCGGTCCGCGACGCCGTCGGACTCGCCGTCCCGGACCCGCTCGACTGGGCGAACCGGGTCGTCGAGCTGTCTTCCGGCGGATGGGCCCTCACCGGGATCCGCTTCCGTGGCCGCGACGTGTCGAAGCCGTTCGTCGACGTGATCGCGACCAGCGTGCGCCCCGACGCAGCCGGTCTGGCGGAGCTCGGCTCCGTGCTCGAGGACGCCCGTGCCTTCTCGCCGCTCTGCTTCCGCGTCCGACTCCCCGGGGACCTCCTGCGCGTCCGCGCGCTGGCCGGACACGGGTCCTCGGTGGCACCCGACCAACTCCTGGTCGCGGGGCCGGTGTCGGTGATCGCCGGTCGTGAGCAGACGCCGGGAGCCCCCGCCGTCGAACTCGTCCCGACCACGCCCGAGGCTGCGGCGCCGAGGGTCGCCGCGATCTACGAGACCGTCCGTCGCGTCACGCCCGACCTGGACGAGTGGGCGGCGCCCGCCGACGAGGACGGGCTCGGCGACGCCGACGAACAGGGACTGCTGATCGAGGTCGTGGTCGACGGACGGGCCGCCGGTGTCGTCGCCGCCGCTCGGGACGACGCGTACGGGTTCACCGGGTTCGTCGTCGAGGAGATCGCGCTCGACGACGACCACCGCGGACAGGGACTCGGGCCGGCGGTCCTCCGGGCCTTGGCACGGCGGCTCCCGGCGACGGAGGCCGACGTGCTCTGGGGACACGTCCACGCCGACAACACCCCCTCGTTGCGTGGCGCCCTCGCCAGCGGTCGGGCGGTCTGCGCCACGTTGGCCTGGGTGACGCCGGACGGCTGGCCCGGGATGCCGGGGTCGCGGCCCGTCAGGTGACCGAGGACCGACCCGGTTCGCTGGAGCCGCTGCTGACGCCGGACGGAGGGCGACAGGGCCGGCGCAGACCGCTGCGGTACGCTCCCGCCATGCTCTGGGGGAGACGACGCACGGGGTCCGCCGCGCTGACCGGGGTCCTGCTGCTCACCGGGTGCTCCGGCAACGTCAACGCGGGGAGTGCGGGTGCCGAGAAGGCCGAGCGCGAGCTGTCGGCAGTCGACGGTGTGCGGTCCGTGCGCGGTTCGGGCACGAACAACCTGCCGTTCGCCGGCGAAGCGTCCGTCACCGTGACCACCGAGGACGACCTGTCCGACGCCGACCTCCGACGCGTGACCCACGAGGTCGGACGCTGGATCCGCGATGCCTCCGGCCCGGGTACGACGTACCGCGGCTCGATGGAGGCCGACGGGTTCGGGTTCTTCCTGGAGGAACGCGCCTCCGAGACCGACCGACTGCTCGCCGTCGTCGATCGGCTCCGCGGCGACGACCGCTGGCTCGGTGGCGACGTCGACGCTCCGACCGCCTCCAGCACCGGCGGAGGTCGCATCGCACTCACCGTCCGCGATGCCGATGACCTGGTGGCCGGCTGGGAGTCGGTCCGGCGGATCGTCACGTCGTCCGACTGGGACACGGCGTCGACGTCGGCGTCCTGGTCGTCGGCGCAGCAGGACGTCATCCGCTCCGACGACGTGCCGGACCTGCGGATCGCGAACGACATCGCCGGGACGGACGACACCGTCGGTGACCCGACGCCCGAGATCACCGCGTACGAGCGTGTGCGTGCCGCGCACGAGGTGACCCGCGCCTCCGTCACGCCGGGTCGTCTCCAGATGCACCTCGCGGACCTCGACGACGTCGGGGACGCGACGGCGCTCGCACAGCAGGCCGCACCGGACGCGCAGGTCATCGTGGACGGCGGCATCGTCACGAAGGACCAGCCCCGAGGCGACGACGACCTGCCCGACGCCGCCGACTACGCCGAGGCGGACCGGCTCGCTGCGGTCGCGGCGCGGCCGGGGGTCGCTGCCGTCGAGCTCACGCCGTCCTGGGTGCGGGTGACGGTCGACGACCCGGACGAGGTCCTCGCGACGGCGACAGCGCTCGCCGCCGCTGCTCCGGCCGATCCGGTGGGGTCGATCCACGTCGGTCCGCAGGCCGATCCCGCTGACGGCAACGACGACGCTGCTGACCGGGACGCTGCGGACGACACGGACCGTCTGTCCGTGAGCGGCTCCCCGGCGATGTTGGGCCGGTCGATCGACGTCGGCACGGAGCTGCGGGGCTTCCTCCCGGCGTCGTCAGAGCAGTTCGACACGAACCAGTCGGTCGCGGCCACGCTGTCCGACGCAGGTCAGGTGCCGGCGTTCGTCGCTGCCCTGCGACCGGTGCTGCCGGACGGCACCGGGCTGCACGTGAGTCTCGGCGACCGCGGCACCGACAGCACGACGGAGTTGACGCTCCGCGACGGGGAGCTGACGGCCGAACCGCTCCGTGACGGGGAAGAGCGGGGATCGGACCGCACCGACCTGGAACGCGCGCTGCGGGACGCCTGGAACGGCTGATACACGACCGACGGCACCGCCGCGACGACCCGTCCCCGGCGTGACGCCGGTCTCCGCCGCGCAGGCGCTACTGTCAGCACGTGGGGACCAGGGGCATCTACGTCGAGACCGTCATCGATGCGGACCTCGACCGCGTGTGGGCCGCGACGCAGGACCCCGAGCAGCACGTGCGCTGGGACGTCCGGTTCTCGGAGATCGTGCCCGCGGGCGCGGAGGACGGGGCACCGACGCACTTCCGCTACGTCCGACGCTCGCCGCTGCACGACGTGCACGGCACCGGCGTGAGCATCGGGGAACGCCGCCGCCCGGACGGATCGCGCACGTCGGCGCTGCGCTTCGGGACCGCCGACCGCCTCTCGCCGATCCGCACGGGCCGGGGCTACTGGCGCTACGTCCCGACCGACGACGGGCGCACGCGGTTCATCACCGGCTACGACTACGACGGCGGATGGGGGCCGCTGGACCTGGTCGTCCGGCCGCTCCTCGGCTGGGCGACCGCGTGGAGCTTCGACCGCCTCCGGATCTGGCTCGAGGGCGGACCCGCACCGGAGGCGTGGCCGCTCACATCGGTCCTGCAGCCCTGGCGCCGGGACCGGCCACGAGCCTCCAGGACGCTGCGGGCACCCGCAGGCAGCGCCCGACGCACCGACCACCTGCACGACGCGCCGGCGACGCTGGCGACGCTGCCCGACCCGAGGAACGACCGATGACGTCCGTGTTCGAGGAGGCGCTCGGCGCCGACTTCCAGCGACTCCACCCGATGATGCGACGACGCTTCGGAGTCGGCCTCGACGCCGGCGAGGCCTGCACCGGACGTGGCGTCATGTCGTCGATCCGACGCGGCCCGTGGTGGACCGTCCCCTTCCTGCAGATCGGACGGCTCCGGAACATCCTGGTCCCCGACGTCGGGGAGGACGTGCCGTTCACGATCGAGAACCACCCGTACCGCGACGAGCTCGGCCGCGAGACGGTGACGTTCGTGCGGACGTACGAGACCAAGCCCGGTCGCACGGCGCGCTTCGACGCGACGATGGTGCTCGTCGACGGCAGGGTGCTCGACTACCTCGGCACGCACCAGCACCTGGCGGTCGACCTCGACCTGGCGGTGGACGAGCGGGGCGGGCTCGTACTGACGTCCGACGCACAGCGGTTCCACGAGGGGCCGGTCTCGTTCCGGTTCCCGATGCTCCTGAGCGGTCGCGCCACCCTGCACGAGTGGTGGTCGGAGGACGACCAGGCGTTCCACGTCGACCTCGAGGTGCACAACCGCGTGTTCGGCTTCCTGTTCGGGTACCGCGGGACGTTCACGTGCGAGTGGACCCCCGCCACCGACGCACCGGACCGGTTGAAGCCGGTCCGCACCGAAGCGCGGACCTGAGACGGCCGGGCGTCAGTCCGTCGCCGCTCGGCCGGAACGGACCGCCAGCACGACCTGAACGACCGCGATCGCGACGACCACGACGGCGACCGCACCGGCGGCCCACGACCCGGCGACCCCGAGCACGGGTCCGCTCGTGCACCGGCTCGCGCCCGCACCCGGCGCCGCATCGGCACACGAGCTCACCCGCGTGACGGCGAGGAGCAGTGCCGGCACGGCCGTGACGAGTGCCAGCACGACCCACGCGATCGCTCGGTCCACAGCGTGCTCCGTCCGCTCCCGTGGTCAGGTGCGACCAGGCTCGCACGCACCGGGGTGACGGGCCGTCTCGATCCCGCAACGATGGTCGCCGCGCGTGGGTGCCCGGCGGACCGCCACCGGCCGCCGGACGGGAGGCGCGTGGCGGCGTCGTCCCGCGCCTCCCGTCCGCCACGGGTTGCGTTTCCCGGACGTGCGCGCGCCGTCCAGGCGTTCTCCCGGTTCCGTGACCTACTGTCACCGGAAGCGCGGATGCGTGAACTCTCCGGATCGGTCGAAGGATCGCTCACCACAGAAGGTCGGTCCTCGATGACGACCACCCCGCTCGCCCCCGGTTACACCCGGACCCGACCCGGTCCGGGCAGCCGCAACGGTACGTCCACCTACTCCGCGCTCCTGGCGCAGGTGAAGGAGAACGGCCTGCTCCGTCGGCGCACCGGTTTCTACTGGTCCCTGTTCGGCAGCCTGGTCGCGGGTCTCGCGCTGGCCTGGGTGGCGTTCGCGTTCCTCGGTGACTCGTGGTTCCAGCTGATCGTCGCGGGAGCGCTCGGGGTCATCTTCACGCAGTTCGCGTTCCTGTCGCACGAGGCCGCGCACCGTCAGGTGTTCGCGTCGCAGAAGTGGAACGACCACGCGGGCCGGTGGCTCGGCACGTTCATGGTCGGCCTGAGCTACTCGTGGTGGATGAACAAGCACACCCGCCACCACGGCAACCCGAACACCGTCGGGAAGGACCCCGACATCGCGCCCGACGGCATCCGCTTCCTGCCCGAGGACGCCGCCGCGGCGAAGGGCCCGCTGATGCGGACCTTCCTGCGCTTCCAGGGCTGGCTGTTCTTCCCGCTGCTCACGCTCGAGGGTCTCAACCTGCACCGCTACGCCGTGACGTCGATCGTGACGGGCTCCGGGACGAAGGCCGACGCACGGCACCGGTGGCTCGAGGGCAGCATGCTCGTCGCCCGGTTCGGCATCTACCTGACGGTCGTGTTCTGGTTCCTGCCGTTCGGCATGGCGTGCGCGTTCCTCGGTGTGCAGCTCGCCGTGTTCGGCGTGATGATGGGCGCCTCGTTCGCCCCGAACCACAAGGGCATGCCGACCATCGCGCACGGCGCCAAGGTCGACTTCTTCTCCCGGCAGGTCCGGACCTCGCGGAACATCCGCGGTGGCTGGTGGGTGTCGTTCCTGATGGGTGGCCTGAACTACCAGGTCGAGCACCACCTGTTCCCGTCGATGCCGCGACCGGCGCTGAAGCAGGCCCGCCTGCTGGTCCGCGACCACTGCGAGACGCTCGACGTGCCGTACACCGAGACGACGCTGCTGCGGTCGTACGGCATCGTCGTCCGCTACCTGAACCGGGTCGGTCTCGCCGCACGCGACCCATTCGCCTGCCCGATGGTCGCCGAGCTCCGCATCCACTGACGCGGTCCTCCGCGCCGGCGGGCTGCGGGACCTCGCAGGTCTGCGCGGGTTGCCGCACAGCCCCCACTGCGGAGCGCACCCCCGAGGTACCGTCGGGCGACCACAGTCCGCGCGCACGGTGAAGGGGGCCTCGTGACCACGGCGACCGACACGACGGCGACGACCGACGGGACGACGACGCGGCAGCCGACGGCGGACCCCGGAGCGGCAGCGCCGCACGCGGGGACGGAGCCGTCCGTCCTCGACGGTCTGGCCCTCGTCGCCGACCGCGACCCGCACGCCCTCGCCCTGGTCGACGAGCACGGCGAGACCACCCACGGTGCCCTCGACCGCACCGCCCGCGCCCTCGGCCTGCTCCTGGACGCACAGCTCACCCCCGACGACCACACCGGCCGCGGGGTCGACGTCGAGCAGGGCCGTGCACCCGTCCCCGTCGGCGCGATGGTCGCGCACGGTGCCGGGTCGGTCGTCGCCCTCCTCGGACTCCTGCACGCGGGCCGTGTCGTCGTCGCGCTCGACCCGTCCCTCCCCGGGGCCCGGCTGCAGCACGTGGTGGCGCTCGCCGGCATCGTCGACGTCCTCGCGGACGCGGAGCACGCCGACCGCGCCGCGGCCCTCGTCCCCGAGCACGGCCGGGTGCTGTCCCTCGACGACCTGCTCGGAGACGCCCGGACCGCCGCCGCGACCGAGGGCGACCTCGCCGTCGTCCCGGGAGCCCGGGAACGCGGTGGTCGCGACCCGGCGGTCGTCGTCTTCACGTCGGGGTCGACCGGGGTGCCGAAGGGCGTCACGATGACCCACCGGCAGCTCGTCGTCGACAGCGTCGCCCAACGGGAGGCCTTCCGGCTCGTCCCGACGGACCGCGTGGCCTCGGTGCTCCCGCACGGGTTCGCCGCCGGGCTGACGCTCGTGCTGTCGGCCCTGCACGCCGGTGCCTCCCTGCACGTCGCCGATCCGCGTCGCACCGGCGTCGACCGCCTCGTCACCTGGGTCCGCGACGCACGCCTGACGACACTGCACACCACCCCGCACCTGCTGCGGTCGATCACCGGCGCCCTCGACCCCTCCGACGACCGGTTGCGTGCGCTCCGCGTCGTCGCCACCCTCGGCGAGGCGGTGACGGGCACGGACGTCACGGCGCTGCGGCCGCTGCTCGGCCCCGGCGCGTCGTTCTGCAACCAGACCGGGTCGAGCGAGACCGCCGTGTACGCCGTGCACGAAATCCGCGCGGGGGACCCGGTGCCCGAGCGCAGCGTGCCCGCCGGCAGGATCGTCACGGGCAAGCGCATCGAGGTCCGCCGACCCGACGGCTCCGTGGCCGACGTCGGCGAGAGCGGTGCGGTCGTCTGCGTCTCCGACGCCATGACGAGCGGGTACTGGGGCGCGCCGGACGCGACCGCAGACCGGGCGGGCACCGCCGCGGACGGCACGCCGACGTGGACGGTCGGTGACCTCGGACGCTTCGACGACCAGGGCCGGCTCACGCTGCTCGGCCGCGCCGACGACGCGGCGAAGGTGCGCGGGCACCTGGTCGAGCCGAGCGAGGTCGAGGCGGCGCTCCGCACCGTCGACGCGGTGCAGGAAGCGGCGGTCGTCGCGGTGCAGGCCCCACCCGCGCCGACCCGGCTCGTCGCCTACGTCGTGAGCCGCCCGGGTCGCCGCTCGCCGTCACCGGCCGCGATCCGCAGGGCCCTCCGCGACCTGCTGCCCGACCACATGGTGCCGACCACGATCGTCCCGGTGACGACGCTGCCCCGGAACGAGCGCGGCAAGGTCGACCGGACCCGCCTGCCCGAGGCACCCGCGCTCAGCACCACGGTGGGCGGAGACGGCGCGGCGTTCGGCGAGGACACCTACGACCAGTGGCAGCTCGCGGTCGGGCAGATCTGGGCCGAGGTGCTCGGGCTGCCCGCCGTCGGGCCGCTCGAGCTGCCGGCGGTCGGGCTCGACAACGACTTCTCCGCACTCGGTGGCGACTCGCTCTCGGCGGAGGAGATGCTCGCCGCCGTCTCCGACCGGCTCGGCGTGGACGTCCCCTCGTCGGAACTCCTCCGGCACCCGACGCTGCGCAGCTTCACCGCGCGGATCCGCCTCGGCGCCGCCGCGGTCCCCGGTCACCCGGACGTCGTGACGCTGACGGCGCGTGCACCGGGCGACGCCGACCCCCTGTTCTGCGTCGCGGGTGCCGGAGCCCTGGCACTGACGTTCGTCCCGCTCGCCCGGCGCCTGGGTGACCGTCCGGTGTTCGCCTTCCAGCAGCACGGTCTGGAGCGGCGCTCGGTGCCGGACTGGAGCATCCCGGCCATGGCCCGCCGCTACATCGAGCTCCTGCGGGTCGTACAGCCCTCCGGCCCGTACACCCTCGTCGGGCACTCGTTCGGTGGCCTCGTCGCCCTGGAGATGGCCTCGGTGCTCGCCGGTGCCGGTCACGAGGTCGCCCGGGTCGTCCTGCTCGACACCCACCTGCCCGAGCAGGCCTCCGAGCGGGCCGACACCGTCGAGTTCGGGCAGCTCGACCTCGGCCGGCCGGCAGCGCGTCCGGTGCCCGGCGTGCTCCGGCCGCTCGCCGTGCGCACGAGTGCGCTCCGCAGTCGCTCCGCCACCCCGTTCGCGCGCATCGGCCGCCGGGCCCGGGGCGTCGGCGCCGGGGTGGTCCGCTGGCAGGGCCAGCGCCACTTCCGGGCCTTCTTCGACCAGGCGCTCCTCGTGTCCCGCCGGTGGGAGCCGCGCCCGTACGCGGGCCCCGTCACGCTCGTCGTCGCCGACGGCAACGACTCGGGTCCGGCCCGGTGGGCCCGGTACCTCCGGGGACCGGTGGACGCGGTGCGCGTGCACGCCGAGCACAGCTCGGTGCTGCGGGAACCACACGTCGCCGAGGTGGCGGCGCTCGTCGCCCGGCAGAGCGGGACGCCCTGAGCGAGCGCGGACGGACGGACGGGAGGCGCGGCACCGGACCGGTGTCGCGCCTCCCGTCCGTCGTCGACGTGCGTCTTCCGACCGGAGCGCACCGACACTGTCCGGTTGCGCACCACAACGAGCACTCCGGTGGCAGATCGGGGTACAGGAACGGCCCTCGAAGTCCGTTTCCTGGGGAAATGCCCGACACGGAACGGGGGACGTGACGAATCTCGGTGTCAGCCCGTCTCATCCGTGAACAGCAACCGCTGGGAACGAGTCCCGGCGGGTCCTCGAAGGGAGACACCAATGGCTGACACCACCACCACCTCGACCACTCCGGCGACCGCTTCGGCGGCGTCGCGCTCGGCCGTCCAGAACGGTTCGGGTACTGCGGGCAAGACCACGATCGACGACACCGTCGTGTCGAAGGTCGCCGGCATCGCCGCTCGTGAGGTCAACGGGGTGCACTCGCTGGGCGGCGGCGCTGCCCGTGCGATCGGCGCGATCCGTGACGCGATCGGGCAGCGTGACCACGGTCAGGGCGTCAAGGTCGAGGTCGGCGAGAAGCAGGTCGCCGCGGACGTCGTGATCGTCGCGGAGTACCCGGTGTCGCTGCAGCAGGTCGCTGACGGTGTCCGTTCGTCGGTCGCCCGTGCGCTGGAGCAGATCGTGGGCATGGAGGTCGCCGAGGTGAACGTGACCGTCCAGGACGTCTTCATCCCGGGTGATGACGACGACAACGACGACAAGAAGGAGTCCCGCGTTGAGTAACACACTCGTCGGCGCGCTGATCGGCGCCATCCTCGCCGTCGTGGCACTGCAGTTCGGGTTCTGGGGCTTCGTCCTGGTGATCGTGTTCGGTCTGGTCGGTGCCCTCGTGGCCGCGATCACGACCGGGAAGATCGACCGCGGTGCCCTGACCGACGTGCTGACCGGACGCCGGAGCTCCCGGTGAGCGCCGGCCCGGTAGGAGTCGACGCGACTGCCGTCCCGGGCCGCGTCGAGATCACCGCACGAGCGCTCACGGCGCTGGCGCGGGCAGCCGCAGCCGAACAGCTCGGCGTGCCCGCGAAGCGTCTGCGCGTGGGACTCGACGACGACCGGGGGTCCATCGTCCTCGACGTCACGGGTCCCGTGCGCGAACAAGCCGACATCGTCGCCGCGGCCGCTGCCGCCGCTGACGCGGTGGGTCGCAGGGTGGGCGAGTTGGCGGGCCGTCACGTGGGTCGGACCCACATCGAACTGACCGGGATCGTGCGTGCGCACGAGGGCCGGGTCCGGTAGGAGACAGAGCACATGAGCACCGAACAGCTCGAGAAGCGGCTGCGTCGTCGCAGCATCCACCGGTCCCGGTCCACCGCGGTCGCGATCACCCTGGTCGTCGTCGCACTGGTCGCGGCGTGGATCGGCACCGAAGCGGTCCTGAAGGCCATCGGGCAGCAGCCGCTGCTGGCGGACCCGCAGACCGTGGTCGACACCGCCCTCACGCCCGACGCCGCGTTCACCACCATCATCGAGGTCATCGCCGCCGCCCTGGTGATCCTCGGCATCGTCCTGGTCGTGCTGGCCCTCAAGCCCGGCCGGCAGCCCCGCTCCGGGATCGACCGTGACCGTGGTGCGGTCGTGATCGACACCCGCATCCTGGCCTCCACCGCCGCGAACGCCGCCGCCCACGCAGCAGGCGTCCCGGAAGCCAACACGACCGCGTCCGCGCGTGGGCACCGCACCCAGGTGCACGTGGTGCCCCTGTCCGGCATCCCCGTCGACGCCAGCGCCGTCGAGCACGCCGTCGGGGACCGGCTCGGTCGCCTCGGCGGCAAGCACGGCTCGTCGGTGCAGGTCACCGTGGAACAGAAGGGAACCCTGGCATGACCACCACCAACCGCGGCGTCAACCGGGTCCTGCTGCTCCTGATCGGCCTGATCAGCATCATCGTCGGTGTCGCCATCGGCGCCGGGGTCCTGCAACCCGTCCGCGACGCCCTCCAGCCGTACCTGACGCTGCCGCAGCAGGTCACCGTGCCCGACCAGGCGCTGTGGATCATCGCCGCGGTCTGCGCGGTGGTCGTCGTCCTCGCCGTGATCGTGGTGTTCACTCGCGGTGGCGGCGGCACCAGCGTCGCGGTCCGGGAACGCTCCGGCGAGGACCAGGTCACCGTGAACGTCGCCCTCGTGCGAGACGTCATCGACCACGAACTCACCGGTGTCCACGACATCGTCGCCGCGAAGGTCGACACGTACCTGGTCAAGAAGACCCGCGCCGCACGCATCCGGGTCCACGTCCGCCGCGGCGGCGACGCGGTCACCGTCCTCGACGCCGTCGACCACGCCCTGACCACCCTCGACCAGACCCTCGGCCGACAGATCCCGGTCCTGGTCCACCTCACCGGCGGCACCCGCACCGCACTGGCACGCACCACCCGCGTCCAGTAACAGCACCACCAGCACCACGCAGCACCACCAGCACCACGCAGCACCACCCACAGGCCGGGGGACGCCCGACGTCCCCCGGCCGTTCCGTGCCCGGAACCGGCCGTCCACACAGCCGCAGCCGAACCCGGGAGGCGACCCGAGCCTCCCGTCCGCAGACCCAGGAGGAGACCCCACATGGCACGCAACCACGGAGCCGTCAGCGCATCGACCTCGGAACAGCGTCGCGAGGACGCTGCCGAGTGGAGCCCGCTGGCCCGCTACCTGTCCGAGTTCTTCGGCACCTTCCTGCTCGTGCTCGGCGGCGTCGGTACGGCACTCTTCGCCGCGAACTTCCCGAGCGACACCGACAACCAGTCCGGCGTCGGCTTCCTCGGCGTCGCACTGGCCTTCGGTCTGACGCTCGTCGCCGGCATCGCCGCCGTCGGGCACATCTCCGGCGGCCACTTCAACCCGGCCGTCACCCTCGGCCTCCTCGCCGCCGGGCGCACGGACCTGCGGCACGTGGCCGGCTACATCGTGTCGCAGGTCCTCGGCGGCCTCGCCGCGACCAGCATCATCGCGATCGTGCTCTCCGGGAAGGCCGGCGCCTTCCGGGCCGCGCACGACGCGGGCTTCGCCTCGAACGGCTTCGGCAGTGCCAGCCCGGGCGGGTACGGCCTCGGCGCCGTCTTCCTGACCGAGGCGGTCCTCACCGGGGTCTTCCTCGCGGTGATCCTCTCGATCACCGCCAAGCAGGAGTACCAGGCCCTCGCCCCGATCGGCATCGGCCTCACCCTGACCCTCATCCACCTGGTGAGCATCCCGGTGAGCAACACCTCCGTGAACCCCGCACGCTCCGTCGCTGCCGCGGTCTACGGTGGGGCCACGCCGCTCGCCCAGCTCTGGGTCTTCATCGTCGCGCCGGTCCTCGGTGCGGTCGTCGCCGGCCTGATCGTCCGCGTCGGCGGTCGCCGCCGCATCACCGGCTGACCCCACGAGGTCACCCACCGAGAGAAGGAGAACAGCATGCGCAACCGCATCATCGTCATCGGGCTCATCGCCCTGGTCGGCATCTGGATCGGGTCCCGGTCGAACCGGCCCGTCGTGAAGAAGACGAGCACGGCCGAGACCATCCGCAAGGCCTGGAACGACCCGCACGCGCGGAAGCAGCGCGCGAAGCTCCGCAAGAAGATCGAGAAGGCCGCCTCGCACTGACGGGGTGACCACGGACGGGAGGCGCGGTGCCAGCTGGCACCGCGCCTCCCGTCCGTTGCTTCACCTGGGCCGACGGCCGAGCAACACTGCGGCGAGCAGCGCGGCCACTCCGAGCAGCACCAACGGCAGGGCCGTGACGGTGAGCCACGTCGCGGTCGGTTGATCCGCAGGGATCACGAACGCGCCGACGAGCGCCAGCGTCGTTCCTGCACCCGACAGGAGTGCAGCGATGCACAGCAAGCTGGTCCTCAGGCGATCTCCGGACACGGTCTTCTCCTGCCGTTGGTCATTGGTTGTTGCACCAGACCACGGATCCCGGCGGGATGTTGTGGATGACGGTGCCTCGCCCGCGAGACGAGCATGCGGTCAGCACGCCGCCGGCGACTGCGAGACCGGCAGCGATGATGCCTGCCGCAGCTCCTCCGAGACCGGTCGCGGCGGTGATGATCCCGATGGCGGTCGCGACTCCCGCAGAAGCTCCGAGCACGCCGAGCAGTCTCGTGGTGTTGCAAGAGTTGAGGTAGACGTTCAGCTGGATCCCGGTGTGGTCCCACCGATTCTTCCCGGCGCAGGCGCGCACGACGGCGGTCGACCGTTCCACCTCGTCAACGAGCTGGCGGTCGACCGCAGCGTGCCGACTGGCGAGACCGACCAGCGACCGTCCGGTCGCGAACGCATCGACTGCCTCGGTGGACACGCCGATTGCGCGCGCACGATCTCCATCGAAGACGCCGTCGCTGCCGATCGCACTCGACAAGGCGGCCCCGAGGGAAGCAGCCGAAGGGTCGGATGGTGCAGCGTGGGCCGGTGACACCGACGCGACCGAGGCGACGAGCGCGACCATGAGCGTCGCGACGCCGAGGCGCTTCCATCGTGCACAAGTGGTGATGATCGATCTGGCCATGACTTCCCCGTTCGTACCGCCGTCTGCGGTCCGACCACTGTCCATCCTGAGCCGGTCGATGTCAAACATCAGGTGTTAATATCAATTGACCAGCGTGCAACTAGTCAGCTTGCTGGGCGAGGGCGGATCAGTCCGCGCCCGTGAGCGCGGCCGCGTAGGCCCGCACCGATCGGTTGTAGCGGGGGAGTGTCGGCTCGACGGCCTCGATCGCCACCCGGAGCGCCTCGTCCACCTGCCCCGCGCTGTGCAGCGCGAGCGCGAGGAAGACGCGAGGGGCCGCTCCGGTCGCGGGGTGCGGTGGGGCGTCGCGGAGCATCGCGATCGCATCGTCGATCCGGCCGAGGTTCCGGAGGGTCGACGCGTGCTGCACGACCAGCCGTGCGGCACGATCGGGGTCGACGGTGCCGAGCCCCGCCTCGGTCGCCGCGGCGTACTGCTCGTGCGCGGCGGCCTCCTGCCCGCCGGAGTCGTGTGCGCCACCGAGCTCGAACGAGCCGAGCGCGGGGTGGGGTGCGACCGCTGCGAGCTCGCGCATCCGGTCGATCCGGGCAGCGTCGTCCACGGTGTCGTCCGCCCACAGCGCCGCGACGCGTGCTTCCCAGTGGGGGTCGGAGGGTCGTGGCTGCGGGGTCGTGGTGTCGCTCACACGGTCACGCTAGCGGCACCGCTGCGACGCGCGACCATCCGGTGGACGTGCCCCTGCGCGCATCCGGGGCACCGGGATGCGAAGATGCATCGTTGCCCACCGACAGGACGACGAGGAACCCATGGGACACGACGACGCCGCGCCGCTCCTCGACGGGCGCTACCGACTCGAGCAGGAGATCGGACGTGGCGGCATGTCCGTCGTGTACCGCGCCACCGACGAGGTGCTGCACCGTCCCGTCGCCGTGAAGCTCTTCCACCCGGGCTCCGTCGACCTGGCACGGCAGGAGGCAGAGCTCGGCGTCCTCGCTGCGCTCGAGCACCACGGGCTGGTCGGGTTGCTCGACGCGGGTGTGGTCGACGTCGTCGGCAGCGGTCCGCGACGCTTCCTCGTCATGTCGCTCGTCGTCGGACAGGACCTGGAGGCGCGGCTCGAGGTCGGACCGCTCTCCGCGAAGCACATCGCCGAGATCGGCTACGACATGGCCGAGGCGCTCGAGTACATCCACCCGCACGGCGTCGTGCACCGCGACATCAAGCCGTCCAACATCCTGCTCGTGGACTACGGCACCGGCTCCGACCGGGCCCGGGCACGGCTGACCGACTTCGGGATCGCCCTGGCCGCGGGGGTCGAACGGCTCACCGCTGACGGTGTCACGACGGGCACGGCTGCCTACCTCAGCCCGGAGCAGGCCCGGGGTGCGGACGTCGGTCCCGCGAGCGACGTGTACTCGCTCGGTCTCGTGCTGCTCCAGTGCTTCACGCGACGCCGCGAGTTCCCGGGGTCGCTCGTCGAGTCCGCCATCGCCCGGCTGTCGCGCGACCCGGTCGTGCCGGAGCCGCTGCCGGAGCACTGGAAGCACCTGCTCCGCGCGATGACGGCGCAGGACCCGACGGAACGGCCCCTCGGCGCGCGCCTCGTCGCGATGCTGCGCGACGTCGTCATCACCGAGAGCGCTGCAGCCGACCCCGCGGCCACCGGCGCCCGGTCCGATGCCGCCCCCGCTGCGACCGCGACCGCCGACGCAGGCCCCGCCGAGTCGACCCCAGCCGCCCCGGCGGACGCCCGCCCTGCCACGCTCGACTCGCTGCCCGAGGAGTCGCTGCAGCGCACCGTGGCGATGGCCGCACGGCTCTTCGACGCTCCGATCGCCCTGGTCGACGTGCTCGACGAGGACCGTGAGTGGTCGCAGTCGTGGATCGCCGAGGGGGTCGACGAGGCAGCGCGCAGCATCAGCTTCCGCAGCGGCTTCGCGCCGGTACCCGTCCCCGTGGTGATCCCGGACGGGTCCGTGCACCCGGAGATGCGGCAGAGTCCGCTCGTCACCGGGCCGCTCGGCATCCGGTTCTACGTGAGCGTGCCCCTGCTGCGGCACGACGGCACCGCGGTGGGGACCCTCGCCGTGCTCGACGTCCGTCCGCGTGAGGCGTCCGAGGGCGACCTGGCGAACCTGCGCGACCTCGCCGCGCTGGCCACCACGCAGCTGGAGCTCCGCCAGGAGTCCCTGCGCACGACGAGCGACGCACTGCCGCTCGACGGCGCGCGCTGACCCGCGTCAGGCGCCGGGTCGGCCGTCCGACCAGGTCATCGCCCGGTCCGCCTGCTCGGCCGTGATCCGGGTCACCGCACCGCAGTTGGTGCACTCGTTGCGGTGCGAGCGCGACAGCGGGACGAGCGGGACGAAGAACAGGCTGAGCTTCGTCGTGCGGCGCACCACCCGCTGCGCCGCCAGGACGCCGCACCCCCCGCAGACGAAGCGGACCACGGTGAGCAGGGTGTCGGAGCCGCGGGTGCCGAAGATCAGGAACACACCGCGAGGCTACGCGGACGGCGCAGACGGATCGTCAGCCGTCGGAGGCCGTCACGCGGAAGGACCGCACGAGCGGCTCGTCCGGCTGGACGACGACGGGGGAGCGCCAGGCGAGCGCCGAACCGACCGCGGGGTACTCCGCGACACGGACGAACCACGGATCGCGGTGGTCCAGCGCCTCGACGAGCACGTGCGCCCGTCCGTCGGCGAAGGAACCGGTCCAGGCCACCCACGGTGCGACGGAACCGTGCACGCGGTGCTCGCCCGCGCCGTCGGGGGTGCGGACCACGACGTCCGTGCAAGCGGCGAACCGCAGGAACCAGCCGCCGTAGCCGGCACCGGCGCGACCGTGGCTGGCCGGACTGCCGAGCGCGACAGGTCGGGCACCGGGCGCGCGGAGCGTGGACGTCCACTCGAGCTGCCAGCCGTCCGGCGTCGCACGCCAGCCGAGCGTGCGGTCCTCGTGGAGCAGCAGCGCGCCGGCCGGGTCGCGCCATTCGGTGCCGAGCCGCACCCGGGCGCCGTCCGTCTCGGAGGGGCCGACGGTCGCGGTGCCGTGGTCGTCCTGCCACCGGTAGCCGGGACCGTCCACGTACGTCGGTCCACCCCAGCAGTTGACGCCGTCGAGGTCCGGGAACGCGACGCCGAGGCCGCAGTGCCAGGGGTGGTCCTCGGGGTGACGGTCGGTGAGCACCACGCCGCCGAGCGTCCGCACCGGGTGGAGGAAGGGCCGCGGCACCCAGGCCGGCGGGACGTCCGCGCCGTCGTGCAGCTCGCCCACCCGGACCCCGGCGACGTCGAGCGGTACCACGACGCCGTGCGTCACGCCCGTGCCCTCCGTGCTGTCCGTCCCCACGTCGCCGACGCTACGCGCCGACCTCCGCGGGTCGCCGCCGCACGAGCACCACGCTGTCCACCGTCTCGTGTCGCTCGCCGTCCGGTCCGGTCGCCGATCGCGGTCGGCCCTCGGCGACCAGGACGTCCCACCCGTCGTCGAGCCGCAGCGCCGCCAGGTCCTGCTCGGGCGTCGGGAAGCGGTAGGACCGCATCTCTTCGGGCACGTCGCGGTGCGGCGGAGCGGCGTGGGCGGTGACGAGCAGGTGCCCGCCGGGAGCGACCGCCGTGGTCGCCCGGTGCAGGATCGCGTCGCGGGGGATGCCGACCGGCCACGACTGCAGGAAGGACGCCGTGACCAGGTCGAACCGCTCGTCGGGAGCCGGGCTCCAGGTCGCCAGGTCGGCGGCGACGAACCGGGTCCGTCCGGCCACCCCGGCCGACCGCGCCGCACGGTCGGCGCGGTCGACGGCGGTCTGCGACAGGTCGACACCGGTCACCGTCCAGCCCTGCTCCGCGAGCCAGACGACGTCGCCGCCCTCACCGCACCCGAGGTCGAGTGCCCGGCCGCCACCCGACGGCAGTCCGGCGACCACGTCGGCGAGCACCGCGTTCACCCGGCCCGACCAGATCCCGTCCCGTTCGGCGTACCGGGCCTCCCACCAGTCGCGCGCCGTGCCGCCCCCACCCGGAGTGCCGTCGGGGCGGGCCGGGGTGTGTGCGTCGGCGGGGGCGGAGGGATCGTCGTGCGTGCGCATCCACCCAGTCGACCGCGCACCGGAGCGCACCGCAAGGATCCTTGCCGGACCGGCAACGGCGGCCCGCCGCGATCAGGCCCGGACCGGCGACGGCAGCCTGTCGCGAGTGGCCGCCGGACGGGAGGCACACGGCCGCCCGCCACGCGCCTCCCGTCCGTCGCACACCGGACGGACGGCCGACGACGTTCCGTCCGGAGTGCGCGGCCTGGGTGTCCGGTGTCCGCGGTGCCGTCCGGCGGCGCGTACCGTCGCCGGCACGACGAGATCGTCCGGCGGCCACGCCATGCGGGGGCCGCCAGGGTGGACACCACGCCACCCCGCGACCCTGCCGGCCGGACTCCGGACGGCGCAGGACGCCAGGCGGTCGTGATGCAGGGAGCACGACATGTCGACGTACCAGACGGACGAGCGGGTCGAACCGGTCCGCGTCATCACCTACCGGCACCTCCGCCGCGCCGCGCGACGGGGTTGGGCGGTGCCCGAGGGCACCCCGGCGCCGTCGCTCGCGGACCTGGGGCGGGTCCGCGGACCCAGCCGCGGCGACCGCACGTGATCACCGCGACCGTCGACCCGCCCGCGGAGGACCGGTCGACCGAGCAGCGCCGGACCTCGGTCCGACAGGTCGTGCACAGCGGCACGGAACCCGGCGGGGCCCGCCTACTCCACGAGGACGTGTACGACGCCCACGACCTGTGGTGCCGTCCCGACGGGGACGCCCCCTTCAGCTACCGGTACCGTGCCACCGGGGACGGGCGGGTGAGCCTGCGGACCTCGTCGGTCTCGGCGCACCACGGCGGTGTGCTCGACCCCGGTCGGCAGTACCTGCTCGCGTGGTCGGTCGAGGGCGGTGTCGTGCTCGACCCGGACCGCGAGGACGGCGTCACGCTCCGCCCGGGCGTCCCGGTGATGTGCCCGGCGGGTCGTCCCTTCTCGGTGGCGGCGCCGCCCGGCACCGTGCACCTGGTGCACTTCGACGCGGACTTCCTCGAGGCCGTCGCGGTCGTCGGCGGTGCGGCCGTCCCCGTGCCGCTGGCGTTCCCGGCCGCCGTGCCGTCCGCCCGCCTCGCGCCGTTGCAGCGCACGCTCCGCGAGCTCGCCGGTGCGATGCTCGACGTCGACGTGGTCGACGGAGAGCGGGCGGTGCTGGACCTGCGACTCGCCGAGGCCGTCCTCGAGGCGTTCCGCCCCGACCCCGACGGCGGTGTCCCCGACGGCTCCGTCGCCACGCTCGAGCGGGCGAAGGCGTACATGTACGCGCACTTCGCCCGCCCGCTCAGCACCGCGGAGATCGCCGCCGGCGCCGAGTCCAGCGTCCGGACGCTGCAGGAGACCTTCCAACGGCACGAGGCATCGACGCCGACCGCGTTCCTCCGGGACCTCCGGCTCGACAAGGCCCGGATCGCGCTGCAGCTCGCCGACGCACGGGAGACCTCGGTGGGAGCCGTGGCGTCCTCCTGCGGCTTCCGGCACATGGGGCGTTTCTCCGGCGCGTACTCCGCGCGCTACGGGGAGCACCCGGGGGAGACGCTGCGAGGGCAGCGACGGATGATCGCGGTCGCCGGGACCCCCGGTCGCACGCGGGGGTCCCAGCCGGGCTGAGCCCGCCCGTCTCCCTCGCCTGTCCGGATCCGCAGGTCGGTCGGGAGGCACCCGGCGCGTCCACCGCGCAGCCCCGGTCCGCCCCATGCTGCGCTGGGTAGCGTGCAGGGATGCAGCGGACGTCACCGAGCACCGGGACCGACGGGATCGCGGTCGCCGTGCGCGGCACCGGCGCCCCGGTCCTCGTCCTGCACGGCACCCCCGGCGGGATCTCCTCCGCCGAGGCGATGGCCCGCTTCCTGCCCTCCGACCGCTTCCGCGTCGTGACCCTCGCACGACCGGGCTACGCGGGGACGACCCTCGAGCCGGACCACCCCTCGCTCGACGACGAGGCCGACCGGTACGCGGCGCTCCTCGACGGGCTCGGCATCGACCGTGTCGCCGTGCTGGCGTGGTCCGGCGGCGGCCCGGCTGCCTACCGGTTCTCGGTCCGCCACCCGGACCGGATCCGGACGCTCGTCGTCGTCGCCGGGCTGTCCGCGCGGTGGGTCCCGCCGAAGCCGTCCTTCGCCGAGTGGGTCGTCGCGTACACCCGGGTCGGTGCGGCGCTCGCCGCGTCCGCCGCGCGACTGCTGCCGTCCGTCGTCGTCCGCACCGCCGAGGCCGGCGTCAGCTCCCTGCGCGGGCGGGCACTCACCGCACACGTCGCGGACGTCCTGCACGACCGGCCCCGGCGCCGGGTCCTGCTCGACCTGTCCTCGAGCGGCAACGCGGGCGGGCGCAACCGTCCGGGGTGGGACAACGACGTGCGGGTGCTCGGAGCGGTGGACGACCTCGAGCTCGGGGCCGTCCGGGCACCGACGCTCCTGGTGCACGGCGACGCGGACACCGAGGTCCCGATGGAGCACAGTGCCCGGGCCGCTGCGACCGTGCCCGGAGCCGAGCTCCTCACACTGCCCGGCGGCACCCACTTCGGGCTCTGGGACCACCACGACGCGGCCCGCGTGCAGGAGCGCGTCCGGAGCCACCTCGAGCGCGCCTGACCGCTGCCGCGCCTGACCGCTGCGTACCGGCTCCGCTCGCTCGGGGAGGGCTGCGCCCGACCCGGCAGGCTGAGACGAACCGCAGGAACCGGACGCTCCAGCCCTGGCGGTCACAGCTTCGTGACCAATACGTTATCTCCCTGAGCCGGTCGACCACCCGTCGCCCGATCGCGGAAGGAACCATGGGACGACACGCACTGCCCGCAGCCCACGACGGCGCACGGTCGGCAGCACCCGAGCCGACCGCACCCGGATCGTCGGGACCCGCGGAGCTGCGGCGTCCCCGCGGCCGTCGCGCCGCCCTCGGCCCCGCGGTCGCCCGTTCCTCCTTCGTGCAGCCCGCGAAGCCCGCGCGCACGGTCGCGCTCGCCGCACCGCGCCCGGTCGCGTCGACCGCCGTCGCCGGCGCCGCGGTGCTCTCACGCTCCGCAGCACTCCGCGCCGAGCGGGCTGCCGACCCGCGGCACGTCCGCCGCGCCGCGAACGCCAAGCGTGCGGCGATCCTGCTCGCACCGGCGCTCGCCGTGACGTCGACGCTGACGCTCGCGGTCCCTGCGGACGCGGCCCCGGCGACCACGACGAGCAGCTCGTCGTCCACCGTCACGGCTGCGGACGACGCGCAGTCCTTCACCGTCGCCCGCGACGTCGAGGTCCCCGTCGTGCAGACGGACGGCATGACGACCACCACGACGATCGTGTCCTACCCGACGATCGTCACGAAGTACGGCGTCACCACGCAGCAGGCCGAGGCGGCCATCTCGAAGGTGCTGTCGGCGGGCGGCAAGCGCGCCACGATCGTCTCGACGGCGCTGCAGTACATGGGGGACCCGTACGTCGAGGGCGGCGCGAGCCACTCCGGCATCGACTGCTCGGGACTGACGATGGTGGCGTACGCGGCCGTCGGCATCCCGCTCGTCCACTACGTGCCGTCGCAGGACGCGGTCGCCACGACGATCCCGCAGTCCGAGGCCCTGCCGGGCGACCTCGTGGTGTTCGACAACGAGGACCACGTCGGCATCTACCTCGGCGACGGCATCGTGCTGCAGGCGCCGCACCCCGGCGACCCGGTCGACATCGTGCCGCTGTACCCGAACGCCCACCACTTCGCGCGTCTGCTGCCCGCGGGGGAGTGACGCGTCGACGGGGAGTTGCGCACCTCCCGTAAACTGGAGTGATGGCCACCGAGACCCGCACCCCGTTCGAGGAGCAGCGCTCCACGCGTCCGCAGGTGCGCCCGCGCACCGAGGGGTGGACCCAGGCGCAGGACTCCGAGGGGCGACCCCTCCTGCAGTTCGCGTCGCCGAAGCGCGGCAAGCCGCCGGTGCACCTCGCCGACATGACCATCGAGGAGCGCGTCGCGAAGGTCAAGGAGCTCGGCCTGCCCGGCTTCCGCGCCAAGCAGCTGTCGACGCACTACTTCACGCACTGGTCGTCCGACCCGGCGACGATGACCGACCTGCCGGCAGCCCAGCGCGAGGAACTCGTGGCCGGGATGCTGCCGCCGCTCCTCACGGAGACCCGGCGTCTGGCGACGGACAAGGGCGACACGATCAAGTTCCTCTGGAAGCTGCACGACGGCGCCCTGGTCGAGTCGGTGCTGATGCGCTACCCCGGTCGCATCACGCTCTGCGTCTCGTCGCAGGCGGGCTGCGGCATGAACTGCCCGTTCTGCGCGACCGGCCAGGCAGGGCTGACGCGCAACATGTCGACCGCCGAGATCATCGAGCAGATCGTCCGGGCGAACGCCGCGATCGCCGCCGGTGAACTCGGGGGCGACCCACGGAAGGGCGGGCAGGACCGCGTCGACGCCGAGCGCGTCACGAACATCGTCTTCATGGGGATGGGCGAGCCGCTCGCCAACTACAAGCGGGTCATCGAGGCGGTGCGCACGATGATCGCCCCGCAGCCGCACGGTCTCGGGATGAGCGCGCGCGGCATCACCGTCTCCACCGTCGGCCTGGTGCCGGCGATCAAGAAGCTCGCGGACGAGGACATCCCGCTCACCTTCGCCCTGTCGCTGCACGCGCCGGACGACGAGCTCCGCGACGAGCTCATCCCGGTGAACTCGCGGTGGAAGGCCGACGAGGCGATCGACGCCGCGTACGAGTACTACGCGAAGACCGGTCGACGGGTCTCGATCGAGTACGCCCTCATCAAGGACATGAACGACCACGCTTGGCGCGCCGACCTGCTCGCCGAGAAGCTCAACGCGCGTGGCAAGGGCTGGGTGCACGTCAACCCGATCCCGCTCAACCCGACGCCCGGTTCGGTCTGGACCTCGTCGGAGCCCCACGTGCAGGACGAGTTCGTCCGCCGGCTGAACGCCGCGGGCGTCCCGACGACCCTGCGCGACACCCGCGGCAAGGAGATCGACGGCGCGTGCGGCCAGTTGGCCGCGGCGGACGAGACGGACGTCTGAGTCGACGATCGGTCGGACGGGAGGCACGGTGCGGGTCCGCACCGTGCCTTCCGTCGTTCCCGGGTCGCGTCGGCACGCGTGCCACCGCCGTCCGGCACCCGTCGGTCCGCGGCTCGGTACCCCTCCTCCCGCGAGTCCTCGGGGAAGTCGGGGGACGACACGCCCGGGATGTGGGTGGTGTTGGTGGTGTGGTCGAGCCGTGCGTAGAGTAATCACTCGTTGCCGCTGAGGCGGAGAACGGAACGGCCGAGACGGTCACCGGGTTCACCTGGGGATCTTGTCCGCCGCGGTTCTTCCCCGGCAACGAACTTCCAGCCCCTCTGATGAGGTGCCACTGTGGTGGTGCTGAGTGGGGGGTGCGTCTGGTCCTTGAGAACTCAACAGCGTGCACATTGTCAATGCCAATTATTTTGACCCCGTGCGATCGCAGCTTCGGTTGTGGTCGTCGGAGACAATTCCTTTTGGATTGAAGATTGTCAGTAGACAGTCAACAGTCAGAATCAACTCGGTTCGGCGCTTTCGGGTGTCG
>NZ_JAFICY010000007.1:0-184141 GCF_017834105.1 Curtobacterium sp. 1310 | reverse complement strand
CCCGGTCACATTCCGAACCCGGAAGCTAAGCCTCTCAGCGCCGATGGTACTGCAAGGGGGACCTTGTGGGAGAGTAGGACGCCGCCGGACTCAACGTAAGTGATGTGGCCATCGGCCCTCCATCGAGAACTCGTAGGGGAGACCCTCGTTCTCGTGGAGGCCGGTGGCCACATCTGTTTCCGCCGTAGGCCGCTCGACTCGCGCTCCGGTTCGTGATGGACTGGGCCCAGCAGTGAGCACGGACGACCGTGCGGCACCCCCCACAACGACACAGCGGACGATCGCCCGGCGCATTCGAGCACGGGCACGCGATGAGGAGCAACGGTGGCGAACGACGACGAGCAGCAGCGCAACGACCGGGATCGCGGGGAGCGGCGCGAAGGCAGCCGCTGGTCGTCCGGGCCGCGCGACTTCGAGCGTCGCGAGGGGGATCGTGCGCGACGGGACGGTGACCGTCCAGCCCGCGACGCCGGCCGGAGTGGTCGTGACGACCGTCGGGGCTTCCGCGAGGGCGACCGGTCGTTCGGTGACGGTGGCCGTCGGCCGGCTCGGCAGGGTGACCGCGACGGTGCGGGGCGTCCGCCCCGAGGTGACGGTCCTCGAGGCGCTGACCGCCCGGGCCGTGATGGTGACCGCCGTCCGTTCCGTGGTGGCGACGACCGTCGTCCGCAGCGTGACGGTGGCGACCGTCGTCCGCAGCGTGATGGTGATCGTCCCTTCCGTGGTCGTGACGACCGCGCGCCCTTCCGCGGTGGCGACGACCGTCGTCCGCACCGTGACGGTGGCGACGACCGTCGTCCGTTCCGTGGCGGCGATGACCGTCGTCCGGCGCGTGACGGTGGCGAGCGCCGTCCGTTCCGTGGTGGCGACGACCGCCGTCCGCAGCGTGACGGTGATGACCGCCGTCCGTTCCGTGGTGGCGATGATCGTCGTCCGCAGCGTGACGGTGGTGAGCGTCGTCCGTTCCGTGGTGGCGACGACCGCCGTCCGCAGCGTGACGGTGATGACCGTCGTCCGTTCCGTGGTGGCGATGATCGTCGTCCGTTCCGTGGTGGCGATGATCGTCGTCCGCAGCGTGACGGTGGTGAGCGTCGTCCGTTCCGCGGTGGCGACGACCGCCCCCGCCGCGACGACGACCGGGGCGACCGCCCTCGGTTCGGCGATGGCTCCCGTCATGCCGGCGCACGCTTCGGCGAGGCTGCCCGTGACGACTGGGAGGACCGTGACCCGTACGGCACGCGTTCCGTCCGTCCGCGGCACGAGGACCCCGAGATCGACGAGAGCGTCTCGCCGCGGGACCTCGACCCGGCTGCCCGCGCCGAGCTCAAGACGCTCAGCAAGGACAACGCCGAGTGGGTCGCGAAGCACCTCGTCATGGCGGCGCTGCTCGTCGACGAGGACCCGGAGACGGCCAACCTCCACGCCCTGAGCGCTGCGCGTCGGGCCGGCCGTGTGGCGGTCGTCCGCGAGACCGCGGCGATCACCGCGTACCGGACGGGCGACTTCGCCACGGCGCTCCGTGAGCTGCGCACCTACCGTCGCATCTCCGGCAAGAACGACCAGCTGCCGATGATGGTCGACTGCGAGCGGGGTCTCGGACGTCCGGAGCGGGCGCTCGAGCTCGGCCGGTCGGTCGACCGCGCCGCGCTGGACACTGCGGTGCAGGTGGAGCTCGCGATCGCGATGTCCGGCGCCCGGATCGACCTGGGCAACCCGACGGCCGCGCTCGGCGAGCTCGAGATCCCGCAGCTCGACCCGACCACGGCGTACAGCTGGTCGCCGGCCCTCTACAGTGCTTACGCGGCCACGCTCGAGGAGCTCGGCCGCCAAGACGAGGCCGACGAGTGGTGGGCGCGGGTCGACCGGGCTGCCGCCGCCCTGGCCGAGATCGCCGACGAGAACGCATGGGAGACTGTCGATGTGGTCGAGGAAGAAGTCGAAGGACACGACGAGCACGACGTCGTCGTCGGTGACGAGTCCGTCGCCGGTGACGAGCACGGGACCGGAGCGCTCGACGACACCGACCAGCTCGGCGACGACGTCGACCCCGACGACGACCTCGGCGAGATCGACGACGACAACCCCCGCGACGTCGACGGCTCCGCAGCCGACTGACGTCCCGACGCCGCCGACGGACGGTGTGGACGTCGTCCTCACCGACCTCGACGGCGTCGTGTACCGCGGACGCAACGCGATCCCGCACGCTGTCGAGGCCCTGACACGGGCGTCGCTGACCGCTCGGGTCGGCTACATCACGAACAACGCCTCTCGTCGGCCGTCGGACGTCGCGGAGCACCTGGAGGGCTACGGCCTCGAGGTGACCGCCGACGACGTCGTGACCTCGTCGCAGGCGGGCGTGCGGCTGCTCGAGACGCTGGTGCCGGCCGGGTCCACCGTGCTGGTCACCGGCGGCCTCGGGCTGACGAGCATCGTCGAGGAGGCGGGCTTCACGGTGACCACGAGCGCCGACGACGCTCCGGCAGCGGTCATCCAGGGCTTCTCGCCGGACCTCGGGTGGACGCACCTGGCCGAGGCGTCCTTCGCCCTCGCCGATCCGGACGTGCCGTGGGTGGCGACGAACATGGACTGGTCGATCCCGGTCGAGCGTGGCATCGCGCCCGGCAACGGCACGCTCGTGTCCGCGGTGCACCAGGCCGTCGGGCGGATGCCGGTGGTGGCGGGCAAGCCGGAGCGACCGATCTTCGACGCCGCGATCGCCCGCTTCGGCGGCGAGCACCCGCTGTTCATCGGCGACCGGCTCGACACGGACATCAAGGGCGCGAACGACGCCGGCATCCCGAGCGTGCTCGTGCTGACGGGCATCGACCAGGCGAAGCAGGTGCTCGCGGCCGACCAGCGCTCGCGTCCGACGTACGTCCTGCAGGACCTCCGTGGGCTGTCCGAGCCGTACCCGGTGACGGTGCGGCGGCAGGACCCGGACGGCACCCGGTACGTCACGGTCGGTGGCGCCACGGTCGCGATGCACGGGCACGTCGTCCGGGTGCTCGACAGCGGGACCCCGATCGACCTGCTCCGCGCCGGGGCGGCGCTGATCTGGGAGTCCGGACTGGCGATCTACGGCCTCGACGTCGACCCGAAGCTGTACGGCGGCGAGTAGCGTGACCGACGTGCCCCACCCGCAGCAGCCGCCCGAGCAGGAGCCGGGCGAGCAGCAGCAACCGGGCGAGCGACAGCCGGGCGAGCACCGACTGCCCGCGCAGCAGCCGGATGGCTTCGCGGAACGCACCGCGGCTGCCGAGGCGCTGCCCCTGCCCGAGCGCGCCGACGCCTTCGCCGCGCTGCACGACGATCTGCGCACCCGCCTCGAGAGCGGCCAGACACCGCAGGGGCACAGCTCGGGTCGCGCTGCCGGCGCCACGCAGGTGTGGGGGAGCGGACGAGGAGACGGCGGTGCCGGTGCCTGAGCACGACGAGGAGCGCCCGGTCCGGTTGGACGCCCTGCTCGCCGCCCGCGGGCTGGTCAGGTCACGGACCGCCGCGGCGAAGCTGGTCCAGGCCGGCCGCGTGACGGTCGGGGGCACGGCGGTCGTGAAGCCGTCGGCCCCGGTCGCGCCGGACGCCGAGCTCGTCGTCGACACCGAGGACGAGTGGGTGTCGCGTGCGGCGCGGAAGCTCGTCCGTGCCCTCGAGGCCTTCGACGTCGACCCGAGCGGGCGCGTCGTGCTCGACGTCGGCGCGTCCACGGGCGGGTTCACACAGGTGCTGCTCCACCACGGAGCCGCCCGCGTGGTCGCCCTCGACGTCGGGCACGGTCAGCTCGACCCGGTGGTCGCGATCGACGAGCGGGTGCGTGTTGTCGAGGGGTGCAACGCCCGTGACCTCACGCCGGACACCTACGCGGCGCTCGACGACGCAGCGCCCCGCACGAGCCTGGTCGTCGGGGACCTGTCCTTCATCTCCCTGCGCATCGTCCTGCCCGTGCTGGCGGCCGCCGTGCCCGCGGACGACTTCGTGCTGCTCGTGAAGCCGCAGTTCGAGGTCGGCCGTGGTGGTGTGCGCGAGGGCATCGTGCGCGACCCCGCCCTGCGGAACGACGCGCTCATGAACGTGCTCTGGTCGGCGTGGGACGCGGGCCTCGGGACGGTCGGGCTGACCGCATCGCCGATCGTCGGCACGCACGGCAACCACGAGTACCTCGCGCACTTCCAGCGTGGTGTCGGGGGTCATCCGGCAGGATGGGGGAACCCGACAGCGTGGATCGGTCGGGCCACCGAACTCACCGAAGGGGCTGCATGAGCGACGACGGCCGGCACATCCTGCTCGTCTCCCACACGGGCCGACAGGACTCCATCGACGCCGCCGTCGAGGTCTGCGACCTGCTGCACGCCGCCGGACTCACCCCGGTGATGCCGTTCGACGAGTACGCCGACGTCCGACGGGCCGAGGCCTCGGTCGGCCAGGTCGACATCCTGGGTGTCGACGTGCAGGCCGACGCCCTCGAGATCGTCATCGTCCTCGGCGGGGACGGCACGATCCTCCGTGCCGCCGAACTCGTGCGGGGGACGCGCGCCCCGATCGTGGGCGTGAACCTCGGACACGTCGGCTTCCTGGCCGAGAGCGAGCGCGACGGGCTGCGGGCCACGGTCGAGCGTGCCCTCGTCGGCGACTACAAGGTCGAGGAGCGTGTGACGCTCCAGGTCGACGTGGTCGTCGGGCACGAGGTCGTCTACTCGTCGTGGGCGCTGAACGAGGCGACGATCGAGAAGGCCTCCCGCGAGCGCATGCTCGAGGTCGTCACCGAGGTCGACGGTCGGCCGCTGTCGTCCTTCGGCTGCGACGGCGTCGTCGTCGCCACCCCCACGGGGTCCACGGCCTACTCGTTCTCGGGCGGCGGCCCGATCGTCTGGCCGGACGTCGACGCCCTGCTCATGGTGCCGCTCAGCGCGCACGCCCTGTTCTCGCGTCCGATCGTCGTCGGGCCGGACTGCACCCTCGCGATCGAGGTACTCCGGCGCACGAGCGGCGTCGGTGTCCTGTGGTGCGACGGCCGTCGCACCCACGACCTGCCGCCGGGTGCCCGGGTCGAGGTCCGTCGATCGCCCGACCCCGTCCGGGTCGCCCGGCTGAAGGACGCGCCCTTCACCGACCGGCTGGTCGCCAAGTTCCAGTTGCCCGTCGCGGGTTGGCGCGGTCCGGCGACCGAGGACGACGCATGATCGAGGAGATCGTCATCTCCGACCTCGGCGTCATCGGCGAGACCACGCTCGAGCTCGGACCCGGCTTCACCGTCGTCACCGGCGAGACCGGTGCGGGCAAGACCATGATCGTCACGGCGCTCGGGCTGCTGCTCGGTGCCCGGGCGGATGCCGGCTCCGTGCGCCGCGGCGCCTCCAGCGCGGTGGTCGAGGGGCGTTGGCACGTCCCGGACCACGCCGCCGTCGCGGAGCGTGTCGAGGACGCGGGCGGGACCGTCGAGGACGGCGAGCTCATCCTGACCCGCACGGTCTCGGCGGAGGGCCGCAGCCGTGCGACGGTCGGTGGCCGCAGTGCCCCGGTCGCGGTGCTCGGCGAGCTCGCCGACCAGCTGGTGACCGTGCACGGGCAGTCGGACCAGATCCGCCTGACGTCGGCCTCGGCGCAGCGCGCCGCCCTCGACGGCTTCGGCGGCAGGGCCGTGCAGCGGGCACTCGGTGCCTACGTCGCCGCCTACGACACCTGGCAGGCGCACGCCGGCGAGCTGGAGACGCTCGTGCGGGACCGCGACGACCGCGTCGCCGAGGCCGAACGCATCCGCGCCGCGTCGGACGAGATCGAGTCGGTCGACCCGCAGCCCGGCGAGGACGTCGAGCTCGCCGAACGCGCCGAACGCCTCGGCAACCTCGAGGAGCTCCGCCTGGCCGCCGGCACCGCCCACGAGGCACTGTCCAGCGAGTCCCTCGACGGGGTCGCCGACGTCGTCGGACTGGTCGAGGCGGCACGCCGGGCCGTCGAGCGCGTCGCCGGGTCCGACCCGGCCCTCCAGCCCGTGCTCGAGCAGCTGACCGAACTCGGGATCCAGGCCTCGGACGCATCCGCCGGCCTGTCCAGCTACCTCGGCTCGTTGGAGCCGGACGCCGGGCACGACCTCGAGCTCGTCAACGAACGCCGGGCACTCCTGGCGAACCTGACGCGCAAGTACGGCGAGACGGTCGACGACGTGATCGCGTACGGCCAGCGGGCGAGCGACCGGTTGCTGGAGCTGGACGGTGACGACGACCGCATCGTCGCGCTGCAGCAGAGCGTCGAGCAGGACGAGCAGGCCCTCGCGCAGACGGCCGCGGCGCTGACCGCGGCCCGCACGAAGGCCGCGGGCGACCTCGCGAAGCGGGTCACCGCGGAACTCCGGACGCTGGCGATGGCCGGCGCGACCCTGGTGGTCGAGGTCACCGACGGCGGCGAGTACCGCCGGCACGGGCGCGACCAGGTCGCGATCCTGCTCCAGCCGCACTCCGGCACCGACCCCCGCCCGATCGGCAAGGGCGCGTCCGGCGGTGAGCTCTCGCGCGTGATGCTCGCGATCGAGGTCGTCATGGCCGGCAGCACGACCGTCCCGACCTTCGTGTTCGACGAGGTGGACGCCGGCGTCGGCGGAGCCGCGGCGATCGAGATCGGTCGGCGGCTCGCGAAGCTCGCCGAGCGGACACAGGTCATCGTCGTCACGCACCTCGCCCAGGTCGCCGCGTTCGCGAACAACCACCTCAACGTCGTCAAGGACGCCAGCGGCGCCGTGACCTCGTCGAGCGTGCGCCGGCTCGAGGGCGAGGACCGGCTCCAGGAGATGGCCCGCCTGCTCTCCGGCCTGGGCGACAGCGCGAGCGGCATCGAGCACGCGCGCGAACTCCTCGACGTCGCCGGCCAGCGCGCCTAGGCAACGTTCCGGCCTGGAGGCACGCCCCGCCCCGTCCCTCCGCCCTCGTCCGCGACACGCAACGAAGGCGGCTCCGCGCAGCGGTACAGCGCTGCGCACAGTCGCCGACGTTGCGTCCTGCGGGGACGGCGGGGGTGACCGGTCGGCGGGCGCAACGCCCGCGGCGAACGCGGGTCGCGCCTCCCGGCAGTTCTGACGTACGATGGAACCCCGTGGCGGACACTCTCAGCGGCGGAACCAATTCTTCGACCTCGACCCCGAAGGTCACGAAGCAGATCTTCGTGACCGGCGGGGTCGTCTCGTCCCTCGGCAAGGGCCTGACGGCGGCCAGCCTCGGCAACCTGCTCACGGCGCGCGGCCTCAAGGTCGTCATGCAGAAGCTGGACCCGTACCTCAACGTGGACCCGGGCACGATGAACCCGTTCCAGCACGGCGAGGTCTTCGTGACCGACGACGGTGCCGAGACGGACCTCGACATCGGGCACTACGAGCGCTTCCTCGACATCAACCTGTCGCAGGCCGCGAACGTCACGACCGGTCAGGTGTACTCCAGCGTGATCGCCAAGGAGCGTCGCGGCGAGTACCTCGGCGACACCGTCCAGGTCATCCCGCACATCACCGACGAGATCAAGCGTCGGATGCGCGAGCAGGCCGAGAACGACCCGCAGCCCGACGTCATCATCACCGAGGTCGGCGGCACGGTCGGTGACATCGAGTCCCAGCCGTTCATCGAGTCCGCCCGCCAGGTCCGCCACGAGCTCGGCCGCAACAACGTGTTCTTCGTGCACGTGTCGCTCGTGCCGTTCATGAGCGCCTCGGGCGAGCAGAAGACCAAGCCGACGCAGCACTCCGTCGCCGCGCTCCGCTCGATCGGCATCCAGCCGGACGCCCTCGTGCTCCGCTCGGACCGCCCGGTGTCGGAGTCGAACAAGCGCAAGATCGCCCTCATGTGCGACGTGGACGAGGACGCCGTGGTGAACGCCGTCGACGTCCCCTCGATCTACGACCTGCCGACGCTGCTGCACGACCAGGGTCTCGACCAGGTCATCATCGACGCGCTGAAGCTCGACGCGCACGACGTCGACTGGTCCGCGTGGAACCCGGTCCTCGACGCGGTGCACGAGCCGAAGAAGCACGTCACGATCGCGCTGGTCGGCAAGTACATCGACCTGCCGGACGCCTACCTGTCGGTCACCGAGGCCCTGCGCGCCGGTGGCTTCGCCCACAACGCCAAGGTCACGCTGAAGTGGGTCGTGTCCGACGACTGCACGACGCCCGAGGGCGCCGCGAAGCAGCTCGGTGACGTCGACGGCATCTGCGTCCCCGGCGGCTTCGGAGTCCGCGGCATCGAGGGCAAGCTCGGCGCGCTCAGGTTCGCGCGTGAGCAGGGCATCCCGACGCTCGGCCTGTGCCTCGGCCTGCAGTGCATGGTCATCGAGTACGCCCGCCACGAGGCCGGCCTGACCGACGCGTCGAGCACCGAGTTCGACCCGGAGACCTCGACGCCGGTCATCGCGACCATGGCGGAGCAGGTCGACATCATCGCCGGTGGCGACATGGGCGGCACGATGCGCCTCGGCCTGTACCCGGCGCACTTCACCGACGGGTCGCTCGCGGCCGAGCTCTACGGTGCGTCCGAGGCCTCGGAGCGCCACCGTCACCGCTACGAGGTGAACAACACCTACCGTCAGCAGATCGCGGACGCCGGCCTGGTGTTCTCGGGCACCTCGCCCGACGGCACCCTGGTCGAGTACGTCGAGCTGCCGCGCGACGTGCACCCGTTCTACATCGCCACGCAGGCACACCCGGAGCTGCGCTCGCGTCCGACGAACGCGCACCCGCTGTTCGCCGGGCTGGTGGACGCGGCGATCGCGCGCCACGAGGCGTCCAGCCTGTTCGACCCGGCCGAGGAGTCGGCGGAGGTCGTCGCGTAACGCGCGCTGTCGCTCAACGCGCGTTGTCGCTGACGGGAGGCGCGGTGCCAGCTGGCACCGCGCCTCCCGTCCGTCCCGGGGAGGGCTGACGGAGCCGCGTGCCAGGATGGGCTGGTGACTGCCGCTGACGCACCGATCGCCGACGAACACGCCTCGTACGAGGTCACCGACTCCACCGTCGTGTACGAGGGTGCCGTCTGGGACGTCCGCCGTGACCACGTCGACTACGACGGGCACGACATGGTCCGCGAGTACATCGACCACACGGGCGCCGTCGCCGTCTTCGCGGAGGACGACGAGGGCCGCGTGCTCGTCATCCAGCAGTACCGCCACCCCGTGCAGCTGCGCGACTGGGAGCTGCCGGCCGGGCTCCTCGACCACGAGGGCGAGGACCACCTCACCGCCGCGCAGCGGGAGCTCGGGGAAGAGGCCGACCTCGAGGCGGACCACTGGGAGCCCCTCGTCCGGTACAACACCTCGTCGGGCGGCAGCGACGAGTTCATCCAGGTCTACCGGGCCCGTGGGGTCCGTGCGACGGCGTCCGCGTTCGAGCGTGAGGCCGAGGAGGCGGACATCGTGACCCGATGGGTGCCGCGGGCGGAGCTCGTCGAGGGGATCCTCGCGGGCCGCCTGCAGAACTCGGCGCTCGTCGTCGCGACCCTCGCGGTCGATGCGATCGAGCGGGGCGCGGTCGAGCGCGGCGCGGTCGAGCGGGGCGCGGTCGAGCGGGGCGCGACGGCGTGACGGCCGACAGCGGGCTCGGTGCCCTGCTGCGGGACGGGCTCTGGACGCACGAGCCCGTCGCCGTCGAACCCGTCGTCGACCGCGCCGCCCTGCTCGTGACCGCGGAGGAGGGCAGCGATGCCTGGCGGACGACCTCGTACGGGTTCGTCCACGACTCGGAGCACGCGCTCCTCCGACCCACCGACGGCGCGTTCGCCGTGGAGGTCTCGTTCGTCCTCGACTTCGCGGAGCAGTTCGACCAGGCCGGGGTGTTCCTGCGGGTCGACGAGCAGGAGTGGGTGAAGGCGGGCGTGGAGTTCTCCGACGGGCTGCCGCAGGTCGGGGCCGTCGTGACGCACGGGACGTCCGACTGGTCCGTCGCGCCCGTGCCGTCCTGGACCGGGCGGGTCGTGACGGTGCGCGCGAGCCGCTCCGGTGACGCCGTGACGATCCGGGCCTGGGCCGACGGCGAGGAGCCTCGGCTGGTGCGGGTCGCGCACCTCGACCCGGACGCCGTCGTGTCGGCCGGCCTGTTCTGCGCCGCACCCACCCGGGCCGGGCTCACGGTGACCTTCACCGCCTGCCGCTTCGGCGAGCCGGACGCCGGGCTGCACTGACGACCTGCGCAGGGCGGTCCCGCACTAGTTTTGTCGGGTGATCCCCCTCGACCGTGCCACCGACACCTACCTGCGGCACGTCGCCGTCGAGCGGGGACTGTCGCAGCACACGGTGGCGGCCTACCGGCGGGACCTGGCGGTGTTCACGGAGTGGCTCGCCTCGACGCCGGCGGTCGACTCCGCGGGCGCGGACCGGGCTGGGGGAGCGGAGGCGCTGACGGACGTCGCACGCCTCGCCCGCGCGGACGTCGCCGGGTTCGTCACGCACCTGACCTCGCGACCGGAGCAACCGCTCGCGCCCCGGTCGGTCGCCCGGATGCTCAGCTCGGTGCGGTCCTTCACCGCGTTCGCGGCCGCCGAGGGCTGGCTGCCGCTCGACCCCGCCACGGCCGTCCGGCCACCGAAGGCGCCGTCACGGCTGCCGAAGGCGATCTCGGTGCACGACATGGAGCGACTGCTCGGCGCCGCGGGTTCGGCGGACGACGACCCCGTGCAGCTGCGGGACCGGGCGCTCCTCGAGCTGCTCTACGCCACGGGCGCGCGCATCTCCGAGGCGGTCGGGTTGTCGGTGGACGACGTCGCGACGCTGTCCGACCCCGAGGACGACGAGGGCGACGGGCTCGCGGTCGTGAAGGTCACCGGCAAGGGGAACAAGCAGCGCATCGTGCCGCTCGGCAGCTTCGCGCGGGCCGCGGTCGACGCGTACCTCGTCCGGGCCCGGCCGGTGTTCGCGGCGCGTGGGCCGTCGACACCGGCGCTGTTCCTCGGCGCTCGGGGCGCACGGCTGTCGCGGCAGAGCGCCTGGCTCGTGATCCAGGCGGCGGCGGAGCGGGCCGGACTGGCCGCGCACGTGTCCCCGCACACGTTCCGGCACTCGTTCGCGACGCACCTGCTCGAGGGCGGCGCGGACGTGCGCGTCGTGCAGGAGCTGCTCGGGCACGCGAGCGTCGCGACGACGCAGATCTACACGCTCGTCACGGCCGACATGCTGCGCGACGTCTACCAGACGGCGCACCCGCGGGCGCGGCGGTAGCGCTGCGCCCGGCCGGGGCCGGGGCCGGCCGGGCGGGGCCGGAGGCGGGGCCGGGGTGACGTGCGGCGCGACGTGCTCGGGCACAACCGGAAGCACGTCGCGCCATGGAGAACCCTGGCGCGACGTGTTTCCCGTGGTGCGGCGCGCCGAGCGCCGCGGGCGCGGCGGTAGCGCTGCGGCCGGCCGGCTGGCCGGCCGGGCGGCCGGGCGGGCAGGGCCGGAGGCAGGGTCGGGGTGACGTGCGGCGCGACGTGCTCGGGCACAACCGGAAGCACGTCGCGCCATGAAGAACCGTGGCGCGACGTGCTTCCCGTGGTGCGGCGCGCGGCGCGCCGAGCGCGCGAGCGCCGCGGGCGCGGCGGTAGCGCTGCGCCAGCGCGCTCAGAACAGGTGGAACTGCGCGGACGCAGCGACCACGCCCGTGGCGACCGCGACCACGAGGGCGCTCGCCGCGGCGCTCCGCCACAGCGCCCGCCAGCCGCCGGTCGCGCCGGGACGCACGATCGCGAGGACGCCCGTGACGACGGCCAGCGTGCTCGCGATGCCGACCGGGTTCCAGACGATCGACACGACCGCGAGCAGGACCGCCACGAGCGCCGCCGCCCCGACCCGCTGCACGGACCCGCCGGACGCCCACGACCCGGTGCGCACCGCTGCACCCTCGACGGAGAACGACGGCCCGACCGGTGCGACGACGACCGGTGCGACGGGCTCCTGCCGTGCCGGGAGCACACGCGTCGCCCCGCCCCACGCGTGGCCGTCCCACCACCGGAGGCGGTGGGCGTCCTGGGGGTCCGGGAACCAGCCGGCGGCCGGCAGCGTCACGGGGTGCTCCTCGCGGGTGCGGTGGATGGTGCACCTCGACGCTACGCAGCCGGGAGGCACGGCCACAGTCCCACAGCGGGTGTCGGCAACAAGGGGGACCGGTCGCACCTGCGCTACGGTCGTGCGGTGATCACCGCCGACGCCGAGACCCTGTCCGCCTTCTGGGCCGCCCGCCGCGACGAGGCACCGGAGCTGCCCGAGGCCGTGCCGGAGGCGTGGGCGTTCGGCGCGACGCCGGACCACGCCGACGGTCTGCTCGACCTGGTGCTCCGCGGGATCAAGGACGGCACGGCGTCGTCGATGTGGGACTACGAGGCGACGGGCGACCCGCTGCCCGAGGTCGGCGAGCTCAGCGTCATCCTCGACGGGAGGGGTGACCCCCGGGCCGTGATCGAGACGACGGACCTGCGGGTCGTCCCGTTCGACCAGGTCGGCGAGGAGCACGCCCGCGTCGAGGGCGAGGGGGACCGCACCCTCGCGCACTGGCGTGCGGTGCACGAGCGCTACTGGCGTGAGCACTCCGAGAACCCGCGCGGGTACGAACCGGACATGCCGGTGCTGTGCGAGCGCTTCCGCCTGCTCTGGCCGGAAGCGCCCGCGGGGGCGTGAGCCGGACGACCCGACCTACGCGGGGACGGTCGCGGCGTCGACCTCGTCCATGACGGCCTTCGTCGCTGCGAGCAGCCGGGCGTTGAAGTCCACGCCGAGCTGGTTCGGCACGGTGACGAGCACGGTGTCGGCAGCCCGGACCGCGGCGTCGGCGGCGAGTTCGGCCACGAGCTGCTCCGGCTCCCCGATGTAGGAGCGACCGAAGCGGGCGAGTCCGCCGTCGAGGTGCCCGACCTGGTCCTGCCCCTCGACCTGCGCCCGCACGCCGAAGTAGTGCCGCGACTCGTCGTCGGTGATCGGGATGATGCTGCGCGACACCGAGACCCGGGGCGTCCGCTCCCAGCCCATCTCGCGCCACGTCGTCCGGAATCGCTCGATCTGCTCGGCCTGCAGCTGGTCGAACGGCACGCCGGTGTCCTCGGTGAGCAGGGTCGACGACATGAGGTTCATGCCCTGTTCGGCCGTCCACTCGGCGGTCGCGCGGGTCCCGGCACCCCACCAGATCCGGTCGGGCAGCGTGTCCGACAGCGGGGACACCGACAGCGACCCGGCCGACCCGGTCATCTGCGGGTTCGCGTGCGCCATCGGCTCGCCGGCGATCGCACGACGGAACACGTCGGTGTGGGAGCGTGCCATGTCGCCGCCGTTGGTGTCGTGCGCCTCGGGCACGTAGCCGAACTGCTGGTACCCGGCGAGGGCGGTCTCCGGTGACCCCCGCGAGACACCGAGCTGCAGTCGGCCTCCCGAGATGAGGTCGGTGGCCGCGGCTTCCTCGGCCATGTAGAGCGGGTTCTCGTAGCGCATGTCGATCACGCCGGTGCCGATCTCGATGCGGCTGGTCCGGGCGGCGATCGCCGAGAGCAGGGGGAACGGCGCCGCCTGCTGCGGAGCGAAGTGGTGGACGCGGAAGTACGCGCCGTCGACACCCGCTTCCTCGGCCGCGACGGCGAGGTCGATCGCCTGCACGAGGGCCTCGCGGCCGCTGCGCACACGCGAGCCCGGCACGTCGCGCCAGTGCCCGAAGGACAGGAACCCGATCTTCGTCATGCCGATGCGAACGCATGCTGCTGCGGCCGCATTCCGACGCGACTACGGTCGTCGGCATGGACGACCCCCGCACCGCGCTCGCCGACGAACGGCGGCGCAACGAGCGGCTGCTCGCCGACGTCGAGCGCAGCATGCGGGACGTCAGCGACGCGCGTCAGGACGCCAACGCGGACGACGAGCACGACCCCGAGGGTGCGACCCTCGCCTGGGAGCGCGGGTCGCTCGGTGCGGTGCGCGACGACGCCCGGGAACGCATCCGCCTGGTCGACGCCGCGCTCGCGCGGCTCGACGCCGGCACCTACGGGCGGTGCGCCGTCGGCGGCGAACCGATCCCGGAGGCCCGTCTCGCCGCGGTCCCGTGGGCCGCGACGTGCGTCGCACACGCGTGACGAGCCTCCAGGCCGACGTGGCCCGCTGACGGGTCTGCGGCGTGCGCGACACAGCCCCGACTGCGCGACACGGCCCCGTCTGCGCGGGACGCCGCGGGGCGCGCAGAACGCCGTTGCATCCGACGCCGTCTCGACGAGACCGCGGCGTCTCGACGGAACGAGGGCGCCGGTGGGCCGAGGCCCGTGACGGCCGGGAGGCGCGGTGTCCGCCCGTCCCACCGCTCACGCGGCGTGGACCGGTCGCGCCGCCGTTTCCCAGCCGCGCGCCCTAGGTTGCCGCCATGGACGACACCCACGAGCGACCCGACGCGGTCGTGCGTGCCGACACCACGGCTCCCGAGACCGACGCCGACGACCGGCACCACCGCTTCCGGTGGTTCCGTCGGATGCGCGCCTGGATCCACGCGCGGCCGGGGTGGCACCTGTTCTACAAGGTGCTCGTCGGGATCGTCGGCGGACTCGTCGTGGTGATCGGGCTCATCCTCGTGCCGCTGCCCGGTCCGGGGTGGCTCGTGGTCTTCATCGGCCTGACGATCCTGGCGAGCGAGTTCCACTTCTTCCACCGCATCATCACGTGGCTGCGCGCGCAGCTCCACCGCTTCTGGGACTGGGCGAAGGCGCACGGACCGCAGTGGCTGCGGAGGGCGGCCGACCGCGGCAAGGCCGACGTCGACGCGGCGCACGCCGACGCACACCGCAGCACCGGGGTCCGCGCACAGCGACCGAACCGGGCGCGGGCCGGGCACTAGCCCTCGCGCAGCGCTACTCGGCGACGGTCCGGACGGAACCGGTCGCGGTGCGCTCGACTGCCTCGGCGGCGCGCTCCTCGACCCCGGCCGCGCTGCGTGACGCGAGCTGCAGCACGAGGGCGATCGCCGCGGCGAGGACGATGAAGGCGCCGTAGCCGGCGAGCACCGGCACGAAGCCGAACGCCGGTTCGACGAGTCCCGCGACGACGGCGGGTACGCCGAACGCCAGGTAGCTGACGATGTAGACCGACGACAGGAGTCCGGCGCGGTGCGTCGGCGCCGCGGTGGCGAGCAGCATCCGCAGGGGTGCCTGGAAGCCCGCGCCGAAGCCGACGCCCGCGATCGCGCTGCCGACGACGAGCCCGGGCAGCGAGTGCGCGAACTCGAACGCCACGGTGACGACCGGGCCGACGATGAGCGCGACGAGCCCGAGGAACAGGCTCCGACGTGTGTCGAGGCGCTGGATGGCGAGACCGGTGAGTCCGCCGACGCCGGTGACGACGGCGATGAGAGCCCCGGCTGCGAAGTGGTCGTGGATGCCGAACACCGCGCCGAGGGCCGACGGCACGAGCGACAGGAACAGCCCGCCCAGTGCCCAGCTGGCGACGAGCGCCCCGGCGACGCCGCGGAAGAGCGCCCGCGACGCCCGCGGGACGGACACGGTCGGGCGGAGGGAGCGGAGTGCACCCGGTCGGCGCGTGACCCGCTCGGGCACGACGACCAGGGCGGCGACGAGCAGCAGCAGGAGCGCACCGAAGAGCACGTAGACGAGCTGCTCCGGTGCCGGGCCCCACTCCACGAGGGCGCCGCTCGACACCGCGCCGGTCGCCAGGGCGAAGGGTGGGACGGCACCGTTCAGCACGCCCGCGAGCGAGGGGAAGCGCTCGAGCGAGTTGTCGATGAGCGCTGCACCGAGGGCGCCGATGAGCAGCCCGACCGCGACGCCCTGCACGATCCGGTCGACCACGAGGGCCGTGAACCCGTCGGCGCCGGTGAACAGCACGAGCGACACGACGAGCAGCAGTCCGCCGGCGACGAGCACGGGCTTCCGGCCGACGTGGTCGGACAGCCGACCGGCGACGAGCATGGTGACGAGGAGTCCGGCGACGTAGATCGCGAACACCCCCGTGAGCATGAGCGGCGTGAGGTCCCACTCGGCGGCGTAGACGGGGTAGATCGGCGACGGGACCGAGGACGAGGCCATCGCCACGAAGAGCATGGCGGCGAGGATCCAGAACCCCGCGACTCCGCGTGCTGACTGCATGGTGGCACCTTCCGGCCGGATCGACTGCTGTACGACAGCATTCGTACAGCAGTGCACCAGTACGACGCAAGTCGTACTACTGCCAGCGCGGTGCTACCGTCGTCGCATGCCCGCCGCGCCCGTGGACTCCGTCGTCGCCCCAGAACGCCTGCCGCAGCCGACCGTCGCCGAGATGGACCTGCCCGTCGTGCTCGACGCACTGAGCGACCCGATCCGGCTGACGATCCTGCACCGCTACCTGGTCGACGCCGCCGGCGGCGTCCGCAGCTGCGGGTGGGTCGGGGTCGACCGACCGAAGTCGACGCTGACGCACCACTTCCGCGTCCTGCGCGAGGCCGGCCTGCTCGAGCAGCACCAGGAGGGACTGACGCGGTCGAGCCGGGTCCGGGTCGAGGACGTGCAGCAGCGCTTCCCCGGGCTCCTCGACCTGGTGGCCGCGTGGCAGGTCCCCGCGACCGTCATGCGCGAGGAGGTCCCCGCGTGACCGGCCGGCCCCGCGGTCCGATCGCCCACGAGCTCCCGACGATCACGACCGTCCCCGCGGTGACGACGGCGCTCGCCGCCGACCTCGACGCCGCGGGCTTCACCGTCGACCGCATCGACGCACTCTGGGGCACCGAGGCCGCCGCATCGCTGCACCGCGGTTCCCGGGTCGCCGCGCTGCGGGCGCTCGCCGCGCGGGACTCCACGCCGCTGACCACGCTCGCGACGCTGTTCGTGCTCGGCCTGCCGGTCGACCGGAGCGATGCCGAGCGGGCGTTCCCGACGGCCGGGCTCGACGCGGTGCTCGCGGCCGGTCTGCTCCGGATCGATGGCGACACGGACGACGCCGGTGCTCCCGACGCCGACCACCTCCTGGTCCACCCGACCGTCGACCTGCGGCCCTACGCCTTCGTCGACGACCTCGGCGCCGGCAGCTGGTGGATCGTCTCCGACCTCGGGGAGCTCGCGCTCGGCACCGCACTGGGCGAGGAGCACGTGCTCGGCATCGGCGGCGCGACCACCACGCTCTCCGGGCTCCAGGTCCCGGTGCCGGTCCGTCGGGTGCTCGACCTCGGGACCGGGTGCGGGATCCAGGCCATGCACGCCCGTCGCTTCGCCGACGAGGTCGTCGCCACGGACATCTCCCGCCGTGCGCTCGACATCGCCCGGTTCAACGCGGCGCTCAACGGCATCGACGGCATCGAGTTCCGGCTCGGGTCGCTGTACGAGCCGGTGGCGGGCGAGCGGTTCGACCGGATCGTGTCGAACCCGCCGTTCGTCATCACCCCGCGTCGCGACGACGTGCCGTCCTACGAGTACCGCGACGGCGGCATGGTCGGCGACGCGCTCGTCGAGACCGTGCTCCGCGGGCTCGCCGACCACCTCGCACCCGGCGGGACCGCGCAGCTGCTCGGCAACTGGGAGTACCGCTGGGGCGTCGACGGGCTCGACCGGGTGCGCTCGTGGTTCGCGGACGCCGAGGACCTCGACCTGTGGGTCGTCGAGCGGGAGCGCGAGGACCCGCCCGCCTACGCCGAGACCTGGATCCGCGACGGCGGCACGAAGCCCGGCACGGACGGGTTCGACCGGCTCGTGGACGCCTGGCTCGACGACTTCGCGACCCGGCGGGTCACCGGGGTCGGTTTCGGGTACGTGGTCGTCCGGCGTGCGTCGGCGTCGGCAACGGAGATCGGTCGGCCGGGAGGTACGGCTCGCCTCCGCCGCGCCGAGCGGGTCCCCGAGGCGCTCGGTTCCAACCCCGTGGGGCTCGGCGCGACGGTCGCACGGGTGCTCGACGCCACCGGGTGGCTCGAGGTGCACGACGACGAGGCGCTCGCCGCCGCACACCTGCGGGTCGCCGGTGACGTGACCGAGGAGCGGCACTACTGGCCCGGGAACGACGACCCGACCGTGATCACGCTCGTGCAGGGCGGTGGGTTCGGCCGTCGGGTGGACGCGGACACGGCGCTCGCCGCGTTCGTGGGTGCCTGCGACGGGGAGTTGTCGGTCGCGGCGATCGTCGGGGCCATCGCGCAGATCACCGGCGTCGACGAGGACGCGCTCGCGGCAGACCTGCTGCCGCGCGTGCGCGACCTGGTGCTGGACGGCCTGCTGCTCGCGCCGACGTCCTGAGGCCGCCCCGCGCCTCCCTCCGGTCAGCGCGAGCGGTGGTTCCGCCAGGTGTGCTCGGGGGCGTAGCCGAGGAGCTCGCGGGCCTTCTCGCTCGAGAGCAGGGAGCTCGTGCCGTCGATGTCCGCACGGCGCTCGATGTCCGGCACGAAGCGCTCCACGAGCTCGATCGTCGGGGTGTCCATCACGGTGTCGGGGCTCGCGATGACGAACGCCTCGAACCCGGTGAGCTCGGCCTCGAGCGACCGCCGCACGGCCTGCGCCCCGTCGCGCGAGTCGATGTACGACCACAGGTTGAAGGTCTTCGCCTCGGGGGAGGCGTCCCACGGGAACGACGGGTAGTCGGTCTCGTCCATGACGTTCGAGAAGCGCAGCCCGATCATCTTGAGCTCCGGGTCCCAGCGGGTGAAGTGGCGGGCCATCTCCTCCTCGACCGCCTTGCCGAGCGAGTACGAGGACTGCGGGCGGACCGCGAACTCCTCGTCGACGGGCAGGTACGGCGGGTGGTGCTCGCCCATCGGGATGCCGAGCAGGGTCTCGCTCGACGCCCACACGACGTTCTTGATCCGGGCGACACGGGCGGCGTGGAAGACGTTGATCGACGCGGTCACGTTGTTCGTGATGAGAGCGACGTCGGGCACCTGTCCGGGGGCCGGTACGGCGGCGAGGTGCACCACGGCGTCGACGCGGTCGTAGCGGTCGTCGATGCCCGTGAGCGCCCCGAGCACCTGGCCGTAGTCGCTCAGGTCGATGCGGACGAAGGGCACCCGCTCCGGCTTGTCGGGGGAGGGCACCCGGTCGAGCAGGACCACGTCGTACCCGTGCTCGTCGAGGTCGCGGACGACCGCCCGTCCGAGCTTCCCGCTGCCTCCGGTCACCACAACACGCGTCATCGCGTCACTCCACATCGTCGTCGGACGGCCTGGTCGGCCGGACCCCATCCTGCCGTGCGCGCCCGAGCGGGGACCAGGCACTGGCGGTACCTGTCCGGGCGGCGCAGGCGGTGCAGGCGACGCAGGCGATGCGGCCGACGCGGCCCGGGGCCGGAGCGGTCGAGCGCGGCGGGAGCGCGGCGGGCCGGGGTGCCGGCGTCAGGCCGGGGCGGGCGTGACGGACTGCGCGACCGCGAGCCGTGCGACGAGCTCGACGTGGTCGGCCATGTCCCGCGACGGGTCGTACAGCCACTGGATCTGCATGCCGTCGGAGATCGCCAGGAGCACGCTCGCCAGCTGCTCGGTGTCCACGTCGGAGCGGAGCCGGCCGTCCTGCTGCATGGTGCGGAAGTCCCGGGCGAAGTCGCTCCGGCTGCGCTCGTAGCGCTCGCGGAAGTACTCGTGCGCGGGGTGCTCGTCGTCGGTCGCGGCGGCCGCCGACAGGTTGACGAACATCTGCACGAGGCCCGGGACCTCGGTGTTGTGCCGGACAATCGCCGCGAGGAACGCACCGGGGTCCTCGGCCGCGGTGCCCCAGTCGTGCGCCAGGTCGACCTCGTCGCGGCGACGGAGGATCTCCACCCAGAGGTCGTCCTTCGAGTCGAAGTAGTGCAGCAGCCCGGCCTGGGTGAGCCCGACCGCGTCGGCGATGTCCTTGATGCTCGTGCGCCGGAACCCCTGCTGCGCGACGAGGTCGAGCGCGACCGTGAGGATCTCCTCGCGCTTCGCGATCCCCTTCGCGTACGAACCCCGTCGTGCCATGGCGCGAGCGTACAGCGGGTTCGAGACCCAACAAACCTACTTCCGATAGGTTTTGGGTGCTACGCTGCCCGCAGCCGCCGACGATGGCGCGCGGAGGTCATGCCCCGTCGCCTGCGTCGCACAACGAAGGGACGGACCATCGTGACCACCGTGGACGACACCACCCGCGCCTCCCGGCCGACCGCCGCGTCGCCGCTGGACGAGCGCATCGCCGCGCTCGTCGGACAGCTGACGACCGCGGAGAAGGTCCAGCTGCTGACCGGGCGCGACTTCTGGACGACCTGGCCGGTCGAGAAGATCGGGCTGCGCCGCATCCTGATGTCCGACGGTCCGTCCGGCGTCCGCGGCGAGGTCTGGGACGAGCGCGACCCGTCGCTCAACCTGCCGTCCGCCACCGCCCTGTCGGCGAGCTGGGACCGCGCGATCGCGAAGCGCTACGGTGCCGCCGCGGCGGTCGAGGCCCGCCGGAAGGGCGTCGACGTCGTCCTCGGCCCGACGATCAACCTGCACCGCTCGCCCCTCGGTGGTCGCCACTTCGAGGCGTTCAGCGAGGACCCGCTGCTGACCGGCGACCTCGCCGCGTCCTACGTCGACGGCGTGCAGGAGAACGGCGTCGCCGCGACCCCGAAGCACTACATCGCGAACGACTACGAGACCGACCGGTTCACCGCGTCGACGGAGGTGTCGGACCGTGCGCTCCGTGAGCTGTACCTGCTCGCGTTCGAGAAGGCCGTGACCGAGGCGCACGCCTGGGCGGTCATGTCGTCCTACAACGCGATCAACGGCGTCACCGCGTCCGAGAACGACCTGCTCGAGACACCGCTCAACTCGGAGTGGGGCTTCGACGGCATCGTCGTGTCCGACTGGACCGGCGTCCGCTCGGTGGAGTCGGCGAAGGCGTCGCAGGACGTCGCGATGCCCGGGCCGAACCCCTGGTGGAGCGAGGGGCCCCTGCTGCAGGCGGTCGAGTCGGGCGAGGTCCCGATGGAGGCCGTCGACCGCAAGGTCCGCCGCATCCTGACGCTCGCCGCCCGCGTCGGCGCGCTCGAGGGCTTCGAGCCCGTGGCCGCGCAGCCGGTGCACGTCGAGGACGGCGTCGCGTTCGTGCGGACGGCCGAGGCCGAGGGCACCGTCCTCGTCCGCAACACCGGGATCCTGCCGCTCGATGCGTCCGCGGTGTCGCGGATCGCGCTCCTCGGGCACAACGCCGACCAGGCCCGCACGCAGGGCGGCGGTTCGGCGACGGTGGTGCCGGAGCACGTCGTCACGCCCATCGAGGGCATCCGAGCGGCCTTCCCCGGCGCGACGGTCGACCACGCCATCGGCGCCGTGGTGCAGGAGGGCATCGCGGAGTTCCCGCTGTCCAGCATCACGAACCCGGCCACGGGGGAGCCCGGTGCACGGGTGGCGTTCGTCAAGGGCGGCGAGGAGCTGTTCGTCGAGGACCGCCGTGCCACCGCGCTGTTCTGGTTCGGCGGCGACGCCCCGATCCGGGAGTCCGACCGACTCGACGTCACCACGACGTACACCGCCGAGACGACGGGGACCGTGCGGATCGGCATCGGTGCCGCCGGTCGCTCGCGCATGTGGGTCGACGGCGAGCTCCTGCTCGACGAGACCGTGCCGGTCGAGGGGGACCAGCTCGGTGCGGCGTTCCTCAACCCGCCGGCGCGCTCGGTGCCGGTGTCGGTCGAGGCCGGGCAGCAGCTCGCGATCCGGATCGAGCACGACATCGTGCAGGACGAGGCGCTGGGCGGTGTGCTCGCCTACCAGTTCGGTACCGAGCCGAGCGACGCCGACCCCGCCGCACTCGTCGAGGCCGCGGTCGCGACGGCCCGCGACGCCGACGTGGCGATCGTCGTCGTCGGGACGAACAGCAAGGTCGAGTCCGAGGGCTACGACCGCTCGTCGCTCGCGCTGCCGGGCCACCAGGACGAGCTGGTCCGTGCCGTCGCCGCCGTGAACCCGAACACGGTCGTCGTGGTGAACTCCGGTTCGCCGGTCGAGATGCCCTGGCGGAACGACGTCGCCGCGGTGCTCCTGACCTGGTTCGGCGGACAGGAGTACGGCAACGCGCTCGCCGACATCCTGACCGGTGCCGCGGAGCCCGGCGGGCGCCTGCCCACCACCTGGCCGGCGACCCTCGCCGACGTCCCGGTGCAGGACGTCACGCCGGTCGACGGCAAGGTCGCCTACGACGAGGGCGTGCACGTGGGCTACCGTGCCTGGCTGCGCGCCGGCACCGAACCCGCCTACCCCTTCGGCCACGGCCTGGGCTACACCACCTGGACGATCGACGGCGTGGCCGCGTCGCCGACCGTGACGGAGGGTGACGCCGCGATCGTCACCGCGACCGTGGCGAACACGGGCGACCGTGCCGGGAAGCACGTCGTGCAGGTCTACGCCTCGCGGACGGAGTCGTCGGTCGACCGTCCCGTTCGCTGGCTCGTCGGCTTCGCGCCCGTCCGGCTCGGGGCAGGGGAGTCCACCGAGGTGTCGATCGAGGTTCCGGCCCGGGCGTTCGCACACTGGGACGGCGCCTGGCGCTACGAGCCCGGGACGTTCGAGCTCCACGTCGGTGCCTCGGTCGCGGACCTGGCCGGTTCCGCGGCCCTCGAACTGGAGTGAGCCGATTTCCGCACGGTCGTGGATGCGTTCAGTAGCATGAATCCGCGCCAGTCGGCTGGTTACCGTCGGCGCGCGCACCACCGAGGGATCGTCGTGTGAGCGAAGCGGCCTCCTGATCCGGCCGTGGAACCCCGTCGATCCCGGTGCGTCCAGAATGCGTCCCCGCGTCCGCGCGGGGGCGCATTCGTCGTCCTGTGGGCAAAGGTACGAGAGCGTACCTTTCCGCTTCTGACCAGGGGTTGTCGTGCGCAACTGGCCATGTGCCCGTTCCCGGGGAAGTGATGATGACAAATCCTTCAGAAAGTGAAAGAGTGATGCCACCATCCCGTACGGATCAGGGACGAGATGGTCATCCGGCCCGGGGCTCGTCGGACCTCACCACCCCGACTCGAGCCCCGGCCGGGTGCCTGTCGTCAGCGGTCGTGCTCAGGGCAGCCGCGGGGCGATCTCCTCGGCGACGACCCGCAGGATGCGTTCGTGCGCCGCGGCGTCGCCGTTCGCCGGCAGGGTGATCACCAGCTCGTCGGTCGCCTGGACCGCGGGGTCGGCTGCCAGGGCGTCGACGATCTCGTCCACACCGCCCGACACGATCCTGCTGAACCGGAACGGCGGACCGCTCAGGGGGCGCCCCTCGTCGTCCATCCCGCTCGCGTACCCGGTGAGGAACTCCTCGTGCACCCGGCGGTCGTGGTCGTCGAGCAGCGGGACGACGATCCGACCGACCGCCACCTTCGGCGTGCGGCCGGGGTGCTCGCCGGCGGCCTGCAGCTCGGCGAAGCGGTCGCGGTACGCGGTGAGCTGGTCCGCCTGTGCCTGGGCGAACGGGGCGCCCGTGTCCTCGGTGTTGAGCGTCGAGCAGTGCAGCAGCAGGCCCTTCTCGGCCGTGCGGACCGCGGTGCCCGTGCTGCCGCCGCCCCACCAGACGCGGTCGCGCAGGCCGGGCGACAGCGGCTGGAGGGTCAGGTCGGCACCGGCGGGGATGCTCTCGTAGCCCTTCCCTGCAGTGCCGAGCGGCTCGCCCTGCAGGACCTCGAGCAGCCGCGCCGCACGCACCTCGGCCTCGTCGCGGAAGCTGCGCTCCGACCCGCCGAACACCGGGTCGAGGATCGGGCCGTACCCGGCGATCCCGGTGCTGATGCCGAGCTGCACCCGGCCGTCGCTGAGCAGGTCGACGGTGCTGGCGTCCTCGGCGAGACGGATCGGATCCTCGTACCGCATGCCGAGGACGGCGGTGCCGAAACCGATGGTGCTCGTGCGCTGGGCGGCCGCCGCGAAGAACGTCATCGGGCTGGTCAGGAAGGGCTCGAAGTGGCGGCCCCGGACCCAGCCGGTGCCGTACCCGAGCGACTCGGCCGTCTCGAACAAGCGGAGACCGTCCTCCAGGGCGGCAGCAGCACCGGCGGTGCCGCCGTGGTTGGGGACGAAGGAGAGGAAGCCGAGTTCGCGCACGGTCTGAGTCTATGCGCGCGCATCGATTCCCGACAGGGCGCCGGACGGGAGGCGCGGCTCGTCTCCGGCCTGCGACCTGCGGTCGGTGCGTGCGGACGCCGGATGCGTGACGGAGCGGCCCCGTGCCTCCCGTCCGCCGCCGGCTCGTCTGCCGGTCACCGCCCACCTGGGAGGATGGGCGCATGACCGACGTCACCACCACCCCGCCGCTCCTCGCCGCCCTGCCGGCGGCGGTCGACGGCGCCGTCGACCCCGACGCGGTCTACCAGGCGTTCGCCGACTGGGCCGAGGCGGGCGGACGACCGCTCTACCCGGCGCAGGACGAAGCGCTCATCGAGCTCGTCTCCGGCGCGAACGTCGTCCTCAGCACGCCGACCGGTACCGGCAAGTCCCTCGTCGCGGCCGGGGCGCACTTCGCCGCGCTCGCCGAGGGCAAGCGCAGCTACTACACGGCGCCGATCAAGGCCCTCGTCTCCGAGAAGTTCTTCCAGCTCGTGGACCTGTTCGGCGCGCAGAACGTCGGCATGGTGACCGGTGACTCGAGCGTCAACGCGGACGCCCCGATCATCTGCTGCACGGCCGAGATCCTCGCGAACACCGCGCTCCGCCAGGGCCCGGACGCCGAGGTCGACGTCGTGGTGATGGACGAGTTCCACTTCTACGGCGACCCCGACCGCGGCTGGGCGTGGCAGGTGCCGCTGCTCGTGCTCGAGCGCGTGCAGTTCCTGCTCATGTCGGCGACGCTCGGCGACGTCACGACCATCGCCGACGACCTGTCGCGCCGGACCGGGCGCCCGACCGCACGGGTCACCGGCGTCTCGCGACCCGTGCTGTTGTCGTACGAGTACGTGCTGACGCCCGTGCAGGAGACGGTCGAACGCCTGCTCGAGGAGGGCAAGGCGCCGGTCTACATCGTGCACTTCGCCCAGGCCGCGGCGCTCGAGCGTGCGCAGGCGCTCATGTCCGTGAAGGTGGCGTCGCGTGAACGCCGGGACGAGATTGCCGCCGCGATCGCCGGGTTCCGGTTCAGCGCCGGGTTCGGGCAGACGCTGTCACGACTCATCCGGGCCGGCATCGGCGTGCACCACGCCGGCATGCTGCCGAAGTACCGCCGGCTCGTCGAGCAGCTCGCCCAGCGCGGCCTGCTGCCGGTGATCTGCGGCACCGACACCCTGGGGGTCGGGATCAACGTGCCGATCCGCTCCGTGCTGCTCACCGGGCTGACGAAGTTCGACGGCTCCCGGATGCGGCAGCTGTCCGCCCGCGAGTTCCACCAGATCGCCGGACGAGCCGGACGAGCCGGCTACGACACCGAGGGCGACGTCGTGGCCGAGGCGCCGGAGCACGAGATCGAGAACGCCCGGGCCGTCGCCAAGGCCGGGGACGACCCGAAGAAGAAGAACAAGGTCAAGAAGAAGAAGGCGCCGGAGGGGTTCGTCTCGTGGGGGCCGGCGTCGTTCGACCGGCTCATCGCCGCCGAGCCCGAGCCGATGGTGTCCCGGATGCGGATCACGCACGCGATGGTGCTCGCCGTCGTCGCCCGCGGGGGTGACGCCTTCGCCGACGTCCGCTCGCTCGTGTTCGAGAACCACGAGCCGCGCTCCCGGCAGCTCGCGATTGCCCGACGCGCGCTGTCGATCGCCCGCACGCTGATCAACGCCCGCGTGATCGAGAAGGTCGACGGGCGCTACCGCATGACCGTCGACCTGCCCGTGAACTTCGCGCTCAACCAGCCGCTGTCGCCGTTCGCACTCGCCGCCTTCGAACTGCTCGACCCCGAGTCCCCGACGTACGCGCTCGACATGGTGTCGGTCGTCGAGGCGACCCTCGACGACCCGCGCGCCGTCCTCGCGCAGCAGCAGTTCAAGGAGCGCGGCGAGGAGGTCGCCCGGATGAAGCGCGAGGGCATCGAGTACGAGGAGCGGATGGAGCTGCTCGAGGAGGTCACCTGGCCCAAGCCGCTCAACGAACTGCTGACCGCCGCGTACGAGGCCTACGCGGCCGAACAGCCGTGGGTGCTCGACTTCACGCTGTCGCCCAAGGCCGTGGTGCGCGACGTGTACGAGCGGGCGATGACCTTCGGCGACTTCGTGCGGTTCTACCAGCTGACCCGCTCCGAGGGACTCGTGCTCCGGTACCTGTCCGACGCCTACCGCACCATGCGCCAGACCATCTCCGAGGAACAGCGCACGCCCGAGCTCGACGACCTGATCGAGTGGCTCGGCGAGGTCGTGCGGCAGACCGACTCCTCGCTCGTCGACGAGTGGGAGGCGCTGGTCAACGGCTCCGTCGCGGAGGCCGCCGCGGAACACGACGAGATCGCGCCGCCGCAGCCCGCCCGGCTCACCGGCAACCCGCGAGCGTTCCGCGTGCTCGTGCGGAACGCCCTGTTCCAGCGGGTGCTGCTCGCGGCGGCCGACGACGTTGCCGGGCTCGCCGCGCTCGACGGGGCCGCAGGGTTCGGGCAGGAGGAGTGGGACGCCGTGCTCGAGGAGTACTACGAGGAGCACGACGCGATCGGGACCGACGGGGACGCCCGGTCGATGGCGTACCTGGTGCTCGACGAGCACGGGCCGGGTCGGACCTGGCGGGCACGGCAGATCTTCGCCGACCCCGAGGGCGACAAGGACTTCGGGTTCTCGGCGACGATCGACCTGGACGCGTCCGACGAGACCGGCGAAGCCGTGGTGCGCGTCACCGAGATCGGCCGGTTCGACGGCTGGGCCGAGGTCGACGTCGACTGAGGGCGGCCTCGCTCGGCCGCCGCACGGAACCTCGCCGCCGCGGTCCGGGTACCTTCGACGCCAGCCCCGGACACCCGGGACGGGGCACCACGGAAGGACCCGTCATGCGCATCGGATCGAGCATCGCACTGATCGTCATCGGAGCGATCGTCGCCTTCGCGGTCGACTACCAGATCGCCGGCATCGACCTGCGCCTGATCGGCTACATCCTGATGGCCGCCGGCGTCGTGCTGCTCATCATCAGCCTGGCGGTCGGGTTCGGCGGGCGTCGGACCACGACCACCACCCGGTCGGGCGTCGACCCGGCGTCGGGGGAGCAGATCACCCGGCAGGACCGTCGCGACGGCACCTACTGAGCGCGCGTTCCGAGCGGACGACGACGGGCCCGGGCGAGGACATCGCCCGGGCCCGTCGTCGTGCGGCCCGTCGTCGTGCAGCCCGACAGGGCGTGCGGCTCGTCAGAACAGGGTGGCAGGCGGTTCGACCTGCGCCGGCTCCGGAGCGGGCGGGACGACGGTGTCCGGCCAACCCGGACCGGACGGTACCTCGGTGTGGTTCTGGAAGGCGGTCGCAGCGCCGCGGGCACGGACGTCCGCGGCCTCGTTCATCTCGTGGCCGACGTGCCCGCGGACCCACTCGAAGGTGACCTTGCGGCCCTGCAGCTCGGCGTCGAGCTCCTTGATGATCTCGACGTTCAGCACGGGCTTGCCGTCGGCCTTGCGCCAGCCCTTGCGCTTCCACCCGGCCAGCCACTCCGTGCACGCCTTGATCGCGTACTGGCTGTCGCAGAGGATGTGCAGCGGTTCGCCGGTGTCCTTCGTGGCGCGGAGCAGTTGCAGCACGGCGGTCAGCTCACCGATGTTGTTCGTCGCACGCGGCCACCCGCCAGCTGCCCAGCGGTCGTCATCGACGTACCAGGCCCAGCCGGCCGGTCCGGGATTGCCGAGGGCGGAGCCGTCTGCGGCGGCGACGATGGTCACGATGTGGCCTCCTGGGTGGTGCGGGGTGCTGGACGAGCGTAACGGACCCGCACCGGGCTCCGTGTCAGCGCGAGGCCGGGTCCAGGTTGATCCAGGAGCCGGCGAGCACCCAGTTGTTGCCACGGGTCTGCATCGTCGGGTTGAGCCACCGCAGCTGGTCCACGGTGATGCCGAAGCGCTTCGCGATGGTGGACTGGTCGTCGCCCTCGTTGACCTTGTAGCTGACCGGGGTGCCGGTCGTCCCGCGGAGGGTCTCGTCGGCGGCGTCGAACGCGTAACCGTACGCACCCGGTCGGGCCGCGCCGAGCGTGACGTGCAGGTCCGGGTCGGGGTTGGGGATCGACCAGGAGAGCTTCCCGATCGCGAGCACCTTGTAGACCCACGGGCGGGCACTGTCGTCGCCGTCGGACTGCGGGACGAGGACGACCGTGTGCAGCCAGTCCGGGTAGGGGCCGCCGTCGCTCAGGCTGACCGTCGCGGGCGGCTGGGCGTCGGCGTCCCACTGCGTCGTGGCGACCGCTTCGGTGTCACCACCGTCGCCGTACTGCGCCGTGCGCCGGAACTGCACGGACATCGGCTGCGGCTGCGTGGTGCGGTAGTCCGACAGCTGCGCGTCGAACGTGCCGTGGTCGTTCGCGACGACCCGGACGTGGATCGACGTGTCGCCGGTCTTCGACACCGCGTCGGTCTCCGCGACGACCGTGTCCGCCGGGACCGCCTGCGGCGCCGCGACGGGCTGTGCGGTGTCGCCCGACCCGCCGACGGGCCCCGGCGTCGCGGAGGCGCTCGGCGCAGCGTGGCCGGTCGGCGCCGGCAGCGGGGCGTCGTCGCCGAACAGCGAGCAGCCCGCCAACAGCAGCGTGCTCACGCCCACCAGTGCGACGGCTGCCGCGCCCCGTGCCCTCGTCCGACCCATCGTCCGGCCCCCTTCGTCGGGACGACGGTACCCGAGCGGGAACCGGATCACGGCCGTCGTGACCGAACCGGTACCAGGAGCCGCGGCCTACTGTGCGGGGCATGAGCGACAGCATCCCGAACGTGCCCGGCCCCGACGAGTCCGACGACCGCGCCCGCAACGACGAACTCCGCGACGCGGCGCACAGCGACGACGTCGACGGCGTGAGCGACCGCGAGCAGCGTGCCGCCGACACGTCCTACAGCCCGTCGAGCGAACGGGAGACGGTCGCGTCCCAGACGCAGCAGCGCAGCCGCGAGGACCTCGAGCAGGACGGCATCGACCCGTCCCGCGTGGTGGCGGCACCCGGCACCGGCGGTGCGGACGACGCGGGCGACGTCGAGCCCGAGCCGGGCGACCTGAACCTGCCGTGGCAGTCCGAGGAGGACCGCCGGGGCTAGGGCGTGTCTCCTGAAGATCAGGTAGAGCGCTGGCGCGCTGTAGTGGTGAGATGATTCCAGCTGCTCTCCGATGCTCAGTGGTCTTCGATCCAGTCGTTCATGCCGGGTCCGACAGGCAAACGTGGCCGTCCGTTTGCGGACGCTCGGAGCATGGTCGAGGGGATCGTGGACCGGTATCGGACCGGGATCGCGTGGCGTGACCTGCCCGAGGTGTTCGGGCCGTGGCAGACGGTGTGGAAGTGGCATCGCCGGATGGCAGGCGACGGCACGTGGGACAGGGTCCTCGCCGCGGTGACAGCGTCCGCGGACCAGGCTGGGGCGGTGGATCGGTCGTTGTCAGTGGACTCCACGATCGCTCGCGCGCATCAGCACGCCACGAACATCGCCCGCACCACAGGGGGAACCATCGAATCACACGGATCCGGGACTCGAGCCGCCTGATCACGGATGCGGCCGCTCCCGCGGCGGCCTGTCCACGAAGGTCCACCAGCTCGTCGACGGCCACGGGCTGCCCCTGGTCACCCTGATCACGCCCGGACAAGCCGGCGACTCACCGAGGCTGCTGCCGCTGCTGGCAGCGCTCGAAGTGGCCCGTCCGGTGGGCAGGCCGCGGACCCGACCGGACCGGCTCCGCGGTGACAAGGCGTACTCATCCAAAGCGATCCGGCAACACCTGCGCGACCGCGGTATCGAGTCCGTGATCCCCGAGCCTCGCGGCCAGCAAGGACGCCGGAAACGGCGTGGTTCCCGCGGCGGGAGACCCGTGACCTGCGACCGCATCGACTACAGGAACCGGAACGTCGTCGAGCGTGGCTTCTGTCGCCTCAAGCGATGGCGAGCCCTGGCGACGAGGTACGACGACCTCGCGATCGTCTACCGCTCAGCCGTCGTGCTCAACGCCGTCATCGCCTGGACCCACCATTCAGGAGACACGATCTAGATCCCTCCCGCTCCGCCCATCGTCCCCGATCGACCCAGGAGCAGGAACCATGATCACCACGACACGCACCACCAAGACCGCGGCCCTCCGTCCGGCCGGGAAGACCTCGACGCCCCGCCGCACCATCGAGGAGAAGAAGGCGCAGGCCGCCGCACTCCACGAGTCGATCGCGACGCAGGTTGAGAGCTTGCGCGACGCGGAACGGTGGACGGCGTTCCTCGCGCGCGCGTCCGCGTTCCACGCCTACAGCCTGGGCAACGTGTTGTTGATCCTCGGTCAGCGCCCCGACGCGTCGCGCGTCGCCGGGTTCCGCAAGTGGCAGGGACTCGGCCGACGATGATCCCGCACACGATCGGTGCAGCTGACGGCAGGCCTGTCGGGGCGCTCACCATTCTTGCTGCGGCAGGTGAGCACGCGCACATCGCACCCTGATCGAGGACGGACATCGACCGGTCAGCGCCTGTCGTGATCCGGCAGCGGTTCAGTCCAGGACGAAAGCGGCGCGCCGCCGCCGGTCGATCGCATGGATGGTCAGAGCAATGACCGCGCCCAGCAGTGCTCCGACGGTGTTCATGAACCAGTCGTTGGTGTCGCATCGCCGGCCGAGGGCCGGTGCGAGGGCCTGCACGACCTCGATGGCGACGGAGAGGGCGACGGTGCCGGCGAGGACGGTGAGTGGCCGGCTCGTCGCCACGCTGAGGAAGAGCGCGAGCGGCAGCAGCAGCGCGATGTTGGCGAGGGTGTCGATGCCCTGGAACGGGACCGAGAACTGCACGGTGCAGGTGACGCCGCCAGAGCGGGCACCGTCGGGGAGCAGGGTGAGCACGAGGGCGGCGACGAACGACAGGCCGGAGAGGCCGAGCAGGACGCCGCGGAGCCGCAGACGGTGGAGCAGCCAGGCGACCCCCGTGGCGACGGCGAGGGCGACCCAGAACCCGATGGGGACGAGGGGTGCGTGTTCGGCGAGGAACGTGGAGATCATCGGGTGCCTTCGTGGTCCTGGTGGTGGTCGGTTTCGTGGCCGTGGTCGGCCTCGTGGTCGGCCTCGTGGTCGAGTCGGTCGAGCCAGATCCGCATGAGTGCGGTCTCCTCGGGGAGCAACGCGTCCGACCCGTCGTCGTCGAGCCGGGCGCGGAGCTGGCGACGAGCAGCCGCGTCGAGGTCGTCCTGGTCGCGGGCGGACGCCTCGATGAGGACGGCGTCGAGGACCGCGTCCCGGAGTGCGTCGTCGTCGGCAGTGTCCGGAGCCGTCGTGGTCATCTGGTGGAGTGCGAGTCCGACGTTGGCGGCGAGCAGCATGGTCGCTGCGACGGGGACGTCGACGCGGAGCAGGCCCGCGGCCGCGCACCGGGTCAGCGTCCGTTCGAGCAGCGCGGTCAGGCCGTCCCGCGCGGAACTGCTCGCCCACGGCCGTGGGGCGAACATCAGCCGGTAGAGGGCGGCGTGTTCCCGAGCGAACGCGAGGTGGTCGTCCCATCCGTGGCGCAGGTCCGCTGCCGGGTCGTCGGACACCTCGAGCTCGGCCTTCCGAGCGGTGTACCGCTGCAGGCCCGTCTCGGCGAGGGCGTCGAGGAGCCCGCGCTTGTCGCCGAAGATCCGGTAGAGCACGGGCTGGGTCACGCCGGCCGCTTCGCAGACCGCTCGGGTGGCGACGTCCCCGTCGGGGGCAGTGACCAGCTGGTCCTCCGCTGCGCGGAGCAGGGCGCTGCGGAGCGCTTCGTCAGATCGGGCCATGCAGTGATCGTAGCGCAGGTTGTATCGATGATCGTAACCGTGCTACGTTCTGCCGTAGCGCCGAAATGCTCTGCGCGTATCACTGAAAGGACAGACGATGAGCACCACTCCTCGCCGCGTCGCCCTGGTCACCGGCGGCTCTCGCGGCATCGGCCGCGCCGTCTCGATCCGGCTCGCCGCGGACGGCTTCACGGTCGTCGTCAACCACGCCAGCGGGACGGCCGCCGCCGAGGACACCGTCGCCGAGATCGAGCGGACGGGCGGCCGTGGCGTCGCCGTGCAGGCCGACGTCGCGGACGAGCACGCCGTGGCCGCGATGTTCGACCGGGTCGAGGCCGAACACGGCGGCGTCGACGTCGTCGTGCACTCCGCCGGCCGCCTTGCGCTGTCGACGATCGCCGACCAGGACCTCGACGTCCTCGACGCACTGCACCGGACGAACATCCGCGGCACCTTCGTCGTCGCGCAGCAGGCTGCCCGTCGTCTCCGGGCCGGCGGGGCGTTCGTCGGCATGTCGACGTCGGTCGTGGGGACGCAGTTCCCGACCTACGGCGCCTACGTCGCGAGCAAGAGCGCGGTCGAGGGCATGACGATGATCCTCGCGAAGGAGCTCCGCGGCCGGGACGTCACGGCGAACGTGGTGGCCCCGGGGCCGACGGCGACCGAGCTGTTCCTCGACGGCAAGACGCAGGACCAGATCGACACCCTGGCGAAGGTCCCGCCCCTCGAACGGCTCGGCATGCCGGAGGACATCGCCGGTGTCGTCGCGTTCCTCGCCGGGCCCGACGGGCACTGGGTCAACGGCCAGACCATCCGCGCCAACGGCGGGATGGTCTGATGCCGACGCCGCGGGTCGTCCTCGTCACGGGCGCGTCGAGCGGCTTCGGCCGGCTGACGGCGGAGTCGCTCGCGCGGGCGGGGCACGTCGTCGTCGCCGGGATGCGTGCGGTCGACGGCCGGAACGCGCCCGCCCGTGCCGCGCTCGACGACCTCGCCGTGCGCGAGGGCCTGCAGCTCGGCGCGGTCGAGCTCGACGTGCAGTCGGAGCAGTCCGTCGACGAGGCGGTCAGCACCGTGATCCGTGCGCACGGGCGCATCGACGTGCTGGTGCAGAACGCCGGCCACATGGCCTACGGTCCGGCCGAGGCGTTCACGCCGGAACAGTTCGCCGCCCTGTACGACGTCAACGTCGTCGGCGCCCAGCGCGTCGCACGTGCCGTCCTGCCACACCTGCGGGCGCGCCGGTCCGGACTCGTCGTCTGGGTCGGCAGCTCGGCCACCCGCGGCGGCCACCCGCCGTTCCTGGCGCCGTACTTCGCGGCGAAGGCCGGCATGGACGCCCTGGCCGAGAGCTACGCGGCGGAACTGATCCGCTTCGGCATCGACACCACGATCGTGGTCCCGGGCGCCTTCACCTCGGGCACGAACCACTTCACGAACGCCGCCGTCCCGACGGACACCGCCCGCGTCGACGAACACGACACGGAGTACGGGGCGCTCCGGCGCGACCTGACCGACCGCCTCGCCGCGATCGTGCCGGCCGACGCCGACGTGCAGGACGTCGCCGACGAGATCGTGCGCGTGGTCGGCCTGGCCGACGGCGCCCGCCCGTTCCGGACCCACGTCGACCCCTCCCGTGACGGCAGCGAGGTCGTCTCGGCGGTCGCCGACCGCATCCGATCCGAGTTCTACCACCGCGTCGGCATCGAGGACCTCCTGTCCCCGAACGCCGCGCTCTGACCCCCGGAACGTCCGGGACACCCCACCGAGAGGAACACCATGCCCTTCGCCAACATCAAGGTCCCCGCTGACACCCTGACCCCGGAGTCGAAGAAGAAGCTGCAGGACGCCGTCACCGACGCCATCGTCGACGTCTACGGCGAGCGAGCCCGACCCACGACGCTCGTCATCCTCGACGAGGTCGCCGACGGCGGCTGGATGCTCGGCGGCACCATCCTCAACGAGGCGATGCTCGGCCGCGTCTGACCATCTCCGGGCGCGGCGGGGACCGACAGCACGGCCCCGCCGCGCCCCGCACCGGGAGTCGATCCGCGCTCCCTCGTCCTGCACATGCTCGCGTCCACCGACGACGGTGTGGCGCCCTCCCCGAAGGAACCCCGTGCACCTCACGTCTCGAGCACGCCGCACCATCGCCCTCGCCGTCGTCCCGACGGCTGTCCTGGCCTCCGGCCTCGTCATCGCCCAGGCGTCCTACGCCGCCTTCTCGGCCACGACGAGCAACGCCCCGAACACCTGGTCTGCCGGGTCCGTCTCGCTCAGTGACGACGATTCCGACACCGCGCTCTTCACGGCCTCCGGGCTGCAGCCCGGTGACACGCGGACATCGTGCATCGTCGTCACGTCGACCGGCTCACTCCCCTCGACGGTGAAGCTGTACGGCACGGACCCGGCGACCACCAACGCACTGTCGAGCTCCTTGCACGTCACCGTCACCGAGGGCACCGGCGGGTCCTTCGGCAAGTGCAGCGGCTTCACCCCGCTCTCGCCCGCCGCGGTCTGGTCGGGCTCCCTCGCCGACCTCGGATCGACCGCCACGAGGTTCTCGAACGGCATCGGCACCTGGCGCACCGCCGGCGGTTCCTCCGAGTCGCGCACGTACCAGGTGACGGTCGCGCTCGACGCCGCGACGCCGAACTCTGCCCAGAACGGGACCGCGCGCATCGGTCTCACCTGGGAAGCGCAGAGTTCCTGAGCCCGGCCGTGGCCGACGTCACCCTGCGTCCGGACGGACGACGCGAACAGCCCTCGGCTGTCGCGGTGACACGATCCGGGCACGCCTCCGCCTCGACCTGGGTGGTGTTCGCTGCGGCACTGCTCGGCCGCACGGTCCTCGTGGTCACCGTGAGCCTCCTGCTCTGGGCAGCGCTGCCTGCGTCATGGGCGTGGACCCCCACGACGGTGGTGTCGGGATCCATGGCGCCGAAGATCCTCCCAGGTGACGTGGTCGTCGCGATGCCGGTCCACGATCGGGAGGTGACGATCGGGCAGGTGCTGCTGGTCGAGGACCCCGACCACCCGGAAGCGCTGCTGCTGCACCGACTCGTCGCGCGGACGCCGTCGGGTTCCCTGCAACTCCGCGGTGACGCGAACCCCACGCCCGATGCCCGGACGGTGGAGCCGGAGGACGTCCGCGGGGTCGGTGTGCTCCGGGTCCCGCTGGTCGGTCTCCCTGCACTGTGGGTCCGCGAGCACGACGTCGGCAGGCTCGCCGCGGCGACGCTCGGACTCGGGGGCGCCCTCGTGCTCTCGTCCCGCCTGGGCAGCCCAGGCGGACCCGAGGCGACCCGTGCGGTCGGGCACGGTCGGCGACGACGGCGGTCCGTCCGCGCGGAACGTGCCCGGAGCGTGGTCTTCGTCGGTGCACTCGCCGCCGTCCTCGCCGTGGTGATCGTGGTGGACGATGCCGCTCGCGCAGCGTTCACGGCCACCGCGGCGAACACGGGTACCCGGCTCGCCACCGCGACGTTCCCGTGTCTGCAGCGAGCGCCGTTCGCACACACGTACCTGACCTACCGGTTCGACGACGCCCCCGGCACCTCCGCGGCCGACGGATCCGGGAACGGTCGCCACGGCACCCTCACCTCGGGAGTCTCGCTCGCCCCGGGCACCTGCCGAGCCGGGGACAGTCCGTCCCTGCTGACGGGCGGGGTGCGGGGGCAGGTGATCACGGACGCGGCGGTCGATGCACCGCAGATCTTCGCGATCGAAACGTGGTTCCGGACCACGACGACGACCGGCGGGATGCTCCTCGGCTTCGGCAACCTCCGCTCGGACCAGTCCACCAAGTACGACCGACAGCTCTACCTCTCCGACGAGGGCGCCGTGCACTTCGGCGCCTACAACGGCACCAACATCGCGATCAGCTCCGCAGCCGGCCTGAACGACGGCGTCTGGCACCTCGCCACCGCGACCATGGACGCGTCGGGCATGCGGCTGTACGTCGACGGCGAACAGGTCGCCGCGAGCTCGAACGCCAGAGCAGAGGTCAGCACCGGGTGGTGGCGGATCGGCTTCGACAACCTCAACGGCTGGCCCGGCAACCACACGACATTCCACTTCAAGGGCAACCTCGACAACGTCGCCGTATATGAAGACACGCTGCCGGCGGCCGCGGTGCAGGAACACTTTGCCGTCGGCAGATGACCGGCAGGACGCCGAAGCAGTAGGCACGCAGGCCCTGGTCACTCGGGAACGGGGCCCGCCCGCCGAGCCGGGAGTCAAGCGCATGTTCAAACCGAGTCGTCGGCAGATCAGTCCGGTGCGATTTCTCTGGACCCCAGCCGAACGGACGCGCGTACCACTGGCATCTCCGTTGGTGAAGAAGTCTTGGTAGGTCGGACCGATCCTGTCTGTAGCGCCGGCGGCGTCGACTGGCCGTCCGCTCGGGTGCGGGTGCAGCGACGATCGCCGTTGCACAACGGCGTTGATGTCGTCGGGTGACGGGTCCGACTTTCGCCCACTCGGGGCTGCCGCGTGTGGCGTCGTGAACGCGGGTTCGGCCAGCAGACCTCGCTTCAACGAAGTTCGCTGACCGGAAGGAGCTCTTGTCAGGGGACGCGGAGGCGCGGCCCGATACGGCACGTCAACATACGTTGACAGGTGACGAAACGGCGGTTGGCTCGACTCGTGGAGCACAACGCCGGCCCCGACGGCACACGCCGCACGGAGGGTGTCCGCACAGAGCAGCTCTGCCCTGTGCCCACTCCGCGTTGCAGGTCACACCGCGTAGGCCGACCAACCGGAGATTGCGGTGCGGCATCTCTGTCTCTGGGACGCCCTCCTGAGCTCATCAACTTCGGCGCTCCTGGGAACCCTGCCCCGCGCTCGTAGGTGACGCGGTCGGCAAGGCGCCACACCGCGGGTTCTCTGTGTTCGACCGTCAACCCTGGCGAGCAGTCTCGACGGTCAGGCGTCGCGGATGTGCAGCTGCTCGCCCTGTGCGCTGAAGAGGGTCAGGACCTCGACCGGGTTCGTCGTGCCGCTGGCCATGCCGTGCGGCGCTGCCGTGTCGAACTCGGCCACCTCTCCAGCATCGAGCACCGTGAGTGTCGAGCCGATCTGCAGGTGCAGCGTCCCAGTGAGAACGAACACCCACTCGTAGCCGACATGGGTCTTCTGGCAGATCCGCGCGTCCGGCTCACGACCCGGCAGGATCACCTTGAAGGCCTGAACCCCGATCGGCCTCGTGGTGAGGGGAAGGTAGATCATCCCGTGGCGACGGACCGGTTTGGGGTGCACACGTGGATCACCGGATGCGGGCGCGCCGACGAGCTCGTCGAGAGGAACCTGGAAGACGCGGGCGATCTTCAGCAGCACGTCGAGGCTCGGAGCGCGGACCCCTGATTCGAGCCTGGACAGGATGCTGATCGAGACTCCCGTGATCTCGCTCACGTCGGCGAGCCGGAGGCCCCGTCTCGTCCGCTGCTCCCTCAGCCGCGCGCCGAGCCCGTCCATCACCGCATCGAGGTCGTCGTGTCCCATACCGTACAGCCTCTCCCGCCTTTGCGATTCTCGCAAATCAGTTTGAGGTTCTGGTCACCGTGTTGCAGGGTCATCACGTGAGCAGATTCGAGTGGGATGTCGTGGTACTCGGTGGCGGTAGTGCTGGCCTCAGCGCAGCGCTGATGCTCGGACGTGCGCGCCGCAAGGTGCTTGTGCTCGATGCGGGGGCACCCCGGAACAGGTTCGCCGCCCACATGCACGGTGTCCTCGGTCATGACGGGAAACCTCCGCTGGAGCTTCTCGCGGTAGGTCGGGCCGAAGTCGAAGCCCACGGCGGTGCCATCTGGGACACTCCGGCTGTGACGACCCGTCACGAGGGCGACGGGTTCGCGGTGGAGACCGATGACTCCCGGACCGTGCTGGCGCGGGCGCTCCTCGTGGCGACGGGTGCCAGCGATGAACTGCCTGACGTCGATGGCCTCGCCGAGCGTTGGGGCAGCGGTGTCGCGGCGTGCCCGTACTGCGACGGGTACGAAGTGCGCGACCGACGGATCGGGATCCTGGCTACCGGCCCCGGCAGCATCTTCCAAGCGCAACTGTTGCGACAGTGGTCCGACCAGATCATCTACCTCGCACACGACACGGATGCGCCGACCGGTGAGGACCAGGCGGCGTTCGACGCCCGCGGCATCCAGATCGAGGATGGGCGAGTCACGCGTGTGCTGTCCCGAGGTGACCAGCTGTCCGGCGTGGAGTTCGACGATGGACGGACCATCGAGCTCGACGCGATCTTCACCGCACCGCGTCTGATCCCACAGGACGCGGCACTGCGACAGCTGGAGGTCGAGCGCACTGAACACCCCTGGGGGTCCTTCGCCACCGTCGACCCCAGCGGGAGGACGAGCGTCGACGGGGTGTGGGCGGCCGGGAACGTGGTCAACGCGATGGCCAACGTCCCTGTCTCCATCGGCACCGCGGCCCTCGCCGCAGGCGCGGTGAACCACGCTCTCGTCCTCGACGACGTCCGCCTCGCACTCCGCGGCAGCGCGAAGGCGGAGACGCGATGAGCGAGGACACCACGCCGAGCGAGCGGTTCTGGGAATCCCACTACCAGGGCATGGACCCGTCTTGGGGGACCCGGCCGAACGCAGTCCTCGCTGCAGTCCTGGATGACCTGGCTCCTGTCCCGGCTCGTGCTCTGGACCTCGGATGCGGACACGGTGGGGATGCGCTCTGGCTCGCCTCCAACGGCTGGCACGTCACTGCGGTAGACGTCTCCGCGACCGCCATTGCACGCGTCACCGACGCAGCGCAGCGCAGTGAGTTGGGCCCGCGCCTGAGTGCCTTCCGGAAGGATCTTGCTCGAGACATCCCCGCCGGCCCGTTCGACCTGGTGTACGCCTGTTACTTCCACACGCCAGTGGACATCGACCGGAACGCGATCATCGGTCGCACATCCGAAGTCCTGTCCCCGGGCGGGTACCTCGTCGTCATCGACCACGCGTCATCGGCACCATGGTCCTGGGGTGCCCACGACCAGGAGTTCCCCACCGCGAACGAGGCGGTGACCCGGCTGGGCCTCGGTGAAGACCTGCGCATCGTGCGGCAGGAGACCGCGTGGCGTGAGGCGTCCGGCCCTGACGGGCAGCGCGCCGACGTCGCTGACAACGTCATCATCGCCCAGCGTCCTTGACCGACCAACCGAAGCCGGTTCGTGCTTCGTGCTTGCCCCACCCTCCCCGTCACCTCGGGCCTCCTTGGCCTGCCCGAAAGTAGTGGACCACCACGTGTCAGATTCACCCGTCACCGCCCCGCCGCCGTCCGCACCGGAGAACCCACGGAAGTGGTTCGCCCTCGTCGCGATCACACTGGCCAGCCTCATGGTCGTGCTCGACGCCTCCATCATCAACATCGTCTTGCCGGAGGCGCAGCAGGAACTCGGGATCTCGGACGCTGACCGCGTCTGGGCCGTGACCGCCTACGCCATCACCTTCGGCGGGCTCCTGATGCTCGGCGGTCGGATCGCGGACATCGTCGGGCGCAAGAAGACCCTGGTCATCTCGCTCATCGGCTTCGCGATCGTGTCCGCCATCGGTGGTCTCTCTTCAACGCCAGAGATGCTGTTCGCCGCTCGCGCCGCCCAGGGTGTGTTCGCCGCAGCCCTCGCACCCGCAGCCTTGTCCTTGCTGAACGTCACGTTCACCAACCCGCGTGAGCGAGCACGGGCGTTTGCCGCGTACGGGGCCGTTCAGGGGGCTGGCGGTGCAGTCGGTCTGCTCCTCGGCGGGGTCCTGACCGAATTCGTCAACTGGCGCTGGACGCTGTTCATCAACGTGCCGATCTCCCTCGTCGCCGTGATCACGGCGATGTGGGCCGTTCGGGAGAGCCACGCCGGGAACTCGCGCCGCCTGGACGTTCTCGGCGCGGTGCTCGTCACCGCCGGATCCGCTCTCCTCGTCGTCGGGTTCACCTACGCCGCCGAACCCGGCGCGGGCTGGACCAGCGCCGTCACGATCGCCTCGCTCATCGGCGCCGTCGTGCTTCTCGCAGCCTTCGTGTTCGTGCAGGCGAAGGTGAAGAACCCGATGCTCCCACTACGGATCCTGACGAACCGCACCCGCGCCAGCGCGCTCTCTGCCGGCTTCCTTGCCAACGCGGCGGTGTTCGGTATGTTCCTGTTCCTCACCTACTACCTGCAGCTCTCCCTCGGCTTCACACCGCTGCAGACCGGCTTTGCGTTCCTCCCCTTCAGCATCGGCATCGTCGCGAGTGCCACGCTGTCCTCATCCCTCTTGCCCCGCATCGGAGCCAAGCCCCTCATCGTCGGCGGCCTCATCCTCGCTACCGCAGGCATGGCGTGGCTGACCACGATCGGCCCGTCATCCTGGATCACCGTTGTGCTGCCCTCCCAGATCCTGATGGGCCTCGGACTCGGTGTGACGTACGTTGCGATCAACAACGCCGCGCTGAACGGCGTCACGGACGCTGACTCCGGAGTCGCCAGCGCCACGATCAACACGACGCAGCAGCTGGGCGGAGCTCTCGGCGTCGCGCTGCTGAACACCGTCTACGCCACTGCTCTCCTCACAGAGGGTTCGGGAACACCGACAGGTGCGACGACGCTTGCCGCCTACCAGACCGCTTTCCTGGTGTCCGCCGCGCTCTTCCTCGCCGCGACGATCGCCGGTCTCCTGACCCGGAATTCCGGCAAGCGAGCGCAGAGCGAAGACCCCACATCGGAAGAAGCCCACGCCAGTACTCCCGCTGCAACGCACTAGGGCGTGTCTGCTGAAGATCAGGTAGAGCGCTGGCGCGCTGTAGTGGTGACATGATTCCAGCTGCTCTCCGATGCTCAGTGGTCTTCGATCCAGTCGTTCATGCCGAGTCCGACAGGCAAACGTGGCCGTCCGGTTGCGGACGCTCGAGCCGCCTGATCACGGATGCGGCCGCTCCCGCGGCGGCCTGTCCACGAAGGTCCACCAGCTCGTCGACGGCCACGGGCTGCCCCTGGTCACCCTGATCACGCCCGGACAAGCCGGCGACTCACCGAGGCTGCTGCCGCTGCTGGCAGCGCTCGAAGTGGCCCGTCCGGTGGGCAGGCCGCGGACCCGACCGGACCGGCTCCGCGGTGACAAGGCGTACTCATCCAAAGCGATCCGGCAACACCTGCGCGACCGCGGTATCGAGTCCGTGATCCCCGAGCCTCGCGGCCAGCAAGGACGCCGGAAACGGCGTGGTTCCCGCGGCGGGAGACCCGTGACCTGCGACCGCATCGACTACAGGAACCGGAACGTCGTCGAGCGTGGCTTCTGTCGCCTCAAGCGATGGCGAGCCCTGGCGACGAGGTACGACGACCTCGCGATCGTCCACCGCTCAGCCGTCGTGCTCAACGCCGTCATCGCCTGGACCCACCATTCAGGAGACACGCTCTAGATCCCCGGCGACGGCGACGGCGACGGCGATGGCGACGGCGTCAGGACACCGAGTCCGGGTGCGACCCGGTCCGCTGTCCGTTCTCGAGACCGGCGATCGCGGTCAGGTCCTCGTCGGTCAGCTCGAACCCGTCGACGTCGATGTTCGCCCGGATGCGCGACGGCGTCACCGACTTCGGCAGCACGACGACCCCCTGCTGCACGTTCCACCGCACGAGCACCTGCGCCACGCTCACCCCGTGCGCGTCCGCGATCCGCGTGAGCACCGGGTCGTCGACGAGCCGCCCACGTCCGAGCGGCGACCACGCCTCGGTCCGGATGCCGTGCTCCTCGTGGAACTCGATCAGCTCGCGCTGCGGCAGCCACGGGTGGCGCTCGACCTGGTTGACGGCCGGCACCTCGCCCGTCTCGTCGACCACCCGCTGCAGGTGCGGCACCTGGAAGTTCGAGACGCCCACGCTCCGCGCCCGACCCTGCTCGCGCAGCTCGACGAGCGTCCGCCACGTCTCGACGTACCGGCCGTTCGCCGCCGCCGGCCAGTGGATGAGGTACAGGTCGACGGCGTCGAGTCCGAGCCGCTCGAGGCTCGCGTCGAACGCCCGCAGGGTCGCGTCGCGCCCCTGGTGGTCGTTCCACACCTTGGTGGTCACGAAGACGTCGTCGCGGTCCAGCCGGGAGGCACGGATCGCCTTCCCGACGCCGGCTTCGTTGCCGTACATCTCGGCCGTGTCGACGTGGCGGTACCCGGCGTCGAGCGCCAGGCGGACGGCGGTCTCCGCCTCGGCGTCGTCGACCTTGTAGACGCCGAACCCGATCGCGGGGATCGACCGGCCGTCGCGGAGGGGGAAGGAGGTGACCATGCACCCATCCTGCCCATCGGGGCGGGGGTACGTCGTGCCTCCCGGCCGTCAGCTCGGCAGCGTGACCGGCTCGGTGTCGGGGAGGGGGCTCGCGTCGCGGCCGCGCAGGTCGGGCAACCACCGCTTCGTCACGAGCGGCAGGACGACCCCCGCCGCCGCCATCACCGCTCCGACGGTCATGCCGCCGGTCGGGCCGTTCGCGTCGATGAGGAAGCCCGCGACGGCGGACCCGCCGGCGGCACCGATGAGCTGGCCGGTGCCCATCCAGCCGTAGGCCTCGGCCGTGTCGGAGAACTTGACCGTCGCGGACACCGAGCCGAACATGACCGCGAGTGCCGGTGCGATGCCGGCACCGGCGATGACGAGGGCCAGGCAGAGCCACCAGAAGTCGGTGCCGCCGACCGCGAGCGCGAGCCCGACGAAGACGATCGACATGCGCGCCCAGAGCGTGTTCTTCGAGATCGGTCGGTGTCCGAGCGCGAGGCCGCCGGCGAGCGACCCGACCGCGAACACCGCGAGGACGATGCCGGCGTTCGGACTGCCCTCTCCGAAGACGCTGGTGACGCTCGCCTCGACCGCCGAGCACGCGCCGATGAGCAGCAGGCCGGTCAGCGTCGCGACGATCACCGACGGCCGCTTCAGCACGACACCGAACGCGCGCTTCGACCGGGGGATGCGGACGCGACCGAGCTCGGGGGAGGCGATGAACCACACGCCGCCCACGACCAGGAACACCATGGCGACGACGATCGCCTGCACCGTGCCGACCTGCGTCGCGACGAACGTGGTGATGACCGGGCCGGCGACCCAGATGAGCTCCTGCGCACTGGCGTCGAGCGAGAACAGCGGGGTGAGCTGCGACGAGGTCACCATCTTCGGGTAGATGGTGCGCACCGCGGGCTGCACGGGCGGGACCGCCAGACCGCCGAGGAACCCGACGACGACGTACCCCCAGAGCGGCATCGTGACGAACGCGATCACGACCATGCTCGCCAGGGCGACGGCGCTCGTCAGGACCAGCACCGGCCGCATGCCCCAGCTGCCCATCCACCGGCTCGTGAGCGGGCCGGCGATCGCCTGGCCGATGCTCGTCGTCGCGAGGACGAGCCCCGCGGCGCCGTAGGAGTGGAACACGTGCTCGACGTGCAGCAGGTAGGCGAGCGAGAGCATGCCGAACGGGAAGCGCGCGGTGAGCTGTGCTGCGATGACGCGACCGACTCCGGGGGTCTTCAGCAGGGGTCCGTAGGCGCTCACGGGACGAGCGTACCGACCGGACGGAACGTGCCGTCACCCGTCCGGGGGTGCTGTGGACAGACCGGGTGCCCACGGTGCTCGGCACGGGCTGCCGCGACACGCCGACGCGTCGATTCCACACCTGTGGATCGAGGCTCTCCACGAGTGTGGGGAAGTGTCGGTGGTCGGCCGCAGACTGGCGGAACCGCGGGCCTCCCCGAGCTGTGCACACTGTGGAAGGGCTTGTGGAGAACTACACGGCTGTAACACTTCCTCTAGTGGTCGGTGCGGCAGTCAGCCACTAGATGTAGTGTGGAGACATCGCAGCGGCCCCTTCCCGGACACGTCTGCGCAGCTACCTGCACCACCTGCACACGTGGCATCAGCACCACCTCCACAGCAAGCACGACACCAGCAAGAACCAGGGGAGATCATGGCCGTCACCGTCTACACCAAGCCGTCCTGCGTCCAGTGCACCGCGACGTACCGCGCGCTCGACAACAAGGGCATCCAGTACGAGGTGCTCGACGTCTCCGCCGACGAAGCAGCGCTCGAGCACGTCAAGAGCCTCGGCTACATGCAGGCCCCCGTCGTCGTGACCGACGACGACCACTGGTCGGGCTTCCGTCCCGACAAGATCGCGACGCTCAGCGCCGAACTCGCGTGAGCCGTGCGGGTCCCGTCACCGGGGCCCGCAGCTCCGCCGGCCCGGAGGCGCGCAGCACCTCCGACGGGCCACCCCTGATCTGCTGTCCGCACCTCTCACAAGGAGCGCGCACATGAGTCGCCTCGTCTACTTCTCGAGCGTGTCCGGCTACACGGCCCGCTTCGTCGAGAAGCTCGGCCGTGACGCGGACCGCATCCCGCTCCTCCCGAGCGACCCGTTCCTCCACGCGGACGAGCCGTACGTGCTCGTGCTGCCCACCTACGGTGGCGGCAACGGCCAGGGCGCGGTCCCCAAGCAGGTCATCAAGTTCCTCAACGACGAACGCAACCGCTCGCTCATCCGCGGTGTGATCGTCGGAGGGAACACGAACTTCGGCGCGGCCTACGGCCTCGCCGGGGACGTCATCGCCGAGAAGTGCGGCGTCCCGCTCTTGTACCGCTTCGAACTCTTCGGAACGCCTGACGACGTGCAGGCGGTCAACTCAGGATTGGATGCATTTTGGACGCAGCAGTTGCAGACGTCGATCTGACGTCGCCGCAGACGGGGATGGACTACCACTCCCTCAACGCGATGCTCAACCTCTACGACGCGGACGGGAACATCCAGTTCGACAAGGATCGTGAGGCCGCCAAGCAGTTCTTCCTGCAGCACGTCAACCAGAACACCGTCTTCTTCCACAACCTGAAGGAGCGGCTCGACTACCTGGTCGAGAACGAGTACTACGAAGCCGCGACGATCGAGCAGTACTCGCTCGACTTCATCCAGCAGCTCAACGACCTGGCGTACTCGAAGAAGTTCCGGTTCCAGACGTTCCTCGGTGCGTTCAAGTACTACACGAGCTACACGCTCAAGACGTTCGACGGCAAGCGCTACCTCGAGCGTTTCGAGGACCGCGTCGTGATGACCGCCCTCGGCCTGGCGCAGGGCAACGAGCAGCTCGCGATCGACCTCGTCGAGGAGATCATCGCCGGCCGCTTCCAGCCCGCGACCCCGACGTTCCTCAACACCGCGAAGGCCCAGCGCGGCGAGCTCGTCTCCTGCTTCCTCCTCCGCATCGAGGACAACATGGAGTCGATCTCGCGCGGGATCAACTCGTCGCTGCAGCTCTCGAAGCGCGGCGGTGGCGTGGCCCTGCTCCTCTCCAACATCCGCGAGGCCGGCGCCCCGATCAAGCAGATCGAGAACCAGTCGTCGGGCATCATCCCCGTGATGAAGCTGCTGGAAGACTCCTTCTCGTACGCGAACCAGCTCGGCGCGCGTCAGGGTGCCGGTGCCGTCTACCTGTCGGCGCACCACCCCGACATCATGAAGTTCCTCGACACCAAGCGCGAGAACGCGGACGAGAAGATCCGCATCAAGACGCTCTCGCTCGGTGTCGTCGTGCCGGACATCACGTTCGAGCTCGCGAAGAACAACGAGGACATGTACCTGTTCTCGCCGTACGACGTCGAGAAGGTCTACGGGATGCCCTTCGGCGACGTCCCGATCTCCGAGAACTACCGCGCGATGGTCGACGACTCGCGCATCAAGAAGACGAAGATCAAGGCGCGTGACTTCTTCACGACCATCGCCGAGATCCAGTTCGAGTCGGGCTACCCGTACATCGTGTTCGAGGACACGGTGAACAAGGCCAACCCGATCAAGGGTCGGATCAACATGTCCAACCTGTGCTCGGAGATCCTGCAGGTCAACACCCCGACGACCTTCAACGAGGACCTGTCCTACAAGGAGATCGGCAAGGACATCTCCTGCAACCTCGGCTCGCTGAACATCGCGCTGACGATGGACTCGCCGGACTTCGGCAAGACCATCGAGACCGCGATCCGCGGCCTGACCTCGGTCTCGCAGATGTCGCACATCTCGTCGGTCCGCTCCGTCGAGGACGGCAACGACAAGTCGCACGCCATCGGCCTCGGCCAGATGAACCTGCACGGCTACCTCGCTCGTGAGCGCGTGTTCTACGGCTCCGAAGAGGGCATCGACTTCACGAACATCTACTTCTACACGGTGCTGTTCCACGCCCTGCGCGCCTCGAACAACATCGCGATCGAGACGGGGGAGACGTTCGACGGCTTCCGCGACTCGAAGTACGCGTCGGGCGAGTTCTTCGACAAGTACACCGACCAGGCCTGGACGCCGGCGACCCAGCGCGTCGCCTCGCTGTTCGACGACGCGAACATCACGATCCCGACGCAGGACGACTGGAAGGCGCTGAAGGCGTCCATCCAGGAGCACGGCATCTACAACCAGAACCTGCAGGCCGTCCCGCCGACCGGGTCGATCTCGTACATCAACCACTCGACGTCGTCGATCCACCCGATCGCGTCGAAGATCGAGATCCGCAAGGAAGGCAAGCTCGGTCGCGTCTACTACCCGGCGCCGTTCATGACGAACGACAACCTGGACTACTACCAGGACGCGTACGAGATCGGTGCCGAGAAGATCATCGACACCTACGCGGCTGCCACCCAGCACGTCGACCAGGGCCTGTCGCTGACGCTGTTCTTCAAGGACACCGCCACCACGCGCGACATCAACAAGGCCCAGATCTACGCATGGCGCAAGGGCATCAAGACGATCTACTACATCCGTCTGCGCCAGCTCGCCCTCGAGGGCACCGAGGTCGAGGGCTGCGTCAGCTGCATGCTGTAGAGCTGCTGCTCTCTTCCTGGAGGCGCGGGGCGGGCCCCGCCCTGCGCCTCCAGTCCGTCCGATCGTCCTGTCCACCACCACCCGGAAGAAAGCCATGACCCTCACCGACCCGGTCCACGCCACGGGCAAGTCCATCCCGCTGATCAGCGCGGTCAGTGCCATCAACTGGAACCGCATCCAGGACGACAAGGACGTCGAGGTCTGGAACCGGCTGGTCAACAACTTCTGGCTGCCCGAGAAGGTGCCGCTGTCGAACGACGTGCAGTCGTGGAACACGCTCACGCCGGAGGAGCAGCAGCTCACCATGCGGGTCTTCACCGGCCTGACGCTGCTCGACACGATCCAGGGCACCGTCGGCGCGATCAGCCTGATCCCCGACGCGATCACCCCGCACGAAGAGGCCGTCTACACGAACATCGCGTTCATGGAGTCGGTGCACGCGAAGAGCTACTCGTCGATCTTCTCGACGCTCGCCTCGACGCCCGAGATCGACGACGCCTTCCGCTGGTCCACGGAGAACCCGAACCTGCAGAAGAAGGCCCAGATCGTCCTCGACTACTACACGGGTGACGACCCCCTGAAGCGCAAGGTCGCCTCGACGCTGCTCGAGTCGTTCCTGTTCTACTCCGGCTTCTACCTGCCGATGTACTGGTCCAGCCGGGCGAAGCTCACCAACACCGCCGACCTGATCCGCCTGATCATCCGCGACGAGGCCGTGCACGGGTACTACATCGGGTACAAGTTCCAGAAGGGCCTCGAGGGCGCTTCCGAGGAGCGCAAGCAGGAGATCAAGGACTACACGTTCAACCTGCTCTTCGAGCTCTACGAGAACGAGGTGCAGTACACGCAGGACCTCTACGACGGTGTCGGGCTGACCGAGGACGTCAAGAAGTTCCTGCACTACAACGCCAACAAGGCGCTGATGAACCTGGGCTACGAGCCGATGTTCCCCAAGGAGACGACGGACGTCAACCCGGCGATCCTGTCGGCGCTGTCGCCCAACGCGGACGAGAACCACGACTTCTTCTCGGGGTCCGGCTCGTCGTACGTCATCGGCAAGGCCGTCGTGACGGAGGACGAGGACTGGGACTTCTAGGTCCGCCCGCCGCTTCACAACTGAACACCGCGGACGGCAACCGGTCTCGCCGAGGCTGAAGTACCTTCCGCATAAAAAACGGCCCCGCAACCGCAGAGAATCTGCGGCCGCAAGGCCCTCACCCGAAGGTGACTGTTCTTGGCGAGAACTTCACCAGCGTACGAGCGACGGTGCGCTGGGTCAACGTGACCGGCGTGTCGGGGAGAGGGTCAGTGGGGTCGGGAGAGGAGACATTGTGCCTAAGCGCATTGTCCGTGTGACGACTCGCTACACGATCCGCATCCGCCCGACCAAGGGCTGATGTCACCAGACCTGCGGGTGAGCCGGAAGCTCGTCCGGCTCACCTGCGGGTACCCATCATCCCCATGCGGAGGGGTTCCGTCGTGCCTAACCGCAAGGAAAGCAGTGCGAACGTGGCGTCGACCGCCAGACGAATCATGACCGACGAGCGCTACAGCAGGGCTGCTTGGAGTGCGGCCGCGAGCGCGCTCTCGTAAGCGGGGAGGCGCAAGAAGTAGCGGAAAGCTCAGGCAGTGTAAGCGCGCCCTTTGCTTGCACTGCCCGCCAGCTCGCGCCGGTCAGCAAGCCGCTCGCCGCCACCCGGCTTCACCCAACTTCGGGGAGCCGTAGTGTGATAGTGGACGAGTCGCCAAAGCCATCCGAAGCTGGTAGCGCGGTCGACGAAGGATCCGACTGCCCGTCATCCTCGGGCGCTCGTCGGATACGAGGAAGCGCACCGTGGCGGCGACCTTCTCAGAGCAGAGGAGCCGACCGAACGGCTGCCCACTAGCCATCTGCTCCAGAGGCGCCGCAGGCTACCTCGGAGTGAAGCCCAGGAGCCCTAAAGTTTCCGTTGAACCCAAGACGATCGTATTGATCCGGACATCGGGCGAGCGGTGCGGAGTCGGCCACCTACATGCGCGCGAGGGCCGCTATCGCGGCCTTTCACGCCTAGTGAAGACCGAGCTATTGGACCCACGTCCGAACCGGTAACGACGCCGTCCGAGCTCTTGCGCAGCAACGGCACCGCTCCCAGCACAGTGAGGCTGGTCCCACGGACGTTGGTATGAACGTCGCGTTCATGGAGTCGGTGCACGCGAAGAGCTACTCGTCGATCTTCTCGACGCTCGCCTCGACGCCCGAGATCGACGACGCCTTCCGCTGGTCCACGGAGAACCCGAACCTGCAGAAGAAGGCCCAGATCGTCCTCGACTACTACACCGGTGACGACCCCCTGAAGCGCAAGGTCGCCTCGACGCTGCTCGAGTCGTTCCTGTTCTACTCCGGCTTCTACCTGCCGATGTACTGGTCCAGCCGGGCGAAGCTCACCAACACCGCCGACCTGATCCGCCTGATCATCCGCGACGAGGCCGTGCACGGGTACTACGTCGGGTACAAGTTCCAGAAGGGCCTTGAGGGCGCCTCCGAGGAGCGCAAGCAGGAGATCAAGGACTACACGTTCAACTTGCTCTTCGAGCTCTACGAGAACGAGGTGCAGTACACGCAGGACCTCTACGACGGTGTCGGGCTGACCGAGGACGTCAAGAAGTTCCTGCACTACAACGCAAACAAGGCGCTGATGAACCTGGGCTACGAGCCGATGTTCCCCAAGGAGACGACGGACGTGAACCCGGCGATCCTGTCGGCGCTGTCGCCGAACGCGGACGAGAACCACGACTTCTTCTCGGGGTCGGGCTCGTCGTACGTCATCGGCAAGGCCGTCGTGACGGAGGACGAGGACCGGGACTTTTGTTCCTTGGGCGAACCAAGGCGCACTACCCGTCGATAGCGGCTTTGATCCATCCAACTGTCGTTACCTCACCTAGTCGTTGAGGGAGGACCGCGCTCGTTGCTGACAGCGATTTCACTCCCACAGGAACTTCGCGAGAGACAATTTACGTGCAGCGAGACTTTCAGTATCGCTCCGAGCCACTTTGACAAATCGAACTCTGTCGGCTTCCGGAAGCAGAGGAATCCGTACTCGGCGCAGATAGGCCATGTTGAGACTTTTGCCGATTTTTTTACTGCCCAGGTCTCCATGGGCTAAGATCTCGCCCGCGAAAAAGCGGAAAAGCTCGTGCAGGAAAGCAGTATCAACCCAAGGCGTACTTGGGTTGGGCTGCTCTCGAGGCGACACCGCGGCAATTGCCTCGTTCGTGTACAGGTCGCGTCCGGCGATTGCTGTGCGCCCGATCGTCAACTTGAAAGATAGGAGGAGCGTTCCGGCTTTAACTAGCTTTGCATTGGAACTCTGAACTCCGATCTCGCTAAGCGTCTCTTCGGTCACCTCAACTGTGCCGCCGTTCATGTCGCGGATTGCAACCCAAGGCAGATCGCCGCCGAAGTAGTCAGGACGCTCACGGCTCGGAGTGCCCCCGATAGCGATTGTCGCAACTGCGCCCATCCTAGTGGCACTCGTTTTGAAAGGCCGATCGGTCGACGGGCGCCCGCTCAAGGACCACGTGAAAAGGGGATCCGATATGCCCACCAAGTCTGAACAAGCAACATCTTGGGCATATTGTGAGAGAGTGGCCGGGATTGGGTGGTGTTTGTCCTCGAAACGAGCCTTGATTAAGGTGCTCAGTTTCGTGGCGTTGTCCGAGTCTTCCGGATCGAATAGGGGTGTCTCGATGCGGCCGTTTGGGGAGAGGAATGCGATACCCTCGTGCTGCTTGCGATCAGAAAACTTATAACCCAAAAATTTCCTCTCGTCCCTTGTGCCGCTTGGTGCTTGCACGTGCAAAGCATGAGCTTGCCGAGTCAGGAAATAGGCCTCCATGCGCTGTGCCTCGGATGCTCGGAGAGTACTCACAAAGGCCGCACTGTATATGGTTCGACCAGCAGGATCTTCGACCCGGGGCGAGGTCGTGCGGCCGCTTCTATGTGTGAACTCCCATTCGAGATCCTCAACAAACTGCTGAGTCTTATTCATAGGGTCTTTCAGTGCGCCGACGTACTGTTCAAGAGTTAGCCCGTGTACGTCGATCGCGTAAGAACTCGCCCCGTCCGCGATCCCCATGATCACTGTGTCAGTACCGCTCGACATGAACGCACTGATTGCACTCTTTAAGTTCGCAACTGTGGCATTAGATCGGCGACGTAGGAACAGAATAGACGTTGGTGTAGACGTTGCTATAAATACCGATCCACCCAAAGATACAATCGCTAAAACTTCGAAGTGTTCGATAAGGAGGCGTCTCGCTCTAGCTTCAACGCCTGAGTTGGAGAGGAAACTTGACGGTAGAATGATTCCGGCGACCCCGCCATCTTTCAGAAGATGTTTGGTGCGTTCGACGAAAAGTGCTTCGATCTTGTCACTGCGATCGGAGAGCCCCGAGGCAAGTTCGAATGACTCCTCAGCGGCTTCGACGCCGGTCAGGAAGTCGCTTACCGAGAACGGTGGGTTACCTATAACGATATCAAAACGGGCAAGATCTCGGTGATAGAGCGATGCGCGTTGCTCCTGTCTTGTGAGTATACCTCGGTCGGCACGATAGTTGAGGTCGGTCTCGAAATGTCCAAGGCCGTTCCCGCGAATGATGTGAGCTTGACCATCTCCATTTAAGAACGTTGAGACCTTTGCGGCTTTGGCCAGGCGATAATCGAGCTCGATACCGTAAACGAACTCGCCAGCCCACTGGAAGCGATTCCATGCGCCTCGCTTCGCTAGCTGGTCCTCGGTCTGAAGCTTCTCATCGGGTATATTCTTGAGGACTCGGTCTGTGCGGGCCATATACTCGGTAAGAAAATGTCCACTACCCGCGGCGTAATCAATCGCATATGGTAGGAAATTCGTGTCTCCCGCCGCAATCTTCGACTCGATCATGCGCTCAATTGGCAGTGATTCGTTGATAAATTGAGCAATCGGCGGTGGGGTGAAGAATTGTCCTGACTCCTGCTTCATGCTGGTATTCAAAAGCTTCTCAAAGAACAAGCCAAGAAATCCGTGCTTCTCGGAGTACCTGAGTCGAAACTTCTGTAACAATCGAACGATCTCCCTGACGATCTCAGCGTTTTGGAGATATGATTGCGAGTCAAATACGTCCACAAAGGCAAACTCGTTGTTACGAAACTGCCGCGACCTGATGAACAACTCGCGTATTGCCTGTTGCTTGTCAGCTGGCAATGACTGAAGCGAGGCTTCGAGTCGAGCCTCGGTTCCATCGTCGACCTCAATGCTGAGGTACTGACGCATTCCCTTCGCATAGAGTTGACTCAGGCGTTCAAGGACGGTTGCTTCCGTCTCAGTGGACATCCATTGGAAGTCCACGTCTTGGCTCGGTATCCTTTTCGATTCATCGGCGACCTTGCAGATGAAAAGGTTGAAGAGCTTGTTGAATGCGTTGGGTTTGTCTGAAACTGCGTGGCGACGAAGTATCTCCTCAAATTGGTTGAAGAGGCGTGACCCATCTTGTTGCTCCATGTCGCGCAGGTCTGCCACTTTAATACGGGTTTCCCTCAATGAGTAAGGGGAGCTTTCTTCCAGGCCTGAGGTGTACGTCTGTTTGTCCCATGAACCGAAAAGTGCACGCAGGTTTGTTCCAATAAGCTCCCTTGTTGGAAAACCTGCATATGTCCGCTCAATTCGGCACGCGCCCGATGGCAATTCGATAAGCCGCGAGGAATAGAGTAGAGCCTGTTCGGCGTCTCGGTCCTGATGTAGATAGCTCATCAACTGGCTCTGGGGCCGCGTTTTGAGCTTGCGCAATTCGGAATCGTACTCATCGCCGGCTGTTTTGACCTCGACCATCAGGTAGGCCTTCTCGCCCCTGTGTACGAGAATGTCAAGGTAGCCGCCGTCGCCACGCCCCAGGTGGAACGCTTTCTCCAATGAAAGCGCATCCGCTGGGTAGCCGATTTGGCCGATGAGTAAGTCCACACATTCAAGAACAACCAAATTCTCCTGGGACAGGAGGTTCGTGGTCGTGGCGCGGCCGATCGTAATTACCCCGTAGTCGATGGTGCCCGGGCCAGCTGTATTGACCGTGATTGCAAAGCCACCCGGGTACGTTTTGACCCACTTGGCTGTTCCTGGTTGCTGCACGAAGTTCAGCGCGCCTAGCCAGTTTGCGGTGGTCTGTGAGTCGGGCGGAGTGTTCGGCACGCCACTCATCTTAGTTGACGGCACTGACGTCGCTGGGGTGGCTTCGATGTTTGAGTGCCGAATGGGTTCGGAAGGCCGGTGTCCGATGAATGTTCATGCCTCTCAGTCAGCTTTCTGCAACTTATCATTAGCGACGGCGTTCAGTTCTCAGGCCGGTGTATCGTCCTTCGGGGGAAAGCGGCTCGACCAGCCGCCCTTGAGGCACACGAGCTGCTGACCTCGGATCTTGGCCGTGCGCGCCAGTGCAGTCACGACGCCTGCGACTGGGTGTACCTGGACGCTTCGCCGCAGCACAACCGCTAGCCGCGCACTGCAACCGGCTGCGGCAACCGCGAGAGGGTCGCGAGACACCAGGCCCAAAAGGAGGGCTAAGACACCGCCGGGCGCGCTTCGAGTCGCGCCGATGCGTGAGGACATTCTCGTACCGGTGATCAGCGGGGCTAGGAGTGCCGGCGAAGACCGTCGCGATGTCAGTCGGCTGGGCAGCGTCCGCCCGGATCGGCGTGACCGCGTCGCCGAACTCGTCCCGCACGGCGTCGAGCGCCTCCCGTCGCCGCCCGGTGACGAAGATGTGGGCTCCTTCGGCGACGAAGCGGCGTACGACCGCGAGTCCGATGCCCGACGTCCCGCCCGTGACGAGTGCGGTCTCGCCCTGCAGTGTCCCTGTCATGACGATCTCCTGGACCTGTTGTTGACTGCTTGGTCCAGAACGGCACGCCGTGCTTTACTGGTCGGTCAAGAACGACTTCCGAGGAGTCCGCATGCCCCGGCCGCGCAAGTTCGACGAGGCCGACGTGGTCGAGCGCGCCCGGCGCAGGTTCGCGGAGTCCGGGTTCGACGGCACGTCGCTCGACGACCTACTCGCAGCGACGGGGCTCGGTCGGCAGAGCCTGTACAACACAGTCGGCGGCAAGAAGGAACTCTTCATGCGCGCGTTCCTCAGCGACACCGCCGACGCCGTCGAGATTGTGCAATCCGTCCTGCGGAGCGCCGAGCACCCCATCGCGCGGATCCGGACGCAGCTGGTCTCCGCTGCGGTCGAGCACGGGGCGGCGCAGGGTCCGCCGTCACTGCTGCTCCGCGCGGTGGTGGAGCTGTCGGCTCGGGACCCGAGGTGGCCGCCACCGTGACCGAGGCCTTCGACACCATCCGCGCTGGCTACACGGCCTGCATCGTGGACGCGCAGGCAGCCGGCGAGGTCGAGGCCGACGCCGACGCCGAGGCGCTCGGCACCTACTTCTGCGCGGTCACCGAGGGGATGGGGACGATCGGACGCGTCGGGACCTCACGAGCGGCGCTCCTGCAGGTGGGGATCGCGAGCCTCGCGGCACTGCCGATCACACCGCTGGGTGCAGAGCACCTCGGAACCGCGGACGGTCCCTGGGACTGATCGTCGCCCGGTACCAGAGTGACGCGCGACGACGCGAGCGGCGGGACGGACCGCCACCGCGCCTCCAGTCCGGGTCTGGAGGCGCGCATCCCGCAGGCGCGACCGCATCCGCCCGTCGCCTGGTCGCGTGCTGGGCCGTCGACGCGAGCCACCCGTCCAGCAGGAGTGTGATCGCGACGCCGGGAACCATCGCGATGACCGCGACGGGGACGGGCCACAGCTGGTGCACTCAGGGATGGCCACCCGGCTTCGTGGCCGCCGCCGCGAACGAGGACGCGGACACCAGCACGGCCCACGCGGCCGTCATAGCGATGATCGGCAGGGAGTCCCACCCGCGGTCGAGCAGGGCGTTGGCGAGCGGGAGGGGGACCATCACCGTCCCGACGATGAAGCCGGTCCTCGCCACGGTACGAGCACCGCAGTCAGGTGGTCCGATTCATCGGGCCGGTTCCCTCGAGGATCAGCGGCACGGGCGACAAGCCTGCGTTAGGTTCGACTGAGACAACACCGGATTCCACGGGGGGACACAACGGTGACTGGACCGACAGACCTGACCGCGTACGCGCTGCCGGACCTGACGTACGACTTCGCCGCGGCCGACGACCTCGCACGGCAGTGCGACCTGGCGAAGACAACGGTGGAGCTTCAGTCTCCGTCGCGCGCGGCGCTCGTCGTGCTGGCCGGCACCGACTTCGCAGGCGGTTTCGCAGAGACGTTCCGGTCGAACGCGGAGATCGCCCAGGAGGATGCGCGCGAGCTCACCACGAAGCTCGGCGAGGTCGCGAGCGGCATCCGTGCGCTGAGCGATGCCGCGCGCGCCGAGAACACCCGTCGTCGCGAGGCCCGTGCCTGGCGGGATCGCGTGATGGCTCGCCGGACCGACATCGTCGACAGCACCTGGGACCAGATCTTCGGTGAGGAACCCCCGCCGAGCAGTGGCAGGGTCGACGTTCCGGCCTTCCCGAGTACGAGCTACAAGGCGCGCACGAGGAGCACGCCGCCGCCGGGCGCCGGTCCGGGTACCGGGGGCAGTGTCTCGTCTGCGCGACCGGACCATCTCCGATCGTTCGCCTCCGGAACCAGCTCCCTCAACGGCAGCGTGCAGGCGCTGCCGGGGCGGATAGCGGCTGCCCTGGCGGGCTTCACCCAGCGGTGCGACTTCGGCCGCGTCGACCTGTCGCCGCTCCTCGCGGGCTTCCGGGCCTGGTCGGCCGCGAACGAAGGCGACGTGGACTGGGCGAACACGGTCGCAGCCGCCTTCGAGGCAGCCGGGGCGAGCGGCGATGTCGTCTCGCTGAACGACAGTTCGCTCCTGGCCGCGCTCCTGGCGGCAGGGGTGGGCAGGACGCGGACCGACCTCGCCTTCGGCAAGCCCTCGTTGCTCGGCGCGGTCCCCACCAGTGGCTTCGCAGCCGACCCCGTGAACACGGCGACCGGCAACTTCGTCGAGCTGGAGCGTGACCTCTCCTTCGCCGGAGGCGCTGAGGGCTTCGAGCTCACGCGGATGTACAACTCGTTCGACGTCGTCGGTGGGTCCTTCGGTCGCGGCTGGTCCTCGGTCCTCGACCAGCGCCTCGAAGTCCTCGCCGACCACGTCGAGTTGGTCCACGACGACGGACGACGGAGCACGTTCCCGACCCGGGGCGACACAGCGGTCCGTGCCGTCGGAGAGAACTTGTGGCTGGCACCAGAACCCGACCCTTCGGCGGGTTCGACGGCCGACCGTGAGGTACTCCTCGTCGTCCGCGACAATGCCGGCTCCTGGTGGTCGTTCACGACCAGCGGGCTGTGGATCGCGACCGGTACCGGGACCGCGGCGACCACCAGAGCCGTGCGGGACGGCGACGAGAGGCTCGTGCGGCTCCAGCACCGACGCGGACGGTTCATCGACCTCCTGCACCTCGACGGGCTGGTCCGTTCGGCGCGCTCGTCCGACGGCCGGACGGTCACGTACGAGTACGCCGACGACGGTGCACTCAGAACGGTGACGGGTCCCGGCGGAACACGGACGTACTCGTGGGACGTCGACGGTCGGATCGAGCGGGTGACCGCTGCGGACGGCGTCGTCGAGTGTGCGAACACCTACGACGAGCACGGTCGGGTGGTCCTGCAGACGACGCCGCAGGGGCGCACGATCCGGTTCGCGTACCTCCCCGGACGAGTCACGTCCGTCGCCGACGAGGACGGCACGCGCTCGAACACATGGACGTCCGATCGGCACGGTCGTGTGGTCTCGATCACCGACTCAGATGGTCGACGACAATCGTTGAGCCACGACGAGCACGGGAACCTGGTTGCCTCGACCGCGCGTGACGGGTCAGTCACGGTCCACACGTACGACGACCGTGGACGCCTCACTCGGACCCTGGCCGAGGACGGGACCGACACGCTCGTGGCCCACGACGATCACGACCGCGTGCACCGCGTCGAGCGCCATGGGCGAAGGGTTTCGTACGAGTACGCCGACTCTTCTGCGACGTCGCCCTCGCACGTCGTCGACGAACAGGGTGCCCGCTTCACGTTGGCATGGGTGGACGACCTGCTCGTCCGCGTCGAGGACCCGGCAGGTGTCGTGCTGACGTACGACTACGACCGTTCGGGTGATCTCGTTGCCGTCAGGGACGCGCTGGGCGCGACGACTCGGTACACGCGGGACGACGCTGGTCACGTCGTCACGACCACCACACCCATGGGACACCGAACGCGCTTCGAGCGTGATCCTGCGGGCCGCGTGACGTCATGTGAGGCCCCGGATGGGTCCGTGTGGAAGCTCGAACGCGACGCTGGTGGTCGTGTCACTTCGGTCGTCGATCCGGTTGGTGGGCAGACGACCTACGAGTACGGGGCGAGTGGAAGCCTCACGCGCGCCACGGATCCGCTCGGACGGGCGAGCGACATCCAGTACGACCGTCTGGGGAACGTGCACGAACTCCTCCAGCCAGACGGTACCCGCTGGACGATGCTCCACGATGGGCTCTCGCGACTGCAGGAGGTCACGGATCCGGAAGGTGGGCGATGGCTCCGGGAGTACGACGCCATCGGGCGCCCCACGGCCCGGATCGATCCCACCGGTGTCCGCTCCGTCGTCGAGCAGACAGACCGTCGTGCGTCAGTACCGTTCTTGGACCTCGACCTCGCGGGCCGCGTCGTCGCCGGGGCCTCGCCGCTCGGTGACCGTGCGACCATCGAGTACGACGTCTGCGGCCGGCTCTCGGCGTGGACCGACTCAGATGGTGGCCGGACGATGCTCCGGTACGATGCGGACTCGCGGATCGTGGAACGCATCGAGCCCTCGGGCGCCGTCACGACGTTCGAGTACGACGCCTGTTCACGGCTGGTTGCGGAACGAGTGCCCGGCGTCGGGACGACGCGGTACGGTCACGACCCTGCCGGACGCCTGGTCACTGTCGACGACCCGACCAACGGTCGACGGACGATCACCCGGGACCTTGCCGGGCAGGCGGTCGCGGTCGACGACGCGCTCGGGCACTCCACGACCTTCCACCGAGACGTCCTCGGACGGGTGACACAGGAGATCAGCCCCTCTGGCGGGCGCACGCTGACCACCTGGACCGGGTGCGGTGACGTCTCATCCACGACCGACTCGATGAGCCGCGCCGTGGCGTGGACGCGGGATGCGGCCGGCCGGCCGACAGCCCGCAGGGATCCCGATGGCCACACGACCACCTGGGGACACGACCCAGCTGGGCGGCTGGCCGAGGTTCGTCAGGACGGCCGACTCGTTGCGGCAGTCGCGCGGAACGAGTCCGGCCGATCGGTCACGATCACCGACATGACCCACCCCGACGGTGAGCAGACCGTGCACCGGCTGGAGTACGGCGCCCGGCAGGAGTTGGTCCGGCGCACGACGAGTCGTGCCGGGCGGAGCACGACGACCCGATGGGAGTACGACGCCGCTGGCAATCAGCGCGCGATGACCACGCCAGACGGAGTCAGGACCGAGTACGACCGCGGTCGTGCGGGCATCCTGACCGGGATCAGGCGACCCGGCTTCCCCGACGCCTCGTTCCGACACGACGGTGACGGCCGACTGACCGAGGTCGTCGCCGGGGCCGTGGGTCAGTCGTGGCAGTACCGCGATGGCTTCGTCGTCGGCCACACGTCAGGCGGGCGGGCGACCACGCTCGAGCGCGACAGCCGAGGGCGTGTCACGTCCGTGCGCGATCCGGACGGCAAGACCGTGACGTACGAGTACGACGAGGCGTCGCAGTTGGTGGCCGCGACCGGGACGACTGCGTCGACCTGGACCTACGACCGGTCCGGCCGGATGCTCGAGGAGCGAAGCGCGTCCGGGAACACCTCGTACCTGCACGATCCTGCCGGAGCGCTCCTGCGGGCCGAACGCCGCGGCGATGGGACCGCGGTCGTCCGGTTCGAGTACGACGGCTCGGGCAGGCGTGTCCTCGCCGCAACCGACGACGGCACCACGACGTACGAGTGGGACGAGCTCGGTCAGCTCCGCGCCGTCGTGCGTGAAGACGGGGCAGGCGTGAAGCGCTTCGACCTGTGGGTGAACGCTCTCGGTGAACTCGCCGAGGTCGACGGAACGACGCTCTGCTGGGACCCGACGGCCCCCGTGCCCACCCTGCTGTCGATCGGTGAGGTTCCGATCGTCTCCGTACCGGGGATGCTCGGTGTCGACGGGATCTGGTCGACTTCAGGCTGGCGCCAGGCGCGCTCTGCGCAGATGCACGACCCGTGGTCCTCGGCCGACGTCGCGACGTCACCGAGCCTCCCCGACGGCATCGAGGTCAGCCAGACCGGCACCGTCATGGTCGCTGGGCTCGAACTGAGCGGAGCGCGAGCGTACGACCCGTCGGCACGGTCGTTCCTGTCCCCAGATCCCCTGCCCCCGGTGGCAGGTGCGGCCTGGGCCGACAACCCGTACGCCTTCGCTGGTAACGATCCGGTCAACCAGACCGACCCGACCGGACTCCGACCGATCACGGACGCTGAACTCGCGGCGTACGCAGCTGGCCGGCAGGGCTTGCTCGGGATCTCGTACCACTTGTCGAACAACGGTGCCTTCTCCATGGACGGGGACCTGCACGCCTCACACGCATTGTCATGGCTGCTCGGCATGTCACTCCTCGACCCACGCAGGCCAGGTCCCGGCGTCGTCCTCGGCGCGCTCAGTCCGCTCCCGATGGTCGGCATCCCCGTCGGCATGGCGGCGGACTTCTACGCCGGGACCGTCCTGACGAGTGGGCAGGGCGAGATGCTGTTCGGGTGGGCGACTGGCACGTCACCCCGGACATTGCTCTACGGATCGGACAGCAAGATGACGCAGGTCGTGAAGAACGAGCTGCCGGGTGACCAGCGCAGGGACATCCTCGACGACTTGAAGGAGACAGGCGTCGCGACCGGGTACGGCTACCAGGCGGGACCCGCGTCGTTGACGAACCAGAACCTCCTGCGAGACATCCGCACAGTCGTCACCTGGCCGGTGGCGTCCGAACGGGACCGGACTCTCCTTGCCCTCGGGACGTACGACGTGGATGCGAGGGTCGTGTCGAAGGGCGACGACGGGACCGCCGTGGTCGAGTACACGGCAACGAACGAGACCACGCTCGGCTCGGCCCTGCGGATCCCCGGGCTCGACTACGACGCGTTGAACCGGGCCGCTGGAGACCACGGGCCGTTCTCGCGGGTGACGGAGCGGTTCACGTGGAAGGAGAAGGTGAAGTGGTGACGAGACACTCGGAGGGCATCGCGACGTCGATCGCGGTGCTGACGCTGTTGTTGACCGGTTGCACCGTCATGGCACAGCCCGAGCCGGAGGACTACACCGGCACCTGGGTGCTCGAGAGTGCGGACGGCGACCGAGTGACGGAGTTCACCGTGTCGGCGGACCGGACGTACACAGCGCGCAACATCCCGATCGACCTCGCGTGCCGAACCGGCAACGCTGCGACGAGCCCTCCGGGTTGTGCGAACGGCGAGGACTCGGCGAGCTTCTCCGGACGATGGACGGTGGCCGACGGTGACTCGCCCGGCATCCGGTTCTACTTCGATGACCACTTCGTGCGCCAGGGCTACCCGACCAACGGAGCACTCGGTTTCTACAGCGGATCACTCGATGTGCCACGTCCCGACTACCTCTTCGTCCGTTCATCGTCGGATTGACCGGAAGCCTCCTCCGCAGCCCGTCCGGTGACTGTCCTGACGGGGACCGCGACGACGATCGGGGAGTCTGGGCGGCGCGGATCTGCGGGACGCCCTACCGGTGGGGGCCCGTGGCTCGTGTCGGCTCCCGACCGTGCTGCACGAGACGCACAGCCGGTCCGTCGAGTACCCCGAGCGAGTGCTTGAGGCGAGAGTACGTCTGCACCGTCGTGATCGACGCGGCTCCTGCGTGGGCGATGAAGGCGAGACGCCGCACCGGCCAGGTGCGGAGGAGACGCTGTTCGGTCGCCGTGAGGCGCACCTCGATCCGCCACAGTGGGTCGAAGTACACCCCGTCGTTCCCCAACGTGTCGACCGCTTCTCGGTGCACTCTGGCCTCCCCGTCGTCCGCACCGACAGTAGCGGAGCGGACGGCCGCTCCAGGAAGTTCGTCCCGTGCCGCGCGAGCGACGACCGCAGGGATCAGGACGGGTCGGCGATCTCCTGGAGCGCTGCGAGGTGCGCACGCCACGCCGTCCGACCCTCGCGTGTGACGGTGAGCGACGTCCGGGGGGTCTTCCCCGTGAAGGCCTTCCCGACGGCGACGTACCCCGCCGTCTCGAGGAGCGCGACCTGCTTGCTCAGCGCCGAGTCGGTGACCTCGACGGCGTCGCGGACCTCGCGGAACCCCAGCGTGGTGGCACGGTCGAGTGCGGCCATGATCGAGAAGCGGACCGGGTTCAGCAAGTGTCCGTCGAGCCGGTGACGGGGATGGACCGGTGCCTGGTTCGTCGACGTCATCGTCGTGCCTCGTACGACGCGCAGGCCATCGTGACCGCCAGGATCGCTCCGGAAGTGATCCCGGACCACAGGACGGATCCGTGCGCCCAGGCGACGACGGCGATCGCAGCCCCGTAGGTGACGAACCAGCTCGCGATGTAGATCGTCCATCGACGGCTCCGCGCGAAGGCCGCTCGCCCGCGGATGGACACCGCGAAGAACACGATCAACGCGAAGAAGGCGGCGAGTGTGCCGACGTAGGTGAGGCCGAAGGCCGAGCCGGTCGTCAGACCCATCCCGAGGGTCCCGAACGAGGTCACCATGCCGAGCGCGAGGATGAACGTCACGTACGGCCACCGGGTGGACTCGTGCGCTCGTCGACTGAGGCGATCGGCGGTGTCGAGGAGCGTCCGCGCCTCTGCCGGGCTGATGCTGTTCTGGTTGTCCATGGTGTTCCCCTCTCGGGTTCCAGCCTGGCACAGACTTGCCATGTTGGCAAGTGCTTGCCGATCGGCCAAACCTACCGCGACACGGGCGACGGACGGCTGCGGGTGGTCATGGCCGCGGCTGAGCGTCGTGGGCGTGGTGCGGATCCGATGCGAAGGCTCGTTCGTAGATCTCGTGGACGACAGCGGCCTTCGCGTCGTTGTAGCGCAGGCCGTTGCCGGCGTTCACGGCCGCTGCCTTCGCGTCCGCGTACACCTGCCGGTCCTCGGGGTGGGATCGCAACCACTCCACGAACAGGCGATGCCGTTGCGGCTCCGCTGCCCCCGGCTGCCACACGTGCAGGTTGGTGTTGGGATCGCCGAGGGTGAGCTGCCGGTGCGGGTCACCGGCGATCACGTCGCGGAAGACCAGACGGAACCCGACGGCCTCGAGCTCCGGGAGCCAGGTGCGTTCATCACTGAGGTCGGGCACGAGCAGGTCGGCGTCGATGACCGGCTTGGCGATCATCCCGGGAACGGCAGTCGAGCCGACGTGCGCGATGGTGTGATCGGCGCCGAGCGCACCTGCGACGAGGTCCCGTACGCGCGCGAACGCATCGATCCAACGCGGGTCGTGGTCCTGGAGGCTGCCAGGGTCGACCTGTCGGAACGCGACGCGCTGCGATTGACGGGCTGCGTTGCCGTCCGCGGTGAACGGCCGCCAGAGCGGGTGTGTGGCCACAGCCACATCATGGACCCTCGACGCGTCCGCTGGGCGAGGGATGTCGGGGGAGGGCCGAGAGCACTGCCCCGTGGTGGTGTGAGCACGACGTTCGCACGGTCGGCGCGTGACCACCGCGGACGAGTGCCGGTCAGGCGCGGAGCGTCAACCCGTGAGGGTGGGTGCTCAACGTCACGGCGACCACCCGACCGAACGGGTCCCCGTCGAGTTGTACCTGTTCCGGTTCGTCGAACGCGAGGCGGAGTCGTCGCGCTCGGGTGGTCGGGAGCACCCGGGAACGCGGCAGCAACCGAGCGAGGAGCCGACCGAACCCGGTGCGCGAGAAGAAGCGGTTGAGCGTGAGGGTGGAGCCGATCTTCGTCCAGCCGAACCAGCCGTTCGGTCGGAACGCGACGGCGTCGAGGATGCCGTCGTCGGGCTCGGCGCGCGGCAGGAGGAGCACGCCGGCGGTGAGGGTGCCGCAGTTGCCGACGATGATGGTGTGTGCGTGCATCGTCCTGGTCGGGGCGCCGTCGATGTCGTAGCGGACGGGGATCTGACGGTTCCCGACGATGGACCTGGCGATCGGGTCCGAGTACGCGACCCAACCGAACCGCTTCTTGACCCACGCGTTCGTGTCCGCCGCCATGCTCGCGTCGAGTCCGACACCGGCCATGACGAGGAACGCGTGGGTGGTCGTTGATCCATCGACGTCGGTCAGTTCGGCGAGCCCGACGTCGATCGGCCGGTCGGCGCCGGTGAAGGCGTCGTGGACGGCACTGTCGACATCGTTGCGGGTGAGACCGAGGTTGCGGGCGAACAGGTTCCCGGTACCGCTGGGTAGGAGCGCGACCGGGACACCGGTGCCGCGGAGCTCCTCGGCGACGACACGGAGGGTCCCGTCGCCGCCGGCGACGAGGACGACGTCCGGCTTCGACTCGGCTGCTTCGCGTGCGGCTGCGCGACCGTCGTCGTCCGCAGCGGTCTCGAACCATCGGGTGGGTGCCCACCCGTTGCGGGACGCTTCGGCGTCCACGAGGGTGCGCAGCCGTGCGGGGTCGGTCTTGACCGGGTTGATGACGACGGCTGCGGTTCGCTGCCGTGGGGGATCCTGCACTGGTCCGTCCCGATCAGTCGGTGCGCTGGGCCGTGTTCCCGGAGCGGCGGATCGCCCCGAAGACCACGGTTCCGACGAACAGGACGATGCCGATGATCGCGAGCCAGAGCAGGCCCTTCAGCGCGAAGCCGACGACGGCGAGGATCAGCCAGAGGGTGAGGAGGACGATGACGGTCTTCATGGTGGTGCTTCCTGTCAGGGAGGGGAGATGCCGGCGGTCCGCTCGACGTCGACGACCTCGTCGCCGGTGCGGCAGGAGGGTCCGCGGCCGTTCCGCGGACCTGGCCACCACACCGGTGGCGGTCCGGGGCGGCTGCGTGTCAGATGCGGCTCGTGCGACGACGGTGCCGGACGATCAGCGTGATCGCCGTGCCGGCTGCCAGGAGCACTCCGGCGATGCCGAGGGGCAGCGCCGGGTCGCTCCCGGTGAAGGCCAGTTCACCGGTCGGGGTGTTCCCGCCCGGTGCCGCTCCGCCGGTCGGGCTCCCTGAGGGGGTGCCGGTGGGAGCGGTCGGGGTGTTCCCGCCCGTAGTTGCTCCGCCTGTCGGGGTCCCAGCGGGGGTGCTGGCGGGGGCGGTCGGCGACGCAGTGGGCGTGGGAGTCGACGAAGCAGCCGGTCGCACGGTGATCGTCACGGTCTGCACGTCAGCGGGCGGCGTGCCGTTCGACGCGGTGATCGTCACCGTGGACGTGCCGGGTGCGGTCGGCGTGCCGGAGACGACGCCGCTGGTGCCGTTGATCGTCAGGCCGGCGGGCAGTCCGGTCGCCGTGTAGGTCGGGGTGGGCGTACCCGTCGCGGTCACCGTGTACGAGTACGGCGTCCCGGCGGTCGCGGCGGCGGGTGCGTCGGAGGTGATGACCGGTGCGGTCGTCTCGGTCGGAGTCCCCGGGGCGGGGCAGCCGGTCGAGGCAGTGATGGTGTTCGTGTCGAGGGTCACAGCGCCGGTGCGGGCGAGCAGGCGTCCCACGACGGTGGCGCCGGTGGTGGCGGTCACGGACTGCTGCGCCAGCACGGTCCCCTGGAACTGGGCACCGGTGCCGATGGTGGCGGAGCTGCCGACCTGCCAGAACACGTTGCACGAACTCGCACCACCGGTGATCGTGATCCGGCTGGCGGATCCGATGGTCAGCGTCGATGCGGCCTGGAACACCCACACCGAGTCCGCGCTGCCGGCGAGGGTCAACGCACCGTTGTCCGCGAGCTGGAGCGCCCCGCCGGAGTACACCCCGGGTGAGAGGGAGAGGCCGTTCAGCTCGGTGAGGCCGGTCTGCGTCGGGGACAGTGACGCAGCGACGTCGTACGCCGTCGTGGTGTCCCGCTGCGCCTGCGCGGCTGCGGCGTCGGTCTGGTGCGTGGTGCCGTTGACGGTTCCGTTCGGCGCACCGCCGAAGCCGGTGATCGAGGTGCCGGGAGAGAGTCCCAGGTCGCCGTTGACGACTGACGGGCCTGTGTTCGTCACGGCGCTCGCGCCGAGGACACCGTAGGTCGACGCGGTGCCGAGGTTCACCGGGCCGTCGATCACGGTCGCGGCCGATGCCGCAGAGGTCGACATCATCGCCATCGAAGCGGCGAGGCCGATGCCGGTCAGGGCGAACGCGGTGCGGCGGAGGATACGGGACGTGGCCATGCGAGGCCCCTGTCTGAGTGGGAGAGCCACAAGGCGAGCGTCGACGACGCGAACATGATCTCCGGTCCCTGCAGTATGCGCCTGCTCGACGCAGAACGGTGCGGATCGTCGGATCGGCAGGCCGATGGTCAGGAACGGTGTCGTCGACCGGGCCCCTCCCACGGCACGGACCTCGCGGCCGATCCGAGGACGGACACCACACGCGACCCGGCCGGAGACGTTCCGCCGGAGGCCCTCAGCAGGACGCCTGGCAACGACGGCACGGAGCAGCCCGGGGACATCGGCTGGTCCCGCTCCCCGTCGGTGCCGCTGCCTGCGGGGTTCGATGGCCGGTGCGCTGCGTGGCGAACACGACGGCCGCCGCGACACGGGCCGCGGTCCGACGAGCAGCGGCGCTCGCGCGCCTCCGGTCCGGGCCGGGAGGCGCGGGTCCTGCGGGTGCAGCGGCGCCCGCCCGTCACTTCGTTGCCTGGTAGACCGTTGCGACGACCGACCCGTACAGCGCGAAGGCGGCGATGCCGCCGGGGAACATCGCGAGGACGGCCGCGGGTACCGCCCACACCTGGTGCACCCAGGGGTGACCTGCTGGCTCCGTGGTGGTCATCGCGGCGAACGAGCACGCGGAGACGAGCACGGCCCACGCCGCCGTCATGCAGATGATCGGCAGGAAGTGCCACCCGAGGCCGAGCAGCGGGTAGACGAGCGGGAGGAGGAACATCGCCGGCGCGATGATGAAGCCGGTCCTGGCCGTGGTGCGGAAGGCCTTCCGGCTGCTGTTGACCTGGGCGATGGTGCGCTGGTCGTCGACCTCCGACTCCGGCCACGAGCCGTACCGGAGGCCCGCGCGCGTGTCCTGGTCGTCCATCTACGGCAGCCTCGGCCAGGTCGCCGCGGGCCACTCGAGCTGCCCGGCCGTCGAACGTTCTCGAAGATCAGTGGTCACGGTTCCCCCTCGCGTTCCCCTGACGGCAGCGTACTGCTCTCGACCTGATCTGCCGCCGCCGGACCTGCCCTCACCTCCCGTTTCAGCCGATGCGCTCCCACGACGACAGCGCCGTCCAGTCCTGCGGGTCGAAGGCGAAGGAGCTGCCCATCGCGGGCTGGTCGAGGGCGCGGCTGATGGGCTCGCGTCGGAGGCTCGCCAGCAGGAGCGCCCCGACCCCGCCGTGAGCGACGAACGCGATGCTCCGCTCGGGCGTCTGGGCCGCGATGCGTCGGACCGCGCGCTCGACACGGCTCTGGGCGTCGATCGCGCGTTCCCAACCACGGACGGACCGCTGCGGTTCGGCGAAGAACGCGTCGACGGTCGGTTCGAACTCGCTCGGGTCGAGGTAGCCGGTCGCGCTGCGGTCCATCTCGCCGAGGTCCTCGTCAATCTCGAACTCCGAGTCCGACTGTCCGGCGATGATCTCGGCGGTGTCCAGGGCCTTCCGCTCGCTGCTGCTGACGATGCGGAGGGGCTGGGGGAACAGCGTCGCGATGCGTGCGGCGCGGGCGCGTCCGACCTGCGACAGGCCCCAGTCCTGGATCCGGACGGTTGCGTCGACGGTCACCTCGGGATGGGACACCCACGTGCACAGCATCGTCTGACCGTACCGGCGCCGTCAGTGTCCGTCCCGTTCGCGACGGGGGGCGGCCTCCGCGACCTGCACGACGGTGGCGCCCGGGTCGTCTTCACGGTACCGGCGTACGGCGCGGTGGGCGGCCGGGACGGACAGGAGCGCTCCGCCGACGAGGAGACCAGCGGCGACGAGGACGGCGGCAGGAGTGCGGAGTGCTGGAACTCCGATGCTGATCGCGCACCACGCCGTCACGAGGAGGCCAGAGATGATCGTCGGGCGCAGCGCTGCACGATGGCCGATCCGCCAGGCCGCCTCGCTGGACATCGTGACCGACGTCCGGACGCCGGCGAGCCTGTTCCGTGGCAGGGATCCGTTGGCAGCCCGCCACGTCAGCCAAGTGACCAGAGCCGCCGCCCCGACCTCGAGGGCCATCGGGAACACCACCGCACTGTCCATGCCGACGACGCTAGCGCCCCCGGCGGAGAACGGCGAAGTATCAGTGTCACCTGCGTGTCGTCGAACCCGGCAACGATCTCAGCCGGTCCCTGTCCGGACGTGGACCTGCGGCGCACCATCGGTGTTCCAGCGGAACAACACGAGGTGCCAGAGGCCCGGGCGCTTCCGCGACGGGTCGATGAGGCCGTCGGCGCCGAGTGCCACCAGGCGGTCTCGGACCTGCCACGAGGCCGGGACGCCTCCGTCGGCCACGACCTGCTGCCACGGCGCGGTCGCGTCCTCGAGGTCGACCCCGGCCGCAGCACGAGCGGTCGCGTCGCGAAGGTCGACGATCCGGGGCGCCACCACGTCCACCTCGACGATCACCGGCTCCGTGGCGCGCGTGTCCGGATGCGCCACGAGCGCTGCCTCCACGCCCGCGACGGACGAGCTGAGGTACAGCGTGGGCTCGTCAGGTGGTGAGTACCGACCTGCGGACCGTGACCCTGCGATGACGGATGCGCGGAAGCGTGGATCCACCGCGCGGAAGAAGGTGCCACGCACCTCCGATGCGAAGACGTCGCGGTCGTCGCTCGTCCTGGTGCCGCTCATGCCGGCGGCGTCGCTCCCGCGCCCTCGGTGTCGTCAGCGCCCGCAGGACCGGTGCCGGCCTGGTCGAGGTTCTCGTACGGGTCGCCCATGTCGCCGGTCGCCTTGCCCGCCGGGGACAGCCCGAAGTGCTTGCGGACGGCATTCACCTGGGTGTCGGTCACGGTGTTCCCGGCTCCCGGGGAGGGTGCATCCTTGATCGCGCTCTTCGAGTAGCCGACGTGCAGGTCGGTGCCGTCGAACGTGGCGTCCTCGACCGGGACGAGCACGGTGTGACCCCCGAGGAGTCCGGTCGCGACGCTGACGAACGCGGCGCTGCCGTCCTCGGCGGAGGGGAACACCTGCGCGACCTTGCCGACGGATGCGCCGTCGCGGTCCTTGACGGGCGCGTTCTCGACCTCGTGGATCGTGCTCTTGGTGATCATGGGCGTAGTCAACGCTCCCAGCCTGACCTGCTTGTGTCAGTGGTCGCGCGGCGGGCCCGAGCGCTGCGGGAAGAGCCCTGAGCAGGCGAAGCAGTCGATCGTCACGTTCGTCGAGGGACCGAGCCGTGCCTCCAGACCGGTCTGGAGCCGCGCCGCTACCGCGCTGTCGGCACCGCGACGCTCGCGAGCTCGGCTCGGACGATGTCCGCACCCGCGGACAGCGCACCGAGCTTCTGCAGGGCCGCCCCGCGCGCCAGCGGCGCCATGCCGCAGTTCGTGCTCGGGATGAGCTTGTCGGCGTCGACGTGGTCGAGGGCGCGGCGGAGGACCGCGGCGACCTCCTCGGGCGTCTCGACCTGCTCGGTGGCGACGTCGATCGCGCCGAGCATGATCTTCTTGCCGCGGATGAGCTCGACGAGTTCGAGCGGGACGTGGGAGTGGATGCACTCGAGGGAGACGATGTCGATCGAGGACTGCTGCAGCAGCGGGAAGGACTGCTCGTACTGCCGCCACTCGGCGCCGAGGGTCTCCTTCCACCGGTTGTTCGCCTCGATGCCGTAGCCGTAGCAGATGTGCACGACGGTCTCGGCGCGCAGGCCCTCGGCGGCGCGCTCGAGTGCGGCGACGCCCCAGTCCTGCACCTCGTCGTGGAAGACGGTGAACGCGGGCTCGTCGAACTGGATGACGTCGACGCCGGCCTCCTGGAGCTCGAGTGCCTCCTGGTTGAGGATCGTCGCGAACTCCCACGCCAACTTCTCGCGGCTCTTGTAGTGCTGGTCGGAGAGCGTGTCGATCATGGTCATCGGGCCGGGGAGCGCCCACTTGATCGGGCGGTCGGTCTGGGCGCGGAGGAACCTCGCGTCCTCGACGAACACCGGCTCTGGGCGGCTCACCGCGCCGACGACCGTGGGCACGGCGGCGTCGTAGCGGTCGCGGATGCGCACGGTCTCCTTGCGCTCCTGGTCGATGCCGTCGAGGTGCTCGATGAACGTCGTGACGAAGTGCTGGCGGGTCTGCTCGCCGTCGCTGACGATGTCGATCCCGTTGCGCTCCTGCTCGTGGACGGCGGAGCGGAGGGCGTCCTGCTTGCCCTCGACGAGGGCATCACCGTCCAGGAGCCAGGGGGACCAGAGTCGCTCGGGCTCGGCGAGCCAGGAGGGCTTCGGCAGGCTGCCGACGATCGCGGTGGGGAGGAGCGTGCTCATGCGCGTGGGGGTCCAGTCGGTCAGTGGGTGAGGGCAGCGGGGGCGGCGGGAAGAGCCTGGTCGGCGTGTGCGGTCTGCTCAGCGAGCCAGCGGTCGAGGAAGTCGCGGTGCGGTGTGACGAGGTGCTCCTCGGTCCACCGGCCCTGCGTGACGCCGAGGCGGCTGCGTTCCTCGCGGTCGTAGGCGATGCCGGTCGACGTCCAGTCGTCGTGCTCGAGTGTCGGGCGGAAGGTGCTCGGCGCGACCTCGTTCGCGTTGTAGATCTCCGGCCGGTAGATCTTCTGGAACGTCTCCATGGTGGCGATGGTGCCGATCAACTGGAGGTTCGAGTAGTCGGTGCGGACGTCGCCGCGCGAGTAGAAGGCGAGCGGCGCCTTGGACCCCGGCGGCATGCAGTACCGGACCTGCATGCCCATGCGACCGAAGTAGTCGTCGGTGAGCGACGAGTGCTCGTGCGCGTACTCCGCACCGAGGACCGGGTGGACGAACCCGGTCTGCCGGTAGGTCTGGCTCGTCGAGACGCTGATGCAGACGACGGGCTCCGCGTCGAACTCCGACCGGAACGCGTCCGACCGCAGGAAGTGCTGGAAGAGCTGTCCGTGCAGCAGCCCGAAGTCCGCGGGGAGCGAGGGAGCCGACGGCAGGCGGACGGCGAAGTCGTGGTCCCGGAGGTACGACGAGAAGTTGTTGCCGACGATGCCCTGGTGGCGCTCGCCGGAGTGCTGGTCGACGATCGTGACGTCGAGCACCTCGATCAAGGGGAAGCGCTCGACCTGTCCGCCGTCCTCGAACTGCATCGTCACCGACACGATGTCGAGCTCGACGCGGTAGCGATCCGCGTCCGGGTCACCGGCCAGGTCGTTGCAGCGCCCGTCGATGAGCGCGAGCGCGTCGCGGAGGTTCTGCTGCCGGTGCTCCCCGCGGGCCAGGTTCGCGAAGTTCGTCGTCAAGCGCGAGCTCTCGGCCGGCGAGTAGTCCTCGTCGAAGCGTGTCCTGCTGATGCTGAAGGTGATGTCGTTCGCCATGGTCCGCAGTCCGGTCGTCGAGCGCCCGCGGGCACTGTGGGAAGGGTCCTCCGATCATGACGGGAGGCGCGGGTCATCAGGTAATACCGAGACGCTATGCGGTCGCATAGCCTGTTCCTATGGCTCGCGTTGCGAACGACATCACCCTGCAGCAGCTGCGGTACTTCATCGAGGTTGCCTCCGAAGGATCGATCAGCGCGGCCGCAGACCTGCTCTACGTCTCGCAGCCGACCATGTCGGCTGCGATGAAGGACCTGGAGGCTCGCATCGGCCGGCCGCTCTTCACCCGGTCCGCACGTGGGGTCGTGCTCACCGTCGACGGCGTCGAGTTCCTCGGGTACGCCCGCCAGGTCGTCGAGCAGGTGTCGTTGCTCGAGCAGCGGTACGTCGGGCGCCAGGCGTCGCGCCGGCTGCTCGGGGTGTCGGCCCAGCACTACTCGTTCGCGGTCGAGGCCTTCGTGCGGATGGTCGAGGGCGCCGACGCCGACCAGTACGAGTTCTCGCTGCGCGAGACCCGCACGTGGGACATCATCGAGGACGTCCGGACGCTGCGGAGCGAGCTCGGCATCCTCTACCGCAACGACTTCAACCGGCAGGTCCTCGGCAAGCTGATGCGGGATGCCGGGGTCGTGTTCACACCGCTCTTCGTCGCGCAGCCGCACGTCTTCGTCGCCCGGCGGAACCCGTTGGCGTCGCAGGAGCGGGCGACGCTCGACGACCTGGCCGAACTGCCGCGCCTGACGTTCGACCAGGGCGCGAACAACTCCTTCTACCTGGCCGAGGAGATCCTGTCGACGATGTCGAGCAAGCGGGAGATCCGGGTGTCGGACCGGGCGACGATCTTCAACCTGATGATCGGGCTCGGCGGGTACACCATCTCGACCGGGCTCATCAGTGACGACCTCGACCCGGAGATCGTCGCCATCCCGCTCGACGTCGACGAGCGCATCGAGATCGGGTGGATCGCGCACTCCTCGGTGCCCCTGACGGAGCAGGCGCAGACGTACCTGGAGGAGTTGCGGGCGGTCGTCGTCAGCTACGGGGTCGAGCTGCTCGGGCCGCACTGATCCGTCGAGGATCTCCGCCGCTCGTCACTCGCCGTTGCGCTGCATCTCGACGGCGTCCCCGTCAGCACACTCGGACGTTGCTGAGACCGTGTACCGACGGGTGTCCGCCAGGAAGCTGATGGACGTGGTCGGGCCTCCTGCGCCGCGGAGACCGAGGATCGGGTCGTCGCCCCCGCTCTCGTACGGCTGCGTGGTGATCCCGGTTTCCTCCCACAGCTTCTCGACGACGGCGATGTCCGCTTCGGGTTCACCGGTCGGCTTCGCGAGAGCCTTGATGTACCTGTAGGCAGCGCCGTCGCTGCCGTCGCTCTTGCTGCACTGTTCGACCGAGGGCCCGCTGTAGACCTCCCAGTCGCCCTCGAGTGAGGAGGCAGTCCGGTCGACGATGTCCTGCACGGACTGCCGGGCCTCGGCAGTGCTCACGGCCCCGTTGCTCTCCGAGTCCACGCGGCTTCCTCCACTGCAACCGGTGATGACGACGATCGCTGTCGCCGCAGTGACGACGGCGATCACCGCACGGACGTGTTCCCTCACCGTCCGCATCGGTCAGGGATCCGCTCCGAGGACGATCCCGAGGACGATCCCGAGGCCGGCCTCGAGAGGTGGTACGCGGTCATCTCGACTCCTTGTCCCGTGGCGGCGTGAGCGACGACACGACGCCATCCTGCGCCTCGTCGCACCGAGCGAGCCGGGAGCCGAGTACGGGGCGGCCACGTCCCGTCCGCCGCGTGACGATCCCGGTGCACGGATGCCGCGGTTCGTGCACCGGGATCGTCACGGACGTGGACCCGATCTCGGTCTCGGGCACGGAGCGGCTGACGGCTGCGGACCGCGGTGCCGCCGGACGGGAGGCGCGGGGCGCGCGCACCACGCGCCTCCGGGCCGGCGCTGGGCGCGATCGCACGTCCGCCCGCAGCCCGTCACGGGACGCTGCGGTCGCGCCGTCAGCGGATGCCGCTCCCGCGCAGCGGAGCGGGGTCCGGCGCCTGGTCCGCCTGCACGGCGAACTGGGTCCGGTGCAGTTCCTCGTACCGCCCGCCGGCAGCGAGGAGTTCCTCGTGCGTGCCGCGCTCGACGACGGAGCCGTCCTCGATGACCAGGATGAGGTCCGCGCTCCGGATGGTCGACAGCCGGTGCGCGATGACCATCGCCGTGCGACCGTCGAGTGCCTCGCTCAGGGCGGCCTGCACGGCGGCCTCGGACGTCGAGTCGAGCGCGGCGGTCGCCTCGTCGAGGATCACGACACGGGGCTGCGCGAGCAGGAGCCGGGCGATCGTCATGCGCTGGCGCTCGCCGCCGGACAGGCGGTAGCCCCGCTCGCCGACCATGGTGTCGAGCTGGTCGGGCAGCGACCGGATGAGCGGTTCGAGGCGCGCACGTCGGACGGCGTCCCACACCTCGTCGTCGGTGGCCTCGGGGCGGGCGAGGCGCAGGTTGGCGCCGATGGTCTCGTGGAACAGGTGCCCGTCCTGGGTGACCATGCCCATCGTGTGCCGCAGTGACGCGAAGGTGACGTCGCGCACGTCCGTCCCGGCGAGTCGGACGGCACCGCTGTCGACGTCGTACAGGCGGGAGAGCAGCTGCGCGATCGTGGACTTGCCCGCGCCGGAGGACCCGACCAGGGCGACGGTCTGCCCGGGCTCGATCCGGAACGAGACACCGTGCAGGACCTCGTCACCGCCGCGGGTGTCGAGCGTGGAGACCTCCTCCAGCGAGGCGAGGGAGACCTTGTCGGCGGACGGGTAGGCGAAGCGGACGTCGTCGAACTCGACCGCGACGGGGCCGTCGGGCAGGGTGACGGCGTCGGGCTTCTCCTGGATGAGCGGCCGGAGGTCGAGCACCTCGAAGACGCGCTCGAAGCTCACGACGGCGCTCATGATCTCGACGCGCGCGTTCGCCAGGCTGGTGAGCGGTGCGTAGAGGCGGGTGAGCAGGAGTGCGAGGGTGACGACGTCGCCCGTGTTCAGCTGGCCACCGAGGGCGAGCGTGCCGCCCAGGCCGTACACGAGTGCGAGCGCGAGCGCCGAGACGAGCATGAGTGCGGTGACGAAGACGAACTGCAGCATCGCGGTGCGGACGCCGATGTCCCGCACGCGGGCGGCGCGGACGCGGAACTCCTCGGCCTCTTCGTCGGGGCGCCCGAACAGCTTGACGAGCGTCGCGCCGGGTGCGGAGAACCGCTCGGTCATCTGGGTGCTCATCGCGGAGTTGTGGTCGGCGGCCTCGCGGCGGAGCGCGGCGAGGCGGCTGCCCATCCGACGTGCGGGGACGAGGAACACCGGGAGCATGACGACGGCGATGACCGTCACCAGCCACGAGGTGCTGAGCATGACGACGAGCGTCAGCACGAGTGCCACGGAGTTCGTGACGACGCCGGAGAGCGTCCCGCTGAAGGCCTGCTGCGCGCCGATCACGTCGTTGTTCAGCCGGCTGACCAGCGCGCCGGTCCGGGTCCGGGTGAAGAACGCGATCGGCATCTTCTGCACGTGGTTGAACACCGCGGTGCGGAGGTCGAGGATGACGCCCTCGCCGATCCGCGCCGAGTACCAGCGGGTGAGCAGCGACGACGCGGCGTCGGCGACGGCCACGAGCGCGATGACCAGGGCCAACCAGACGATGGTCGACACGGCGCCGCGGGCCGCGATGACGTCGACGACCTGGCCGGCGAGCACCGGCGTCGCGACCGCGAGGAAGGCCCCCACGACGGACAGCGCGATGAACACCACGAGCTGCACCTTGTAGGGCACGGCGAACGTCATGATCCGCCGGAGCGACTCGCGGGAGAAGCCCCGCCCGGCGTCCTTCGCGGACGAGATCTTGTACAGCGAGCTCCAGGCAGCGCCTTCCATGCTCATGCAGCCAGGATACGTCGGGACCACCGACGCCCCGCGCCCCGGTCTGCGACGATCGGAGCATGCCCTCCGACGACCGGCCCCTCGAGCGCCTCGGCTTCCTGACCATCGGCTCGTTCGACCCCGTGCGCCCGGCCGACGGCCACGAGGAGACGCTCCGCGTGATCGAGCGAGCCGAGGCCCTCGGTTTCGACAGTGCCTGGCTCCGGCACCGCCACCTGCAGCACGGCATCTCGTCGCCCGTGGCGATCACGGCCGCCGCCTCGCAGCGCACCTCGCGGATCGCCCTCGGCACAGCGGTCACCCCGATCGGCGCCGAGAACCCGTTCCGCCTCGCCGAGGACCTCGGCACGGTGGACGTGCTGCTCGGCGGTCGGCTGCAGCCCGGCTTCTCCGTGGGGACGCCCATGCACTACGACCTCTACCGTGAGCGATCCACCCGGACACCGCCGAGCACGAGGACCTCGGCAACGACCGACTCCTGCGCTTCCGGGACCTCGTGCGCGGCGACCCCGTCACGGCGGCCGGGGAGCGCCGGGGGATCGAGGAGTTCGCCACGACCGTCCAACCGCAGAGCCCGGGGCTCGCCGACCGGATCTGGTACGGCACCGGCAGCACGCGGTCCGCGGTGTGGGCGGCCGAGCACGGCTTCCACCTGCTCACCTCGAGCGTGACCCGGAGCGAGGTCGGCACCGACTTCGCCGCGAACCAGCGCGCGCAGGTCGACGCCTACCTCGACGCGCACCCGGACCCTGCTTCGGCGCGGGTCTCGCAGGGCCTCGTGGTCATCCCGACCGACTCGGCGACGCCGCAGCAGGTCGAGCGGTACCGGGCCTACGCCGCGGCGCGAGCCGGTCGGGTCGGGGTCCCGCAGGGGCCGGGGAAGCTGCTGTTCGCCGCCGACCTGGTCGGGAGCTCGGCCGAGATCGCCGATCGACTCCGCGCCGACGCCGGGTACCAGGTGGCGACGGAGGTCGCCTTCGCGCTGCCGTTCTCGTTCGCGCCCGACGACTACGCGCAGATCATCGAGGACATGGCCGGGCGGCTCGGCCCCGAGCTCGGCTGGACCCCGGCCACGAGCGCCAGGTGACCGCCAGTCCCGAGTGGCAGGTTGGACGGGTGCACACCACCATCGACTCCGCGACCGAGGTCGTCTCCGGCATCCGCTTCCCCGAGGGCAACCGCTGGCACGACGGCCGGCTCTGGTACTCCGACATGCACACGGGCGAGGTCTTCTCGGTCGACCCCGGTGCGGCGGACGCGCGACCACGCCTCGAGACGACCATCGACGGCCAGTCGTCCGGCCTCGGGTGGCTCGCCGACGGTCGGCTGATCGTCAGTGCCATGAACGCCCGGACGATCCAGGTCGTGCGTCCCGACGGCTCGAACGAGCCGTTCGCCGACCTGTCGTCGACCGAACCGTCGCTCCTCAACGACCTGGTCGTCGACGAGGCGACCGGCCGGACGTACGTCGGCGCGTTCGGCTACGACCTGTACGGCGGTGAAGAACTCCGCCCGGGACCGCTCTACGTCGTCGACCAGGACGGCTCCGCCCGGCTCGCCGCCGACGGCCTGGTGTTCCCGAACAGCGCGAACGTGCTCCCCGGCACGCGGACCCTGGTGGTCAGCGAGACCTGGGGTGGTCGACTGACCGCGTTCGACATCGAGCCGGACGGGTCGCTCACCGGCCGCCGCGAGTGGGCGACGCTGCCCGGGGGCGTCACGCCGGACGGCAGCACGGTCGATGCCGAGGGCGCGATCTGGGTCTGCTCGGTGGACACGGGGGAGTTCCTCCGCGTCGTCGAGGGCGGCGAGGTCACCGACCGCATCGACGCCCCCGGCCTGTGTGCGATCGACTGCGCGCTCGGCGGCGAGGACGGTCGCACCCTCTACCTCGCCACCGCCGACAGCTACGACCCGGACACCACGGCGCGCACGCGCGCCGGGCGGATCAGCGCCGTCCGCGTCACCGTCCCCGGACCGTGACCGCACGACCGACCTGAGCAGTCGACGGCGGGGCGCAGCTGACGGACGGGAGGCGCGGTGCGGGCCGGCAGCGTGCCTCCCGTCCGACGGCTCCCGCGTGGTCAGGGCATGGTGAGTCGGGCGCGCAACCGTGCGCGCAGGTCGTCGTCGGCACCGACGGCGGCGAACGCCGCGTCGACGTCGGCGGCGACGTCCTCGACGATCGGTGTGACGGTGGCGAGCCACTCGGTCACCTGGTCGGCATCCCAGGTCGCCTGGCGGTCACCCGGAGCGTGGGTCCCGGTGCCGGCCATCGCGCGGACGGAAGCCGCGTGGTCCTCGGCGACGGCAGTCGGCGGGACGCCGGCGTTCGCGAGCAGCAGCGTGCTGATCATGCCCGTCCGGTCGCGCCCCGCACTGCAGTGCACGAGCACCCCGGACGGCGCGTCCGCGATCGCCCGCAGCGCACCGAGCACCAGGTCGGGCAGGATCCGCCAGTTGTGCCGCCAGTACTCGGGGGAGTCGAGGATCGGGAAGCACACCTCGCGGAACTCCGGGTCGTCCTGGTCCTCGGTCGGGGCCGCGACGACGGTGATGTCGGTGAGGGCGTCCGGAGCGACGAGGGGATCGCCCTCGCGACGCCCCACCTCGTCGGCGCACCGCAGGTCGACCACCGACCGGAGCCCCCACACGCGTGCGTCCTGCCAGCCCCGGTCCGTGAGCAGTTCCCGGCGCGGACCGCGTGCGATCCGGCCGCGCTGCGTCGCACCGGTCGGGGACGACGGGGTGGGGAGCCCGCCGAGGTCCCGCACGTTCCGGTAGCCGTCCCAGTCGAGTTCCCGCACCCTCCCACCGTACGACGGGTCCTGTCCGTTCGGCGCGTGCCCCCGGACGGGGGGAAACCGAGAGCAGGCTGCATGTCTACCGTGAAAGGCAACCGAGCGTGACACGCGTCACGTCCCCGACCGGAACCACGACCCGGTCCTCGCACACAAGGAGAGACCACATGTCCAGCGCAGCAACCCCCCGTACCGGTTCGACCCTCGTCCAGAAGGGCGCACTGCTCTTCGGGATCGTCTTCCTCATCGTCGGCATCGCCGGCTTCATCCCCGGACTCACGATGGACATGGGCACGCTGTCCTTCGCGGGCAACAGCTCGATGGCCATGCTCCTCGGCCTGTTCCAGGTGTCGGTGCTCCACAACATCGTGCACCTGCTGTTCGGCATCGTCGGCCTGCTCGCCGCCCGTTCGGCCGCGGGCTCGCGCTCGTACCTGCTCATCGGTGGCATCGTCTACGCCGTGCTGTTCGTCTTCGGCCTCTTCGTCGCCGGCATGGCCGGGGCTGCGAACTTCGTCCCGCTGAACAGCGCCGACAACGTCCTGCACGCCTTCCTCGCCGTCGCGATGATCGTCCTCGGCGTGCTCCTGCCCCGCGCCGGACGCACCACCCGCTGACACCCAGCCCAGCGCAGACAGGAGCGCGTCGGTCCTCGGACCGGCGCGCTCCTGTCGTCCGTGGGCAACGGGCGTGCGCCGGGACGGACGGGAGGCTCGTGGTCGACCCGCACCGTGCCTCCCGTCCGCCGGGTCGCGCGGTCCGCACCGGCGGTGCCAGGATGCCGTCAGCACCGGTCGCGGACCGGGCGGATCGGTGAGGGAGACGGGCATGGCCGAGGTGTTCAGCGACGCGGAGCGAGCCGCGATGCAGCAGGCAGCAGCGGAACGGAAGGCGACGCGCGGGCTGAAGGGCGCCGCGAAGCGCGAGGCCGAGCGCGAGGCGTGCACGGCCGCGATCGAGGCACTCGAGGGCTTCGACCAGGTCCTGGCCGCGCGCTACCACGTGCTCGTGACCGAGGTCGCTCCGGAGCTCGATCCGAAGACCTGGTACGGGTTCCCGTCGTACGCGCGGGACGGCAAGGTCGTCACCTTCGTGCAGCCGGCCTCGAAGTTCGGTGCGCGCTACGCGACCGTCGGGTTCCAGGAGGACGCCACGCTCGACGACGGCGCGATGTGGGCGACCTCGTTCGCCGTCGTCGAGTGGACCGACGAGGTCGAGCAGCGGCTCCGGGAGCTCGTGCGCCGGGCGGCCGGCTGACCCCGGGTCGCCGGCCGGCCCCGTCGGGCGCTACTCGTACCGGAGCGCGGTCACCGGGGCCGCCCGCACGGCTCGTGCCGCCGGGCCCAGCGCAGCGGCGAGCCCGGTGCCCGCAGCGCCGACCACCACGACGACCACGAGCCAGAGCGGCACGACGGGCGCGACGAGTTCCGCACCCTTGGTCGCGCCGAGCAGCGTGTACGCCCCGGCCCAGCCGTACGCGGTGCCGAGCAGCCCGCCGAGCACGACCGCGACCGCGACCGTGATCGCCGTCTCCGCGAGGACGAGCGCGCGGACCTGCTGCCGCGTCGCGCCCACCACCCGGAGCAGTCCGAGCTCACGTCCCCGCTGCGCGGTCGTCAGGGCCGTGACGGCGACGACCCCGGCGGCCGCGATGACCCCGGCGGCACCGACGAGGCCGGTGAACATGACCGCGAGCTGGTCGAACTGCTCCTGGATGCCGCGGTAGTACTCGGGGTCGTCCGCGGCCTGGCCCTGGAGCATGCTGGCGTAGGTCGAGAACCCGACGGCGAACGTGGCCATGAGCGTCACCGCGATGAGCAGCCCCACCGTCGCGCGGGCGGTGCGCTTCGGCGCCCGGAGCGAGTTCCGTGCGGCCATCGCCGGCACGACCGACCGGGCGGACGCGGCGGCCGCGATCCGCAGGACGGCGGGGAGCAGCACCGGGGCGGCGACCACGACGCCCGTGAACGACAGGGCACCGCAGGCCACCGCGAGCAGCAGGCAGTCGACGCTCGTCGCGCCGAGCACCACGGCGACGCCGAGCCCCGCCGTGCCGAGCAGGGAGAGCGTGCTCGCGGTCACCGTGCGGCCGACGGAACGGGTCGTGCCGGGAGCGGCCTCGACGCCGGCCTCGAGCGCGCGGAGCGGGGAGATGGTGAGGACGGCGCGGGAGCCGATGCGGAACGCGACCGTCGTGATGACCGCGACCAGGAGCCCGATCGGGACCAGGGACGGCGGGGCGACGACGCCGAGCGACGGGAGCACGTCCGCGGCCGCGGCGACGGCGAGCGCGGCGTCCGCGACGACCGCGCCGAGGACGGTGCCGACGGCGGCGCCGACGATCCCGCAGGTCGCCCCGGTCCGGGTGACCTGCCAGCGGAGCTGCTGACCGGTGGCACCGAGGACACGCTGCAGTCCGAGCGAGCGGGTGCGGCCGGCGATGACGGTCGCGCAGGTGTTGGACGCGACCACGGCGCTGACGTACAGGGCGATCCCGATGAAGACCCACGCCACGACGGGCAGGATCGCGGCCACCGTGGCGCTCGACCCGGTGCGTTCGCCGAGCTCGACGATCCGGAGCGCGGCCTCGGCGCCGGTGACGACGAGGGCGCCGAGGCCGGCGGAGAGGGCCGCGACGGCGACCGTGGCGCGGTGCTCGCCGAACGGACGGGCGCGCCGCGTCCTCGTGCGTCGGTGGCGGCCGCGGGGACGGGGCACGTCAGGACCCGCCGTCGCCCGGGTTCGGCGTCCAGGCGACCCAGCGGTCACCCGTCGACGTCATCGACCACGGGCCGCACCGCAGCACCGAGGTGGCCTTGTACACGTCCGGCGCACCGTCGACGTCCATCGTCGGCGCGGACTGCCGGGGCGTCGTGCGGCAGGCGTCGTCGGTGACACCGTCGGTGCTCGTGAAGACCAGCGTGGTCGGGGTCGCGTCGGAGCCCTTCCCGCCGGTGCCTGCGACCGAGGTGATGTCGCTGGCGTCCGAGGGCAGCCAGTCGGGTGCGGAGTCGAGGTCGGCGCGGCTCGAGGCCTCGGAGGTCACCCGGTCGTGGGCGAGGTCGCCGAGGGCCGAGCAGCCGGTGAGCGTCAGGGCGCCGAGGGCGAGCACGCCGACGGCGAGGGGAGCGGTGATCGTGGAGCGGGGCATGTCGAGCCTTTCGTGTCTGGGACGATCACAGCGCACCGCGGCCCACGGCGGGATCGGCACAGCGGAGGACCGACGTGCTCCTCCGGGATGACATCCGGTGCCGCGCCTACTCGAACATCGCCCGCAGGTCGGCGTACGGATCGCCGTCGTGCACGTGCGCCGACGGCGGCTCCGGCCAGTGCGTCGTGCCGTCGTCCGGCCAGCAGGGCACCACGTGGAAGTGCAGGTGCGGCACGCTCTGCCCGGCGTCGGTGCCGGAGGCCTGCAGGAGGACGGTCCCGGTCGCGCCGAGGGCACCCCGCAGGGCGAGGCCGACCCGTCGCGCCAGCGCCGTGCAGGCTGCGAGCGAGGTGGGGTCGGCGCTGAGCAGGTCCGCGGTGTGGGCGACCGGGACGACCAGCGTGTGCCCGGGCGCCAGCGCCGACGCCGGGAGCGGGGCGAAGGCGACGGCGTGCTCCTCGCGTTCGACCCAGGTGACCGGTTCCCCGCCGGCGATGATGCTGCAGAACGTGCACGACTCCATCGCTCCAGTCTGGTCGACGCCGACCAGGGGGGAGTGAGGTCGTCCTCGCGGAGGACGCGACCGACACGGGGCGCGTCCTAGCGTGGGACCTCCGACGACGAAGGAGGACGACGTGTTCGAGAACCTCGCTGGTGCCCACGTGCTGGTGCTCGTGCTGCTGCTGACCCTGGACGTGCTGGCGCTGGTGCAGGTCTGGCGCGACCGACGCCGGAGCGACGCGGTGAAGATCGTCTGGACGCTCGTCATCGTCCTGGTGCCGGTCGTCGGCGTGCTCGGTTGGGCGGTCAACTGGCTCCTGGGGAGGGCGGCGGACGGCCTGCAGCGCACGGGGCGCTGACCCTCCGGCCCCTCCGGCCCGTCCGGGGCGTCTGCTGCGTCCGAGGTGTCCGAGGTGTCCGAGGTGTTCGAGGTGTCCGAGGTGTTCGCGGTGTCCTCAGCGTCCGCGGGTCGGATCGGGGGACAAGAACCGCACAGCCTGCGGATCGCCCCGAGGGCCCGGCCTAGCGTGGCATCGTCATGGCAGCCGAACACCGCAGACCCGTCGAGCCCGATGCGGCTCCCACCGTCGCGCACCACACCGCGCACCACGCCGCGAGCGCCGAGCAGCCCTCGGGACCGCAGGCCGAGCAACACCCCGAGCAGCACCCCGACCAGCAGCAGCCGACCGGCGGACGACCGGCGCAGCAGCAGGACGACGCCCCGGACCCGAACCGGTGGAAGGCACTCGTCATCTGCCTGCTCGGCGGCGGCATCGTCCTGCTCGACGTGTCGATCGTCAACGTCGCACTCCAGTCCATCTCGAGCGGCCTGAGCGGCGCGACCCCCGAGGCCGTCCAGTGGATCCTGTCCGGGTACGCCCTGGCGTTCGGACTGCTGCTCGTGCCCGGTGGCCGGCTCGGTGACGCCGTCGGCCGTCGCCGCATGTTCGTCGTCGGTGTCGCACTCTTCACGGTGGCGAGCGCGCTCTGCGGCTTCGCCCCGAACGGGTTCGTGCTCGTCGTCGCCCGCCTGGTGCAGGGCCTGGCCGGCGGTCTGCTCACCCCGCAGGTCACCGCGCTCATCCAGCAGCTGTTCCGCGGCAAGGAGCGCGGCACCGCCTTCGGCCTGTTCGGCGCGACCGTCGGCATCGCGACCGCGATCGGTCCGCTGGTGGGCGGCCTGCTCATCACGGCGTTCGGCACCGAGAACGGGTGGCGCTTCGTCTTCTTCGTGAACCTGCCCGTCGGGCTCGTCACGATCCTGCTCGCCTTCCGCTACCTGCCCACCACGCCGAAGGCGGAGCGCGGCCAGAAGCACGACTTCGACCCGGTCGGGATCGTCCTGCTCGGCGCCGCGGTCGTCGCGCTGCTGCTGCCCTTCGTGCAGTCGGAGCAGTGGAAGAGCAACGCCAAGTGGTGGCTCGTCGTCGCCGCGGTGGTGTTCGCGGTGCTGTTCGTGCTCTGGGAGCGCCGCTACGGCCGGGACCACGAGCCCGTGGTCGACCTGCGGCTGTTCCGCCGCCGGTCGTTCTCGCTCGGGGTCGGTCTCGCCACGGTCTACTTCGCCGGGTTCACCCCGCTGTTCTTCGTCCTGACCCTGGCGCTGCAGTCGGGCCTGCAGTACTCCGCGCTGCTCGCGGGCGTCGCCTCGGTGCCGTTCGCCATCGGCTCGGGCATCGCATCGACCGTCGGCGGCCGGATCGTGCACCGCTTCGGTCGGCAGCTCATCGTGGTCGGCACCGTGCTGGTGCTCATCGGCCTCGGCGCAGTCGTCTGGGTCGTCGCGGAACACTACGGCCCGGACCTCGGCTGGTGGCTCGTGCTGCCGCTGCTCGTCGCCGGCATCGGGTCGGGTCTCACCATCTCGCCGAACCAGACGCTCACGCTCTCCGAGGTACCGGTCCAGCAGGGCGGGTCCGCAGGTGGTCTCATCCAGGTGGGGGCCCGCGTCGGCTCGGCGATCGGCATCGCCGCGGTCGGCAGCGTGTTCTACTCGTCGCTGGCGAGCACGAAGGGCGACTACTCGCAGGGCCTGCCGCTCGGGCTCGGGGTCTCCCTGGTCTTCGTCGCGGCGGCGCTCATCGCCGGGATCGTCGACGTCGTGGTGGGGAAGGTCCGCGGGACGGAGGCGTCCGTCTGAACGGGCGCGACCGTTGCGCGGCGACCAGCTGACGGACGGGAGGCGCGGTGCCAGCGGGCACCGCGCCTCCCGTCCGTAGTCTCCGGAGCAATCCTCGCGGTTGGCTTGTCTTCCGGCCGGAGGTCCGGCAGCATGTCCCCAGAAGAGCGGACAGCCGCCGACGGGGGACCTCACCAGCTCCCGCCGTGTCGGACCGGCCCACCACCGGCGTCCGCGTGCACGGATCAGGAGCAACGATGTCAGGACAGTCCAGCGCGCCCGCTTCGCGGCGCACCAGGGCCGCGGCGCTCGTCGCCGGCGGCGCCCTCGTCGTCGGCGGGGTCGGGTACACGCTCGCGTCGTGGACGGACACCGAGTGGGTGTTCGGCGGGAACGGGACCGGAGGGCCGGGGATCGGGACCTCCACCTTCGAGGTGGAGCAGAACGTCACCGCGGCGCTCGACTCCGGGTGGACGCAGGCCGAGGAGAACCCCGGCCAGGAGATGACCTTCGGCCTCGACGGCATCGCGCTCTCGCCGGGCGACGCGACGTACGCCGGTGTCCGACTCCGGACGGTGGCGGGCTCGATCGCGGGCGACGTGCGGATGGCGGCGGCGGAGACCGCGACCGGGGTGACGACCTCCGACCCCGGCGAGCTGCTCTGGCAAGCCCTGCAGGTCCGCGTCGCGACGACGGCCGACGGCGTCCCGTGCGGTGCGACGGCCTTCACCACCGGCACCGTCATCGCCGACGGGCCCCTTGCGTCGACCGGAGCCGCCGCGAGCCAGGCGCTCGCGGCGGACGCCGGTTCGGAGCAGGCGTACTGCTTCGAGGTGTCGCTCCCGACCACGCCGTCGCTGCCCGCCGGGGTCGCGCTCGACGCACTGCAGGGACGGACCGCGGCGCCGGCATGGATGTTCGCAGCCACCTCGAGGTGACCGGGGTCGTTCCGGTGCAGGACAGCGCGGCAGTGGTCTCGACCGCCGCTGCACGCCGTCGCGGCGTGCTGCACCGCCTGCGAGCCGTCGTCGTCGCCGTGGCGGGGGTCGTCGGTGTCCTCTGCGTCGCGTGGTGGGTCGTCGCCACGACGACGGGGCTGTCGCTCGTGGTCGTGACCACCGGGTCGATGAGCCCGACGATCCCCGCCGGGGCGGTCGTCGTGTCCGAGCGGATCGCAGCGGCTGACGTGCGACCGGGGCAGGTCGTCACGGTCCCGCGACCGGGATCCGAGCTGCCGGTGACCCACCGCGTGGTCGCCGTCGATCGGGTGCCGGGTGACCCGGAGGCGAGGTCGCTGACGATGCGGGGCGACGCGAACGACACGATCGACCGTGATCCCTCGGTCGTCCGCGAGGCCCGGCTCACCGTCGCCAGCGCCCCCGGGCTCGGGCACGTGCTGCAGTGGTCCTCGACCCCCGTTGCCCGCGGGCTGGCGGTGGCGACGGTCGGCCTGCTCGTCGTGTGGTCGTTCTGGCCAGCACGACGGACCGCTCGGGACGACGACACCGGAGCGCGAGCATGAGTCGTACGGCGGGCGCTCGTGCGGGAGTCACCGCGGCCGGAGCGGTCATCTGCGCCGTCCTCGGGCTCGCCAGCGGCGGTGCGGCCGTCGCAGCGGGGTGGCACGTCGTTCCCGAGACCGGAGTACCGGGCGGTCTCGTGCTCGAGGCATCGCCGTACCCGCTGCGCGCACCCGAGCTGCAGCCCGGTCGACCGGTCCACTGGCAGGTGCGCACCAGTGTCGACCGACCAGGGCTGATCGCGACGGAGGTGCAACTCCGTCGGGACGGAGCGCTCGCCGAGCACCCGGACGGCCTCCGGGTCGCCGTGTCGGCGTGCGAGCGGCCCTGGCGAGGACTCGATGCCGTGCCGGTCTGCGACGGCGGGCAGCGGGTCCTGTCGGTCGGTCCGGGAGAGCCCGACACCCTCCGTGTGCCGGTCTCCGATCCCGACGGCGACGGTGCGACCTGGCTGCTCGTCGAGCTCGCCGTCGCCGACACCGCGGGAGCCTCGGCCGACGACGGGCTCATGGGACTCCGAGCGACCGTGGGGCTCGGGGTGACCGCGAGCGCGGACGACGCGGTCGCGGGGCCACCGGTGTCGCCGACGGCGTCGTCCACCTCGCTGGCCTCCACCGGTGCGGCCTTCGTGGCGCCGCTGTTCGTCGCGGCGGCGCTCGTGCTCGCCGGGGTGGTGGTCCGGGTGTGGCGGACAGCGGCGTCGAGCGACGGGTGCGCCCGGTGATCCCGCGCACGAGCCCGCGCCACCGTGCCCGTCACCGCCCGGCGGTGCTCGGCATGCTGCGCCGTGGTCGTGGCGCCGTGCTGGTCGGGATCGTGGCGGTGGTCGGGGCGACCGCAGCGGTGACGGTCCCCGGACCCGCCCCGTCGACCGCGACGTGGCAGGACTCGGAGTGGGTGCACGGTGACGGTGCTCTGGGGACCTCGTCGTTCTCGTGCGGCGAGGACGTCGGCTACACGGCGAACTCCTCGAGCCGGTTCCTCGCCGGGAGCGTGGCGGGGCAGGACCTCGGGGCGGTCGCGGACCTGCGCGGGCTCGACGTGACGAAGACCGGCACGCAGGGCGTCTCGGTCAGCCCGGCGACCGCGCCCGAGATCACCCGCACGGAGACCACCGCCGCGTACGGCAACCCCCTCGACGTCGGCGTCCTGGGCAGTGTCGCCGGACTCGACCTGACCGGCCTCGGCACCGGACTGCCCGGAGGATCGGCCGGAGCGGTCAACCAGGTCGCGACGTCCGTCGCCACGGGCAGGTCGGTCGCCGCTTCCGGCCTGGTCAGTGACTCCGGGGGCGTGCTCGTCACCGACACCACGCCGACCGAGGCGCTGCCCGAGCCGGCGACGCTCGACCTCGGGCAGGCCCTGGCAGGGGTCGTCGACCTGCGGAACGTCTCGGACGTCGGGCTCGAGGTCGGGGCCGTGGGATCCTCGGCGCAGCTCGACGGCTGCGACCTGCTCGAGGACGAGGTGTGGGGGACCGCGGGTCCCACCGCGGCCGGTGCAGGTGCTGACGCGCCCACCGTCCGACCTGCGTTGCTCGCGGCGACGGGGACCACGACGGCTCCCGTTGCGGCTGCCGCTGCCGACGGGTCGCGGCGGGTGACGCGCGACTACGGGATCGCCGGGCTCGACCTGCGGATCGACAGTCCGCTCGTCTCGTCGCTCACGAGCTCGGTGGACAGCACGGTGCGGACGCTCGACGGCGCGGTGGCCCAGCTCGCCGGTCCGGGCGGGCTGCTCGCGAACGCCGTCAGGGCCGAGATCGGCGCGGAGTTGCTCGGCGGCACGCTCCGCGTCGGGACCGTGCGCGGCAGCGTGACCCTGCAGGGAGCCGACCTCGGGACCGCGATCGCCCCGATCACCCGGGAGCCGCTGACCGACGGCGTCGTCACGGTCGACCTCGCGTCCGGCAGCGTCCACGTCGACCTCGCACGGCTCGTCGGTGGTCGGTCCTCGGGGTTGAACGGCCTGCCCCCGAACACCGAGATCGTCCTCGACGCCGGTCTCGTGGACCAGCTCACGGCCAGGGTCACGGCGATGCTGGACGCCTGGACGCAACGCATCGCGGCGGTCCTGACCTCGACGCTCGAGGCGTTGCGCCTGCAGGTCGCGCTCGACGTCCAGCTGCTCGGCCTGCTCGGGACACCGGTCGTCGAACTGGACATCCGCACGGACAGCGGGCTCGGGACCGCCGCCGGCGGGAGCGGGACCGTGACCGTCGGGTCGAAGCTGCTCGGGCTCGACCTCGGACTGGGCGGTCTCGTCAGCCTGCTCGTCAGCGGCCTCACGGAGGACCTCCCGGGAGTCGTCCAGGGTGTGGCGAGGGGACTCCTGGCCCAGGTCACCACCGCGGGCAGCACCCTGGCAGCGGCGACGGGGCCGCTCGTGGCCGCGGTCACACCGGTGCTCCGGGCGCTCCCCGCGCTGCTGTCGGTGCAGGTCAACGTGCAGCGCGACCTCCCCGGTTCCCGTGACGGTCGGTACGCGAGGACGGGCGCGTACTCGGTGACGGCGATCCGCATCGGTGTCCTCGGACCGGGCGGAGGCACACCCCTCGCCCGGGTCGACCTGGCGTCGTCGACGGTCGGGCCGAACCTGGTCGACCTCGGTACCCCGCGGTCCTGAGGGCCTCCGCCGCCGCGCTGACACGGAGCGGGTCGTCTCCTAGGGCTGCCGTCGGCGTCTCGACTCCGCTACCGTCGCGGTACGCGGGCGACGAGTCCGTGAGCGACCGGAGGGGGCACCGTGACGACGGACGACCGCGCGCAGGACAGCGACCGACCGCTGCGACGACCGACGGTGGTCACCGCGGCCCTGGCGATCTGGGCGGTCGTGCTGCTGGTACGGGTCACCACGGTCTCGGTGGCAGCGGTGCAGCTGGCGCAGGACGAGTCCGGTGGTCCGCTCATCGCGGTGATCGGTGGGGTGCTCGGCATCGGGATCTGCGCGTTGCTCGCCTGGGCGACCCTGCTCGTGTGGCGTGGTTCCGGCACCGCGCGGGTGTGGCTCGGGGTGCTGGGTGCCTTCGCCCTGGTGGACGTCGTGATCGCCGTGGCCGTCGGGAGCGCGGACCGGCCCACGCTCGAGCCGGTCGCTGTCGTCGCCGCTGCCGTGCTGCTGTACCTGCCGTCGGCACGCCCGTGGTTCCCTCGCTGGGAGCGACGCCCGCGTGCGCAGGAACCGAGGACCATCGGCTGGGACCCGCAGACCGGGGAGCGGATCACGGAGCCGCGCGAGGCCGCCGACCAGCGCTGAACACGCCGCGCCCGCGCGCGACACGCCGAGCCGGGAACCGATCGCGTCGGTGCGGACACCACCTGACATGAACCAGATCACGGGGGACGGGGCCGACTGGGCCCTGAGCCTCGCGGGGGACGGGCAGGCCTTCGGCAGGGTCTTCGACCGGCACGCCGCGAGGCTCCGGCGACATGCCGTCGGCCTCGTCCCGGCAGCAGCACCGGCCGACGCGGACGACGTCGTCGCGATGACCTTCCTCGAGGCCTGGCGGCGCCGTGACCACGTCCGTTTCGTCGACGACTCGCTCCTGCCGTGGCTCCTCGTCACGGCGACGAACACCGCGCACAACGTCACCCGGTCGGCGCACCGGCACCGGGCGTTCCTCGGCCGGTTCCCGGCGCCCGAGCCGGCACCCGACCCCGCGGAGCAGTTCGGCGACGGCGGTGCGGTCGCGGCCATGGGGCGGCTGTCGCTCGACGACCAGCGCGTCCTGACCCTCTGCGTGCTCGAGGGACTCAGCGAGCGCGAGGCGTCGGCGGTGCTCGGCGTCGCCCCCGGGACCGTCAAGTCCCGACTCCACCGGGCGAAGGCCCGGCTCCACAAGCGGTACACAGCCACAGCGGAACCCCTCGGAGGCGCACTGTGAACGACGACTTCTCCCCCCGCCTGACCGCCATGCGCGACGCGCTCGTCGCGGAGGTCGACCGCACCGGTGCTCCGGGGACCGCCCGGGCCCGTCGCCGGCGCCCGACGCGTGCCACCGTGCTCGCCGTCCTCGCCGCGTTCGTGGTCGGCGGCGGGCTGACCGGCGGCCTCACCGCAGCGGCGCTGCCGGGCGCAGACCCCGACGCCGCGGTCGAGACCGGGCTGGCGATCTCCGCCCGGTACCAGGTCGAGGAGGGCGACCACGCGCGCGTGCTCGGGGACCCGGTCTTCCTCGTGGCGCACGGGGACCGGACGACGACGGTCGTCGATCCGCCCCGCGGTGCGGACGCACTCACCGTCGCGTGGACCTGCCTCGATGCCGGGAGCTTCCGCGTCGAGGTCGACGGCACCCCGGTCGGCGGCGAGTCCTGCACACCCGCACGCGACGGCCGTGATCCGGTCACGGTGGACTTCCTGCCGGTCGACGACGGGGCGGTGCGGGTGACGGTCGCGGCCTCGGGATCGGCACGGTGGGCGCTGTGGACGTCGTGGACGCAGCGGGCGACGATCGCGGGACCGTCGCCGCAGCAGGACGCCGAGACCGACGACGGGGTCGTCACGTTGCAGGAGTACACGACGGCGTTCAACCGGCTGCAGGCGTGCATGGCGCAGGCCGGCCACCCGATGGCCGTCGTCCCGCTCACGTACGCCGCGGACGGCCTGTCGAGCTCGACACCGGGCGGCGACGGGCCCTGGTACCGGTACGGCATCGCGTCGGAGAGCATCGAGGTCTACGACACCCAGTGCTACCCGCGCGAGTTCGAGGCCGTCGACACGATCTGGCAGGGCGAGCACCCGGAGCCCTGACCCGGCACCGCGGCGGACGGGAGGCACGGTGCCGGCTGGCACCGTGCCTCCCGTCCGTCAGCGGTGCGCGTTCCGCGACGTCGCGGCTGTCGAACGACAGCGGTCTCGTCGCAGGACGCGTGTCACGCGCCGCCGCCCGCGTGCCTCACACGCCCGCGGGCACCGCCACCCGTGTCAACCGCACCGGCACCGCCTTCGACACCGGCGTGTTGCTGCCCTTCGCCGCGCTGTCGAGCGGCACGAGCACGTTCGCCTCGGGGAAGTACGCCGCCGCACACCCGCGAGCACTCGGGTACGCGACGACCCGGTAGTCGCGCAGCACGCGCTCGACGTCGTCGTCCCACACCGTCGCGACGTCCACCCGGTCGCCGTCCTGCAGCCCGAGCTCGACCAGGTCGTCCGGGTTCACGAAGACGACGTGGCGGCCCTTCTTGATGCCGCGGTACCGGTCGTTCAGGCTGTAGATCGTCGTGTTGTACTGGTCGTGCGACCGCAGCGTCTGCAGCAGCAGGGTGCCCTCGGGGCGCTCCACGTGCTCGAGCTCGTTCACGGTGATCATCGCCTTGCCGGTCTTCGTGGCGAAGGTCCGGGAGTCGCGGGGACCGTTCGGCAGGACGAAGCCCTCCTTGCTCGCGGCGCGGCGGGAGTAGTCGTCGAAGCCGGGGACGACGTGGCTGATGTGGTCGCGGATCACGTCGTAGTCGTCCCGCATGCCCTGCCAGTCGACGGCCACGCGGTCACCGAGGGTGGCCTTCGCGAGCTCGCAGACGATCGCGACCTCGGACAGCAGCCCGGGGGCGACCGGCGGGACCTGCCCGTGGCTGCCGTGCACGGAGCACACGGTGTCCTCGACCGAGACGAACTGCGGACCCGCGGCCTGCACGTCGATCTCGGTGCGGCCCATCGTCGGCAGGATCAGGGCTTCCTCGCCCACGACGGCGTGCGACCGGTTCAGCTTCGTCGACACCTGCACCGTCATCTCGGTGCCGCGGAACGCCGCCTCGGCGAGCTGGCTGTCGGAGATCGCGGCGACGAGGTTGCCGCCCATCCCCATCCAGAACTTGATCTCGCCGCGCTGCATGGCCGTGATGCCCTTCAGCGCGTCGACCCCGTGCTCGCGGGGCGGCTCGAAGTGGAACTCCTCCGCCAGGGCGTCGAGGAAGCTGTCCGGCATCTGCTCCCAGATGCCCATCGTCCGGTCGCCCTGCACGTTGCTGTGCCCGCGGATCGGCGAGGCGCCGGCGCCGGGTCGGCCGATGTTCCCGCGGAGGAGCAGGAGGTTGATGATCTCCTTGATCGTGTCGACGGCCTTGGTGTGCTGCGTGATGCCCATCGCCCAGGTGATGATCGTCCGCTCGGAGCGCATGTAGCGCTCGGCGAGCTCGTCGATCTCCTCGGTGGTCAGGCCGGTGGCGCGGAGGACCTCGTCGTCGTCGACTCGCAGGACGTGCTCGACGAACGCCTCGTACCCGCTGGTGTGCTCGGCGATGAAGGCGTGGTCGACGACCGTGCCGGGGGCGGCGAGCTCGGCCTGCACGACGCGCTTCGCGAGCGCCTGCAGCAGGGCCATGTCGCCGCCGAGCCGGATCTGCACGAACTGGTCGGCGATCTCGGTCCCGCGGCCGACGATGCCCCGGACCTTCTGCGGGTTCTTGTAGCGCTTCAGGCTCGACTCGGGGAGCGGGTTGACGGCGACGATCTCGGCGCCGTTCTCCTTGGCGTCCTCGAGCGCGGTGAGCATCCGGGGGTGGTTCGTGCCGGGGTTCTGGCCCATCACGATGATGAGCTCGGTCTCCTCGAAGTCGTCGTAGGCGATGGTCGACTTGCCGATGCCGACGACCTCCGCCATCGCGAGGCTCGTCGACTCGTGGCACATGTTCGAGCAGTCGGGCAGGTTGTTCGTGCCGAAGGCACGGACGAAGAGCTGGTAGACGAAGGCCGCCTCGTTCGAGGTGCGCCCGGAGGTGTAGAACGACGCCTGGTCGGGGGAGTCGAGCCCGTTCAGCTTGTCCGCGATGATCCCGAACGCCCGCTCCCAGCTGACCGGCTCGTAGTGGTCCTTCCCCGCGGGCTTCCACACGGGTTCGGTGATGCGGCCCTGCTGTCCGAGCCAGTACTCGGTCTTGTCGGCGAGGTCGTGGACCGAGTGCTCGGACCAGAACGTGCGCGGCACGAGCAGCGGGGTGGCCTCCCACACGACCGCCTTTGCGCCGTTCTCGCAGAACTCGGCGGTCTTGCGCTTGTCCGGGTCCGGCCAGGCGCAGCTCATGCAGTCGAACCCGCCCTTCTGGTTCAGGTTCAGCATGAGCTTGGCGGTGCGGGCCACGCCCAGCTGCTCGATCGCCGGGGCCATCGAGTGCAGGACGCCGGGGACGCCTGCGGCCCACTCCTTCGGTTCGCCGACCGTCATCTCGGCGTCGGTCACGTCGTCCTTCGGGGGCTGTTCGGTCACGGTGCGCTCACGGTCTCTCGAGGGGCTGGTGCTGGTTCGGTGATGCGTTCGGAGCGGCTGTAGACGACCATGCTCTGGCCGCGCAGGAAGCCGACGATCGTGATGCCGACCTCCTTCGCCAGGTCGACCGCGAGCGACGACGGCGCGGACACGGCGGCGAGCACCGGGATCCCGGCCATCGAGGCCTTCTGCGTCAGCTCGAAGCTCGCCCGGCCGGAGACCATGAGGACCGTGCCCCGCAGGGGCAGCCGTCCTTCCTTCACGGCCCACCCGACGACCTTGTCGACGGCGTTGTGCCGACCGACGTCCTCGCGGAGCACGAGCATCCGCCCGCTGGCGCCGTCGAACAGCGCTGCGGCGTGCAGGCCGCCGGTCTTCTCGAACACGTCCTGGGCCTCGCGCAGCCGGTCGGGGAACGTCGCGAGGAGCGCCGGGTCGAGCACGAGGTCGTCGTGCAGGACGCTGTGCTGCGAGGTCGTCCGCACGGCGTCGATGCTGGCCTTGCCGCACAGGCCGCACGAGCTCGTCGTGTAGAACGCGCGCTCCAGGCTCGGGTCCGGCGCGGGGACGCCGAGTGCGAGCGTCACGTCGAGCACGTTGTAGGTGTTGAGCCCCTCGTCAGTCGCGCCGGCGCAGTACCGGGCGGCGGCGAAGTCGTCACCCCGGGCGATCACGCCCTCGGACACCAGGAACCCCGCGGCGAGGTCGACGTCGTTGCCGGGCGTCCGCATGGTGATCGCGAGCGAGTTCCCGCCGACGCGGATCTCGAGCGGCTCCTCGACGGCCAGCAGGTCGTCGCGCACCGACCGGGACGTCGCGACGGTGATGCGGGTGACGCGCTTCCGCGCCGTGATCCGGCTCATGCTCCGGGTCTACCACCCGTGCCCGGTACCCGCCAGGGCGGTGCGGTTCCCGCACGCCGTCCTGTGGCGGTCCTAAGGCCTGCCGTCGGACCGTCCGGTGCGCCCGTCAGCACCACGGCAGCCGGACGGGAGGCACGTCCTCGCCCGCCACGCCGCCCCCGGCCGGGACGACCAGCAGTCCGTCCGCGTCGGCCAGGCCCCGCAGCATCGCCGAGGTCTGGTGCGACGCCGGGACGGCGCCCTCGGGCGTCGCGCGGTACGCGAGCACCAGCGCGCCCGGTCGGTCGTTGGGCACGTCGACCGCGAGCCGCACCCGTCCCACCGGCTCGAGCGGCCGTCCGAGCAGTCCGGCGACGAGCGGTCCACCGAGCAGCACGAGGCCGACCATCGCGGCCATCGGGTTGCCGGGCAGGCACAGGAACACCGTCGGGCCCCGGCGGGCCAGCAGCATCGGTCGTCCCGGACGCACGTCGACCCGGTCGACGAGCAGCTCGGCCCCGATCCGGGCGAGCGCACCGCGGACGTGGTCGGTCGACGAACCGGCCGTGCCGCCCGTGCTCACGACGAGGCGCTCGCGCGCGGCGTCGAGCACGCGGGCGGTGGTGTCGGGGTCGTCCGGCACGCGGTCCGAAGAGACGGGGTCGGCACCGAAGGTCCCGAGCACCGCGGGCAGGGTGTGCGAGAAGACGTCGCGGACCTGTCCGGGTCGTGGGACCCCGGCACCGACGACCTCGTCGCCGAGCACCGCGACCCGGGCGGTCGGGACCGGCGCGACGCGCACGTCGTCGACCCCCGAGGCGGCTGCCAGCGCTGCACGCGGAGGCGTGAGCACCGTGCCGCCGGTGAACAGCACCTGGTCCCGGGTGACCTCCTCGCCCGCCGGCCGGACGTGTCGTCGGGTGGACGGCGTGTGGCGGACCAACCGGCCGTCGGCGTCGACGGTGGCGTCCTCGGACCGCACCACGGCCTCCGTGCCGGGCGGGACGGGTGCCCCGGTCGTGATCGGTCGGGCGTGCCCGGTCGTCAGCGGCGCGTCGGAGGGGACCGCTCCGGCGACGATCGGCGCGCCGAGCACCCACGGCCCCGGTCCCGCGACGGCCCACCCGTCCATGGCTGCGCCGTCGTGCCCGGGGACGTCGCCGCGGGCGGCGAGGTCGCCGGCGAGCGTCCGGCCGAGCGCCGACGCCAGGTCGAGCCGGACGGATCCGGCTCCCGGGTCGGCGGCGGTGTCGGCGGCGAGGCGGACGCCCTGCCGGTGTGCCTCGTGCCGGGCGTCTGACCAGGACGGCAGGACCAGCGTCACCGGGCGTCGGACCCGGTGGTGCCGTCGGTCCGGCTCGTGTGCTCGGGTCCGTCCGGGCCGTCGGTCGTGTCCGGGGTGTCCCCGTGCGCGAGCGCGAGCCGTGTCGCGGTCGCTGCGGCGTCGGCCAGGTCCGCCTCCGACCCGCCGCGGAGCCCCGCGGCGTACCCGACCAGGAAGGTGGTCAGCGGGGCAGCCGGACGGGCCACGCCGTGGGCGGCGTCACGGGCGAGGTCGAGCACGACGTCGCGGTCGAGCGCAGAGCCCTCGGGGAGGCCGAGCGCCTCGGCGAGCTCGGCGGTCCAGGCGGCGAGGACGTCGTCAGTGGTCATGCGGTCAGTCAAGCAGCCGGGCGTCCGCCGTGGCCCGCGTGGCGTCCTCCGGTTCGTCCACGTCCGCACAGAGTGCGGCGGGCAGCGGGACCTCGACGAGCCGGAGGCCGCCGGTCAGCCGTCGCACCGCCGCGCCGGTCGGGTCGCCGAGCGCCCGGACCGCGGCGCGCAGCGCGTCCGAGCGGTACAGCGCGAGCAGGTGCTGGCGACGCCCGTCCTCGTCGACCGCGACGACGCCGTCCGTGTCGTCGGGTGCCGTGCCGGCGGCGTCGAGCAGCAGCGCGGCCGCCGGCTCCGGGCGCACGAGGTCGCACGCGAGCACGAGCGTCCACGGCGCGGGGTCGGCCACGGCGGCGAGTCCGGCGGCGATCGCGGCGACCGGCCCGCCGAGGGGCGGGTCCTCGCGCGTGTGCACGACCCCGGCGGGTGCACCCCGTCCCGCCCGCAGCCCGACGAGCACGGTCCGACGAGCGCCGGCGGCCGCGGCGACGGCGTGGTCGGACAGTGCGACGCCGTCGGCGACGAGGGCGGTCTTGTCGATCCCACCCATGCGCGTCGCTCGGCCGCCGGCCAGCAGGACGGCGTCGTGGTGCGGTGCGGTCGGGGAGGTCATGCCTGCACCGTAGCCGGACGGCCCGGGGTCAGGAGCAGCGCTCGAGCGCGAAGGACTGGAGTGCGTCCCACTGCGACGGTCCCTGGCCCAACGCGGGGCCCCACCGGTGCAGGACGCGGCACCCGAGCGCGGTCGTGGCCTGGCGCACCGGGTCCGCGGCGCGTCCGTCCCGTGCGACGAGGAACAGCCGTTCCCGACCGGAGTGCACCATCGACTCGATCTGCGCCGCGGAGAACACGGCGACCTGACCGGAGAACCCGCCGTCGGTCAGGACCTCCTTCCCGGTGGCACCGATCACGTCCGACGCGACCCGCCACGAGTCGGTGAGGAACAGCGGGGCGCCGTCCCGCCCGCCACCTGCGCGCTCGGCGTCCCGCACCAGTTCGGCGTCCGCCGTGGGCAGGCCCTGCCCAGCGCCCCACGGGTCCGGTGCCGAGACGGTGAAGGGAGCGTCCTCGGTCGCCTGCCCGACGCGGCGGGGACCGCCTCGGCCCGGCGCCGACACCCGCTGCGACCGCGCAGCGTCCCACGTCGCAGCGTCCTGTCGCACCCCGACCGACGCGTCGCCCCGGTCACCGTCGCGAGCGGCGTCGAGCGCCTGCAGGGAGAAGCACGCGGGCCCGAGCACGACCGCGGCGACGAGCAGGGCCCCCGCGGTCCGGCGCCCCGCCCCGCCCGGCGCTCGTCCGGTCGCCGCCGACCCGGACCGACGGCTCCGGACGGCGAGCACGACGAGGGCGGCGGCGGTCGTGCCGACGGCGACGGTCGCGAGCAGTGCCGGCTCTGCCGAGGTGCGTGCGAGCCAGGTCCACCAGGCGCCCTGCAGGACGAGCAGCCCGGCGGGGACGAGCCGCAGTCGGCGGTCCGGCGCGTCCGCGAGCCGGGCGGCTCCCCACCAGCCGAGGGCGGCGAGGGCGGCGAGCTGCACGCCGATGCCCGCGACGTAGGCGGTGTGCGGCAGGTGCATGACGGACAGGACCACCACCGCGGTCGCCAGCCAGACGACCAGCGTGCACAGCGTGGCGGAGGGGACCCGGGCCTCCCGGACGGTGCGTCGCGGCCACCAGCGGAACGCGCCGAGCACGATCCCGGCGAGCGCAGCGGGCCACGACCACCCGACCTGCGAGGCGTAGCGGGGTGAGAACAGCTGCAGGAGCGGGTGTCCGGCCGCGTGGCTGACCGCGAGCGACCACCGGTCCGCGGCCGCGTCACCCGCGGTCCGCAGCGCACTGACGGCGCCCGGCCAGGCGCCCGGCAGGAACCGGTCGACCCCGTTGTAGCCGAAGACCATCGCGAAGACGCTGTCGTCGGTGGAGCCGTCGACGAACGGGTGGTCGGCCGTCGGGAGCAGGGCGACGACGACCGACCAGCCGAGGCTCGCGACCAGCGTCGCCGACACCAGGGCGGCGAGGTGACCGGCGGCCCGACGCCAGCGCGGACCCGGACCGGCGGTCGCGACGAGGGTGCCGACCACCAGCGCCGGCAGGACCAGCCACGCCTGCAGCATCTTCGCCTGGAACCCGATGCCGACGAACAGTCCCGCGAGCAGCAGCGGCCACCAGGTGCGGGTCAGGGCGGCGCGTTGCCACCACACGAGGGCGACGGCGAGCGCAGCGGTGAGCAGGCCGTCCTCCATCGGGTGGCCGAACATCGACACGAAGATCGGGGTCGCGGCGGTCAGGGCGGCCGCGACCAGACCGGCGCGGGCCCCGAGCCAGCGGAGCACGACCACCGACACCGCCAGCGTGGTGACGGCGCCCTCGACGACCTGCGGCAGGCCCATCGCGGCCGCGGACATGCCGAAGAGGTGCACGCTGATAGCCTGGGGGACCGCGAAGCCGGCGAGCTTGTCGAGCGTGACGGTCGCATCCGGGTCGAAGGAGCCCGAGAGGAAGGCCGGCAGGGACTCGGACATGGACCGGACGGCGCTCGCGTAGAAGGACAGGTCGCCGCCGCGGCCGAGGTTCCAGCTCGTGAGCACCGCGCCGAGCACCACCACCAGGGTGAGGGTGGTCTGCTCCCACCGGCTCTGGTGCCACCACCGGGCCGGGCGTTCCGCGGCCGCGTCGATCGTCGTCATGCGGTGACTGTCCCGCCGCAGTCGATGGAGCAGCCGTGCTGAGCCGCCCGGGGGCAACGGATCCGTTCAGCCAGGCCCCCAGGGAACCGCGGTCTCCGGACGACGGTGGGGTCGGGGCTGTCGCGTCCGCCGAGCACCAGCTATGTTCGGCAGCACAACAAAACCGGACGACGGTGGCGACGCGGCCGCCGGAGGAGCAGCCCATGGTCGAGCACGGAGTCCAGCACGAGTCGGTCGCGCACCGCACCGGCGAGACGGCCCTGACGGTCGTCGACCACCACGGCGCACCGCTGCCGGACGTCGAGGTCGCCGTCGAGCAGACCCGGCACGCCTTCGGGTTCGGCAACATCGGGTTCGACTTCGTGGAGCTGGCGAACGACGAGGTCGACGGTGCCGGACGGGAGCGCCTCGAACGCCTCGCCGACCTGTACGCCGACGTCTTCACGACCGCGACGCTGCCGTTCTACTGGGGGCGCTTCGAGCCGGAGCGCGGGCGCCCGGACACCGCTCGACTCCGGCGCACCGCGGAGTGGTTCCGCGACCGGGGGATCGCGCTCAAGGGGCACCCGCTCGTCTGGCACACCGTGCAGCCGGACTGGCTCCTCGGGCTGCCCCTCGACGAGGTCGAGCAGCTGCAGCGGGAGCGCATCCGCCGTGACGTCGGCGACCTCGCCGGGCTGGTCGACACCTGGGACGCGATCAACGAGGTCGTCATCATGCCCGTGTTCGACAACGGCGACAACGCCATCACCCCGCTCGCCCGGGCGAAGGGCCGCATCCCGACGATCCGGATGGCGTTCGAGGAGGCCCGCGCCGCGAACCCGCACGCGACCCTGCTGCTCAACGACTTCGACCTGTCGAGCGCGTACGAGTGCCTGATCGAGGGCGTGCTCGAGGCCGGCGTGCAGATCGACGCCATCGGGCTGCAGACCCACATGCACCAGGGGTACTGGGGTGAGGAGACGATGCTCGCGATGGTCGACCGCTTCGCCCGGTACGGCCTGCCGCTGCACCTGACCGAGACCTCGCTCGTGTCGGGTGACCTCATGCCCGCGGACATCGTGGACCTGAACGACCACGTGGTGGACTCGTGGCCCTCGACGCCCGAGGGCGAGGCCCGACAGGCGGACGAGGTCGAGCGGCACTACCGGAGCCTGGTCGGGCATCCCGCGGTCGAGGCGGTCACGTCCTGGGGCATCACCGACGCGGGCGCCTGGCTCGGCGCGCCGATCGGGCTGGTCCGCGAGGACGGGACGCCGAAGCCGTCGTACGAGGCACTCCGTCGCCTGGTGAAGGACGAGTGGTGGACCGGGCCGACGGTGCTCCGCACGGACGAGCGCGGACAGGTGCGGGTGCGCGGGTTCCGGGGGGAGTACCGGGCCGAGGTGCGGGGCGCGTCGGCGGCGGTCACCGTCGGGCGCGAGCCGGCCGAGCAGCGGGTGGTCGCGTCCGCGACGTGACCAGCGGCGGACGGGAGGCGCGGTGCGGGTCCGTCCCGTGCCTCCCGTCCGGTGTCGCCCCCCGGTCCCGCGCCGCGCGGTGCGGTGCCGTCGGGACCGCGGCGCGGCCCTGCGTGCTCAGCCCAGGTCGAGCGTCCGGCCGAACGTCCGCGTGACGGGCGGCGCGGCGACGATCGCCGCGAGGGCCCTCGGGGCACCCTCGTCGGTCGCGCGCCAGGCGACGTAGGCGTCGTGGTCGGCGGGCGTCGTCCACCGCTCGAGCACGACGAGGTGCAGCGGGTCGGAGTCGTCGACCAGGACCTCGAGCGACTCGTTGCCGGCGAAGGTCGCCGTCTGGGCGAGGGTCTCGCGGATCGCGGAGTCGATCGTGTCCTGCGCGACGTCGTCTCGCAGCTGGACCTCGAGGAGGACCGTCTGGGTCATGTGCGTGCCTTTCGTCTGGTGCTCGTTCTCGGCACCCGTCCGTCGGGTGCCGAGTGCGCCAACGTCCGGGTGACCCGTGGTGTTCCGCGGACCGACGGAGAAGTGCAGAACGCAACGTCGGCGACTGCTCGCAGCGGTGGGGCGCTGCGGGGAACCGCCGGGGTTGCGTCTTGCGGGCTCGACGCCGACACATGTCGAGAAGAAAGCTTCCGGAGGAAGGTTTTCGGTGTTACTGTCCTGATCACCTAGCAGCACTAGGTATTCGAGAGGGCACGCCGCCCCCGATGGCTCGAGGAGGAGTCATGTCGACACCGACGTCGAAGGAAGAACCGCAGTCCGGTCTCGCCGGTACCGCGAACCCGCCGGTCACCGCGGCCGCGGGAGCCACGAGCACCGACCCCGCAGCCGCATCGCGCGCGTTCTCGGTCGAGGGCCTCACGCAGAACGTCAGCACCGTCCGGGTCGGCCCGAAGTACCTCTGGGCACTCAGCCTCGCCCAGTTCGGCCTCTTCGCCGCCCTGCTCACCCCGGTGTTCGTTGGCATGGCGATCAAGGCGACGGTGCTGAACCCGGACAGCCCCGAGACGATCGTCGGGTCGGTCCTGCCGTTCGGTGCCCTCGGCGCCCTGCTCGCCAACCCGCTGGCGGGGGCACTCTCCGACCGCACCCGCACGCGCTGGGGTCGCCGTCGGCCCTGGATGGTCGGTGGCGTCGTCGTCTTCGTCGTCGCGCTGGCCTGGCTCGCGTTCGCGCCGGACGTCCTGCAGCTCACCATCGCGTGGGTGCTCGCCCAGGTCGCCGCGAACGCCGTCCTCGCCACCCTGACCGCGAGCTTCGCGGACAACGTGCCCGAGTTCCAGCGCGGCAAGGCGTCGAGCGTCATCGCCCTCGCGCAGAACATCGCGATCCTCGCCGGCCTCTACCTCGCCGTGTACCTGGTCGGGAACCTGCCGGTCCTCTTCATCGCGCCGGGCATCCTGGCGATCGTCGTGATCCTCGTCTACGCGGTCGTGGCCCGCGACGAGCTCCCGGCCACGACCAAGCCCTTCAGCTGGGTCACCCTGATCGCGTCGTTCTGGACGAACCCGATCAAGCACCCCGACTTCGGGCTCGCCTGGTGGGGCCGCTTCCTCATCACCTTCGGCACGTTCATGTTCACGACGTACCGCGTGCTGTACATGCAGGAGCAGATCGGGATCGAGGACCTGGCCGAGGCCACCGCCACCGTCGCGTTCGGTGTGCTCCTGTACACGGTCGCCCTGCTCGTCAGCGCCGCGGTCTCGGGCTGGGTGTCCGACCGCGTCCGACGCCGCAAGGTCTTCGTCTGGGGTTCCACCGCCCTCACCGCGGTCGGCCTGGTGATCCTCGCGCACGTCGACAGCGTCGGCGGGTTCTACTTCGCGGAGATCGTGCTCGGGTTCGCCTTCGGCATCTACGCAGCGATCGACACCGCGCTCGTCGTCGACGTGCTGCCCGACCCCGAGCGTCCGGGCAAGGACCTCGGTGTCATCAACATCGCCAACGCCCTGCCGCAGTCGCTCGCCCCGGCGGTCGGCCTGTTCCTGCTGGGCCTCGGCGGCGGCCAGAACTACACGCTCATGCTCTGGGGTGCCGGCGTCGCCGTGCTCCTCGGTGCGCTCGTCATCCTCCCGATCAAGAAGGTCCGGTGACCACCGTGGCACCCCGCATCTCCCTCCAGCTCTACACGGTCGACAAGGCGCTGGCGCCCGACCTCGACGGCGGCGTCGCCCGCCTGTCCGGCATCGGGTTCGACACCGTCGAGGCGTTCGCCTTCGTCGGCCGCGCAGCCGAGCTCCGGACGGCGTTCGACGCGCACGGCATCAGCGCCCGCACCGGCCACGCCTTCCTGGTCGAGGAGTCGATCCCGCTGCCGGACGGCACGGTGATGAGCGCCCCGTCGCACGCCGAGACGTTCGCCGAGGCGTCGGCGCTCGGCATCGAGATCGTCATCGACCCGTTCGTCGGTCCCGGCCACTGGACGACCCGCGAGGGCGTCGAGCGGGTCGCCGCCCGGCTGAACGCCGCCGCCGAGGAAGCCGCCGTCCACGGCCTGCGCGTCGGCTACCACAACCACGACCACGAGCTCCGGCCGCGCATCGACGGGAAGCCCGCGCTCCAGGTGCTCGCCGAACTGCTCGACCCGCGCGTCGTGCTCGAGCTCGACCTGTACTGGGCGTCCGCCGCGGGCATCGACCTCGTGCCCTTCGTCGAGGAGCTCGGCGACCGCATCGTCGCCGTGCACGTCAAGGACGGCCCGATGCGCGAGGGGATCTCCACCGCGCAGGTGCCGACCGACCAGACCCCGGCCGGCCAGGGCGACGTCCGGCTGGCCGAGGCGCTCGCCGCAGCACCGGCGCTCGAGTACGCCGTCATCGAGTTCGACGGCTTCGACGGGGAGATCTTCGACGGGGTCGAGCAGTCGTACCGCTGGCTGCAGGCCGCGCTCGCCGGGTCGGACGAGACCGCCACCACGGGGGTGTCCGCATGACCCGCACCGGCCGCGTCGGCGTCGGCTTCATCGGCGCCGGGATGATCAGCGAGCAGTACCTGACGAACCTCACGACCTTCCCGGACGTCGAGGTGGTCCGGATCGGCGACATCGACACCGAGCGCGCCGCGGCGTCGGCGGCGAAGTGGGGCATCCCCGCGTCGGGCACCGGCGACGAGGTCCTCACCGACCCCGACGTCGAGATCGTCGTGAACCTCACCCTGCCCGCCACGCACGTCGAGGTCTCCACGGCGGCACTCCGCGCCGGCAAGCACGTCTGGAGCGAGAAGCCGATCGGCGTCGACCGCGAGAGCGCCGCCGGACTCGTGGCGCTCGCCGACGAGCTCGGCCTGCGTCTCGGCATCGCACCGGACACCGTCCTCGGCACCGGGTGGCAGACCGCGAAGCGCGCGATCGAGGCCGGCGCGATCGGCACCCCCCTCACCGCCGTCACGAGCTTCCAGTGGCAGGGACCGGACGTGTTCCACCCGAACGCGTCCTTCCTCTACGCGAAGGGTGCCGGCCCGCTGTTCGACATGGGCCCGTACTACTTCACGGCGCTCGTGCACCTGCTCGGCCCGGTCGCGTCCGTCGTGGCGACGGGGTCCCGGTCGCGCGAGACCCGGCAGCTGGTGGTCGGTCCGAACGCCGGGCAGGAGTTCCCGGTCGAGGTCCCGACGCACCTCTCGGTGCTCACGTCCTTCGAGCAGGGCGGGAACGCGCAGTCGCTGCTGTCGTTCGACACCCCGCTGTTCCGGCACGGCGTCTTCGAGGTGAACGGCACCGAGGGCACGATCGTGCTCCCGGACCCGAACACCTTCGGTGGCGGACACCCGATCCGCATCGCACGACCGCTCGGCACGGACGTGTCGTTCCCGATCGAGCAGGCGTGGGAGACCCTCTCCGACGAGGAACCGACGGTCGGCCGCGGCCTCGGCGTGCTCGACATGGCACGGGCGATCCGCGGGGGCGGTGCGCACATCGCGACCGGCGAGGTCGGTTACCACGTGCTCGACACCATGGTCGCGGTCGAGGAGTCCGTCGCGCGCCGCGCGTTCGTCGAGGTCGCGTCGACGGTGGCGCCGATCGCGTCGCTGCCCGAGGACTTCGACCCGCTCGCCGCGACCCTCGAGGGTGCGTCCGCCACGGTCTGAGCGAACACACGACGGTCTGGAGGCTCGGCGCCGGTCGGCACCGAGCCTCCAGACCGTCACGTGGTGCGGGACGGCCGCAGGACGCTCGCGTAGACCGCCACCAGCTCGTCGACGCGCTGCTCGACGCGGCCGCGGGCCGCGACCAGCGCGGCGCTCGCCCGCACGAGCTGCTCCGGCTCGTCGTGGAGCCGTCGGACGACCGACGCGATCCCCGCGGCGTCCGGTGTGGGCGTCGTGAAGCCACCGCCCTCGGGGACGACCTCGGCGAGGTCCGGGTCGCAGTGCACGACGGGCAGGCCGGTGGCGACGGACTCGAGCATCACCATCGGCTGGTTGTCGAAGTCGGAGGAGCTCGACACGAGCACGTGTGCACGGCGCATGGCGGCGAGGACCTCGTCGTGCGGGGTCGACCCGTGCAGCCGGACCGGGGTGCCGGCCGCGGCCCGGGCGACCGCAGCACGCGCGACGCCGTCGCCGAGCACGTCGACCACGGTGCCGGGTGGGAAGGAGCGGGCAGCCTCGACCAGGACCTCCGGACGCTTCTCGGGCGACAGGCGCCCCACCCAGAGCACCCGGAGCGGCTCGTCTGCGGTCCTGGTCCGGACGGTCGCCGGTCCGATCGCGTCGAGGACCGCGGGCTCGATGCCGTTCGAGACGACCGACACCGGGGTCCGGACGCCCCGGTCGACGAGCTTGTCGGCGAAGTGCCGCGACGGGACCACGACGTGGTCGCTCGCCCGGGACTGCGCGAGCATGACCCGCCACATCCGCCGCGCCGTCCGGGTCCGGGTGTACGGGGTGTCGGCCGCGACACGGACGCCCCGGCGGGGGACCTGCGTCGCGTGCAGGAAGGCGAGCAGCGCGGTCGTGACGGCGGGCACGGGCAGGACGTTCCGCGTGTAGACGTCGATGCGGCCGTGCATCGTGTGCACCACCGGGATGCCGAGGTCCTGCGCGGCCCGGATCCCGCCGAGCGCCGCGAACATCTCGGAGTGGGTGTGCACGACGTCGACCCGGCGTGCGGCGAACTCGCGGCGGAGCAGGGCGCGGAGGCGACGCGGGGACCACGCGAAGGGGTAGCCGTCGGGGCGGAACACGGGGGAGACGGGCAGACCGACGACGGCCGGCACGGTGGCGGTGCCGGGTGCCTGCGCCGTGCCCGCCGAGTGCGCGGGGCCCGCCGGGTCGTCGGGACAGAAGACCGTGACGTCGTGTCCCGCTGCCGTGAGGGCCTCGGCCAGGGAGCGCACCGCCGTCTGGACGCCCCCGAGCGTCGGCAGGTAGTAGTCGGTGACCAGCGCGATCCGCACGCCCCGAGCCTAGGGGCCGTCGGCTCCTGCCGGGCTCGTAGGATCTGGGGCATGGGGGGAGCAGGCACCGGGGAGCGCGCGCTGGTCACGGGGGCGAGCGGGTTCGTCGGCGGTCACGTCGTGCGGACCCTGCGCGAGCACGGCTACCGCGTCACGGCGTCCGGTCGGCGGGCATCGGCGCTGCCCGCCGGGGACGTCCACGTCGGCGACCTCGACGACCTCGCCCGCGCGGACGTCCCCGCCGACGTCGTCGTGCACTGCGCGGCGCTCAGCTCGCCGTGGGGCCCGTGGTCGGCCTTCGAGCACGCCAACGTCACCGGGACCGCCCGGGTGCTCGAGTACGCACGTCGCGTCGGGGCGCGGCGGCTCGTGCACGTGTCGTCGCCCGGCATCTACGCCGCACCGCGCGACCGGCTCGACATCCGTGAGGACCAGGTCGACCCGAGCCGCCCGATGAACCACTACATCCGCTCGAAGCTGCACGCCGAGGCGCTCCTCCGCGCCGCGACCGGCGACCCCGACGGACCCGAGATCGTCGTCCTGCGGCCGCGCGGCATCATCGGTGCGGGCGACACCGGACTCGTCCCGAGGCTGCTCCGTGTGCACGAACGGGTCGGCGTGCCCCTCCTGCGCGGCGGACGCGGACTCGTCGACCTGACCGCCGTCGAGAACGTCGCGCACGCCGTCCGGCTCGCGGCCGAGGTGCCCGGGGCCGCCGGGCTGGCGTTCAACATCACGAACGGGGACCCGCGTCCGTTCGTCGAGCTCCTCGACCAGCTGCTCACCGGACTCGGGGTCCGGCCGCGGCACCTGCACCTGCCGGCCGGGCCGGTGTCCGCGCTGGCCACCGTGCTCGAGGCCGTGTGCACGGTGCTGCCCGGGCAGCCCGAGCCGCCCATCACCCGGTACACGGTGACGACGATCACGCACTCGCAGACCCTCGACCTGACCCGGGCCCGGCAGGTGCTCGGCTACCAGCCGGTCGTCGGGCTCGACGAGGCACTCGCGAGCTACGCGACCGCCGGCCGGCGCTTCGGTGGGCAGCCGCGTGGCTGAGCGCCCGGTCGGTACCCTGCGCGCTGCCGCCTGCGGGTGGACGACCCACGACGTGCACGGTCTGCTCCGCGGTGCACCCCGTGGCCGTCGGGTCTTCCCCGCGAACGTCTTCCACTGGTCCGGTCCGGACCGCTCCGTGCTGTTCGACACCGGGTACGCACCCCTGCCGTGGCGCACGGGTGCCGCCGGGTGGCTGTACCGACGCCTGCTCCCGCCCGTCGTCCCCCCGGGCAGCACACTCGCCGACGCGATCGACACGGACGACGTCACGCACGTCGTCCTGTCGCACCTGCACCCCGACCACGTCGGCGGGCTGGCTTCCGTGCCGCACGCGCGGGTGCTGGTCTCCGAGGGCGTGGCCCGGAGCACCGCCCGCCCGCGGGTGCTCGCCGGGCAGCTGCGGGGGCTGCTGCCCGCGGGGCTCGTCGACCGGCTGCAGGTCGTCCCGGACAGCGCCTTCGGCCCCGCCCCGACCGGGCCGCTCGCCGCGGTCGGTCTGTCGACGGCCGACCCGTTCGGCGACGGTCGCACGCGGCTCGTCCGGCTGCCCGGGCACGCCGACGGGCACCTCGGCCTCCTGGTCGAGGACCGTGTGCTGCTCGCGGGCGACGCTGCCTGGAGCCGCGACCTGCTCGGACGCGAGCGCGACCTGCGCCTCCTGCCGCGTGCGGTCGCCCACGACGCCCGATCGCAGCGCGACACCGCCGAGCGCCTGCTCGCCCTCGAGCGCGCAGGTGTCAGACTGCTGTTCAGCCACGACGAGCACCGGACCGGGGTGGACCTGCTCGTCGACGACGACGAGGACCGAGGGGGACCATGAAGCACTGCGCCATCGCCGGGTGGGGGACGGCACTGCCGGACCGGACGGTCACCTACGGCAGCGGTGCCCGCACCGTCACCCGGTACCGCATCGCCGACGACGTGTCGCACCTCGACATGCTCGCCACGGCAGCGTCCCGAGCCATCGAGCACGCCGGCATCGACGCCGCCGACCTCGACCTCGTGATCGCCGCCTGCGCCGCCGGCGTGCAGCCGATCCCCTGCACGGCGGCACTCGTGACGGAGCGGGTCGCGCCCGACGCCCGAGCGGCCGCGTTCGACGTGAACTCGACGTGCACGAGCTTCATCACGGCACTCGACATCGCCTCCCGCTACCTGGAGGACGGCGACCACGACCGGGTGCTCATCGTCTCCGGGGACGTCGGGTCACGTTTCCTCGACCCGGCGCAACGGGAGTCCGCCGAGCTGTTCTCCGACGCTGCGGCCGCGGTGGTGCTGACGCGCGGCGACGGGACGCAGGGGGTGCTGTCGGCGCTGCAGCAGACCTGGCCGGAGCACGCCCACGACACCGAGCTCCGGGGCGGCCTGTCCCGGTACCCGGCGCAGCAGTACGCCGACGGCGACCCCGCTGACTACCTGTTCGACATGCACGGCCGGCGCGCCCTGACCGGGATGCTCCGGGTCCTGCCCGGGTTCTTCGCGCGGTTCTGGGAGCGCAGCGGTCTCGGGCTGGACGACGTCGACCTGGTCGTACCGCACCAGGCCAGCGGCGCGATCGGGCTCGCGATGCGCCGGCTCGGGATCCCGACGGACAAGTACGTCGACGAGGTCGCGGCGTTCGGGAACTCGGTCTCGTCGTCGGTGCCGTTCATGCTCGCGCGGTGCCTCGACGACGGTCGGCTCCGGCGCGGGGACACCGTGCTGCTCTGCGGGACGGCTGCCGGCCTGACCGCGAACGCCCTCGCGCTGCGCCTCTGACGCGCCCGCGGTCGGCGCTGCGCCTCTGACGCGCGCGCGGTCGGCGCTGCGGCTCTGGCGCGCGCGGTCGGCGCTGCGCCGGGTTCGCCGGGGACACGACGACGCCCCCGCCGCTGCTGCGACGGAGGCGTCCGATGACCCCTGATCCCCGGGGAGGCCACCGCTGGTCCGGTGGACCGCCCAGCACCGGGCGGTCCACCGGGGTCGGTCAGCGGGTGGTGCGTCCGGCGCGGGGCAGGAGCACGCCGAGGACGATCATCGCGACGGCGAGGAAGGCGTGCAGGACGTTGTCGGCGCTGTTCAGCGGGACGAAGTTCGCAGCCCCGGCCATGCCGGCGACGAAGAGGCCGAAGACGAACAGCACGGCGTAGACGATGCCGCCGATGAGCAGGTACGAGCGCGACCCTGCGGCGGAGCGGGCGGCGAGGATGCCGACGATGCCGAACAGCAGGTGGACGATGTTGTGCAGGGCCGACACCTGGAACAGGCCGAGGAGCATGGCCATCGAGCTGTTGCCGGCGAAGGACAGCGTGCCCATGTCCATCGTGAGTCCGGGGATGAACCCGGCGATGCCGACGATGAGGAAGACGACGCCGAAGAGCAGTGCGCCCTTCTGGACGAGGGTCGACGCGAAACCGGTACGGGGTGATGCTGCGTTGCTGGTCATGGTGCGGTCCTTCCGAATGCGTTCCACGACGGCGTCTCCGGGTCACCGCGCAGGGGCAGCGTCGTCGTCGTACAGGGGTTTCGGAGCAGGTGCGCAGCCGGATTGGTGCGCCGTCCGGGTGTCCTTCCAGCGCGGCGTCCTCCTGCGGGATGACCCCGGGTCTCCGCCCCAGGGGGGACGCGCTCGACGGTGTCCCGGAAATAGCGTGGACCACGTGATCGAGATCGAGCATCTGTCCAAGCGCTACGGCGCCAAGACCGCCGTCGACGACATCTCCTTCGTCGTCCGTCCCGGCAGCGTCACCGGCTTCCTCGGGCCGAACGGCGCCGGGAAGTCCACGACCATGCGGATGATCATGGGCCTCGACACGCCCACGTCCGGACGCGTCCGGGTGAACGGCCAGGACTACCGGTCCTTCCGCGACCCGCTCCGCCAGGTCGGCGCGCTGCTCGAGGCGAAGGCCGTCCACTCCGGGCGCAGCGCGTACAACCACCTGCTCTCGCTCGCGGCGACGCACGGCATCCCGAAGTCCCGCGTGCACCACGTGATCGAGCTCACCGGCCTCGAGTCGGTCGCGAAGAAGCGCGTCGGCGGGTTCTCCCTCGGCATGGGGCAGCGGCTCGGCATCGCGGCGGCACTGCTCGGCGACCCGAGGACCCTGATCCTGGACGAGCCGGTCAACGGCCTCGACCCGGACGGCGTCGTGTGGGTGCGCCAGCTCGCCCGGCACCTGGCGTCCGAGGGACGCACGGTCTTCCTCTCCAGTCACCTCATGAGCGAGATGGCGCAGACGGCCGACCGCGTGGTCGTGCTCGGCCGCGGCAAGGTCCTGGCCGACGCCCCGATCGCGGAGTTCGTCGCGGGCAGCGGACAGGGCGGCGGCGCACGGACCCTCGTCCGGACCCCGCACCCCGACCAGCTCTTCGATGCCGTGGGATCAGCGGCGTCGTCGATCACCCCGCGCGAGGACGGCGCCTTCGTGGTCGTCGGTCCCGACGCACAGCAGATCGGCACCATCGCCGCCCGGGCCGGCGCGGTGCTCCACGAACTCACCCCCATGGGTGCGAGCCTCGAGGAGGCGTACATGGCCCTCACGAAGGACGAGGTCGAGTACCAGGCGGAGGTCGCACGATGAGCGCCGCGACGGCCACCGCGATGCCCGACCGCGTCGGACTCGGGTTCGGTCGACTCGTCCGCAGCGAGTGGATCAAGTTCCGCAGCATCCGGTCGACGTGGTGGTGCTACGCCATCATCGTCGCGCTGACCATCGGGCTCGGTGCGCTGCTCGGGCTCTACGCGCCGATCGTCGGTCTGCCCGAGGGCGCCGAGGTGACCCAGGCGGTCGCGAACGCCCAGATCGTCAACCTCAGCATCTCGTCGGTCGGCTTCACCGTGCTGGTCGCCGCGGTCCTGGGTGTCCTCATCATCACGGGTGAGTACGGCACCGGGCAGGTGCGCTCGACCTTCACGGCCGACCCCGGGCGCACCGGCGCGATCCTCGCCAAGGCCGTCGTCCTCGCCGTGGCCACCTTCGTGGTCAGTGCAGCGGCGACGTGGATCGGGGTCGTGCTCGTCGCGCTGTTCCAGGCGGACAAGGGCGTGCACGCCGACCTGGCCGACCCCGCCGTCTTCATGCCGATCCTCGGTTCGTCGGTCTACGTCACGGGGATCGCACTGCTCGCCTTCGGCATCGGCCTCCTGGTCCGGTCGAGCGCCGGTGGCATCGCGATCGCGCTCGGCGTGCTGCTCGTCCTGCCGATCGTGCTGCAGCTCTTCGCGGGGCTGGTGGACCAGCAGTGGCTCCTCGACGTGTCCCGCTTCCTGCCCGACCAGGCCGGCAGCCAGCTCTACACCTACGAGCGGTCCGCGGGCCAGCCCGCACCCGAGGGCGTCGTGCTGAACGGTTGGGCCGGCGGCGGGGTCCTGGCAGCGTGGGTCGTCGCGATCGGTGTCCTCGCCCTGGCCGCGGTCAAGAAGCGCGACGTCTGACGACGAGCCGCGCGGCCCGCGAGGCGGGGCGTGACGGAACGGAGGCTCGGTGCCGACCGGCACCGAGCCTCCCGTCCGTCCGCAGCCGGGTACGGGCGGTTCAGGCCGCCCGTGAGAACAGCCCGCGCAGGGCGCGCGTCAGTCGCCACGAGCGCCGCGGCTGCTGGACGACCTCGACCGCGCGGGTCGGCATCCGGAAGGCGAGGTCGTGGAGCATGTTCCGCTTCGAGCCGTCCCAGTTCGCGAACAGGTAGGAACCGCCGATGAACGACATGCTCCGGACCGGCGTCCGCTTCCACGAATCGGCCGCGACGTAGTAGCCGGCGTGCCCGGCGCGGATGTGGTCGATGACGGTGTCGACGTCGAAGACACCGGTCGTGGTGACGACGGTGGTGATGCCCGTCCGGTCGCGGGCGACGTACTCGATGAGGTGTTCGGTCACGGCGTGCTCTGATCTGTGTCTGACTCGACCGGCCCGTGAGGTCGGTGCTCGGGAGGTGTTCGGAACCGCCCTTGCTTCCGCCTGGATGGTACGCCGACAGGCGGTGGGGTCTCCAGGCGTCGGTGCGGTCGGGGGATGAACATCCGGGCAGCGCGGCGGGCAGGGTGGTCCCATGCGCACCACACGTCACTCCCGTCCCGCCGGCCTGCTCCTGATCGTCGCCGGGGCGTCCCTCGCCCTCGCGGGGTGCACCGGCGGGGGCGGCGGTGGCCCGACCGCGACCGTCACGCGGACGGTCACGCCCTCGAACTCGGCGTCGTCCTCGTCGTCGACGACGGGCAGCGGGACCCCGGGCCCGTCGTCGACGCCGACCGTGACACCCTCCTGCGGACCGTCCGACGGGGCCGCCGCCGCCGCTGGTCCGATCGCCGACCTCCCGCTGCCCGCCGGCCTCGAGTCGGCGCGGTGGGACGCGTCGAACGCCGACACCTCGGTCTACGACGGCTGCGCCGCGCTGTCCGCGGTGACCGTCAGCGTCGTCGACGGCACCGCGAGCTCGCCGGTCGCGATCCTGCTCTTCCACGACGGGACGTACCTGGGGACGGCGACGAAGGAGCAGTACCCGTTCGTCCCGCAGGTGACGCGGGAGTCCGCGGGGACGATCCGCGTCGAGTACCGCTACCCGCAGGGTGCGGACAGCAACGCCGACCCCTCCGGCCGAGCGACCGCGACGTACACGTGGGACGACGCTGCCGGTCGCGTTGAGATGTCCGGAGACGTCCCGCCCGCCCGGTGACGTCCCGCCGCCCTGTCACTCAGCGCGGTGCTCCGCGTCGACCGGCGGACCCGGACCCGGACCCGGGCCCTGACCCGGGGCGCAGCGCCCGCAGCACGTCCCGCAGGACGTCGAGCCGGGGCTGGGACGCGCTGAACGGTCGACCGAGTGCCGAACGCGGTTCGAGGACGAACGGTCCGCCGTCCGTCAGCGTGAGCCACAGCCCGTAGTCCCTCCGTCGTCCGCGGTGGTCCTTCGTGGCCAGGTCGATCCGTGCGACGCGCGTCCAGGGGATCGTCACCACCGGGTCGGGTGACACGGGGGACCAGCCGAGCAGCCCGCTCCGGTCGACGGTGACGAGCGCGATGCGCGGGTCGGGGAGGTCCTGTCCGGCGATGGTCCCGCGCGCGGAGACCGGGAGGTGGAACGCCGGTCGACCCTGGCCGTGGCCGTGCGCGTGCCGGAGCGCACGTCGGTCCCGTCGTCCGTCCCGCCAGGCGCTGATCGGCGCGACGACGCAGCCCACGGCGCCGAGCAGCGGCAGGAGGACGGCGATCGAGCCGCGGCCGGTGAGCGACGCCTGGTCGACGAACCGGGCCTCGACGACGAGCATGCCGACCGCGACGGCGAACAGGCCGAGCGCGCCCGCGACGAACGGCCACAGCGGCGGTACGACGCCGTCGCGCAGTCGCTGCACCCACGGCTCCGACTGATGGTCCACCACCTCAGCCTGCCCGTACCGCCTGGGCACGGAACGGTGGGATGCTGGACCGCATGCCCCTGTCCCGCCCGGCGCTCGCCGCTGCCCTGCCCGGTGTCGCGCTCGCCGTCGTGATCGGCGTCGCCGCGACCCTGGTCGGCCGCGCGGTCCCTGTCGTCGGCGGTCCGGTGCCGGCCGTCCTGCTCGGTGCGCTGGTCGGCTGGCTCGTCCGGCGTCGACGGGCCCAGGACGACGGAGCAGCCGACCTCGGTGGGCTCCAGCCCGGCGTGAAGTTCGCGTCGAGCCGCGTCCTGCAGGCAGCGGTCGTGCTCCTCGGCGCACAGCTGTCGATCGGCGAGGTCCTGCGCATCGGCGGCGAGACCCTCCCCGTGATGCTCACCACGCTCGTGGTGTGCCTCGTCGCGGCGTGGGGGATCGGTCGGCTGCTCCGGGTGTCGAGCACGCTCCGGACGCTCATCGGGGTCGGCACGGGCATCTGCGGCGCATCGGCCATCGCCGCCGTCACCCCCGTGGTCGGTGCCGCCAGCGCCGAGGTCGCCTACGCCCTGTCGACGATCTTCCTCTGCAACATCGCCGCGGTCTTCGTCTTCCCGCTCGTCGGCCACGCGCTCGGCCTGTCCCAGCACGCGTTCGGCGTCTTCGCCGGGACCGCCGTGAACGACACGTCCTCCGTCGTCGCGACCGCCACGGTCTACGGCCGTCAGGCGACGGACACCGCCGTCGTCGTCAAGCTCGTGCGGACCCTGATGATCATCCCGATCGTGATCGGGCTCGCCGGCCTGGAGGCGCGCCGCACCGCCCGCACGCAGCCCGCCGCCGTCGACGGTACGGGTCGCGCCGGGGGCGTCCGCGTGCTGCGGCTGGTCCCGTGGTTCCTGGTCGGCTTCCTCGTCGTGGTCCTGCTCCGGACCACCGGGGTCCTGCCCGCGGCTGCGGCCCCGGGGTTCTCGACGGCGGCGACGTTCCTCATCACGGTGGCGCTGGCGGCCGTCGGGGTCTCGACGGACTTCTCGGCGCTGCGCCGGGCCGGGTTCCGGCCGATGCTGCTCGGCATCGTGCTGTGGGTGCTCGTCGCGGGGACGAGCCTGGGCGTGCAGGCGGCCTTCGGTCAGCTCTGACGGGCCCGGCGGCACGGTGCCAGCCGGCACCGTGCGTCAGCCGTCGCGTCGGCGACGCCTGCGTGGCGTGACGTGCTCCCGCACAACGGAAGGCACGTCACGCCGCGCGGTTCCGTGGCGCGACGTGCTCCTGGTTGTGCGGGGCGCCCCGCGCCCGGCGCGGCCGCGTTCCGGACGGGAGGCGCGGTGCGGTCCGGTCCCGTGCCTCCCGTCCGGCGGCGTCCGCGTGGCGCGACGTGCTCCCGCACAACGGAAGGCACGTCACGCCGCGCGGTTCCGTGGCGCGACGTGCTCCTGGTTGTGCGGGGCGCCTCGCGCCCCCGCGCCCGGCGCGGCCGCGTTCCGGACGGGAGGCGCGGTCCGGTCCGGCACCGCGCCTCCCGTCCGGCGGCGTCCGCGTGGCGTGACGGGCTCCCGCACAACGGGAGGCACGTCGCGCCGTGCGGTTTCGTGGCGTGACGTGCGTCTGGTTGTGCGGGGCGCCCCGCGCCCGGCGTATCCGCGTTCCGGACGGGAGGCGCGGTGCCAGCCGGCGCCGCGCCTCCCGTCCGTCGTGCGGCGGCGTCAGCCGCGGATCGCCTCCGTCAGCTTCACCCGTCCGCCGGTCCGGAGCAGCGCGTTCTCGTAGATGCGCGCGCCCACGGCGACGACCACGACGACCGACGCGGCGACGAGCAGCAGCGACAGGATCGGCTCCCACCACTCGGCGGTCCCGAGGAAGATCCGCATCGGCATCCCGATCGGCGCGCTGAACGGGACGTACGACATGATCCCGACGATCGTCTCGTTGTCCGCCGCCGAGACGATGAGGATGTACGGGATCATCACGAGGAGCATCACGGGCATCGTGACGCTGCCGACGTCCTCCTGGCGGGACACGAGCACGGCGGACGCGGCGAACAGCGCGGCGATGAGCACGAAGCCGACGGCGAAGAAGCCGACGAACCAGAGCACGCTGGGGCCGAGCAACGTGAACAGGTTGTCCTGCCCGGTGACCGCGAGGGCCACGGCGCCGGCGATCGCGATGGCGATGATCTGCGCGAACGCCATGATGCTGCTGCCGAGCACCTTCCCGGCGAGCAGGGCACGGGCCGGGATGGCGGCCATCAGGATCTCGACCACCCGCGTCGACTTCTCCTCGACGACGCTCTGCGCGATCGACGACCCGAAGGTCACGGCGGAGGTGAAGAAGACGACGCCGAACAGGATGCCGATGGCGGACACCAGGCCCGCCGAGAGCGTGCCGGGCTGCAGGAGCTCCACCGCAGGGGTGACGCTGAGGGCACCGACGACGTCGGTCGGGGTGTCCTCGAGCCCGACGACGCTGTACCCGAGGGTGTCGTCGGACGGCACGACGGCGGCGTCCACGTCACCGCTCCGCACGAGGCGCTCGGCCTGGGCGACGGTGGTGGTCGGGGTGACGTCGAGGCCGTCGGTGGACTGGAGCGAGACGCCGTCGACCACCGCGACGGGCGTGGTGTCGTCTGCGGTCGCCTTGCCGATGATGCCCGCGATGACGACGGACACGACGACGGCGAGCACCAGGATCGCGGCGGAGACCACGAAGGCCTTGCTGCGGACGCGGGCCTGGATCTCGCGGACGGTCACGAGCCGGACGGCGTCGACGAAGTGGCTGGTCATCGGACGACCTCCCGGAAGACCTCGCTGAGACGGGGCACGCGCGGGGCGAACGAGCCCACCGTGCCGTGCTGGACGGCGCGCTGCAGGATGCGCTGCGCCGTGGGCTCGTCGGCCTCGAACACCGCGTACCCGCCGTCGAACTCGCGCACGGTCACGCCGGGTTCGTCGCGGATCCACGCGACGTCGCCGTCGACGAGCAGTTCCCACGCGGCGGGGCCGGCGCTGCGGCGCAGGTCCTCCTGGGAGCCGGCGGCACGGATCGTCCCGTCGGCGATCACCACGACGTCGTCGCACAGCCGCTCGACCACGTCGAGCTGGTGGCTCGAGAAGAGCACCGGGACACCCCTCGCCGCCTGCTCGCGGAGCACGCCGAGCACGGTGTCGACGGCCATCGGGTCGAGGCCCGAGAACGGCTCGTCGAGCACCAGGACCTCGGGGTCGTGGACGAGTGCCGCGGCGACCTGCACGCGCTGCTGGTTGCCGAGCGAGAGCTTCTCGACGGCGTCGCTCGCGTGCTGCGTGAGGTCGAGTCGTTCGAGCAGCGCGGTGGTCCGCTGCCCCGCGGTCCGCTTGTCGACACCGTGCAGGCGTGCGAGGTAGGTGATCTGCTCGGCGACCGGCATCTTCGGGTAGAGCCCGCGTTCCTCGGGCATGTAGCCGAAGCGGCGGCGGTCGGTCGGGCCGACCTCGGTGCCGTCGATCGACACGCGCCCGGAGTCGGCCTGCAGCACGCCGAGCAGGATCCGCATGGTGGTCGTCTTGCCGGCGCCGTTGCCGCCGACGAACCCGGTCAGCCGGCCGCTGCCGACCGAGAACCCCACGTCGTCGAGCACCCGGCGGTCGCCGAAGTGCTTCGTCACGCCTTCGATGGTGAGCATCGCCCGTTCCCCTTCCGCCGGCGGTCCTCGCCGACGTCTCGACGCTACGGTCCGGGAGGCGCTGCCCACCTCCGGCGGGAGGCGGGACTTCCCGACGCCCCGGCTCCACCGCGCGGGGGAGCGGGGTCCGTCAGGCCGCGGAGGAGACGCCGTGCTCGAAGGCCCACACGACCGCCTGGATGCGGTCGCGCACGCCGGTCTTCTGCAGGACGTTCGACACGTGCGTCTTCACGGTCGCCTCGCCGACGAAGAGCGCGCGGGCGATCTCGGCGTTGCTGCAGCCGCGCGCGAGCAGTCGCAGGACCTCGGCCTCGCGTTCGGTGAGCCCCGCTGCGGCGATCGCGGCCGCACCGTCGTCGACCGGGGACGCCGTGTGGCCGGCGTGCGCGGGGCAGGTGGGGCCGTGCCCGGCGGTCGCGCGGCTGATCACCCGGCGCGTGACGTCGGGGGCGAGCAGGGCGTCCCCGGCGGCGACCGTGCGGACGGCGTCGATCAGCCGTTCGGGGGAGGCGTTCTTCAGCAGGAACCCGCTCGCCCCCGCCTCGAGCGCCTGGAACAGGGCGTCGTCGTCGTCGAACGTGGTGAGCACGAGCACCGCCGGCGGGTCCGGGAGCGCGCCGATGCGTCGTGCCGCCTCGAGCCCGTCGATGCCGGGCATCTGGACGTCGAGGCACACGACGTCGGGTCGCAGCGCGACGACCGCGTCGACCGCGGCGCCGCCGTCCGGGGCCTCGCCGACCACGCGGAAGCCCGGCTCGGACTCCAGGATGACGCGGAAGCCGGCACGCACCAGGTCCTGGTCGTCCGCGAGCACGATCGTCAGGTCGTCGGCAGCCATGCCCGTACCAGGTACCCTCCCCGGGCGCGGGGCCCGATCTCGATGCGACCGCCCACGGCGGCGACGCGCTCCCGCATGCCGACGTGGCCCAGCCCGCTGCCGCCCGGGTCGCGGACCGCGCCGGCGCCGTGTCCGTCGTCGGCGACCTCGACCTCGATGCCGTCGTCGAGGTACCGCAGGCGCAGGTCCGCGCGGGCGGTGGGGCCGGCGTGCTTGACGACGTTCGTCACGGCCTCCTGCGCGATGCGGAACGCCACGGCCCCGACGGTCGGCGGTACCGAGCGCTCGTCACCGACCACGACGAGCCCGGCGTCCCGGCCCGAGGAGCGGACGGCGTCGACCAGCTCCGGCATCCGACCGAGCCCGGCCGTGCTCGGCGCGGTGTCGGTCGCGCTCGCGCCGGGGTCGTCCTCGCGCAGGGTCCCCAGCATCCGGCGGAGTTCCTCGACCGCGGTGCGTGCGCTGTCCTCGACCACCGTGAGCGAGGCGGTCGCCTGCTCCGGGTCGCGGCCGACCACGCGTCGGGCGGCTCCGGCCTGGACACCCATCAGCGACACGTGGTGGGCCACGACGTCGTGCAGCTCGCGGGCGATCCGCACGCGCTCGAGGGTGATCGCCTGGGCAGCCGTGCGCTCCCGTTCGGCGGCGAGCTCCGCGGTGCGTTCGGCGAGGTCGTGCTTGGCCACCGCGGCTGCCCACGCGCGGTTGCCGGCGTACCAGGCGCCGCCGAAGTACAGCACGTTGATGAGGATGTTCACGAGCGAGTACGCGATGTACGGCGGGATCAGGGCGTCGTCGTCGTTCGGCAGCGCGTTCGGCACCGCCCACCCGAACGAGAGCGCGAGGAACACCCACGCGAACATCCCGCCGATGATCACCCAGCGGACCACCTCGGCGCGGATCCGGTCCGAGCACCACGCCCCGACCGTGTACAGCGCGATGAAGAGGGTGAAGTTGACGAGGATGATCTCGGGGACGTGGAGCAGCTGTGTCGCGGCGAACGCCAGCGCGGACACGACGGCGACGGTCATCGGCCAGCGGCGGCGGAACGCGATCGGCGCGGCGTTCGCGACCACCATGAGCGCCGACACCCACCACGGCGCCTGGTCGTCCTCGTAGACGCCCGCGGCGCCGTACAGCGTGGTCGTGACGGCCAACCCGACGCCGAGCACGAGCGCGAGCAGTGCGTCCTGCCGGTGCTCCCGCGGTCCGACGGGCAACCGGGCCCACCCCTCCCTCGTCCACCCCATGCGGGCAACGCTACCGGGTGGGCGCCGCCGGCCGCAGGTCCCGCCGGGCGACGACGAGCGGTGTGGTGGCAGCGACCGCCACGACGGCGGCTGCCGCGGTGAAGGTCGTCGCCGTGCCCGCGGGCCCGACCAGCACGCCGGCCGCCGCTGCCCCGAGTGCCTGGCCGGCGACGAGCACCACGAAGAGCAGCGCGGTGCCCGCGGCCGCGTGACCCTGGTCGATCTCGGTCGTCCAGGCGATGAGCGCGCCCGTCGCCGCGGTGTAGCCCCACCCGAACAGCGCGCACGCCACCAGTGCGGCCCCGACGACGTGGGGCAGCAGGCCGAGCGTGAGCACCGCGACGGCGGCGAGCGTCGTCGTCAACAGCCACAGGCGGGCAGCGGGCAGCCTGCTCGTCCACCGCGCCGTCACCGCGACCGAGGCCCCGCCGACGCCGAGCGCGATCCAGGCGACGACCGTCAGTCCGCTCGGCACGCCGGCTCCGACGAGCGCCGAGCGGCCGTAGGTCCAGACCACCGCCGAGCCCGCACCGAAGAGGAGCGCGACCACGACCGGCACGACCTGTGCGCCGAACCACGACCGGCCCGGGAGCGCCGCGCGGAGCGCGGGGCGCCGAACCGCGGGGCGCTGGAGCGCGGAGCGCTGGGCCGCTGCCGGGGTGGAGCGCGCGTCCGGTGCTCTTCTTCCGGCCGCGAGGAACACCACCGCACCGACCAGCAGCGTGACCACGCCGGCGGCGGCCCAGGCGGTGCGCCAGTCCGGCAGCAGCACGAGCGCGAGGACCCCGGCCGCGACGAGCCCCGGGCCCGTCCCGGAGTTCACCACCGCCTGGGCCCGGTCGCGAGCGGCGCCGTCGAGCCGGCCGGCGACCAGCTGCACCATCGCCGGCGACGCCAGCCCGGCCCCGGTCGACGCCACCACGGCGGCCACCCCGAAGACGAGGGTCGTCGCGCTCGCCGCCGTCGTGATCGCGCCGAGGCCCGCGGTGAGCGCCGCGACCACGACGAGCCACCGGGCGGCGCGGTCGGCGAGCAGGAACCCCACGACGGCACCGGTGCAGTACAGGACCGAGGCGCCCGAGGACACCGCACCGCCGACGTCCGCGCCGAAGCCGAGGTCACGCTGGACGTCCGGCAGGAAGAGCCCGAACGCCAGGCGCACCAGGCCGTAGGTCGCAGCGACGAGCCCCAGCCCGCTCGCGAGCAGGACGGAGGTCGGTAACGAAAACGATCGTTTCACTTCTGCGACCCTAGGCTGGCTGCATGGCGATGCGTCCAGGGACCGAGCAACGGGTGCTCGACGCCGCCGAGGAACTGTTCTTCACCCGCGGGATCGCGGCGACCCCCGTCGACGCGGTGCTCGAACGCGCGGGGGTGTCGTCGGCGACGCTCTACCGCGGGTACCCGAGCAAGGAGGCCCTGGTCGCCGCGGCGCTCGACCGACGACACGACGACTGGGTCGCGACGTGGGACCGTGCCCTCGAGCGGGCGACCGACGACCGCGGCCGCCTGCTCGCCGTGTTCGACGCGCTCGACGAGTACCGGTCCACCCCGACGGGCTCCCGCTGGTGCGCCTTCCTCGGCACCGCTGCCGAGTACGTCGATGCCCCGGAGGACCTGCGCGCCGTCCTCGACCGCGAGACCGACACCCTGCGACGGCGGCTGACGGAGACGGCTCGTCCGCTCGTCCGCGACCGTGCCCCGGCGCTCGCCGAGCAGCTGCTGCTCGTCGTCTCGGGTGCGCTGGCGATGCGCCTGCGCGACCCCGCTGCGGACTCCGCCACCGCACGCGCGGTCGCGTCCGCACTCCTGCCCTGACGGCCGCGCCGCGGTGCGGTCGGGAGGCGCGGTCCGGGTGACGGACGTCCGCCACCCGGCCCGCGCCTCCCGTCCGCCCCGGTCGGCTCCGCGCCGAGCGGCCGGTCAGGGCGCGGGGACCACCAGGGCGTCGACCGCGGTCAGCACGTCCGCGACCTCGGTGCGCGTCGTGTAGTCGACGTGCACGTCAGCGGAGCGGACCACGCCGTCCGCGTCGATCACGAAGACCGACGGGAACGGGATCGCCGCGGTGTCGTCGGCGTTGCTGTCGGCGACGTCGAACCCGAGCTGCGTGTGCGCCGCCCGCGCGGCGTCGCTCGGCTCCGTGACGATGCCGAAGCGTCCGGCGAGCACGTTCTCCGGGTCGGTCAGCACCGGGAACTCCAGCTCCCCGTTCGCGATCGACTGCTCGGCGGCCTCCGGCGTCTGCGGCGAGACCGCGACGAGCTGGACGTCCCGCTCCCGCAGCGCCGGCAGGAGCTCCTGCTGGTAGGTGCGCAGCGTGATGTTGCAGTAGGGGCACCAGGCGCCGCGGTAGAAGACGACGACGGTCGGCGTGGAGCCGCGGACGGCGGCGAACGACGTCTCGTCGCCGGTCGGGGTGACGAGTCGCGCGTCCGGGGCGGTCTCGCCGACACCGACGACCCCGTCGGGCACCCCCGAGGCGCGCAGGTCGGCCTGCTCGCCGTCGAAGACCGCGGACAGCTCCGGGCCGATCTGGGTGGTGAAGCCCTGGTTGAAGTCGTCCACCTGGCGGGCGATGGTCTGGTCGGTCACGTCGGTCTCCTCGGGTCCGGGACGCCGGCGACTGGGCCGGTGCGTGGAGCGTAGGCACGTCACCTCGGCGGGGGAACGGGCGTCGTCACGGAGCGTCATCCGGGCTGCGGAGCGCGACCCGAGCGGCGGACGGGAGGCGCGGATCCGACCCGCCCCGCGCCTCCCGTCCGCCGTGGTGCGGAACGCGCGGCCCCACGCCTCAGGCGCGACCGCGGTTGCGCCGCCGGATCTCCTTCGGGGCCCGGCCGGCCATGAACGACCGCGCGGGGTCGACCAGGAAGCCCTGGCGCAGCGCCTCGCGGCCGACGAGCATGCGGAAGCCCATCTGGTCGCGATTGCTCAGCGTGACCTCGGCGTCGATCGTGCGACCCGCGAGCGTGATCGGCGTCAGCACGACGATGCGCTCCTGCGTGTGCCCCGTCGAGCTCCGGACGATCCGTCGGTCGTGCACGTCGCACTCGTGCGTGACGGCGTCGGCGTCGGTGTCCTGCCACGGGTGCACCGAGAAGCGGACGCGGTCGCCGGGGAGCTCCTCGAGGTCGAACGCGTGCAGTGCCGAGCTCCGCGCCCCGGTGTCGAGCTTCACCTTGATCCAGGGCAGGTCCAGCCCGGGCAGAGCAGCCCACTCACGCCATCCTGCGATCGTCGGGTTCCGGGCCATGTGCCCATCCTGTCGCATGCTTTGATTGAGCGTCGCCGTCGACGTCTCGACCCCGTGGAGCAACCCCGATGAAACTCGCCATCCTGTCGCGCGCCCCGCACGCGTACTCGACGCAGCGTCTGCGTGCCGCCGCGGTCGATCGCGGCCACGAGGTCAAGGTGCTCAACACCCTGCGGTTCGCCATCGACCTGTCCGGGGACGAGCCCGACCTGCTCTACCGGGGCAAGCTGCTCAGCGACTACGACGCCGTGCTCCCGCGGATCGGCAACTCGATCACCTACTACGGCACCGCGGTGGTGCGGCAGTTCGAGCAGATGGACGTCTACACGCCGAACACGGCGACGGGCATCACGAACTCGCGCGACAAGCTCCGGGCGAACCAGATCCTGTCCCGCCACCACATCGGCATGCCCGCGACCACGTTCGTGAACAGCCGTGCCGACGTCCGCGGGGCGATCGACAGCGTCGGTGGGGCGCCGGTCGTCATCAAGCTGCTCGAGGGCACGCAGGGCATCGGCGTGATCCTTGCTCCCGAGGCGAAGGTCGCCGAGTCGATCGTCGAGACGCTGCACTCCACGAAGCAGAACGTGCTCATCCAGGCGTTCATCTCCGAGAGCCGGGGCCGGGACATCCGTGCGCTGGTCGTGGGGGACCGGGTCGTCGCTGCGATGCGTCGCAGTGCCTCCGGCGACGAGTTCCGCTCGAACGTGCACCGCGGCGGCACCGTCGAGAAGGTCACCCTGAGCCCCGAGTACGAGGAGGCGGCGGTGCGCTCGGCGCAGATCATGGGGCTCCGCGTCGCGGGTGTCGACATGCTCGAGGGCAACGACGGACCGCTCGTCATGGAGGTCAACTCCTCCCCGGGGCTCGAGGGCATCGAGCGTGCGACGGGCCTCGACGTCGCCGGCGCGATCATCGACTTCATCGGCAACCAGGTCGCGTTCCCGGAGATCGACGTCCGTCAGCGCCTCAGCGTCTCGACCGGCTACGGCGTGGCCGAGCTCCTCGTGCACACGAACGCGGACCTGGTCGGCAAGACCATCAAGGAGTCCGGGCTCTGGGACCGGGACATCACGGTCCTGACCCTGCACCGCGGCGCCTCGGTGATCCCGAACCCCCGCAGCGGCGTCGAGCTGCAGGCCAGCGACCGCCTGCTCTGCTTCGGCAAGCTCGAGGAGATGCGGTCGATGATCCCGGACCGTCGGCGTCGCCGGTCGAAGGTCCGCAAGCTGCCGAAGGACGCCTGACCGGTGCCGCCCAGCGCACCCGGATCGCACATCCAGGTCGGATGCGGAAGTATGTGTCGGTGACGATCATGACGGAACGACCGGTCGACCAGTCGACGAGCAGCGAACCGGAGCGCCCCGGCAACGCCACGGCGAAGCACCAGAACGTGTCGCTGCTGTCGGTGGCGACGACCGTCGCGGACCGTGTGACGACCTCCGCGGACATCGAGGCGAAGCTCCGCGGGGCGCTGCGTCGGCTCCGTCTCCCGACCGGTCTGCTCGAGCGTGTCGCCGGTGTCACCGAGCGCCGCAACTGGGGTGAGGGGCAGACCTTCCAGGACGCCGCGATCGACGCCGGCCGTCGCGCGATGGTCGAGGCCGGCATCCGCCCGGAGGACGTCGGGCTGCTGATCAACACCTCGGTGACCCGTCCGCACCTCGAGCCGAGCGTCGCCGTGCGCCTGCACCACGGGCTCGGGCTGCCGACGTCGGCCATCAACTTCGACATCGCGAACGCGTGCCTCGGCTTCGTCAACGCGATGAGCGTCGCCGCGGGCATGATCGACTCCGGGCAGATCAAGTACGCGCTCATCGTGGACGGCGAGGACGCCGACCAGGTGCAGCTCAACACGATCGACCGCCTGAACCAGGGTGGTCGGAACCGCAAGGACTTCATGAGCGAGTTCGCGAGCCTGACCCTCGGGTCCGGCGCCGCGGCCGCCGTGCTCGGCCCGTCCGACGTCCACCCCGAGGGGCACCGCATCATCGGCGGCGTCACCCGCGCGGCGACGCAGTGGTACGACCTGTGCGTCGGCAGCGTGGACGGCATGTTCACCGACGCGAAGATGCTGCTGAAGGGCGGCATGGAGCTCGTCGTCGCCGCCTGGACCGAGGCGCGTTCGCACTTCGACTGGCAGGACATGGACCGCTACGTGCTCCACCAGGTCTCCGACGTGCACACGAACGCCTTCGTCGAGGCGATCGGCATCCCGCGCACGAAGGTCCCGACCACCTACCAGCGCTACGGCAACGTCGGCCCGGCGTCGATCCCGATCACCCTGGCCGACGAGGTCGACCGCGGCGGCATCACCCGCGGCGACCGCGTCTTCCTGGGCGGCGTCGGCTCCGGCATCAACACGGCGATGATGGAACTGCGCTGGTGAGGTCCGGCCTCCCGCGCGTCGCCGCCAGCACGGCCCCGGCGACGCTCCCGCCGCCCCTGCCCGGACTCGACCCGGCCTGGTCTCGTCTGGTCACCGTCCCCGAGTCGCCGGACGGCCGGCCGGGAGGCACGCACCACCCCGCGCGCACCTGGCACCTCCTCGACACGGCCGGTCAGCTCGAGGCGCTCGGCGTCACCCCGGTCGGCACCCTGCTCTGCGTGCACGGCAACCCCACCTGGTCCTACCTCTGGCGGTCCGTCGCGGCCCGCACGCTCAGCGTCGCCCGGGCCGGTGGCCCGGCCTGGCGCGTGATCGCCGTCGACCAGCTCGACATGGGCTTCTCGGAGCGCATCGCCGACCAGCACCGTCTGGCCGACCGCGTGCGCGACCTCGGTGCCCTGACCGACGAGCTCGGACTCGCCGGACCCGTCGTCACGCTCGGGCACGACTGGGGCGGCGTCGTCTCGCTCGGCTGGGCGGTCGACCACCCCGACCTCGTCGTGGGCGTTGCGACGTGCAACACCGCCGTGCACCAGCCCGACGACGCCCCGATCCCCGCACCGCTGCGGCTGGCCCTGCGTCCCGGCGTGCTCGGTCGCGGCACCGTCCTGACGCCCGCGTTCCTCGAGACGACGCTCGCCATCGCGCACCCGACGCTCGACCGGCCGACCGCCGACGCCTACCGGGCGCCGTACCGCGGAGCAACCCGCCGCGGGGGCATCGGCGGGTTCGTGGCGGACATCCCCGTCGACGCCGTGCACCCCAGCGCGACCGAGCTCGACCGGATCGCGGCCGGTGTCGCGGCGCTCGAGGTCCCGGCGCTCGTCATGTGGGGACCGCGTGACCCGGTGTTCCTCGAGCGGTACCTCGACGACCTGGTCGACCGGTTGCCGCACGCCGACGTGCACCGCTTCGAGGGTGCCGGGCACCTGCTGCCGGACGACGCCGACGTCGCGGGCACGGTGCTCGACTGGCTCGGCGACCGCCTGCCGGACGGGCACGCGCCCGGCGGCGGCGAGCCGAGCCTCCAGGCCGACGCCCGGACGGCCGACGCCCGGACGGCCGACGCCCGGACGGCCGACGCCCGGACGGCCGACGCCCGGACGGCCGACGCGAGCGACGCGACCGATGCGACCACCGAGGGCCCCGCGACCGACCGACCGCTCTGGGCAGCCCTCGACGACCTCGCGGACGACGCGAGCCCGGCGCTCGTCGAGATGGCCGCTCCCGGCGGCCCGCGGACGGTCTCGTGGCGGCTGCTCGCCCGCCGTGTCCGCGAGGTCGCCGTCGGTCTCGCCGACCTCGGCGTGCGTCCCGGCGACCGCGTCTCGTTGCTCGTCACGCCCGGGGCCGACCTGACGGCCGTCCTGTACGCCTGCGTCCGGATCGGTGCCGTGGTCGTCGTCGCGGACGCCGGCCTCGGTCTGCGCGGGCTCACCCGTGCCGTCCGCGGCGCCCGGCCGGACTGGGTGATCGGGGCGCTGCCCGGTCTCGGAGCCGCGCGCGCACTCGGGTGGCCGGGTCGACGCATCGCGACGGTCGCGCTCCCGGCCCCCGCGCGAGCGGTCCTCGGCGTGGAGCACACCCTGACCGAGGTCGCCCGACGTGGCGCCCGACGACTCGCAGCCGGAGCAGACCTGCCCGCTGCACCGTCGCCGGACGCACCCGCGGCCGTCCTGTTCACCTCGGGCTCGACCGGTCCGGCCAAGGGCGTCGTCTACACGCACGGGCAGCTCACCGCGGTGCGGGACGTCCTCGCGGCGCAGTACGGCGTCGGCGTCGGCACGGGGCTGGTCGCGGGCTTCGCGCCGTTCGCCCTGCTCGGTCCCGCCCTCGGCGCCCGGTCGGTCGCCCCGGACATGGACGTCACCCGGCCCCGCACGCTGACCGCGACGGCGGTGGCCGACGCGGTGGCCGCCGTGGACGCGACCGTGGTGTTCCTCTCACCCGCAGCGCTGGCGAACGTCGTCGCGACGGCACCGGCGCTGGCGGCCGGCCACCGCGACGCCCTCGGTCGGGTGCGCCTGGTCCTGTCCGCGGGGGCACCGGTGCCCGCGGCGCTCCTCCGGGCGGCCACCGACCTCATGCCGAACGCAGCGGCGCACACGCCCTACGGCATGACCGAGGGCCTGCTCATGACGGACGTCGACCTGGACGGCATCCGGTCGGCGGGTTCCGCTCCCGACGACGGCATCTGCGTCGGTCGACCGGCGGTCGGTGTGCGCGTGCGGATCGCGCCGCTCGACGCCGACGGCGCACCGACCGGAGACCTCACGGAGCAGGCCGGCGTCACGGGCGAGGTGGTCGTCGCGGCCCCGCACGTCCGCGACCACTACGACCGACTCTGGCGCACGGACCGCGTCTCGCGGCTCGGGGTCGACGACCCGCGCGGGCACCGCACCGGCGACGTGGGGCACCTCGACGCCGACGGGCGCCTGTGGATCGAGGGCCGGCTCCAGCACGTCGTGACGACCCCGCACGGGGTCGTGACACCCGTCGGACCCGAGCAGCGCGTCGAGCGCGTCGACGGCGTCGGCCGTGCCGGCATCGCGGGCACCGGACCGTCCGGCACCCAGCAGGTCGTCGCCGTGGTCGAGACCGTCCCCGCAGCCCGGCGTCCCGGCCTCGCGTCGGCCGAGCTCGCCGCCGCCGTCCGCACCGCCGCCGGGGTCCCGCTCGCCGCGGTGCTCGTCGTCCCGGTGCTGCCGACGGACGTCCGGCACAACTCGAAGGTCGACCGCGCCCGGCTGTCGCGATGGGCGACGACGGTGCTCGGCGGCGGCCGGATGACCCGCCCGTGAGGGTCCTGGTCACCGGTGCCAGCGGCTTCCTCGGCCGGGCGACCGCCGCTGCCGTCCGGGACGCCGGGCACGACGTCCGCACGTTCCAGCGTCGGCCGTCCCGGGTCGACGGTGTGGAGGACTCGCTCGGCACGATGACGGACACCGCTGCGGTCGCGCGCGCGGTCGAGGGCGTCGACGCCGTGGTGCACCTGGCGGCGAAGGTCTCGCTCGCCGGGGACCCGGCCGACTTCGCGCGGGTCAACATCGCCGGGACGAGCGCGCTGCTCGACGCCGCGCGGGCCGCCGGGGTGGGGCGCTTCGTCTTCGTGTCGTCGCCGTCCGTGGCGCACACCGGGTCGTCGCTGGCCGGCGCCGCTGCCGACCCTGCCGAGCCGATGGCCGCCCGCGGGCACTACGCGCGGACGAAGGGCGCCGCGGAGCTCCTCGCGCTGGCGGCTGACGAGCCGGGCTTCGCGGTCGTGGCCGTCCGCCCGCACCTGGTGTGGGGACCGGGCGACACGCAGCTGGTCGGACGCATCGTGGACCGGGCACGTGCCGGCCGGCTGCCGCTCCTCGACTCGGGCGCCGCGCTCATCGACACGCTCTACGTCGACAACGCGGCCTCGGCGATGGTCGCTGCGCTCGAGCACGCGGCGGACGACGCCGTGCACGGCAACGCCTACGTCGTGACGAACGGAGAGCCGCGGCCGGTGGGGGAGCTCCTGGCGGGCATCTGCACCGCATCCGGCGTCCCTGCACCGCGGCTGCACGTGCCCGCCGCCGTCGCCCGTGCAGCCGGGTCCGTGGTCGAGGCGGTGTGGCGGGTGCGTCCGGGGGCGGACGAGCCGCCGATGACGCGGTTCCTCGCCGAGCAGCTGTCCACCGCCCACTGGTTCGACCAGCGACGGACGCGCCACGACCTCGGCTGGTCCCCGACGATCACGATCGACGAGGGCCTGGCCCGCTTGGCGGCCGCCGCCGGACACTGACCGGTCGTCGGTCGGGCGGGCGGACCGTCAGCCGGTGAAGCGCTGCCAGAGCTCGGTGATGATCGGCCACACGTCGCCCGCGCGGTCCGCCGAGGCGATGGCGATCGTCACCACGGGGTAGGCCGTGACCGCGAGGCTGACCAGGACCGCGAGGACGACGGCGAACACCGACGTGACCGTGTGCCGTCGCGTCAGCGCCCAGAGCAGCAGGGCGAGGACCACCACCAGGCCGAGCACGGTGACGAGGGCGATCCGGACGAACGGGAACGGCACGAGCCCCGCCGTGGTGGCGGTCACGCCGCCGAGGAACCCGACGAGCGGCAGGTACCCGCCGAGGGCCACGGCGAGCACCAGCACGATGCCGATGCCCGACGTGGTCCAGACGCCGCGCGGGCGAGGACGCCGGGCGGTGGTGCCCCGGCGTCCCGCCCACGCGGTCATCGCTGTGCCTCGCCGTCGCCGCTGCCGCTGCGGTGGGCGGCGGCCTGGTCGTGGCGGGCGTCGGCCTCGTCGCGGACGACGTCCGCGGCGTGCTCGATGCGGTCGGCCGCCTCGTCCAGCGCGTCGGCGACCTGCTCGTCCGCGGCGGGTGCGCTCTCCACCGACGGCTCGTCGGCGTCGGTGCTGCCCTCGCGACGTGCACCGTCCGCTGCGTCCTGCGTCGCGGTCACCGCGTCCTGCGTCGCGGTCGCTGCGGAGTCGGCGGCGTCCGAGGCCGCTGCGCCCGCGTCGGCCGCGGCGTCGGTCGCTGCCGAGGCAGCACCGGAGGCACGGTCGCGGACCTCCTGCGAGGCGTCCGCCGCGGCGTCCTTCGCCGCGCTGACGGCCTGCTTCGCCGCGTCGCCGGCGTCGGAGGACTTCTCCGCGGCACGCTCCGCCGCGTCGGATGCGGTCTCGCGCGCCGTGTCGACGGCGTCGGCCGCCTTCGCCCGCGCGGTGTCCACGGCGTCGGACGCCCGCTCGCGCAGGTCCCCCGCGGTCTCCCGTGCCCGGTCGACGGCGTCGCCGGCGGCGTCGCGTGCGCGACCGGCGGCCTCGCGCGCGGCACCCGCCGCGTCCTGCGCGGCGTCCCGTGCACGCTCGGCGACCTCGGCGGCACCGCCGCGGACGTCCTCCGCGGCACCCGAGACGGCCTCCTTCGTGCGGTCCACCGCATCGCCCACGGCCTCCCGGGCCCGGTCGACGGGGGTCGGCTCGTCGTCGAAGGGTCCGTGCACGTCGAGCACGCGGACGTCGACCGTGGTGGGCTGTCCGGCGCCGAGCTGCGACACCGCGGCGGCCACCTGGCGGCGGACCTCCTCGGCGACCTCGCGGACCGGCTGCGGGTAGCTGATGACGACGGACACGGTCACGTCGAGCGTGCCGTCGTTGTCGTCGACCTGCACCCCGGGCGCTCCGGCGGTGCGGCCGAGCTGCGAGCGGACGCGGTCGGCGGCGCGGGCGACGAGCCCGCCCAGGTGGTGGACGCCCGGCACGCCGAGCGCCGTCTCCGCCGCGGTGCGGGCGGCGACCACCAGGGGCCCGGCATCCTCGGGGAGCGGGGTGGTCAGCTCGGGCGGCAGGTCGACCTCGGTGATCTGCGTCCGGGCGTTCGGATCGTGCTGCATGGCTTCCTCCTCTGTGAACAGGACGGCCGTCGCTCCCCTCGGGGAGCGACGGCCGTGGTCCGCTGTTACTTGAAGACGTCCTTGACGTCCTCGCCGGTCTGCTTGGCGCTCGCAGCGGCCTGGTCCTTCTTGCCCTCTGCGACCTTCTCGTCGTTGTTCGTCGCGTTGCCGAAGGCCTCCTTGGCCTTGCCGGTCAGGTCCTGTGCGGCGTTCTTGATCTTGTCGTCGAGTCCCATGGTGGGTTCCCTTCTCGCTCGTGGGCTGGTGCCCGGTGGTGACGGTCGGGAGGCTCGGTCTGCCTCGTCCGACCGGGTTGCGGTGGTGCTGGTGGTGCGTTCATGTCCGGCGTCGTCCGCCGGGTGGCGTCACTGGACGCGGGTGGTGCGTGCCAGTGCGGTGCGGGTGCCGCCGGTGAGGTGGACCAGGACCGGGATCTGTCGGCCGAGGGTCTGGTCGAGGGTGGTCAGGGCGTGGTCGACGGCGTCGAGGACGGTGACCGCGTCGCCGCCGCGGCGGACGTGGACCCGGATGCGTGCGGCGCGGGTCTTCTTGACCAGGTACGTGTCGACCTTCGCGGCGACGATGTCGTGGACACCGGTGAGTTCGTGGTCGATGACGTCCCGCACGAGGGCGACGTTCACGGTGACCTGGTCCTCGCCGGAGCGTTCCCGGACCGCGACGCTGGTGCCGCCGCCACCGCGAGTGAACACCACGATCACGGCGAGGACGATGACCACCGCGCAGACCGCGGCGATGATCCACAGCGCCTGGTCGGGCACGGTGACCTGCTGCGGCAGGGTCAGGTACGGCTGGAGGGCGTCGCGGACGGGTTGCAGGACCCCGGCGCCGATGGTGACACCGACGATGATGCTGACCAGGCCGATCAGGAGCAGCAGGACCCGGTTGACGCCGCGGTTGGTGGTGGTCATGCCAGGGTTCCCTTCTGTTCCACGGTGACCTGCACCGACGAGCCGTGCTTGCCGCCGAGGCGACCGAGCCGGTCCCCGACGGCGTGCTCGACGGCGCTGGCGTCGACGGGGATGCCGGACAGGGGCACCACGTGCACCTGGGTGCGGTGCCCACGCGCGGACGCGGTCGTGTTGGCTTCCGGGACGCCTGCTGCGTGGGCGGCGGCGTTCGCGGCGGTGGAGGCCAGGATGCGGGTGTCGATCACGACCGCACCGCGGTCACGGTCGATCCCGGACCGGGGCTGCCGGCCGGGCTTGAGGGCCAGCACGACCAGGACGATGCCGAGGATCACCAGGGCGGCGGCGATGACCTCGATGATGGTGGTGAACGCGGCGTCGGGCGTGAGGGCGGTGTCGACCACGGTCTGCGGGTCCGCCAGCAGCGGCTGCTGCCCGATGGCCTTCAGGACCGCTTCGGTGCCGATCCACGCCGCGACCAGTGCGACGACGACCAGGGTGATCGCGACCGCGGTGGACCGGGACCGGTGGATGCTGCGACGACGCAGCCGCTTCTCGAGCTGTTCGGTGCTCATGTGCTCTGTCTCCTACCGGACCCGGCCCTCGTGCGCACGCACGATCCCGGTCAGTTCGATGTGGGTCCGACCCACCCGCCGGCCGGAGAGTTCCCCGACGCGGGAGCGGATCGTGTCAGCAGCCGACGACGCCGCGGAGACGACGTCCCCGCCGGCGGCGATCGGGCCGGTGACCTCCAGCGCGAGCGCGCCGTCGTGGTCGTCCAACCCGACCCGGAGCCGCTTCGCGGGAGCGCCCAGACGCTCCGCTGCGACGGCCCGGGCCAGCGCCGTCAGCGCCCGGGCGGTGATCTCGACCCGGCCCGGGACCGCGCTCGCCGGGAGGCTCCCCGGGCCAGCGCTCACCGGGAGCTCCGGCGTCCGGTCAGCACGTCGGTCAAGGCGCCGCGGTCGATCTTCCCGGTCGTGATCGCGGCCACGAGGGCACCGACCAGACCGAACACGATCACCAGGACGAAGCCCCAGAACCCGAACTGCAGTGCCACGACGGCGAGGATGGCGCCGATCAGCGCGCCGACGAGTGTGTTACTCAACGCGGGACTCCTTCTTGTCGTCGTTGTCGTCGTCATCACCCGGGATGAAGACGTCCTGGACGGTCACGTTCACCTCGGCGACCTCCATGCCGACGATCTGCTCCAGCGCACGGGCGACCGACGAACGGACACCGTCAGCGACCTGCTGCAGCGACACCGGGTACTCCGCGACGATCACGACGTCCGCGGCGACCTGCTTCTCGCCGACCTCGACCTTGACGCCCTGACCGTGGTCACGCTGCCCGATCGCGTCACGGATCGCGCCGATCGCACGGGCAGCGCCGCCGCCCAGCGAGTGCACGCCGTTGACCTCACGAGCGGCGATGCCGGCGACCTTCGACACGACGGTGTCGTCGATCGTGGTCTTGCCCGCAGTACCCGAACCGTTCTGGCCGGCCGAGCGCGACGCCGCCGAAGCGGTCGCCGGAGTGGTCGAGGTGGTGGTGGTGTCAGCCATTGGTGTCTCCCTTCGAGGACCCGCCGGGACTCGTTCCCAGCGGTTGCTGTTCACGGATGAGACGGGCTGACACCGAGATTCGTCACACGGGTCCGGTGTGATTCAGCGCTCTTCCAGGGGAAGCGCCAGAACGCCGGTTCTCCGTGTACCCCGACGGCGGAGGGTCAGCCGGTGCCGCCGATACCGGCCCCGGTGTTGCGCGACGCAGCGTCCCGCACGGAGCGCACGTACGCCATGGGCGACAGTCCGCACTCCTGTCGGAAGAGCTGCTGCAACCGGCGGGGACGCACCCCCGCAGCGTCCGCGATCTCGTCGACGGTCAGGTCGCCGTCGGCGTGCTCGACGATGTGCGCGACGGCACGTCGGACCCGCCAGGACGTCCGGCCGGAGTCGGGTCGCGCGGCCCGTGAGCCACGCAGGGTCGCCGCGGGGTCCTCGCCGAAGCGCTCCCGGTAGGCCGCGGCGAAACGGCCGGGGTTGGTGAAGCCCCACCGTCGGGCGACCGGTGTCACGCCCTCGTCGCCGGCGGCGCGCAGCAGTTCACGACGGACGCAGTCGAGCCGGTGGTCGCGCATGAACCGGTTCGGTGTGGTGCCGAGCGTCCGCGCGAAGACGTCCTGCAGGCCGCGCTGGCTCAGTCCGCACGCGGCCGCGATCTCGGGGACGGACGGTCGGTCCTGTGCGTGTGCCTCGATGTGGCGGATCGCGTCGCGCAGCCGGTTCGCGACCGGGACGTCCTGGCCCCGGTTGCGGATCGGGAAGGTGTCGAGGACGACCACCGCGAGCCGCCGGTTCAGGGCCGTGCGCATCGGACCGACCACGCGGTCGTCGAGCAGCGCCGGCGCGAGGTCCTGCACCAGGCGGCGGAGCGGCTCGCGCCGGGCGATCGCCTCGTCCTGCTGGTCGAACAGCAGGGGGCCGTCCGGCAGGCGGTAGCCGAGCTCCGCGCCGACCGACCGGAGGAACGGGTCCGACACGTGCAGGCCGTTGTAGACGGTGTCGGCGGACTCGAACCGGTACGCCTCGGACGCCGAGGCGATGTAGGGGCTCCCCGGTTCGATCACCCGCGTCCGGTCCGCGAAGTGCATCTCGAGGCGTCCGCGGGTGAGCCAGAACACGACGTGGTCGTTGCGCGGGCCGATCACGCCACCGCGCCGTCCACCCTCGGCGCGCATGGTGCGGAGCGTGACGTCGTCGTCGCCGACGATCGTGTACTCGTACCGGGTGCCCTCGGCGACGTAGGTCTCGGTACCGAGGTCGCGGCCGTTGTACTCGGCCGAGAAGATCCGGCCGTAGTCGGTGCCGTCGCTCTCGGTGAACCGCAGGCGGCGGTAACCGTTCGTCGACGAGGTGCTCACCCGCGCATCATGCCAGCACTGTCCGGGATGCGCGCTTCCGCGTCCCGGGTGGGCGCTGCCGGACGGGAGGCCCGTGGCGGCCGCGACACGAGCCTCCCGTCCGGTGGGTACCGGTTCGATCCGCGCCACGGCGGGGATCCGTCGGCGCACGCCGACCCTTGCCTGCAGTCACGAGCGATCCCGCCCCTCAATGACGAATTCTCAGACAACTCTGCGCCTCCCGAGGGATCGACGAGCACGAAATACCCCAGGGGGGTACCCTGTTGGGGGGGATGGAGGTCAGGATGCCAGCAGCACCGCACGCACACGTCGGGTACATCGAGGACAAGGACGACCTGCTCAAGCGGCTGCGCCGCGCGGAGGGGCAGGTCCGCGGGATCGCGCGCATGATCGAGGACGAGACGTACTGCATCGACGTGCTGACCCAGATCTCCGCGGCGAACCGGGCGCTCGAACGGGTCGCCCTGTCGTTGCTCGAGGACCACCTGCGCCACTGCGTCGCCGAGGCCGTGGCCGAGGGCGGCGACGCTGCCGACGCGAAGGTCCGCGAGGCGAGCGACGCCATCGCCCGACTCGTCCGTTCCTGACCCCACCGCACCACACACCGAGGAGGACCCATGACCACCGAGACCGTCGCCGTGACCGGGATGACCTGCGAGCACTGCGTGGCGAGCGTGACCGAGGAGGTCTCCGAGCTCGCCGGCGTGACCGACGTCGCCGTGGACCTCGTGCCCGGCGGGTCGTCGTCCGTCACCGTCACGTCCGACCACCGGATCGACGACCAGGCCCTCCGCGGCGCGATCGCGGAGGCGGGGTACGAGGTCGTGTCCCGGTGAGCGAGGGCGTCGTCGAGCTCGACATCACGGGGATGACCTGCGCCTCGTGCGCGAACCGCGTCGAGCGGAAGCTCGGCAAGCTGCCGGGCGTCTCCGCGACCGTGAACTACGCGACCGAGCAGGCGCAGGTGTCGGTGACCGACCCGGACACGGTCGACACCGCAGCGCTCGTCGCGGCGGTCGAGGCCGCCGGGTACGGGGCGACCGTCCACGTGCGGCAGCCGACTCCGGGCTCTGCCGACGACGTCGACGACGCCACCGGCCCCGACGCCGCGACCGCGCCCCTGCGGCAGCGGCTCGTCGTCTCCGCCGTGCTGGCGCTGCCCGTGGTCCTGCTCTCGATGGTGCCGGTCCTGCAGTTCCCGAACTGGCAGTGGGCTGCCCTGGCACTGGCGGCACCGGTCGCCGTCTGGGGAGCGCTGCCGTTCCACCGTGCCGCGTGGGTGAACGCCCGACACGGCGCCGCGACCATGGACACCCTGGTCAGCCTCGGCGTCGTCGCCGCGTTCGGCTGGTCGCTGTACGCACTGTTCCTCGGCGACGCCGGTGCCCCCGGCATGCACATGACCTTCTCGTGGTTCGCCACGGACCCCGAGGCGAGCGACCTCTACCTCGAGGTGGCCGCGGCCGTGACGGTCTTCATCCTGGCCGGCCGGTACATGGAGGCCCGGGCGAAGCAGCGGTCCGGGGCGGCGCTGCGCGCGCTGCTCGAGCTCGGCGCGAAGGACGCGTCGGTGCTCCGCGACGGGCCGTCCGGTCCCGTCGAGACCCGTGTGCCCGCCGCGTCGCTCGTCGTCGGTGACGTCGTCGTCGTCCGACCGGGGGAGCGGATCCCGAGCGACGGCATCGTGCGCGAGGGCTCGTCGGCCGTCGACCTCAGCATGCTCACCGGCGAGTCGGTCCCGGTCGAGGTGCGACCCGGCGACCGCGTGACCGGCGCGACCATCGACGTCGGTGGTCGGCTCGTGGTCGAGGTCACCGCCGTCGGTGCCGACACCGAGCTCGCCCGGATGGGACGCCTCGTCGAGGACGCCCAGACCGGTAAGGCCGCGGTGCAGCGACTCGCCGACCGGGTCTCCGCCGTGTTCGTACCCGTCGTGATCGGCCTCGCCGTGGTCGCGTTCGTCGGGTGGCTCGTCGCCGGCGGGTCCCTGACCGCTGCCGTCACCGCCGCGGTCGCGACGCTCGTCATCGCCTGCCCGTGCGCCCTCGGGCTCGCGACGCCCACCGCGCTGCTCGTCGGCACGGGTCGTGGCTCGCAGCTCGGCATCCTGATCGGCGGCCCCCAGGCGCTCGAACGCACCCGCGCCGTGGACACGATCGTGCTCGACAAGACCGGCACCGTGACGACCGGGGAGATGCGCCTGACGGCGGTCCTGCCGGTCGACGGCGCACCAGACGCCGACGGACCGCTGCTCGCGGTGGCGGCGGCGGTCGAGGACGGTTCCGAGCACCCGGTGGCGCGTGCGGTCGTCCGGGCCGCGCGGGACCGCGCACTCGACGTCCCGGTCGCGGAGCAGTTCGCCGCGACGCCGGGCGCGGGCGTGCAGGCCGTGGTCGACGGCGAGGTGGTGGTCGTCGGCACCGCCCGGTGGCTGGCGGAGGCGTGGGCCCTGCCGGTGGACGAGGCGCTGGCCGTGCAGGTCGCCGCTGCCGAGTCGGACGGCGGGACCGCGGTCCTCGTCGGCCGGGGCGGCTCGGTGCTCGGCGCCGTCGTCATCGGCGACACGGTGAAGCCCGAGGCGCCGGAGGCCGTCCGGCGGTTCGTCGCGCTCGGCCTGCGCCCGGTGCTGCTCACCGGGGACAACGAGGGCGCCGCGCGCGCCGTCGCGGCCCGCGTCGGCATCGACGAGGTGCACGCCCGGGCGACCCCGGCCTCGAAGCTCGAGACCGTCCGGCGACTGCAGGCCGAGGGGCGGACGGTCGCGATGGTCGGCGACGGGGTCAACGACGCGGCGGCGCTCGCGGCGGCGGACCTCGGCATCGCGATGGGGGCCGGCACCGACGCGGCGATCGCCGCGAGCGACATCACCGTCGTGAGCGGTCGGCTCACCGTCGTGGCGGACGCGGTCCGGCTGTCCCGGGCGACGCTCCGCACGATCCGCGGCAACCTGTTCTGGGCCTTCGCCTACAACGTCGCGGCGATCCCGCTCGCGATGGCGGGCCTGCTGAACCCGGTGCTCGCGGGTGCGGCGATGGCGTTCTCGTCCGTCTTCGTGGTGACGAACAGCCTGCGCCTGCGTCGCTTCCGGGCCACCGCCGGAGCGCCGACGGTCCCGACGACGTGACCGGCGGGGCGGACGTGCGCGGTGCCTCCCGTGCGACTGTGCACGCCACCTGCCGGAGCGCACTACGCTCGGACGTGGTCCGCGACGCAGCGCTGCGGTGACCCGCGGTCCAGTACGTCCAGAAGGTACCCAGGAGGACCGAAGTGACCGAATCCGCTCCCGTCGACCCCACATCGACCGACGGCTGGAAGAAGCTCGCCGGCATCGCCGACGGATTCACCCCCGACCTGCGCGGTTGGTTCGACAGCGACCCCGGTCGCGCCGATCGCTACACGTTCCAGGCCGCCGACCTGACCGTCGACCTGTCGAAGGGCCTCGTCGACGACGAGATCCTCGCCGCCCTGCTCCAGGTCGCGAAGGACACCGGCGTCGCCGAGCGCTTCGAGGCGATGCTCGCCGGCGAGCACATCAACGTGACCGAGGACCGCGCCGTCCTGCACACGGCGCTCCGCCGTCCGCGGGGCACTGAGCCGGCGCTCGTGGTCGACGGCCAGGACGTCGACGCCGACGTGCACGCCACGCTCGACAAGGTCTACGCCTTCGCCGAGCAGGTGCGCGACGGCTCGTGGACCGGTGTCACCGGCAAGCGCATCGAGACCGTCGTCAACATCGGCATCGGTGGCTCCGACCTCGGCCCGGTCATGGTCTACGAGGCGCTCAAGCCGTACGTGCAGGAGGGCCTCGAGGCCCGCTTCGTCTCGAACATCGACCCCGCCGACATCTACGAGAAGACCGTCGACCTCGACCCGGAGACCACGCTCTTCATCGTCGCGTCGAAGACCTTCGGCACGCTCGAGACCCTGACCAACGCCCGTCTCGCCCGCCAGTGGCTGTGGGAGCGCCTCGGCCTGACCGACGCGTCGGACGACGAGAAGTCGAACGCCGTCGCCAAGCACTTCGTCGCCGTCTCGACCGCGCTCGACAAGGTCGCCGCGTTCGGCATCGATCCCGAGAACGCCTTCGGCTTCTGGGACTGGGTGGGCGGCCGCTACTCGGTCGACTCGGCCATCGGCACCTCGGTGGTCATCGCGATCGGCAAGGAGAACTGGGAGCAGTTCCTCGCCGGGTTCCACGCCGTCGACGAGCACGTCCGCACCACGCCGCTCGAGCAGAACGTCCCCGTCCTCATGGGCCTGCTCAACGTCTGGTACACGAACTTCCTCGGTGCGCAGAGCCACGCGGTCCTGCCGTACACGCAGTACCTGCACCGCTTCGCCGCGTACCTGCAGCAGCTCACGATGGAGTCGAACGGCAAGCGCGTCCGCTGGGACGGCTCGCCCGTCACGACGGACACCGGCGAGGTCTTCTGGGGCGAGCCGGGCACCAACGGCCAGCACGCGTTCTACCAGCTCATCCACCAGGGCACCCGCCTGATCCCGGCGGACTTCATCACCGTCGCGAAGCCGGCGCGTCCGCTCAAGGACGAGTCGGGCGACGGCAAGGCCGTGCAGCCGGGCCAGGACGTCCACGCGCTGTTCCTGGCGAACTTCTTCGCGCAGACCAAGGCGCTCGCGTTCGGCAAGACCGCCGACGAGGTCCGCGCCGAGGGCACCACCGACGAGGGCATCGTCGCGGCCCGCACCTTCACGGGCAACAAGCCGTCGACGTCGATCCTCGCGCCGGAGCTCACCCCGAGCGTGCTCGGTCAGCTCATCGCCCTCTACGAGCACATCGTGTTCACCGAGGGCACCATCTGGGGCATCGACTCGTTCGACCAGTGGGGTGTCGAGCTCGGCAAGCAGCTCGCGCTGCAGATCGCCCCGGCGGTCGACGGCGACCAGGACGCGCTCGCGTCGCAGGACTCCTCGACGAAGGCGCTCATCGCCAAGTACCTGGAGCTGCGCGGCGAGTAGCCCACGCACCTGACGACGGACGGGAGGCGCGGTGCCAGCTGGCACCGCGCCTCCCGTCCGGTGCGTGGTCGCGCTTGCCGCGGGGCGGCCTCGGCCCCGAGACTCGGCCCCGCGGACACCTTCGCGGCTCGCGAGCCGCGAACACGTCCGCCTGCGCGAGACTCGGCGGGCGTGCGACCAGCCGGCGTCAGCGCGCGAGCGGGTCGAGGTTGAGGGTCGTCCCCTCGTACAGGTACTGGTCGTCGCCGAACACCTGCACGTCGGCGTTCAACCAGACGAGCGCCTTCACGCTGATGCCGAAGCGTGCCGCGACGTCGCCGATCAGGTCGTCCGGCGCGACCGTGTAGGAGCGCGGCGCACCGGACGCCGTCGTCGCCGTGACCGGACCGGAGGCGTTCGACCGTGCTCCGCCGTCGACCGGGTGCACGTTCGTCTGCCGCTCGGGCACCGACCAACGCACCGGCGCGACCGCGAGCACCTTGCCGGCCGCGATCTCGATCGGCAGGTCGGCCTGGCCGGGGTCGGCCGCCGAGGACACCACGAGCGTCACGAGCCCCGACGGGTCGACACCCGAGCCGTCGAGCGGCACGTCCTTCGCGACCGGCGCGGGGGTCGGACCGCCGAGCACGGTGTCGCCCACGCCGGGGTAGGTCAGGCCGTCGCCCACCGTCCGCTCGCGTTCGAAGAACCCGGCCCCGATCGGGACGGGCAGCGACGAGGTCACGCCGCTGAACTGCGCGGTGAAGGTGTCGTCGCCGTCCGCCACGACGCGGTAGTGGAAGTGGATGCTGCCCTTCGGTGAGGCGACGTCGCCCTCGGCCAGCACCGTCCCGGCCGGGATCGGGGTGAGCACGGGGTCGGGGACGGCAGCCTCGGACGCGACCGGGCTGGGCGCGCGCGGGGTCGCCGAGGCCTCGAGCCGGGCGGCGTCCGGGTCCTCGGTCGCCGTCGGCGACGGGGTGGACGTCCGGCTCGCCGTCGGCGGGACCGAGGGCGCCGGGAGCGCTCCGTCGGACCCGCCGAGCAGCGAGCAACCGGACAGCGCGACGGCGACGACCAGAGCGGTGGCACCGGTCGCAACGGTTCGGTTCATGATTCCCCCTCGGGTCGAGATGCTACCGGCGGACCCGGCGCGGCAGGGAGCGGCGGCGAGCGGATGTGTCGAGGGACGTAGCTGTCGGCGCGAGCGGCTACCGTCGAGGCATGGACCGCCACGACATCCTCGCCGCCGCAGCCGCCGCCCACGCCGCTCGCATCGCCGAGGCGGGCGGCGACGACACGGCCGCCCGGCAGCGCGCCGCCGCCGTCGAGGGGCGCGAGCACGGGACGGACGATGCTTCGGCCGACGCCGTCCGCGCGGTCCAGCGCCGGCGTGCAGGAGAGGTCGAGCGGGCCGCTGAGCGCACCGAGGGCGCCCTCTCCGACTGGCACCGGATGGGCACCCGTCGCGGGGTCACACCGGACGAGCAGCTCCGGAGCGCCTGGACGGTCACCGGGGTCCCGGAGTCCGGCGCCGCACGCGCACTGGCGAACGTCCTGCTGTCCACCGCCGGGCACGCGGGTCGGGTGGCGGACGCGGCTCGGCGCAACCCGGCGCTCGGCGGGGCCGCGAGTGCAGCGGCCCGACGGACCGTCCGCCGCTACACCGACCACGGGGCCGGCATGGCCTCGCTCGGCGACGTGCTCGGCGACGGTCCGGCCGACTCCGACTGAGCAGCACCGGCCTCCGCCGACCGGTCGGAGGATCGGCCGGCCGCACGGGTGAGCGGTCGGGTCGACGGGACACGGAACGGGACACGATCGCCGCGCGCACCGTCGCGGGGTCCCCCGACGAAGGAGCCACGCAATGGTCGACACCGCGCCGACAGCACCGAAGGTCGCTCTCCCCCCGGTGGGGGAGGGCCCCCACCGCCGCCGTCTCGGTGTCCTGGCCCTCGTCGCGACCCTCGGCGGCCTCCTCTTCGGCTACGACACCGGTGTGATCAACGGGGCGCTGCTCCCGATGCAGCAGGAGCTCGGCCTGACGGACCTGACCGTGGGCGTCGTCACGAGCTCGCTGCTCTTCGGCGCTGCGGTCGGTGCGGTGCTCGGCGGTCGGATCGCGGACGGCTGGGGACGTCGGAGGACGATCGTCCTGCTCGCCGTGGCCTTCTTCGTCGGCACGCTGACCTGCGTCCTCGCCCCGACGTTCGGGGTCATGGTCGTCGGCCGGGTCCTGCTCGGGCTCGCGGTCGGTGGGGCGTCGACCGTCGTGCCCGTCTTCCTCGCCGAGCTCGCACCGTACGAGATCCGTGGATCGCTGTCGGGCCGCAACGAGCTCATGATCGTGATCGGCCAGCTCGCCGCCTTCGTGGTGAACGCCGTCATCGGCACCCTCTGGGGCGAGGGCGACGGCGTCTGGCGCGTCATGCTCGCCGTCTGCGCCCTGCCTGCGGTGGCGCTCTTCGTCGGCATGCTGCGCGTGCCGGAGTCGCCGCGGTGGCTCGCGTCGAGGGGCCGGTACGGCGAGGCCCGCGCGGTGCTCGTGCAGGTCCGCTCCGAGGAGCGCGCCACCGCCGAACTCGAGGAGATCGAGCGCGCGAACGAGCGCGAGGCGGAGGCCCGGCACGGCGGCGGGTGGCGCACGCTGCTCGGCAGCGGGTGGCTGGTGCGGATCGTGCTCGTCGGGTCCGGCATCGGTGTCGCGCAGCAGCTCACCGGCATCAACTCGATCATGTACTACGGGCAGACCGTCCTGGTCGAGTCCGGCTTCCAGGAGTCGGCGGCCCTCATCGCGAACATCGCTCCCGGGGTCATCGCGGTGGTCGGCGGGGTGGTCGCCCTCGCCAACATGGAGCGCATCGACCGCCGCACGACGCTCGTCATCGGGTACTCGCTGACGACGGTGTGCCACTTCCTGATCGGCATCGCGTCGATGACCCTGGTCGAGGGCAACCCCGCTCGACCCTGGGTGATCCTGGTCCTCGTCGTCGCGTTCGTCGGCTCGATGCAGACGTTCCTCAACATCGCGACGTGGGTGATCCTGTCGGAGATCTTCCCCACGCAGATCCGCGCGCTCGGCATGGGCATCGCCGTGTTCTGCCTCTGGACCGCGAACGCGTTCCTCGGGCTGACCTTCCCCACGATCGTCGCGGCGACCGGCATCACCGGCACCTTCTTCGGGTTCGCCGTGGTCGGCGTCCTGGCCCTGCTCTTCATCCGGAGGTTCGTGCCGGAGAGCCGGGGCCGCACCCTGGAGGAGGTCGAGCAGGGGCTCCCCACCCGTGACGTCTCCGCCGTCGCCGCGGAACAGGCGCAGCGGTAGCCCGCGCTGCCACGCGGACCGATGCCGGGGGACGCCTGCTCGACCGGGGCTCCGGCACGGGTGTGTACGGTGCACCGTTGTCGGGCGACAACGATCACGGGAGGCGCACGCGATGACCGAACTGCAGGTGGGCGACCTGCCGACGACGCTGACCGCGGTCTGCGCGGTGCTCCTCGTGGTGGCGGTCGGCTGCGCGCTCGTCGTCGCGGTCGACGTCGTCCGGCACCCACCGCACATGCGGGTGATGGCGCTCGTCTGGCCGCTGACGATGCTCTTCGGCAGCGTGGTGTGGCTGGTCTTCTACCTCCGCCGGGGCCGTGCGACGGTGGGCGGTCACGGCCGGTGGGCGGGCACCGCGATCGACACGAGCCACTGCGGCGCCGGGTGTGCGCTCGGTGACCTCGTCGGCGAGTTCGGGCTCGTCGCCTTCCCGGCCCTCGGCACCCTCGTCGGGCTCGGCACGCTCTACCAGGACCGCATGTTCGCCGGGTGGATCATCGACTTCGTCATCGCGTTCGTCGTCGGCATCGCGTTCCAGTACGCGGCGATCGCGCCGATGCGCGGGCTCGGCTGGCGGGACGGGCTCGTCGCCGCGCTCAAGGCCGACACCCTCAGCATCACCGCGTGGCAGGTCGGTATGTACGGCGCGATGGCGGTGCTGCAGTTCGCGCTGCTGCCGGCGGTGCTCGGTGGCCGCGTCGGCGTGCTGACACCCGAGTTCTGGGTCGCGATGCAGGTCGCGATGGTCGCCGGGTTCGTCTGCTCGTACCCGATGAACGCGCTCCTGGTGCGGAAGGGGCTGAAGGAGGCGATGTGACCTCCGGCGCACACCGCGACGGACGGGAGGCGCGGTGCCAGCTGGCACCGCGCCTCCCGTCCGTCCCGGGGTGTTGGACCGCTACGGGCGCAGCAGCACCTTGCCGACACGGCCGGCGGTGTCGCTGGCACGCGCCGCGTCGCGGGCGTCCTCGAACACGAAGGTCTCGGAGACGGGGAGCGTCAGCGATCCGTCGAGCACGCGGGTGATGAGCTCGCCGAAGAGCTGGCCCTTGAGCTCGGCCGGCATGGTCCTGCTGACGACGGCGCCCCAGAACCCCTTGACGGTGAGCTGGCCGAAGATGACCTTGCCGGACGGGATCTCGAGCGTCGGCGACGCCATGGCGCCGAAGACGACGAGCGTGCCGTTCTCGCCCATGACCGAGGCGATGTCGCCCGCGGCCTTCCCGCCGACGGACTCGACGCCCGCGATGATCGGGGCACCGCCGGTGAGCTCGCGGACCTGGTCCTGCCAGCCCTCGGAGTCCGTGGCGACGATGCGGTCGATGCCCTGCTCCCGCAGTTCCTCGACGCCCTCGGCGCGACGGACCAGACCGATCACGTTGATGCCGCGGGCCTTGCCGAGCTGCGCGACCATGCGGCCGACGGCGCCGTTCGCGGCGTTCTGGATGATCCAGTCGCCCTCGTGCAGGTCGAGCGAGTGCAGCAGGCTGATCGCGCTGAACGGCATCGAGACGAGCTGCGCGGCGGACTCGTCGGGCATGGCGTCCGGCACGGGGACGAGCCCGGCGGCGTCGGCGACGTAGTACTCGGCCCAGACGCCGAAGGTGCCGCCCGCGACGCGCTGGCCGACCTGCAGGCGGTCGACGCCCTCGCCCAGGGCCTCGACGACGCCGAGCGCCTCGGTGCCGCTGGCCGCGGGGAGCTCGGGCTTGAACCCGTAGGTGCCGCGGATCGTCCACAGGTCGTGGTTGTGGATGGGGGAGAGCACCGTGCGGACGAGCACCTGGCCGGGGCCGGGCTGCGGGACGGGGCGCTCGGCGACGGTCAGGACGTCGGCCGGCTCGCCGAAGGTCTCGTGGACGACGGCACGCATGGTGGTGGGGGTGGTGTCGGTCATGGGTCAGTCCTCCGAGACGACGATGGTGACGTCGATGTTGCCGCGGGTGGCGTTCGAGTACGGGCAGACCTGGTGCGCGGCGTCCGCGAGGGCCTGGGCCTGGTCGTGCTCCAGGCCGGGGATGACGACCTCGAGCATGACGGCGAGCTGGTAGCCGCCCTGGCCGTTCGGGCCGATGGAGACGCGGCCACCGACGGTCGAGTCGGTGATCTTCACCTTCTGCGCGCGGGCGACGCCCTGCAGCGCGGAGTGGAAGCACGCGGCGTAGCCGGCTGCGAAGAGCTGCTCGGGGTTGGCGCCGTTGCCGGAGCCACCCATCTCCTTCGGGATGGCGAGGTCGTGCTCGACGCGGCCGTCGCTGGTGGCGACGTGGCCGTTGCGGCCCTCGCCGGTGGCGAGCGCCTCGGCGGTGTAGAGGACGTCCATGGGGGTCCTTCCTTCCTTCGTGGGGTCAGTCGTCCGACGCTGTGGGGGCGTCGGTGGTCGTGGTGGCGGTGTCGTCGGCCGCGGCGTGCATGGTCGCCGTCAGGCGCTGGAGCGTCGCGATGAGCTCGAGGGCGGCCTGCTCGTCGGACAGGCCCATGCCCGCGGCGATGCGCGCGGGGACGTGGGCGAGCTCGGGGCGGATCGAGCGACCGCGGTCGCCGAGCGTGACGGTCACGACGCGCTCGTCGGTGCTGCGGCGCTCGCGGCGGACCAGGTCGGCCCGCTCCATGCGCCGGAGCAGCGGCGACAGGGTGCCGGAGTCGAGCTGCAGGTGCTCGCCGAGCGTGGAGACGGTCTGGTCGCCCTCGATCCACAGGGTCACGAGGACGAGGTACTGGGGGTACGTCAGTCCCCAGGGTTCCAGCAGTGCGCGGTACGCCTGGGTGGTCGCCCGGGACGCCGCGTAGAGCGAGAAGCACACCATCTCGTCGGTCACCGGCATGCCCACCAGTGTGGCACGCAACTCAGTTGTGCACAACCAGGTTGTTCACAGGTGGGCACGGGCGGTCGCGCGCACGGCCGGTTAGGCTGACCTGAGCCACGATGACCAGCAACGACACCGACAGCACCGCGACCCCGGGAGCAGGACCCAGCCTCCGCACCGGGTCAGCGTCGTCCCACGGCAAGACGATCCTGATCGGCGAGCACGCCGTGGTGTACGGCGTACCCGCGCTCGTGCTCCCCGTGCTCGACGTGCGGGTGACCGCGACGGTGACCCCGGTGGCGCCCGGCGACGGCAGCCGGCTCGAGTCGACCGTGCACAACGGCCCCCTCGACACCGCACCGGCGGCCGTGCTGCCGACGGTGACCGCCGTGACCGCGACGCTCCGGCACCTCGGCGCCGAGGAGCAGCACGTGCACGTCCGGGTCGACAGTGCCGTGCCGACCGCCCGGGGCATGGGTTCGAGCGCCGCCGTCGCCGCCGCCGTGACCGCCGCCGTGGCCGACGTCTTCGGTCGGACCCTCGACCCCGAGGAGCACCACGAACTCGTGCAGGAGTGCGAGCGCGTCGCCCACGGCCGCCCCTCCGGACTCGATGCCCGAGGGGTCGTCGCCGAGGTGCCCGTGTGGTTCGAGGGCGGCGTGGTCGAGCCCGTCCCGCTCGGCGCGGTGTTCACCTTCGTCGTCGCGGACACCGGTGTCCCGGGGCACACGCGCGAGGCAGTCGCGGCCGTCCGGGAACGGCACGACGCCGACCCCGCCACGGTCGACGGCGTCGTCGACGCCATCGGCGCCCTCGCGCGACGCGCACGGGGGACACTCGAGGATGGCGATGCCCAGGCCCTCGGTGCCACGATGGACGCCGCGCACGAACTGCTCACCGAACTCGACGTGTCGAGCGCGGACCTCGACCGGCTCGTCGACGCCGCACGCCGTGCGGACGCCCTCGGCGCGAAGCTCACCGGCGGTGGGCGCGGCGGATGCGTCCTCGCGCTCGTCGCGGACGGGGAGCACGCCGACCGCGTGTCCGCCGCACTCCGTGCCGCGGGCGCGACGGAGACCTGGACCACCACGATCGGAGCCCGCGCTTGATGACCGCCACCGCCGTCGCGCACCCCAACATCGCGCTCGTGAAGTACTGGGGCAAGGCCGACGCGCAACTCGCCCTGCCCGCCACCGGCAGCGTGTCGATGGGCCTCGACGTCTTCCCGACCACGACGACCGTGACGCTCGACGCCGCGGCGGACGCCGACTCGCTCGTGCTCAACGGCGGCGCGGCCCCCGAGGGTGCGGTGCTCCGCGTGCAGCAGTTCCTCGACCTCGTGCGCGAGCTCGCCGGGTCGTCCGACCGCGCGGCCGTCGTCTCCGAGAACACCGTGCCGACCGGCGCCGGGCTGGCCTCCAGCGCGTCCGGCTTCGCGGCCCTCGCGACCGCGGCGTCGGCGGCCTACGGGCTCGACCTGTCCGAGCGCGACCTCTCCCGGCTCGCCCGACGCGGTTCGGGGTCCGCCACGCGCTCGATCCCCGGCGGTGTCGCGGTCTGGCACGCCGGCGACGACCAGGGCTCCTACGCCGAGCGCGTCCCCGCCCCGCCGATGGCCATGGTCGTGGTGACGATCTCCGCCGGCGAGAAGGCGATCGGCTCGCGTGAGGCGATGCGCCGGACGATCGCGACCTCGCCGTTCTACCCGGCGTGGGTGACGTCGACGACCGAGACCGTGGGGGAGATGCTCGACGCCTGCGCCGCCGGTGACTTCACCCGGATCGGGGAGCTCACCGAGAGCAACGCGCTCCGCATGCACGCGACGATCGAGGGCGCCTTCCCGCCCATCCGGTACCTGAACGCCCGCAGCGTCGCCGTGTTCGATGCCGTCGCCGAGCTCCGTGCCGCCGGGACCGAGGCGTACGCGACCGCCGACGCCGGCCCGAACGTCGTGGTGCTCACGAAGCCCGAGGACCGCGGTGCCGTCGCCACGGCGCTCGCCGGTCTGGGAGACGTCATCGAGTCGGGCACCGGACCAGGCGCACGGGTCGTCCGCTCCGAAGGGACGGAGGCACCCGGAGTGGGTGCCGTCCGACCGGAGGAGACCGCCGAGTGATCGAGTTCCGCGCCCACGGCAAGCTGTTCGTCGCGGGCGAGTACGCCGTCGTCGAGCCCGGGCAGCCATCCGTGCTCATCGCCCTCGACCGGGCCATCACCGCCCGGGTGCGCGAGGGCCACGGTTCCGGGAGCGTGCACTCCGAGGAGTACGGGCACCTCCCGCTGACGTGGACCCGCGACGAGGACGGCCTGGCGCTGGACCGCGAGCACCACCCCTACGACTACGTCATGGCGACGATCGACCTGGTCGAGAAGCTCCGGGCCGAGCGTGGGATCGCACCACGGTTCCACGACCTGCGCATCGAGAGCCAGCTCGACGACGCCAGCGGTCGGAAGTTCGGACTCGGATCCTCGGCCGCGGTCACCGTCGCCACGGTCGGCGCACTCGACCGGTTCTACGGCATCGGGCTCTCGCAGCGGGACCGCTTCCGGGTCGCGCTGCTCGCGACCGTCCGGGTCAACCCGCGCGCGTCCGGCGGCGACCTCGCCGCGAGCACCTTCGGCGGCTGGCTCCGCTACAGCGCACCGGACCGCGAGCGCCTGGTGGCCATGCTCGACCGCCGCTCCGTGACCGCGATCCTCGACGACACCGACGCCTGGACCGGCTTCGACGTGCAGCGCCTGCCCGCGCCGGCGGACCTCGAACTCCTCGTCGGCTGGACGGGCTCGCCGGCGTCGACGACGAAGCTCGTCAGCGTGGTCCGGAAGCACCGCAACGGCGGGTACCAGGCGTTCCTCGACGACAGCCGCGCCTGCGTCGACGACCTGACCACGGGCCTCCGGACCGGCGACGCGGCGATGACGCTCGACGCCCTGCGGCGCGCCCGCGTGCTCATGCAGCGCCTCGGCGCGTCCGTCGGCTCGCAGATCGAGACCGAGCGGCTCGCGACCCTGTGCGACGTCGTCGAGTCGGCCGGCGGGGCGGCGAAGCCGTCCGGTGCCGGCGGCGGCGACTGCGGCATCGCGCTCGTCCCGGCGGACACCGACCTCGCCGGCATCCACCGCGCCTGGGAGGCGCACGACATCAGACACCTCAGCGTCGCGGTGCAAGCGCCCGAAGGGAGCGTCGAATGACCGACCTGCTGACCCCGATCCCCACGAAGTGGGTGGGGCCGATCCGCGTGAGCGGCAACGCCGTCGAGGGCGAGCACGAGGTGCCCCTCGCCACGTACGAGTCGCCGCTGTGGCCGTCCGTCGGTCGCGGTGCCCGCATCTCGCGCATGGTCGAGGGCGGCATCGTCGCGACCGTCGTCGACGAGCGCATGACCCGCTCGGTCGTCGTGAAGGCCGACAGCGCCGCCGCTGCGCACATCGCGGCAGGCCGCATCCTCGCGCGCCAGGACGAACTCGAGCAGATCGTCGCCGGGCAGAGCCGCTTCGCGAAGCTCATCGAGGTGCACCCCGAGATCGTCGGCGACCTGCTGTTCCTGCGCTTCGCGTTCACCACGGGCGACGCCTCCGGCCACAACATGGTGACGCAGGCGGCGGACAAGCTCCTGCCCGCGATCCTCGCGTGGGAGCCGGGCCTGCGCTACGTCAGCGTCTCGGGCAACTTCTGCACGGACAAGAAGGCCACCGCGGTGAACGGCATCCGCGGTCGCGGCCGGAACACGATCGCCGAGATCGTGATCCCGGGGGAGATCGTCGAGAAGCGGCTGCGGTCGAGCGCTGCGCGGATCGCGGAGCTCAACGTGGCGAAGAACCTGGTCGGCTCGACCATCGCCGGGGCCCTGCGCTCCGCGAACGCGCACTACGCGAACATGCTCCTCGGCTTCTACCTGGCCACCGGGCAGGACGCCGCCAACATCGTCGAGGGCTCGCAGGGCATCACCTACGCCGAGGCCCGCGGTGACGACCTCTACTTCTCCACGGCGCTGCCGCACCTCATCGTCGGCACGGTCGGCAACGGCAAGGGCGGGGACCTGCCCGTCGTCGAGGACGCCCTGGTGCGCCTCGGCTGCCGCGAGGACCGGGAGCCCGGTGCCAACGCCCGCCGCCTGGCCGCCCTGTGCGCGGCGACGGTGCTCTGCGGTGAGCTGTCCCTGCTCGCCGCCCAGACCAACCCGGGCGAGCTGATGGCGGCGCACGTCGCCATGGAACGTCGCGGGTCGAAGCCCGCAGGAGGTGCAGCATGAGCGCCCAGCAGCGCGACGCACGGCAGCCGCTGTCCGTCGGCATCCACGACATCGCGATCGCGACCGGCCACCACGTGCTCGAGCTCGACGACCTGGCCGAACGGCTCGGCGTCGACCCGGCGAAGTACCACGTCGGCATCGGGCAGGACGCGTTCAGCGTGCCCGCGCCCGACGAGGACATCGTCACCATGGGTGCCGCCGCCGCGAAGGAGGTCATCGACCGCCACGGCGTCGAGGGCATCCGCACGGTGCTGTTCGCGACCGAGTCGGGCGTCGACCAGTCCAAGGCCGCCGGTGTCTACGTGCACGGGCTCCTCGGCCTCCCGCAGAACGTCCGCGTGGTCGAGCTGAAGCAGGCCTGCTACGGCGGGACCGCGGCCGTGCAGCTCGCCCTGGGCATCATCGCGCGCGCACCCCACGAGCGGGTCCTCGTCATCGCCGCCGACGTCGCCCGGTACGACGTCGACACCGCCGCCGAGCCCACCCAGGGCGCCGGGGCCGCCGCGATCCTGGTGTCCGCGGACCCCGACCTCATCGAGATCGAGCCCGCCGCGGGCGTCTTCACCGCCGACGTCGACGACTTCTGGCGACCGAACGACCGCTCGACGGCGCTCGTCGACGGCCGGCTGTCGGTCAGCGCGTACGTCGACGCGTTCGTCGGGGCGTGGGACGACCTGGCGTCGCAGGGCGGCCCGGCGTACGAGGACATCGTGCGCTTCGTCCACCACCAGCCGTTCACGAAGATGGCGCTCAAGGCGCACCGGAAGCTCACGCAGCACGTCGGGGTGCCCTTCGACGAGTCCGAGCTCGCGATCGGCTTCACCTACAACAAGCAGACCGGCAACACCTACACGGCGTCGCTCTGGATCGGCCTCGCGGCGCTGCTCGACCTCGACGACGACCTGGGCGGCGAGCGGATCGCCCTGTTCAGCTACGGCTCGGGCAGCGTCGGGGAGCTCATCACCGGGATCGTCCGGCCCGACTACCGCTCCCACCGCCGCGAGGGCCGGGTCCGCGCACTGCTCGCGGCGCGCACCCCGCTGACGGTCGACGCGTACCGGGAGCTGCACGCTGCCGGTGCCGCCACGAGCGAGGACGTCGAGCGGCCCCGCGTCACGGCTGCGCCGTACCGCTTCGCGGGTGTACGCGGCGGTGCGCGGCACTACGAGGCGACCGCGCAGGACTGACGCGACCCCACGACGGACGGGAGGCGCGGTGCCGGCCGGCACCGCGCCTCCCGTCCGGCCCCGCACCCGTCCCTCGCTCGCCGGCACGGTGTAGAAGGATCCTCATGGGTCAGATCGTCTACGACGGTGAGGTGCTCGACCTGCGGGTCGACGACCGCGCGCTCACGCACCTGCAGATCGTCATCGTGAACATGCTGCGGCGCGACCACCGCTTCGTGTTCTCGTGGAAGGACGACGTGCTCCACGGCGACGGGCGCAGCTCCGTCTGGCTGCACCCGAACGTCAGCCTGCGGTTCACCTTCGCGGGCAGCCGGGTGCCCGCGATCAACCGCAGCTGGCTCGAGGAGCTCTACGCGGCGGCGACCTCCGGTGCCGGGCTCGTGCTCGTGCCCGAGCCACCGGACACGAGCACCGCGGCGGACTCCGCGTGGTCCCGGGCGGTCGTCCCGGGGGCGGCGGAGTCCGCGTCCGCCGGCGACACGGAGTAGCACAGCGGCCGAGCCGGGTCAACGGGTTCCGGCCGTCGCGGGCGCCTCCGTAGGGTACGGGTGCCGCTGGACGCACAGTCCCCACGGCCGGCGTCAGGGAGCCGGCCGGCTGCGACCGCGGACGGAGGGAACCGCATGTCCGCGACGGAGGACACGGTCGACGACCGCGCCGGGACGGTCGTCGAGGTGGAGTGTCGACACGAGATCTGGATCAGGGGTCTCCTGGTCGAGCCGGACGGGTGCGCGCTGTACTCGGACTTCTTCGTCGTGCGGGATGCGGAGTCGGTCGCCGTCACCGGGTGACCGTCCCTCGGGTGCCCCGGCCGTCGGTCCCTCGGCGGCCGGGGCACGCCTCGGCGGCGGCGCCGCTCAGTACACGTCGCGGACGTAGCGCTTCGCGCGCCGCAGGTCCGCCAGGTACGCCTGCGCGTCGTCGTCCCCGCGGCCCCGACCGGTCGCGATGACCTCCAGGAGGGCCTGCTCGACGTCCTTCGCCATGCGCGAGGCGTCGCCGCACACGTACACGTGCGCGCCGTCCTCGAGCCACCGGAAGAGCTCCGCCGCCTGCTCGCGCATCCGCGTCTGCACGTAGACCTTCTCGGCCTGGTCGCGCGAGAACGCCAGGTCGAGCCGGGTGAGCACGCCCGACGCCTGCATCGCGGTGAGCTCGTCCTCGTACACGAAGTCGGTCTCGCGGTGCTGGTCGCCGAAGAACAGCCAGTTCCGCCCGGTCGCACCGGCCGCTGCCCGCTCGTGCAGGAACCCGCGGAACGGGGCGATGCCGGTGCCGGGGCCGATCATCACCATCGGGGCGTCGCCGTCGGCGGGGACCCCGAACGCGGCGTTCGGCTGGAGGTACACGTCGACCTCACCGTCGGCCTGCACCCGGTCGGCCAGGTACGTCGACGCGACGCCGGCGTGGGACCGGCGCGCGTCGCCGTAGCGGACGGACGCGATCGTCAGGTGGATGCGGTCCGGGTGCGCCAGCGGGCTCGACGAGATCGAGTACTGCCGCGCCTGCAGCCCGCGGAGGTTCGGGAGCAGCTCCTCCATCGACGGCGCCGCGGTACCGGCGTCCCGGAGCAGGTCGAGGACGTCGCGGCCCCAGAGCCACCGGTCGAGCTCGTGCTTGTCCCCGTGCGACACGACCGCCGCGAGCTCCGACGCCGGTGCGCGCTGCACGAGGTCGGCCACGAGGTCCTTCGACGGCGTCCGGATCTCGCGCTCGGTGCGCAGGACCTCGGCGAGCGGCCGTCCGTCGAACGCGGCGGCCCCGTCGGCCCCGAGGTGCTCGAGCAGCTGGTCGACGAGCGCGGGGTCGTTGTGCGGTACCACCGCGAGGGCGTCGCCGGCGCGGTACTCGATGCCCGAGGTGCCGAGGTCGAACTCGACGTGCCGGATCTCCTTCGCGCTGCGCGGCGAGGAGAGCAGCCGGTTCACGACGAGCGGGGCTCGGTACGGGTTGCGCTTGTTCCACTGCGATCCCGGCCGGGAGGCGCGGCCCGCTTCCGACGCGCCCGCTGCGGCGGACGACGTGGTCGCGGCTGCGGCGGGGCCGTCCGCCCCGGGCTGCGCTCCGGCCTCGGCCGCCAGCCGGTCGAGGACCGCCGCGCTCCAGAGCGCCGCGGGGTCCTCGAAGTCGACGTCGCAGTCGACGCGGTCGTGGATGCGGGTCGCGCCGAGCTGCTCGAACCGCAGGTCGAGGAGCTTCCCGGCCTGGCAGAACTCGTCGTAGCTCGTGTCGCCGAGCCCGAGCACCGCGTACTGCAGCCCCTCGAGCCGGGGGACCGTCGAGGCCTGGACCGCGTCCCAGAACAGGCCGGCGTTGTCGGGCATCTCGCCCTCGCCGTACGTCGAGGTGACGACGAGCACGTGCGACATCCCGGCGAGCTGCTCCGGCGTCACGGCGTCGAGCGGTGTCGCCCGTCCGCCGAGCCCGCGCGCCTTCGCGCCGGTGACGAGCTCGTCGGCGAGGAACTCGGCGTTGCCGGTCTGCGTCCCGAAGAGCACGTCCACCGTCGTGGTCGGGGCACCGCCGGTGGCACGCTTGCCCGCGGCCGCGATGCCGGCGATGAACCCGGCGAGCCACGACTCCTGCGCTGCCGAGAACGGGGCGTCGACCGGGATCAGCTGCCCGGTGGGGGGAAGCGTGCTCATGCCGACACCGCCTCGACGGGGGCCTGCGGGGCGCGGGCGGCGATGTCCTCGAGCGCCGCGGTCGCGAGCAGCTCGTCGAAGCGGGCGGCGCGGACACGGCCGGCGTTCTTGGCGTTCTGGTGCATGATCCACCCCGTGGTACCGGGCATGTCCGCGCTGCGGTTGTTCCGCTGTGCGAGGGCACGCTTGGCGTCGTCGAGCCGCTTGACGGCGATGAGGGTCGCGAGCTCGTCGTCGGCGAACCGGTCGAACGTGCCGCGGAGGTACTTCACGACGCGCTGCTTCACCTGGAAGTCCTCGGTCAGGACGAGGTTCCGCACCGCCTCGGTCACCCGGGGGTCGCTCGGCGCGGCACCGGGCACACGTTCCTGCGCGACGTCCTGCGCCACCCCGAGCACCGTGTACGACGACAGCAGCGAGAACGTGTCCTCGCCCTGGTCACCCAGCGCCGGAGCGCGGCCGTCGAGCACCGTCCGCTGGTCGCGGTAGTCCACCTTGAACGCCCGGAGCTTGTCCGTCGCCACCGAGGTCGCGAGCTCGTCGAGGAGCTCGTTCCGCGTCGCGGCGGCGAGGATCTCGTCGGCGTCCTGGCTGAGCAGGAGCGCGCGCGGCATCCCGACGAACACGTGCTCGCGAGTGGTCGCCCAGTCCGCGAGCAGCCGCTCGGCGAGGGCGGACCCGGTGGCCTCGAGGTGCCACTCGAGCAGCAGCTTCGCCGCGGCCTCGTGGAACGCACCGCGCTCGGTCTCCGTGACGGGGAAGACGAGGAGCGAGTCGGTGCTCGCGCGCTCGGCCACCGCTCCCGACGGGTCGTACTGGTACAGGAACCCGCCGGACATGCCGTTGCCGAGGCCCTTGCCGTGGCCGCCGAGGTTGAGCACGGCGCCGCCGGTCATGTACTCGCAGCCGAAGTCGCCGAGGCCCTCCACCACCGCCGTCGCGCCCGAGTTCCGGACGGCGAACCGGTCGCCGGCCTCGCCCTCGACGAACGTGCGTCCGCCGGTGGCGCCGAACAGCGCGAAGTTGCCGACGAGGACGTTGCCGCCGCGCTCGGCGCTCCCGCCGCCCGGGGCACGGACGACGATGCGTCCGCCGGACTGGCTCTTGCCGACACCGTCGTTCGCCGTGCCGGTGTGCTCGAGCGTCGTGCCGTCGTTCGTGAAGACGCCGTACGACTGCCCGGCAGCGCCGTGGGTGCGGACCGTCACCGCGCCGTCGACCAGGCGACGGCGACCGCGGTCGTCGGTGGTGACCGCCGGGTGGCCCGACAGGTCGACGTCCCGCAGCTCGTGGTTGAGGAGGCGCTCGACGTCGATCCCGAGCTGCCCGCCGACCGACTTGTCGGCGTTGCCCAGGCCGATGCCGTCCACGGTCAGCGCGTGCTCGTGCCCGTCGACGAGCGCGGCCCGCACCTGGTCGATCAGGGCGTCGTCGGTGCGGTAGTCCTTCTCGAGGTACTCGGGGTCGGTGACGACCTTCTCGGGCACCTGCGCGAGCAGGTTCCGCACGTCCAGCCGGCCGACGGACGCCGGGTGGTCGAGGAGCTGCAGCAGGTCGGTGCGACCCCGGGCCTCGCGGAGGGACTGCAGGCCGAGGCGCGCGAGGATCTGCCGGACGTCGTGCGCGATGTTGAGCAGGTACTGCGCGAGCGCTCGGGGGTCGCCCTCGAAGGCCTCCGCGTTCGTGGTCAGGCCCGCCGGGCACTTCACGTTGCAGTTCTTCGCCATCACGCAACCGAGCATCATGAGCGCGGTCGTGCCGAACTCGAACGAGTCCCCGCCGAGCAGCGCGCTCGTGACGACGTCCGAGCCGGTCTGGTGCGCACCGGAGCAGCGGAGCGTGACCTTCTGGCGCAGGCCGTTCGCGACGAGGGCCTGGTGCACCTCGGCCACACCGATCTCCGCGGAGCGTCCGGCGTACTTCAGGCTCGTGACGGCCGCGGCGCCGGTGCCGCCGGTGTTGCCCGCGACGTTGATGACGTCCGCGCCGGCCTTCGCGACGCCGACCGCGATCGTGCCGATGCCCTCGGAGGACACGAGCTTCACGACCACGCGGACTCGGGCGGCCTTGCAGTCGTGGATGAGCTGCGCGAGGTCCTCGATCGAGTACGTGTCGTGGTGCGGCGGCGGCGAGATGAGCTCGACGCCGGGCGTCCCACCCCGGGCCGCGGCGATGTCCACCGTGACCTTGGGTGCGGGGAGCTGCCCGCCCTCGCCGGGCTTCGCGCCCTGGCCGATCTTGATCTCGAGCTCCTCGAGCATCGGGTCGGCCAGGTAGCCCGCCCAGATGCCGAACCGACCCGAGGCGAACTGCTTGATGCGCGAGCCGCGGATCGTGCCGTAGCGGGAGTGGTGCTCGCCGCCCTCGCCCGAGTTCGACATGCCGCCGACCATGTTCGTGCCGTGGGCGACGGCCTCGTGTGCGGTCGCGACGAGGGCGCCGTGGCTCATCGCACCGGACGCCAGGGTCCGGGTGACCTCGTGCGCGGGCTGGACCTCGGCCACGTCGACGCTCGCCGGTGCCTGCTGCAGCAGGCCGAGCAGGTCGGCGGCCGCACCGGTGGCGCGCAGCGTCACCCGATCGTCGGCGACGACGTCGACGTCGACCGTGCCGGGGTGCAGCAGGGCGAGCCCGTCCGCGAGGGCCCGGTGGCGCAGTGCGCCCGTGGGCCCCGTCGAGGTGAGCCGCAGGGTGAAGCGGGTCGTGCCTCCCGGCAGGGCGTCCTCCGAGGAAGACCGCGAGCCGGACAGCCCGCGCACCGTGATGCTCGCGTTCCCGGTGGTCGAGAAGCGGCCGAGCTCGCGCGCGAAGTCCGACGCCTCGTCGATGCCGGTGACGTCCGCGGGCAGGGCGAGCACGTCGCGCAGGGCCGCCGGGCGGCGGGAACGCTCGTCGTGCGTGGTCTGCAGGAACGTGACGTAGCCCGGCGTGATGCGGTGCGCGTCGATCTCGGCGTCGCTCAGCCGGTCGTAGCCGGTGTTCCGGTACGCCGTGTCCGAGATGCCGAACGAGTCGTCGAGCTGCCGGAGCGTGAGCAGCCGCAGCGCGTCGGAGTCACCGGAGCGCTCGAAGGCCGGGCGCTCCTCGGTCATGCCGCCGAAGCCGCGGACGCTCGCGACGCCGAACGAGTGTCCGGCGCCGTCCGACCGCTCCTTGAACAGGCCGAGCAGGGGGACCTGGCCCTCGGTGGCGACCGAGCGCGCGCGCTCGTGCCACTCGGTGGACGCCTGGGCGATGCGGGCGAAGCCGACACCGCCGACCGGAGCGGCCATGTGCGGGAAGACCCGGGCGAACAGGTCGTCGCCGGTGTCGAGGTAGTTCGGCTCGAAGAACTCGCCGCCGATGTAGCTCTCGGCGGTGCACAGGCCGACGCGGCCCATCGTCTTCGCCAGCGCCTTCTCGGCCGCCTTGCGGAAGCGCTCGAGGGCGGCATCCGTCTCGGTGAGCTCGCCGGCGGGTGCGGGGGCGGCGGGGTACTTCTCCTCCGCGCGGAGCCGGGCGGACAGGCTGTACACGGCCGAGGCCCCGAAGCCCAGGGCGGTGGCCACGTGGTGCGAGGACGGCAGCTGGCCGGACTCGGCGACCACGGACACGCGCAGGCGCAGACCGGTCTCGATGAGCCGCTGGTTGACGGCGGCGACGGCGAGGATCACGGGGAGGGGTGCGTGCGTCGACGACACCGAGCGGTCGGTCAGGACCGCGATCCCGCCCTGGCGCTCGGCGAAGGCCACGACGGCACCGGCGAGCCGTTCGGTCGCGGTACGGACGGCGTCCGCGTTCGCCTGCTCGTCGTCGACGACCGGCACGTAGAGCATGTCGAACCGTTCGAGCGGCACGATCGTCTGGTCGCGCAGGCGGACCATGTCGAGGTGCCCGAGGACGGGGGAGTCCACGACGATCTGCCGGCTCGACGTGCCGGACGCGCTGCCCGTACCGTCCGGCTTGCTGCCGAGGGCGACCCGCATCGACATGCCGTCGGCCTCGCGGATCGAGTCGAGCGGCGGGTTCGTCACCTGGGCGAAGCGCTGCGAGAAGTACTTCGCCATGCCGCCCTCGGTGTCGCTCAGCGCGTTGATGGCGTTGCCGTAGCCCATCGCCGAGATGCGCTCCGAGCCGGTGGCGAGCATCGGGTCGAGCATGAACCGGAAGCTCTCCTGGTTCAGCGAGTACGCCACGTAGCGGCCCGCGAGCGACAGGTCGCCGTCGTAGCCGAGCGTGCTGGTGCCGCGGTCGTAGGCCGGCGCCGGCAGGTCGTCGAGGTGCACGCGGGCGGCGTCGAGCAGCGTCCCGTAGTCGCGACGGGCGGCGAGCATCCGCAGGACCTCGTCCGTGCGCATCACCGACCCGGTGCGGTGGTCGACGACGAGCATGCCGCCGGCCTCGATGCGACCGCGGTGCACGACCTCGTCGGCCGGGAACGTCACCTGGCCGGACTCGGACGCCACCATGAGGTACTCGTCCGTCTGCACGGTCCGCAGGGGACGGAGCCCCAGTCGGTCGAGCCGTGCGCCGACGACGTCGCCGTCGCTGAAGATCACCGCGGCCGGGCCGTCGTTCTTCTCCTCGTACAGCGAGAAGTACTCGAGCATGTCCCGGACGTCGGCCGTCAGGGTGCGGTCGTTCTCCCACGCCGGCGGCATGAGCGTGACGACGGCCTCGACGATCTCGAGCCCGTCGTCGAACACGCGGCTCTGCAGGGTCTGGTCGAGCCGGCTCGAGTCCGACTGTCCGGGAGGCCGGACGATGCTGCGGGTGCGGGCGGCGGCGAGTGCCTCGTCCGACAGCCGGTTCTTCCGGTCGGTGTTGAGCTCACCGTTGTGCGCCATCAACCGGAACGGCTGCGCCATGGTCGGGTGCGGCTCGGTGTTCGTCGAGAACCGCGTGTGGAAGTAGAGCGTGCGCACCGAGTGCCGCGGGTCCGTGAGGTCGCGGAAGTACGAGATCACCTCGCCCGAGTTCAGCCGGCCCTTGAGGATCTGCGTGCGGGCACTGAGCGACAGCGGGTAGAGCGCGGCGTGCGGGGCACGGGCCTCGGCCGCCTGCGTGTAGGACACGCGCTCGACGGCGAGCAGGGCGCGGTTCGCCGCGGCGTCGACGTCGGTGCGGGACCACCCCTCGGGCGCGCGGAACACCCACTGCACGATCGGCAGCTGGTACTGCTCGGCCTCGGGACGGGCGACCGAGTGGTCGACGGGGACGTCGCGGACGAGCAGCAGCGCGAAGCCCTCGTGCTCGATCGCGTCGGTCACGGTCTGCACGGCGGCGGCACGCTCGTCGGGGTCGGCCGGCACGAAGCAGTTCGCGACGCCGAAGTGCCCGGCGACGAGCTCCTCGCCGGTGATCGCGCTGAAGAACTCCACCGACAGGTCGATGCTCACGCCGGCGCCGTCACCGACGCCCTCGGCGGACTTGCCGCCCCGGTGCGGGATCGAGCAGAGCGCTTCGTCACCGCGGACGATGACGTCGTGGGTCGGCACCCCGTCGAGGCGGGTGATGAAGCCGACGCCGCAGTCGCTCGACTCGCGGGCAGGGTCGTACAGACCGAAGGGGGAGGGGTTCACGTGCGGGTCCAGTGGGGCTCAGCCGGCAGCGGACGGCCAGGGCTGCATCGGTGGAGCGCTCGCCGCGGGCGGACCGGTGGTGGCGGTCGTGGCCCTGTGTGGGGGTGGTGCGGTGAGCCGATGCTACGGCTTGGTATACCGCGGGTGCAACAGACCGGCCGGACGGGAGGCGCGGGGCGGTCCGGCCACGCGCCTCCCGTCCGGTGCGCGGCCGGTTCCGGTGCGGGTGCCGGTGCCGGTGCCGGTCTCGGTGCCGGTGCCGTTCTGCTCCCGCGGTTCCGTCTGCTTGCGCACAACCGGAAGCACGTCGCGCCACGGGGTCCCGTGGCGCGACGTGCTTCCGGTTGTGCCGCGAGCGCCGTGCCGCGAGCGCGGTGCCGCGAGCTTCGCGGCGCGCCGCCTGCTGCGGCGGCTCAGGCCGCCGGCTCGTCGACCCGCCGGGTCGCCGCCGCGGCGGTCGCCGTCGTCGCGATCGGGCCGGCAGCGTCGGCGACGGCTGCCGTGGGGCCGCCGGGGCGCACGAGCACGGGACGCCGCCTCGTGCGGAACACCCACGCCTTGAAGAGGACGAAGCGCACCAGGGTCGCGACGAGGTTCGCGCCGGTGAGCACCAGGACCTCGGCGCCGTGCGACGCCCCGGGCACGGTCGTGTGCAGCAGGACGAGCGACCCGGCGGTGATCGCCCAGGCGATGCCGAACACGACGAGTCCCTGCACGTGGTGGACGCCGGCCCCCGCCCGCCCTCGGACTCCGAAGGTGAAGCGGCGGTTCAGTGCGGTGTTGCCGATCGCCGTGATGAGCAGCGCGAGGAAGTCCGCCGTCTGCGCTCCGATCGCGGGACGGAACAGTGCGTAGAGCAGCGCGAAGGCGACCGTGGACAGCACGCCGATGGTCCCGAAGCGCAGGAGCTGACCGACGATCCCCACGTGCGGTGTCGTGAAGGGCTGCCGGCCGATGGCGTCGTACACCGGGTCGATCGGGATGCGCCCGGTCGCGAGCCCCCGGGAGACCCGCCACATGCCCTTGAGGTCCTCGGCTGCGGTCGACGCGATGTGCACCGAGGAGTCCACGTCGTCGACCCAGTCGACCGGGACCTCGTGGACGCGCAGCCCCGCGTGCTCGGCGAGCACCAGGAGCTCGGTGTCGAAGAACCACGCGTCGTCCTCGCAGAGGGGCAGCAGGTGGTCGGCGGCCTGGCGGGTGATCGCCTTGAACCCGCACTGGGCGTCGGAGAACGACACGCCCATCGTGCTGCGGAGGAGCAGGTTGTACGAGCGGGAGATGAACTCGCGCTTGCCGCCGCGCACGACCCGGGAGGACCCCGCGAGCCGCGTGCCGATCGCCACGTCGGAGTGGCCGGAGAGCAGCGGTGCGACGAGCGGTTCGAGCGCCGCGAGGTCGGTCGACAGGTCCTCGTCCACGTAGACGAGCACGGCGGCCGGGGATGCTGCCCAGACCGCCTTGAGGGCGCGGCCGCGACCCTTGAGCGGCAGGTGGACGGCGTGCACCTCGGGCAGCATCGCGGCGAGGTCGTCGGCGATGCGCCCGGTGTCGTCGGTCGAGGCGTTGTCGGCGATCGTGATGCGCCAGGTGTGCGGCAACGACGTCCGGCAGAAGTGGTGCAGACGTCGGACGTGGGCGGCGAGCGTGCCCTGCTCGTCGTGGCAGGGCACGACGATGTCGATGTCGAGCGCGGTGCTGCTGTCGAGCGGGGTGCTGCGGTCGTGGGGGGTGGCTGCTTCCGTCATGCCGTCCAGGCTCGGCAGCGCGTCGATGCGGACCGCAGCAGCACCCTGTGGTGCCCCTAAGAAGCGGTCGGAGGGCTCAGCCGGTGACGCCGAGCACGATCTGCACGATCGCGACGACGGCGAGCGCCGCGATCGGCACGCCCGCGATCCAGAGCCCCGCGCGCGTCTGCGTCCGCCGGATCGTCGGCATCGCGTGCGAGGTCTGCGCGAAGCGGGTCGCGGCGACGAGCTCGGGGGCGGCGGCCGGCGGCTCGGGTTCGGGCTGGGGTCGGTCGTCCTCGAACGCGGGGACCTCGACGACCAGGTCCTCGGGTCGGGCACGCTCCGGCAGGCGGGTGAACCGCTGGTCCGTCCCGCGCGGGTCACCGTCCCGCAGGTCGCCGCTGCGCAGGTCGCCGTCCCGCAGGTCGCCGTGTCGCTGGTCCATCGCGTTCCCCTTCCGCCGGTGCCCGCAGCGTACCCGTGGCAGACGAGGAAGCGGGAGCGGGTACGCGTGACGATCCTGGTTCGCGGTCCGCGGGGATCGTGCACCGGGATCGTCAGGCGTCGGATCGGTTGCCGACCTCCGGCAGGTCGACCGTGAACGCGGTCCGTCCCGGCTCCGACACGACCCGGACGCTCCCACCGTGTGCGGTCACGACCGCGCGGACGATCGCCAGTCCGAGGCCGCTCGTCCCGTGCTCCCGCGAGCGGGACGACGAGCCCCGGGTGAAGCGGTCGAACAGCACCGGCAGGACCTCGGCGTCGATCGGGGGTCCGTCGTTCGCCACGACCAGCCGTGCGAGCCCACCCGTCGCGGCCTCGTCGCCCCCGGTGCACGGGACCCGTTGCAGCGACACCACGACGGTCGTCCCCGCCGGGGTGTGCGTCCGCGCGTTCGCGAGCAGGTTCGTGACGGCGCGCCGCAGCTGCCCCGGGTCGCCGGACACCGTCAGCGGGTGGTCGTCGGCGAGCTGCAGCATCCACCGGTGGTCGGGTGCGGTGGCTCGTGCGTCCATCACGGCCTCGACCACCGTGGCGGTGAGGTCGACCTCCTCGTGCACCGTCCCGGGCCGGGCGGCGAGGGCCGCGGCGTCGGGCGCCGGGCCGTCGGGCGCCGCGCCGTCGTGTGTCGCTGCGTCGGGTGCCGCGCCGTCGTGTGTGGCGGCGTCGAGCCGGGCGAGCAGCAGGAGCTCCTCGACGAGGTCGCCCATCCGCACCGCCTCGCGGCCGATCCGCTCGGCGTTCCGCTGCAGCGCTGCGACGTCCTGCGAACCGGCCGACAGCTCGGCGTAGGCGCGGACGGTCGCGATCGGCGTGCGCAGCTCGTGCGAGGCGTCGGCGACGAAGGTGCGCATGCCCCGCTCGGCGTCCCGTCGGACGGTCAGTGCGCGGCCGACGTGGCCGAGCAGCCGGTTGAGCGCGGTGCCGACCTGTCCGACCTCGCGGCTGACCACGAGGTCCGCGGAGGGCACCCGGGCGGCGATGTCGGCGTCTCCGCGTTCGAGGTCCAGCGCGGTGACGCTCGACGCGACGGAGGCGACCCGCTCGAGCGGACGCAGCGATCGTCGGACGGCCAGGGTCAGCGCCCACGCCGCGACGAGGAGTGCGAGCAGCGTGGTGCTCCCGATGACGACGACGAGTCGGACGACCGACGCGCGCAGGTCCCCGAGGGGCAGCGCCGTCACGAAGACGTCGCCGCCGCGGGTGACCGCCTGCGCCCGGTACGCCCCGAGCGACCCCAGCGAGACCGTCGTGGGGGTCGCATCCGGTGCGACGTCCGCGAGCACGGTCTCCTGCGCTCGGCTGAGACCGTGCTGCTCGCCGGCACCGTCCGTGTACCCGGCGAGCACGGCGTCACCGTCGCGCAGGACCGCCACGACGGTGTCGGCCGCCTGCCCCGGCGCCCCGATGAACCGGTTGTCCGGGTCCTGCTGACCGCCGGAGGACTCCGGGGGCGGTCCGGACGGCGGCTGCCCGCCCGGGGTCCGGCCCGCCGCCGTCGCCAGCTCCGCGTCGAGCCGTCCGACCAGGTACTCGCGGTACGCGATCACGGTCACCGCGCCGACGACGACGTTCGTCGCGACGAGCAGCAGCGCCACGGCTCCGACGATCCGCCAGCGCAGCGACGGGGTGCGCACCGGTCGGGAGGCACGCCCCGCCCCGTCGGGACGGCTCACGTCGTCGGCCGCAGCACGTAACCGGCGCCCCGGACCGTCTGCAGCATCGGATCGCGTCCGGCGTCGAGCTTCCGCCGCAGGTACGAGACGTACATGTCGACGAGGTTCGACGACGTGCCGAAGTCCATGCCCCACACGCTCGCCAGGATCTGCTCGCGGGACAGCACCCGGTTCGCGTTCCGGGCGAGGTGGCGGAGGAGCTCGTACTCGGTCGGCGTGAGCTCGATCGGCTCGCCGTCGCGCAGCACCGAGCGGTCCTCCTCGTCGAGCCGGAGGTCGCCGACCACGACCGCGGACGACCCCGGTGCCGCGACCACCTGCGGTGCGGTCCGGGCCAGGATACGGGCACGGACGAGCAGCTCGTCGATGCCGAAGGGCTTCGTCAGGTAGTCGTCGCCGCCGCCGGTGAGTCCGGCGAGCCGGTCCTCGGGGGCGTCCCGGGCGGTGAGGAACAGCACCCGCACGGGGTCCCGGGCGTCCCGGAGCCGCTCGAGCACCTCGAAGCCGTCGATGTCCGGCAGCATCACGTCGAGCACGACCACGTCGGGCAGGAACTCCCGCGCCGCGAAGAGCACGTCCCGTCCGCGGTGCACCGCCCGTACGGCCCAGCCGTCGCCCTCGAACGCGAGGGCGACGGCATCGGCCAAGGCGTGCTCGTCGTCGACGACGAGGACCCGGACGGGGCTGCCGTCGGTGCGTCGGAGTGGTCGGTCCGCCATGCACCGGAGCCTAGCCACCGCCGTGTCCTCGTCGTCGGTCACGTCGATGCCGTCACTTCGATGCGCTCAGGTCGTAGACGGTCTGGCCGCCGACCGTGGTCGCCTCGTAGTGCGCGGCGACCCACTCCTGGATCGCGCTCGCGGTCGACGAGCCGCCACCCATCCCGCCGCCGGAGCCCGAGGACACGTAGTAGCCGACGTCACCGGCCGCGACCCAGGCCTGGAACTCGGCCAGGGTCGGCGCGGGGTCGCTCGACCAGCCGCCGATGGCCATCACGGCGGTGTCGGTGTCGAGCTCGAGCTGCGCGGCCGACTGCGAGCCGTTCACCGCGGCCGACCACTTCGCGTCCGAGGCGGCGAGCAGCTTCGTCAGTGCCGACGACGTCGTCACACCGCCACCACCCATCCCGCCGCCGCCGGTCGGGGCACCGTCCTCCGAGGTCGCGGAGCCGGAGCCGGAGCCGGAACTGCCCGGCATCGTCGGGACGCCGTCGCCCGTCCCCGCAGGAGCCGAGCCGGTCGGCGCTTGCCCGCCGCTGTCCGGGCCCTGCCGGGAGCCGTCCGTCCCGTCCTGCTGCGTGCCCTGCCCGCCCGGGCCGCCACCGTCCTGGGAGCCGTCCGTCTGCGTGCCGTCAGTCGACCCGCCGGGGCCTCCCGCGCCTCCCGGCTGTCCACCGCCACCGCCGCCGGGGAATCCTGCTGCGCCGCCCGTCCCACCGGAGCCGCTGCCCGCCGGGCCGACGCTCGGGATGGACCCGGAGTGCGCGACGGTCGTCGTGGCGAGCGCGTACGCGGTCGTGCCGGTCAGCCCGAACAGAGTGCCGGCGAGGACGCCGACGGTGACGGCCTTCCGGAGGGTGGGCACGCTGCCGACGACGATCGCCGCGGCGGACAGGAGCCCACCGGCGAGCACCACCCATCGGAGCCAGGGCAGCCAGGTCGGGTCCTCGTTCAGCAGGCACCAGCTCCAGAACGCCGTCCCGCCGACCATCGCGGCGAGGCCGAGGCGACCGGTGACACGCTCGCGGGCGTGCCAGAGGAGCGCACCACCGGTGCCGACCAGGCCGGCGATCGCCGGGGCGAGCGCGACCGTGTAGTACGGGTGGATCGTGCCGGACATGAACGAGAAGACCAGACCGGTGACGATCAGCCAGCCGCCCCACAGCACCAGACCGGCGCGTGCCGGATCGGCGAGGTGCCGACGACCGACGACCACCAGGCCGAGGACGAGCGCGACGAGCGCGGCGGGCAGGAGCCAGGAGATCTCGAGGCCCATCTCGGACGAGAACAGGCGGTCCAACCCGGTCGCACCGCCGAACGACGAGCCCGCGGTGCCGCCTCCGCCCATGCCGCCCCCGCCGCCGCCGTTGCCCGAGCCGCCGAAGATGCGACCGAGGCCGTTGTAGCCGAACACCAGGTCGAGGACCGTGTTGTCCGTCGACCCACCGATGTACGGGCGCGACTCCGCGGGCCACAGCGCCACGGCGACCACCCACCACCCCGCGGACACGACGAGCGAGACCGCGGCGATGCCGAGGCCGATCGCGCGCCGGCCCCAGCTCGTGCGTGCGGCGAACAGGTACACGAGGCCGAACGCCGGCAGGACGAGCAGGCCCTGCAGCATCTTCGTCAGGAACGCGAAGCCGAGGGCGACACCGGCGAGGGCGATCCACCGCCAGCTGCCCCTCGGGAGCGCCCGGACGGTGCAGTACGCGCCCGCGGTCATGAGCAGGACGAGGAGCGCGTCCGGGTTGTCGAAGCGGAACATCAGCGCGGCGGCCGGGGTCGCGGCGACGACGAAGCCGGCGAGCAGCGCACCGACGTTCGCGGTCGTCGCACCGAGGCGGGCGAGGGTCCGCCGGACCGTGCCCCACACCAGGGCGACGGAGCCGACGGCCATGAGCGCCTGGGGGAGCAGCAGGCTGGTCGACGAGAAGCCGAACACCCGGGCGGACAGCACCATCACCCACAGCGAGGCCGGGGGCTTGTCGACGGTGATGAAGTTCGACGAGTCGAGGGAGCCGAAGAAGAACGCCTCCCAGGACTTCGTGCCGGCCTGCACGGCGGCGGCGTAGAAGCTGTTCGCGTACCCGGAGATGCTGAGGTCCCACAGGTACACGACGGCGGTCAGGACGAGGAGCGCCCAGAACGCCGGGCGGAGCCAGCGGGCGTCCTCGCGCTCGCCGGCGAACAGACGGGCGGCAGCCGGGCGGCGCATCGGCGCTCCCGGGTGCGCTCGGTCGTGACGGTCGGTCACGGGGATCGGGTACGTGGTCATGGCAGGGAGCATCGCCGGGCCGGGTCGGCCGTCCCGATGTGCTGCCTTGGTGCTTCCTAAGACGTCACGTGCCGGTGACCGCCCGGCGGATCTGCTCGATCGGGACCTTCGGCGTCCGGTCCGCGTGGAGCAGGCCGTTCGTCTCCTGCATCGTGTCCGTCAGCTGCGTCCAGCACGAACCGGCCAGGAACGAGCTCGCCCGGACCCCGTCGTAGAGCGCCGTGATCCGCGCCACCCAGTCGTCGCCGTCGACCGCCGCCGTGTAGCCCCAGCCCTCCGTGTGCCGACCGGCGGCCTGGTACCGGACGCCGCCGAACTCCGTGAGCATCACCGGTTGCCCGCGGTCGCCCGCGCCGCCGACGAACTGCGGGTGGCCGGACGGGGCGAGACCCTCGAGGGCGCGCGTGCGTGCCGCGTCGTCGCGGTAGGTGTCCGCGAGCACGGCGCCGTCGCCCTCGTAGTCGTGGATGGTCACGACGTCGGTGTCCTGCTGCTCCCAGCCGTCGTTCCCGATCACGGGACGGGACGGATCGAGGGCCCGGGTGAGGTCGACGAGCGCTCGCGCGTACGCCTGCTGCGCGGGGTCCGAGACGACGTGCTGGATGCCCCACGACTCGTTGAACGGGACCCAGGTGACGATCGAGGGGTGCGAAGCGTCCCGTTCGACGGCGGCTGTCCACTCCGCGGTGAGCCGGCGGACGGCCGTGGGCGAGAACTCGTACGCCGCGGGAGCCTCGCCCCAGACCATGAGGCCGAGGCGGTCGGCCCAGTAGAGGAAGCGCGGGTCCTCGATCTTCTGGTGCATGCGGGCGGCGTTGAAGCCGAGGGACCTGATCAGCTCGACCTCCTGCCGGTGCGCGAGCGGGTGCGGTGCGGCCAGGTGCGACTCCGGCCAGAACGCCTGGTCGAGCACACTGCGCACCGGGTACGGCTGCCGGTTGAGCAGGAACCGGCCACCGCCGACGCCGACCGTGCGCATGCCGAGGTAGCTGGCGACGACGTCGAGCACGGCGCCGGACGCGTCGACCAGGGTGAGGACGGCGTCGACGAGCCGCGGGGTCTCCGGCGACCACGTCAGCTCGTCCTCGGCCTGACCGTTGCGCTGCCGTGCGATCGGCACGGTGACCTCGAGGGTCGGACGGCTGGCGGTGGCGTCCCACTCGGTCGTGCCGAGGTCCTCGTCGCGCTCGTCGAAGCGGAGGGCGACCCGGAGCCGGGCACCGGCGGGCACCCGCCCACGGAAGCGGACCGACAGCGCCGTCGACGCGGGGGAGGCGGGGGTCCACCGGAGCGCGTCGATCGCGGTGGTGGGCACGGCCTCCAGCCAGACCGGCTGCCAGATGCCCGTCGTCCGGCGGTACCAGATCGCGTGGGCCTCCTCGTGCCAGTCCTGCTTGCCGCGGGGCTGCGTGACGTCGTCGGGGTCGTCCTCGGCTCGGACGACCAGCACGTGGTCGGCCCCGTCGGGGGTCTCGGCGAGCAGGCTCGTGACGTCGAACGTGAAGGGGGTGTGCCCGCCCTCGTGCTCGCCGACGAACCGGCCGTCGATCCAGACCCGGGCGCGGTGGTCGACCGCGCCGAAGTGCAGCAGGACGCGGGGCCGGTCGGTACCGTGCCCGGCCTGCACGAGCTCGTCGTGGCCGATCGTCCGGCTGTACCAGACGACCGGGTGGAACCCGGGGTCGCCGATGCCGGACGCCGTCGACTCGGGCGGGAAGGGCACCGTGATGGTCCGCGGCGACGGCACCCCGGCGACCCACCCGGCATCGCTCCCGGCGTCCTCGTCGTCGTGCCGGAACGACCAGGGGCCGCTGAGGTCGACCCAGTCCCGTCGGACCACCTGCGGCCGGGGGTACCGGCCGTCCTGCCGGCTGGCGAGGGGGACGACGGAGACGTCGGCGGAGGACACGGGGGCGACGCTGCTCATGCTCCCGCAATTTACAGCGCTGTAAACAAATCGTCAACGCTACGGTGGGCGCGTGGGCCGGGTCACGCTGCAGGACGTCGCGGAGCACGCCGGCGTCTCGATGAAGACCGTGTCGAACGTCGTCCGTGGCTACCGGCACGTCAGCGACGCCATGCGGACCCGGGTGCAGACGTCGGTCGACGCGCTCGGCTACCGACCGAACGTGACGGGACGGAGCCTGGCCACCGGCCGCACGAACATGCTCGCGTTCGCGTTCCCCGACCTGCGTCGGCCGTACTTCGCCGAGCTCGCGCACGTCTTCTCCGAAGTGTGCGCCGCGCGCGGCTACCAGCTGCTGCTCGAGGAGACCGCCGGGGCGCCGGGTGGCGAGCTGTCGGCGGTCCGTGGGCGCGAGGCAGGCGTCGTCGACGGGGTGGTCATCCACCCGCAGGTGCTCACGCCCACCGAGATCGACCGGGAGCGCGGCGACACCGCGGTCGTGTTCCTCGGCGAGGACGTCCGTCCGGAGGGAGCGGACCTCGTCGCCATCGACAACGTGCGGGCCGCGGCCGAGGCCGTCGCGCACCTCGCGGCCCTCGGGCGGCGCCGGATCGGCTTCCTCGGCCACGAGGTGGGTGAGCAGTCGCGCACGTCGGCCTTCCGGACGGAGGGCTACCGCGACGGCCTCTCCGCGGTCGGGTTGCCCTTCGACCCGTCGCTCCTGGTGGCGCGGGAGGTCGGTGACGCCCGCGGGGCGGAGGAGGCCTTCGGACGCGCGCTCGACCAGGGGCTCCGGATCGACGGGCTGCTCTGCCGCGACGACCTCGCCGCCGTCGGGGCGCTGCGGGCGATGCGCCTGCGGGGGCTCGAGGCGCCCCGCGACCTGGCGGTGGTCGGGTGGGACGCGATCGGACTGGCCGCCAGCCTGGTGCCGAGCCTGACCTCGGTCGCGCCGGACACGGTCGCGCTCGCCGAGGCAGCCGTCGACCGGCTGCAGGAGCGCATCGAGGGACGCCCGGGCGAGGGTCGGGCGGTGACGGTCGGCCACCGGCTGCTGGTGGGGGAGAGCGCGCCCTACCCGGACGGCTCCGTCGACTGATCCGGGCGGCCCGTCGTCGGACCGCCCGGCGACGACGACGCGGCCGCCGGAGCCTCTCGTCGGACCCGGCGTCGGGCCTCACGGAGGCTCGCGCGCTGCAGGCGCATCGTCGGCCACCCCGCTGCCCGCGCGTGCGCGGCGAGTCCCTGGTCCGGGTTGACCACCACGGCGTGCCCGACGAGCGACAGCAGCGGGATGTCGTGCCGTGAGTCCGAGTACGCCCAGCACCGGGCGGGGTCTGCGCCGGTCCGGGCCAGGAGCGCACGGGCGGCGACCGCCTTGTGCTCCCCGTGCAGGAACGCCCCGTCGAGGCGGCCCGTGTACGTGCCGTCCCGCACCTCGAACACGCTGCCCAGTGCTCCGGTCAGACCGAGACGGCGCGCGATCACCTCCGCCAGGAACGTCGGTGTCGCGGTGACGAGCCACACCTGGTGGCCCTTCGCGAGGTGCTCCTGGGCGAGGGCAGCGGTCTCCGGCCACACGGACGGCTCGGTGTGCCGGACCCAGACGTCGTCCGACAGCTCCGCCATGTCGGCGACCGTGATCCCGGTGATCACCTCGAGCCCGCGGGTCTGCGCGGCCGCCAGGTGCCGGTCGTTCTCACCGCGCACCTTGAACCGCGCGTGCTTCCACCCGGCACCGAGGACGTCGCGCAGGGTGATCAGGCCGGCGGCGCGGAGTCCGCGCACGAGGTGGAACGCGCTCGCTCCGTGCACGAGGGTGTTGTCCACGTCGAAGAACGCGAGGACCGGGGAGCCCGCCTGTTCGTCCGCCATCCGACCAGGCTAGGCGACGTGGCTGCGGGCCGCGTCCGGGCGCTGGCTCGGACTGCCCGGTCGGTCTGCGACGTCCCGCGTGTCGCTCGACACGTGCGACGTGCCGCTCCCACAGGACCGGGGCCCGCCTGCGTCATCGCTCCCCGGGGTGCACGCTCCCGAGCAGCTCGACCAGGGCACTGCGCAGCGACTCGGGCAGCCCGACGGTCTCGAGCTCGGCCATCCGGTCGGCGCGGGGTGCGTCGCGGTCGACGACCTCCCACGCGGTGAGCTTCTCCGCGTTGCCTGCCTGGGCGCCCTCGAGGAGCTGCCGTGCGGCGTCGCGGGCGTCGACACCGATCGTGGGCGGCCCGGCGAGGGGCAGGACCGCGCCGGTGTCCGTCGCGACGTCCAGGTCGACCGAGAACCGGTCGGCCGACGCTGCGTCGATCTCCTGTCCGGCCGCGGGCGACCCCAGGAAGGTGACGCGCCAACGACGCCACGCCGGCACGCTGCCGAGGTCGCCCTCGGCGGGGGCGATCCGGAACACGCCGCCGTCGCGGTCCCACGTGAGCGTGGTCCGGCACACGCCGTCGGTGCCGGTGCCGGTGCCGGTGCCGGTGCCGGTGCTGATGCCGGTGCCGGTGCCGCTGGGGGTCCGTTGCTCGCGGTCCTCCACGAGCGTGAACGTGCCCGATGCGCCCGGGGCGACGAGTACCTCGAGTGCCGCGGGGTTCACCGTCGCGTCCGACTCGTCCGACGCCGCGAGCGGCAGGATACCGCCCGCGCGCAGCAGCACGGGGATCGTGTCGAGCCCGCGGTGCAGGTCGACGAACCGGTCGCCGGCGTGGGTCGTGCCGGTGAAGACGTCCGTCCACGTGCCCGGCGGCAACCAGGCCCGGGCCCGGCCTCGCCGCGTCACCGGGTCACGCGGCTCGACGATCGGGGCCACGAGCAGCTCCGACCCGAAGGCGTACTCGTTCGGTACCCGGTACGCCTCATCGCGGTGCGGCTCGAGGTGGTACACCGGTCGGACGAGTGCGGTACCCGCGGCCGCGCGGTGGTTCATGGTGTGCAGGTACGGCACGAGCCGGTGGCGGAAGCGCAGGGCGTCGCCCATCGCGGACCGGGGTTCGGCCGGGAACATCCACGGCTCCTTCCGGATGAACGGGTTGTTCGCCGAGTGCAGGCGCATGATCGGCGAGAAGACCCCGAACTGCACCCAGCGCGTGGCGAGCTCGTCGTCGCGCAACCCGCGGGTGTGGCCGCCGATGTCGTGGCTCCACCAGGGGTACCCGACGTTCGCGGCGGTGGCGGTGAACTCGGGCTGGAACGCGAGGGAGGCCCACGAGACGACGGCGTCACCGGAGAACCCGACCGCGTACCGCTGGCTGCCCGGACCCGCGTACCGCGAGAAGGTCATGCCGGCACCGCCGTCGCGCGCGGAGTCGAGCAGGTGGAAGTGGTTGAGCACCCAGAGCGGGTCGACTCCGGGCATGCCGGAGGTGCGTCCCTGCTGCCAGTCGATCCACCAGAAGTCGACGCCCTGCTCCTCGAGCGGCCGGTGCAGGTGCTCGAAGTACGCGCGGAGGAAGTCCGGGTCGGTGGGGTCGAACGCGACCGTCTGCTCGGTGTCGGGGTCGATCCCGGTCGCAGCGGCCATCGCCGGGTAGGCGTCCTCGAAGGCCCGTACGCCGTCGGCGGGGTGCAGGTTGAGCGTGGTCCGCATGCCGCGACGGTGCAGCTCGGCCAGGAAGGCGGGCGGGTCGGGGAAGAGCGACGGTTCCCACGAGTACCCCGTCCAGCCGTTGCCGAAGCGTGCCGGCACGGAGTCGACGCGGTGCCAGTCCATGTCGATGACCGCGACCGAGAAGGGCAGGCGTTCCTCGGCGAACCGGTCGAGCAGCGCCAGGTACGACTCGTCCGAGTACGGGTGGTAGCGGCTCCACCAGTTCCCGAGCGCCCACCGGGGCAGGAGCGTCGGCGGTCCCGACACCGCGTGGAACGCCCGGAGAGCCGCGTCGTAGTCGCGGCCGTAGGCGAACACCTGCACGTCGCGGCGCCCCGGCACGCGGCTGCCGACCCACCCGTCGTCCTCGAACAGGAACGAGCCGGTGTCGTCGAGCGCGACGATCCCGTCGCGCGCCAGGACGCCGGACTCGAGCGGCATCCGCCCGTCCACGTCGTCGAGCGTCCTGCCGGTGCCGCCGAGGTCGCGGGGCTCCTGGCCCCAGCGCCACCGGTTCGCGTCCGCCCCCGAGGTCTCGACCACCAACCCGGTCGCGGAGAACGGCCGTCCGTCGTACCGGAGGGTGGCGCGGTCCGTGGTCACCTCGACCCCGTCGCCCCGCCGCAGGACGGTGTACTCGGGCACCGGCAGGCGTCGTCGCACCGCGAAGGTCGAGGCGCGGTCCTCGAAGCCGCCGTCGTCGCTCCACTCGACACGGAAGAGCCCGTCGCACAGCACGGTGATCCGCCAGTGGTCGCCCTGCACGACGGCGTCGCCGTCGGCGACCGGGTCGGACCCCGGGAAGGGGCGGATGGTGGGCAGCGGTCCGTCGTCGGGGGTGTGCACGTCGGTTCGGTCCTGTCTCGGCCGGTCCGGCCGGTGTCGGTCTGGAGGCTCGGGTCAGCTCTTGACGGCGCCCTGCGTCACGCCGCTGATCACCCAGCGCTGCGCGAACAGGTAGACGATGATCGTCGGTGCCATCGCCATGAGGTACGAGGCGAACGCCACGTTGTAGTTCGTGCCGAACTGGCTCTGGAAGATGTTCTGGACGACCGGCAGCGTCTGCAGACCGGGGTCCGCGGTGATGAGCGACGGCATCATGAAGTCGTTCCAGGAGGCCAGGAAGGCGAAGATGCCGACCGTGGCGTTCATCGGTCCGAGCAGCGGCAGGATGACGCGCCAGAAGATCTGCCACGTCGAGGCGCCGTCGATGCGTGCGCTCTCCTCGAGCTCGACCGGGATGGAGCGCAGGAACGCCGAGTAGAGCAGCACGCTGAACGACAGTTGGAACATGGCGTGCAGGATCGCGACGCCCACCGGGCTGTCCAGCGAGATCATCGCGGTCAGCTTGATCTGCGGCAGGGCGACCACCGGGAACGGCAGGAACATCGCCGCGAGCAGGTAGACGAACGACCAACGGAAGAAGCGGCGGTGCCAGTTCCGCACGATCGCGTAGGACGCGAGCGAACTGAGGAGCAGCGTCGCGACGACGGTGAGGGCGGCCACGCCGAGCGAGACCGAGAACGACACCGGGAAGCGGGTCAGCGTCCAGGCCTCGGCGAAGCTGGCGGGGTTGAACGGGAAGGGCAAGGACAACGCGTTGCCGTCGACGGCCTGGGTGCTCGTCTTGAACGCCATGGCGACGGTGACGTAGAGCGGGACCAGGACGGTGAGGGACGCGATCGCCAGGACGATCGTCAGCGGGACGTCGACGCGGCCGAGGCGGCGCCGGCGGGGCTGCTCCGGTGTGCGTGCGGCGGCGGTCGCGGGGGACCGGGTGTCGAGGGTGCTCATGCGAGTCGGAGGTTCCTTCCGCGCGTCACTGCGAGCTGCAGGACCGAGATGAGGACGGTGATGATGAAGAAGACGGTCGCGTTGGCCATCTGGTAGGCGTAGTCACCGCTCGTGAAGCCCGTGAAGATGGTCATCGCGACGCTGCTCGTCGCCGAGCCCGGTCCGCCGTTGGTGAGCCCGACGATGACGTCGTAGGCGCCGAGGTAGCCCTTCACGCCGAGTACCGTGTTGATGACGATGAAGCCGCCGATCAGGGGCAGTGTGATCGATCGGAGCTGCTTCCAGGCGCCGGCGCCGTCGAGCGAACTCGCCTCGTACACGTCCGTCGGGATGGAGGTCAGTCCCGCCGTGTAGACGAGCAGCGCACCCGGGATCGTCTGCCATGCCGAGACGATGACGATCGCGAGCCAGGCGAGGTCCGGGTCACCGAGGATGCTCTGCTCGAGCGGTCCGAAGCCGACCGAGGTCGCCAGGGCCGGCAGGGTGTTCGAGAACAGGAAGTTGAAGACGTAGGCGACGATGATGCCGGAGACGACCATCGGGATGACGAACACGGCGCGGAGCCCGCTCGCGAAACGCACGCGCTTCGTCAGTGCGATCGCCAGTGCGAGGGCGATCACCTGCGTGATGACCACGGTCACCACGGCGAAGCCGAGCGTGAAGCCGTACGAGCCGAGGATCGCCGGGTCGGACACGAGCGCCCGGTAGTTCTCGAGCCCGAGGAAGTGCCACTGCCCGAAGCCGAGGTAGTCGGTGAAGCTGTAGAAGACACCGATGCACGCGGGGGCGACGACGAACGCCGTGAACAGCACGAGGGCGGGCACGAGGAAGAGGTAGTAGACGCCCTCGGTGCGGCGCAGCGAGCCGACGCGTCGGTGCACGCGGGACGCGACGGTCGCGGGCCCGGGGCGGGGCCCACCGGTGTCCGGTGTGCCGGGGGTCAGCGGGGTCTGGACGGTCATGAGCGCTCCTGGGGTCCTGGTCGGCGGTGCCGGGGTCGCGGCGGTCAGACCGTCGCCGAGCGGCCGGCGAGGCGTCGCCAGTCGGTGTCGAGCCGCCGCAGCATCGACTCGAAGTCGCCGCTGCGGATCGCCGTCTGCATGTAGTTGCCGAGGGGGATGGAGGTGGGGATGAAGGTGCCGGCGCCCTGGTAGAAGTCGCCGCTGTCGACGTACTGCTGCAGGCCGGCCACGCGCTCGTCGGTCTGGGGAGCCGCGTCCTCGGTCGTCGCGAACGCGAGATTGTCGAGGTTGTAGGCGTTGATGACGTCGGGCTGCATGAGGAACTCGACGAGCTCCCGCGCCTCGTCGAGGTGCGTCGTGGTCGTGGGGATCCAGAGCCCGAGGTCGATGTTGACGCGTGCCTGCCGGTCGTCGGGGTCGTCGGACACGGGGAGCGCGAAGGTCCCGACGGGCAGGTCCGGGTCGACGAGCGCGATCTGGCTGAGCGCCCACGGCCCCTGCAGGTACATCGCGACCTTGCCCTGTCCGAACGCCAGGTTGCCGTCGGCGTAGGAGCGGGTCGCGTGGTCCGGGTTGAAGAACGTCGAGATCGTCTTCGCGCGCTCCATCGGCACGGCGAAGTCGCGCTCGAAGGAGACCTCGGCGTCGGGTCCGACGTCCGTGCCGAGCGCCTTCATCTTGCGGAAGAACGTCCCGGTGTCGACCAGGCTGCCCACGGAGTAGTCGAACAGGCCCTGCCACAGCGTCCAGGTGTCGCGGTCGGTGGCGTAGACGGGGGTGACGTCCGTCTTCGAGAGTGCCGTGCAGACGTCGACGAACTCACTCCAGGTCGTCGGGACCGGGAGGTCCTGTTCGGCGAAGATGCGCTTGTTGTAGATGACGCCCGCGGCCGCCAGGGAGAACGGCAGGACACTGGTGCGGTCCTCGAAGGTCGCGTACTGGTTCGTCAGACCGTCGATGCTCTTCCTGACCCTGCTCGCCGACGGAAGGTCGCCGAGGTCGCGGAGTACGCCGCGCTCGATGTAGCGGGCGAGCTCGAGGTTGTCGTTGAAGCAGCCGACGTCCGCCGGTTCGCCGCGGACGAACTGCGGTGCGATGGCGGTCGTGCTGTCGTGCACGACCCGAACGCCGCGGTGCTCATGCTCGAACCGTCGGAGGAGGTCGTCGAAGTAGGCGATCACCTCCTGCTTCTGCTCGTAGAAGCGCAGCGTCGTCCCACCGGCTGCCGCGGCACCCGAGGACGGTGCCGAGCAGCCGGTGAGTGCCAGTGCGCCGAGGCCGATCCCGCCCGCCGCGCCCGCGAGGAATCCGCGACGGCTCAGCGCCGCACGTGCCGTCGTCCTGCTGGTGACCATCGTCGCTCCCTCTCGCGCACCGTCGCGCTCGCTCTGTTTTACAGCGCTGTAAAAGCAAAGTCAACGACTCGACGAGCATCCCTCGGTCGCAGGAGGGGCGTCAGGCGTAGCGGCGGGCGGCGCGCAACGCGTGGTCGGTGTACGAGCCGCCGAACAGGTACACGTGCAGCAGCAGCGGCGCGAGCTGGTGGAGCTCGACGCGCTCCTGCCAACCGTCCGCCAAGCGGGACTCGGCGTCGTACCCGGCGAGCACCGTCTCGAGCCGGGGGAGTCCGAACAGCGCCAGCAGTGCCAGGTCGGTCTCCGCGTGCCCGCCGTGCGGCGTTGCGTCGATGAGCACCGCACCGGTCGGTTCCGAGGAGTCCGTGGGCCACAGGACGTTCCCCGCCCAGAGGTCGCCGTGGATGCGCGCCGGAGCGTCGCCGACGAGCCGGGGCTGCGGGGAGCCGAGCGTGCCGTCCTCGAGCCGGTCGGCCACGCGGTCGAACACCGCGGCCTCGGCAGCGTCGAAGCCACCGCGGTCGACGATGCGCTGCACGAAGTCCCGGATGCGGTACTCGGCGAAGAACGCGCCCCAGGTGGCCGGTGCGTCGGCGGCACTCGTGAACGGCGTCCGCGACCGGCCCATCCGCAGGCCGCCGCGGGTCGGGAACCCGGGCGAGGGCGCACCCCAGTGGTCGGCACCGGCGGCGTGGGTGCGTGCGAGCGAGCGACCGAAGCGCTCGGCCTGTGCACGCGTCGGGCTGCCGTCGCGGATCTGCTCGAGGTGGAGCACGGTCGGCTCCGGGTGGTCGAGGACGCGGGCGATCCGGGTGCCGCCCGTCTCCTCGGCCTCGGCGAGCCAGGCCAGTCCGGCGGCCTCGGCGGTCGCCTCGTCGGGGTCGCGGAACGTCTTCACGTGGATCTCGGGCACCGGTCCATCCTGCCGACGGTGCCCGGCGGGTGTTCAGGCTCCGCGGCGGGCGGCGTGCACGACCAGGGCGAGCTGCACCCGGTTGTCGACGCCGAACTTCTCGTACACGTGCCCCACGTGGGTCTTCACGGTGGCCAGGCTCACGAACAGGTCGGCGGCGACCTGTGCGTTCGAGGCTCCGGCGGCCACGGCGAGGGCGACCTCGGTCTCGCGGTCGGTCAGGCTCGCCAGGAGCGCGCGCTCGGCGGCTCCGTCGGCCGCGGCGGTCGCGACGGCGGCCGTCCCACGTCCCGTTCCGGTCGGGGCGCTCGCCGCGACGGCGATGACGCGGTCGAGCACCGACGGCGACAGGATCGACCGCCCGGCGGCGACCGTCCGGACCGCGTGGACGAGGTCGTGCGGCGGGGTGTCCTTGAGCAGGAAGCCCCGGGCGCCCCGCTGCAGCGCTCCGAGCACGAGGTCGTCGTCCTGGAAGGTGGTCAGGACGAGCACGGCCAGCTCCGGCTGCTTCCGGAGCTCCCGTTCGGTGGCGACGAGGCCGTCGCAGCGGGGCATCCGGATGTCCATGAGCACGACGTCGGGTGCTGCGGAGGCGATCACGCCCTCGGCCTCGAGTCCGTCGCCGGCCTCGCCGACGACCTCGATGCCGTCGTCGCCGCTCAGGAGCAGTCGGAGCCCGGCCCGGACGAGGTGGTCGTCGTCGACGAGGACGACCCGGATCGGTGCGCTCACGCCGTCCACGGGAGCACCGCCTCGACCACGTGGGTCCCGTCGTCGTCGCGACCGGCCGTGAAGGTCCCACCGACGAGCCGGGCCCGTTCCGCCAGGCCCCGCAGGCCGTGACCGCCGGGAGCGCCGTCGCCGGTGCTCGCGGGTCCCACCGTCGGGTTGCCCACCCGCACGCGCAGCGCCGGACCGTGGAGCACGTCGACCGTGACGGTGACGGGCTGCCCCGGAGCATGTCGGCGGGCGTTCGTCAGCGCTTCCTGCACCACCCGGTAGGCGTGCCGCCCGACGGTGTCCGGCGCGGCGGTGACGGCCTCGTCGACGGTCGCCGACACCACGGCGCCCGAGGACCGCGCCTCGTCGAGCAGCGCGGGGAGGTCGCGCAGGGTCGGCTGCGGGGGAGCGGTTCCGGCGAGCGTGGCGGTGTCCCCGGGGTCCCGCAGCACGCCGAGCACGTCGCGGAGCTCGGTGAGTGCGGCGTGCGCCTCGGCCCGGACGACCCCGGCGGCCTCGACCGTCTCGTCGGGTGACAGCGACCGGCCGCGGTACTCGAGCGCCCCGGCGTGCAGGGCGACGAGCGACAGCCGGTGTCCCAGCACGTCGTGCATCTCGCGGGCCAGGTGCGCCCGCTCCTGCTCCCGGGCGCGGTCCTCGCGGAGCTGCTGGTCGCGTTCGAGCAGGGCGGCCCGTTCGCGCAACCCGTCGAGCAGGGCCCGCCGCTGCCCGATCGCGATGCCGATCGCGACGAGCAGGGCGGTGAGCACGACGGCCGCGACGAGCACCTGCCACAGGGGCGTGGCGTCCTCGACCGGGTACAGCCCCTCACCGAACATCGAGGCGGCCACGAACGCCGCACTCCCGATCGCGATCTCGGCCGGGCGCCGCCGGGTGACGAGCGAGACCAGCGCGAGGACGGCCGCGCCGACCGCGAAGGTGGACACGGTGCTGCCGGCGATGACGAGCACGCCGACGAGCAGTGGTGCCCGGTGCCGGAAGGGGACCAGGACGAGCGCGGTGAGCCCGACCGCGAGGTCGACGAGCAACGCCGCACCGAGCCGGGCCTCGCTCCACCGTGTGGTGTCGAGGGTCGACCAGATCGCGCTGAACGCGGTGAGCCCGACGAGTGCCGCGAGCACGAGTCGCCACGACTGCGCCCACACGCGTCGGCCGAGGGGCACGGGACGGAGCACGGTCGAGGTCACGGCTCCGAGCCTAGGAACCCCGGCACCCGCGCCGGATCGGCCGAAGGTCGGAGAAACGGCGGCGGCCGGGGTCACACTGCGTCGACGAGGGCCCGGGCCAGCGGGTGCCACGGCCGCGAGTCCGGTCCGCTGAGCACGAGTGTCCGCACGTACCGCGGTTCCACGGGCAGCATCACCAGGTCGTCCGGCAGCATCACCCGCCCGAGCGTCGGGACGATCGACACCCCCTCGCCCCGCTGGATCATCCCGAACATCGTGCTCATCTCCCGCACGCGGTGTGCCCAGCGGAACGGTTGCCCGGCGAGCTCGTGCATCCGCTGGATCTGGTGCTCGCAGCCTCCGCCACCGGCGACCAGCCCGTCCTCGTGCAGGTCGTCGAGCGTCAGCGCGGCACTCGACGCGAGCGGGTGGTCGCGCCGGACGACCGCGCCCATCTCGTCCCGCGCGACGACCACGCTCCCGTCGGGTGCCGGCACCGGGTCGACGAGCACGGCGGCGTCCACGGTGCCGCCCTCGAGCCACTCGGCCATCTCGTCGTCGTCACCCTCGTAGACCTGCACGTCGACGTCCGGCAGCGTCACCGCCCACAGCTCGCGGAGCCGCGGCAGCAGGCCCTGGCAGACCGTCGGGACGGCGGCGAGGCGCACGGTGCCGCGGATCGTGGCGGGCCGCACCACGGCCTCCAGGGCGTCGACCGAGGCGAGCACGCTGCGGGCGTGGGCCAGCATGCGGTCGCCGAGCGGGGTGGCGACCGCGGCGCCGCCGCGCCGGACCACGGGCCCGCCGACCTCGCGCTCGAGCCCTGCGACGGCGTGCGAGACGGCGGACTGACCGACGCCGAGGGTGGTGGCCGCGCCCGTGAAGGAGCCGGCGTCCACGGTGGCGACGAAGGCGCGGAGCTGCGGGATCGAGAGGGTCATGCGTGTCCTTCATGCCGTCATGCAGTTCAGTCGTTCGACACATGTGCCGGACGTGGCCGATGCTAGCGCTCGTGAACGCCCTCCTCTACGTCCTGGTCGCCCTCACCTGGGGTTCGAGCTTCTTCTTCGCGAAGATCGGGCTCGAGGGACTCGCACCGCAGCAGGTCGCCACCGTCCGCACGGTCCTCGGAGCCCTCACGCTCGTCGTGGTGCTGCTCGCGACCCGTCGACGGTGGCCGCGCGAGCGGCGCGTCTGGGGACACCTGTTCGTCGTCGCGGTGTTCCTCAACGCCGTGCCGTCCTCGCTGATGGCGTGGGCCGAGCAGACCGTGCCGTCGGGTCTGGCGAGCATCTACAACGCCACGACGCCGATCATGACGCTCCTCGCGCTCGCGGTGCTGGTGCCGTCCGAACGGCTCAGCCGCCGCCAGCTCGGCGGCGTCGTGCTGGGGATCGTGGGTGTCCTCGTGCTCGTCGGTCCGTGGGACCTGGTCGGCGACCCCGCCGTGCTCGCCACCGTCCCCGGCCAGGTCGCACTGCTCGGCATGACCGCGTCCTACGGCATCGGACTGGCGTGGCTCCGGCGCTTCGGCGTCGGCAGCGGGCAGGACCCGACGACGGTCGCGACGGTGCAGCTCACCCTGGCGGCGCTGCTCATGCTGCTGGTCGCGCCGGTCATCGCGACCGGGCCGGTGGACCTGGACTGGAGGATCGTGGCCGCGATGGTGGCGCTCGGTGCGGTGGGCACGGGGCTGGCCTACGCGTGGAACACGCGCCTGGTCGGCGCGTGGGGCGCGGGGCGTGCCTCGACCGTGACCTACCTGACGCCGGTGGTCGGGGTGGCGCTCGGGGTCCTCGTGCTCGGGGAGCCGCTGCGGTGGAACGAGCCCGTGGGTGGGGTGGTGGTGCTGCTCGGGATCGCGTTGGCGTCCGGGGTGCTGCGCGGGCGGCGGCGGGTCGTGTCGTCCGTGGCGGCGACGGACCCGATCGTCAGAACGCGCTGAGGGCGGCCCGCAGCATCCGCTGGCCCTGCGCCTCGAACGCCGGGTCACCGACGGCGAACGCCCACGCGGCCGTCCCCACCGCCTCCCGCAGTTGCAGCCACCGCCAGTCGTCGGCCTCGCGCGGATCGTCCCCGTAGCCCTCGATGAACGCCTGTTCGAGCCGGGGCTTCCGCTCCCAGTACAGGACGGCGAGCCGGGTGAGGTCCGTCGCCGCCGGGCGGAGGGCGAAGCGCCCGAAGTCGATCACGTGCAGGCGGTCCTCGTGCACGATCCAGTTCCGGGGGTGCCAGTCGCCGTGCGTCGGTACCACCGTGACCGGGTGCGGCTCGGCCGACCGGAGCAGGGACCGGACGCGTCGGACCGTCGCGGGGTCGATCCGGTGCGGGGCATCGAGCAGGCGGAGCGCCTTCGCGGTCTCGACGCCCAGGTGGTCCGGGTCGGTGATCGCCGCCTGGTCGTGGAACCGACGGAGGATCCTGCCCGCCTGACGATGGAGCTCCGTCGACGTCTCGTCGTCGTTGCCGAGGGCGAGGCGACCGGGGATGCGGTCGATGACGAGGACACGGGTCTCGACGTCGGCGTGCGCCAGCGGAGCGGTGTCGCCGTGCCGGACCAGCTCGCCGGTCCACGAGCGGTGGGCGGCCAGTTCACGGGGGAAGTGCGTGTTGTCCGGACCGCATGCCTTGACCGTGTGGTCCCCGTGGGAGCTCCGGACGTGCAGCACCCGGGTGTCGAGCAGACCCCACGATTCGTCCGACAGGACCACGGAGCCGGGCAGCACCCGCTCGACGAACGCGACCTGCGCCGCGTCCAGTCCGCTGTCACCCCACCGCACGGCAACATCCTCGCAGGTGCTGCCGCCGATCACGGTGTCGGCGTCGAGGCCGATCCGCCGGGTCGCCGGCCGATCGAGGACTGGAAGCGCAGCAGGTAGCCGTCCGGGTCCTGCACGAGGAACTGGTGGACGCCCGCCTGCTCGTCGCCGACGCCGTACCAGGTCGTCTCCGGCTGCATGAAGAGCGGGACCCCGGCAGCGGTGAGCCGCCGGGCGAGGGAGGCGCTGTCCGGGACCGCGACCTGGAAGTTCACGCCGCGGCCCAGCGGGGCGTCGAGCGGGCCCGTCAGCCAGTTGCGACCGACCCCGGCCTGCTCGAGCATCACGTGCGCCGTTCCCTGCACGAGGTAGGCGAAGCGCTCCTGCGGGCGGTCGTACCGCACGGCGAAGTCGCAGAGACCGCACCAGAAGGCGATGCTGCGGTCGAGGTCGCGCACGAGCAGCTCGGGCACGAGTGCCGGTTCGGTGAGGTCGTCCACCCCGCCATCGTCGCACCGTCCTGTGCCCCGCACGGACCGGGTACCCAGCACTACGCTCGCCCCGTGCTGACGATCGAGACCGTGCATCCCGACGAGCCCGTCGCCGAGCGCATCCTCCGCCGGTACACCACCGAGGTCGCCTCCCGGTGGTACGGACGGCCCGCGACCGAGGACGAGGTCGACCAGGCCCTCCGCGACGAGCCGTCCGACGACCTGACGGGCACGACCGGCGTGCTCCTGGTCGCACTCGACGACGGCGAGCCGGTCGGGTGCGCCGGTGCGCGCTTCCTCGGGGACGTCGCAGAACTGACCAAGGTGTTCACCCGCGGCGAGGCCCGAGGACGGGGCGTCGGCAGGCAGCTGGTCCAGGCCGTCGAGCGGGCGTGCGTGGAACTGGGCATCGACGTGGTCCGTCTCGACACCCGCGGGGAGCTCGCCGAGGCGTGCGCCCTGTACGAGCGGCTCGGCTACCGGCGGGTCGGACCCTTCAACGCCGAGCCGTACTCCGACCGCTGGTACGCGAAGCAGGTGGACCGGTAGCGCTCGCGGGCGCTGCGGAGTGGTCGGGTCAGGGGCGTGTGTAGTCGAACTGCAGGCGCATCCGGTCGCCGCGGAAGACGATCGTCGAGTACTCGAACGTCGTGCCGGCGCGGTCCGAGATCACGTCGGTGAGCTGCAGTGCGGGATCGCCGTGTCGGAGTCCGAGCAGCGATGCGTCCGCATCCGCGACCGCCACGGCCTCGAGCCCCTCCGCGACGTCGTGCATCGCCAGGTCGAAGGCGTCCTCGAGGACCACGCAGAGCTGCTCGCCGACCACGTCGAGCGTGTCGAGCGTCGGCGCCAGGGCGGCTGGCACGAACGATCTGTGCACGCTCAGCGGCTTGCCGTCGACCGAGCGCAGGCGGACGATCGCGAACACGTCGTCGTCGCGGCCGAGTCCCAGACGGTCGCGCACGCGGGCCGGCGCCGGGCCCCGGTCGATCGACACGAGGTCGGTGCTGATGTCGTACCCGAGGACCTCGAGTTGCTCGCGGATGCCGCGGTACGCGGGGGACACCGCGTTGATCTTCTCCGGCGCGACGAACGTCCCCTTGCCCGGGACCCGTGTGAGCAGGCCGTCGGTGGTGAGCTTGGTGAGCACACCCCGCACCGTCATCCGGCTGGTGCCGTAGTACCGGTTCAACTCGTTCTCGGACGGGATCCGCTGGCTCGGTGCCCACTCGCCGCCGGTGATCTTCGCGGTGAAGATGTCCTCGAGCTGCTGGTAGATGGGCACGGCGGAATCGCGGTCCACCTCGTCGAGCACGGTCCACCTCGTTCCCTGCGCGGATGCACATCCGGTAGCCGCTCATGATACTTGTCGAGTCCGGTATAGACAGGTACAGTCCGAGCAGTCGTCGACGGAGACGACATCCCACGACGCAACGACGCAAGTGAGGACCCAGGCATGGACGTGTCCACCAGGACGTTGACCAGGACCGCACGGGACGGCGGGTACGCGGTACCGGCCGTGAACGTGTTCGACGAACTGAGCATGCGGGCGGTGGTCGCCGCGGCGGTCCGCACGAGCGCTCCGCTGATCGTGCAGATCTCCGTGAAGACCGTCCGCAGCTCGGGGACCGCCTTCACGACCGACCTCTTCCGAGCGCTCACCCGCGACGTCGCCGTGCCGGTCGCCCTGCACCTCGACCACTGTCCCGACCGGGCGGTGCTCGACGACGTGATCGCCGCCGGGTGGTCGAGCGTCCTGTTCGACGCCTCCGACCGGGGCCTCGACGACGCGGTGCGCGAGACCGGCGAGGTCACGGCGGCCGCCCATGCCGCCGGTGTCGACGTGGAGTCGGAGATCGAGAACATCCTCGGTGTCGAGGACGGGGTCGGCAGCGACGAGTCGCGGCACGCGTACTCGGTCGAGCAGCTCGCCGAGGTTGCCGAGCAGACCGGTGCCGACCTCCTGGCGCCCCAGTTGGGGACGAGCCACGGACTGTACAAGGCGGATCCGGTCCTGCTCCCCGAGCGCGCGGCCGAGCTCGCGCGACTGACCGACCGCCCGATCGTCCTGCACGGCGGCACGGGTCTCGGCGAGCAGGACTTCCGGGCGTTCATCGACGCCGGCGTCTCGAAGGTGAACATCTCGACGGCGGTGAAGCACGCCTACATGCGGGCATCGCTCGCCCACCTGGAGCACGCCCGTGATACCGACTCCTGGGACCCGCCGAAGCTCGTCGCCGCGATCGAGTCCGCCGTCACCGACGTCATCGCCGAGCACGTCGCGTGGTTCGGCGCGGACGGCAAGGCCGACGACAGCACGGCGGGTCGGCCGTGACCCGCGCGCTGGTCTTCGACTGCGACGGGGTCCTGGCCGACACGGAGCGCGACGGGCACCTGCCGGCGTTCAACGCGACCTTCGCACACTTCGACCTGCCCGTCCGGTGGAGCGAGGAGGACTACGCCGAGGTGCTGCGCATCGGCGGCGGGAAGGAGCGGCTGGCGTCCCTGCTGACGCCGGAGTTCGTCGACCGTGCCGGGCTCCCCGCCGATCCCGACGGACAGCGCGCGCTCGTCGCCGAGTGGCACGCCGAGAAGACCCGGCGGTACACGGCGATGGTGCGCGACGGCGTGATGCCCGCTCGACCGGGCATCGCCCGGATCGTGCACGAGGCCCACGACGCCGGGTGGCTGCTCGCGGTGGCGTCCACCTCAGCCGAGGCATCCGTCCGCGCCGTCCTCGAGCACGCGGTCGGCGACGACGCCGCGACCTGGTTCCGCGTGTTCGCCGGCGACGTCGTACCGCGCAAGAAGCCGGCACCGGACGTCTACGAGCTGACCGTCCGCGAGCTCGGCGTCGACCCGGCCGACGCGGTCGTCGTCGAGGACAGCGCCAACGGGCTCCGTGCAGCGCTGGGCGCCGGCCTGACCACCGTCGTCACCGTCAGCAGCTACACCGCCGGCGAGGACTTCACCGGTGCCGCGCTCGTCGTCGACCGACTCGGCGACCTGCCCGACACCCCCGCCCACGTCATCGCCGATCCGACCCACGTCGAACCGGACGGCCAGGTCACGCTCGACACCCTCACCCAGCTCCCGAACCCGACCGGAGGATCACGATGACCACCGCCGCCACCACGCACCTCGAACAGACCGTCCGGCTCATCGCCACCACCTGCGTCGAGAACGAGACGTACTTCAGCGACCTCGACGCGGTGGCCGGCGACGGCGACTTCGGGTACTCGCTCGCCCGCGGGTTCGAGAACGTGCTCGAGGGGTTCGACGGCTACGACCGTTCCGATCCCGGCACCTTCCTCCAGCAGGTCGCGATGACGATGAGCAGCAGGATCGGCGGCACGTCGGGGCCGATCTGGGGGACCGCGTTCCTCCGGGCGGCCGGGGTCGTGAAGGGCCGTGAGGACCTGGGGGCCGACGACGTCGTCGCGATGCTCCGAGCCGCGGTCGAGGGGATCAAGAAGCGCGGCGGGGCCGACCTCGGCGACAAGACCCTCCTCGACGCGATCGTGCCGATGACCGACGCCATCGAGGCCGACGCCGCCGCCGGTGCGGACGGTACGGCGATCGCGCGCCACGCGGCCGAGGTCGCACGGCAGGCCGCCGACGCGACCTCGGCGCTCGAGGCACGCCGCGGCCGGGCCTCGTACACCGGCGAGCGCAGCATCGGCTCGCCCGATCCCGGCGCGGTCGCCGTGGCCGTGCTCGCCGAGCGCGTCGCTGACGACTGGTGACGCGGGACACCACCGCACGACCTGACCACCACCACCGCACGATCCTTCGCAGTACCCGACCACCACGATGAAGTGAGGCAACCGCAGTGAAGAAGTTCGTCAACGACCCGAAGCAGTTCGTCCCGGAGATGCTCAAGGGCCTCGCCCTCGCCAACCCGGACACCCTGACCTACGACCCGGAAGCCAACCTGATCGCCCGCGCCGACGCTCCGCGCGACGACAAGGTCTCGATCGTGCAGGGCTCCGGCTCGGGGCACGAGCCCGCGCACGTCATGGTGGTCGGGAAGGGCATGCTCGACGCCGCCTGTCCCGGCGACGTCTTCGCCGCACCACCCACCGACTACGTCGTCGCCGCCGCTCGCCGGGTGAACAGCCCGAAGGGCGTGCTGCTCCTGGTGAACAACTACACGGGCGACAAGATGGCGTTCGAGATGGCCGAGGAGTTCGCCGACGCCGAGGGCATCAAGGTGAAGACCCTGTTCATCGACGACGACGTCGCCGTCAAGGACTCCACGTACACGATCGGTCGCCGAGGGGTCGCGGGCAACTTCTTCGTCATCAAGGCCGTCGGAGCCGCGTCCGAGGCGGGCGCCGACCTGGACGAGGTCGTCCGCATCGGCCAGAAGGTGAACTCCGTCACCCGGACGATGGGTGTCGCGCTCACCGCCTGCACCCCGCCGGCGAAGGGCTCCCCGCTGTTCGAGCTCGGCGACGACGAGATCGAGGTCGGCGTCGGCATCCACGGGGAGCCCGGGCGGGCACGGCAGAAGATCGTCTCCGCCGACGAGATCGTCGACATCCTCCTCGACCCGATCGTCTCGGACCTGCCGTTCGCGGACGGCGACCGGGTCGCGCTCATGGTGAACGGCCTCGGCGGTACCCCGATCAGCGAGCTCTACCTGCTCTACGGCATCGCCCACGAGAAGCTCGTGGCCCGGGGGATCACCCCCGTCCGCAGCTACGTCGGCGAGTACTGCACCTCGCTCGACATGGCCGGGGCCTCCATCACCCTCGTCAAGCTCGACGACGAGGTCGAGGAACTGCTCGCGGCACCCGCCGAGATCCCGATCCGCACCTTCTGACGCCGGAGACGACACCGTGGCGAACGAGAAGATCCAGGACAGCCTCACCCTCGACGACGCCCGGCGCGTCATCGACGCCGCCGTCGCGAAGGCCGAGGAGATCGGTCAGCCGCAGGACGTCGCCGTCGTGGACGCCGGCGGCAACCTGAAGGCACACGTGCGCATGGACACCGCGAACATCGGCAGCATCCACATCGCGATCAACAAGGCGTACACGTCGATCGCGTTCCAGACGCAGACGAAGGACCTGAACGACATCACCCGTCCCACCGGTGACCTGTTCGGGTTGAGCGACGCCCACGGCGGTCGGCTCGTCGTCTTCGCCGGGGGCATCCCCCTCGTCCGCGACGGCCGCATCGTCGGTGCGATCGGCGTCTCGACCGGCACCGTCGAGCAGGATCAGGAGGTCGCCGAGGCCGGAGCCGCGGCGTTCTGAGCGGCGGCCGGGGGGGGGGGCCCCACCCCCCCCCCCCCCCGCCCCCCCCCCCCCCCCCCCCCCCCCCCCCCCCCCCCGGCGCCCCCCCCCCCCCCCCCCCGGGCCCCCCCCCCCCCCCCCCCCCCCCCCCCCCCCCCCCCCCCCCCCCCGGCCG
>NZ_JAFICY010000006.1:0-191201 GCF_017834105.1 Curtobacterium sp. 1310 | reverse complement strand
GGGGGGCACCGGGCGGGGGGGGGCGGCCCCCGCGGCCGGCCCCCGCGGCCGTTGGGGGCGGGGGGGGGGCGGGGGGGCCGGGGGGGCCCCCCCCCGGGCCCCCCCCCCCCACGCCGGTCACCACCGCGCTCGCAACGCGTGCGCCCGTGGAGCAGCAGACGTCGGGTCACCCCCGTCCACTCGACGGTTGCTGCTCCACCGCGCGAGGGAGGCGCCCGCGTGGAGCGCACCGGTAGGGTCGGCTCGTGGCCAGCAACGACGCATTCGACGACCGCTACGACCTGCGCGAGTTCGCGCCGACGACCGACGCCGAGGGGGCGCCGACGCCGGAGACCGAGGCGTGGATGCGCGCCGTCGGGTTCGGGTTCCACGAAGCCCACCCCGACGCCGAGGGTGCCGCGCGGATGGCGTCGCACTTCCTGGAGGACCAGGAGACGTTCCTCGGCGTGTACCTGCGCGACCCGTTCCCGGGCTCGGTCGACGAGACGTGGCCGGCCGGGACCTTCACCTGGTTCCGCAAGCGCCTGACGTGGGCCGAGGGCGCCGCGATCGACACGCAGGCGATCTCGGCCGTGACGGTCCGACCGACCGAGCGTCGGCGCGGGATCCTCCGCCGCATGATGACGCACGCGCTCGAGCGCGGCGTCGCCGAGGGCTACGCCGTCGCGTCCCTCACCGCGTCCGAGGGCACCATCTACCGCCGCTTCGGCTTCGGCTGCGCGATCCGTGAGCGGGCGGTGACCGTCCGCCGCGAGCGGGCACTGCCGCTGCTCGCGCCGACCACCGGCACCGTCGCGGTCGTCACGCCGGAGTGGCTCGCCGAGGGCACCGGGCGCGCCGTGTTCGACCGGTTCGACGCACGCACCCCGGGCTCGATGGTCCGGAACGCCGGCACGTGGCCGATCGTGTTCGGGCTCCGCGACGGCGAGGGCCAGCCCGCGAAGGACGTCCGCGCCGCGGTGCACCGCCCCGACGACTCCGACGAGGTCGACGGCTACGTGACCTGGCGCGTGAAGGAGGGCAAGGGCGACACCGTCCTCGAGATCGTCGACCTGGTCTACGCGAACGATGCCGCGTACCTGTCACTCTGGGAGTTCCTGCTCTCGATCGACCTGAACGACGTCGTGAAGTACAGCCGCTCGCGGCTCGACGACCCGATCGTCGCGGCCCTCGGCGACAACCGCGCCTACGACGTCGAGCACGAGGAGGACCACGTCTGGCTCCGGGTGCTCGACGTGCCGGCGGTGCTCAGCAGCCGGCCGTACGCGGTCGACGGTTCGGTGACGCTCGCCGTGTCCGACGCGATGGGGTTCGCGTCGGGCACCTACCGGCTCGACGTCACCGACGGGCAGGGCACGGTGACGCGCCTGTCCGACGGCGCCGACGGCGAGGCCGACCTGCGGCTCGACGTGGCGGACCTCGGCGCGGTGCTCATCGGCTCGGTGTCCCCGGTCACCCTCGCCGCGGCCGGACTCGTGCGTGCGGCGGACCCGACGGCGCCCGCGCTGCTCCGGGCGATGCTCACGCCGGCCCGCACGCCGCACGGGATCACGTACTTCTAGGCGTGCGCCGGGCGCGCCGCCCGCTGCACCACGACCAACCGGAAGCACCTCGCGCCACGGAACCCCATGGCGCGAGGTGCTTCCGGTTGTGCAGCAGCACGCCGCACCACCAAGCGCGCCGACACATGGCGAGCCGACGTTGGGCGTCGCGGGCCCGGGCTGCCGGCCGAGCGGGGACCGGCACCTACGCCCGGCGACGCACCCGTGGGTCGACGAACGCGTAGACGACGTCCACGATCACGTTCGCGGTGACGATGAGCAGCGCCGAGAACACCGTGAAGCCGACGACCACCTGCAGGTCGAGGGTGTGCACCGCATCGATGAGCAGCGCTCCGAGGCCCTGCATCGAGAACACCTTCTCAGTGATGACCGCGCCGCCGAGCAGCGACCCGAGGTCGAGCCCGAACAGCGTCACCACGGGCAGGATCGCGGTCCGGAGTCCGTGCCGCACGACGACCTGCCGCTCCCGCAGGCCCTTCGCACGCGCGGTCCGGACGAAGTCCTGCGACATCGACTCGAGCATCTCGCCGCGGGTCAGCCGCGCGTAGATGGCCGCGCTGATGAAGGCGAGCACGCACCACGGCAGCACCAGGTGCGTCACCCACCCGACCGGGTCCTCGACGAACGGCACGTACCCGCTCGTGGGCAGCCAGCCGAGGGTGAACCCGAACAGCAGGATCGCGAGCAGCCCGATCAGGTACGCGGGCGAGGACACCCCGGCGACGGCGACCGTCATGACGGCGCGGTCGGCCAGCGTCCCACGCTTGAGCGCGGACACCGTGCCGCCCGCCACACCGGCGACGAGCCACAGCACGGCCGCCCCGACGGCGATCGACGCGGTCACGGGCAGGCGCGACGCGATGAGGTTCGTGACGCTGTCGTGCAGCTGGAACGAGTACCCGAAGCACGGTGCCGCGCACGTGATCGTGGAGGCTCCGGAACCGAAGGTGCGGCCGGCGAAGATGCCGGCGAGGTACGCCCCGAACTGCGCGAACCACGGCTTGTCGGTGCCGAGGAACGCCTGCACGTCAGCGAGCCGCTCGGGCGTGCACGGCTTGTCGCAGATCGCCCGGGCCGGGTTCGTGGGCAGCAGCATGAACAGCGCGTAGGTGATCGCCGCGACGACGAACAGCACGACGACGGCGCCGAGGATCCGGACGGCCAGGAAGCGGACGGTGCTCATCGGTCGCCCCCGCGCGGGTCGAGGGCGTCGCGCAGGGCGTCACCGAGCACGTTGAAGGCCAGGGTGATGAGGAACAGTGCGGCTCCGGGGAAGACGAGGTACATCGGATCGGTCTGCACCCAGCCGATCGCGTCGCCGATGCTGCGGCCCCACGACGGCGTCGGCGGGTTCACCCCGACGGCCAGGAAGGACAGCGCGGCCTCGGCGCCGATCATCGACGGGATCGAGATGGTCGCGTAGACGGTGATCGTCGCGGCGAGGTTCGGCAGGAGCTGCTTGCGGATGACGTGCCAGCGCCCCGCACCCATCGCGGTCGAGGCGACGACGTAGTTCCGGCTCACGAGCGAGAGCGTCTGCCCGCGCACGACGCGGGCGACGGAGGGCCACCCGAAGAACCCGATCACGAGCACGACGAGCAGCGGCTTCGGGAACGAGGTCGGCACGACCGCGGTGAGCGCGATCATGAAGACCAGGGACGGGAACCCGAAGATCACGTCGACCACGCGTGACAGCACCCGGTCGTACCAGCCGCCGAGGAACCCGGTGGTGACACCGACGAGCACCCCGATCACGATCGACATCGCGGTCGCGGCGAGCCCGATGCCGAGCGAGGTCCGTGCGCCGTAGGTCACGATGGCGAACAGGTCCCGCCCGGTCAGCGGCTCGACGCCGAACCAGTGCTCGCCGCTCACGCCGCCGGCAGCACCGCGGGGAGCCCCGAAGTCGTTCAGTGCGTCGACGTCGTAGCTGTACGGGTTCCGCCCGGTGGCGGCGGCGATGAGCGGTGCGGCGATCGCCACGACGATGAACACCGCGATGACGATCGCGGCGGCCACGGCCCAGCGGTCCTGACGGACCCGGCGCACCACGGCGCGGAACCCGGTGGTCCGACCGGCCGACGCGGAGACGGGCCGGTCGACGACGTTCGCGGTCACGAGACCACTCCTTCCCAGGCGCGCCAGGCCTCGCGGCGGGCGGCCTGTCGCGCGGGATCGGCGACCGGGGCCGCCGCGAGCAGCATGCGCGTGTAGTCCTGCTGCGGGTGGTCGAGCACGGCGGAGGTCGCGCCGCGCTCGACGATGCGGCCGTCGTGCAGCACGACGACGTCGTCGGCGAGCTGACGCACGACGGCCAGGTCGTGGCTGATGAGCAGCATGCCGAAGCCGAACTCGTCCTGCAGGTCTGCGAGCAGGTCGAGCACGGCGGCCTGCACGGTGACGTCGAGGGCGCTGGTCGGCTCGTCGGCGATCACCAGGGCCGGTCGGAGCGCCAGTGCCCGGGCGACGGCGACGCGCTGCCGCTGGCCGCCCGACAGCTGGTGCGGGAACCGTTCGGTCCACGACGGGTCGAGCTGCACCGCGGACAGGAGCTCGCGGGCGCGGTCGGCGCGCGAGGCCGGTGTGCCCTCGCCGTGCACGAGCAGCGGTTCGGCGATGCTCCAGCCGATGGTCTGTCGCGGGTTCAGCGACGACGCCGGGTCCTGGAAGACGATGCCCACGCGGCTGCGGAGCTCGCGCAGGCGCTTCCCGCGTGCGGTGCGCAGGTCGTTGCCGTCGACCTCGACCGAGCCGTCCACGACGGGGACGAGTCCGGCGAGCGCGCGGCCGATGGTCGACTTGCCGGACCCCGACTCCCCCACCAGGCCGAGCGTCCGGCCGGCCGTGAGTTCGAGGTCGATCCCGTGCACCGTGGGGTCGCCGCGGCGTGCGTAGCGCACGGCGACGTCGCGCAGGCGCGCGACCGCGGGTGATGGCCGGGAGGCACGAGACCCGGCCCCCGACCCGGCCGCGGCCGACGGTGCGGACGCGGGGTGTGCCTCCAGGGCGGGGACCGCGGCGAGGAGCTCGCGCGTGTAGTCGGCCCCCGGGTGCGCGAAGACGTGGGCGACCGCTCCGTGCTCGACGGGGTCACCGCGGCGCATCACCAGCACCTCGTCGGCGACGTCCGCGACCACACCCATGTCGTGGGTGATGAGCAGGACGGCGAGGTCGCGTTCGCGACCGAGCCGACGCAGCAGGTCGAGGATCCCGGCCTGGACCGTCACGTCGAGTGCGGTCGTCGGCTCGTCGGCGAACAACGCGACGGGGTCTCCCGCGAGCGCCATCGCGATCATCGCCCGCTGGAGCTGCCCGCCGGACAGCTCGTGCGGGTAGGCCTTCCGGATCCGGGCCGGGTCCGGCAGCCCGGCAGCCCGGAGCAGCTCGTCGACGCGGGCGGAGACGCCCGCCCGGTCCAGGTCGGTCGGGTGCGCCCGCACGGCCTCGGCGATCTGCGTGCCGATCGCCAGCACGGGGGTGAACGAGTTCATCGGTTCCTGGAACACGACCCCGATGCCCGCACCACGGACGGCGCGCAGCTCGTCCACGGAGGCGCCGATGAGCTCGGTCCCGCGGAACCGGGCGCTGCCCGACACACGGGCGGAGGGTGGCAGGAGTCCGAGCACGCTCATCGCGCTGACGGACTTGCCCGAACCGGACTCGCCGACGAGCGCGAGCACCCGGCCGGGCGTCAGGGTGAAGGAGACGTCACGGACGACGGGCTCCGCGTCGCCGAACGCGACGCGGAGCCCCTCGACCTCGAGCAGCGGTGCACTCACTGCGAGAGCGAGACCTTGAGGTAGTTCGGGTAGGCCGGGAAGTCCGCGATGCGGAAGTTCTCGACGTTCGACCCGGCCAGGAAGGACTGCTTCGCGTAGATCAGCGGGACGACGGGGGCGTCCTCCATGATCCGCCGGTCCGCCTGCGCCCACAGCTCCTGCGCCTCGGACTGGTCGACCGTGCCGGTGGCCTTCGCGATGAGGGCGTCGACCTCGGGGTTGCTGTACTTCGAGACGTTGTACCCGCCCCCACCGATCTCCGACGAGTCGTAGAGCGGCTGGATGTTGGCGTTCGCGCTCGGGAAGTCCGGCTGCCAGCTCGACAGCGAGAGGTCGAAGTCGGTGCCGTTCGTCGTCGCCTGGGTGAACGAGTCGTAGTCGAGCGGCTTGAGCGTGACCGTGATGCCGGCACGCTTCAGGCCCGCCTGCAGGGCCTGCGCCTGGGACAGGTAGGTCGGGTCGTTCTGCGTCACCAGCGTGAGCTTCAGGTCCTCGGCACCGGCGTCCTGCAGCAGCGCCTTCGCCTTGTCGACGTCGCCCGTCGCGCCGGTCTCGTACAGGTCGTAGTCCTGGCGTCCGGCGATGCCCGGCGTCACGAGCGTCGACGCGTACTCGCCGGCGAGCGCGCCGCCGGCGGCGATGCGGAACGACTTGCGGTCGACGGCGTACTGCAGCGCCTGGCGGACCTTCAGGTCCTTGAGCGCCCCGCGCTGCGTGTTGATCGCCATGTAGGTGATCGGGCCGGCCTTGCTCGTCGCGAGGCGGTCCTGCGCAGCGGGGTTGGCGCGCACCTGGTTGAGCTCGGCGGCACCGAGGAACTGCGCACCGAACGCGTTCTTCGCGTCACCGTTGTCGGCGATCAGGCTCTGCGTCGTGGTCGACGCGTCCTGGCTCTCCTTGAAGACGATCTTCGACGGACCGGCCGTGCGGATCGCGTCGGTCTTCGCGCTCCACTCCTTGTTCCGGACGAGCGTCACCTGCGAGCCCTGCGTGTTCGACTCGATCTGGTACGGGCCGCTCGACACGGGCTTCGCGTCGTACGCGCCGGTGTCCTTGCCCTCGCCCTCGGGCACGGGCGCGAACGCCGGCATCGACGCGAGCCACGGCCAGTCGCCGTACGGGGCGTCGAGCGTGAAGACGATGGTCTTGTCGTCGGGGGTCTCGATGCTGTCGAGCGTCTTCCCCTCGAACGGGCCCTGGTAGTCGGAGCCGCCGACCAGCAGGGACTTGTGGTAGCTCAGGCCGCCGGTGAGGTTCGGCGCGAAGGACCGCTCGATCCCCCACTTGATGTCCTTCGTGGTGATCGGCGTGCCGTCCTGGAACTTCAGGCCGTCCTTGAGCGTGTAGGTCCAGGTCCTGCCGCCGTTGCTCGACTCACCCGTGGTGGTCGCCAGGTCGGGGACGACCTTCGCGGTCTTCCCGGGCTGGACGTCCCAGGTGGTCAGGCGGCGGGCGACCAGGCCCATCGAGGTGATGCCGAGGCTCTGGCTCGTCGCCGGGTCCCAGTGCAGCGCGGTCTGCGCGGTGAGGATGTCGAGCGTGCCGCCCTTGCTCGTGCCGGTGGACGCGTCGTCCGACGCGCCGCCACCCGAGCAGCCGGTCAGCACGAGGGCTGCGGCGGCGGCGACGGCCGCGGTGATCGTCAAGCGCTTGGGGCGGTGCATGGTGTGCTGCTCCTCGTGGGGGGGTGGGGGTGTCGAGCGCCGCCGACCGGGGGTCCGGTCTGCTGCGGCCCGCGTCGTCGTGGTGGACGGGGTGTCCGTCCCGGTTCGGGTGGCCGGGCGGTCCATGGTGGCACCGGTCGGTGCGCGGACCCGAACGCTCGCGTGGTCCGGACGACATGCAACGCAACATTGCAGGACGCAACAGCACAACGCCTGCGGCTCGAGCGTATTCCCGCGGCGCACAGGGCGTCCGGTCACGCGCGACGGACGGCGACGACGGACACCGGTCGGGAGGCGCGGCGCGGCCCCGTCAGGCCGTGACCGTCGTCCCCGCGGATCGGACCATCAGACGGTGACCGTCGTCCTCACGGCGCGGCCCGTCAGACGGTGGCCGTCGCCCTCGTAGCTCGGCCCGTCAGGCCGTGACCGTCGTCCTCGCGGCGCGTCCGGCGATCGCTCCGACCCCGAGCGCCGAGCCGAGGAACACGACGGCGAGGATCGCCCAGCCGGCGGTCCCGAGGTCGACGGCGGTGAGGGTCACCACGGTGGGCGCGATCATCGCTGCGACCGCGTACCCGGTGCCGTACACGCCCTGGTACGCACCGATCCGGTCCGCCGGTGCGAGCTCGAAGCTCAGCGCCCACCCGGCCGCACTCGACGTGATCTCCGCGAGCGAGTGCGCGACGGCCGCGAGGACGAGCACTGCGGTCGCGGTCGCAGCCGGCACCCAGTCGTCCCCGCGGACCCACCCGGAGGCGGCCCACAGGCCGCACGCCACCGCCATGACCCACCCCGCGTGCCGCATCACCCGGGCCGCTCCCGCGACGGTGTCCGTCCCGCGGCTCAGCCGGACCTGCAGCAGGACGACGATCACCGTGTTCACGAGCAGCAGCGGCGAGACGAGCACGTCCGGGGCGACGGTGTGCTGCACGACCCAGATCGGCACGCCGACCTCGAACAGCCCGAACTGCATGCCGAACAGTCCCGTCAGGGCGGTGACGGCGAGGAACCGCACGTCGCGGTAGGGGCTCCGGCCGGCGGGTTCCCGACGCACGATCGTGCCGGTGTCCGTGCGGTCCGCGGGGGCCGCGTCGACGCGCGCCGCCGACAGACCCGCGACGAGGACCGCCGACGCCAGGAACAGCGCGCCGGAGAGCACCATCGTCACGCGGTAGGCCTCGCCGGTGCCGATCGCGAGCGGGACCGCGGCGAGCGCGGTGCCCACGCCGATGCCGACGTTCGTGACCGTGCGCATGGTCGCCCGGACGCGGACCCGCTCGGTGCCCGGGAACGCCCGGCCGACCACAGCGCTCCGGACGGCGCTGCCGCCCTGCTGCGCGAGGGTCACGACGGACGCCGTCACGACGAGCGTCAGCAGGTCGTGCACGAGCACGTAGCTGATGAGCGCGAGCCCCTGCACCAGGTGCAGCCAGACGAGCATCCGTCGCGCGCTGAACCGGTCCGCGAGGTGCCCGAACACGAGCGACGCGGCGACACCGACCGCGCCGGCGACCGTGAGGCCGAGACCGACCGCGACGGCCGGGATCCCGACGATCGTGATGAGGTACAGCGAGGTGAGCGTGAAGAAGGCACCGCGCCCGAGGGTGTCCACCAACGTGACCGTGAGCAGGCGTCGGAGCGTCGGGTCCTGTCGGACCAGGGTGCGGATCGGGACCGGTTGCGCCGTGGTGCTCACGGTCCTGTTCTCGCAGCAGCGCGGTGCTGACCAGAACGGATGTAGCGTCTGGCTTCATGATCCGCTACCGGCTCGAGCCCTCCGACGTCTCGGCGGTGCGGTTCGGCATCTCGCCGCTGTCGGAGCTCGGCCTCGGGCTGCGCGCCTTCCGAGCACCGGAGCGGTACCCCTTGCAGCGGCCGTGGCTCGAGCGCATCGCCGGCGTACTGCCCGTCCTCGACGGCCCCGTCCTCGCCGGCCTGGTCGACGAGCGCCGGTGGGTCGCGGACTTCGTCAACCCCCGTCCGGAGTCCCCGCTGGGGTCGTTCGACGACGAGCTCCGTGCCCTCGGCCGGATCTCCCCCTCCCGGCTCCGGACCGACCTCGAGCGGGTGCACGCCACCGTGCCGGACGTGTTCGTCGGGCGTCACGAGGACGTCGTCGACCGGCTCGTCCGGGCGCTCGCCACGACGTGGGAGCTCTGCTTCGCACCGTACTGGCCGCGGATGCGCCGCGTGCTGCAGGCCGACGTGACGCACCGCGGCCGGATCGCCGCGCACGAGGGCGTCGGTGCGGTGCTCGGTGGGCTGTCCGAGTCGGTGCGCTTCGACGGCCGACACGTCGACGTCCGGTTGAGCAGCCCGATCGCGCGCGACCGCCCGGTGCAGGGCGAGGGACTGACGCTCGTCCCGTCGGTGTTCGTCGTCCGCGCGTCGACGCCGATCGACGACGACATGCCCCCGACCGTCATGTACCCGGCGCGGGGGCAGGGCGCGATGTGGTCGACCGCGTCGCACCCCGACGCCGGCGCCGTCCGCGACCTGCTCGGGGGCACGCGGGCCGCGCTCCTCGACGCGCTCGGCGAGCCTGCGTCGTCGACCGACCTCGCGATGCGGTTCGGCGTCTCGACCTCGGCCGTCAACCAGCACCTGCGGGTGATGGAACGGGGCGGGCTGCTCAACCGGACGCGGTACGGCCGCGCGGTGCTCTACTACCGCAGCGCCGTCGGCGACGCGCTCGTCCGACGGGAGTGAGCACGTCGGCCGCCGGGCGTGTCAGCGATCGAACAGCCCACCGAGGAAGTCGTTGCCGAGGTTCGACGCCTGCTCGCCCAGGCCGGATGCCTGCTCGCCGAGGCCGGACGCCTGCTCGCCCAGTCCGCCCAGGAACTGCTCGCCCTCGGCCGCGAAGCCCTCGACGCTGCCGCCCAGGTCCGCGAGACCGAGGTCGCCAATGCCCGAGGCGATGCCCTCGAAGTCGACACCGAGGTCGGCCGCGCCGGCCAGCACGGGTGCCGCCGCTGCGCTCACCACCGCTCCTCCGGCGACCGCCACCGCGAGACCACCGAGCGCCACCGCACCGGCACCGACGGCAGCACCGCCGGCGAAGGCACCACCCCTGCCGCTGCCCGGTCGCCCGGAGCCGCCGAGCACGCGGCGGATGAGCCCGGGTCGGGACATCTCGCCGCGGGTCATCGCCCGCGCCATGCCGCCGGACGAGTCGTCCCGCAGGTGCTCGTGCGGCGGGAGCTCCGAGTCCAACCGGTCCCGCACCTGCTGCCGCTGCGCCGGGGTGAGCCGCGCGAAGGCGTCGTGGTGCACCTGCTCGATCTGGTCCGGGCTCGCCGTCCGCAGCAGGTAGTCGTACTTCGCCAGGGCGATCTTGTCCGCGTCGGCGTGCCCGCCGTGCGCCTGCGGCTGCTCCGGGTGCTGCTCGGTCCGACCGTACTGCTGCTGCGGCTGCCCGTACCGCTGCTGTTCCGGCTGCTGCTGTCCCGGCTGCTGCTGTCCCGGCTGCGGCTGTCGCGACCGGTCGTCGCCCGTCAGCTTGTCCGCAGCAGTCCGGACGATGTCACGCCAGTCGGTCCCGCCCCCGGTGCCGTGCGGGTTCTGCTGGTGGCCGGCTGCGGCGTTCCCCTGCGCGCGCTGCTTCTGCATCTGCTTGTCGATGACCTTCGAGGCCATGCCGAGGATCCGGTTGAGGTTCGCCATGCCCCAACCTTTGTGATCACACATGTGAGCACTCAGCGACCGAGCAGTGCGCCACCCGCCGATCAGGTCCGAGAGCGCTGGGAGCGACGGAGCGGTCGGCGCGCAGACTGCGGCGCGCGGTGCGAGCGACCCCGATCCGGTGGTACATCACCGGACGGTTCGGGAGGGTGTCCTCGGCCGTGCACCCGCCGGAGCGCGGCCAGGTGAACGTGCGAGGCCCGGATCTGCAGGAACAGATCCGGGCCTCAGTTCGCCTTCCGAGTGGAAAGCCAGGGATGCAAACCCATCCCCGAGCTCAGCGCTCGGACCGATGGTAGCCGAGCCCGCTCGGCTTCGCATCCCTGGCTCGACGCTCTTCGTGTCCGCCGGCGACGACACCAGGAGGTCCTCGATGTCGCGAGACGACGACGGCCGGAACAGGCGTCACGCGCTCTGGCTGGGGATCGCGAGCTTGCTCGTGAACACCACCAGACTGCTGGTCGACCTGCTCCGCAAGGGCTGAGGATGCGGGTGCCCCTCGCCGCCACCAGCGGCGAGGGGCACCCCGTCGGTCAGGACCGCAGGCGCGTCAGGACGGCAGGCGCGTCAGGACAGCAGGCGCGCCAGGAACGCGTTGCGGAACCGCCCGGTCGGGTCGAGGTCCCGCGCGAGCGCCGCGAAGTCGTCGAGGCGCGGGTACGCCTCGCGCAGGCGTTCGACGCTCGCGGCGGAGACCTTCCCCCAGTGCGGGCGGGGATCGAAGGGCGCGAGGACACCCTCGATCCGCTCGACCGCGGCAGCCACGGCCTCGGCGTCCCGTCGGAAGGTGAAGTGCAGCCCGACCGACTGCCGTCCCGACGAGGGCGCCAGCCATGCCGTGTCGGCGGCGATCGTCCGGACCTCGGCCGCGATGAGCAGCGGCGCGAAGAGCGGTTCGAGCGGGCGCAGCGCATCGAGCGCGGCGACGGCGTGCTCTGCGGGGACCAGGTACTCCGCCTGGATCTCGGCACCGGTGGACGGCTCGAAGGTCGATCGGAAGTGCGGCAACCGCTCGGCCCACGGCCCGGGGACCCCGCCCTGCTCGGTGACGCTCGCGGCGTCGTTCTCCCCCGGGTGCACGGGCCAGCCCGCCCGACGGGCACCGAGCGCGACGAGGTCGACCGACGGTGCAGGTTCGTCGACGCGGTGCTTCGTCCAGACCTGTCGGGCACCGCGGTCGTCGAACGAGGTGAACAAGGACACCGAGTACGCGTCCGACACCACCCGGTCGAAGTGCTCGAGGACGGCGTCCCACGGCAGGTCGAGGTGCACGGTCGTGGCCACCTGGAACGTCGGCTCGATCGCGAGCTCGACCGCGGTGACGACGCCGAGCGCACCGAGTGCCACCCGGTGCGCGTCGAGGGCGCCGTCCGGCGACGACGCGTCGACCCGGACGACGTCGCCGGAGGCCCGGACGACCTCGAGCCCGACCACCGCCTGCGCGAGCGACGGGTTGCGGACGCCGGAGCCGTGCGTGCCGGTGGCGACCGCGCCGGCGACCGAGATGTGCGGCAGGGAGGCGAGGTTCGCGAGGGCCCAGCCACGAGCCTCCAGGCCGGCCGCCACCTGTGCGTGCGTCATGCCGGCGGCGACCCGCACCACGCGCCGGTCGGCGTCGACCTCGAGCACCGGCGGGAGGCCGGCGAGCGTGACCTGGACGGCGTCGGTGTCGGCGATCTCGTTGAACGAGTGCGTCGAGCCGAGCGCCGTCAGGCGCGGTGTGGCCGCGACGAGCTGCTGGACCGCCGCCACCGAGGTGGGGCGGTCGAGCGCGGAGGCGCGGTAGGTGACGTTCCCCGCCCAGTTGGTGCGCGTCGTCGCGGCCACGGTCACGGTCCTAGAACCCGCGGTCGAGACGGTGCCACGCCTGCTGCAGGCGGAGCTCGTCGCGGAACCCGCGAGCCGTGGTGTGCTCGTCGATGACCAGGAACTCGGTGCCGACCATGGTCGCGAGGTCCTCGACGACCTGCAGGCCGACGGCCGTCGTCATGACGGTGTGGTGCGCGGCGCCGGCGGTGAGCCAGGCCTCCGCGGCGACCGGGAACGACGGACGCGGCTCCCAGACGGCACGGCCGACCGGCAGGTTCGGCAGCGCCTCGGTCGGCGGGACGACGTCGACGACGTTCGCGGTGAGGCGGAAGCCGTCGCGCGTGTCGGACAGGGCGACCACGACGGCTTCGCCGGCGTCCGCGGTGAAGACCAGGCGCACCGGGTCGTCCTTGCCACCGATGCCGAGCGGGTGGATCTCGAGCGTCGGCGTCGCGGTGGTGAGCGTCGGCGAGACCTCGAGCATGTGCGCGCCGAGGATCTTCTCGGCACCCGGGGTGAGGTCGTACGTGTAGTCCTCCATGAGGGAGGCACCGCCGGGCAGGCCCGCGCCGGCGACGTTCATCGCGCGGACGAGGACGGCGGTCTTCCAGTCGCCCTCGGCGCCGAAGCCGTAGCCGTCGGCCATGAGCCGCTGCACCGCGAGGCCGGGCAGCTGCTTGAGCGTGCCGAGGTCCTCGAAGTTCGTCGTGAACGCAGCGGAGCCGTTCTGCTCCAGGAGTGCACGGAGGCCGAGCTCGATCGCGGCGCCGTCGCGGAGCGCCTGGTGACGGTCACCGCCGTCGCGCCGCAGCGACGCGTCGACGTCGTAGTCGCGCTCGTAGACGGCGACGAGCTCGTCGACCGCTGCCGTGTCCGCCTCGGCCTCGGCCACCGCTGCGGCCAGCTCGTTCACGGCCCAGGTGTTCACCTGCACGCCGAGCTCGATCTCCGCCTCGGTCTTGTCGCCCTCGGTGACGGCGACGTAGCGCATGTTGTCGCCGAAGCGCGTCAGCTTCAGCTCGCGGACGGCCGCCGCACCGGCCGCGGCGCGCGTCCAGTTCTCCATCCGCGAGACCACGCGCGGGTCGGACACGTGCCCGACGGCGGTCGCGTGCCGGACGCCGAGGCGGGCCAGCGCGTAGCCGAACTCGCGGTCGCCGTGCGCGGCCTGGTTGAGGTTCATGAAGTCGAAGTCGATGTCGCCCCACGGCAGCGCGACGTTCGCCTGGGTGTGCAGGTGCAGCAGCGGCTTCGTCAGCGCCTGCAGGCCACCGATCCACATCTTGGCCGGGCTGAACGTGTGCATCCACGTCGTCACACCGATGACCTTGTCGTCGGCGCTCGCCTCGATGAGCGCGCGACGGATGCCGTCGGCGTCCTTGAGCACCGGCTTCCACACGAGCTTCACGGGCAGTGCACCCGCGAGCTCCGCGTGCACGGCCTTGCTCTGCTCCTCGACCTGGCGCAGGGTCTCCTCGCCGTACAGGCCCTGCGACCCGGTGAGGAACCAGACCTCGTAGCTGTCGAGGGTGGCCTGGGGGTTCACCTGCGTCATCGCATGGCTCCTTCGGGGTTCTGTCCGTAGACGTTCTGGTAGCGATCGAAGAGTCGATCGATGTCGTCGGGGGCGATCGGCACGAGCTCCCCGCCCTGCTTCGCGATGTGCACGGTGCGTGCGACGTCCTCGCACATCACCGCCGCCTTCACGGCGTCCTTCGCGTCCTTGCCGATCGTGAAGACGCCGTGGTTCTGCATGAGCACGGCGCGGCTCCGGTGACCGGCGAGGGTGTCGACGATGCCACGGCCGATGGAGTCGTCGCCGATGATCGCGAACGGGCCGACCGGGATCGGACCGCCGAACTCGTCCGCCATCGCGGTGATCACGCAGGGGATCTCCTCGGCGCGGGCGGCCCATGCCGTGGCGTACGTCGAGTGGGTGTGCACGACGCCGCCCACCTCGGGCATGTTCCGGTAGACGAAGGCGTGCGCGGCGGTGTCGGACGACGGGCCGTGCGCGTTGCCCCACCCGTCGGCGGGCAGCCCGTCGAGGGTGCAGACCACCTGGTTCTCCGGGGTGAGGTCGTCGCTGGAGACCCCGCTCGGCTTGATGACGAACAGGTCGGTGCCCGGCACGCGCTCGGAGACGTTGCCGCCCGTCCAGATGACGAGGCCGTAGCGGACGAGCTCGCCGTGCAGGGACGCGACGCGCTCCCGCGCCGCGGCGACGGCTGCCCTCGTCTCGTCCGTGATCGGTCCGGTCATGCGGCTGACTCCTTCTCGGTCTGGAGGCGCGCCTCGACCACGTCGGTCGGCTCGCCCTGGTCGGTCGGTGCGGGCTGCCCCGTCGGTGCGGTCTGGTCCGTCGGTGCGGCCTGGTCGTTCGCCACGCCGGGGCGGGTTGCGGCGGCGGCGACGTCCTGCACGGGGAGGGCCGCGCGGTACCGGGCCAGGTAGTCCTGGAAGCCCGCGACGTCGCGGTCCTCGGGCTCGGCGACGTGGACCGCGTCGCCGCGGAACACCGTGTCGGCGAGGAAGTCCTCCAGCGGGCGGTCGGTGTGCTCCAGGTACGCCGCGAGCACCGCGATGCCCCAGGCGCCACCCTCGCCCGCGGTCTCCTCGAGGGCGACCGGCACGCGGAGCGCTGCGGCGAGCAGGCGCTGCGGGGCACCCGGCGTGCGGAAGAGGCCGCCGTGCGCGGTCATCCGGTCGACGGCGACCTCCTCGCCGTGCAGGACGTCCATGCCGATCGCGAGGGTCGCGAAGGCACCGTGCACCTCGGAGCGGACGAGGTTGCCGAGCGTGAAGCGGGCACCGGGGGTGCGCAGCAGCAGCGGTCGGCCGTCCTCGACGTGCGTGACCGGCTCGCCGGCCAGGTAGTTGAAGGAGAGCAGCCCGCCGGCGTCCGGGTCCGCGTCGGCGGCCTCGGCCAGCAGGGTGGCGTAGACGTCGTCGACGGGGACCGACGCGCTGCCGGTCCGTTCGCTCGTGGCCTCGGCGAACCGGCCGAAGACACGGGCCCAGGCGGCGATCTCGCTCGCACCGTTGTTGCAGTGCACCATCGCGACCGCGTCACCGGCCGGGGTCGTGACGACGTCGAGCTCCTCGTGCGGGGTCCGGAGCGCCCGCTCGAGCACGACCATCGCGAAGATGCTCGTGCCGACGCTGACGTTGCCGGTGCGCGGGGCGACGGCGTTCGTGGCCACCATGCCCGTGCCGGCGTCGCCCTCGGGCGGGCAGAACGAGACGCCGGGCTGCAGCGTGCCGGTGGGGTCGAGCCACGTGGCTCCCTCGCAGGTGAGCGCACCCGCGTCCTCACCCGCGACGAGCACCTCGGGGAGCAGGGCGCGGAGGTCCGGGACGCGGTCGCCGAGCAGGTCCTGCGTGGCGGCGAGCATCGACGCGTCGTAGTCGCGGCGACCGGGCTCCCCCGGGGCGCTCTCGACCGGGCCGGACTCGATCGGGAACATGCCGCTCGCGTCGCCGACGCCGAGGACGTCGCGGCCCGTGAGCATGCGGTGCACGTACCCGGCGAGCGTCGTGACGCCGGCCAGCTGGGCGACGTGCGACTCGTCGTCGAGCACGGCCTGGTACAGGTGCGCGACCGACCAGCGCTGCGGGACGTTGAAGTCGAGCGCGGCGCTCAGCTGCTCGGCGGCCGGGCCGGTCGAGGTGTTGCGCCAGGTGCGGAACGGGACGAGGAGCTCGCCGTCCTCGTCGAACGCCAGGTAGCCGTGCATCATCGCCGAGACGCCCGCCGCGCGGAAGGCCGTCGGGCGGACGCCGAACTGCCGCTCGACGTCGGCGACCAGGTCGGCGTAGGCCGCGCGGACACCGGTCTCGACGGCGACCAGCGGGTAGGTCCACCGCCCGTCGACGTACTCGTTCTCCCACTCGTGGGAGCCGCTCGCGATCGGTCGGAGCTGCTCGTCGACGAGCACGGCCTTGATCCGGGTGGAGCCGAGCTCGATGCCGAGTGTCGTGCGGCCGTCCTCGACCTGCTGCCGGCGGTCGTCGCTCATGTGTCCTCCCGAGACCTCGTCGTCCTGCGTGAGCGCTCACATCCTGGCACGTGAGCGCTCACGCCTGCAACGCGTCGGCGCGCCGCCCTGCTCGCGCGCGCCGGGCTCCCGCCCGCTCCCGCCCGCTCCCCCCGCTGCTCCCAGCGCCGAGCGGGCACGATCCGTCACGCTCGACATCCCTCGCCGACACATCCCACCCACTCGGCGGAACGCCCGCGGCAGGTCGTACCCGCTCGCGCAGCCAGGCTGCTCTCTCCACCGAGCCGTACCGAGCCCCACCGAGCCGTGCCGAGCCCCACCGAGCCCCACCGAACGGGCACGATCTGTCACGCTCGGCATCCCGCGCCGACACAACTCGCCCGCTCGGCGGCACCCCCGCGGCAGGTCGTGCCCGCTCGCGCAGCGAGGCTGCTCTCTCCACCGAGCCGTACCGAGCCCCACCGAGCCGTGCCGAGCCCCACCGAGCGGGCACGATCTGTCACCCTTGGCCCCCCTCGCCGACACATCTCGCCCGCTCGGCGGCAACCCCGCGGCAGGTCGTGCCCGCTCGGCGGCAACCCCGCGGCAGGTCGTGCCCGCTCGCGCAGCCGGGCACCCCCGCCCGCCGCCCGGCGACCGCGCGCGCCTGCCGCCGGACTACGCGCCGAGGGTGCTCTCGCGGACGACGAGCGACGGGGTGACGGCCGTCGAGACCGGACTCCCTCCGGCCACGAGCTCGAGCAGCGCCCGGCCCGCGATGCGACCGAGCTCGTCGAGCCGCATGTCGACGGTGGTCAGCGGGGGCCGCGACGCGAGCGCCACCACGTCCCAGTCGTCGTACCCGGTCACGGCGACGTCCCCCGGCACCGACCGCCCGGTCTCCCGCAGTCGGTCGCACACGCCACGGGCGATCTGGTCGTTCCCGCACAGCACCGCGTCCACCGCGGACGGCTCCCGGTCGAGCAGGTCGACGGCCTGCCGCCCCCAGCGCTCGGACCACTCCCCGTGCATCGGAGCGCCCACCATCCGGTCACCGAGCACCGGGGCAGCCCCGCGCGCCCGGTCGACCGCCGACCGCGCGTCCTGCGGGCCCGTGACGACGGCGACCCGATGCCGCCCGAGTCCGACGAGGTGCGCCGCCGCAGCAGCAGCGCCGGCGGGGTCGTCGAGTGTGATCGAGACGTCCGCGGGGTCGGTGGACGGGGTCAGCGCGTAGACGACGGGCACCGGGACCGGCACCTCGATCGGCGGCCGGGCATCGGCGGAGCGGCCGGTGACGATGATGCCGTCGACGCCGCGGGCGACGAGCGACCGGAGGTAGTGGGCCTCGCGCACGTGGTCGTCGCGGGTGTCGGCGACCAGGACCATCACCTCGCCGGCGGAGAGGGCGTCCTCGGCCCCGAGCAGCACCGGCATCGTGAACCGTCCGAACGAGTCGGTCGTCACCATGCCGACCGTCCACGTCCGACCGGAGGACAGCGCACGGGCACGTGCGTCGCCGACGAACCCGAGCTTCTCCGCCGCGTCCTTGACCCGCGCCCGGGTCTCGTCGCGCAGCTGCCCGGTGTCGTTCAGCGCCTTCGACGCCGTCCCGATGGACACCCCGGCGAGCGCTGCGACGTCGCTGATGCGAGCGAGTCGGGCTCTGCGGTCCGTGGCCACGGCAACGTCCTTTCCGGCAGGGGCCCGGCCGACCGAGCCCGCGCCGATCCTAGGCGACTGCGCTCTTGTGCTGCCGCACCACCTGTCGTACGGTCGTCCCGGAAAGCGCTTTCCGCACGGACGGCCGCCAGTCAGACGCAAGGAGGCGCCATGACCACCACGACCGGAACCCCGACGGCCACCCCCGCGACGGGACGCGGGGCGCGGACCGCGACCCCGGTCCTCCCGACCGCGGGTGCACACCTGGTGTCCCGTCCGCTCCCCGCCGGCGCTGCGCGCATCACCGGGGGCTTCTGGGCACTGCGCCAGGACCGCAACGGTCGCGACGCCGTCCGCAGCGGGTACGAGCGCCTCCGCGACGCAGGGAACTTCCGGAACCTGCGCATCGCCGCGGGCGACGAGCAGGGCGAGGCGGTCGGGCCGATCTTCATGGACTCCGACGTGACGAAGTGGCTCGAGGCCGTTGCGTGGGAGTACGGCCGGGCCCCGGCCGACGACCTGCTCGAGCTGCAGCGCGAGGTGACAGCGCTCTACGCCAGGGCGCAGGCGGAGGACGGCTACCTCGACTCGGTGCAGCAGGTCCGGGGCGGGGGCGAGCGGTACGTCGACCTGAAGTGGAGCCACGAGATGTACTGCGCCGGGCACCTGTACCAGGCCGCGGTCGCGCAGCACCGCGCCACGGGTGACACCGGCCTGCTCGAGGTGGCCGTGCGGAACGCCGACCACCTCGTCCGGACGTTCGGCCCGGGTGACGACCGCACCCAGGACGTCGACGGCCACCCCGTCGTCGAGATGGGGCTCGTCGAGCTGTACCGCGAGACCGGCACCCGCGCCTACCTCGACCTGGCGCACTGGTTCGTCGACGCCCGCGGGCGCGGCATCATCGAGCGCGCCGGCGGCGAGCCGACGTACTTCTCCGACCGGGTCCCCGTCCGCGAGGCCACCACCGTCGAGGGCCACGCCGTCCGCGCCGTCTACCTGGCCGCCGGTGCCGTGGACGTCGCGATCGAGACCGGCGACACCGAGCTCCTCACGGCGAGCGAGCGCCAGTTCGCGGACATGACGGCCACGAAGGCGTTCATCACCGGCGGCCTCGGCGCCCGCTGGGACTGGGAGGCGTTCGGCGACCCGTACGAGCTCCCGACGGACCGCGGCTACGCCGAGACGTGCGCGGCCATCGGCGGCATCCAGTGGGCGTGGCGGCTGCTGCTCGCGACGGGGAAGCCCGTGTACGCCGATGCGATCGAGCGCCTGCTCTACAACGCGTTCCTGCCCGGCGTGAGCCTCGCCGGCACCGAGTACTTCTACGTCAACCCGCTGCAGCACCGCGACGGCGCGCACCAGGACGAGAACCGCTCCCCCGCCCACGGACGTCGCGGCTGGTTCGACTGCGCCTGCTGCCCGCCGAACATCATGCGCACGTTCGCGAGCCTCGACGGGTACCTGGCGACGGCGACCGACGGCGGCCTGCAGGTCCACCAGTACGCGGACGCCGACCTCGGCCCCGTCCGCGTCGCGACCGGCTACCCGCACGACGGCCGCGTGGTCGTCACGGTGACCGAGGACGGCCCCCTGGCGCTCGGACTCCGCATCCCGGCGTGGTCGGACACCACCACCGTGACCACCCCCGACGGCACCGCGACCCCGGAGCCCGGCACCCTGCACGTGGTCGAGCGCGCGTGGACGGCCGGTGACACCGTCGAGCTCGCCTTCGACACGACGCCGCACCGCTACGTGGCGGATCCCCGCATCGACGCGGCACGGGGCCAGGTGGCGATCGAGCGCGGGCCGCTCGTCTACGCCGTCGAGCAGGCGGACCAGCAGGGCTTCACGGTCGACGACCTGACGGTCGACGCGAGCGCGCCGGTAACCGAGGAGCGCCGCGACGACCTGCTCGACGGCGTCGTCACGCTGCGCGTCGCCGGGCACGCTCCGGCGCGGCACGAGCAGGCGGCGTGGCCGTACCGACGGCTGGAGCGGACGGGAGGCGCGACGCACCCCGCCGACGCCACCCCCGTGACCGAAGCGGCCGGCTCCGCGACCGCGGCCGGTCCCGCCGGGGCGACCCCCGTCACCGACGCGGCCGGCTCCGCGACCACGGCCGGTCCCGCCGACGCGACCACCGGCCTCCAGGCCGTCACCGCGACCGCCGTGCCGTACTACGCCTGGGCGAACCGCGGCCCCGCACCGATGCGCGTCTGGCTGCCGCTCGCCCACTGAGCGCGGCACCGCCCAGGTCGCACGACGTGCCGTCCGTCCGCGCGACGGACGGCACGTCGTGCGACCGGGACGACCGCTGGCGGCACGTCGTGCGACCGGGACGACCGGCGCCGCCGCTCAGGCGGAGCGCCGCACCACGAGCTCGGGCAGCAGCAGCGTCTCGTCGAGGGGCTCCCCCTCGACGACGGCCCGGACCGCCTCGAGCACCCGCTGCCCCATCGCCATGAAGTCCTGGCGCACGGTGGTGAGCGGCGGGGTGAAGTGCGCGGCCTCGGGGATGTCGTCGAACCCCACCACGGCGATGTCGTCCGGCACGCGGAGTCCCTCGTCGGCGAAGGCGTGCAGCACCCCGAGCGCCATCTGGTCGTTGCCGGCGAAGACCGCGTCGACCGCGTGCACGTCGATCGTCCGCGCCGCCGCGAAGCCGCTCGCCGGGGTCCAGTCGCCGTCGAGCACGACCGGTTCGAGTCCGGCGTCGCGCATGATCCGCCCGTAGGTCTCCCGGCGGACCTCGGACTCCTGGGACACCGCGGGCCCGGCGATGTGCACGACCCGGCGGTGCCCCCGGGCGAACAGGTGCTCCATCACGAGGGTGGTGCCCGCGGCCTGGTCGATCGCGACGGCGGCGACACTGCGTGCCGCCGGGGTCCGGACGGCGTCGCGCTGCACGGCGTTCGCGACGACGACCGGCACGGTGACCGGGATCGTCAGCGACGCGAGCGCGTCGAGCACGCGGTTGTCGGCGGCGACCAGCACGATCGCGGCGACGTCCTGCGCGAGCAGCGTGGTGAGCGCCCCGGACAGGTCCACGGGGCGCGGGTCGTCCGGCAGCGTCGAGAGCAGCACGTGGTACCCGGCCGACCGCGCGGCACGCTCGAAGCCGACCGCGGTGCTCGACGGTCCGTACAGCGCGTCGCCCGCGGTGATGATGCCGAGCGCGCGACTGCGTCCGCCGGCGAGGGCGCGGGCGGCGGCACGCGGCCGGTAGCCGAGCTCGGCGACGGCGTCGGTGACCTGCGACCGGTAGGCGTCGCGGACGGTCGGATCGCCGTTGATCACGCGGGAGACGGTCTGGTGGGAGACCCCGGCGCGCTCGGCGACGTCGAAGATCGTCGGGGCCTTCCGGCGTCTGCCGCCGGGACCCCCGAGCGCGGTCGTTGTCGTCACGTGGCCGAGCGTAGCGTCCGGTCCGCTCGGCGCAACAACATCTCGGAACGGTCACGACGAGTTGACACCCCGGTACGGAACCCTCAGTATGTGAGCGCTCACACGAGCACATCCCACGGGGCACAGCAGCCCCAGCACCCGAGCGCGTCGAGGACGACGCGAGAGGAACAGAGGTACTTCGATGATGAAGCGCAGGATCATCGCGGGGGTCGCGGCCCTCGGCATCGCGTTCTCCCTGGCAGCATGCTCGGCCGGCGGCCGTGCGTCCACCGAGGGCGGCGGCGACACCGCGGACGGCAACAAGGGCGCCCTCGTCGGCGTCGCGATGCCGACCAAGGTCTCCGAGCGGTGGATCAAGGACGGCAACGCCGTCAAGAGCGACCTCGAGAAGGCCGGCTACAAGGTCGACCTCGAGTACGGCGACAACAAGGTCCAGCAGCAGGCCCAGCAGGTCAGCAACATGATCACCAAGGGCGCGAAGGTCCTGATCATCGCGTCGATCGACGGTGGTGCACTCTCCGACCAGCTCGACGCCGCCGCCAAGGCCGGCATCAAGGTCATCTCGTACGACCGCCTGCTCACCGGCAACAAGAACGTCGACTACTACGTGTCGTTCGACAACTACAAGGTCGGCGTCGACCAGGCCACCTCGCTCCTCACGGGGCTCGGCGTGCTGGACGACAAGGGCGAGAAGACCGGCAAGAAGGGCCCCTTCAACATCGAGGTCTTCGCCGGCTCGCTCGACGACAACAACGCCGGGTTCTTCTTCAACGGCGCGATGGACACCCTCAAGCCGTACCTCGAGGACGGCACGCTGAAGATCGGCTCCGGCCAGGACCAGCTCTCGCAGGCCGCCACGCAGCAGTGGGACCCGGCGACCGCCAAGGCCCGCATGCAGAACCTCGTCGCGTCGACGTACTCCGGCGGCACGAAGCTCGACGGCGTGCTCTCGCCCTACGACGGCATGTCGATCGGCATCATCTCGGCCCTCCAGGGCGCCGGCTACGGCTCGGGTGACCGTCCGCTGCCGATCGTGACCGGCCAGGACGCCGAGGCCGCCTCGGTCAAGTCGATCATCGCGGGCCAGCAGTACTCCACCATCTACAAGGACACCCGCAAGCTCGCGAAGCAGTCCGTGACGATGGCCGAGGACCTGCTCTCCGGCAAGACCCCCGAGGTCAACGACACCAAGAGCTACGACAACAAGGTCAAGGTCGTCCCGACCTACCTGTTCCAGCCCACGGTGGTGACGAAGGCCAACTACAAGGAGGTCCTCGTCGACAGCGGGTACTACACCGAAGCCGACCTCAAGTAGGACGCAACCATCCACAGGACTGGAGGCGCGGTGCACCCCCGCACCGCGCCTCCAGTCCGTCTCCACCCGCGCCCAGGCGCGGACGACGGAAAGGCGGTCCACATGGCGGACACCATCCTCGAGATGCGGGACATCACCAAGACCTTCCCCGGTGTGAAGGCGCTCCAGGGCGTCTCGATCGAGGTCGAGCGCGGTCAGGTCCACGCGATCTGCGGCGAGAACGGCGCCGGCAAGTCGACCCTGATGAAGGTGCTGTCGGGCGTCTACCCGCACGGCTCCTTCGACGGCGAGATCCTGCTCGACGGCAAGCCGGTGCAGTTCGGTGACATCAACGGCTCCGAGAAGGCGGGCGTGGTGATCATCCACCAGGAGCTCGCCCTCAGCCCGTTCCTGTCGATCGCCGAGAACATCTTCCTCGGCAACGAGCGCGTCAAGGGCGGGCTCATCGACTGGAACCAGACGAACCTCGAGGCGGCGGCGCTGCTCAAGCGCGTCGGACTCAGGGACAACCCGGTCACCAAGGTCACGGACATCGGTGTCGGCAAGCAGCAGCTCGTCGAGATCGCGAAGGCGCTCTCGAAGGAGGTCCGGCTCCTCATCCTCGACGAGCCGACCGCCGCGCTGAACGACGACGACTCGGAGCACCTGCTCGAGCTCATCCGCTCACTGCAGGCCGAGGGCATGACGGCGATCATCATCAGCCACAAGCTCAACGAGATCAAGGCGATCGCGGACAAGGTCACGATCATCCGCGACGGCAAGACCATCGAGACGCTCGACATGCACGCCGACGACGTCTCCGAGGACCGGATCATCCGCGGCATGGTCGGTCGCGACCTGTCCAGCCGCTACCCGGAGCGCGAGCCGAAGATCGGCGAGGAGCTCCTGCGCATCGAGGACTGGACCGTCCACCACCCGCTCGACGGCTCCCGCGAGATCATCCACCAGGTGAACCTGAACGTCCGCGCGGGCGAGGTCGTCGGCATCGCCGGCCTCATGGGCGCCGGCCGCACCGAGCTCGCGATGAGCGTCTTCGGGCACTCGTACGGCACCGGCATCTCCGGCACCGTCTACAAGCGCGGGGTGCCGATCAAGACGAACACGGTGACCCGGGCGATCGACAACGGCATCGCCTACGCCACCGAGGACCGCAAGCGGTACGGCCTCAACCTCATCGACGACATCAAGCGGAACATCTCCGGCTCGGCACTGGGCAAGCTCGCCGACTGGGGTTTCGTGAACGCCTCGAAGGAGACCACCGTCGCCGGCGGCTTCCTGAAGAGCATGAACATCAAGGCGCCGAACGTCGACGCCGTGACGGGCAAGCTCTCCGGCGGCAACCAGCAGAAGGTCGTCCTGTCGAAGTGGATGTACGCCGACCCGGACGTGCTCATCCTCGACGAACCGACCCGCGGCATCGACGTCGGCGCGAAGTACGAGATCTACACGCTCATCAACGACCTGGCCGACCAGGGCAAGGGCGTCATCGTGATCTCGTCCGAGCTGCCCGAGCTGCTCGGGATCTGCGACCGCATCTACACACTCTCCGAGGGCACGATCACCGCTGACGTGCCCCGCTCCGAGGCCACGCCAGAGGTCCTCATGCAGTACATGACCCAGGAACGGGAGACCCCAGTCAATGAACGCGCTTAAGTCCGCCGCCGGCTACCTCACCGGGCAGCTCCGACAGATCGGCCTGTTCATCGCGCTGATCGTCATCGTCATCTTCTTCCAGGTGGCGACGAACGGCATCACGCTGGCCCCGATCAACGTCTCGAACATCATCGTCCAGAACAGCTACATCCTGATCCTGGCGATCGGCATGGTCATGGTGATCATCGCCGGCCACATCGACCTGTCCGTCGGGTCGGTCGTCGCCTTCAGCGGTGCGATGGCGGGCGTCATGATCACCCAGTGGGGCCTCCCCTGGCCGGTCGCGGCGCTCCTCTGCCTGGTCGTCGGCGCCCTCGTCGGTGCCTGGCAGGGCTTCTGGATCGCGTACTTCGGCATCCCGGCGTTCATCGTGACGCTCGCCGGCATGCTCGCGTTCCGCGGCGCCACCCAGATCGTGCTGCAGAACCAGCAGATCTCGCCCTTCCCGGAGGGCTTCCGCTCGCTCGGCTCCGGCTTCCTGCCGTCGTTCGGCACCACGGGCTACGAGCCGCTCACGATGATCCTCGGCATCGCGGCCGCCGCCGTCATGGTGATCTCGGCCTTCCGGGGCCGCATCACGCGTCGCAAGTACCAGCTCGAGAGCGAGCCGTTCGCCTGGTTCATCGTGAAGACGGCCTTCGGCGCCGCGCTCGTGATCTACGTGGCGCTGCTCCTCGCCAGCTACAACGGCACCCCGATCGTGCTCGTCGTCCTCGGTCTGCTCGTGGTCGTCTACTCGGTCGTCATGCGCAGCTCGGTGTTCGGTCGCCACGTGTACGCGATCGGTGGCAACGCCCTCGCCGCGCAGCTGTCCGGCGTCAAGACCAAGCGCGTCACGTTCCTGCTCTTCGTGAACATGGGCGTCATCGCGGCCCTGGCGGGCGTGGTCTTCACGGGCCAGCTCAACCTGGCCGCCCCGGGTGCCGGCAACGGCTTCGAGCTCGACGCCATCGCGGCCGTGTTCATCGGTGGCGCCGCCGTCACCGGCGGCATCGGCACGGTGCCGGGTGCGATCGTCGGTGGTCTCATCATCGGCATCCTGAACAACGGCATGTCGATCCTCGGTGTCGGCACCGAGTTCCAGTCCCTCATCAAGGGCCTGGTGCTGCTCGCCGCCGTCGCGTTCGACGTGTTCAACAAGCGCCGGGCGGCGTCCGCCCGCAAGTAGCGGTCGATCCCCCTTCGCCGAGGCTCGGGTCGGCGGACAGTTCCGTGGTCGTGGGACCGCGGAACCGTCCGCCGGCCCGAGCCTCGTTCTGTACGCGGAAGCGTCAGGCGGTCAGGACGGCCCAGGCGGCGGCCGGGAGGCGCAGGGTGCCGTCCCGCAGGTCGCCCCCGCCCGCCTCGACCCGTGTCGCGTCGGCCGCGGGCACCTCCACCGGGTCGTCGGCCAGGTTCAGGGCGGTCACCACCGCGGCGTCGGCCGTCGCGGTGCGCAGGACCACGGCCGTGTTGGTCAGGTGGACGACGTCGGTGTGCGCCCGGTGCAGCCAGGGGTTCCGCCGACGCAGGGCGACGAGGGCCTCGTGCGCGTGGGTCAGGTCGTCCGGCTCGGGCGGCATCGCGGGCAGCTCCGGACGGACGGCGTCGTCGCCACCCTCGCGTTCCTCCTTGACCCCGGTCCAGCCGTACTCGTCCCCCGCGTAGACCACGGGGGTGCCGGCCACGGTGAACAGCACCGCGGCGGCGTGCCCGGCGAACCGCTCCCCCACCGCGCTCGCGATCCGCGTCACGTCGTGGTTGCCGACGAACGTGGTGGGGACGAACGTCGCGAGCAGGGCATCGTGCCGCTCCACGGCGTGTGCCAGCTCGAAGCAGTTCCGGTCGGCGATCCCGTGCCAGACCGCCTGCCACAGCTCGTACTGCGTGGTGGAGTCCATCGTCGACGCCGCGACGATCGCAGCTGCGTCACCGTGGATGACCTCGCCGCTGAACCAGGCGTCGGGGTACTGCTCGCGCACCCGCGGCAGCACCCGTGCCCAGAACGACGGCGGCACGGCGTACGCGGCGTCGAGCCGCCAACCGTCGACCCCGCGGGCGAGCCAGTAGGTCATCACCTCGACCACCAGGTCCTCGGCGGCGCGGCCCTCGTGGTCGAGCGCGACGAGGATGTCGTGCCCCTCGAAGTCGCGGACCGGCACGGGGTCCCCTGCCTGCCAACCGGACCGTTCGACCGCGAAGAGCTCCGCGGTCGGGGCGTCCGGGCCCTGTTCCTCGAGCGCACGGAAGGCGGGGTGCTCGCGCCCGACGTGGTTGAACACGCCGTCGAGCACGACCCGGACACCGCGCTCGTGGGCGGCCCCGACCAGCGCGACGAGGTCGGCCTCGTCGCCGAGTCGGGGGTCGACCCGGAAGTGGTCGACGGTGTCGTACCCGTGCGTCGAGCTCGCGAAGACCGGCCCGAGCAGCAGGCCGTTCAGCCCGAGGGCGACGACGTGGTCGAGCCAGGGCACGAGCCGCTGGAGCCGGTGCTCGACCGGACGGTCGTCGACGGGCGTCGTCGGACGGACCTCGGCGCCGACCGCGCCGAGCGGGTAGACGTGCCACCACATCGCGTGCTCGACCCAGGCGGGTCCGTGCGGGCGGGGGTCGTTCGGTTCGGGCTCCACCGGTCCGATCGTGCCAGCCGAGCCTGTGCTGTGGGTCGTGTCGGACCGCAGGACCAGGATGGTGCGCATGGGACGAGCGATCAGGACCGCTGCGGACGCATCGGCATCGCAGGAGGCGCACGCGGAACGGACCTGCGCGTCGTGCGGTCGGCGGATGCCGTCGTCCGCCTCCCCCGACGCGAAGTGGTGCTCGGCTGCGTGCCGGAAGCACGGCGTCGACGCCACCGACCGTGCCCTGGAGCAGCGGATCGACGAGCTGCTCGCCGCCCGCGCACGGACGTCGAGCATCTGCCCGTCCGAGGTCGCGCGGTCCCTCGAGCCCGACGACTGGCGCCCCCTGATGGAGCCCGCCCGACGGGCAGCACGTCGCATGGTCGCGCGGGGTGAGGTCGAGATCACCCAGCACGGCAGCGTGGTCGACCCGTCCACGGCGAAGGGTCCGATCCGGATCCGACGCCCCCGGTAGGGAACACCCGTCGTCGGCGCGCGTTGCACCCGACGATGACGACCACCACAGAACCGACCCCCGCCCGCCCCGAAGCCCTCGTCGTGGGTGCCAGCGGCATCACCGGCTCCGCCCTCGTCGACCACCTGCTCGGTCTCGGGTGGGACGTGACCGCACTCTCCCGCCGCCCGCTCGCGCGCGACGGTGTCCGGACCGTCGCCGCCGACCTCCGCGACCCGGACTCGCTGACGGCGGCCCTCGCCGACGAGCGGCCCACGCACGTGTTCTTCACCGCGTGGCAGCGCCAGGACACCGAGGCCGAGAACATCCGCGTGAACGGCGGCATGGTCCGCGACCTGCTCGCCGCGCTGTCCCACGCGCCGCTCGCCCACGTCGCCCTGGTGACCGGGCTGAAGCACTACCTCGGCCCGTTCGAGGCGTACGCGGCGGGCGAGATGCCGGACACGCCCTTCCACGAGGAGGAGCCGCGGCTCGACACCCCGAACTTCTACTACGCGCAGGAGGACGAGCTCTTCGCCGCAGCCGAGCGCCAGGGGTTCACGTGGTCGGTGCACCGCTCGCACACCGTCATCGGGTACGCCGTCGGCAACGCCATGAACATGGGCCTGACCATCGCCGTGCAGGCCACCCTCGCGAAGGAGCTCGGCCTGGACTTCGTGTTCCCGGGCAGCGAGGCGCAGTGGAACGGGCTGACCGACATGACCGACGCCGGCATCCTCGCCGAGCACATGGTCTGGGCAGCCACCAGCCCCGAGGGTGCGGACGAGCCGTTCAACGTCGTGAACGGTGACGTGTTCCGGTGGCGGTGGATGTGGCCGCGTCTCGCCGCACACCTCGGCGTCGACCCGGATCGGGTCGTCGGCTACCAGGACCGTCCTCGACCGCTCGAGGAACAGATGGCTCCGCACGAGGGTGCATGGGCCGGCATCGCCGAGCGGTACGGACTGGTCGAGTCGGACATCACCCGGCTGGCCTCGTGGTGGCACACCGACGCCGACCTCGGCCGGGCGATGGAGGTCGTGACCGACATGGGCAAGAGCCGCGAGGCGGGCTTCACCGCCTTCCGCCGGACCGAGCGGGCCTTCACCGACCTGTTCGACCGCTACCGCGCCGAGCGGCTCGTCCCGTAGGCGTACCCCGGCCGACCCGGTCGGGGTACACGAACCTCCGACCGGGCCGCGAGTCGGCGCCGACGCCCTGGTTGTCTCGGTTCCACAGACGCCGGGAGCCCTCGGCGGTTCCCGGAGGAAGGAAGACACCATGTCGCTCGGAGACAAGGCCAAGGACGTCACCCAGAAGGTCGCCGGCAAGGTCGAGGAGGCCGTCGGCAAGAAGACCGACGACGCCGAGCTCACGCACCAGGGCCAGAAGGACCAGGTCATGGGAGAGGGTCGCCTCGACAAGGAGAAGGCCAAGGACGCGTTCGACGGCAAGTGAGCCTCGCGCTCTGACGCCCGTACCGCTCGAGCGGTGCGGGCGTTCGTCGTTCCGGGGCGAGGTGCCTAGAAGGCGTACCGGATGCGGCAGGACGGCAGGTGTTCCGCCACCAGCTCACGGAACCGCTCGACGAGCTGCCCCTTCATGCCCGACCGGTAGCGCACGTTGACCGCACCGTTCTGCGACACCTTCTGCTCCTGCAGGTCGGGACGCCAGAGCAGGTCCTCGGCCTTCGGGTGCCAGCCGAGGTTGACCTCGTGCAGGGGCTGGTTGTGCGTCAGGAAGATCACCTCGGCCGCGAGCTGCGCCTTGGCCGCGGGGGACAGCACGTCGTCGACCTGGCGCAGCAGCTCGGCCCAGTCCGACTCCCACGTCGGCGTCAGGATCACGGGCGAGAAGTTGAGGTGCACCTCGTACCCGGCGTCCACGAAGTCGTTGACCGCGGCGATCCGCGCGGCGATCGGGCTCGTGCGGATGTCGGTGACCTTCGCGGTCTCGTGCGGCATGAGCGAGAACCGGATGCGCGTGCGGCCCATCGGGTCCCAGTCGAGCAGCTCGCGGTTGACGTACTTCGTCGCGAAGGACGCCTTCGCGGTGGGCGTCATCCGGAAGAGGTCGCAGAGGTCGCGCACGTTGTCGCTGATCACCGCGTCGACCGAGCAGTCGCTGTTCTCGCCGATGTCGTAGACCCAGGCGTCCGGGTCGCACTGGTTCGGCTCGGTCTTCGGCCCCTGCTTCGCGATGTTGCGCGCCACGTGCTTCGTGATCTGCTCGATGTTCGCGAACACCGTCACCGGGTTCGAGTACCCCTTGCGCCGCGGCACGTAGCAGTAGGCGCACGCCATCGCGCACCCGTTCGCCGTCGACGGGGCGATGAAGTCGGCGGAGCGCCCGTTCGGCCGGGTGACGAGCGACTTCTTCACGCCGAGCACGAGCGCCTCGGTCTTGATCCGGACCCAGCGCTGCACGTTGCGCTCGTCGCCGTGGACCTCGGGGATGTTCCAGTGCGAGGCGACCGGCACGATCTCGGCGTCCGGCCAGCGCCCGAGGACCTCCTGCCCGCGCGGGAGCTCGAGGGCAGCATCCTCGGCGTAGATCCGCTTGACGTCGAGCATGGGTCGCACGCGTGGTTCCGTCATCGGCACCTGTCTACCGCCGACCACCGACGGTGCAGACTCGGGAGCATGACCGCCGAGCCCGACGACCACTTCTTCGTCGTCGACGGCCGCCGGTGGCGTCGCACCGACCCCGCGTTGCCCGAGGAGGTCGCCGCGGCACTCCGCTCGCACCTCGGCCGCGGGCGCAACGCCGTGCGGCAGGCGAAGCGCGCCGGCGACGAGGACGCCCTCGCCGCCGCCCGGCACCGGAACGGCCTGGCGAAGCACGGGCTCGGCGAGCGCGGCCCCGAGTGGTGGACCCGCCCCGAAGCCGACCGGATCGCCGACGCCGAGCGCGCCCTGGCCGACCTCGGCGCCCTCGACGCCCTCGACGCCCTCGACGCCCTCGACGAAGACGCACAGTGACGATCCTGATCCGGCCGCCTCGTCCGGACCGGGTCCTCACAGCCGTGGTGTTCGGCCCCGTCGTGGTCGGTACCGGGATCGTCCTGGCATCGATCGCGACCGACCCGGATGCCTCGGCCCGCGTCTTCTGCTTCGTGCTCGGTGCTGCCGTCGTCGCTCTCGGGACGGTCGTGTCGGTCCGGCTCCCCCGCGTCGCCGTCCGCCTGACCGAGGACCGACTCGAGTACGTCGGCTTCCTGCTGTCGTGGTCCGCGCCGCGGGCCGGGATCGACACCGTTCTCGACGACGGCTTCGTCGAGTGGCGGGACGAGCGCGGCGTCGTGCGTCGGCGGCAGATCTGGCTCCTGACCCAGGCGTGGCAGGACGACGGCACGAGGTTCGCTCCGCTCTGGCGCTGGCGACGCGAAGGGCTGCTCCGGGTGCGCCACTGAGCGGACGCCTGAGTCCGCCCGATCCTTCCCAGAACACTCGCGATGGGAAGCGAGAACGGGCGTACCTGGTCGATTCGTCCGACCAGGTACGCCCGTTCTCACCAGGTACGCCCGGGAGTGCCCGGCGCCCGGAGACGCGCCCGCGTCAGGCCTCGGTGTGTCCCAGGTCGGGCTCGAGCAGCATGCAGACCGTGCGGGACGCCGAGGCGTGCAGCTCGAACACGACGACCTCGTTCCGACCGGCACGGAGCACCGGCCCCGGCACGGCCAGCGTCTGCTGCGGCCCGCGCGACCAGTACCGCCCGAGGCAGAACCCGTTCACCCAGGCGACACCCTTGCGGAAGCCGTCGAGCGACAGGTAGCGGTCCTCGGTGGACGTCAGGTCGAACGACCCGGCGGCGAGCACGGGCCCGGCCAGCACGTCACCGTCGTTGGGTGCCAGCGCCGCGAGCTGGTCGACGGCCGCCGGTGCGATCGGGTCGAGCGCGAGCGGTGACGCCGACCACCGGGCGAGCGGCACACCGTCGACGGCCACGCCGCCGATCAGGCCCTTCGGCTCGCCGATGCGGGGGCCGTAGTCGACGCGCCCCTGGTCCTCGACGAGGAGCTCGAGCGTGCCGGTGACCGGCGGGAGCGCGATCGCCCGGTCGTGGTGCTCGCGCTCGAGGACGCCGACGACGACCCCGTCCACCGAGACGACCGCACGGTCGCGGACCTCGGTGCCGACGGTCAGGACGCCGCCGTCCGGCAGGTCGACCTCGGTGCGGTACAGCACGAAGCCGCTCGCGGCGCCGAGGGCGTCGAAGGTCGGCGGCTCGTCGTGCGTCGACCAGTCGGTGAGCGTGGGCAGCAGGGAGCGGAGCGACGCGACGCGGTCCAGGCGGACCGCGAGGTCCGTGGCGGGGGTGACCCGCGCCTCCCGGCCGCTCGAACGATCATACGATTCAAGGCGGCCCGACCCACCCTCCCGCATCGACTCGGGCAGCGGCGGGACGGGTGCGTAGCGCTCGATGACCGCGCGGAACGCGTGGAACTTCGCCGTCGGGCGACCGGCCTCGTCGAGCGGGGCGTCGTAGTCGTAGGACGTCGCAATCGGCCGGTACACGCCCTTGTCGTTCGCGCCGTTGGTGAAGCCGAAGTTCGAGCCGCCGTGGAACATGTAGATGTTGACGGAGCCGCCGGCGGCGAGCAGGTCGTCGAGGTCCGACGCCGACGCGGACGCCGGGGTGGTGTGGTGGTGCTCGCCCCAGCTGTCGAACCAGCCGTCCCAGAACTCGGAGCACATGAGCGGGCCGGTCGGCTGCGCCTGGCGGAGGCGCGCGAGACGCTCCGTGGAGCGGGACCCGAACGAGCCGGTCTTGTGCAGCGAGGGCAACGAGCCGTCCTCGAGCATCGAGTCCATCGGCTGGTCGACGCTCGTGAACGGGACGGTCAGACCGATGGCCCGGTGCATCTCCTCGAGCGCCCTCAGGTAGGACGCGTCCGAGCCGTAGGCGCCGTACTCGTTCTCGACCTGCACGAGCACGATCGGGCCGCCCTGGTCGATCTGGCGCGGAACGAGCACCGGCGCGAGGTGCTCGAGGTACTCCTGCACGGCGGCGAGGAAGCCCGGCTCGTTCCGGCGGACGCCGACGGTGCCGTCGGCGAAGAGCCAGTAGGGCAGGCCGCCGTTCGACCACTCGGCGCAGATGTAGGGCCCGGGACGGACGATGGCGTGCATGCCCTCGGCGGCGACCAGGTCGAGGAACCGGCCCAGGTCGAGGCCGCCGGTCAGGTCGAACACACCGGGACGCGGCGCGTGGGCGTTCCAGGCGACGTAGGTCTCGATGGTGTTGAGGCCCATCAGCTTCGCCTTGCGGATCCGGTCCTGCCAGAGGTCCGGGTGCACGCGGAAGTAGTGGATCGCGCCGGACAGGACCCGGTGCGGCTCGCCGTCGAGCAGGAAGTCGGAGTCGCCGATGGCGAAGCGCATGGTGTGTCTCTCTCGTACGACGGGGCCGTGCGGACGTGGTGTCCGCACGGCCCCGGGGTGTGGGGAACGCGGGTGTTACTTGCTCTCGACCGTGAAGCCCTGGTCCTTGCCGTACTTCACGAGTGCCTTCTGCCAGGCCTCCAGACCGCCCTCGAGCGAGGTGCCGTTCTGGTATGACTGCCCCACGGTGTCGGCGTAGACGCTGTTCGCGTAGACCTGGTACGGCAGGTAGGTGAAGTCGTTCGCCGAGGACTTCGAGGCGTCGACGAGGACCTTGTTGATCTGCTGGCCACCGAAGTACTCGGGCTTCTCGTCCAGGAACGAGCTCGAGTTCAGGTCAGCGGTCGTCGACGGGAAGCCGCCGGACTGCATGAAGACCTTCGTGGACTCCTCCGACGAGTTCAGCCACTTCAGGAAGCCGGCGGCGAGGGCCGGGTTCTTCGACTGCTTCATGACGACCTGCGAGCTGCCGCCGTTGCTGGCGGTCTGGGCCTGGCCGCCGTCGTAGGTCGGCATCGGGGCGACGCGCCAGTCACCCTTCGCGTCCGGCACGCTGGCCATCAGGTTGCCGGGCATCCAGGCGCCGGTGACCATCGTGGCGATCTGGCCGTTGCCGAGCTGCTTGTACCAGTCGTCGGTCCAGCCGGTGGTCTTCGACAGCAGGCCCTGCTCGACGAGCTGGTCCCAGGTCTTCGCCCACTTCTGCGTGCCGGCGTCGTGCAGGTCGATGGTGATCTTGTCGCCGTCGGTCGTGAACGGGGTGCCACCGGCCTGGGCGATCATGCTCGTGGTGAAGCCGGCGTCGCCGGAGTCCGCCGCGATGTACTTCGACGAGTCCGCCTCGTGCAGCTTCTTGCCGGCGGCGATGTACTCGTCCCACGTCTTCGGCACCTCGATGCCGTACTCGTCGAAGACCTTCTTGTTGTAGAACAGCGCCATGGGGCCGGAGTCCTGGGGCAGGCCGTAGACCTTGCCGTCCATGGCGACGTTGCTCCAGGTGCCCTTCGAGAACTTGCTCTCGAGGTCGCCGAAGCCGTACGACGACAGGTCGACGAGCGAGTCGGACAGGGCGAACTGCGGCAGCGCGTAGTACTCGACCTGCGCGACGTCGGGAGCACCCGAGCCGGCCTTGATCGTGTTCTGCAGCTTCGTGTACTGGTCGGCTCCGGTGCCGGCGTTGACCAGCTTGACCTTGACCTTCGGGTACTGCTTCTCGAACGCGGCGACCTGGTCCTTGGCCGAGGGGGTCCAGGACCAGTAGGTCAGCGTGCCGCCGTCCTTGAGGGCCTTGTCGATGTCGTCCGCCGAGCCGCCGGCGGAGCTGCCGGAGGCGCAGGCGGTCATCGCGATGGCGGCGGTGACGCCGATGGCGAGGGCGCTGAGCCCGCGCCGGAGACGCTTGTTCATGGGTTGCCTTCCACTTCTTCGTGATCTGGGGCTGGGGTGGTGCTGCTGTGTCCCGGTCGGGAGGCGCGTGGCGGGCTGCCGGCGCGCCTCCCGTCCGGTGGGTCAGGCCTTGACGGAACCGGCCGCGAGGCCGGACTGCCAGAAGCGCTGGAGGAAGAGGAACGCGACCACGATCGGGATGATCGTGAGGAGCGATCCGGTGACGACGAGGTTGTAGATCGGCTGCGCGCCGGAGCCGGTGGCCTGGGCGTTCCACTGGTTGAGGCCGACCGTGAGCGGGTACCACTTCGGGTCGCTCAGCATGATGAGCGGCAGGAAGTAGTTGTTCCAGGTGGCGACGACCGCGAAGAGCAGGACGGTGACGACACCGGGCGTGAGGAGCTTCAGCGCGATGGTGAAGAAGATCCGGAACTCGCCGGCGCCGTCCATGCGGGCGGCCTCGATGAGCTCGGTCGGGATCGCGTCGATCGCGTAGGTCCAGATGAGGTACATGCCGAACGGGCTGATGAGCGACGGCAGGATGATCGCCCAGGGGGTGTTCGTCAGGCCGAACTGCGAGAAGAGCAGGAAGGTCGGGACGGCGAGGGCGGTGCCGGGGACGGCGATCGCCCCGAGGACGACGGCGAAGACCGCGCGACGGCCGGGGAACTGGAACTTCGCCATGCCGTAGCCGGCGACCGTGGCGAGCAGGGTCGCGCCACCGGCACCGACGACCACGTACAGCAGCGTGTTGCCGAGCCACTGCAGGAAGATGCCGTCGTTGTAGGTCAGGGTGTCGACGATGTTCTGCCAGAGGTTGAAGTCGCCGCCGAACCACAGGCCGAACGTCGACAGCAGGGACGCCTGGGTCTTGGTGCTGTTCACCAGCAGGTAGAACAGCGGTGCGAACGAGTAGACGACGAAGACGACCATCACGGCGGTCAGGAGACCGGAGCGCTTCACCTTGCGTCCGTCGACCGGCTTGCCGGCGCGGCGCGACCGGGAGGCGCGGGTCGCCCGGTCCCCCGGGTCGCGCTGGGTGGTGGTCGCCTCGGTGACCGTGGCCGGGCTGGTCGCGCCGGCGGCGGGCTGCTGCAGGGTGCTCATCGGTTCTCCTGGCGGGTTCCGCGGACCTGGACGACGTAGGCGATCACGGCGGTGATGACACCCATGACGATGGCGACGGTGGCGGAGTAGTTGAACTGCTGGCCACTGAAGGACAGCGAGTAGGCGTACATGTTCGGGGTGAAGGCGCTGCCGATGACGTTCGGCGCGAGCGTCTTCAGCAGGTTCGGCTCGTTGAAGAGCTGGAAGCTGCCGATGATCGAGAAGATCGTCGCGATGACCATCGGGCCGCGCAGGGCGGGCAGCTTGATCGAGAAGACGGTGCGCAGCGGGCCGGCGCCGTCGAGCTCGGCAGCCTCGTAGAGCTCACCGGGCACGACGCGCAGGGCGGCGTAGAAGATCAGCATGTTGTAGCCGAGGAACTCCCACGTGACCACGTTGCCGATCGACGTGAGGACCCAGGTCGGGCTGAACGGCTGGAGCAGGTCGATGCCGAGCGCGCTGTTCGCGGCGCCGGTGAGACCGAACTGGTTGCCGTAGATGAAGCCCCAGATGAGGGCGGCGACCACGCCGGGCACGGCGTACGGCAGGAACACGGCGATGCGGAAGAACCCGGTGCCCCAGAGCCGTGCGCTGTCGAGCGCGAGGGCCGCCACGAGCGCGAGGCCGAGCATGATCGGGACCTGCACGACCAGGAAGAGTGCCACGCGACCGAGGCCCTCCCAGAACTGGGCGTCCTGGAACAGCTGCACGTAGTTGGCGAACCACACGAACTGGTTGCCGCCGATGAGCTGGTCGCGGAACAGGCTGAGCCAGAGCGCGTAGCCGATCGGCACGATGAGCATCGCCACGAGGACGACGACGAAGGGGCCGACGAACAGCCAGCCGGTGTACCGCCCCCGGACCTTCGGGCGGCGAGCGGTCGGCCGCGCCGGCGGTGCCGCCTCGGCCGGGCGCGCTGCGAGCGTGCTCATGTGACTCCCTTGTCTGCTGCGTTCGGGTTCCGGACCGGGCACCCGACGGTGCCCACGGGTCGTGCCCTGCCTGCGCTGGCGCGGATCCGGAGGACGTCGATGTTGACGTCAACATCGAACGACGTCACCGTAGCATGGCAACGTCAACATGCACTAGCGTTCGGGGAAGTCGAACGGAGGGAACAGCGTTGTCGACCGATCTGACCGCACCGCGCCGTGCGCCGTCGCTGGCCGCCGTGGCCGACGCCGCCGGTGTCTCGATGCAGACCGTGTCGCGCGTTGCCCGTGGCTTCGACAACGTCAGCCCGGACACCCGGGACCGGGTCCAGCGCGCCATGGACGACCTCGGCTACCGGCCGAACCGTGCGGCTCGTGCGCTGCGGTCCGGGCGCTTCCGGACCATCGGCGTGATCATGTTCACGCTCGCGTCGTTCGGCAACATGCGCACGCTCGAGGCCATCTCGGCCGCTGCGGCCGCCGCGGACTTCACCATCACCCTGCTGCCCATGGCGTCGCGTACCGGCGAGGGCGTCCGCACCGCGCTCTCCCGGCTGCACGAGCAGGCGGTCGACGGCGTCGTGATCGTCATCGAGTCGCACATCATCGACACCGCCGAGGTCGTGCTGCCGAGCGGTGTCCCGCTCGTGGTCGTCGACTCCGCGGGCACGACCGACCGGCCCTCCATCGACATCGACCAGGCCGAGGGCGCACGGCTCGCCACGCAGCACCTGCTCGACCTCGGGCACGAGACCGTCTGGCACGTCGCCGGACCCACCGCCTCGTACTCCGCGGAACGCCGCCTCGTCGCGTGGCGCGAGACGCTCGAGCACGCGGGCCGCAGGGTCCCCCGGGTCCTCCCCGCAGGGTGGTCGACGGCCGACGGGCACCGCGCCGGGCAGGAGATCGCGGCGCGGCCCGAGATCACCGCCGTCTTCGCGGTGAACGACCAGACCGCGCTCGGGGTCCTCCGGGCGGCGCACGAGGCCGGTCGATCGGTGCCGGAGAGCCTCAGCGTGGTCGGCTTCGACGACTTCCCCGAGTCGGAGTCGTTCTGGCCGCCGTTGACCACCGTGCACCAGTCCTTCGACGAGGTCGGGCGGCGGGCGGTCGCGACGCTGCTGGCGCAGATCGAGGGCACCCCCGTCCGCACGTCGACCGACCTCGTGCCGGTGCGCCTGGTCGAACGGGCGAGCACGGCACCGCCGCCGCGGGCCTAGGCGCCCGCGTCGGGTCAGGCGCTCGCCCGCGCACTCCCACGGGTCGGGAGCACACTGGGCACCATGACCACCTTCAGCTCCGTCACCGTGCTCGGCGCCGGCGTCCTCGGCACCCAGATCGCCCTGCAGACCGCCCGACACGGCATCCCCGTCGTCGTGTACGACATCAGCGAGGACGCGGTCGCCGCCGGTCGTGAGCGACTCGCGGGCATCGTCGAGCAGTACCTCGGCGACGTCGGGCAGGACGCCCGACCGGACGCCGGCGCCGCCGTCGCGCGGATCACCTTCGACACCGACCTCGCCCGGGCCGTCGGTGGGGCCGAGCTCGTCGTCGAGGCGGTCCCCGAGCGACTCGAGACCAAGCGCGAGGTCTACGGCCGGCTCGCCGAGGTGGCGCCGGCGGAGACCGTCTTCGCGACGAACTCGTCGACCCTGCTGCCGAGCGCGATCGCGGACGCGACCGGCCGCCCTGACCGCTTCCTCGCGCTGCACTTCGCCAACCACGTCTGGCGGCAGAACACCGCCGAGGTGATGGGGACCGAGCAGACCGACCCCGAGGTGTTCGAGCGCGTCGCGACGTTCGCCGAGGAGATCGGCATGGTCCCGATCCGCCTGCACAAGGAGCAGCCGGGCTACGTGCTCAACTCCCTGCTCGTGCCGCTCCTCGACGCCGCCGCGGGCCTGGTGCTCCGCGGGGTGGCCGACCCCGCCACGATCGACACCACCTGGCAGATCGGGACCGGCAGCCCGGTCGGGCCGTTCCGCATGTACGACGTCATCGGGCTCCGCACCGCGCACGCGGTCGCGAGCGCATCCCCCGAGCCCGGCGCGCAGGCCTGGGCGGCGTACCTGCAGTCGGAGTACCTCGACCAGGGCAAGTACGGCGTCGAGTCGGGTGAGGGGTTCTACCGCTACCGCTGACGCGAGCAGGCCTGACGCCAGCAGGCCTGACGCGAGCAGGCCTGCCGTTGCGCACGCCGGACGTGAGCACCCCTAGGATCTCGGGATGGAACTCGTCGCCCCCTCCCCCGAGTACTACCCGTCCTTCCGCCGCGCCCTGCAGGAGTGGGACGGTGCCCACCAGGACGGCGCCGGGATCCGGGACGCCGCGGCGCTGCAGGACCGAGCGGGCTTCGAGCGCTGGGTCGACCAGCTCCTGGCCGAGGAGACGACCCCGGCCAGCCCCGACCACGTGACGTGCACCTACCGCTGGATCGTCGAGGGCGACGAGTACCTCGGCAGCATCGCGCTGCGGCACGAGCTCAACGACTTCCTCCGCTCGTACGGCGGGCACGTCGGGTACGGCGTCCGGCCCTCCGCCCGGGGCCGGGGCCTGGCGTCCGCGGCGCTCGCCGAGGTCGTCCGCGCGGCTGCCGAGCGCGGGCTGCCCGAGGTCATGCTGACGTGCGACGCGACGAACCCCGCGTCCCGCCGGGTCATCGAGCACGCCGGCGGCCGGTACGAGCGCAGCGTGGTCGACCCGGACGGGCACACCCTGCTCCACCACTGGATCCGCACCGGTGCGCACGCGCACCCCGACGTCACCGAGGTGGACATCGTCGGCGGCCCCGAACCGCTGACCGTCGGGCTCCAGGACCACGATCCCGCCTGGTCCGCCCGCTACGAGGAGCACCGTGCACGGATCGCCCACGCCCTGGACGGCCAGCACGTCACGATCGAGCACATCGGCTCGACGTCCGTGCCGGGACTCGCCGCGAAGCCGATCGTCGACGTCGCGGTCGCCGTGCCGGACGTCACCGACGAGGCCGCGTACCTCACCCCGCTGCTCGGCGCCGGCTACGAGCTCCGGGTACGCGAGCCCGGGCACCGCCTCGTCCGCACGCCCGAGCGCGACGCGCACGTGCACGTGTACGAGCACGGCGCTGCCGAGCTCGACGACTACCTGCTGCTCCGCGACCAGCTCCGCCGCGACGACACCGACCGGCAGCGGTACGAGGACACCAAGCGTGCGCTGATGGAGCGGTCGTGGGACGACACGAACGCCTACGCCGACGCGAAGACCGCCGTGATCACGGACATCCGGTCCCGAGCGCGCGCCGCGGTCGTGCGCATCCGTCCGGTGCGGTCGACGGACGCCGCTGCGTGGCAGGCCCTGTACGCCGGCTACCGCGCGTTCTACCGACTGCCGGAGGACACCGAGGCCGTCCGGACCACCTGGCAGTGGGTGTCGACGGGTGCACACGGGCTGACCGGCCTGGTCGCCGAGGACGCCGACGGCCACCTGCTCGGGCTCGCCGACCTCCGACGGTTCGCCCGCCCGTCGTCGGCGACGACCGGCCTGTACCTCGACGACCTGTTCACGGCTCCCGACGCCCGGGGGCGCGGCGTCGCGACGGCACTGCTGCACGAGGCGGCGGCCACCGCCGCTGCCGAGGGCGCGAGCGTCGTCCGCTGGATCACCGCCGAGGACAACGCGACCGCGCGGGCGGTCTACGACCGCGTCGCCGCGGCGACCCCGTGGGTCACCTACGACATGCGGCCGTCCGCGGACTGACCGAGCGGCGGACGGGAGGCTCGCGGCCGGACCGCACCGCGCCTGCCGTCCGGCACGTCCCGGGTCGGGAGGTCCGTGGCGGTACCGCACCGCGCCTCCCGTCCGGCCCGCGCCGGCACGCTCCGGCAGGCTCCGGCAGGCTCCGGCCCGCTCCGGCCCGCTCCGGCACGAGCGAAGGGCACCGGTCCGCTCGCGCGGGCCGGTGCCCTCCGTGCTCACTCGACGCTCACCGGAGCGCTCGCCGAGGCGTTCGTGCGCCGACCGTGGTCGGCGGTCGGGTCAGCCGATCGACACCGCGGTCCAGGAGACCGGGGGCAGCTCGATCGTGATCGTGTCGCCCTCGCGACGGACGGTCTCGTTCGTGCGGAGTCCGACGCGCTCGCGGCCCTCGAGGTCGTTGACGGCGTGCACGTCGTCGTCCCAGATGCCCTCGGCGCGGACGTCACCGTCGGCGCCGATGCCGGCCAGGTCGATCGTGACGGTCGTCGACTCGGTCTGGTGACGGTTCACCAGGAAGACCGCTGCCCTGCCGTCCTCGACCGTCGCGGCGGAGTCGACCACGGGGACCTCGCCGTACTTGCCGCCGTCGACCGTGTCGCCCGAGGCCTTGACCTGCAGCGACGTGCCGTTCGCGAGCTTCGAGGTGAGCGAGAACGGGAAGAACGTCGTCTGGCGCCAGGCCGGGCCGCCGGGCTCGGTCATGATCGGGCCGATGACGTTGACGAGCTGCGCGAGGCTCGCCGACGCGACGCGGTCGGCGTGCCGGAGCAGCGAGATGAGGAGCCCACCGACGACGACGGCGTCCGCGACGGTGTAGACGTCCTCGAGCAGGCGCGGCGCGACCGGCCAGTCCTGCAGCTCGAAGGTCTTCTGCTGCTCGTTCCACTTGCTGATCGACCAGACGTTCCACTCGTCGAACGAGATGTCGATGCGCTTGTCCGACTTCTTGTGCGCCTTGACGTGGTCCGCCGCGGTGGTGACGGTGTCGATGAAGTGGTCCATGTTGACGCCCGAGGCGAGGAACGTCGACATGTCGCCGTCCTCCTCGTAGTAGGCGTGCGCCGAGATGTAGTCGACGTCGTCGTAGGTGTGCTCGAGGACCGTGCGCTCCCACTCGCCGAACGTCGGCATCGAGGCGCCGGACGAACCGCAGGCGACCAGCTCGAGGTCGGGCTGGATCTGTCGCATGGCCTTCGCGGTCATGGCGGCGAGCTTGCCGTAGTCCTCGGCGTTCTTGTGGCCGAGCTGCCACGGGCCGTCCATCTCGTTGCCGAGGCACCACATCTTGATGGCGAAGGGCTCCTGGCGGCCGTTCGAGCGGCGGTACTCGCTGAGCGCGGTGCCGGCGTCGATGTTCGCGTACTCGAGGAGCTCGATGGCCTCCTGCGTGCCGCGGGTGCCGAGGTTCACGGCGAGCATGAGCTCGGAGTCGACCGCGTCGAGCCAGTGCTGGAACTCGTGCAGGCCGACCTCGTTGGTCTCGGTCGAGTGCCAGGCGAGGTCGAGGCGACGGGGGCGCTGCTCGACGGGCCCGACGCCGTCCTCCCACTTGTAGCCGGAGACGAAGTTGCCACCGGGGTAGCGGATCGCGGAGACGTTCAGCTCCTTGACGAGGTCGATGACGTCCTTGCGGAAGCCGTGCTCGTCGGCGGTCTCGTGTGCCGGCTCGTGGATGCCGTCGTAGACGTGGCGCCCGAGGTGCTCGACGAACCCACCGAACAGGCGACGGCGCACCGGCCCCACGGTGAACGCGGCGTCGAGGACGAGGTGTGTGCGAGGCATGGATCTCCTTTGATCAGCGTGGGGGCTCGTGGTGCGACGTGATCGGCCCGGAACGAAAGTGAGCGCTCACGTCCCCATGAACGCTAGCGGGTTCCGGGCGGATGGGGAAGCGGGGACGCGCCCCGGTCGTGACCTTCACGAAAGGGGTGGCGCACCCCCGGACCTGCCGCTACTGTGAGCGCTCACGGAGCAACGACCGCTCCGCTCGGCCCGTCCCGATGGAGTGATGCCATGCCGATCCGACCAGCCGTACCCACCCCGCAGTCCCGCGGCGGTGCCTTCACCCGCAGGACCCTGCTCGCCGGTGCAGCCGCCGGCGCCGCGGTCCTCCCCCTCGCCGCGTGCTCGAGCCCGCTCGCCGCCGGCGTCGCCGGTGCCCCGCTGAACCCCGAGACCCTCGTCTTCTGGAACCTCTTCGGCGGTGGCGACGGTGTCCGTATGCAGACGATGGAGGCCGGCTACGCGAAGCAGCACGGCGGGCCGTCCTCGCTGCAGGCGACGACGTTCGCCTGGGGCAACCCGTACTACTCGAAGGTCACACTGGCCACCGTCGGGAACAAGCCGCCGGACGTCGCGATCGCCCACCTGACCCGTGCGAAGCCGCTCTGGGACGGCGGGCTGCTCGACCCGATCACCGAGGACGACCTGGCGAGCGTCGGCCTGAGCGCCAGCGACTTCAACCAGAAGGCCTGGACCGCGCAGAAGACCGACGGCAAGAACATCTGCGTGCCGCTCGACACGCACCCCTTCGTGCTCTTCTACAACGTTGACGTGTGCCAGAAGGCCGGGCTCATCGACTCCGACGGCAACCTGAAGGACCTCAACGGGCTCGAGAACTTCGAGGCCGCGCTGGCCGCCGTCGCGAAGGTCACCGGCGGCACCGCGCTCAACGTCGCGAACGTCAGCGAGGTCGCGACCCCGTGGCGCTTCTTCTGGTCGATGTACAACCAGATCGACGGTGCGACGCCGTTCATCAGCGACGGGGGCGCGAAGCTCACCGTCAACGAGGACGCGTACACGAAGGTCACCGACATGACCCAGAAGTGGGTGAAGGAGGGCTGGCTGAACAAGGGGCTCGACTACGCCACCGCCCAGACGCTGATGTTCACCGGCAAGGCGGGCTTCTTCATGCAGGGCGAGTGGGAGATCAGCACCGCGCAGTCCATCAAGGGGCTGAAGTTCGGCATGGTCCCCGTCCCGCAGCTGTTCGACAAGCCGGCGACGCAGGCCGACTCGCACACGTTCATCCTGCCGCGGAAGGACCGGACGCCCGAGCAGCGCAAGGCGCACATGCTCTTCATCAAGCAGATGCTCGAGCAGAGCCTGACCTGGGCCGAGGGCGGGCACGTCCCCGCGTACATGCCCACGTTCGACAGCACCGCGTTCAAGGACCTCAAGCCGCAGTCCAACTACGCCTCGGCAGCCGAGTCCGCCGTCTTCGACGACCCCGCCTGGTACGGCGGATCGGGCTCGACCTTCGAGAACACCGTCGGCGCCCAGCTCGCACTGGTGCAGCAGGGCAGCAGCTCGCCCGCCCAGGCGCTCGCGGCCATCAAGGACCAGCTCGCCACCTACCTCAACACCCCGAGCCCGCTGTGACCGGGCACGCCTCCCCGACGACCGACGTGAACACCGCGCGAAAGGCACGATGACGTGACCGCTGCACCAGTTCTCACCCGACCCACGGACGCCGCCGCGGTCACCCGTGGCACGCGCCCCCGCGTGAACTCCACCAACCGGGGACAGGGCCGCACCGGCTGGCTCTTCCTCGCGCCCTTCGGCCTGTTCTACCTGGCCTTCCTGCTCGGTCCGACGGTCTGGATGATCGTCACGAGCTTCTTCAACACCTCGACCGTCCGCACCGGGCTCGGCAGCTTCGCGGGCTTCGCGAACTACGCCGAGATGCTCGGTCGCGCCGACTTCTGGTCGTCGCTCTGGCACACCCTGCAGTTCACGCTCTACACGACGCCGCCGCTGGTGATCCTGGCCTTCGTCTTCGCCGTGCTGACGAACCGGATGAACCGCGGGCAGTGGTTCTTCCGCCTGGCGTTCTTCCTGCCGTTCATCCTGCCGTCGGCGACGATCTCGCTCATCTGGGTGTTCATCTTCACCCCGGCGACGGGCCTCTTCGCCTCGATCCAGCAGGCGATCGGCCTGACCCCGGGTGCGGGTGTGCTCGCGAGCCCGAACACGGCCATGATCGGCGTCGCGATCGCCACCGTGTGGTGGACCCTCGGCTTCAACTTCGTGCTGTACCTGGCCGGCCTGCAGGAGATCCCCCGCGAGCTGTACGAGGCCGCCGCGGTCGACGGTGCGTCCAGCTGGCAGCAGATCAAGTCGATCACGCTGCCGCTGCTCGGCCGCACGACGACGCTGGTCATCCTGCTGCAGATCATCGCGAGCCTGAAGATCTTCGACCAGGTGTACCTGATGACGAACGGCGGCCCGGGCATCTCGACCCAGGTCTCGCTGCAGCTCATCACCGGCGTCGGCTTCACCGACAACCGTCTCGGCGCCGCGTCCGCCGCGTCGGTGCTCCTGTTCATCGTGATCGTCGCGATCGCGGTCATCCGGCAGCTCGTCGAGCGCGCTGCCGCCAAGCGAGAGATCGGGGCCTGACATGACCGCCACCGAGAGCATCACCACGTCGCGTCCGCGGAAGCTGCGCTCCGGCGTCTCGGCAGCCGCTCCCGCGAACGCGGCGAAGATCGGCGTCTCCGGCAAGGGCTTCAACACCGCCGCCGCGATCGTCCTGACGGTGTTCGCGATCATCTGGCTCATCCCGAGCCTGTTCGCCCTGAAGACGTCACTGTCCGACAACGGGGTCGCGGCCCTGGGCGCGAACGCGATCCTGTCGAACTGGAACCCGACGCTGCACTCCTACGCGTCGCTGTTCCGGTCCGGCGACATCTGGAACTGGTACCTCGCCAGCGGCGTGACGAGCCTCGTCACCACGGCGCTGACGGTGCTGTTCGCCTCGATGGCGGCCTTCGCGCTGTCCCGTCTGGCGTTCCGCGGCCGGAACGTCGCGTTCCTGCTCATCATCCTGGGCATCATGATCCCGACGCAGGTCCTGATCATCCCGATCTTCCAGGAGCTCAACGCGGTCAACCTGCTCAACACGTACTGGTCGGTGATCTTCCCGCAGGTGCCGGCCGTGATCGCGGTCTTCATCTTCAAGCAGTTCTTCGACGGCATCCCGAAGGAGCTCGAGGAGGCGGCGCGCATCGACGGTGCGGGCATGTGGAAGATCTACTGGTCGGTGATCATGCCGCTGTCCCGTCCGGTGATCGCCGCGGTCGCGATCCTGACCTTCGTCGGGGTGTGGAACAACCTGCTCCTGCCGCTGTTCGTCCTGTCCAACCCGGACCTCATGACGATCCCGGTCGGGCTCGCCACGGTGCAGGGCAGCTTCGGGCAGCGCTACGCCGACATCCAGGCGGGCGCGATCCTCGCGGCACTGCCGCTGATCATCCTCTACCTGGTCTTCCAGCGGCAGATCGTGGAGGGCGTGACGGGCTCGGGCCTCAAGGGCTAGACGCTCCGCGTCGACGGACGGGAGGCACGGTGCCAGCTGGCACCGTGCCTCCCGTCCGTCGTGCGCGTGGTCGGACCGGGCGTCCCTGGTGGACGCGGGCGTGCCTGGTGGACGCGGGCGTGCCTGGTCGAAGCGGGCGTGCCTGGTGCTCCTGAACGACCAGGTACGCCCGAGATCGCATTGCATCGCGCCTGTCTTGGGAAGGAACGGGCGGCGCGAGGGCAGGTCAGAGCGGGTCGAGCCGCGTCCGCAGCAGGCAGAACTCGTTCCCCTCGGGGTCCTGCAGCACGTGCCAGGACTCCTCGCCGGTCTGTCCGACGTCTGCGGGTCGGGCACCGAGCGCGAGCAGCCGCTCGAGTTCGGCCTCCTGGTCGCGATCGACCGGCGAGAGGTCGAGGTGGAGCCGCAGGGTCTGGGTCGGCGCGTGCTCGACCCGGTTGAGGATGATCGTCGGGGTCGCGCCGCCGAAGCCCGATGCGGGCCCGATCTCGATGCCGTCGTCGTCCGTCCCGAGTTCGACGTAGTCCAGGACCGCGCACCAGAAGCGCGACAACGCCTCGGGGTCGCGGCAGTTCAGCACGAGTTCGCTCAGTCGACTGCTCATGCCCGCACGCTACGCGGGGACGGTCAGGCGGGGACGACCTGGCGCGCGTCGTGCTTCCAGAACCCGGAGAAGGTGATCCGGGTCTTCGGCAGACCGGCACGGTGCAGGTGTCGCCGGCCCTCGGTCGCGAGCCGCGACTCCCCGACCACGAAGGCGTACCCACGGTCGTCGGCGGGCACGTACCGCTGCAGTTCGGCGAGCGCCGCGCGTCCGGGGACGTCGTGCTCGGTGTCCGCCCGGACGATCCACGTCACCGTGACACCGACCGGGGCGTCGAGCACGCGGACGTCGGCGGCGGTCGGGACCTCCTGGATGATGCGGCCGACGGCGTCGCGCGGCAGCGACGCCGCGATGCCGACGACGGCGGGCAGGCCGGTCTCCTCGGCGGCGACGACGACCTCGCCGGCGTCATCCGGGCAGTCGAAGATGCAGCCCTGGTCGAGCATCGCGAGCTCGTCGCCGGGACGGGCACCGCAGGCCCAGATCGCCGCGCGGCCCTCGGGCTCGCCGTCGGCGTCGCAGTGCACGACGAAGTCGACGTCGAGCTCGCCGACCTCGGGACGGAAGGCCGCGACCGTGTAGTTCGCGCAGTGGGGACGGACGTCCTCGGGGATGGCGAGGAACGACGGCCACCAGCGGCGACCGTCCAGGTCGGGCATCCGGAAGGCGTCCTGGTCGGGGCGCGGCACGAACAGGCGGAACCAGTGGTCGAAGCCGAGGAACGGGAACTCGTGCAGGTCGTCGCCCGTCACGGTGACCCGCTGCACCGACGGGGTGTGCCGGACGGAGCGGAGCACCCGAGCACGGAAGAGCCGGGGTGCCTCGGGCATGAGCCGCGGGATCTTCGCCATGAAGGGAAGGCTACCCTAAGCTGGCCTGCGTGCCATCCCCCGAAACCGTCCTGACGCCCGACCGGGCCGCCCGGAGCGAGGCCCCGCCGCGTGCCGACGGCGTGCACCGCCGGGCCGTCCGTCGTCGGCTGCTGGTGGTCGTGGCCCTGGTCGTCGCGCTCGTCGTCGCCGCGGTCGCGAGCATGCTCCTCGGGAGCAACCGGCTCGGCGTCGACCAGGTGCTCGCGGGGCTGACGCGCAGCGGATCGAGCACCGCCGAGGCCGTCGTCTGGGGTTCCCGCATCCCGCGCACCCTGATCGGGGCGGCCGTCGGCGCAGCGCTCGGCATCGCCGGGCTCCTCATGCAGGGCCACACCCGGAACCCGCTCGCCGACCCCGGGCTGTTCGGCGTCTCCTCCGGCGCCGGGCTCGCGGTCGTGCTCGGCGTGTACGTCTTCGGGGTGACGAGCACCGGGGCCACCGTCTGGTTCGCCCTCGTCGGGGCCGTCGTCGCGAGCGTCGTCGTGTTCTCGGTGACCGTCGCCGGCAGCGGCACCGCGAGCCCCGTGCCCCTCGCCCTGGCCGGGGCCGCCGTCTCCGCCCTGCTCGGGGCGATCACGTCGTTCATCGTCCTGACCGACCAGGACTCCCTCGACGCCTACCGCCTGTGGGTGGTCGGGTCGCTCGCCTCCCGGCAGCTCGACGTGCTCGTGGCCGCGGCACCGTTCCTGCTCGTCGGCGCCGTGCTCGCGGTCTGGAACACCCGCGCCCTCGACGCCCTGGGGCTCGGCGCCGAGCTGGCGAAGGGCCTCGGCGAGAACGTGCTCGTCGCCCGGCTCGTCGGGCTCGGCGGCATCACGCTCCTGGCGGCCGGTGCCACCGCCGCCGCCGGACCGATCGGCTTCGTCGGCCTCACGGTGCCGCACGTCGCCCGCGCCCTGGTCGGGACCGGGCACCGCTGGACGCTCCCCGTGTCGGCACTCGTCGGCGCTGCACTCGTGCTCGTCGCCGACGTGGTGGGCCGACTGGTCGGCGGGTTCTCCGAGGTCGAGGTCGGCATCGTGCTCGCCGTGCTCGGCGGTCCGGTCTTCGTCGCCGTCGCCCGTCGCCGATCGCTGGTGTCCCTGTGAGCGCCGCCACGGACGGACGGCTCGAGGCCGAGCGCGCGGTACCGTCCGGCACGGACCGTCCGCCCGCCGGTCGCCGTGGTGTCCGGATCGGCCCGGTCGGACTCGCCTGGCGTCCGCGGGTGCTCGGCTGGACGGTCGGTTCGCTCGCCGTCGCCCTGGCCCTGGTGGTGCTCGGCGTCGCGGTCGGCAGCACGTTCATCGCGCCGGGCACCGTCGTCCGCGCACTGCTCGGCGCCGAGGACGGCCCCGAGGGCTTCATCGTCACCACGCTCCGACTCCCCCGCGTGCTCACCGGCGCCCTGGTCGGCCTGGTGCTCGGGACGGCCGGCGCGCTGACCCAGACGGTGACCCGGAACCCGCTCGGCACGCCGGACATCATCGGCGTGACCTCGGGAGCGAGCGTCGGCGCGGTCGCCGCGATCGTGCTCGGCGGTGGCACCTACTCGGTGTCGGCGGTCGTCCTGAGCGGCGGCATCCCGGTGGCGGCGACGATCGGCGCACTCGTCGCCGCGGCCGCCGTGTACGGCCTCGGCTGGCGGGGCGGCGTGCAGAGCTACCGGTTGGTGCTCGTCGGCATCGGGGTGAGCGCGACGCTCGACGCCGTGACCAGCTACCTGCTCGTCCGCGCGAAGATCACCGTCGCCACGGCGGCGTCGCAGTGGCTCGTCGGCAGCCTGTCGAGCACCTCGTGGACGACGGTCTGGCCGCTCCTGCTCGTCGCAGCGGTCTGCGTCCCGATCGCCCTCGCCACCAGCGCCGCGCTCGGCATCGGGCAGCTCGGCGACGAGGTCGCGACCGGCGTCGGACTCGGCGTGCAGCGTCACCGGCTGCTCGTCCTCGCCCTCGCGGTCGTCCTCACCGCCGCCGCCGTCGCCGCCGCCGGACCGATCGGCTTCGTCGCGTTCGTCGTCCCCCAGGTGGCCCTGCGGCTGGCCGGGACGAACCGTCCGCCACTGCTGCTCGCGGGGGCGCTCGGGACGGTCCTCGTCCTCGGCGCCGACCTGCTCGCGCGCTCCGCCTTCCCGTGGCAGGTGCCCGTCGGCATCGTGACCACCGTCGTCGGGGCCCCGTACCTGATCTGGCTCCTCGTCCGCCACCGCAAGGAGATGTCCCGATGACCGCCACCACGACCGACGGCAGGACCGCGGGCGCACCGGACGCGACCACCCACCGGAGCGCGGGCGGCGCCTCGACCGGCACCGTGCCTCCCGTCCTCGAGGCCCGCGGACTGTCCGTCGGCTACGACCGCGACCCCGTCCTCCGCGACCTGGACCTGCGGATCGAGCGCGGGACGGTGACGACGTTCCTCGGCGCGAACGGGTGCGGGAAGTCGACGCTCCTCAAGGCGTTCGGCCGCGTGCTGAAGCCACAGTCGGGCGAGGTGCTGCTGGACGGCTCCCCCATCCGCCGGGAGCCGAACCGCGCCGTCGCCCGGCGGCTCGCGATCCTGCCGCAGACGCCGGTGGCTCCCGCCGGCACGAGTGTCCTCGACCTCGTGATGCGCGGACGGAACCCGCACCAGTCGTGGGCGAAGCCGTGGACGGCCGACGACGCCGACGTCGCCGAGCAGGCCATCGCGGCGACCGGGCTGACCGACGTCGCGCACCGCGACGTCGCGAGCCTGTCCGGCGGCCAGCGGCAGCGCGCCTGGATCGCCCTCGTGGTGGCGCAGCAGGCGGAGACCCTGCTGCTCGACGAACCGACGACGTACCTGGACCTCGCGCACCAGCTCGACGTGCTCCGGCTCGTGCGGCGCCTGAACCGCGAGCAGGGGTCGACCGTCGTGATGGTGCTGCACGACCTGACGCTCGCGGCGCGGTACTCGGACCGGCTCGTCGTGCTGCACGACGGCGGTGTCGTCGCCGACGGCACGCCGCAGGACGTCCTGACACCCGCCGTGCTGCAGACCGCCTTCGGGCTGCACGCCCGCGTCGTGCCGGACCCGGTCACCGGCGCGCCGATGATCGTGCCCGAAGCGGACGAGCACGAGGCGGACGAGCACGAGGCACCACGCGCCTGACCGCCGCCGGTCCGGGTCCGTGTTCGCGTCCGATGCTGGCGGGTCTCTCAGAGTTAGGTTAGGCTCTCCTAACGTGAAGATCCCCCGCCGCGGCTCCCTGCGCGCCGCCCTCGTGACCTCCGTGGCCGTCTCGGCCCTCCTCCTCACCGGCTGCTCCGGTGCGAACGACGAAGCCGGCTCCGGCGACACCGCCGGCACAGGTTCGGCCGCCTCGGGCCCCTGGTCGTACGAGGACGCCACCGGCACGACCGTCAAGACCGACAGCACGCCGAAGCGCGTCGTCGTCCTCAACGACGTCGCCATCTCGTTCATCGAGTACGGGCTGCGCCCGGTCGGCACCTTCGGCCAGCTGACGATGGCGAAGGACAAGCGGTTCGCCGACCTCGACACCGACGGCATCACCCAGCTCGGCGAGGCGTACGGCGACATCGACCTCGAGGAACTCGCGGCCCTGAAGCCCGACCTCGTCGTCACGTCGGTGTACCCGAAGGACGAGCAGGGCACGCTCGACACGACCCAGCCCGGCTACGGCTTCAAGGACAAGGAGCAGCAGCAGCAGGTCGAGGCGATCGCACCCGTCGTCCAGGTGAAGTGGGGCGGCAAGGGCGAGGACGTCATCGAGACCATCGCCGACCTGGCCGAGTCGCTCGGCGCCCCCGAGGCGAAGGTCCAGGCCGCCGAGGACCGCTTCGACGCGGCCGAGAACGAGCTCGAGCAGGCCGCGAAGTCGAGCGACGTCTCCGTCGTGTCGATGTTCGCCGACGGCTCCGGCGCGTACGTCACCCGCCCGAGCGACGAGCCGAGCCTGCAGATGTACTCGTCGTTCGGTGTCGACTTCGTGGACCCGAAGCCGAAGGGCTTCTACTGGGGCGTCTACTCGTGGGAGAACGCGGGGCAGATCACCGGTGACGTGCTCCTGCTGTCGCAGCAGGGCTACCAGGTCGCGGACCTCGAGAAGCAGCCGACCTTCGCCGACAACGCCGCGCTCGAGGCGGGCCAGGTCCACAGCTGGACCTTCCCGGCGCTCGACTACGCGTCGCAGGCGGACTACATGACGAAGCTCGCGGGCTGGCTCGAGGACAGCAAGAAGGTCTCGTAGCGACCCACGTGCGGACGGGAGGCGCGGTGCCGGCTGGCACCGCGCCTCCCGTCCGTCACGGGGTCGCTCCGCAGCGGACGATCAGCCGGCGGGCAGCGCCGCGTTCACCGCCGTCTGCGCCTGCCGCCACACGTCCGCCCGGGACCCGGCGTAGGTGCCGCCCTGGCCGCTCCCGACGTACCGCAGGTTCGTCTTCCCGCCGTCGGTGTTGCCCTGCCAGTACGCGGTCACCGCCCGCGAGGTCCCGCCGACGAGCCAGATCTGGTCCGCCGCGTCGGTCGTGCCCGTCTTGCCGAACAGCGTCGCCCCGTCGAGGGTCTGCCCACCCGACGCCGTGCCGCCGCGGAACGCACCCTGCATCACCGCGAACGCCTCGGCCGCGACCGACGCCGACACCGCCTGCGTGCAGGACCGCGGCTGCCCACCGAGGGCCGTCCCGTCCGGCCCGGTGACCTGGTCGACGACGACCGGGGCGCAGTACACGCCGCCGTTCGCGATCCCGGCGTAGGCGGCCGCCATCGTCAGCGGTGCGATGCTCGTCGTCCCGAGGATCGCCGCCGGGTTCGCCGGGAGCTCCCCACCCGTCGCCGGGTGGACACCCAGTCGCGCGGCGGTGTCGCGGATGTCGCAGAGATCGAGCTGCGACGCCATGTCCGCGTAGGCCGCGTTCACCGACTGGGCCGTCGCCGCGCGGACCGAGTACGGCCCGGTCTGCCCCGGCGAGTCGTTCTTCGGGTCGTACGGGGTGTCCAGCGTGACCCGCTGCCCGCACTGCGTCCACGTGGCGCGAGCCTTCCGCGTCCCGTCCACCACCGTGTCGGGGCTCCGGCCGGACACGAGCCACTGCAGCAGCGTGAACATCTTGTAGGTCGAGCCGACCTGGAACCCCTTCGAGCCGCCGTTCGACTCGTCGGTGGCGTAGTTGAGCGAGGTCGCCGTCGCCGGTGCGTCGGCCGACCGGTCGAAGTCCTTGTTCTGCGCCATCGTCAGCACGCGACCGGTGCCCGCCTCGACGGTGTCGAGCGTCGCACCGAGGGCGAGCCGGCTCTCGGTCGCCGGGTCGTGCAGGGCGAGCAGGTCCTTCTGCTGGGTGTTGAGGTCGAGGTCGAGGGTGGTCTGCACCCGGTACCCGCCCGTGCGCCACGCGGCGGCGCGGGCACCGGGGTCGGCGCCGAGCTGCGGCAGCTCCTTCGCCACCTGTTCGGCGTACGCGCAGAAGAACTCCGCGCCGCGCACCGCCGACTCGCACCCCTGCTGCGGCGCCGTGAGGCGGACGTAGTCGGCGGGACGGGACGCGAGCGCCGTCGCGAGGTCCGCGTCGCCCAGGTGCCCCTGCTCGTGCATCGAGCGGAGGATGACGTCCCGCCGTGCCTGGTTGTCGGCGTGGTGCTCGGGCGTCGACAGGTCACGGCGCTCGGGCCACTGCACGATGGCGATCAGCGACGCGGCCTCGGCCGGGGTCAGGTCGGAGGCGTCCTTGCCGTAGTACCGCTGCGCGGCTGCCTGCACACCGTAGGTCTGGTCGCCGAAGTACGCGATGTTCAGGTAGGCGGCGAGGATCTCGTCCTTCGAGTACTCCTTCGCGAGTCCGATCGCCAGCTTCACCTCGGCGAGCTTGCGCTCCGGGCTCTTCTTCGTCGCCTCGCGGTAGCCGGCCTCGCGCTCCTCGGCGGTCGGCAGTTCGCTCGCCTGCTGGATCTTGATGTTCCGCACGAGCTGCATCGTGATGGTGGAGCCACCGGACCCGCCCTGCCCGCCGGAGGCGATGACGCTCGCGACCGACCGCACCAGGCTCGTCGGGTCGACGCCGCCCGTCTCGCGGAAGCGCTTGTCCTCGCCGTCGATCGCGGCGTGCTCGAGGGTGTCGCTGATCTGGTCGAGCGACAGCTCCTGGCGGTTCTGGTCCCACACGTCGACCAGGTGCACGGGCTGTCCGCCCTGGTACGCCCAGATCTCGTTGCGCTCGGGCAGGTCACCGATCTCGATGTACTCCGGCATCGAGTCGAACAGGTCGATCGCCGAGGTCGTCCCCACGCCGGCCACCGCGAGCACCGGTGTCACCCCGACCCCGACCAGCAGCCCCGCCAGCACGCTGCCGCCCACGAAGCCCAGGGCTGCCCCGGTCGCACGTCGCATCGCCATGTCTCCCCCTCGTCGTCCCGCCCCCGTCGTCCGGAGGCGTCGGGTGACCCTCCCAACGCTGTTCGGACGTCTGCCCGGGGTTCCCCGGGCAGAACCGGCACGACCGCTGGGAAAGGACCGAGTCGGTACGGATCGTTACCGCAGGGGCTCCCGCCGTCACCGTCCCGTAACCCGACCGTGACCGCGTCGTGACCGTGCGCTCGTCGGTACGCTCGGGGGATGGGGACCGGACGGTGGCACGAGGACGTGCTGGGGGCCTCCTTCGAGCGCCTCGAGCTCCCGCTCGGCGAGGACGGTGAGGGACCGGTCGTCGCGACCCTGGTGCGGCGCCGGCGGTCACCGAACGACCTGCTGCTGCACGCCCGCGGCCCCCTGCACGGCGTGGACGTGCTGTACGTGCACGGCTGGTCCGACTACTTCTTCCAGGTGGAGCTGGCGGAGCACCTCGAGCGGCTCGGAGCGCGCTTCCACGCCCTCGACCTGCGGAAGTACGGCCGGAGCCTCCGCCCGCACCAGACGCCCGGGTTCGTCGACGACCTGGCCGTGTACGACGAGGACATCGGCGCCGCCCTCGACGCGATCGCCGCCGAGCACCACGGCGGTCCGCGCCGACGACTCGTCCCGATGGGGCACTCCACCGGCGGGCTGACCCTGGCGCTCTGGGCCGCGCGGCACCCCGACCTCGTCGACGGCCTCGTGCTGAACAGCCCGTGGCTCGAGTTCCAGGCGAGTGCACTCGGCCGGGCGATCGTCACGCCGGTGATCAAGCTCGGGGCACGGCGGAACCCGCTCGCGCCGATGCCCGCGGTCGACCCGGGCTTCTCCACCCGCACGGTGTCCGCCACGGGCGAGGGGTCGTGGACCTACGACCAGCGCTGGCGGCCCGAACGGGGCTTCGCCCTGCACCCCGGGTGGCTCGCCGCGGTGTTCGCCGGGCAGGAACGGGTCGCGCAGGGGCTCGGCATCGCGGTGCCGACCCTCGTGCTGCTCAGCGACAAGAGCATGCTGCAGCCGCGGTGGGACGACGCGATGACGCGCGCCGACGTCGCGCTCAACGTGGACGTGGTCGCGCACCGGGCCCTGTCGCTCGGCGCCGAGGTGACCGTCCGGCGCCTGCACGGGGCCCTGCACGACGTGGTGCTCTCCGCGCCCGAGGTCCGCGACCAGGTGTGGGACGTGCTCGGGCGCTGGGCCACGACGCTCCCGCGCTGAGCACCGCCCGGGGGTGTCCCTCAGCCGATCCGCTGGACCGCCAATCGGGTCGCCGCGGCCACCAGGGCGTCCGACGGCTCCGCGTCCGCCCGCTCGTGCGCCGTGAACACGACGAGCACGACGGGGTCCCGGCCCGGCGGCCGGACGACGGCGATGTCGTTGCGCACCCCGTACGAGGCGGTCCCGGTCTTGTCCGCGACCGTCCAGCCCGCGGGGACGCCCGCCCGGATCGTGCCGTCGCCGGTCGTCGTCCCCGCCATCGACGACCGCAGCAGCTCGCGGTCCCCGGCGTCCAGCGCGTCGCCCACGAGCACCGCCCGCAGGTCGCTCGCCGACTGCGCCGGGGTCGTCGTGTCCCGCGGGTCACCCGGGACCGCCGTGTTGAGGTCGGGCTCGACGCGGTCCACCCGGGTCACGTCGTCCCCGATCCCCCGCAGCCACCGCGACACACCGCCCACCCCGCCGAGCCGCTCCACGAGCAGGTTCGCAGCCGTGTTGTCACTCTCGCGCACCGCCGCGTCGACGAGCGCCCGGACCGTCATGCCCTCGTCGACGTGCCGGCTCGTGACGGGTGCGTACTCGAGCAGGTCGCCCCGTCCGTAGTGCACGACCTCGTCGAGGTCCTCGCCGCTCGACGCGTCGAGGACCGCCGCGGCGATGAACGCCTTGTTCGTCGAGGCGAAGGCGAACCGCTCGTCCGCCCGGTACCCGACGCTGCTGCCGTCCGCCGTGTCGATCGCGACGACGCCGATCCGGGCGTCGTCCCGCTCCTCGAGCGCGGCGAACGCGCGGGACGTCGCCGCGTCCGCGGTCGCGGTCGGTGTCGGTGTCGGTACCGGCGTCGTGGTCGCCGTCGGAGCGCCGCCCGCCGTGCCCGAGGGGTCGCCACCACCACTGCCGCTGCACCCGGCGAGCGTCAGCGCGGCCACCGCCGCGATCGTGGCCAGGGTCGTCCTCGTCGTCCGCACGCTGACGAGCATGCCGACCCCGCCCGCGATCCACCTGCACGTCGCGTCCCGCCGTGCGAGCGACGCGGCCACGGTCGGACGGGAGGCACGTGGCGGTGCCACCACGCGCCTCCCGTCCGGTGGTGGCGGAGCCGGGACGCATGGTCGGGGTCCGCACGCGCCTCCCGTCCGGCGGGCGACGTGTCAGGAGCGCGACAGGCGCGTGACCGTCGCGTGTGCGCCGTCCTGCAGGAGCCCGTCGAGCGCGTCGCGGTACGCCGCGACGAACCGGTCGTCGTCGACCAGGTCGCCGAACACCTGGCGGTCCTGCAGGAAGGCGAGCCGGTCCTCGTCCTGCCGCCGCGCGGCCGCCGTCAGCCGGTCGGCGAGACGGTCCACGACCTGGATCGGCTGCCCGTCCTCGTCGGTGCCCTCCGCGTAACGCGCCCACGAGGCGACGATGCCGGCCGAGAGCGCGACGGGACCTCCGGATGCGAGGTTCTCGCGGACCACCGGGAGCAGCCACTTCGGGATGCGGTCGCTCGACTCGGCGCAGAGCCGGGCGAGGGTGTCGCGGACCTCGGGGTTCCGGAAGCGCTCGATGAGCGTCGCCGTGTAGTCGTCGAGGTCGATCCCGGGGACCGCGTGGAGCGTCGGGGTCGCCTCCTCGGCCATGTAGCGGCGGAGGAAGGTGGCGATCGCCTCGTCCTGCGTGGCCTCGTGGGCGTAGCGGTACCCGGACAGGTACCCGAAGTAGCAGAGCCCCTGGTGGCTGGCGTTGAGGAGCCGGAGCTTCATCAGTTCGTACGGCTCGACGTCGTCGACGAGCTGCACGTCGGCGTCCTCGTACCGGGGGCGGCCGGCGGGGTGGTCGTCCTCGAGCACCCACTGGAAGAACGGCTCGGCGACGACCGGCCAGGCGTCCTCGATGCCGAGCTCGTCACGGACCCACGCCCGGTCCTCGTCGGTCGTGACCGGGGTGATCCGGTCGACCATCGAGTTCGGGAACGACACGTGCTCGCCCATCCACGCCGCGAAGGCCGGGTCCTGCAGGCGGGCGTAGGCGGTGAACATCTGCCGAGCGACGTGCCCGTTGCCCTGGATGTTGTCGCACGACATCACCGTGAACGGCTCGAGACCCCGGTCGCGACGACGCCGGAGCGCCTCGACCACGAGGCCGAAGACCGTCCGCGGCGGGGCGTCCCCGCGCAGGTCCGCTGCGACACCCGGTTCGTCCGCGACGAACTCCCCCGTGACGTGGTCGAAGTTGTAGCCGCCCTCGGTGATGGTCAGGCTGACGATCCTGGTGTCCGGGTGCGCCATCTTCTCGACGACCGCGTCCGGGTCGTCCACCGCGAGCAGGTACTCGACGATGCTGCCCACGACCCGCGACTCCCGCGTGCCGTCCGGGTGCTTGAGCACGAGCGTGTAGAGGCCGCCCTGCTCCGCCATCGCGGCGGCCATGCGACGGTCCTGCTCGAGCACACCGACACCGCAGATGCCGTACTCGCGGGCCTCGCCCTGCTGCAGGAGCCGGTCCACCACCATCGCCTGGTGCGCACGGTGGAAGCCGCCGACGCCGAAGTGCACGATCCCCGGGGTGATCCCGTCGCGGTCGTAGCTCGGCACGGCGACGCCGCTCGCGGCGATCCGGTCCAGGGTCTCCGGGCTCAGGCGGACGGTCATGGGTACTCCTTCGTACGGCGGTCGCGAGCCCCCAGTCTGGCAGCCGGAACCGGTGTGCGGAACCGGTGTTCCGACCCGACGCATCCGGATCGACCCGCGACCCTCCGTGCCCGGGGGACGAACCTGAGGGAGCGCTCGGAGAAGGTGCACCGAGTGCATCGATGCACCTAGTGTTGGCACACGTGACCACCACCGACCGTCGTGCCGCGCTCAAGGCGAAGCACCGTGCCGCGATCCTGCAGGCAGCGCGGGACCTGGTCGACGAACGCGGCGGACGCGGTTTCGGCGTCGACGACCTGGCATCGCGTGCCGACATCGCGCGACGGACCGTCTTCAACCACTTCGCGTCGCTCGACGAGGTCCTGCTCGCGGTGTGCGAGCAGGAGCTCTCGGTGATCATCGACCGGTTCCTGGCCGACATGGCCCGGACCCCGATCGGTGACGGCAGCCGCGCGTCGATGTTCGAGGAGCTCGAGTCGGCCGCACGCGGGGCCGACCTGGCGCCGGCGATCTCCGGGATGTACCGGATCATCGGTGAACCGGGGAAGGAGGACCCGAAGGCCGCGGTCCTCACCCAGACCGCGTTCTCGCGGGTCACCGACCGGCTGCGCGACGAGGTCGCCCGGCGACACCCGGGTGCCGACCCGCTCGACACCGCACTGCTCGTCGACTCGCTCATGAGCGGGATCGTCGTCATCGCCGACCACTGGCTCACCCACGACGGCCCCGAGCTCACCCCGGCGTCACTGACCGCGTGGGACGCCCTGCTGAGCAGACTCGTGCACAGCGTCCGCTCCGGCTACATGCCGGCCTCCTGACCACTCCCCCCGGGGTCCACCGGCGCACCCCGCACCACCACAGCACCTGACACGAAAGGACGGGGCAACCGCATGGCCGGTCTCCTCTACCGTCTCGGACGGTTCTCCGCACGACGCCACTGGCTGGTGATCATCGCCTGGATCGTCATCATGGGCATCGCGGGGCTCACCTACAGCCTGTTCGCGGGCACGATCTCCTCGTCCATCACGATCCCGAACACCAAGACGAGCCAGGTGCAGGACGAGCTGGCGGACAAGTTCCCGTCGGCGAACGGTGGCAACGGCACGCTGGTCTTCGAGACGACCGACGGGAAGGCGTTCACCGCGACGCAGAAGGCCGACGTCAAGGACTTCCTGGACGGGATCGCCGACCTCGACGGGGTGAAGGAGGTCCGTGACGGCTTCACCACGCAGGACCAGCTCGACGAGCAGCGGCAGAAGATCGTCGACGGGCGCCAGCAGATCGAGGACGGTCGCAAGCAGATCGAGGACGGCCAGGCCCAGCTCGACCAGCAGAAGGACCAGCTGGAGTCGGGCAAGCAGCAGATCGAGCAGGCGCAGGCGCAGCTCGACCAGCAGAAGGCCCAGGCCGAGGCGCAGGCCCAGGCCGCCGGGGCCGCCGCCGCGAACAGTGCGGCCGCGCAGGCCGGTCAGCAGCAGCTCGAGCAGGCCCAGGCGCAGATCGACGCCCAGCAGCAGCAGATCACCGCGGGCGAGGAGCAGATCGCCGACGCCCAGCAGGAGATCGACGACAACACGAAGAAGCTCGAGGACAACGAGCGCGAGCTCGAGCAGGGGTCCGACCTGCTCGACCTGTCGAAGGACATCCGCTTCGTGTCGTCGAACGGCGCTGCCTCGATCGGCACCGTGCAGTTCACGAAGTCGACCTTCGAGGTGCCGCAGGAGACCAAGCAGGAGATCTCCGACCGGGCCGAGAGCGCGAAGATCGACGGCGTCGAGGTGTACGTCTCGAACGACATCGCGCAGGGTGTCCCGTCGATCCTCGGCCCCGGCGAGATCGTCGGTGTCATCATCGCCGCGCTCGTGCTCTTCCTGATGCTCCGCACGGTCATCGGCGCCGCCATCCCGCTGCTGTCCGCCGTGCTCGGCGTCGGCGTCGCCACCCTCGCGTCGCTCTCGTTCTCGAGCCTGGTCGAGTTCATCTCGGTCACGCCGGTGCTGGGGGTGATGCTCGGCCTGGCGGTCGGCATCGACTACTCGCTGTTCATCCTCAACCGACACCGGACGCAGCTGAAGGCCGGCATGGGCGTCCACGAGTCCATCGGTCTCGCCAACGGCACCTCCGGCAACGCGGTGGTCTTCGCGGGCACGACCGTCATCGTGGCCCTGCTCGCGCTCAACATCACCGGGATCCCGTTCCTCGGCCTGATGGGCACCGTCGGCGCCGTCGCCGTGCTGTTCGCGATCCTCATCGCGACGTCGTTCACCCCGGCGCTGCTGTCCCTGCTCGGCATGCGCATCCTCCGGAAGAAGGAGCGGCAGCAGATCGGGCACACCGGGTCCGTCCGGGTGCCGAACAAGCCGATGTCGACCTGGCGCGCGGTCGTCACGCTCGTCGCCGGCATCGCGGTGCTCGGCACGATCGCCCTCCCCGCCACGCAGATGCGCCTCGGCCTGCCGACCGGTGCCTCCGAGGCCACCGACTCGTCGCAGTACAAGGCGTACAAGGCGCTCGAGGACGAGTTCGGCGCCGGCCAGAACGGTCCGCTGCTCGTCGTGGCCGACCTGCCGGAGGCGATCGCGAAGGACGACGTCACCGCGACCGAGGTCACCATCGGCCAGGCGCTCGCGAAGAACGACGACGTCGAGGCCGTCCTGCCGATCGGCGCGTCGTCCGACCGCGACATCATCGCCTTCCAGGTCAAGCCCGCGGGCGGCCCGGACAGCGTCTCGACCGAGACCCTGGTCAAGGACCTGCGCGAGCAGACCGTGCAGACCGACGACGGCACGGTGACGCTCGGGGTCGCGGGCAACGCCAGCGCGAACATCGACGTGTCGGAGAAGCTCGCGAACGTGCTGCCGCTCTACCTCGTCGTGGTCGTCGGCCTGTCGCTGATCATCCTCATCGTCGTGTTCCGGTCGTTCCTCGTGCCGATCACCGCGACGGCCGGGTTCATCCTGTCCGTGCTCGCGTCCTTCGGTGGTCTGACGGCCATCTACCAGTTCGGCTGGCTGGGCTCCGTGTTCGGCGTGCACGACCCTGCGCCGATCCTGAGCTTCCTGCCCATCATCGAGATCGGCATCCTGTTCGGGCTCGCGATGGACTACCAGCTCTTCCTGGTGTCCGGCATGCGCGAGGCGTACGCGCACGGCGCCTCGGCCAAGGTCGCGGTGCAACGCGGTCTGCACGCCGGTCGTGCGGTCGTGACGGCAGCTGCGATCATCATGATCTCGGTGTTCGCGGGCTTCATCTTCTCGGAGTCCTCGACCATCAAGCCGATCGGCTTCGGCCTGGCGTTCGGCGTGCTGGTCGACGCCTTCGTCGTCCGGATGCTGCTCATCCCGGCGGTCATGCACCTGCTCGGGAAGAGCGCCTGGTGGATCCCGAAGTGGCTCGACCGGATCCTGCCGGACGTCGACGTCGAGGGCGCCAAGCTCGAGCGCTCGCACCCCGGTGACGACCGCGGCCACGGCGCCGAGCCCGCCGTCGCCGGTGCCACCGCCGGGGCCGGAGCCGGAGCACACCGCGGGTCGCACGCCGCCGACGTGGAGCCCGATGCGAACCCGCACGAGGGGCACACGCCGACGCACCGCGCCTAGGCGTCGAGCGTCCGCGGGGGCGCCAGCCCCACTGCACCGCCGGGAGGCCCGGTGCCGGTCCACGAGACCGGCACCGGGCCTCCCGTCCGTGTGCCGTGCACGACCGCGGCACCGGGCGCCCGATCCGTTCGTGGACGAAGTACCGTGGAGGCATGACCGCGACCGACGTCGACCCCCTCGCCCTCGACCGGCAGCTCTGCTTCGCCCTGGCCGCCACGAGCCGCAGCGTCATCGGCCTGTACCGCGACCTGCTCGACCCGCTGGGCCTGACGCACCCGCAGTACCTCGTCATGCTCGCCCTGTGGGAGCACGACCCGCGATCGGTGCGCGAGATCGCCGCGGAACTCCGCCTCGACTCGGCCACGCTGAGCCCCCTGCTCAAGCGCCTCGAGGCATCCGGCTACGTCCGACGCCAGCGCAGCGCGGCCGACGAACGCCAGCTCGAGGTGTCGCTCACCACCGCCGGTCGGGCACTCCGCGAGCGGGCGAGCACCGTCCCGATCGCGGTGGCCGACCGGCTCGGCTGGCCGCTCGACCGGCTCGAGCGGCTGAAGGACGACCTGACGGAGCTGCTCGGACGCGTCGACGCACTCGACTGAGCAGATACTTCGTGGCAGAATGATTCGTGTACGAACGAAAGGACGGACCGTGGGTCGCTTCGGCAGCTGGTACGACCGCTGGAACCGCACGCTCATCGAGAAGATGGGCCCGTCGCAGATCGGCGCCGGACGCGACGAGGGCATCGACGACCGCAGCGTGGACCGTCCGTGCCCGATCTGCCACCAGCCGCTGTCGCAGCACACGGTGATCCGACCCGAGGGGCAGGTCCGCTCGAGCACCCTGGTGTGCCCCGGTCGCTGAGGATCTGCTCCCGAACCGGAATTGCTCGCCGCAACACGTGGTTGAACGGACACGTGAAGCTCTTCGAAGCCGCCGACCTCGGCGCACTCCACCTCCGCAACCGCATCGTCATGGCACCCCTCACCCGGACGCGCGCCGGTGAGCAGGGCATCCCCAACGACCTCCTCGTCGAGCACTACGCGCAGCGCGCCGGCCTCGGCATGATCATCACCGAGGGCACCTGGCCCGTGCAGGAGGGCCGCTCCTACCCCGGGCAGCCCGGCATCGAGACCGACGAGCAGGTCGCCGGGTGGCGCCGCGTGACGGACGCCGTGCACGAGCGCGGCGGCACGATCGTCATGCAGCTCATGCACGGCGGTCGCGTCTCGCACACCGACATCTCGCAGACCCCGCGCATCGTGGGCCCCTCGGCGATCGCCGCTCCGGGGCAGACGCACCTGGCCGACGGCTCGAAGGCCGACATGCCCGTGCCGCACGAGCTCACCACCGACGAGGTCCGCGAGGCCGTCCAGGGCTTCGTCCGCGCCGCTCGCAACGCGATCGCGGCCGGGCTCGACGGCGTCGAGGTGCACGGTGCGAACGGATACCTCGTGCACGAGTTCCTCTCCCCCGTGTCGAACACCCGCACCGACGAGTACGGCGGGTCCCCCGAGAACCGGGCGCGCTTCGCCGTCGAGGTCACCACGGCGATCGCGGAGGCCGTCGGCGCCGACCGCGTGGGCATCCGTCTGTCGCCGCAGCACAACATCCAGGGCGTGCTCGAGGAGGACGACGCCGACGTCCGTGCGACCTACACCGCCGTCGCCGAGGGCCTCGCGCCGCTCGGGCTGGCCTTCGTGGACGTCCTGCACGCCGAGCCGGCCAGCGAGCTCGTGCAGCACGTGCGCCGCACCGCAGGTGCCCCGTTCATCGCGAACTCGGGCTTCTCCTCGATGACCACCCGCGACGAGGCGATCACGCTGCTCGACGGTGACCTCGCCGACGCCGTCGCGGTGGGCCGGGCCGCCATCGCGAACCCGGACCTCGCCGAGCGCTGGGAGCAGGACGCGCCGCTCAACGAGCCGCGTCCCGAGCTCTTCTACGGTGCGAGCGCCGAGGGCTACACCGACTACCCGACGCTCGACCAGGTGCGCGAGCCCGTCGCGTAGTCGACGCGACCAGGGACGGACGGGAGGCGCGGTGCCGGCTGGCACCGCGCCTCCCGTCCGTCCGTCCGTCCGTCATCCGTGTCGCACCGGTGCCGGGTCGGAGGCTCCCGGCCCACCTAGGATCTTCCGGTGAGCACCGCGACCGCGCCGCCGACGCCCCTCGACCGCCCCGACCACCTCGTCGGCGAGTCGACGCACGACCCCTCCGGAGCGCTGCACGACCGCGGTCGACGGGCGCTTCGCGGGACGCTCGCGGCGCTGGCGATCTGGGCGGCGGCCCGGGTGCTGCTCGAGGGAGCCGCCCTCGTCGCCTGGCTCGTCGAGCGACCGGGACAGCTCGGCCTGCGGACGCTGCCGACCGTCCTGAACCACTGGGACGCGGAGAACTACCTGCACGTCGCCCTGGCCGGCTACCCGACCTTCGGCGTCGTGCCGTTCGACGAGGCGTTCCTGCCCGGGTACCCCTTCCTCTCCCGCTTCGTCGCCGAGGGTGTGTTCTTCACCGTCACCCCGAACCCGACCCAGGTCGCCGCGGCCATGTGGCTCGTGACCGGCCTCTCCGCCGCCGTCGCCGCGGTGCTGCTGTGGAAGGTCGTCCGCGACCGCTTCGACGCGCGCGTCGCGGCCGGCGCCGTCGCGCTCCTGGTCGCGGGGCCCTACGCCCACTTCATGGTCGCGCCGTACGCCGGGTCGCCCTACCTGGCCTTCGCGATCGCCGCCTGGCTGCTCGTCCAGCGCGGCCGCTGGCTCACCGGGGCGCTGCTCTGCATCCCGGCGGGACTGATCCGTGTGGAGACGGTCTACCTCGTGGCGGCCCTGGTCGTCGCGCAGCTGCTCGGCCCGCGGATCCGGCCGTTCTGGTCGCGCCTGTGGCGAGCCGCCGCCTTCGGTGCGGTGGGGTCGCTCGGCCTGGGCTACTACCTCGCCTGGCTCTGGCACCAGACGGGCAACCCCACGCACTGGTTCCTCGTGCAGAAGCTCGGGTGGCACCGCGAGACACAGTGGCCGTGGGAGACGTTCCGCACGACGCTCCGGATCGCGACCGGGACGACCGGGTCGGGGCAGTTCCAGGAGTGGTCGGACATCGTCATGGTCGCGGTCTACCTGGTCGCGGTCGGCTTCCTCATCGCGAAGCGGTGGTGGCCCGAGCTGGTGTACACGGGCCTCATGGTGGTGTCCATGGGGACGAGCTACGCGTGGACCTCGATGGCCCGCGAGAGCTCGGTGCAGTTCCCGCTCATGGTGCTCGTGGCCTCCACGCTGGCCGGCCGTCGTCGCTCACGGTGGGTCTTCTGGGTGGTGCTCGGCATCGGGATCGTGGACGCGACCTACCAGTCGTACCGGTTCGCACTCGGCGACTGGGGCGACTGAGCCGTCAGCGGTCTGGTCGACGGGCGGTCCGGGCGTCGGGCGGTCCTGGTCCTCGCCGTCCCACAGGTCCGCGCAGTCGACCGCGGAGACCCCCGCCCGCCGGAGCCAGGCACCGGCGACCCGGTCCCCCGGGTCGGCCGTGACCGCCGCGACGAGCGCCCCGCGGTGCGCCGGACCGACCAGCACCGGGTGACCCGGTCGGCCGTCGAACGCGGCACGCCGCAGGACGTCCGCACCCGCAGACGCCCCGATGACGCGGCGCACGACCGTCGGTGGCATCGTCGGCAGGTCGACGAGCGCGACGCACGCGACGACCCCGTCGTCGAGCACCTGCAGCCCCGCCGCGAGCGACGCACCGGGTCCCTCGGCCCAGTGCTCGGCGACCACCGTGCGGACGGACGGCAGGTCCGGCACGAGCACTCGGGCGTCCCCGGCCGCGGCGCCGAGGACCACGACCACCGAGGCGCAGCCGCCGTCGAGCAGTGCCCGGCTCACGGACCCGAGCCACGGCGTCCCGTCCGTCGTCCGCACCAGCGCCTTCGGCATGCCCATGCGCGTCCCGGCACCGGCGGCGAGCAGGACCCCGGTCACCGGCAGCGGGCCGTGCGGGTCGACCGGCAGCGGGACGTGCGGGGCGACCGGCAGCGGGTCGTCCGGTCGCGGCACGCGCGGGCCGCCGCTCAGACGAACGCCGGGACGGACGTCCAGGCTGCCGGGGCGTCCTCGACCCCGTCACGCACGACCGTGCCCGAGATGAGCCCGTAGGGACGGTCGGCGGCGAAGAACACCTCGCCCGGGTTCTCGAGCCCGAACGGGGACAGGTCGACCAGGAAGTGGTGCTTGTTCGGCATCGAGAAGCGCACTTCGGCGATCTCGGGGAACGACTCGATCGCCGCACGCCCCATCGCGAACAGGGTCTGCTGCAGGGCGAGCGAGTGCAGGTCCGCGAAGGTCGCGAGCATCCGGTCGAGCACGCCGGTCCACACCCGGTCGTAGTCGATGCCGTCGGCGACCGCCTCGGGTGTGTAGCGCCACCGCGCGGTGACCGACGTCGCGAGGATCCGGTCGTCGGTCTCGGCGAGCGTCGTGTACGCGTCACGCGGGAAGCCGTGGAACTCGCTGCCCGTCGACTTCAGGACCGTCAGGTCGGTCACGCCGGCGAGCACGTGGACGTCGTCGCCGTCGACCTGCACCACGGCGGTGCGGGTGCCGCGGCCGGACCGGACGAACGCGTGGTCGTGCGCCCGACCGTCGACCGCGATCCGCTCCCAGGCGTGCTGCTCGGCGGACAGCGTCGACCCGTCGTACCAGTCGAACGCCGTCGCGAAGTGCCGGCCGAGGCGGAGGAGGAACTCCTCCGGGGCGCCCACACCGTGCTCCTTCGCGAACGCGTAGACGGTGTTCTTCTGCGTGTCCGTCGCGACGACCTTCGCGTTGTCGCCCTCGGTGTAGGACTCGGCGAGCGCCGCACCGCGCAGCTGGGTCGTGACCGTCAGGTCCTCGATCTCGTGGCGGTCGGTGTCGCGGGTGACCCGGACGAGGCGGACCTCGGCCTTGCCGTACTGGTTCGCACCGAGGCGGACGGACGTGCTGACGGGGGCTGCGGTGGCGGTGGTGTCCATGCGGCGACGATGACAGCCGCGTGTTTCGGTGGTGCGTCGATCAGGTCACGAGCTCCGTCCGCCGAGCCGGCCCGGTCGTGACGCGGCCGTCGTTCCCCCGTAACGGTGCCGAAACACCCGTTCCCTAGCGTTGCCGCCACGAACCGATCCGACCGAGGAGGCACCGTGGCGCGCAGCACCGCACCCCGAGCGTCCTCGGCGTGGAACCGCGGGATGATCGCGCACGGCCGACGACCGGGCGACACCGTCGTCACCCGTCCCGCCACCCCGATCGGACCCCTGCATGGACCTCGTCACCGTCCGCACCCTGCGGACACCGTCGCACCGCGACGACCTCGCGCTCGCACCCGGTGAGCAGCCGCTCGCCGGCGGCACCTGGCTGTACTCCGAGGAGCAACCGGGAACCACCGGCCTCGTCGACCTGACCGGCCTGGGCTGGCCGGACGCCGAGCACACGCCGGAGGGCCTGCGGCTCGGTGCGACGTGCACCATCGCGGCGCTGCTGCGGCTCGACCCCGAGCCGGGGTGGCGTGCGTGGCCCCTCGTCGAGCGGTGCGCGAACGCCCTGCTCGCGTCGTTCAAGGTGTGGAACGCGGCGACGGTCGGCGGGAACGTGGCGACCGCGCTGCCCGCGGGAGCGATCACGGCGTTGCTGGTGACCCTGGACGCGACGGCGGTCGTCTGGACGCCGGACGGCGGGGATCGCCGCCTGCCCGTCGCCGCCCTCGTCACCGGGGTCCGCGCCACGGCACTGGCGCCCGGCGAGGTCGTCCGCGCGTTCGACGTGCCGGAGTCGGCGCTCAGGAGCACCACCGGGTACCGCCGTGTGTCGCTCAGCCCCCACGGTCGGACCGGCGCGCTCGTGACCGCGCGCTGGGACGCCGACGGCTTCGTCCTCGTCGTCACCGGCGGGACCCCGCGACCGGTCGTGCTCCGGTGGGACGCGGTGCCCACGGCTGCCGAGGTCGACACGGTGCTCGCCGCCCACGACGACTGGTACGACGACCCGCACGGCTCCCCCGACTGGCGTCGGGCGGTGTCCCGCCGCTTCGCCGCCGAACTCGTCGCCGAGGCCGGCGGCTCGGGTCTCGCTGCTGCGGAGGGGGACGCCCGATGAGGTTCGAGGTCGACGGGACGACCCTGGACGCCGCCCCGCAGCCGGGCCAGGTCCTCCGCACCCTGCTCCGCGAGCACGGGGTCACCAGCGTCAAGAAGGGCTGTGACGCCGGCGACTGCGGTGCCTGCTCGGTCCTGCTCGACGGGGTGCCCGTGCACTCCTGCATCACACCGGCGCACCGGCTCGAGGGTCGCGTGGTGACGACGGCCGCGGGCCTCGGCACGCCGGAGCAGCCCCACCCCGTGCAGCGGGCGTTCGCCGAGGCCCCCGGGTTCCAGTGCGGGTTCTGCACCGCCGGGTACGTCGTCACCGCGTCCGCCCTCGACGACGACCAGCTCGCCGACCGACACCGGGCGCTCAAGGGCAACCTCTGCCGGTGCACGGGGTACCGCGCGATCGAGGACGCCCTCGACGGCGTGCGCAACACGGCGTGCCCGGGTGCCGGGGCCGCCGTCGGCACGTCCGTCGCGGCCCCGGCGGCGATGCGGATCGTGACCGGGGGCGAGGAGTACACGCTCGACGTCCGCCCGACCGAGGCGCTCCTGCACGTGGCGGTCCTCGGCAGCCCCCACCCGCACGCCCGCGTCGTGTCGATCGACGCGAGCGCGGCCGAGGCCCTGCCCGGTGTGCACCTCGTGCTCACCCACCACGACGACCCCGGCGTGCTCTTCTCGACCGGGCGGCACGACTCGCGGCTCGACGACCCCGACGACACCCGCGTGTTCGACCGGGTGCTGCGGTTCCGAGGGCAGCGCGTGGCGGCCGTCGTCGCCGACAGCGTCCGGATCGCGGAGCAGGCGTGCGCCGTGCTGCGGGTCGAGTACGAGCTGCTGCCGAGCGTGCACGACGTCGACGCCGCGCGCGGCCCGCGCGCTCCCCTGCTGCACGGCGACAAGACGACCGCCGAGCACCGCATCGCCGAGCCCGGCCGCAACGTGGTCGCGGCCCTGCACGGCGAGACCGGCGACGTCGAGGCCGCGCTGGCGTCCGCCGTCGCGTCGGTCGACGGCACCTGGACCACCGGTCGTGTCTCCCACGCGGCGCTCGAGACGCACGCGACCCGCGGTTCGCTGGACCGGGACGGGAGGCTCGTGCTGCGGACCGCCACGCAGGTCCCGTTCCTGGTCCGCGACGAGATCGCGCACGTCTTCGGCCTCGACCCGTCGCGTGTGCGGGTGGTCGCCAAGCGCGTCGGCGGTGGGTTCGGCGGGAAGCAGGAGATGCTCACCGAGGACCTCGTCACCCTCGCCGTGCTGCGTACGGGTCGGAGCGTGCAGTACGAGTTCAGCCGCCGGGACGAGTTCACGATCGCGCCCACGCGGCACCCGATGCGGGTGCGTGTCCGGCTCGGTGCGGACGCGTCCGGCCGCCTGACCGCGATGCACGTCGACCAGGTGATGGACACGGGCGCCTACGGGAACCACGGCGTCGGCGTCATGTTCCACTCGGTCAGCGAGTCGGTCGCCGTCTACCGCTGCCCGGCGAAGCGGGTCGACGCCGAGTCCGTCTACACGAACAACCTGCCATCGGGGGCGTTCCGCGGGTACGGCCTGGGCCAGGTGGTGTTCGCGATCGAGTCGGCGATGGACGAGCTCGCGCGTCGGCTCGACCTCGACCCGTTCGAGCTCCGGCGGCGCAACGTCGTCGTTCCGGGCGACCCCCTCGTCGTGACCGACCCCGACGAGGAGGACGACCTGCGCTGGGAGGGCAGCTACGGCCTCGACCAGTGCCTCGACCTGGTGGAGGACGCGCTGCGCGCGCCGCTGCCCGAGGTCCCGGCGATGGACGGCCCGGAGCTCGACCCGCCCACGGCGGACGGCACCGGGGACTGGGCGTACGGCACCGGCATCGCGCTGGCGGCCATCGCGACGATGCCGCCCCGTGGGCACCACGCGCACGCGACCGTCGAGGCCACCACGGACGGCCGCTACCGGATCGGGGTCGGCACGGCGGAGTTCGGCAACGGCACGACGACCGTGCACACCCAGCTCGTCGCGACCGCCCTCGGCACCACGCCGGACCGGGTCGACGTGCACCAGTCCGACACCGACGCCGCGCAGTACGACACCGGTGCGTTCGGCTCCGCCGGTGTGGTCGTGGCGGGCAAGGCGCTGTTCGCGGCGGCCGAGGACCTCCGCGAGCAGCTGACCGCCCGGGCGCTCCGGATCGTCGCCGCGCGCACACCCCGTGCCGCCTCCGGGCCGCTCGGCCCCGCCGTCGAGGTCCTGCCCGGCGGCGTCCGCGTCGGTGACGAGGTCGTCGGACACGCCGAGCTCCTCGCCGAGGGACCACTGGTCGCACACGGCAGCCACGACGGCACCCCGCGGTCGCTCGCGTTCACGGTGCACGGTGCCCGTGTCGCGGTGCACCGACCGACCGGCGAGGTCCGGGTGCTCCACAGCGTGCAGGCCGTCGATGCCGGGACCGTCCTGAACCCCGAGCAGCTGCGCGGACAGGTCGAGGGCGGCGCAGCACAGGCGATGGGATCGACCCTGTACGAGGAGGTCGTGCTCGACGACACCGGTCGCGTGACCACCGACGCCTTCCGGTCGTACCGGGTGCCGAAGATCTCCGACGTGCCCCGCACCGAGGTCCGCTTCGCCGACACGCACGACCCGCTCGGACCGCTCGGGGCGAAGTCGATGAGCGAGGCCCCGTACAACCCCGTCGCCCCGGCGGTGGCGAACGCCGTCCGCGACGCGATCGGCGTGCGTCCGTACCGCCTGCCGATGACGCGCGACCGTGTCTGGGCGCTGCTGCAGGGCGACGCGACCGACGCCGGAGGTGCGTGATGTTCGAACTGGCACCGCGCCTCCTGGCCGTCCTCGACACGGGTGCACCGGTCGTCGTCGCGACGGCGGTCTCGATGACCGGCAGCGCGCCGAGCGGCGTCGGGACCTCGATGGCGGTGCTGCCGGGCGGACAGGTCGTCGGCACCATCTCCGGAGGCTGCGTCGAGGGCTCGCTGTTCCTCACCGCCGAGCAGGTGCTCGAGACCGGCGAGGCGGTGTTCGAGCGGTTCGGCTTCGACGACGCCCCCGACGACCCCGATGCCGTGTGGGCCCCCGCGCTCCGGTGCGGTGGTCGCGTGGAGGTGCTCGTCCAGCGGGTCACGTCCGACGACGCCCTGCTCGTGAGCGCGCTGCGTGACGCCGCGGCCGGTCTGCCGACCTCGCTCGCCGTCTCGCTGGAGCCGGGGACGCTCGGGGTGGTCGTCACCGCTCCGGACGGGTGCCGCGACCGGGTCTTCGTCGAGCGCAGTGACCACCGCCCCCGCTGCGTCGTCGTCGGCGCCGTCGAGACCGCCGTCGCCGTGACGAACGCCGCCGCGGTGCTCGGCTACGCCGTGACCGTGGTCGACCCGCGGCCGGTGTTCCTGACGGACGAGCGCTTCCCGGCCGCGGACGAACGGATCGTGGGCTGGCCGACGCGCGTGCTCGAGGGGTTGCCCGTGGACCGGACGACCGCCGTCGTGGTGCTCGCACACGACGACCGGTTCGACGCCGAGGTGATCGACCAGGCGCTCCGCCGCGGAGCCGGGTACGTCGGCGCGATGGGCTCCCGATCGACCCACGAGCGGCGGCTCGCGGAACTGCACGCGCTCGGCACGCCGGACCTCGATCGGCTCCGCTCCCCGATCGGTCTCGACATCGGCGCGCGGACCCCGGCCGAGACGGCCGTCGCGATCATGGCCGAGGTCGTCGCCGTGCGGACGGGCTCCTCGGGAGGGGCGCTGACCGGCGGGTCCGGCCCGATCCACCGCGTCCCCGCGCGGGTCCCCTGACGCGCGCGCGTCGTGTACGTCGTGCCCGTCGAACGACGCTCCCGGGACGGCACCAGGGGCGGCGCCTGGTTCGACCTCGCATCCGTGGTTCGACGTCGCATCCGTGGTTCGACACGGCCGTCCCGCTCGGCGCCGCGAGCGTCCGGGCGAGAGGAGCCCGAAGGGCACGGGCTCCCACGCGCCTTGAACGGTATGACGATTCGAGCGCACACAGAGCGGTCCAGTGCACGAGGACCGACCGGCACCGACCGCTCGTCACCGCCGCGACCGGGCGACGACGACTCCGGGTTCCGACTGCGCCTCCGGGCGCCGAGGGGAAACCCCGCGGTGACACCGGCGAAACACGGGCACCCTAGGTTCGCCCCATGACGCAGACCCTGATCCGCGCCGGCTGGGTGCTCACCGCCGCACCGGACGGCTCCTCCACACCCGCAGCGATCCGCGACGGCGCCGTCCTGCTCGACGGGGACCGCATCGCCGCCGTCGGCACCTTCGCCGAGCTGTCCGCTGCGCATCCCAACGCACCCGTCCGCGGCGGCGCGTACGACATCGTGACCCCGGGCTTCGTGAACACACACGGCCACTTCAGCGAGGGGCTCATCACGGGCATCGGCTCGCAGTACACGCTGTGGGAGTGGCTCACCGCACTGATCGGCCGCGTCAATCGGGTGATGACCCGCGAGAAGGCGTACGCCGGCACGGTGCTCCAGGGCATCCAGCTCCTCCGGAGCGGTGTGACGACCGCGAACGACATGTTCTGCGCCGACCCGGTGCCCGACGAGCCGGCGACCCCGGGTGTCGTGCAGGCACTCGAGGACCTCGGGCTCCGCGGTGTCGTGTCGTTCGGCTCCGGCGACGTCGACCGCGACTTCGGCGCGACCCCGATCCTCGACGAGTTCGAGGCCCTGCGCGAGGCCGCCGACGCCAGCCGCTACAGCACCTTCCGCGTGGGCGTCTCGTCGATCGGCCGGTACACCGACGACACCTGGCAGGAGCACGTCGACTACGCGGTCGCGGGCGGCCACGGGGTGCACGTGCACTTCCACGAGGTGCGCGAGGAGGTCACCGCCGCCCGGCAGCGCACCGGTCGGACGGCGATCGGCCACGCCGAGGCGACGGGCATGTTCCAGGTCCCGGTGATCGCCGCGCACAGCGTCTGGGTCGACCGCGAGGACCGCGAGCGCTACGCCACGCACGGCGTCGGGGTCGCGCACAACCCGGTCGCGAACGGCATCCTGGCGAGCGGCATCGCGCCGGTCGCCGAACTGCGAGCGCTCGGCGTCCCGGTCGGGATCGGGGTCGACGGTCCGGCGTCGAACGACTCGCAGGACTTCCTGCAGGCGATGAAGACCGCGGCCCTGCTCGCCCGCGTCCGCGACCTGCAGGCAACCGCGATGAGTGCACGCGAAGCCCTCGAGATGGGCACGATCGGCGGCGCCCGCGCCCTGCGGATGGAGCAGGAGATCGGGTCGCTCGAGCCCGGCAAGCGCGCTGACCTGGTGGTGTTCGACGGCGACTCCCCGACGCTGGCGAACGTGCACGACCCCTACCAGGCGGTCGTCTTCGTCGCGGGCAGCCGTGAGGTCCGCGACGTCTGGGTCGACGGCGAGCTGAGCCTCGCCAACGGCGACGTCACGAAGGTCGACGTGCGCGAGGCGGTGGACCGCGCCCGCCCCCTCGCCCGCCAGCTCGTCGCCGAGGCAGGGCTGGAGCGCCTGTCGGCGCTCACCGGTGGCGCGCTCGACGACACCGAGCGTCCGTAGCGGCGCACGTGCGACCGATCGGCCGTGGGGCTCAGCCGAGCGTGATCTCCCGGATCGTCGCCGACACCGTCGACGGATCGTCGGCCGTGGTCTGCGCGGAGCACGACCACTCGACCGGTTCCGTCGCCGTCCCGTGCTCCTCGCGCCGCACGGACGACTCCCCGGTGACGGCTGCCACCGTCACCCCGCTCGGACCGGACGATCGCTGCTCGACGCCCGTCGACCGGGTGTCGACGACCTTCCACGGGGTCGTCCCGTACTGGTCACGCCACCAGGCGACGATCGCCGGCCCGACCCTCGTCTCGCACGCCGCGCGCGCGACCCCGTCGAAGGAGGTCTGCTGCTTCGTGCACCCGGTGAGCGCGACGAGGACGACCACGACGGCCGTGGCCGCGACGGTGCGGGTCCTCATGCACCCATCGTGCCGAACGCCGTGCGGCGCGTACAGCCCGGGGACGCCGCAACGCGCGACGCGGCGACCGATCCGCTGCACGACGCACGGTCGCCCCCGCGCTACGCCCCGCCGAGCGCCCGCGTCGCCAGGTGCAGCGCGAGCCGAGTCTCCGGGTCGCCGAGGTCCACGCCGAGCAGCCGCTGCACCCGGTCGATGCGATCGGCCACGGTGTTGCGGTGCACCCCGAGCACCGCGGCCGTCTCCGCCACCGAGGACTCCGCGTCGAGGTACGCCGCCAGGGTCGAGCGGAGCGCCCCGCCTCCGCGCTCCAGGGGCGCGAGGAGCTGCTCCGCCGCCGGCAGGAACGTGTCGGTCTGCGTCCACGCGAGCAGCAGCTGCGCGAGGCCGAGCCGGTCGACGTGCACGAAGAAGCCCGACTCCGGTCGCGCGGCGGCGAGGCGGACGGCGTCGCCCGCTTCGCCGAGCGTCCGCACGAGCCCCGCCGGACCGGCGTGCACGCTGCCCACGCCGGCGTTCGTGTCGACCGCGGTGCGCAGGGCGTTCTGGGCGGCACGCACCGAGGCGGCGATCGCGGCGACCGTGGCACGGTCGGGTTCGTCGGACGACGAGCACCAGAGCGCCCACCCGTCGGTCTGCTCGACCACCACCACGTCGAGCCCGTGCGCGTCGAACGCCGTCTCGACCTCGCGTCGCAGGGCCACCGCGTCGACCGGCTCCCGCGCGACGAGCCGGACACCGACGTGCCAGGCGTCGAGCTCCCAGCCGGCGGCGATGGTCCGCTGCACCAGGGGCGGCGCCGGTGCCCCGTCGGCGGTCCGGAGGTCGTCGAGCATCGCCATCCGGTACCGGGCGTCGCGCTCGTCGTCGAGCCGGGTGAGCACGAGCCGGTGTCCGGCCGCGACCGCCGCGACCCGCAGTGCGGTCGCGAGCACGACCCGCTCGGCACGCACGGGCGTGGTGGTGCCGACCGCGAGCCAGGCCCGCGGTCCGATGCCGGTCGGGACGGGCACGGCCACGACCGTCTCCCGGTCGTCGGTCGCCCAGACCGGCTCGCTCGTCCCGACCGTGCGCGCGAGCAGTGCCGCGGTCGCCGGCGCGACCCCCGCACCACGCAGGGGACGTCCCGACGCGTCGAGGAACCGGATCGCGTGTCCGAGCTCGTGCTCGAGCCGGGTGAACAGTTCGTCCAGGGCGGGTCCGGCGTCGAGTCCGACCCGCGCCGCGACGACGGCGGCACGGGCAGCGGGAGCGTCCCCGGACCCGATGAGCTCGTGCACCCGCACGGAGGCGGCCCACGGGTCCGGGGTCACGACCACCGCGACGCCGAGTCGATCGGCGAGCGCGGCGGTCCCGGCGCCGGGCAGCGGTGCCCCGTCGGCGAGCCCGACGACGAGCACCGCGACGCCGGCGGTCGCCGCCCGGCGGAGCAGCACGTCGAACCGGGCGTCGAAGTGCTCGACCGGGGTGAGCAGGACGACCGCGGAGTCGTCCGTCCCGAGCTGCCGACCGACGTGCTCGGGCGGGCCGACGAGTCCGCGCACGGTGGTGACCGTGCCCGTCGCCGGTCCGACGAGCAACGTCGTGCCCTCGGGCAGCAGGGGCAGGAAGTCCGAGACGGGGATCACGCTGCGGCCTCCGGCACGGCGTCGGCGTCGATCCCGAACGCGCGGGGCGCCACGCGTGCCGTGCGCTCCGGCGACGCCCACCACCACGGCGCACCGGGCAGCACGAGCACCGCGAGCTCGTCCCCGACCCGGGCTCGCTCGGTGCTGACGGGCCGCAGGGACCTGGCGTCGACGACGACGATGCAGCTCGGGGTGCTCGCGACCGGTTCACCGTCCACCAGGCAGTGCACCCACTCGCTGCCCGCCTCGACCCGGACGACGGCGCCGGTGGCCGCGTCGCGGATCGCCATCGACCCGTGCACGAACGCGACCGCGTCCCCGCCGCGCTGCACGTCGAGCACGCGGCCGCGGGCGACGGCACGAGCGCCGTCGAGCCCGACCACGAGGTCCTCGACGCCGGCCGCGGCTGCAGCGACGCGTCCGGTGCGCAGGGCCCGGTCGACACTGCCCGTGATGCAGCGTGCGGCGAGCACCTCGGCGTCGACGGGGCCGACCGCGAACGCCGCCCACCCGCCGCTGTGCGAGACCGCCTCGCGCCAGACCGTCTCGAGGTCCCGTGGGTCCGACGAGTCGACCACGATCCGCAGGCCGCTGGACGTCACCGCAGCGGCGGTGACCGAAGGCGACGACCCGACGAACAGGGAGAGCTGGTCGATGCGCGGCGTCGCCCGACCGACCAGGTCGGCGTCGACGAGCGGCAGGCCGACCGCGTGCGCCGTGAGCGCCGCGGCCGGTCCGGTGACGCCGCCGATCTGCGCTGCGACGACGGCGTCCGCCCGACGGCCGGTCCAGCGTTCCACCGCGGCGAGCGCGTCGGGCAGCTCTCGCCCGCTCGGCGTCTTCTCCTCGAGCACGGTGGTCGACCCGACGAGCCCCACCGCCATCACCGCGCGGACACCGCCGCCGACCGGCACGACCGGCACCCGGGCGTCGCCGAGCGCCCGCCGCAGGGCGTGGGCCATGTGGTCCACCTGGCCGCCACCGCCGCACCCGAGGAGCGCGGTGCCGCGTGCGAAGTCGTCGACGTCGTCGGCCCGGAGGCCGGTCACGACCCCGTCACGCTGCTCGCCCTGGTGCACACCTGCGATCCTCGCGCATCGGCGCCGCTCAGCGCGCCCCCACCGGCGCGCGATCGTGCAGCTGCTCGACCGGGACGAAGTCGTCGTCCAGGCCGAAGCACGACGGCCCGAACACCGCGAGGGCCTCCGGTGTGCGCATGAGGTCGGGCGTCGACACCCCGATCACCCGGACGCGCTGGCCGTAGCGCAGGCGCTCCGTGGTGATCGGTTCCGCCGTCTCGGCGTCGAGCACACAGATCAGGTCCGGCACCACCGCGACGAGGCGACCGTCCCGTCGGGCGACGAGGTTCTCGTTCTGGAAGGCGATCTCGAGCTCCGACCCGTCGGCGCCCTGGACGACGGCCCGGCCCTTCGCGAACCCGTCGACCGTCCGGCGCTCGACGTCGACGACCTTGCCGTCGAACAGCTCGCGCAGGTGCGTGTAGATCGTCTGCCCGAACGCCTCGGCGAGCCCCTCGACGGGGTCGCGGTGCTCCTCGCGTGCCCGTCGGATCGCCCGACCGACCGCCAGCGCGAGCGAGAGTGTCCGCGGGACGGCGGTCTCCCGGACCTGGCGGCCGCTCATCGCGTACTCGGCGATGTACGCCACCCCGCCGAGGCGGATCGTGACGCCGCGGGCGAGCCACTCCATCTGCCGGTTGTCGTGCCCGGTGTCGATGACGACGCCGTGGCTGTTCTCGTCGCTGATCGCCAGCGGGGACCCGGGCACCCCGTACACCGAGAAGGTCTCCATCTGCAGCTCCGGGAACGCGCGCCCCATGCCGTCCGCGTCGACGACGGGCAGGCCGCCGGTCGCGCCGACGAGCAGCGGGATCATCGAGTTGATGCCGCCGCACTCGATCGGCATCGTGGCGGTGGCGGTCCGGCCGAGGTGCGCCTCGAGTCGGCGGAGGGCACCGAGCGGCTCCGGGCCGGCGGGCAGCCGCTCGAGCACCACGGTCGGGGCGCCCATCTGCGCGGTGGGGATGACGAGGGCGTCGTCCGGCACCTCGGACGGGTCGAGGACCGTCACCGGTCCGTGCTCCTCGATCGCCGCCTTGACGAGCAGCATGCCGATGAGCGGGTCGCCCCCGCCCCCGGTGCCGAGCAGTGCGGCGCCGCGGGCGAGGTCGGGCAGGTCGTCGACGTCGATGGTCCAGCTCATGCGTGTTCTCCCTCGCTGACGGTGCCGTCGTGGCGGACCGCCGGGGTGTCGTAGCCGAAGTACCGGGGTCCGGCGAGCGCGAGGCCCGCCGGGGTGTGCCAGCGCGGGTCGGCCGGTGCGGTGACGATCCGGACGCGTGCGCCGAAGCGCAGCCCCTCGGTGGTGATCGGTTCACCGGTCTCGGCGTCCAGGGTGACGATCAGGTCGGGGGTGGTGGTGCGGACCGACCCGGCCACCTCGACCAGCAGGTGCTCGTTCTGGAACCGGAGCACGGCCTCCAGGCCGGTGTCGCTGCCGGAGCCGGCGATGCGGGCGGTCCCGCGGGCGAAGCCGGTGACGGTCTTCCGCTCCACGTCGGCGACCTTGCCCTCGAACACGACGGTCCCACCGAGCACCGCGGCGACGGCGTCCACGGGGTCCTCGTTCGCGGTGCGGGCGGCGACGAGTGCCTCGCCGATCGCGACGCTGAGCGAGAGGCTGCCGCGGACGTACGACTGCTTGAGCTCGGCGCCGGACATCGCGTACTGCGCGGTGATCGCGGAGCACCCCATCTCGACCGTCGCGGTGCGGGCGAGCCGTTCCGCCCAGCGGTTGTCGACGGTGTCGAAGACGGCGGCGTTGCCCTTCTCGTCGGCGAGTGCCATCGGCGTGGCGCTGATCCCCGACAGGGTCGGCAGGACCATCTGCACCTCGGGGAAGGCGCGGCCCATGCCGTCGCCGTCGACGAGCGGCAGGCCGAGTTCAGCCGCGGCGACGATCGGGCTGGTCGAGTTGACGCCGCCGACCTCGATGCACGCGACGTGCGTCGGGGTGACGCCGAGGTGGGTGGCGAGGCTGCGGATCGCCTCGGCGAACTGCGCGCCGGACGGCAGCTTCTCGACCATGACGGTCGGTGCGCCGATCATCGCGACGTTGAGCACGACGGCGTCGTCGGGCAGGTCCTCGACCTGCACGACCGGCACGGGGCCGTGCTCGCGGACCGCGGCCTCGGCCAGCAGTCGGCCGATGTAGGGGTCGCCACCACCGCCGGTACCGAGGACGGCGGCGCCGCGGGCGAGCGCGGAGCAGTCCTCGCCGATCTCGGTGAGGGGACGGACGGTGGTCGCCGACGGACGCGTGTCCGCGCCGGGTGCCGTCGCCGTCGTCGTCATCGGACCAGCGCCCCGAGTGCGAGGTCGCCGACCGCCTTGGCGCGGATGCGCGTGGCGTTGCCGGGCAGGTACGGGATCGGGACCTCGTCGAAGTCGACGATCGCGACACTGGACGGATCGGCTCCGGCGGCGACGGCTCGGTCGACGGCCTCCTGGCGGGCCTCGTCGACCACGGCGGAACGCCTGCCGTCGCTGATCGCGTAGACCTTGTCGACCTCGCCGGACACCTGCGCGATGGCGGCGCCGATCGCGTTGGCGACCGAGTGGTGCTCCGGCCGGTGCACCGTGCCGAGCCCGGGCAGGGTGTCGGGCAGCAGGACGGACCCGCCACCGACGGCGACCACGGGCAGCGGGTCCGACGAGGTGCGCATGCGCTCCACGACGTCGGCGACGCGCTCGGCGATCACCGCGAGGGCCCGTTCGGCGACCTCGGCCGGCACCCCGGCGACACGGGAGACGTCCCCGATGGCGCCACGGCCACCGCGGACGGCCACGTCGGTCGCGGTGAGGGTGTCGCCGCCGAAGACCAGGCCCTCCTGGGTGAGCCGGTAGCCGACCGAGTCCGGGCCGACCAGGGCGCCGTCCTCGCGGATGCGGGAGCCGCCCCCGATGCCGATCGACAGCACGTCGGGCATCCGGAAGTTCGTGCGGATGCCCGCGACCGCGACCTCACCGGTGGCCTCGCGCGGGAAGCCACCGGTCAGCACGCCGACGTCGCTCGTGGTGCCGCCGACGTCGACGACCGCGCAGGTGTCGAAGCCGGAGAGCACCGCGGCACCGCGCATCGAGTTCGTCGGGCCCGAGGCGAACGTTGCGACCGGGTAGCGCCGGGCGTACTCGACGTCCATGAGCGTGCCGTCGTTCTGGCTGAGGAACAGGGGCGCGTCGATCCCGCTGCCGGCGACGGAGCCGGACAGACCGTCGACGATGCGGTCGGCGAGCTCGCGGAGCGCCGCGTTGATGATGGTGGCGTTCTCGCGCTCGAGCAGCCCGATGCGACCGATCTCGCTCGACAGCGAGAACGCGACGTCCGGTCCGAGCTCGGCGGCCATGATCGCCTGCGCCCGCTGCTCGAACTCGTCGTTGATCGGGGAGAACACCGACGAGATCGCGATCGAGCGGATCCCGGCGGCACCGATGGCCTCGGCGTGCCGCTTCAGCTCGTCCGGGTCCAGCTCGGAGATGACCCGGCCGTCGAACTCGTGGCCGCCGTGCGCCAGGAACGCCCGTCCCTGCACGGCGCCCACCAGGTGCTCGGGCCAGTCGGTGAAGGGCGGCAGCGACGCGGTCGCGGGCAGGCCGAGACGGACGGCCGCGGTCGGGGCGAGCCCCCGGGCCTCGACGAGCGCGTTGATGAAGTGCGTCGTACCGATCATCACGCCGTCGATGTCCGCCGAGGTGAAGTCGCGCTGCTCGCGCAGGCCGGCCAGGGCGGCGACGATGCCGGACGTGACGTCCTGCGTCGTCGACCGCTTCACAGCCGCGGCGACCGTGCTGCCGTCCATCAGGACGGCGTCCGTGTTCGTGCCGCCGACGTCGATGCCGATGCGCATGGGGTTCCCTTCGGGGTGGTGCTGTCGTGGTGCTGACGGAGTGCCGGTGGTGGTGCTGTCGTGGTGCTGTGGTGGTGCCGGTGGTGGTGCTGACGGTGGCGGTGCTGTCGTGGTGGTGGTGCTGACGGAGTGTCGGGCCGACCGTGCCGTGTCCGGGTCAGGGGGCCACGGCACGGCCGGCGACGAGGTGGCGGTCGGCAGGGGGGCGCCGACCGCCGGCTTCAGGGCGCCGGTGCCGGCGCGGGTGCCGCCGCCGGGGCGTCGCTCGTCGTGCCGTCGCCGACCGCTGCCGGCGCGTCCTCGGTGCGGCTCACGCCGACCCCGCGGACCCATCCGGCCTTGCCGGCGATCACGTAGAGCACGAAGGCGATGACGACGGAGTTGATCGACGGGATGCCGATCGCGACGAAGTAGCCGACCAGTGCCGCGACCGCCCAGATGACGAGCGTCGCCGGGACCCACGTCGGACTCGTGGCCGGCAGGCCCTCGCTCTCGCTGAGCTCACGGCGCCAGCGCTGCACCACGAAGTACTCGGCGATCATGATCCCCGCGATCGGCGGGAACACGACACCCAGCACGATGAGGAACGGGGTGAACGCGTCGAGGAACCCGACGGCGGCCAGCACCGACCCGACGATGCCGAGCACGAGGGTGACGACACCACGGTTCACCTTCCTGCCGAACACCACGTCGATGAAGTTCGTGACGCCGAGGCTCGAGCTGTAGATGTTCCAGTCGTTGATCTTGAACGTGCCGAGCAGGATCACGAGGATGCCGACCCAGCCGACGCTCGACGTGATGACGCGGGTGATGTCGGACGACCCGACGGCGTGGGCGAGCAGGACGCCCGCGAGCCCGATGACGTACTCCCCCAGCGTGACGCCGAGCGCGGTCTGCTTGACGACGTCGCCGACCGAGCGGTTGAAGCGCGTCATGTCGGGCGTGATGACCGCGCCGACGATGAAGCCTCCGGCGACGAGGGTGGTGCCCGCGACGAAGCTCAGCTCCGGGCCGGCCGGGGCCTTCGCGGCGAGCTCGGCGATCGAGTGCTGGCTCAGCTCGACGACGACCGCCCAGCCCACCAGGACCAGGAACAGCGGCACCGTGATGTTGGCGAGCCACTGCATGGAGTGGAAGCCGCGGAGCACGATCGCGGTGACGAGCAGGCCGAACACGAGTGACCACGCCCACGCCGGCAGGACCGGCAGGATCGCGACGAGCCCGGCGGCGGAGACGCCGGACTGGATGCCGAACCACCCGATCAGGCTCAGGCCGATCGCCAGGCCCACCAGTGCGGAGCCGGCCTTGCCGAACCCGGTCCACCGCGCGATCACGGAGGTGTTGAGGCCCTCGCGCATGCCGATGATGCCGACGAAGACCGACACGATCTCCAGGATCACGGCACCGAGGGTGATCGCCCAGAACGCCTCCCAGAAGCCCATGCCGAAGCCGAGCGTGGCACCGAGCAGGAACTGGGACAGGGCGGAGATCTGGCCGAACCGCTGCACCGCGACCTGGAACCAGCCGTAGCGGGCGGAGGCGGGGACGCGGGACAGGGAGTGGTCGTCGACGACGACGGACGGGGCTGGTGGTGCTGACGCTGCACTGGCCATCGGGTGCTCCTGGGGGACGGGGAGCCGGTCGGGGCGACCGGGTTGCGGCAACCGTAGTGACGTGACGGGAGCGGGTACACGTGCACGATGTCGTTACCGGCAGGTGAACCGGTGCACTCTGCACAGAGGCGTCCCTGGGAGCGTCGGCTGGCGCTGTCCGGCGCCGAACCCCGAACACGACGGAGGCCCGGGAACGACAAGGCCCCGGGAACGACATGGGCCCGGGAACGACGAAGGCCCCGTCGCAGTGCGACGGGGCCTTCTCAGATGTGCGCTCGAAGGGACTCGAACCCCCAACCTTCTGATCCGTAGTCAGATGCTCTATCCATTGAGCTACGAGCGCATCCGGTCTTGCGACCGATGCTGGCCTTGCGGCCGTGGAAGACTCTACAACAGGTGCGGCGCGGAACGCCAATCGAGCCGCGCCGCACCGAGCCCTCGGCGTGTCGCGCCGTTCAGACCACGGTCGGCTCCTCGTCGAACACCTCGGCGAGGAACACCTGCAACGCCTGCCACGAGCGGCGGTCGGCGCGCTCCTGGTACTGCGCCCCGTGGTCCGGCGCATCGGTGCCCGGCACCGCGAACGCGTGCATCGCGCCGGCGTAGGTGGTGACCTGCCAGTCGACCGACGGCACCGCGCGCATCTCGTCCTGCCACTCGGCGACCGTCGTGTCCGGCACCATCGGGTCCGCTCCCCCGGTGAGCACGAGGAGCTTCGCCCGGATCGCGGACGCGTCCGAGGGCTCGTGCACGATCAGGCCACCGTGGAACGACACCGCGCCGGCGAGGTCCGCACCGGTGCGCGCGAGTTCGATCGCGCCGGAGCCGCCGAAGCAGTACCCCATCACGACGATGCGGGAGTGGTCGACGTCAGGGTCCTCGCGCAGCCGGTCGAGCCCCGCGGTCAGCCGGGCGCGGAACAGCGGCAGGTCCTGGTAGAACGAGCCCGCGACCTCGCCGGCGGTGTCGTCGCCGGGACGGACGCCCTCGCCGTAGACGTCCGCACCGAAGGCGACGTAGCCGAGACGGGCGAGCATCGTCACCCGGGCCTCGACGTGCTCGTTGACGCCGTGCCAGTCGTGGATCACGAGGACGGCGGGGCGGGGCCCCGACACGGCGTGGTCCTTCGCCAGCACACCGAGGAGCGCGGTGCCCTCGTGGTCGTAGCGGACGGGCTCGACGCGGACGTCGGAGCCGGCGGGGACGGGGACGGTGGACAGGACGTCGTCGGTGGTCTTCACGTCACCGGACGCTACGCCGCGCGACCGGCAGACGGACGGGAGGCGCGTGGCGGCCCCGCCACGCGCCTCCCGTCCGGCACCGCGCCTCCCGCCGACGCGACGTCAGCAGTCGATGTTGTCCCAGCTGTCGGGACCGGCCGACCCGGCCGCGTACTCGTCGAGCGGCGCCTTCCCGTCGCGCCACGCACGCAGGAACGGCTCGACCACCTTCCACCCCTGCACCGCGCTGTCACCGCGCACCGACAGCGTCGCGTCGCCCTCGAGCACGCCGGCCAGGACCTCGCCGTAGGCGCTGAGCCGACCGGGGTTGAAGTTCACGGACAGCGCCGTGTGGTCGATCGTGTACGGGTCGCCGGGACCGTTGACGTTGAGCTCGAGCTGCATCTCGTCCGGGGCGATCCAGATCCGCAGCTTGTCCGGACGCTCGGCGCCGCTCAGCCCGTTCGGCACGTGCGGCGAGTCCTTGAAGGTGATGACGATCTCGCGACGCTGCTGCTCCAGCGCCTTGCCGGACCGCAGCGTGAAGGGCACGCCGGCCCAGCGCCAGTTCGCGACCTCGAGGGTGAGCTGCGCGAGGGTCTCGGTGCCGAGCGACGGGTCGACGCCGTCCTCGTCGACGTAGGACGGCAGCTCACGGTCGCCGATCGTGCCGGCGGTGTAGCGCGCACGCTTGCCGGCGGCGACGACGTCCTCGCCCCACGGCCGGACGGCGCGGAGGACGAGCTCCTTCTGCGTGCGGAGGTCGTCGGCGTCGATGGATGCAGGCGCCTCCATCGCGACGACGGCCATCACCTGCAGCAGGTGGCTCTGGATCATGTCGACCAGTGCACCGGCCTTGTCGTAGTAGCGCGCGCGGCCCTCCAGCCCGAGGGTCTCGTCGTAGACGATGTCGACGCGGTCGACGTGCGCCGACGACAGCAGCGGCTCGATGATGCGGTTCGCGAAGCGCAGCCCGAGCAGGTTGAGGACCGTGGAGCGGCCGAGGAAGTGGTCGACGCGGTGGATGCGCTCCTCGGGCAGGAACGAGTGCAGCAGGTCGTTGAGGTGCTCGGCGCTCTCGGCGTCGGTGCCGAACGGCTTCTCGAGCGCGAGCCGCGTGCCACCGGGCAGGTCGAGGTCCTTGAGGACGGCGCAGCTCTTCTCGGTCACGGCCGGCGGCAGCGCGAAGTAGATCGCCGGGTCGTGGTGGCACGCGTCGAGCAGGGCCCCCAGGTCGTCGGCGTCGGTGACGTCGGCCTTGCGGTAGGTCGAGGCCTCGATGACCTCGACGAGCCGCCGGCTGAGCTTCTCGCCGCCGTCGTGCGCGCCCTCGTCCTCCTCGTTCTTCGACGCCTGCGCGTTCTCGAAGGACGTGCGCACCTGCGCCTTCCAGTCGTCGTCCGAGATGTCCTCCACGCCGGCCCCGACGAGCTGGACGTCCCAGTCGTCCTTGACCTCGAGGAGGGTGGCGAGACCGGGCAGCAGCAGTCGCTTGGACAGGTCGCCGCTGGCTCCGAGGATGAGCAGGCTGGTCTGGAGGCTCGACATGCCCCCGACCGTACTCACGCGTTCCGGCGCGTGGCCGGGTTGCGTCGGTACGGTGGGGCGAGTCCGGCGCGAGGGAGCACCATGAGCAGTGGGTACGGAGGGCGACGCATCCGCGTCGCCGTGGTCGGCACCGGGATGATCGCGGGGGTGCACGCCCGTGCGGCACGGGCCGCGGGCGCCGAGGTCGTCGGGGTGCTCGGCCGGACGCCGGCCCGGTCGGAGCAGGTCGCCGCACAGCTCGACGTGCCCCGCGGCTACGCCTCGCTCGACGAGGTGATCGCCGACGCCCCCGACGTCGTCCACGTCTGCACGCCGAACGACCAGCACCACCCGCAGTCGCTCGCGGTCGTCCGCGCCGGGATCAACGTCGTGTGCGAGAAGCCGCTCGCGATCAGCGCCGAGCAGGCCGCCGAGCTGGTCGCCGCAGCCGACGAGGCCGGCGTCGTCGCGACCGTGCCGTTCGTCTACCGGTACCACCCGGTCGTCCGGGAGATCCGTGCCCGCATCGCCGCCGGTGAGCTCGGCCGGTTGCTCGCCGTGCACGGCCACTACCTGCAGGACTGGATGCTCGACGAGGACGCCTCGAGCTGGCGGGTGGACGCCGGTGCCGGCGGGGTGTCCCGGGCCTTCGCGGACATCGGCTCGCACTGGTGCGACCTGGTCGAGTTCGTGACCGGCGACCCGTTCGCCGCGGTGAGCGCCGCGACCGACATCGTCTACCCGACCCGTCCGGCTGCCTCCGGGCCGTCGTTCTCGGGCTCGCCGGACCCCGACCCGGTGGCGGACGCCGGGCAGCGGGCCGAGGTCACCACGGAGGACACGGCCGTCGCGACCTTCCGCACCGGCACCGGGCGCATCGGCAACGTCGTCGTCTCGCAGGTCGCGGCCGGGCGGAAGAACCGGCTGTGGTTCGAGGTCGACGGCACCCTCGGGTCGGCGGCCTTCGACCAGGAGCAGCCCGAGGCGGCGTGGTTCGGCAACGAGCGCGGCGCCCAGATCGTGGTGCGCGACCCCTCGCTCGGGTTCCCCGACCAGCGTCGGCTGGCGGTCGTGCCGGCCGGGCACCCGCAGGGGTACCTCGACGCCTTCGCGGCGTTCGTCGCCGACACCTACGCGGCGGTCCGGGCGGAGGGCGACCGTTCGGCGTGGCCCGAGGGGCTCCCCACCTTCGCCGACGGTGCTCGTGCGGCGTCGGTCATCGAGGCCGTCGTCGCCAGCGCGGCCGACGGGACGTGGCTTCCCGTCGCCTGACGTCCTCCGGGCGACCTGAGCGCGTACAGGAACCGCCGAGCACGGTGGGTTCATGAGCACGACCGTGAGCGACTTCGTCATCGACCGCATCAAGGCATGGGGCGTCTCGCGCGTCTTCGGTTACCCCGGGGACGGGATCGGTGCGTTCGACGGGGCGCTCGGCAAGGCCGACGGCAGCGAGCGGGAGCTCGAGTACGTCCGCCCGACGCACGAGGAGATCGCCGCGCTGATGGCGACCGCGCACGCCAAGTTCACCGGCGAGGTCGGGGTCTGCGTCGCGACCTCGAGCCCCGGCGCGTTCCACCTGCTCAACGGGCTGTACGACGCGCAGATGGACAACCAGCCGGTCGTCGCGATCGTCGGGCAGCAGGGCCTGGCGTCGATCGGCACGTTCACGCAGCAGGAGTCGAACCTCGAGCGCGTGTTCGCCGACGTCGCCTGCTACGTGGAGACCGTCGCCACGCCGGACGCGGTCGGCGTCGTGGTCGACACGGCGTTCCGGACGGCGATGCTCCGGAAGCAGCCGGCCGTCGTCGTGCTCCCCCACGACGTGCAGGCGATGGCGTACGAGGCCCCGGCCGCCGAGCACTGGGTGTCCCGGTCGAGCGACGTCGCCCCCTCGACCCGGATCGTGCCGCCGCAGGACCAGATCGCGCGCTTCGCCGAGATCCTGAACGCCGGGGAGCGCGTGACGTTCCTGGTGGGTGCCGGCGCGCGCGGCGCCACGGACCTGGTGCTCGAGGCCGCCCAGAAGACCGGCGCCGGCATCATCACCGCCCTGCGCGGGAAGGACGTCGTCCCCTCCGACGTGCCGTACCACACGCAGCAGGTCGGGCTCCTCGGCTCGCGCCCGAGCCTGACCCAGGTCAAGGAGTGCGACACGATCGTGCTCCTCGGCTCGAACTACCCCTACGGCGAGTACCTGCCCGCCTCCGGTCAGGCCCGCGGCGTGCAGGTCGACATCAAGCCCGAGCAGATGGGCCTGCGGTACCCGACCGAGCTCAACCTGTGGGGCGACGTCGGTGCGACACTGCAGGCGGTCATGCCGCTGCTGCGCGACAAGCAGGACACCACGTGGCAGGACAAGCTCGCCGGCGAGATGCGTGAGTGGGAAGCGGAGATGCACCGCCAGGCCGAGGTCGCGTACGACGACGGCGTCAACCCACGACGCGTCATCCGCGCCGTGAACGAGCGCCTGCCCGAGCGCGTCACGGTCACCTGCGACGCCGGGACCACCGCCGACTGGTACGGCCACCACATCCGGCTGCGCCGCGGTATGCACGGCGACATGTCCGGACGGCTCGCGACGATGCTCGCGGCGATGCCGTACGCCGTCACGGCGAAGTTCGCCTTCCCGGACGCCCCGGCGGTCTGCACCATCGGCGACGGGGCCTTCCAGATGCTCGGCATGAACGAGCTCATCACGGTGAAGAAGTACATGGCCCAGTGGCCGAACCAGCAGCTCGTGATCGTGGTCATGCACAACGACGACCTCGGCCAGGTGTCGTGGGAGATGCGGACCGAGGACGGCAACCCGATGTGGTCCGGGTCGCAGGACGTCGAGTCGATGGACTACGCCGGGTACGCCCGGCTGCTCGGCTTCGAGGGCATCGCGGTGCACGGTGACGATGAGGTCGAGGCAGCCGTGGAGCGGGCGTTCGCCAACCCCGGGGTCACGCTCATCGACGCCTACGTCAGCCGCAACGTGCCGCCGCTGCCGCCGCACATCACCGCCGAGTACGCGGTGAACACCGCGAAGAGCCTGCTCAAGGGCGACCCGGCGGAGATCGGCGTCATCAAGGACTCGGCGAAGGCCATGGCCGCCGAGGCCGTCGAGCGGGTGAAGGGCGCGCTGGGCCGGGACTGACGCCGATCCCGCCGTGGTTGTCCCCCGAACGGGAGGAACGTCCCCCGTGGTGTGAACACCACGTGACGTGTTGCGGCAACCCCTGGCGCGTCGGCTGTGGGAGTTCATAGGTTCTTGCGGTGATGAACGCTCACACTCCCCCGCGTCGCCGGCGCCTGGCCGGGGCCTCCGCCCTGGTCGCCGCCGGCGTCCTCACCGCCCTGACCGTCCCGTCCGCCGCCCTCGCCGCCGAGGGCGACACCACGATCGACCTCTACAACGTCAACGACTTCCACGGCCGCATCGCGCAGTCGATCTCGAAGGACTCCGCCGGTGCTCCGGCACCGCGGGACGGCGACGCCGCCGGTGCCGCGACCCTCGCCGGTGCACTCGAGCAGCTCCGGGGTGCCGATCCCTCGACGTCCGCCTTCGTCAGCTCCGGCGACAACATCGGCGGCTCGACGTTCGAGTCCTTCATCCAGGACGACCAGCCCACCATCGACGTCCTCAACCAGATGGACCTGTCGGTCAGCGCCATCGGCAACCACGAGCTCGACAAGGGCCAGGACGACCTGCGCGACCGCGTGATCGGCGGCCAGGGCGAGGGCGTCCGCGCGGCACAGTGGGACTACGTCTCCGCGAACATCCTCGACTCGGCCACGGGCGAACCCGCGTTCCAGCCGTACTCGATCCAGGAGATCAGCGGCAAGCGCGTCGGGTTCATCGGTGCGACGGTCGACCTCGTCGGCCAGGGACTCGTCGCTCCGGACGGCATCGCCGGACTGGAGATGGGCGACATCACGACCGAGGTGAACAAGGTCGCGGCGCAGCTCACCGACGGTGACACGGCGAACGACGAGGCCGACGTGCTCGTCCTCCTCGTGCACGACGGCGCCGAGTCCCCCGCCGAGGTCGCGCCCGGCGACGACTCCGACTTCGCGCGCGCGGTCCACGGCGTCACGCCGAAGGTCTCGGCGATCCTGTCCGCCCACACGCACCAGACGTACGCCTACTCGGTCGTCCCGACCGGCGGTACCGTCGCCCGCCCCGTGATCCAGACCGGCTCGTACGGCTTCAACCTCGGTCACGTCGAGCTCACGGTCGCCGCGGACGGCACGGTGACCGCGGCGACGCCCGAGAACCTGCGCCTGGTCGACGGCACGTACACGCCCGACCCCGCCGTGCAGACCACGGTCGACGCCGCCGTGCAGGAAGCCGACCGCCTCGGCGCCGTCGAGCTGGGCACGGTGGACCGCGACCTGCAGCGCGCCGTGCAGTCGAACGGGTCGGAGAACCGCGGCGGCGAGTCCACCCTCGGCAACTTCGTCGCCGAGGTGCAGCGTGACCAGACGCAGCGCCAGGGCTCGCAGATCGCCTTCATGAACCCGGGCGGTCTCCGCGCGGACATCGCTTCCGGCGCGGTGACGTACAAGGAAGCGGCGGTCGTCCAGCCCTTCGCGAACACGCTCGTCGTGCTCGACCTGACCGGCGACCAGATCCGGCGGGCGCTCGAGCAGCAGTGGCAGCCGTCGACCGCGAGCCGCCCCTTCCTCAAGCTCGGCGTCTCCGAGGGCTTCAGCTACACCTACGACCCGCTGGCCACGGCCGGCGAGCGCATCACGGGCATGACCCTCGACGGTGACCCGATCGCGTCCGACCGCACCTACAAGGTCACGGTGAACTCGTTCCTCGCGACCGGCGGAGACAACTTCGCCGCCTTCAAGGACGCCGCCGCGAAGCAGGACAGCGGCATGGTCGACCTCGAGGCGCAGGTCCAGTACTTCCGAGCACACCCGACCGTCGCGGTCCAGGAGGACCAGCGGGCCGTCGGCGTCCGGGTCTCCGAGGCACCTGCCGGCGGCTTCGGCCCCGGCGACGACGTCCGCATCGACCTGTCGTCCCTGACCTTCAGCAACGCGGCCGACCAGGGCGGCACCGTCTCGGTCAGCGCCGGTGGTCAGGAGCTCGCGTCCGCCGAGGTCGACACGACGGTCGTCGACACCACCGACGAGCAGGGTCGCGCGACCCTCGCGTTCACCGTGCCGGGCACGCCTGCCGCGGACACGGAGCCGACGGCCGTTCCGACCGCTGCTGCCCGCGCCGCCGCCCCGACCGCGACGACCGACCAGCCGCTCGTCCTCACCCTGCCGAACGGGCAGACCGTGACCCTCGCCGTGACGGTCCCGGTCGAGACGGCCGTCGAGCCGGAGCCGGGCACCGGCGAGCCGACCGACCCGGGTACCCCCGGTCCCGGCCTGCCGGGCAGCGGCGACACCGACGGCGACGGCAGCGCGGGCGGTGCCGACGGCGCGGGCACCGGTGTCGTGGACGCCGACCGACCGGACGCCGCTCGCGGCGACCTGGCGTTCACCGGCGCCGACCTGGTGTTCCCGGGCATCGCCGCCGGCGTCCTGCTGCTCGCCGGCGCCGTGGCGCTGGTGCTCGCACGCCGGAAGCGCGCCGTCGAGGACGGGCCGGTCCTGACGGACTGACACCGCGCCTCCCGGCCGACGACGCGACGGGCCGTCCCACCTGGTGGGGCGGCCCGTTCCGCTGTCCGATCCCAGAACGGGACTGCTCAGGGGCAGTCCCGCGAGGTACGCTCCCCCTGTCGCATCGCGATGCGTCGCGCCGGGTCGTCCCCCCAGGGGGCGGGCGGTGGTTCCGTCCGCCGGACTCCGCGGCGCGGGTGCTCTCCGTCTCCAGGGAAACGACGGAGGGCACCCACCTCGACTCCCGCCGGGGTCAGTGGAAGAGCTGCTCCCCGATGTACGAGCCCTTGCGGGGTGCCGGCGGCACGGCGAACACCCCGGACCCGATGTGCGACACGTACTCGTTCAGGCGGTCGGACGCACCGAGCTTCCGCTGCAGCCGCGTGACGTGCTCCGGGTCGTTCACGTACGCCGCGAAGAGCAGGCCGGCGTCGAGCTGCCCGTACTGGTTCAGCCCGTCGGTGTAGTTGTACCCGCGGCGCAGGATCTTCACGCCGCCGTTGTTCTCGTGCGCCGCGAGGGCGACGTGGGAGCGCGGGTCGATCGCGGTCCCGCCGTCCGCGTCGGTGCCGTGCGGCGCCCGGGCGTGGAAGTCCGGCGTCGTGTGCTCCGACCCGCCGGAGAGCGGCGCGCCCTCGACCTTCGTCCGGCCGAACACCCGCTGCTGGTCGGAGACGACGTCGGCGTCCCAGGTCTCCAGGTTCATGCGGATCTTCCGCACCACCTGGTACGTGCCACCGGCCATCCAGTCGGCTCCGCGGTCGAGCCACACGAACCGGTCGTACTCGTCGTCCGTCGTGACGTTCCGCGTCCCGTCCTTGAACCCCATCAGGTTGCGCGGCGTCGACTGCGTCGGACCGGCCGAGGCGCGGCCGAACCCGATCACGGTCCACCGCACGGTCGCGGTGCCGCGGGCCATCCGGGCCAGGTCGCGGACCGCGTGGTACGCCACCTGCGGGTCGTCGGCGCAGGCCTGCAGCGACAGGTCGCCGCCGGTCAGCTGCGCGTCCAGGTCGTCGCTCGGCAGCGGCGGGATCGCGGCCAGGTGCGCCGGACGCTTCGCGGCGAGGCCGAAGCGCTCGTCGAAGACGCCGGGCCCGAGCCCGACGGTGACGGTCAGTGACGCCGGGCCGAGGTCGAGCGCCTCGCCCGTGTCCGCTCCCACACCGTCGCCGTGGACGGGTTCGACGCTGCCGATCGTCCGGCCGGCCTGCAGCTGCGCGATCGCGGCCGACCAGCGGGCGAGCAGGACCTGGAGTTCGGTCGCGGTGGACGCCGTCAGGTCGAACACCATGAAGACGCAGTGCCGCTGCGGCGTCGTGCGGATCCCGCCCTGCGGCTGCCGGGCGGCGGTCGCGTAGAACGGGACCGACTGCGACAGGTCGACGGACTCGTCGCCGTTCGCGGCCGCGGTGAACGGGTCGACGCCGGTGGCGGCGGCCGACCCGGCGACACCCGCGACGGCACCCACGCCCGCACCGGCGGCCGCGAGCCCGGCACCGATCAGCCCGCGGCGGGAGAAGCGGGAGTCGTTCACGCCGTCGCGACCTTCTCGGCCAGGCGCGAGAGCGGGTCCTGCAGCGCCTGGACCTGCTGCGAGATGCGGTTGGCGTCCTTCGCCTTCGCGGCGGTGTCCCACGTGGCGAAGCCGCCGAGGGAGTCCGCGTCGCGGAAGCCGTCCATCAGTGTGTTCGTCGTGTCGAACTGCGTGGCGATCTGCTTCGTCAGCGCCGGGTCGACCTTCGTCAGGCCGGGCTTGAGGTACGCGAAGGCCTGTCGGGCACCCTCGACGTTCGCGGCGAGGTCGACGAGGTCGATGTGGCTGTACGCCTCCTCCTCGCCCGTGATCTTGTTCGACTGGACCTCCTCGAGCAGCCCGGCCGCGCCGTTCGCCAGGTCCTCGGGCTTGTACTCGATCGACGGCACGCGCTTCGCGAGGAGCTCGACGTCGGCGGTCAGTGCGGCCGCGGTCTCCTTCGTCGACGCGGTGATCGCGCCGGCCTGGAACAGGTCCTTCTCGACGGCGTGGAAGCCGCTCCAGCCGACGGCGTCGTCGAGGTTCGACGCGCGCATGTCGATCAGGTAGTCGAGGTTGCCGGCGTTGTCGGTGGCCGAGAACCCCTTCTTGACGAAGCCGTCGACGTCGCTCTCGACGTGCTCGTAGAACGGACGGGCCGCCGCGTAGTCGCGCTTCGCCGCGTCGAGGTCGCCGGCGTCCACGTCGTGCTGCAGCTGCTGCACGGCCGCCACCATGTCGGTGACCTGGCCGTCGACGTAGGTCGCGTAGCCCTTCGCTCCGTCGGCGAGCAGGGTGGCCGCGCTGCTGTTCGCGGTCGACGCAGCCTTGCCGGTCACGGTGAGGTCGGTGAGCTCGTGCTCGGCACCCGGGCAGTAGACCTGGTACTCCCCACCGCTCAGCGTGGCGGTGAAGCGGACGGCGTCGAGCCCCGGGGCGAGGTTCTCCTTCTCGCCGAGGATGCGCTGGTCCTGCAGGAGCTCCACCTCGGTGATGGCGGTGGACGACTCGTTGTGCACCGTGAACGTGACGGGGCCCGCGGGGACCTTCGTGGTCGACACGGCGCAGGCGTCGGAGCCGTCGTTCGTCAGGGTGATGGTGACACGGGAGAGCTTCCCGGTGCTGATCGAGCTGTCGTCGGCGGGCGACCCCGTCGAGCAGCCGGACAGGGCGAGGGCGGTGACGGTGCCGAGCGCACCGAGGACGATCAGGGGGCGGGCGGCCAGGGGGTGGGCGGCGCGGGGGCGGGCGGTCCTACCGAACGGCATGGTCGAGGCTCCTTGCAGGGACGTCGGCGGGCGGTCCGCGCGACGGGTCGGTTCCGGGGGTGGTGGTCGGTGGGGCGACGGCGCGCCGACGGTCGCGGAGGGCGAGCAACGCCTGTGCGGCGGCGGCGACGGCGAGCGCGATCGGCAGCCAGGTGCTCCAGAGCCGCAGCTCGGCAGCGCGGGTGTGCGCCGCGGCCAGGTCCGCGGCCGCGCGGTCGACGCGGTCGGTCGGCACCGCCCACACCGTGCGTTCCAGCGTGGTGGTCCGGGCGGCCGGGAGGCCCCCACCGCGCAGTGTGAGCACGTCGCGTTCCGAGCGGGTCGCGTCCAGGACACCCCCACCGACGGTGGTCAGGGTGACGGTCTCGCGGACGGACCAGCGGGCCGTGAACGGCCCGGGGTCCGTGCTCGGCGAGATGCCGACGGGGACCCGGCCGAAGAGGCCGACGAGGTCGTCGAGCGTCAGCGAGGTGGGGCGGCCGGCGACCGGGACGTCCTCGGTGACCTGCCAGCGGTCGGCGGCGACGCCGGAGCGGGTCACGCGGCGGTGGGCCGACGCGGGGAGGGTGCGTCGTGCCTCCCGGCCGGTGCCGGAGACGCGCAGGACTGCTGCCGGACCGTCGACGTCCGCCGTGACGGACCGTGCGTCACCGGTGACCGCCGTCGTGCGCGGCAGGTCGACGTCCGTGCTCGGGACGACCAGGGCGAGGACGACGGCCGTGGCCGCGAGCCCGGCGGCGACCGCCGCGCGGACCACCGGGACGCGGGCCGGCGACGGACGCCAGCGGCGCGGCCAGACCGCGACGGCGAGGACGGGCACGACGTAGAGGAACCAGCCGAGCACCTCGATGACGCGCGGATCGGCGGGGATCCCGAGGACGCCGGTGACGAGGGCGCCGCGGAGCGACCCGTTGGGGGCGAGCCACCCGAGGTCGACCGTGCGCTGCTGGCCGATGACGAGCCACCCGGCCTCGTGCGCGTGCCGCAGTGCGGTGAGCACGAGGCCGCCGGCGACGAAGACGAGGAAGACGCCGGTACCGGTGAAGAACCGGCCGAGGTCGAGGCGGACCCCGCCGGTGTAGATGCCGTACCCGACCGCCACCGCGACCGCGATGCCGATCACGGCACCGACGGCTGCCGTGCCGGTGTCCGACGACGCCTGGAAGGTCGCGAGGAGGAAGACCGAGGTCTCGAACCCTTCCTTGAGGACCGCGAGGAACGCCATGCCCGCCAGCGCCCAGGCGGTCCCCCGTCCGAGCGCCGCCGACGCACTGGCCTGCAGGTCCCGCGACAGCGTGCGCGCGTGCGTGCGCATCCAGACGATCATCCCGGTGACGAAGACCACGGCGACGGCTCCGATGACCGTCTCCATGCCCTCCTGCTGGGCCTGGGGCAGTGCCTGCTCGACGAGCTGCAGGCCGAAGCCGACGGCGATGCTCAGCGCGACGGCGAGCCCGACGCCGGCCCACATCGGGGCGAGAGGCGCGCGGTTGCGACGGAGGAACGCGGCGATGATGCCGACGATGAGCGTCGCTTCGAGGCCTTCGCGGAGGCCGATGACGAGGGTGGCGATCATGGCGAAGGTGAGGCTAACCTAACCAGCGCTCGGCCCGCCACTCCGGCGACGTGGGGTTTGATTGTTCTCATGAACGTGCTGACCCCGGAGGCCCTGGCGTCGGTCACCAACGTGCTCGACCTCGCCGGCGTGTTCGCCTCGGCACTGCTGGGCGGCTCGCTCGCACGCACGATGGACTTCGACCTGTTCGGCTTCCTCGTCGTCGGCTTCGTCTCCGGCCTCGGCGGCGGCATGCTCCGCGACACCCTGCTGCAGAACGGGCCGCCCGTCGCGCTCGTCGACCCGCTCTACCTGCCCGTGGCGATCGCCGGCGCACTGGTCGCATTCTTCGTGTCGTTCTCGGAGCTCACCTGGGACCGACTGTTCACCGTGCTGGACGCCGCCGTCATCGGCTTCTGGTCCGTGGTCGGGGTCCAGCGGACCTTCGACGCCGGTCTCGGCTGGCCCGCCGCGATCATCATGGGCACCATCACCGCGGTCGGCGGCGGGGCGATGCGCGACCTGCTGCTCCGTCGCGTGCCCGCGGTGTTCGGCGGGAACGCGCTCTACGCCACCGTGGCCGTCGCCGCGTCCGCGGTGATGGTGGTCGCCTCGTACCTCGGATCGCCGTCGATCGGCATCATCGCCGCGATCGTGCTGTCGCTCGGGCTCCGGTACGGGGCCGTCAAGCGCGGCTGGGGGCTGCCGAACGGTCGCGAGTGGCAGCCGAAGTCGACGCTCGGCGCACTGCTGCAGCGCGGGCGACGGCTGCGCCCCGACGCGATCCGGCTGCTCCGTCGACCCGGACGCCGAACCGGCGACGGGGCCGTCCGCAGCGACCGGGACACACCCGACGGCGTCTGACGAGCCGCGGTCGGCGTTCCGTCAGCGCCCGTCAGCACCCCGGCCGGTGCCTCGGTCAGCGCCTCGGTCAGCGCCTCTGCCCGGGCTCCGGTCGGTACCCGGGCACGGCGGTGGCCCACCGTCCGGACGACGCACGACCCCGTCGCTGCAGCGGCCTGCCGCGGTACGATCGCTCCCGCCGGGTACCGACCCGGTGACCACCGTCCTCGACGCACCGACACGACCCGAACGTGGCGGTCCACCGAGCGACGGGGCCGGGGGCTTCGCTGGTGCCGCGCGTGATCACGACGCGCGGCGCGGCAGGTCTCCGAGGGTCGCACCGGACCGGGTGCGGCACGGCCCGTGCGCCACCGACGCGCGGGGATCGACAGGACGGCGCACCACCGTCCACGACGACGATCACGGACCAGGACCCATGCGCGACGACGCTTCCTCCCCCAACCCCCGGACACCCCGCGCCGAGGTGCGCGAACGACTGCTCGTCGCCGGAGCCGACGTCTTCGCCGAGTCCGGCGTGCACGGCGCCCGGCTCGACGACGTGGCCGCTCGCGCCGGCTTCAGCAAGGGCGCCGTCTACTCGAACTTCACGTCGAAGCAGGACCTCGTCGCCCAGGTCATGCAGCGCTCGACGAACCGGATCCTCGCCGCGCTCCAGGAGGTCGTCCACGAGGACGTCGCCGCCGCGAGCATCGCCGAGGTCGTCCGGGCGGCGTTCGGGCGGTACGACCAGGGTCGGCAGTTCGCCCTCGTCTCGGAGCTCCGGGGGTACGCACTCCGCGACCCGGAGTTCATGCCCGAGTTCGTCCGGCAGCGGCGCGAGCTGCAGGACGGCGTGCTCGACCTGGTCCGGTCGTGGTTCGGGGCGCACCCCGAGGTCGAGCCGGGCATGCCGCTCGAGGACTTCGCCACGCTGCTCATCGGCGCGAACACCGGGATCGTGTTCGACGGGCCGGCCCTGCCCGGGGTGAACCCCGGCGACGTCATCGCGAGCCTGGTCGACGCGGTCGTGCGCCCGCGTCGCTGACGCGGCCGCGGCGGCGGCGCCGCCGCATGCGCGCCGGCGCGGCAGGGCGCATGCGCCCGGCGCGGCGGGGCGCGAGCAGCCGTCCGCACAACCGGAAGCACGTCGCGCCACGCGATTCCGCGGCGCGACGTGCTCGCCGTTGTGCGCGAGCACGCCACACCACGCCCGGCCCGGCGAGGCCGCACCAGGCCCGGGCCGGCACGGCCGGCCCAGCCGGCCCAGCCGCCGCGGTCGTGCGCCCGCGGCGCTGACTCGACCGCGGCGGCCGCGGCCGAGTCCCGCCGCGGCCGTCCGCACAACCGGAAGCACGTCGCGCCACGCGATTCCGCGGCGCGACGTGCTCCCCGTTGTGCGCGAGCACGCCACACCACGCCCGGCCCGGCACGGCCGGCGCGTAGCCGCCGCGCGGCGGCTAGGCCGTGCGCCGGCGCTGCCGGCCCTCGTGGGACCACGCGGACGAGGGCAGCAGGCTCGGCGGGAACAGCCGCGCCCGGACCACGCGCGCCCGCGGGACGGACGCGTCGAGGGCGACACGAGCCTCCAGGACGGCCCGCCGGAGTGCTGCCGTGTCCACGCCCGCCGCACCGTCCGCGGCGAAGCGCTCCAGGTCGACTGCATCGACGATGCTCGTCAGGTGCGGGAGCACGCTCGCGGGGACGGTCCCGACGAGCCGACCGCGCACCGCTCGCGCCGTCCGCGCTGCTGCGGCGGCGTCACCCGGCGGCGCGAGCCCCGGTGCGTACCCGTGGTCGGCGACGTCGTCGAGCACCTCGCGCCAGGCCTGCAGTGCGGGCGAACGTCCCGCCTGCACCGCGGCGAGCCGTCGGCGCCGACGCACCACACGGACGACCCCGGGTGCGACGAGCACCGCCAGCAGGAGCAGCAGTCCGACCACCAGGCCGGCGGCACCGGGTCCGGCGCCGCCGCCCGTCGTGGCCGCCGCGCCCGCTCCGGTCGAGGCGGAGGGTGTCGGGGTGCGCGAGGCCTCGGCAGGAGCGGTCTCTCCCGGGGCCGGCAGCGGCGTCTCCGACGGGGCCGGAGCCGGCGTCGCCGACGACTCGGTCCCCGCCTGCGCTGCGGCGTCGGAGCTCGGGGTCGGCTCGAACGACACCCAACCGGCGCCACGGATGTACAGCTCGGGCCACGAGTGCAGCTGTCGGTTCGAGACGGTGTACTCGCCGTCCTCCGTCTGGTCGCTGCTCGCCCGGTACCCGACCGCGATGCGCGACGGGATCCCGAGCGTCCGCGCCATCACGGCCATCGACGACGCGAAGTGCACGCAGTAGCCCTGGCGCACGCGCAGGAACGTGTCGATCACGTCCATGCTGTCGCCGTCGTAGCCCTGCTCGACGGGGGCCGTCTCGGAGTAGGTGAAGAGGTCGCTCCGGAACCACTGCTCCAGGGCACGCGCGCGGGCGTAGTCGTTCGGCAGCCCGCCGGCCACCCGCTGGGCCGCCGCCCGGATGTCACGTGGCAGGTCCTCGGGCAGTGCCAGGTCGGTGCGGAGCTGCGTCTCGCTCGGCGCCGTGAACCCACGGCCGTCGGTGCGCCCGAGGATCCCGCTCGCGGCGATCGCGTCGAGGTACTCTCCCGACCAGGTCGAGGCGCCGAAGACCTGGTAGGTCGAACCGCGCTGGGTCACGGGACCGGTCGACCGGACCGTGCTCGAGTCCCCCATCCAGCGCCACTGCGACAGGTCCAGGTTCGTCGACTGCGACTCGAGCGACACGGCGCCGCCGGGCACGGGCAGGTAGTTGCTCGACAGCCCGGTGATCCGCACGGTCAGGTCGCCGCGGCTCGCCAGACGGGGGTTGATCCCGACCGCCCACTGCTGCTGGTCCGCGGTCTCCGCGGTGCTGGCGTCGGTCACGGTCGGCACCCAGTCGCCGGTGCCGAACTCGTCGAGGTCGGCGAGCTTGAGGTACTCCGGCTGCCCGTCGGCGGTGCGGTAGCGGAACACCTCGAGCTCGTTCGGCTGGCGGAGGTCGCGGCCGAGCTCGAGCAGCGTGCCGGGACGACCGGGCTGGATCGGGGCCTGCAGCGCGCCCGTCACGCCGGACAGCCAGCTGGCGTTGATCGGGACGAGCACCGGGAGCCCCACGGCGACGACGAGCCCGATCGCGCCCACGACGGCGGCCGGGAACGCCCGTTGCACCGGTCGGACGGACAGCCAGAGGAGGCCGAGGAACGCCGCCCCCACCAGGACGACGAGCACCGGCGAGGCGGGCTCGCCCGTGACGACACCGGGGACGATGAGCACGACCAGCGCGGGCACGGCCGCGAGCGCGACGGTCGGCGCGATCGCGGCGAGGAACAGGGTCACCCCGGCGACCCAGGCGATCGCGACGGTGACGATCAAGCGGATCGCGTCGCTCTGCGGCAGCGGCGCGGGGTTGAGCCGGATCGCGGCGAGCGCCTCGCCGAGGGCTCCCTCGCGGTCGAGCCAGCCGAGGGGGTGGACGTCGTTGACGACCGCGGCGACGCACGACCCGACCACCAGCGTGGCGACGAGGGCGATGAAGCGCACGCCCGGAGCGCGACGGCGGACGGCGAGGACGACGGCGACGAGCACCGCCGTGAAGACGACGCCGGACAGCCACCAGGCGGTGCCCTGCACGAGCGGACGCATCGCGAGCGCCGCGATGAGGACCGGCAGCGGTGCCAGGGCGACGACCCACGGCCCCGGGGCGTCGTCGCGTTCGGCCGGACGCTCGGGGCGGCCGCTGCGCGTGGGCGTCCTGACGCGGTCGGCGGTCGAGGTCCCGCTCACCGGGTGCTCCCGTGCGCCTGCGCGCCCGCGACGGGCACGACCAGGGTCCGCCAACCGGCACGGTCGAGGATGCCGCGCACCACGGGGTCGGGCGGGACGATGGTCGCGAGGATGCCGCGACTGGACCCGCTCGTCGCGGCGACGAGCTCTGCGGCCTGCTCGGCGGTGCACCGGCCGGTGACGACGGCGGTCATGCCGTGGACGTCGCGACCGTGCACGTCGGACAGGACCTCGGTGACCGGGCGGGCGTCCGAGCGGACCCGGACGTCGGCGAGTCCGACGAGCAGGTCCGTCAGGCTGCCGACGTCGCCGGTGTGCCGTCCCGCGCCCGGAGTGTCGTCGCTCACGAGCACCACGCGCGACGTCCGCGCGCTGAGGGCACGGGCGACGCTCGCGGCGACGACGACGGCGTGCTCGAACGCGGCGTCGCCACCGAGGTCGCTCAGTTCCGCGAGGTCGTCGCGGCCGAGCGCCTGGTAGGACTCTCGGCGGAGGTCGATGGCGATGACGGCCTCCGGCGGCTGCGCCTGCGTGGTCTGGCGGACGTGGAGTTCGCCGCGTCGGGCGCTCTGTGCCCAGTGCACGCGGCGGATCGGGTCGCCCTGCCGGTACGGCCGGAGCTCGCTGTCGTCGGCGGAACCGCCCTGACCCACACGGCCCTCGTCCGCCGAGACGGCACCCGCGAGCGCACCGGTGTCGATCGCGCCGAGGGTGGTGGATGCGGGGACGATCACGACCTCCTCGGCGGGGACGACCGGCCGGTCGATGCGCAGCAGGCCGAAGGGGTCCTCGACGCGGATGGTCACCGGACCGACCAGCGTGCGGCCCCGGTGCATCGCGAGGGCCTCGACGTCGAGCACCGCCGGGGGCTCGTTCGGGCCGACCAGGGCGTAGGTCTGCGCGTCGGACACGCTCGCGAGGGCGTCCTCGAGCTGCTCCCGCACCAGCAGGGTCGTCCGCGGCCCGATCGGCAGCGACGTCCCCCGCAGGGTGATCCGCTCGCGGTGGACCTCACCGACCTGCACGACCGAGCGGGCGGTCGACCGGGTCGCACGCAGCGGCGCCGCGACGACGAGTGCCATGACGATCCCGAGCACGAGCAGCACGAGCAGCAGGAGCCCGGCGGAGACGGCGATGCTCGTCGTGGCGACGAGACCACCGCCGACGAGGGCGATCCCCGACCCGAGCACCGTCCACCCCCTGGCCGTCGGCCGCGGGAACGGGGTCCGGCGGAGCATGGCCGCGCCGCGTCGCCCGGTGCGGAGCACCCACGACCGCACCGCGCCCGCACGCAGCGCGGACGTCGAGGGTCCGCTGCCGTCGGGCATCAGGAGCGGACGGCGGCCGAGGCGAACGGCACGGCGGTGTCGGACACGATCCGGACGACCACGTCGCGCGCGGTGTCCTCGGCGGCCCCGCCGAGCCCGCGGGCGACGGGGACGAGACGGTGGGACAGGATCACCGGTGCGAGGTGGGCGACGTCGTCGGGGGTGACGAACGGGCGACCGAGCAGCGCGGCGTGGGCACGAGCGGCCTGCGCCAGGTGCAGGGTGGCGCGAGGGCTCGCGCCCAGCACGAGGTCCGGGTGCGTGCGGGTGGCACGGACGATCGCGACGATGTAGGCCTCGACGTCGTGGGCCAGGTGCACCCCGCGCACGGCGTGCACGATCGCCCGCAGCGTCTGCACGTCGACGATCGGTCGGAGCGCGGACAGCGGGTCGCGGGTCCCGCGCGCCGCGAGCATCTGGCGCTCGGCGTCCGCGCTGGGGTACCCCATCGCGATGCGGGCCATGAACCGGTCGCGCTGGGCCTCGGGCAGCGGGTACGTGCCCTCCATGTCGATCGGGTTCTGGGTCGCGACGATCATGAACGGCGACTCCAGTGGCCGGGTCACGCCGTCGACGGTCACCTGCGCCTCGGCCATCGCCTCGAGCAGGGCCGACTGGGTCTTCGGGCTCGTGCGGTTGATCTCGTCACCGATGACGACGTTCGCGAACACCGGGCCCGGCGAGAACCGGAACGTGCCCGACGACTGGTCGTAGATGTTCACACCGGTGACGTCGGACGGCAGCATGTCCGAGGTGAACTGGATGCGGTTCACCGTCCCGCCGACCGAGGCACCGAGCGCCTTCGCGAGCACGGTCTTGCCGACGCCGGGGACGTCCTCGACGAGCAGGTGCCCCTCGGCGAGCATCACGGTGAACGCCGTGCGGATGGCGTCGACCTTGCCGTCCACCACGGTGGAGACGGCTGCGACGACGTCGTCGCCCACCGCTCGCACGTGCTCGATCGGGAAGGCTTGGTCGGTCTGGTCCGGCACGCAGGCCTCCTCGTCTCGGGACAGGTGTCGTGCATGCTACAACGGCGCGGTGACAGGCACCGGAGGATGCGTCACCGATCATCCGGAAGGCACACACGGGCCCTGCCCGCGACGGACGGGAGGCGCGGTGCGGGGCCGCCACGCGCCTCCCGTCCGCCTCCTGGTCACGGTCCGGTCGGTGCGGGCGTCAGCGCGGCAGGGCCTCGGTCGTCAGCGACCAGAGCGCGACGCCGTGCAGCCCGAGTCGCTGCGCCAGCGCGACACGTGCCCGGTAGGAGCGGGCGTCCGACCAGTGCAGCTCGTGTCCGTCGCGGAGGGTCGCCGACCACTCCCCCGTGCGGTCCGACCAGCGTGCGGCACCGCCGGCCAGCGCACGGGCCCGCGCCGGCGACACCTGCCCGGCGTCCGGTCCACCCCAGCGGTACCCGTACCCGGCGACGCCGAGGTCGGTGCGGTCGGCCGGCAGTCCCTCGTGCTCGGCCACCTCGACGACGCGCTGCGCCCACGGCAGGGCGCCGATCGTGCCCGGTCCGCTCCACGGGCCGTGCTGGTCGTAGGTCATCAGCACGAATCGGTCGACGTGCTCCGCCAGACGGCGGAGGTCGTACCCGGTGTCCCGGAAGCCCGCGGCCGAGGTGGACGCCATCACGGCCATCGACACCGGGGCGTCGGCACCGAGCTCGTCGTGCACCGCGTCCTCGAGCGCGGCTGCGAAGGCGACGAGTCCCGCGCGGTCGCGGTCGCGCAGTGATTCGAGGTCGATCTGCACGCCCGTGCAGTGGTGGTCGTGCGCCAGGGCCGCCAGGTCCCGAGCCACCTGTGCGCGGGCGACCGGGTCGGCCAGCAGCGCCGAGGCGGTCTCCGGCGAGAAGTCACCGAGCGTCTCGGAGTAGTTGCTGACGAGGAGCTCCGGTCGCGCGCCCCGGCGGGCCGCGGCGAGGGCCAGACGGTCGACGCCGTCGGGCAACGGCGCGAGGCCCGTGCCGTCCGCGGAGAGCGTGACACCGTCGATGCCGATCGTGTCCGCCCGCTCGGTGGCGGCTCGTACCCGGGCGACCGCCGTCGGGGCTCCCGGCTCGACGTACGCCTCGACGGCGACGCCGCGGGCAGCGGACGCGTCGGCGCAGCCGGCGACCGTGGTGACGATCACGACGAGCGCGACGGCGAGGGCGGATGAGCGGAGCACGGGGCAACGGTAGTGGGCGGGGCCAGGGCACCCGTGCCGGGCCGGCCCGTGCCTCCCGACCGTCGAGCACGGCCGCACCGTCGTGTTCCCGCGCGCACCCTGCCGGAACGACGAAACCCCCGCCGGTGGCAGGGGTTTGGTCGACTGCGGAGACGGAGGGATTTGAACCCTCGGTCCCCTCAAAGGGGACTCCACCTTAGCAGGGTGGTGCACTCGGCCGGACTATGCGACGTCTCCGTGCGCTCTCACGAGCGCGAGACCCACCATACAGGAGGACGAGCCTCCTCTCGACCTCCCGCCACGACACGATCATCTCGGGTCGGTCACCGGGTCCCCTGAAGTGGGGACAGGTGGGGCTTGTCCGCTCGTACCCCGACGCCTAGCATCGTCGGGACGCGGACATCACGTTCCGGGGGCATCACCTCCCCCGTCGCCGCGACACAGCACCAGACGTCGTCCCCCCTTCTGCCGAGCCCGACGCACCCGACCGCGGCGGCCCGGACGGGGACGACCAGGGGGCGCGGACCCGGTCCGCGCCCCCGCTCTGGGTGCTCTCCGGTGGGCGCTGCCCCACCGTGCCTCACGCGGCGGAGCGGAACCGGTCGGGCAACGCGATGAGGTCCTCCGCCAACCCCACGAGCGCTGCGGCGCACTCGTCGAGCTGTCCACGCTCCGCCGCAGCAGCCGCCCGTTCGACCTGCTGCACACGAGCACGCCGCCCGACGACGGCGTCGATGCCGTTCGCCACGGCGACGTCGTCCGTGAAGAAGGTGTCGAGCACGGCCCGCTGCGCCGTGAGCCAGTCGGCACTGACGATCGCACCGCGCCGACGGAGGTACCAGGCACCGAGCTCGACGAGCGCCCCGGCCTCGGTCAGGCAGGACCTGAACGCGAGCGCGTCGAACTGCTCGTCCACCCCCTGGCAGCCGGGAGCGGGATCGGCGATCATCGCCCGGGCCACCCGGAGTCGCTCGACCATCTGGCCGACGGACCAGTGGGCGACGACGACGCCGACGTACCGCTGCACGCTGACGAGCCGCAGCGACTCGAGCGGGACGAGGGCTTCGCGGACGGGTGTGCGCGAGACCTGCATGTCCCGGGCGATGTCGTCGAGCCGGAGCCGTTGCCCCCGCCGGTAGACCCCGCGCAGGACGTTCTCGAGCAGCTTGAGGAAGACGGCGTCACGCAGCAGGCTGCGGCGGATGCCGTTCGGGTCGGGGACCCGGTCGTTCCCCGAGGACGATGAGCGATCCATCGCCCCAGGGTCACGCACGACGACCACCCGGTGCTCCGGGAGCGGGCGACCAGGGGAACGATCCGGTCGGGGTCGGGATGTGGAGGAGTGCCATGCCGAGACCCTCCCAGCGGGAGGGTCTCGGCGCTAAACATCACGTATACGAAATACTACTTCTTGGACGCGTCGGTGAGGACGGACAAGGGTTGGGTGATGTCCTCCAGCCCCTTGCGCGCCGCGTCGACCCCGAACACCAACGCCACGATCCCGCCGGCGATCATCACCGCCGACCCGAGCAGGTACCCCCAGAAGAGCGGTTCACGTGACGACCCGTCCCCGATGAACGCGCCGTAGATCGCCGGGGCGACCGCTCCGAAGATCTGCGCGAGGGCGAAGAAGTACGAGATCGCCTGCGACCGCAGCTCGAGCGGGAAGATCTCGCTCACGGTCAGGTAGGCGCTCGAGGCACCGGCCGAGGCGAAGAAGAACGAGACGCACCAGAACACGACCTGCACGGTGGCGCTGATGGCGTCGGCTCGGAACAGGAACGCCGAGGTGGCGAGCACCAGACCCGACACCAGGTAGGTCAGGAAGATCATCTGCCGACGACCCCAGGTGTCGAAGAACCGGCCGAGCACGATCGGCCCCAGCAGGTTGCCGATCGCGAACGGGAAGAAGTACACGGCCGTCTCGGCGGTCTTCAGCCCGAAGAAGTTCGTGAGCACCAGGGCGTAGGTGAAGAAGATCGCGTTGTAGAGGAACGCCTGGGTGATCATCATGGTCGCGCCCACCAGGGTGCGGGTCGGGTACTGCTTCAGCAGCACCTTGGCGATCGTCAGGAACCCCACCTTGTCCAGCGGCGTGACGGTCATGGCCTTCGACTCGTCGACGTCCGGCAGCCGGTGTCCGGTGGACTTCTCGACGGAGGCCTCGATCTCGGAGACCGTGCGCTCGGCCTCCTCCTCGCGTCCGTGAGTCATCAGCCACCGCGGGCTCTCCGGGATGTGCCGCCGCAGGAAGATGATCGCGATGCCGAGCACCGGGCCGAGGAAGAACCCGATGCGCCACCCGATGTTCTCGGCGAAGATCGACGTGTCGAGCAGGTAGATGTTGGCGAAGGCGCCGAGCGCCGCACCGCCCCAGTACGTGCCGTTGATGGCGATGTCGACGTGCCCGCGGTACTTCGACGGGATGAGTTCGTCGATCGCCGAGTTGATCGCCGCGTACTCACCGCCGATGCCGAGGCCCGCCACGAAGCGGAACGCCGCCAGGAACCAGAAGTCCTGGGCGAGTCCGGCGATGCCCGAACCGATGAGGTAGATCGCGAGCGTCAGGATGAAGAGCTTGCGGCGGCCGAGCCGGTCGGACATCCGTCCGAAGACCAGGGCGCCGACGACCTGTCCCACCAGGTAGATGGTGCCGAGCAGGGTGACCTGCTGCGTCGACAGGTCGAGGTCGGCCTGGAAGCCGGCGTTCGAGACGATCTGGATCTCGAGGCCGTCGAGGATCCAGGACACCCCCAGACCCACCACCACGCTCCAGTGGAAGCGCGTCCACGGCAGTCTGTCGATCCTGGCGGGGACCAGGCTCTTGATCGCCCCGTTCGTCGTGCTGCTCACGAGAGCGGACCGTACTCCGGAGATTCCAGGCTGGTTCCCAGTACCAGCGCAGCTTTACGTCCTCACAGATTCAGGAACTCGTGCGACGCGGACGGGAGGCGCGGGGCGGGCCCGCACCGTGCCTCCCTTCTGCGTCGGGTCGCGGTGACGCGCGACGTCACGACCGCACGCGGCCGCAGCCCGCGTCGGTAGCGTGACGACGTGCCCACCCAGAACTCGATCGACCGCATCCTGACCACGCACACCGGGTCGCTCCCCCGTTCGCCCGAGCTGACCGCGCTCCTGGTGGCCCGCGACCAGGGGAAGCCGCACGACGAACAGGCACTCCGCGAGGAGACCGCCGCCGTGCTCGCGCGCACCGTCGACGCGCAGCTCGACGCGGGCCTCGACGTCGTCAACGACGGCGAGGTCCCGCGCGTCGGCTTCTCGACCTACATCCGCGACCGGCTGTCGGGGTTCGGGGGCTCCGGTCACCGCAAGCCGACGCTCGACAGCGTGAAGTTCCCCGAGTACGCGGCGTTCCAGGCCCGGCAGATCGACGAGGGCACGGAGTTCGCCCGGGTGTGGGACACCCCGCTCGCCCAGGGGCTGCTCGAGTACGACCAGGAGCGCGCCGGCATCCGCGAGGACCTCGACGGCTTCGAACGCGAGCTCGCCCGGAACGCCGCCGACGGCCGCACCCCGGCCGGCACCTTCATCTCCGCCGCGACGCCGGGCATCGTCGCCACGACCCTGCTGCTCGACGACGAGAACCCGCACTACCGCGACCACCGGGAGTACGTGTTCGCGCTGGCCGAGCAGCTCCGCGTCGAGTACGAGGAGATCGTCGCCCGCGGGCACGTCCTGCAGCTCGACGCCCCGGACCTCGCCATGGAGCGCGTGATCCACTTCGGCGACGCGTCGCTCGACGAGTTCCTGGCCGCCGTGGACCTGCACGTCGACGCGCTCAACCACGCGCTGCGGAACATCCCGAAGGAGCAGACGCGGCTGCACGTCTGCTACGGCAACTGGCAGGGCCCGCACCAGGACGACGTCCCGGTCGACGTGCTGCTCCCCCACCTGTACCGCGCCGAGGTCGGGTCCTTCAGCATCCCGTTCGGCAACCCGCGGCACGCGCACGAGTTCCCGGCCTTCCGCGACCTGCCGCTCCCCGACGACGCGGTGCTCGTGCCGGGCGTCATCGACGTCACGACCAACTACCTGGAGCACCCGCAGCTCGTGGCGAACCGGATCGTCGAGGCCGCCGAGGCCGTCGGCGACCCCACCCGCATCGTCGCCGGGACCGACTGCGGCCTGGCGACCTTCGCGAGCTACGAGTTCGTCGCCGCGGACGTCGCGTGGGCGAAGCTCCGAGCACTCGTCGAGGGTGCGGAGATCGCGTCGCGCCGCCTGTTCGGCTGACGCTCCCGCCGCGCTGTTCCCGCAAGACGCAACGTCGGCAGGCCCTCGCAGCGGTACAGCGCTGCGAGGTGTCGCCGAGGTTGCGTTCTCCGGAGCCGAGCGCCGAGACGCGCCTCCCGTCCGCATGTCGGTGCGCGGGCGTAGCGTGCGGACCGTGACCCGACCTGACATCCACACGGTCGGCGAGCTCCGCGCTGCTGGGCACGTCCAGAAGTCGGTCCGCGCCGAGATCCGCGACAACCTCCTCCAGGCCCTGCGCGAGGGCCGCGACCCCTGGCCCGGCCTGCACGGGTTCGAGACGACCGTCATCCCCCAGCTCGAGCGTGCGCTCATCGCCGGGCACGACGTCGTGCTGCTCGGCGAGCGCGGGCAGGGCAAGACCCGCCTGCTCCGCACGCTGCAGGGGCTGCTCGACGAGTGGACCCCGGTGATCACCGGGTCCGAGCTCGGCGAGCACCCGTTCGAGCCGATCACCACCGCGAGCACCCGCCGTGCCGAGGAGCTCGGCGACGCCCTGCCGATCTCGTGGGTGCACCGCGACGAGCGCTACGTCGAGAAGCTCGCGACCCCCGACACCAGCGTGGCGGACCTGATCGGTGACGTCGACCCGATGAAGGTGGCCGAGGGCCGCAGTCTCGGCGACCCCGAGACCATCCACTTCGGGCTGATCCCCCGCGGGCACCGCGGCATCGTCGCGATCAACGAGCTCCCCGACCTCGCGGAGCGCATCCAGGTCGCGATGCTCAACGTGATGGAGGAGCGCGACGTGCAGATCCGCGGCTACGTGCTGCGCCTGCCCCTCGACGTGCTCGTCGTCGCCAGCGCCAACCCCGAGGACTACACGAACCGCGGCCGCATCATCACGCCGCTGAAGGACCGCTTCGGCGCCGAGATCCGGACGCACTACCCCATCGAGCTCGCCGACGAGGTCGCCGTCATCCGGCAGGAGGCCCAGCTCACCGCCGAGGTCCCCGACGCCCTGGTCGAGATCCTCGCCCGGTTCACCCGCGCCCTGCGCCAGTCCAGCGCCGTCGACCAGCGGAGCGGCGTCAGCGCCCGCTTCGCCATCGCCGGCGCCGAGACGATCTCCGCCGCCGCCGTGCACCGCGCCGCGCGGCAGGGCGAGGAGCACCCGGTCGCGCGGCCGATCGACCTCGAGACCGCGGTCGACGTCCTCGGCGGCAAGATCGAGTTCGAGAACGGGGAGGAGGACCGCGCCGACGAGGTCCTCGAGCACCTGCTCCGCACCGCCACCGCCGAGACCGTCCGCTCGCGGTTCCGCGGGATCGACTTCGGCGTCCTCGTCGAGGCACTCGACGGCGGCACGATGGTGACGACGGGCGAGCAGGTCAGCGCCCGGGCCTTCCTCGAAGGGCTCCCGTCGATCGGCGAGTCGGACGTCTACGACCAGGTGTGCGAGCGACTCGGGGCGACCGACGACGGCGAGCGGGCCGGCGCGATCGAGCTCGCGCTCGAGGGGCTCTTCCTCGCCCGGCGCATCAGCAAGGAGTCGGGGGGCGGCGAGGCCGTCTATGGCTAGCCGGCAGAACCGCCGCCTGACCCGCGACGCCCGCTACGGGAAGTACGAGGGCGGACCGGATCCCCTCGCTCCCCCGGTCGACCTGGCCGAGGCGCTCGACGCCATCGGCGAGGACGTCATGGGCGGCACCTCCCCCGAGCGCGCCCTCCGCGAGTTCCTCCGGCGCGGCGGCCAGACCCAGCGCGGGCTCGACGACCTCATGCGTCGGGTCGCCGAACGTCGGCGCGAGCTCACCAGCCGGAACAACCTCGACGGCACCCTGCAGCAGGTCAAGGAGCTCCTGGACCAGGCCCTGCTCGCCGAGCGCGGTGAACTCGCCCGGAACGTCGACCTCGACGACGGCGACCGCGCCCTGGCCGAGCTGCAGCTCGACAGCCTGCCGCCGTCGCCCGCGAGCGCCGTGCAGGAGCTGAACGGCTACGACTGGACGAGTCCGACGGCCCGGCAGAAGTACGACGAGATCAAGGACCTGCTCGGGCGCGAGGTGCTCGACCAGCGCTTCGCCGGCATGAAGCAGGCGCTCGAGAACGCGAGCGACGAGGACCGCGCAGCCGTGTCCGCGATGATGCGCGACCTCAACCAGCTGCTCGACGACCACCGCCGAGGCACGGACACGCAGGAGCAGTTCGACGCGTTCACGGCGCAGCACGGGCAGTACTTCCCGTCCCGCCCGCAGAACGTCGAGGAGCTGCTCGACGACCTCGCCGCACGAGCCGCGGCCGCGCAGCGGATGCGGAACTCGATGACGCAGGAGCAGCGCGACGAGCTCGACGCGCTCGCGCAGCAGGCGTTCGGCTCACCGGACCTGATGGGTCAGCTCGGGCAGCTCGACGACACCCTCCGCGCGCTCCGCCCCGGCGAGGACTGGGGCAGCTCCGAGCGGATGGACGGCGAGCAGGGCCTCGGACTCGGCGACGGGACCGGGGTCTTCCAGGACATCGCCGACCTCGACGCCCTGGCCGAGCAGCTGGCGCAGTCCGGGCCCGGGTCCGACCTCGCCGACCTCGACCTCGACGCCCTGCAGCGTCAGCTGGGCGACGAGGCCACCGTCGACGCCAGGACCCTGCAGCGGTTGGAGCAGGCCCTGCGGAACGCGGGCGCGGTGCAGCGCGGCACGGACGGACACCTCCGGCTGACCCCGAAGGCGATGCGGCAGCTCGGCAAGAGCCTGCTCAGGGACGTGGCCGAGCGGATGTCGGGGCGCCAGGGCGCGCGTGACCTCCGTCGCGCCGGGGCGTCGGGCGAGCCCTCCGGGGCGACCCGACCGTGGGCGTTCGGGGACACCGAGCCGTGGGACCTCCCCCGGTCGATCACGAACGCCCTGGTCCGGACCGCGGCGGACGGACGCACCGGACCGGGTGTCCGCCTGACGATCGACGACGTCGAGGTGCAGGAGACCGAGGCGCGGACCCAGGCGTGCGTGGCGCTCCTCGTCGACACGTCGTTCTCGATGGCGATGGAGGACCGCTGGGTCCCGATGAAGCGGACGGCCCTCGCGCTGCACACCCTCGTCAGCACGAGGTTCCGCGGCGACGACCTGCAGCTCATCGCCTTCGGGCGCGAGGCGGAGGTCATGGACGTCGAACGACTCGTCGGCCTCGACGCCCAGTGGGACAAGGGCACGAACCTGCACCACGCACTGCTGCTGGCCAACCGGCACTTCCGGAAGCACCCGACGGCGCAGCCCGTGCTCCTGGTCGTGACCGACGGCGAGCCGACGTCGCACCTCGAACCGAACGGCCAGGTGTGGTTCGGCTACCCGCCCGATCCCGTGACGATCGCGCTGACGGTCCGCGAGCTCGAGAACGCCGGCCGGCTCGGGGCGCAGACGACGTTCTTCCGGCTCGGTGACGACCCCGGGCTGGCGCGGTTCATCGATGCCATGGCCCGACGGGTGGACGGCTCGGTCGTCGCGCCCGAGAACGACGACCTCGGTGTCGCCGTGGTCGGGTCGTACCTCGGTTCCCGTCGCGGAGGCGCGTCCCTGTTCGGCGACGACCGGGCAGGCTGACCGGGGCCAGCCGACGGACGGGAGGCTCCCCACCGGGCACGGCCCGGCAGCCGCTGGCGCGTCTGCCGGGAACCGGCCGGCGTGGGCCCCGGTGCCGGCTGGCACCGCGCCTCCCGTCCGTCAGAAGAGGGGCCAGGGGACGGCGGGTCCGTGTCCGGGCGGCGGCGGGAACATCCCGACCGCGCGCAGCGCGGCGCACCGGGCCCGCAGGTTGTCGATCTCCCCGCGGGTCAGGTGCTCGGCGAGCGCGACACCGAGGTCGCCGCGGAGCGCCTCGGACACCCGGTCGAGCCCCTCGAGCTCGTCGGGGTCGAGCGGCTCCCCGATCCAGCCCCAGAGGACCGTGCGGAGCTTGTGGTCCACGTGGAAGGTCAGGCCGTGGTCGACGCCGTAACGGTGCCCGTCCGGCATGGCGAGCACGTGCCCGCCCTTGCGGTCGGCGTTGTTCACCACCACGTCGAACACCGCCATCCGGCGGAGTGCCGCGGTGTCCTCGTGCACGAGCGTGACGGGCTGGTCGTGCTCGTCGATGGCCTCGAGCACGGGCAACCACGGGGTGCCCTCGGCGTCGGCCTCCTCGGTCGGCACCAGGTCGACGGGGTCCTGCTCCGGGTCGACGTCCTGCCAGCGCTGGACCATGCCGGGGCCGAACGGGCCGTCGCCGAGCCAGGTGGGCGGCACGATGCCCCACCCGAAGGCCTCGGAGACCAGGTGTGCCGCGACCTCCCGGCCGGCGAGCGTGCCGTCCGGGAAGTCCCACAGCGGACGCTCCCCCTCGACGGGCTTGTACACGACGGACTCGCCGTCGAGGTCGGCGAGGAAGGTGGCGTTCGACGCCTCGCGGATGCGCGCCCGGATCGTCAGCGGGCCGTCGTACCGGGGTGCGTCGTCGCTCATGCGTCGCCGGGGCGCCGACCGGCAGCGACGACCTCGCGCGTGCGTTCGACGAAGGCCCGGGCGCTGCCGACGGGGATCTTCACCTGGAAGACCTCGGCGGGCTCGGGCATCTCGACGACGGCCTCGACCTCGTCGCCGTCCTCGTCCGTCTCGGTGACGATCTCGAGCTCGTCCTCGATCGGGTACGCCTCGATGACCACCTGCGCCGTCGCCGGGTCGAACCCCAGGCTCAGGGCACCCGCGCGGAACTCGGGCTCCACCGGCTGGTCGAGCGGCGCGGCGTCCCGGAGCTCGGACGGTGCAGCCGGCGGGACGCTGAAGCGGTTGTCCTCGACGGTCGCGACCTCGTCGAGGAGCTCGGCGACCTTGTCCGCGAGCACCGCGGACTGCTCCTTCTCGAGCGCGACGCTGGTCACCCGCTTGCCGTCGCGTGCCTGCAGGTAGAAGGCGCGTTCACCCGGGCGGCCGACCGTCCCGACGACGAGACGTTCCGGCCAGTCGAAGCCGTGCACGATGGTGGGCATGACCCGATTGTAGGAGCGTGCGGCTCCGTCCGTTCAGGGTCGAGCGGTCCCCGGCTCACTGCTGCCGACCGCCCCGTCCGCCGAGCCGGTCCCGTCGTGTCCTGCTCCGCCGCCGGTCCCGTCCGCTCCGCCTCCGCCGCCGGTCCCGTCGTGTCCTGCTCCGCCGCCGACCGCGGCGTCGCCCGAGGGGGCCGGTGCCGCGGCGAGCCACGACAGGTCGCCGGAGTCGGTGTTGGTGGCGACGACCTCGGGCCGGTGTTCCCCGTAGCGGACGACCGAGACGGACGCCGGACCGACCGCGATGCGTTGGAACAGGTCGAGGTGCATGCCGAGCGCGTCGGCGAGGACGGACTTCACGATGTCGCCGTGGCTCACGGCGACCCACACCGCCGTCGGGCCGTGCTGCGCCTCGACCTCGGCGTCGATCCGTCGGATCGCGGCGACCGCACGGGACTGCATCGTCTGCATGGACTCGCCGCCGGGGAACACCACGGCGCTGGGGTTCGCCTGCACCGTGCGCCACAGTGGTTCCTTCGCGAGGTCCGCGAGCTTCCGGCCCTGCCAGTCGCCGTAGTCGGCCTCGGTGATCGCCCGTTCGACCCGCACGTCGGGGCTGCCCTGCTGGCGGGCGAGCAGGGCGCGTGCGGTCTGTCGGCAGCGCTCGAGCGGGCTCGTGACGAGCGCGGCGAGCGGGATCGGCGCGATGCGCTCGGCGGCCCGGTCGGCCTGCTCGCGGCCGACGCGGTCGAGTGCCACCCCGGCGGTGCGACCCGCCAGGACCCCGGTCGCGTTCGCGGTGGTGCGTCCGTGCCGGACGAGGAGGACGGTCGCCATGCGGTCGATCCTAGGCCGCGGCGGCCACGCCCTCCGGCGCGGTCACGATCCGCCCGTCGACGACGGTCACCAGGTCGTCCAACGCGTCCCGGTGCACGAGGTCGTGCGTGACGAGCAGGGTCGCCGTCCCGCGCTCGTGCGTCAGACGGGCGATCAGCTCCATCACGGCACCGCCCCGCTCCTGGTCGAGCGCACTCGTGGGTTCGTCGACGAGCAGCACCTCGGGGTCGTGCACGAGCGCCCGGGCGATCGCGACGCGCTGCCGTTGTCCCCCGGAGAGCTGCGCCGGTCGTGCATCGCCGTGACCCGAGAGCCCGACCGCGTCGAGCAGGTCGTCGACCCGGGCGCCGGGGACCCGACGATCGCGGGCGCCGAGGTGTCCCATCACGAGCAGCTGTTCGCGCGCGGTCAGCGACGGCAGCAGGTTCGACTGCTGGAACACGATCCCGATGCGGTCCCGGCGGAGGTCCGACGCTGCGTCGCGGGACAGCGACGCGGCGTCGACCGCCGTCGATCCGCTGCCGACGAGCACCCGACCGGAGTCGGGGCGGACGAGCGACGCGGCGACGGCGAGCAACGACGACTTACCGGACCCGGAGGGGCCGGTGATGCCGGTGACGCTGCCGGCCGGAGCGGCGAGGGAGACGTGGTCGACCGCGGTGACGCGACGGTCGCCGTCGGGGAAGGTGAGGGTGACGTCGTCGAGGGTGATCATCGGTTGCTCCCGAGTGCGGTGAGGGGGTCGGCTGCGGTGACGGTGCGGAGGGCGACCGCGGCGCCCGCGAGACCGAGCACGGCCATCGCGACACCCGGTACCAGGGTGGTGAGGGGGCTGAGGAGGAACGGCAGCGTGCCCCCGGCGAGCGCACCGAGCACCGCGACGAGCGCCGTCCCGGTGCCGATGCCCGCCACGAGGACCACGAGCGCCTGACCGAGTGCGTCGCGGACGAGCGACCCGGTGCTCGCTCCGAGCGCCTTGAGCACGGCGACGTCACCGGCGCGTTGCATGGTCCAGACGGTGAAGAAGGCGCCGACGACCAGCGCGGAGACGCCGAACAGCATCGCGATCATGAGACCGAGCGACCCGACCTCGGACCGGAAGGTCTCGAGCGCCGTCAGCGATCCGAGCGGTGTGGTGGCGGACGTGTGCGTGGTCGCGGCGACGGCTCCCCAGTCCGGCGAACCGGACACGGCGAGCACCGTCGGTGCGCCCTCGCCGCCGAGCCGGCGGTCGGCAGCGGCCCACGCACCGGGGGTCATCACGACGACCGGGGTGTGGCTGTACCAGGCGTCCCCGCCGACGGACGCGACGCGGTGGTCGGTCCCGGAGACCGAGATGCGGTCGCCCACCACGACGCCGAGCTGCTCCGCCGCCGCCGCCGACAGGCCGACCGAGTCGTCCTGCGCGGGCGCCAGCGCAGCCACGACACCGTCGCCGCCCCGCGGCAGCCCGAACAGGGCGACGCCGACCGCGGACGCACCGGCACCCGACGTCGCGGGAGCAGCGCTGGCGCGTCCCTGGACGATGCCCACCGGCACCACGTCGTCGACGCCGGCCGCCGTCCGCCAGCCGTGTCGTGCCTCCCGTCCGATCGCGGACGTGGCGAAGGACGGCTGCCCCGCGGACGGCTGTTGCAGCACCAGCCGGTCGCCGGGCAGGTCGAGGACAGCGGAGATGTTCTGCGACGCCAACCCGCCCGTCAGTCCCGCCAGGAACCCGACCAGGAGGGTGATGAGCGCCACGACGGCACCGATGAGCACGAAGCGTCCACGAGCGAACCGGAGATCGCGCCAGGCGACGAACACGGCCGTTCCTTCCCGGTCACGGACCCTCCGTGACCTCCAGAACCAGCGTCGTGTGCCGACGGCGAGCGGTCATCGCCGGCACGGACGGTCCCACGATCGAACTTCTGGTTGATCCAGCGGGCCCGGGCCGTCCGTACGCTGGCCGGTGACATGGTCCACGGCACGCTCACCCCCGTCTTCGTCGGTCTCCGCACCGGCCTGTACGTGCTGTCCGCCGCGCTCCTCGCGCTCGTCGTCGTCCGGATCGTGGTCGAGGGCGGCGCCACGGCACCCCTCGCCGGCGTCCTGGCAGGTGCCTTCGCAGTCGTGTACCTGCTCGGGGCGGTGGTGGCACGCGGCGCCCCGGGTCGCCGGGCGGTCGCGGGCCCGCTCTGGGTCGGCGGGCTCTCCGTCGTGTGGGTCGCGCTCATGGTGCTCGTCCCCGAAGCCGCCTACCTGGTCTTCCCGCTCTTCTTCCTCTACCTGCACGTGCTGCCCCGGATCGTCGGTCCCACGGCGGTCGTCGTCGCGACGCTCGTGGCCGTCGTCGCGCTCGGAGTGCACGGGGGCTTCACGCTCGGCGGGGTCGTCGGACCGCTCGTCGGCGCCGGGGTGGCGCTGCTCATCGGGCTCGGCTACCGCGCACTCGCCCGGGAGGCCGTCGAGCGCGAAGCACTGCTGGCAGAACTGATCGCCACCCGGGACCGACTCGCGGCGACCGAGCGGGAACAGGGGGTCCTCGCGGAGCGTGCGCGACTGGCGCGGGAGATCCACGACACGGTCGCGCAGGGGCTGTCGAGCATCCAGATGCTCCTGCACGCAGCCGAGCGCGCCGACGGCGACCGCCCCGGCACCGAGCACATCCGTCTGGCCCGGGAGACCGCGGCCGACGGCCTCGCCGACACGCGTCGCTTCATCCGCGAGCTCGCGCCGCCGACGCTGGACCAGGGCCTCGGTGCAGCACTCCGTCGGCTCGCGGACCAGCAGTGGACGCGGGACGGACTGGCGGTGTCGGTCGCGGTGTCGGACGACGGGCTGCCGATGGACGTGGAGACCGCGCTGCTCCGCATCGCGCAGGGCGCCGTGGCGAACGCGGTGCAGCACGCCGCGCCGTCGCAGGTCGACGTCACGGTCACGGTCGACGGTCGGGAGGCACGGCTGACGGTCGTCGACGACGGCGTCGGCTTCGACCCGGTCACCTCCGGCGACGACGTCTCCGCGTCCGACTCCTTCGGCCTCCGCGCGATGGCCGAGCGCGTCGAGCAGTTCGGCGGACGACTCGACGTCGACAGCGCACCGGGCCGCGGCACCACGGTCACGGCCGTCCTGGAGGTCCCGTGATCCGCATCGTCATCGCCGACGACCACCCCGTCGTCCGGGCCGGTCTCCGTGCGCTCCTCGACGGTGAGGAGGGCATCGAGGTCGTCGGCGAGGCAGCCACTCCGGACGCCGCGACCGCCCTCGCCGAGGAGCTGGCCCCGGAGCTGGTGCTCATGGACCTGCAGTTCGGCCAGGACACCACCGGCGCCGACGCCACCCGGTCGATCCGCGCACTCGAGGCGGCACCGTACGTGCTCGTCCTGACGAACTACGACTCGGACGGTGACATCCTCGGCGCGGTCGAGGCCGGGGCGAGCGGGTACCTGCTCAAGGACGCCCCACCGGACGAGCTCGTGGCGGCGGTCCGTGCCGCGGCCTCCGGGCAGAGCGCCCTCGCCCCGGCGATCGCCGGACGGCTGATGGCGCGGATGCGGGCTCCGCGCGTGAGCCTCTCCGCCCGCGAGATCGAGGTGCTCCGACTGGTCGCGGACGGGGCGTCGAACGGTGAGGTCGCCCGCGCACTCCACATCAGCGAGGCGACGGTCAAGTCGCACCTCGTGCACGTGTTCTCGAAGCTCGGTGTGAGCTCGCGGACAGCGGCCGTGTCCGCGGCCCGCTCTGCGGGTGTCCTCCGGTGACCCCCGGGACCCATCGGGGGGTCCGTGCGGCACGCGGACAGTGGTCGGCGTGCGCCGCACCATGCACGAAGATGGTGCGGTGCTCGTCTCCATCGTCTACATGAGCCGCTCGGCCGTGCCCTTCGACGACGACGCGCTCGCCGAGCTCCTGCGCGAGTCACGGCTCCGGAACGAGGCACTCGGGGTCTCCGGTCTGCTCGTGGCGAAGGGCGGCCGGTTCATGCAGCTGCTCGAGGGCCCGGCGTGGAGCGTCGACGACCGCTTCGGCGCCATCGCGCGCGATCCTCGGCACGACGGGGTGAAGTCGCTGATCCGCGAGGACATCGAGCGCCGGCGGTTCGACGGCTGGTCGATGGCCTACCGGTCGCTCGACGAGTCCGACGTGGCGACCGAGGACGGCTTCAGCCCGTTCCTGTCCGGCACGATGGACTTCGCGCCGGAGTTCGACGGCACGAGCGCCGCGTGGCTGCTCAAGTGGTTCCGCGACCGGGAGCTCACCGACCGCTGACGCGGACCTCCGCCCGTCGACGGTCCACGAGGTCAGCCTGCCGCGCGGAAGGTGTCGGCGACCACCCCGAGCAGACGTGCCCGGTGCGCCGGCGCGGCCGTCGCCTGCAGGAGCACCCGCCACATCACCGCGACCGCGGGGTCGAGGTCCGCGCGACCGCTCCGCACCTCGGCGACCAGCTGCACCCCGGTGAAGTAGGGCACGACCGAACCGCCGAGCTCCTCCGGGGTGAGGTCGGTCTCGAGCTCACCGCTGCCGATCGCGACGCAGAACACGTCCACGATGCCGCCGATCCACTGCTCGTAGAACGACGACGTCGCTCCGGAGAACTCGCCGCGTTCGAGCGAGAGCCGGATGCCGGCACGCACGATCGGGTCGGTGCGGAGCAGGTCCGCGATCTGCTTCGACGCCCCGATCAGGGCGGCCGTCGGCGACGCGGCGTCGTGGCTCACCTCCGCGAAGGTCCGCGCGTTCTGCTCGTCGATCACGCCGAGGGCGAGCGCGAGCTTCGTCGGGAAGTGGAAGTGCAGGGTGCCCTGCGCCACGTCGGCGCGGCGCGCGACGGCGGCGATCGACGTGGCGGCGAAGCCGACCCGGTCGAACTCCTCCGCCGCGGCCACCAAGATCTGCTCACGTTTCCCCACGTGACCAGTGTCTCGAACTGGAGGCACGGTGCGGGCCCGCACCGTGCCTCCAGTCCGAGGGGGTCCCGTCAGGTCGTCACGCGGCGTGGCGGGCCAGGGTCATGCGCTCCTCGGGCACGTCCTGCAGGTCGCGTCCGCGGAACCAGCGGAGCAGCCAGTCGGCCGGCGAGCCGGACAGCTCGGCCGGCAGGCCGGAGCGCTCGGTGAGGAAGGTGTTGAAGCCGGGCTCGTCGCGGACCTCGAGGTCCGACGGGTTGCCGAACGCCATCGACCAGCCGTCGAAGCGGCGGGTGTCGATGTCCTCGCGGGAGAGCGACTTCACGCCCTCGTGGCGGGTGTCGCGCTCGATCGCGGCGAAGCGGTCCTCGACGCTCCAGGAGGGACCCTCGAGCACCTGCATGAAGCGGCCGCCCTTGGCGAGCAGGAGTCCGGAGACACCGAGCGCCTCGTTGCGCAGGCGGGCTTCACGGAGCATGGCGACCAGGTGGTCGTCGGTCATCTCGTCGACGGCGACGGACATGTACACGAGGGAGGTGAGTTGCGTCATCGGCGCCAGTCTGTGTGCTGCTCCGGTGGAGGGTCAATGCGGTCGTCCGCACACCGCAGTCGGGTGCGGTGTGCGGACGACCGGTGGGGGTGGCCGTGCTCGATCCAGCGGGGCTCAGGTCAGCGCGAGGAGCGTGTTGACCTGCTCGTTCACGCCGGTGAGCGTCGACACGGGCTTGCCGTTCGCGTAGATGCCGTCGAACGCCGGCTGCACGAGCGCCTGGACGTCGGCGGGGTTCCGGGTGACGGGGAACAGGAACGTCGTGCCGTCCGCCACCTGCTCGGTGAACGCGGAGACGTCGAGCCCGCGCTCCCGGAAGGCGGCGACCGCGGCGTCCGTGCCCGACCGGCGGGCGGGGAAGACGATGCCCGCGCGGCCGACGATCTCCTGCGCGGCGGCACTGCCGAGGAACGCGACCCACTTCGCCGCGGCCTCCGGGTTCCGCGCCTGCTTCGTGATCGAGTCACCCAGGCCGTTGAACATCGACGCGCGGTGCCCGATCGGCCCCTTCGGTGTCGGGGCGATGGCGACGTCGACGCCCTGCAGGTCGGCGTAGGCGCCGATCATCCACGACCCGTTGAACGAGAGCGCGACCTTCTTCGACCCGAGCTGCACGTCCGGACCGGTCGTCGTGGAGAACACTCCGTACTTCGGCATGTAGCCCTTCTCGGCGAGCCCGAAGTACCAGGAGATCGTCTTCTGGAACGCGGGGTCGTCGTAGCGGAACGCGTTCCCCCACGGGTTCCGGTTCGTGTAGGACCAGTCGATCGACCCGGTGAACGGCGACCACTGCGTCTGCCCGAACCCGTCGCCACCGCTGCCGTTGGCGCTGATGCCGTAGACCGCCACGTCCGACCTGTCGAAGCCGGGCTCGTCCCCGCGGCGCCCCTTGCCGTCGATGGTCAGGTGCGCGACCGCCCGTTCGAAGGTCCCACCGTCGTCCGGGTTCCACTCGAGCGCGGCGAGGTCCTCGGCCGAGTAGCCGGCCTTCGCGATCACGTTCCGGTCGTAGAACATCGCGACCGTGTCCCAGTCCTTCGGCGACCCGTAGCGGTGCCCGTCGCGCCCCTTCCAGAGCTGCGCGAGGCCGGACTGGTAGTCGTCGTCGCGGATCGCACTCGTCGCCTCGAGTTCGTCGAGCCGGTGGAGCACGTCGAGGTCGGCGAACTGCGGGAACTTCGACAGGTGGTCGGTGAACACGTCGGGCGCGGTACCGGCGATGAACCCGGCGGTGAGCTTCGTCCAGTAGTCGCTCCACCCGAGCTGGGTGATGCGGATCCGGATGTCGGGGTTCTCACGCTCGAAGGCCTTCGCGACGGCCTGGTACGCCGGGAGCTGGTTCGCGTCCCACAGCCAGTAGGACACGGTGCCGGTCGCGCCGCTGCGGGGGTCCGGCGTGCTCGGGGACGAGCAGGCGGCGAGGGCGCCGAGCGCGAGGGCCGAGGCACCGCCCGCGAACAGTGCGCGTCGGGAGATGGAGTGCGTCATGTGCGGGGTTCCCTACTTGATCCCGGAGAAGCCGATGGAGTTGACGATGCGCTTGGCGAAGACGCCGAACAGCACGATCATCGGGAGCGCGGCGACGAGGGTCGCCGCCATGAGGCCCGCCCAGTCGGTGCCGGACTGCGGCGTCTGCGACTTGAACACCCCGAGCGCGACCGTGAGGACGCGGGAGCTGTCCGTGTACGACACCATGAGCGGCCAGAAGTAGTCGTTCCACGCCGTGATGTAGGTGAGGACCGCCAGCGTCGCGATCGGCGCCGATGCCATCGGCAGGACGAGCCGGAAGAACACGCGGACCTTCCCGGCGCCGTCGATGAGTGCGGCCTCCTCGACCTCGCGGGAGATGCCGAGGAAGAACTGCCGGAGGAAGAACACCGCGAACGGGGTCATCAGCATCGAGGGCAGGGCGATCCCGAGCAGGGTGTCGACCAGGCCGAGCGACTTGATCAGGGTGAAGTTCGGCAGGAGCGTGAAGATCGTGGGGACCATGAGCCCGGCGAGGAACACCCCGAACACCCGGTCGCGTCCCGGCCAGCGCAGGCGGGCGAAGGCGTAGGCGGCTCCGGCGGAGAAGAACACCTGCCCGACCGTGATCATCGTCGCGGTGACGACCGAGTTGAGCAGGTACTGCCAGAAGTTGATCGCCGCGCCGGAGCCGCCCTGCGCCAGGGCCTCCTCGGTGGACTGCAGGCCGAACACCCGCTCGAACCCGCCCATGCTGAAGCCGGTCGGCAGCAGTGAGGTGGGGTCGGCGGAGATCGCGCCGTTCGACGACAGCGCGGTCCGGAGGATCCAGTAGAAGGGGAACAGGGTCATGACGATCACGGCGATCATCGCGGTCCAGGCGAGGACCCGTCCGACGGACGGCTTCGGACGCGGGGGCTTCGCGCCGCGGGTGGTGAGGGCGCGCGTGGTGGTGGGTTCGACCACCGGGGGCAGGGTGCTGGTCATCGTCGACTCGCTTCCGGTTGCTTCGGTGGCCGTCAGTCCAGGTCGCTCTCGCCGGAGCGCGAGAGTCGGTACTGGACGATCGTGATGATGCTCAGGACGACGAGGAGTGCCACCGAGACGGCGGACGCGTACCCGAACTGGAACCGGCCGAAGGCCAGGTTGTAGATGTAGTTCTGCACGACGTTCGTGGCGTTGGCGGGGCCGCCCTGGGTGGTGATCGCGACCGTGTCGAACACCTGGAACGAGCCGATGATCGTGATGATGAGCACCAGTGACAGGATCGGGCGCAGCAGCGGGACCGTGATCCGCCAGAACATCTTCCACTCGCTCGCACCGTCGATGCGGCCGGCCTCGTAGACGCTCTCCGGCAGCGCCTGCAGGCCCGCGAAGATGAGCAGTGCGGTGTAACCGACGTTCCGCCAGACGTTGATGAAGGCGATCGTGGGGATGCCCCAGACGTCGCTCTGCAGGAACGGGATGCGTCCGACACCGATCGCCGACAGGACCTCGTTGCCGATGCCGAGCTGCGTGTCGAGGATCCAGAGCCAGATGAGTGCCGCGACGACGTTCGACACCAGGTAGGGCGCGAGCACGATGCCCCGGACGAAGGTCGACTGCGTGAGCCGGTGCATCATGACGGCGATGAAGAGCGCCAGGACCGTCTGGAAGCCGATGTTCAGCACGACGTACTCGACGGTGACGAGCATCGAGTTCCAGAAGATCGAGTCCTGCACCAGGCGCTCGTAGTTCTGCAGGCCCGTGAACACCGGCGGGGTGAGCAGGTTGTACGTGGTGAAGCTGAGCCAGATGCCCCGGATCGTCGGCCAGAGCAGGAACACCGCGAACCCGACCGACGCGGGGGCGATGAACACGAGCGCGAGCCACAGGTCGTTCCGTCGTCGGCGGCGTGGTGTGGTGGTCCGGGCACGTGCCGTGTCGGCACTCCGCGCGGTCCGTGGTGGTGCCGTCACCAGGGGTGACGACAAGGGGCTCTCGGTTGCCATCGCGACTCCTTCGTCTGCGGTGGACTGACGTCGGCAGTCCGTGGCGGGGAATCTACACGTGGGGACTCGGCGTCACAAGGAGCGATTTGTGGCGCGCTCCAAGGGGTTGTCACGTGTAGACCGCTGTGCAATGCTTGGCGGCGATCGCGACGGAGCGACCTGCTCGGCGACACGTCCCCCACCTCGGAAGGTCACTGATGATCAGCATCGGAATGGTCGGAGCCGGCCAGTTCGCGCCCCAGTTCGCCAAGCTCTTCAAGATCCACCCGGACGTCGACCGGGTGTTCGTCACCGACGTGGTCGAGGGCCGCGCCGAGGACCTCGTCGCCGCCCAGCACCTCGACGGCACGCTCGAGGACTTCGACGCCGTGCTCGCCTCGGACGTCGACGCCGTCGCGATCTTCACCCAGCGGTGGACGCACGGTCCGCTCGTCGTCCGCGCTCTCCGGGCCGGCAAGCACGTGTACTCCGCCGTGCCGATGGCGGTCACCGAGGACGAGATCGCCGCGATCATCGAAGCCGTCCGCGAGACGGGGCTCACCTACATGATGGGCGAGACGAGCCACTACAACCCGGCGACGGTCTTCGCGCGGAAGCAGGTGGCCGAGGGCGCCTTCGGCCGGGTGTTCTACGCCGAGGGCGACTACGTCCACGACATGGACCTCGGCTTCTACGCCGCCTACCAGTACAGCGGCGGCGAGCAGTGGAAGCGCACTGCGAGCTACCCGCCCATGCTCTACCCGACGCACTCGGTCGGTGGCGTCCTCGGCGCGATCCCCGGACACGCGGTCAGCGTCAGCTGCATCGGCGTCAAGGACGACCGCGACGACGGCGTCTTCGACAAGGAGGTCAGCCAGTTCGACAACGACTTCTCGAACGCGACCGCCCTGTTCGAGCTCGACAACGGCGGTGTCGTCCGGATCAACGAGATGCGACGGGTCGGCTACCCGTCGCACCTCCGCGAGTCCCGCTTCCGGTACTTCGGCACCGAGGCCAGCTTCGAGCAGCTCGCGACGGTCAGCGTGTGGCAGGACAAGGAGGCCGTGCACGACGTCAGCGACCAGATCGACACCCGCCCGACGATGGAGCTCGACGACCCGCGTCTCGCCGACGTCGACCCGGCCCTCCGGGACGCGTTCGTGTCCGGCTACGCCCCCGTGCACGACGTCGACCGCCTGCCCGCCGAGTTCGACGGGGTGCCGACCGGGCACGAGGGCAGCCACCACTTCCTGGTCGACGACTTCGTCCGCGCGGTCGTCGACGGGACGCTCCCCCCGGTGAACGCCTGGGTCGCCGCCCGGTACACGCTGCCCGGCATCGTCGCGCACCGGTCGGCCCTGCAGGGCGGCGTGCGGCTGCCCGTCCCCGACCACGGCGACGCACCCGAGCCCGCCACCAGCACCGTCTCGTCTAGGATCGCGAGCGAGTAGCCCGCCGCTCGGCGACGGACGGCGCCCGACCACGGTCGTCACCCGACGTCGGACGGCGCCCGACGACGACCGTCACCCGACGACGTCGAGGAGTCCGCGCGGGCATCCCGTGCGACCAGTGCGGCCCGGCCCCGTCCCGTGACGGCGCCGGGCCGCTCCCCGTCGGCCCGAGCGGCCGACGGACCGACCGACGAAGGTGATCCCGTGACCGTGCCGACCAACCCGAGGGCGGTCACCCGTGCGGACGTCGCCCGGTACGCAGGGGTGAGCACGTCGGTCGTCAGCTACGTCGTGCACGACGGACCGCGCCCGGTCGCCGCGGAGACGGCAGCGCGGGTCCGCGAGGCCATCCGGGTGCTCGGCTACCGCCCGAACGCGAGCGCCCAGGCACTCCGCACGGGCTCCTCGAAGATGCTCGGCCTGATCGTGCCCGAGCTCGACAACCCGTTCTGGTCGGAGCTCGCGGTGGCCGTCACGCACGCCGCGGCGGCCCGGGGGTACGACCTCCTCATCGCGAACAGCGACGGGGACGCCCAGCAGGAGCGGGAGCGGCTCCGCACGCTGTCCGCCCGGCAGGTCGACGGGATCATCGTGACGAGCATCATGACGCACCCCGACCTGTCGTCGACGACCGACCCCGGCATCCCGATGGTGCTGCTCAACACCTTCTTCGAGGTACCCGAGTACGCGAGCATCGGCGTCGACGCCCTGCGCGGCGCCCGCGAGGGCACGCAGCACCTCGTCGACCACGGCTACCGGGAGATCGGGCTCGTCATGGGGCACACCGGGTCGATGGAGCTCCGCGAGCAGGGGTGGATGCAGGCCCTGCGCGCGGCCGGGCTGCCGGACGGACCGATCGTGCGCTGCTCGTTCGACCGCGCCGGCGGGTACGAAGCGGGCCTCCGGATGTTCGGCGGCGGCACCGGACCGCGCGCCGTCTTCGTCAGCTCCGACCTGCAGGCCGTCGGGCTCCTGCGCGCCCTGTACGAGCTCGGGCTCCGCTCCCCGGACGACGTCGCCGTGGTCTCGTTCGACGGCGTGGCGGAGGCCGACTACACGAACCCCCAGCTCACCGTCGTCCGGCAACCCGTCGAGGCGATGGCCGCGGCCGCGGTCGACCGGGTGCTCGCGCGGGAGGACCCCGACGACCACCACCTCGACCTGGTGCCGGCGGAACTCGTGCTCGGGGCGAGCTGCGGCTGCGACGTGCGACGCTGACGTTCTACGTCTTGTAGAGTGAGCGCTCGTGCGGCACGGTGCCGCACCTCAGCCCGACAGCCCGACAGGACCCTGCGCTCCGATGCCCGTCACCGCCCCGCCTCCGTCCCGCGGCTGGTTCGCCCAGCTCCTCCTCCGCCTGCACTTCACCGCCGGGCTCTTCGTCGGCCCGTTCGTCCTGGTGGCGGCGCTCTCCGGCGCCGTGTACGCCGTCGCACCGACCGTCGAGCAGGGCGTGTACCGGCAGGAGCTCACGGCGCCGTCGTCCGCGCCTGCGCTCCCCCTCGCCGACCAGGTCGCGGCCGCCGAGCGCTACGTGGCCCGCCACCACCCGGACGACACCGTCGCCGAGGTCCGCCCGGCCCCCACGCCCGGCACCACCACGCGCGTGATGTTCACCGAGGAGGGCCTGCTCGAGTCCCAGACCCGTGCGGTGTTCGTCGACCCGGGCGACGCCGCGGTGCGCGGGGACCTGCCGGTCTACGGCACGTCGGGGTCGCTCCCCTTCCGCACCTGGATCAGCACCGTGCACCGCAGCCTGTTCCTCGGCGACGTCGGGCGGCTCTACAGCGAGACCGCGGCGTCGTGGCTCGGCATCGTGTCGCTCGCCGGCATCGGCATCTGGGCGTTCCGCATCCGGCGCGCACGGCGGAAGCGCGACCTCGTGCTGCCGGACAACCGTGCGACCGGGTACCGGAGGACGTTCTCCTGGCACGCCGCGACGGGCGCGTGGGTGCTCCTCGGCGCGCTCTTCCTGTCGGCCACCGGCATCACCTGGTCGCACTTCGCGGGCGACAACGTCAGCGCGCTCCGCTCGACGCTCAGCTGGCAGGCGCCCACGGTCGACACCGCACTCGACGGCTCGTCGGCGACGTCGGGCGGGGAGCACGCCGGGCATCACGGCGGTGGCTCGATGCCGATGGGCTCCCCGACGACGACGCCCGAGCAGTTCGACGAGGTGCTCGCGGTCGCCCGCGACTCCGGTGTCCGCGCGGCCGAGGTCCGGATCCGTCCGCCGGCGGCCGCCGGCACGGCGTGGACCGTCGAGGAGATCAAGCTCAGCTGGCCGGTCGCGATGGACGCGGTCGCGGTGGACCCGGGCACGATGACGGCGGTGTCGCGGGTCACCTGGGCCGACTACCCGCTCATGGCGAAGGCCGCCAAGCTCGGCATCAACACGCACATGGGCGCGCTGTTCGGCCTGGCGAACCAGGTCGTGCTGCTGCTCGCGGCGCTCGGGATCGCGGCGATGGTCGTGTTCGGCTACCTCATGTGGTGGCAGCGGCGTCCCACCGGCGCGCGTGCGGGTCGCGCGCCCGCCGCGGGTGCGCTGGCCCGGGCTCCGTGGTGGGGCACCACCGCGGTCGTCGTCGCCGCCGTCGGCCTCGCGCTGCTGCTGCCCGTCGTCGGGGTCACCCTGCTCGGGTTCCTGCTGGTCGACGCACTGGTCACGACGTTCCGTCGCCGCGCCCGGTGACGGACGGGAGGCCCGTGGCGGTGTCGCCACGGGCCTCCCGTCCGTCAGGTGGTCCGGATCAGGCGGAGGCGGGCTCCGAGATCGCGTCGCGGAGCGCGGACGCGGCGGCGGCCACGTCGTCGGCGCTGTAGATCGCGCTGCCGGCGACCGCGATGCGGGCGCCCGAGGCCTGCACGGCCTCGATCGTGTCGGTGGTGATGCCGCCGGCGACCGAGAACGGGACGCCCGAGGCCTCGCCGTCGCGCAGCAGCGTCTCGAAGGTGAAGCCCTCCTCGGCCTGCTCGTCGAGGCCGGCGTGCATCTCGACGAACTCGGCGCCGAGCGCGACGACCTCCTTCGCGCGGGCGGCCTTGTCGGGCACGCCGATCAGGTCGACGACGATGCCCTTGCCGTGCGCCTTCGCGGCCTTCACGGCACCGGCGATGGTGGAGTCACCCGCGACGCCGAGCACGGTGACGAGGTCGGCACCGGCCGTGAAGGCGATGTCGGCCTCGAGCTCGCCGGCGTCCATCGTCTTGAGGTCGGCGAAGACGACCTTGTCCGGGTGCGCCTCCTTGATCGCGGTGATCGCGGAGAGGCCGGCGCTCTTGATCAGCGGCGTGCCGAGCTCGATGACGTCGACGTACGGCGCGGCCTTGCCGGCGAGGTCGAGGGCGGCCTCGGTGGTCAGGGTGTCCATGGCGAACTGGAGCTGCATGGTGGTGTCCTTCCGGTGGTGGTTCGTGGGGGTCTCGGTGGCGCGCTCGGGTGGCACCGGCGGCGTCACGGTCGGTTCACTCGAGGTTGGCGTGCCGCGGCCACAGGTCGTCGGCGGAGTGCCCGCTGCGCTGCCAGAGCGCGTGGAACAGGGCGTCCCCGAGGAGCGCGACGCCCTGCTCGAACAGGCCGCCCGCGTACTGCGCCGAGGCCGTGCCGGAGCGGTCCGTCTTCGTGGCGGCGGGCAGGACGAGCGTGGTGTCGGCGACCTCGGACAGCGGGGAGTCGTCCGTCGTGCTGACGGCGAGCACCTGCGCACCAACCTCGGTCGCGGTGCGTGCTGCCTGCACGATGCCGCCGGTGGTGCCCGAGCCGCTCGCGACGAGCAGCAGGTCGCCCCGCCGGATCGCGGGCGTCGTGACCTCGCCGACGACGTGCACGTCGAGCCCGAGGTGCATGAGGCGCATGGCGGTCATCCGGAGCGCGAGTCCGGACCGTCCGGCGCCGTGCACGAAGACACGCTCGGCGTCGGCGAGCAGGGCGAGGGCACGCGCGAACGGTGCCTGGTCGGCGCGGCGGACGGTCGCGATCAGCTCCTGGAGCTCGTCGCCGATCACTCCGAGGGCGTCGGCGGTCGTCGTGGTGGCCATGACTCCGATGCTCCTCGCGCGGGGTCGATCGCGCCGCTGCCCGGGCAGGCGGTCCACCCACCCGATCGGGTGGGACCGTCCGTCCGGGTGGGCCGGGTACGTTCGGTCCTCGTGGAGACGGAACCGGACGCACCAGCCAGCCGGATCGCGGCGTCGGAGCACGCCCGGACGGTTGCGGAGCAGGCCGACCGTCACGCGTTGACCCTCGAGTCGGTGCTCGCCGCCCTGCGCGCGAACCGCCTGTCCGACGCCGCCGCCCGCGCCGAGGCCGTCGAGATCGCCTCGGCCGCACTCGTCGAGCTCCGGACCGTGACCGACCGGCAGCGGAGCACCCTGCTCGAACCCGTCACCGGGGCGTTCTCACGATTGCGGGCCGACCTCCGCCCGCTGGTCCGGTTCGGTGACCTCGACGTGCAGTTCGTCGAGCCGCCGACGACCGGCAGGGCCCTGCCCGGGGACGTCGCGCACAGCGCACGAGCGATCGTCCGCACGGCCGTCCTCGCCCTGGTCGACGGCGGGGTCGCCCGACGCGTCCGGATCCAGTGGGACTGCGACGGGCGCAACCTGCTCATGCAGCTCCGGGACGACGGTGCCGGCACCCTCGACACGCACGACGATGCCGTCCGCCCGATCGCCGAGCGGGTCGTCGCCCTCGACGGCACGATGCACGTCGACTCCACGCCGGGCTGGGGCTCGACCCTGGACATCTCGCTCCCCCTCGACCCGGCGCCGGGCGCGGCCGACCTGCCGGAGGACACCGACCTGACCGAGCGGGAGCGCGACGTGCTGCGGCTCGTGGTGACCGGCGTCGGGAACCGGGAGATCGCCGAGGGGCTCGGGATCAGTCCGAACACGGTCAAGTACCACGTGGCGAACCTGCTCCGGAAGCACGGTGCCCGCACGCGTGCGGAACTCGCCGCGCTCGGCGCCCGCCCCTGAGCCCGGCCGCTCCGCGGTTCGCCTCCGTGTCGGCGGGATCGTGATTCGACGGCGGGATCGTGGTTCGACGTGCGCGCGCACAACCGGGAGCACGTCGCGCCACGTCGTTCCACGGCGCGACGTGCTCCCCGTTGTGCAGCGTGCAGCGTGCAGCGTGCAGCGTGCAGCGTGCGGCGCGAGGCGGCGCGCTAGGCTGCCCCGATGACAGCGGGGGCGACGGTCGGTACGGACGAACGGTCGGGGTGGACGCGACCGGGCTGGGTCGCGCTCTACTGGGCGACCGTGGGGCTCGGCGTCCTCGGCGGGGCCTGCTCGTGGCTGTGGCTGTTCCTGGCATCGGAGGAGGCCACCCGCGGCGCGACCCCCGACCGATCGGGAGCGAACCCCGGCATCCCCCTCGGACTCGTCGGACTCGTCGTCGGCCACGTGGTGGGGTTCCTCCTGCTGCTGATGGTGGCGCGCCTCGCTCGCCACGGCGGGGCGTCGGCGGCGCGGTTCGCGGTCCTCGGGCTCGTGATCGGCTCCGGGGTCGGGCTCGCGTGCTCGCTCGCACTCACCGGCGGTGCGCTCGTCGTGCCGTGGCCGGACGCCCCGTACACCCCCTGACGATCGCGCACTGGCTCGACGTCGGGGTCGTGGTTCGACACGCCCGCGCACAACGGGGAGCACGTCGCGCCACGTCGTTCCACGGCGCGAGGTGCTTCCCGTTGTGCAGCGGGCAGGGCGCAGCGGGCAGCGGGCACCGCGCGCGTTCGGCTCGGGCGTCCGCGCGTCAGGCGTCCGGCGCGAGCACCTGGAACATGACGTGGTCCCGCCACTCCCCGGCGATCCGGATGTACTTCGGCGCGAATCCGTACCGCTCGAAGCCGTTCCGCTCGAGCGCCCGCTGCGAGCCGGTGTTCTCCGGGAGGGTCTCTGCCTGGACCCGGTGCAGCCCGAGCTCCCGGAACGCGTGGTCCACCGCGAGCCCGACCGCACGGGTCGCGTGCCCCTGCCGCGTTCGGTCGGCACGGACCCAGTACCCGAGCGCACACGACTGCAGGGCGCCCCGGGTCACACCGCTCAGGGTGATCCGTCCGAGCAACTCGTCGTCATCTCCCACGATCACGAAGGGCACCGAGCCGTTCTGCGCGGCGGCGAGCAGGACACCGATGGTCGCGCGCTGCCCGGCCTCGGTGAAGTAGCTGTCCGGCCGCGTCGGCTCGAACGGTCGCAGGTGATCGGCGCTCGCGCGGACGATCGCGGCGAGCTCGGCTGCATCGGACAGCTCGATCAGTCGGAGGCGGGTCCCGGTGCTCATGTGCGGAGGGTGTGGGATTCGAACCCACGAGACATTGCTGCCCACCTGTTTTCAAGACAGGCTCCATCGGCCGCTCGGACAACCCTCCGTGACGCGACCACGTGGCGAGACGTGATCGCGTCCCGGGCAGTCTAGCGAACCTGCCGTCCGTCAGCGCGGCAGCGCGTCGAGTGCCGCGGCGAGCCCGTCGTCGGTGACCCCGCCGGTCAGCTCGTTGCCCGCGTCGACGACGTCGTCCGGGGCCTGCCCCATGACGACTCCGCGGCCCGAGGTCGACGCCCAGCGCAGCATGTCGATGTCGTTCCGCCCGTCACCCGCCGCCATGACGCGGGAGCGTGGGATGTCGAGCCACTCGCGGACGCGCTCCATCGCGGTGGCCTTCGTCACGCCCTCGGGAGCGATGTCGAGCCACGACGTCCAGCCGACCGAGTACGACACCTTCTGCAGCCCCATGCGCTCGACGACCTGCAGGAAGTCCTCGGTGTCGTGTCCCGGCGAGATGACGACGACGCGGGTGGCCTCGGTCCCGAGCAACTGCTCGAACGGCACGTGCTCGCCGGCGACGGTCATCGTGTCGTCGGGGAAGTTGCCGGAGAGCAGGAAGTGGCCGGTCTCGTCCTCGACGCCGAACGCCGCGTTCGCGAGCGCACCGTGGATGACCTGCAGGACCTCGGTCGGGTCGAACCGCTCGACGTGGACCCGGCGGTAGGACCCGTCGTCCTGACGGGCGAGGGTCAGCGCACCGTTGGCGCACACGACGTACTTCGACCGGAGCCCCAGGCGTTCGAGCAGCGGGATCGTCATGCCCTCGCTGCGTCCGGTGGAGAGCATGACCTCGTGCCCGGCGGCCTCGGCGTCGCGGACGGCGTCGATCACCGTGTCCGTGATGACACCGTCCTCGCGCATCGTCGTGCCGTCCACGTCGAGCGCGACGAGCCAGCGCTTCGTCCGCGGAGAAGTGGCAGCACCACCGGCAGCACCACCGGTGGCACCAGCGACAGCGCCGCCGGCAGCGACCGAGCCCGAGCCGGACGCACCGGCGCCGGAGCCGCCGCCCTGCGCCGACCCGTCGACGAACCGCTCGTGCGCGCTCATCGGGGCTCGATGACCTCGACGCCGCCCAGGTACGGCCGCAGCACCTCGGGCACGACCACCGACCCGTCGGCCTGCTGGTGGGTCTCGAGGATCGCGACGATCCAGCGGGTGGTCGCGAGCGTGCCGTTCAGCGTGGCGACCGGCGCCGTCTTCCCGGTCGACGTGCGGTAGCGGGTGTCGAGGCGACGAGCCTGGAACGTCGTGCAGTTCGAGGTCGACGTGAGCTCGCGGAAGGTGCCCTGCGTCGGGACCCACGCCTCGATGTCGTACTTGCGTGCGGCGCTCGTGCCGAGGTCACCGCCGGCGACGTCGATCACGCGGTAGTGCAGGCCGAGGTCCTGCATCATCGACTCCTGCATCGCGACCAGGCGCTGGTGCTCCGCCTCGGCCTGCTCCGGGAGCACGTACGAGAACATCTCGAGCTTGTTGAACTGGTGCACGCGGAGGATGCCCCGGTTGTCCTTGCCCGCGGACCCGGCCTCGCGCCGGTAGCAGGTCGACCAGCCGGCGTAGCGGATCGGGTCGCCCGACTCCGGGAACGACAGGATCTCGTCGGCGTGGAACCCGGCGAGGGCGACCTCGCTCGTGCCGGTCAGGTAGAGGTCGTCGGCCTCGAGCCGGTAGACCTCGGCCGCGTGCTCGCCGAGGAACCCGGTGCCCGCCATCGTCTCCGGACGCACGAGCGTCGGCGTGATGAGCGGCTCGAACCCGTGCTCCACGGCGCGGTCGAGCCCGAGGTGCATGAGAGCGATCTCGAGCCGGGCGCCCAGGCCGCGGAGGAAGTAGAAGCGCGATCCGGAGACCTTCACGCCGCGCGGGATGTCGATGATGCCGAGGTGCTCGCCGAGGTCGGCGTGGTCCTTCGGCTCGAAGGCGAACTCGGGCTTCGTGCCGACGGTGCGCAGCGTGACGAAGTCGTCCTCGCCGCCCTTCGGCACGTCCGGCAGCACGACGTTCGGGATCGTACGGACCACCCGGTCGAAGGTCTCCTCGGCTGCGGTGACCTCGGCCTGGGCCTCCTTCACGCGTGCGGCGAGCGCCTGCGCCTGCTGCACGAGCGCGGGCTTCTCGTCCTTCGGGGCCTTCGCGACGGTCTTGCCGAACGCGTTCTGCTCGGCGCGCAGCGCCTCGAACGACGTGATCGCAGCGCGGCGGGCGGTGTCGGCGGACACCGCGTCGTCGACGACGGAGACGGAGGCGCCGCGCGCCTCCTGCGAGGCCTTGATGAGGTCAGGGTTGTCGCGCAGGAGCTGCAGATCGATCACCGGATCATCCTAGAGGGAGCGTGTGACCGCCGGACGGGAGGCCCGTGGCGGCCCCGCCACGGGCCTCCCGTCCGTCAGTCGGTCACGGCACCCGACGGGACGTCACGCAGGGCGGCGACCATCCCGCGCAGCAGGCGGAAGGCCGCTGCGCGGCCCGCCTCGTCGAGGTCCCGGGTCATCCGGAGCTCGACCTGCCGGACCGCCGCACTCGCCGCCTCGCGCTGTCGCCGTCCGGCTGCGGTGAGCGTGGTGGGGAGCACCTTGCCCGTGGTCGGGGTGGCCGGCCGGGTGACGATGCCGTCGCGCTCGAGCTGCTGCAGGAGCGTGTTCATCGACTGCCGGGTGACGAAGGTGCCGCGCGCGAGGTCGGAGTTCGACATGCCGGGGCGCTGGGCGAGCAGTTCGAGGCACGAGTAGTGCGTGACCGTCATGCCGAGGGGACGGAGGGCGTCCTCCATGGCGGCACGCAGGGCACTGGCGGCCTCCTTCAGGACGTAGCCGACCGAGCTGTCGAGGTCGATCCGCGCTTGACGCATGTCAGGAGTCTGACACATACTGCTCGTGTCAGGCATCTGACACAGACGAAGGAGCACACCATGCCCGCCACCGGGATCGACTTCACCTCGCTGCAGGTCCGCGACCTCGACGCCTCGCAGGCGTTCTACGAGCGGTACCTCGGACTCGTCCGCTCCCCCGCCGGCCCGCCGCACGCCGTGGTCTTCCAGACCGAGCCGATCGCGTTCGCGCTCCGCGACCTCGTACCCGGGACGGACCTGTCCGCCGGGCAGCCCGCGCTCGGCGTCGCACTGTGGTTCCACGCGACCGACGTCCAGGCGATCCACGACGCGCTCGTCGCCGACGGGCACACGATCGTGACCCCGCCGTTCGACGGCCCGTTCGGTCGGACGTTCACCTTCGCGGACCCGGACGGCTACCCGGTCACGCTGCACGACCGGCGCTGAGCCGGACGGGCGGGTCGCCGACGCGGGCGGGTCGCCGACGCGGGCGGTCGCGCCGACCCGGACGGGCCGGTCAGCGACGCGCGCGGTCGTGCGCCGGTACGGCCGGTCGGGTTGCCGACCCGGGCGGTCGCGCGCCGACCCGGCCGGTCGCTCGCAGGCGTCCGTCGGTAACGTCGGCAGCATGTCGACACCATCGGAGACCGCGCCCGCGGGCCAGGACGCCCTCCCCACCGAGCAGAAGACGGCCGCGGTCGTCTACAACCCGGTGAAGGTGGACCTCGAGACCCTGCAGCGCACCGTCGCGGAGCACGAGCAGGAGGCCGGCTGGGCCGAGACCCTCTGGTTCGAGACCTCGGAGGAGGACCCGGGCGGCGGCATGGCGAAGGCCGCGCTCGACGCCGGAGCCGACGTCGTCGCAGCGGCCGGCGGTGACGGCACCGTCCGTGCCGTGGCCGAGATCGTGCACGGGTCCGACGCCGTGCTCGCCCTGCTGCCGAGCGGCACCGGCAACCTGCTCGCCCGGAACATCCCGGCGCCGATCGACGACCTCGGTGCGAGCGTCCGGACGATCTTCCGCGGCGAGGACCGCCCGATCGACTTCGGTGAGCTCGAGGTCGAGCGCGAGGGCGGTGAGCGCGAGCAGTTCGGCTTCGTCGTCATGGCCGGGCTCGGGCTCGACGCCCGGATGCTCGCCAACACGAACGACGACCTGAAGAAGAAGGTCGGCTGGCTCGCCTACGTCGACTCGCTCTTCCGGTCGCTCCGCGACGCCGACGCCTTCGAGTTCCGGTACCGGCTCGACGGCGAGGGCAACCAGTCCGTGCGCGCGCACTCGCTCATCGTCGGGAACTGCGGGATGCTGCAGGCCGGCGCGACGCTCCTGCCGGACGCCGAGATCGACGACGGTGTGTTCGACATCGTCGTGATGCGGCCCCGCGGGTTCTTCGGGTGGGTCCGGATCGGCGCCCGGGTGTTCTGGGAGAACGCGATCCTGCGCTCGTTCCGCCGCTCGAAGATCGGGCAGACCCAGGTCGGCAAGCGCATCGCCACCGCGGCCCGCGACGAACGACCGCTGCGCTACATCCGCGGTCAGGAGTTCGTGGCGCGGCTCGAGCGTCCGGACGAGTTCGAGATCGACGGCGACCCGGTCGGCGAGGTCGTGGCGTTCAAGGCGCGCATCGACACCGGTGGGCTGCGGGTGCGCGTCGCCGGACCGCAGGACCAGACCCGCAACACGCGCCGGGTCGAGAACGCCCACAGCTGACGCGGGCCCCCTTCCGGCGGGCGTGCGCCTGCTGGGACGGAGAGCGGCCCGCACAACCGGAGGCACGTCGAACCACCGAAGAGCGTGGTGCGACGTGCCTCCGGTTGTTCGGCGGCACGTCGCGCCACTGCCGGACCAGCCGCTCCGCCGGGCTCGGCCGCGCGCGCCAGGCTCGGGCTCGACGTCGGGCTCGGCCGGGCTCGGGCTCGGCCGGGCTCGGGCTCGGGCTCGGGCTCAGCCGGCCTCGGGCTCGGGCTCGACGTCGGGCTCGCCGGAGACGATCGCGCGGAGCCAGTCCCGCGCCTCGACGAACGCCTCGTCCGAGTAGCGCGCGGAGACCTCCGGGCGGAAGCCGTCGGCGCGCGGGTACGACCCGAGGAACGTCACGCGGGGGCTGAACCGGCGCAGGCCGAGCAGGGCGTCGGCCACCCGCTCGTCGTGCACGTGGCCGTCGAGGTCGATCACGAACCGGTAGCGCCCGAGCTCGTCGCCGATCGGCCGCGAGGACAGCAGCCCCATGTTGATGCCCCGCGTCGCGAACTGCTCGAGCATGTCGACCAGGGCGCCGGGGTGCTCGCTCGGCAGCTCGACGATGACGCTCGTCTTGTCCGCTCCCGTGCGCTCCGGGATCGCGAGCGTGCGTGACACGAGCACGAAGCGGGTGACCGCCGAGGCGTTGTCGCCGATGGACGACGCGAGCACCGCCAGGTCGTGGTGGTCGGTGATCCCCGGCGGGGCCACGGCGGCGTCCGCGACGGGGTGCTCGTCGAGCAGCGCGGTCGCGGCGGCGACGTTCGACGACGCCGGGATGTGGCCGTGGCCGCGCAGGTTGGTCTCGAGCCAGCGGTGCGTCTGCGCGTACGCGACCGGGTGCGCGTTCACGGTCCGCACGTCCGACAGGGCGGTGCCGTGCCGGGCCACGAGCACGAAGTCGACGGGCACGAGGTACTCGCCCACGATCCGCACGCCGGGGATCCGCGCCAGGGCGTCCTGCGTGGCGCTGACGCCGCCGTCGACGCTGTTCTCGATCGCGATCACCGCTCCGACCGACCGTCCCGTCACGACGTCGTCGAGCGCCTCGCCGACGTTGTTCACGCTGCGCCAGGGCTTGCCGGCGGCGGCCTCGACGAGCTTGAGTGCCGCCTCGGTGAACGTGCCGGCGGGTCCGAGGTAGGAGTACGTGTCGGACGGCGTGGCACGGTCGGTCATGCGCCAGATCCTACTGGTGTACCAGTCACCCGCGACGCGAGCAGACCGACCAGACCGACCGAACCGACCAGGCCGACCGAACCGACCAGGCCGACCAGGGCGCCGGCCCGGACGTCAGGACCGGACGAGCATCGTGTCCGAGTCCCCGTTCCGCCCGACCGTCCGGAACCCGGCCCGCTCGTACGCGATCCGCGCCCCGGTGTTGCCGTCCTCGACGCTCAGGCTGACACCCGGCCAGCCCGCGGCCCGGCCGGCGTCGAGCAACCGCGCGAGCAGCGCCGTGCCGATCCCCCGACCCCGCCCGCGCGCCTCGACGGCCATCGTGAGTTCCGGGACGTCCTCGGCCACGAACCCGTACCCGGGGTCGTCCGCCGGCAGGAACCGCGCCCACGCCACCCCGACCGGTCCCTCGCCGTCCACCGCCACGACGCCGTGGTCGCGGGCGGGGTCGAAACCGACGAAGTAGTGCGCGAACTCGGGGCGGTCGAGGTCGGCGTCCACGAAGGACGGGGCCTTCCAGTTCATCGCCGCGAGCGTCGCGTGCCGGAGCAGCCCGGTGTCGTCCGCAGTCGCGTCCCGGAAGAGCACGCCCGCCGGTGCCGCAGGCGACGCACCCGTCAGACGCTCCTCGCACAGCACCTCGCCGTCGGACCGCGGGTAGGTCAGCGCCGCGAACCGCCCCTCGGGGTCGAGCCGCCCGAGCAGCGCCCGCGTGATGCCGTCGAGCTGCCGGACCTGCTCGTCGCTCAGCGCGTCGATGACGAAGCGTCGGGCGGTCCGGACGTGGTCGGGCGCCGCCGCGACGATGGCCGCGAACCCGTCGTCGGTCAGTCGGACGTCGGTGGCTCGGCGGTCGTCGACCGAGGGGCACCGGGTGACGAGCCCGCGCTTCTCGAGCCGCGACACCACGTGCGACAGGCGCGGCAGGGACGCGTTCGTCGCCGCGGCGAGCGCCGACATCCGGAGCGTGCGCGACTCGGTCTCCGACAGCATCGCGACGACCATGTAGTCGAAGTGGGTCAGATCGGCGTCCCGCTGGAGCTGCTGGTCGAGCGCGGCCGGGAGGAGTTCCATGACGGCGACCAGCTTCATCCACGCGCGGAGCTGGTCGCGCGTGAGCCAGGGCGTCTCGTCCGTCATGCACTCATGCTAGCCATTGGTTGTCGATGCAACCAGTGGTCGCGGGGATCGTCGGGCACGGACGACGCCCACCACGAGTGCCACCACGACGACCGCGAGCAGCAGCCCCTCGACGACGAGCAACCGCGTGGTGTAGTCGAACGGCAGCACGGTCGGGTTCTTCTGTCCGTGCTGCTTCGCGGCGATCTCCGGGAGCACCACCAGGGCGAGCACGCTCCCGAGCACCACCGCGGTCTGCACGACGACGAGCACCCCGGCGCCGAGCGTCCTGCCGGTCCGACGGAGCAGGAGTCCCGCTCCGACCACGAACGGCGACAGCACGACGTCGTGCAGCACGACCGCGCCGAGCAGCCACGTCGCCAGGCCCCAGATGCGGTTCGGTCGGACGGTCGTGACGAGCACGTACGCACCGAACGCCATCACGAGCACGCCCACGACGACGAGCACGATCCTCGCGGCCCTCATCGGATCACCTCGATCTTCCCGATCCACTTCGTCTGCAGCACGCCGGGTCGTCCCGGCGCGATGACCCGGGCGGGGAACCCGTGGTCCAGGTCGAGCGTCTTCCCGTTCACCTCGAGCGCGAGGAGCGTCGTCGGGTCGGACGCGTACTCCGGGCCCATCTCGGTGACCCGGTACCCGCCGCTCTTCTCGAGGCTCGTGATCCGCAGCGCCGACACCGGGTCGGCCTGCACGGAGGCGAGCAGGTCCCGCATCCGGACACCCCGCCACGACGCCACCTGGCTCCACCCCTCGACGCACGAGATCGGCAGGTCCGCGGTGGCGGTGCCGAGCGCGACGAGCTCGGCGCGGGAGAACGTCCGCGTGACGTCCGGACCGACGACGGTCAGCGTCCAGTCCGCCGCGGTCGCGGTCGCCAGCACGCCGGCGGCGCGAGCGGTGCGGTTGACGGGAAGGTCGTCCGGGCCGATGTACCGCTGGCGGGCACCGAAGACGTTGAGCGGTTCGAGGAGCCGGTTCGACTGTCCCGCGGTGAGCGCGACGACGCCGACGGTCGCCGCCGTCACACCCGCCACGAACCCGCGGCGGGCGATCCGCTGACGGGGTCCGGGGAGCGCGTCGTCGTGCTCCGGCCGGGAGGCGCGACCCGCCTCCGCCCCGCCGGCACCGTCCCCGAGACTCGGCTCCGCGGACGTGTTCGCGGTCCCGAGACCGCGAACCTGTCCGCCAGGGCGAGTCTCGGCGGCGCCCGCCGGCGCAGCCGGCGCAGCCGCGCCGTCCACCCACCGCAGCAGGCGGCCGGTCAGGCCGCGGGGGTACGCCCCGGCCGTCTGCTCGGCCGCGGGGCGTCCACCCACGGCGGGGCGGGCCTCCCGGCCGTCCGGCAGCAGCTCGCTGCCCACCGTCGGGTCCGCGACGAACCGACCCTCGGCGTCGTAGGCGTCCCGCGCCCGCCAGTAGCGCACGATCACGGGCAGCTTCGACGCGATGTGCACGACGAGCGAACCGATGATCAGGTACGACATGGCGTAGTGGACCTGGCGGAACGGGAACGGCCACGGGTACCACTGGTACGTGTTCAGCAGGCCGGTGCCGACCTGCACGATCGACGCCGACACGAGCACCGCGATCGACAGCCGCTCGAGCAGGTGCAGGACCCCGCGCACCGGCGGGACCTGGGCCAGCGCGGGCATGACGACGTTCAGCTTGGCGAGCAGCAGCGGGATGATCGCGATGCCCGCGGTGATGTGCAGGCCCTGCGTGAACTGGTAGAGCTGCGTCGGCCGGGTCGGGAAGCGCATCCACGGCAGGGGGTCCTGCAGCAGGTGGCTGTAGACGCCGGTCCCGAAGCAGACGACGAACGCGATGCCGAGCAGGCGACCCCAGACGACGGCCGAGCGGGCGTTGCGGTTCGGGGACGCCATGGTCGCGCGTGCATCCAGCAGGACCCGGCGCACGATCGGTAGCCTCGGGGAACCATGAGCAGACGACCGCGCGCCGCCTCCGTCCCGACGACCGCGGTCGTGTCGACCGTCCTGTCCGTCGTCGGCGTGCTGGCGCTGGCGGGTGTCATCGCCTTCGGCATCACGCATCTGGGGTTCCTCCGTGCCGGTCATCGTGCACCATTCGTTGCCTGGACGCTCATCGCTTGGGCGGTCTTCGCGGGAGCAGTGGTCGCCGTGCGGTTCGTGCCCCGCGAGTGGACGACCCGGATCGTCCTCGGTGGGGCGGTCGTGGTCGGCATCGCGGCGCTCGTCGGCCCGCCGAACACCAGTACCGACTCTGCCCGGTACGCCTGGGACGGCATCGTGCAACACGCCGGCATTTCACCGTACGCCCACACGCCGCAGTCGAACGCGCTGGCCGACCTGCGCCCGGACTGGCTGTTCCCGGACAAGATCGACGGCACCTGCAAGCCGCTCGAGCCGCGGATGCGCGGGCTCGGCGACGGAGCCGACGGGCACTGCGTCGCCATCAACCGGCCGGACGTGACCACGATCTACCCGCCGATGGCGCAGCTGTGGTTCGCCGGTGTGCGCGCCTTCGTGCCCGCGACCGCGCAGTACATGCCGTTCCAGGTCGCGGGACTCCTCGTCTCCCTCGGCGTCACGATCGGTCTGGTCGCGGTGCTCCGTCGCGTCGGCCGCCCGACCTGGTGGGCCGCGCTGTGGGCCTGGTCGCCGCTCGTCGCGTCCGAGGCGGTCACGAACTCGCACGTCGACGTCGTCGGTGCCGCCCTCGCCACGGCGGGCGTCGTGCTCGTCGCCTTCGGTCGGCCGATCTGGGGCGGGATCGCCCTCGGTGCGGCGACGGCCACCAAGCTCATCCCGGCGATCGTCTACCCGCCCCTGCTCGGCCGGTGGCGGTACTGGTGGGCGGTCCCCGTCGGCATCGCCACGTTCGCGCTGCTCTACGTGCCCTACGTGCTCACGACCGGCGTGAAGGTCCTCGGGTACCTGCCCGGCTACCTGTCCGAGGAGGGCTACGAGGACGGCTCCCGGTTCGCCCTGGTCTCGTCCGTGATCGAGGGCGATGCGGCGACGATCGTCGTCGGGCTCGTGGTGCTCCTGGCCGCCGTGGTGTCCTGGCGCCTCGCGGACCCCGCACGGCCGTGGTCCGCCGAGGTGTTCATGATCGGTGTGACCTTCCTCGCCGTGACCCCGCGGTACCCCTGGTACGCGCTGCTCCTCATCCCCTTCGTGGTCCTCTCGGGTCGGTGGGAGTGGATGGCCCTGAACCTCGCCATCGCCCTGCGCGGGGTCTGGCCCTCGGCGCCCGCGTTCCGGTGGTGGCTCCTCGCCGCGGTGCTCGTGATCGTGGTCGTCACGCTCGTCCGCACCCGGCGCGAGGACTGGGTGCGCTGGGGACGACGACTCGACCCCCGTGGGTGGCGGTCCGTGGACCCCCGCACCCGCGACCGCATCGACGCGGGGTAGCATCACGGGGATGACGGCGCGGATCCTGCCCTCGACCGGCCTGCTGCGCCGGGTGCGCAGCGAGTCGCCGGCCATCCCTCCTCGACCCGTCGACGACCCCGGGCTCGTCGACCGGTTCGCCCGGCGCGCCGTCGACCTGCGGGTCTCGCTCACCGAGCGCTGCAACCTCCGATGCACGTACTGCATGCCGGCGGAGGGGCTGCCCGTGATCCCGTCCGACGCGCTCATGACGGCGGCGGAGATCGACCGTCTGGTCGGCCTCGCCGCCGGCACCCTCGGCGTGCGCAAGGTCCGCTTCACCGGTGGTGAGCCGCTCCTGCGCGCCGACCTCGTCGACATCGTCCGTCGGTGCTCGGCCCACGACGTCGAACTGTCGATCACCACGAACGCGATCGGCCTGGCGAACCGCGCACAGGCCCTGGCGGACGCCGGACTGCGCCGCGTCAACGTCTCGCTCGACACCGTCGACCCGGACGTCTTCGCCGAGGTCACCCGGCGCCCGTTCCTCGACCGCGTGCTCGAGGGCATCGCCGCCGCGGCGGACGCGGGTCTCGGGGTCAAGGTCAACGCGGTGCTGCTCCGCGGGGTGAACGACCACCTCGCCGTCGACCTGCTCGCCTGGTGCCTCGAGCGCGGGCACGAGCTGCGCTTCATCGAGCAGATGCCGCTCGACCCGGGGCACGCCTGGGACGGCGCCACCATGGTCACGGCGGAGGAGACCCGCGCCCTGCTCGGCGAGCACTACCGGCTCGAGCCCGACGAGGCGCCGCGTGACGGCGCCCCCGCCGAGCGGTACCGCGTGTCGACGCTCGACGGCGAAGCGCTCGGCACCGTCGGTGTGATCGCGAGCATCACCGAGTCGTTCTGCGCCGACTGCACCCGCACGCGCCTGACCGCCGAGGGACACGTGCGCTCCTGCCTGTTCTCGGACGACGAGGTCGACCTGCTCGGCCCCCTGCGCGCCGGCGCCGACGACGACGTCCTGCTCGACACCTGGCGACGCGCGATGTGGGCGAAGCCGCGGGACCACGGCGACGACGCGGACGGGATCGTGCACCCGTCCCGCGGCATGAGTGCGATCGGAGGCTGACCGGTGACGACGATGCGGTTCTTCGCCGCGGCCCGCGCGGCCGTCGGCCAGGACGAGACCACGGTGGCCGCGACGACGCTCGATGCGGCACTGCGGGGCGTCACGGCGGCCGATCCGGACCGGTGGACGGCGTTGCAGGAGCGGTGCTCGTACCTCGTCGACGGGGTCACGACGCGCGACCGCTCGACGTCGCTCGACGGCGTCGCGACCGTCGACGTGATGCCCCCGTTCGCCGGCGGCTAGGCCACCGTCACGCGGGCGCGGCGACGCTGACCTCGTCCGGGTCGACAGCGATCCGCACGGCCACGCCCGGCTCCAGACCGAGGGCCGCGGCCGACGCGACGGTCACGTCGGCCACCAGGTCACCCGCGTGCACCCGCACCAGCCCGTCACGCGGTTCCACCGCGGTCACCGTCCGTGCCAGCCCCGGCCCGTCACGGCGCACGCGCGCCGCGGTCGGGTGCAGGGCCGCGACCGCGGGTCGGCCGGGAGGCACGGTGTGCGTCGCGGACGCCAGCTCACCGCCGCCGTCGAGCGCGATCCCGGTCGGCGTGGCCGTCCCGGGGACGAGCACCAGTCCGGAGAAGGACGCCGAGAACGGCGTGCGCGGTTGCCGGAGGACGGCCTCGGTGCGCCCCTCCTCGACGACGCGGCCGTCCTGCAGCACGACGACGCGGTCGGCGAGCGTGACGGCCTCGAGCGGGTCGTGCGTGACGAGGAGGGTCGGGCGGCCGCGCAGGGCGGCGCGCAGCGCCGCGCGGACCTCGGTGCGGGCGTCGACGTCGAGCGCCGTGGTCGGCTCGTCGAGGAGCAGCAGCGCGGGCTCCGTCGCGAGGGCACGGGCGACCGCGACACGCTGCGCCTGCCCGCCGGACAGCGTGGTCGGAGACCGGTCGGCGAGTACGGACGCACCGACGGCGGCGAGGGCCGTGGCGGCGCGGTGTCGTGCCTCCCGGCGGCCGGCCCCGGTGGCACGCGGGCCGAAGGCGACGTTGCCGGCGACCGTGCGGTGGGCGAAGAGGTCCGGGCGTTGTGCGACCAGGCCGACCCGGCGGCGGTGCGTCGGCACGGACGTCAGGTCGCGGCCTGCGAGCACGACACTGCCGTCGCGCGTGCGGAGGAGGCCGGCGAGGGCCTCGACGACGGTCGACTTGCCGGCGCCGTTCGGCCCGACCAGCGCGACGCACTCGTCGGGGCCGATCGTCAGGCGCACGTCGACGTCCCGCTCGGGCACGAGCACGTGAGCGACGAGCCCCGCTCCACCGCCCGTCACGTCGTCACCGGGCGGGTGCGCACCGTCGTCGTCCCGATCACGACGAGGGCGACCACGACGAGGACGAGCGCGAGCGCGACGGCGGTGTCCGGGTCGATCTCGCGCTGCAGGTAGACCTCGAGCGGGAGCGTCCGGGTGACCCCCTGCAGGCTGCCGGCGAAGGTGAGGGTGGCGCCGAACTCGCCGAGCGCCCGCGCCCCGCAGAGCACCAGGCCGGAGGTGATGCCCGGGAGCACGCGAGGCGTCGTGACGGTGAGGAACGTCCGGGTCGGTCCGGCGCCGAGCGTGGCGGCGACCCGTTCGGCGCGACCGCCGCCGGTGCGGAGCGAGCCCTCGATCGACGACACCAGGAACGGCATCGACACGAAGACCTGCGCCGTCACGACCGCCGTCGTGGTGAAGGCGATCCGGAGCCCGTGCTCGTCGAGGAACGCGCCGAGCACGCCGAGCCGCCCGAAGGCCGCGAGCAGGGCGAGACCGCCGACCACGGGCGGGAGCACGAGCGGCAGGAGGACGAGCGCACGGAGGACCCCGACCCAGCGGGAGGTCGAGCGGGCGAACAGCACCGCCAGCGGGTAGCCGAGGACGAACGCGACCCCGGTGGCGGCGGCCGCGGTGCCGAGGCTCAGCCCGAGCGCGGTGGTCGACGCGGGTGCCGTGACCAGGGCGACGAACGACGACCAGTCGACCCGACCGACCATCGCGGCCACGGGCACGACGACGAACAGGCCGCCGAGGACCGCGGGGACCGGGAGCCACCACGGCACGGGGGTCCGCTGGTGGCGCTGGGGCGTCCTGCTCGTCATCGTCCTGGTCGTCCGGTGCATCGCGGTCGTCGTCAGGGTGCGCCGAAGCCGGCGTCCGTGAGCACCTTGCGGCCGGCGTCGGAGCGGACGAACGCGGCGAACGACGCGGCGGTCTCCGGGTTCGCGGACTCCTTGAGGACACCGATCGGGTACGTGTTCACGGCCTCGGACGACTCCGCGAACGGGACGCCCTCGACCTTCCCCCCGGAGCCCTCGACGTCGGTGACGTAGACGAGCCCGGCGTCGGCCTGCCCGGACTCGACCTTCCCGAGGACGTCGGTGACCGACTGCTCCTCGCTCACCGGTCGGAGCTCGACGCCCGCGGCCCGCTCGACCTCCGCCGTCGCCGCACCGCACGGCACGGGGGCGGCGCAGGTGACGACCTGCAGGTCGGACGCGGTGAGGTCGCGGAGGTCCGCGACGCGCTCGGGGTTCCCGGGCGCGACGGCGATCTCGAGGGTGTTCGTCGCGAAGTCGCGGGGCCACCCCGTCGCCAGGTCGGTCGTCGCGAGCTTCGCCATGGTCGCCTCGTCGGCGGAGGCGAACACGTCGGCGGGGGCGCCGTTGCGGATCTGCGAGACGAGGTCGCTCGAACCGGCGAACGAGAACGTGACCGTGGTCCCCGGGTGCCGCCGCTCGTACTGCTCCCCGAGCTCCGTGAGGGTGCGCTGGAGCGAGGCGGCCGCGAAGACCGTGATCGACCCGGTCGGGCCCGTGCTGCCCGTGGCGGTGCCGCTCGCCGAGGTGCCCGTCGCCCTGCTCCCCGTCGCGCCGCCGGTGGCGGGCCGGGCCGTGCACGCGGCGAGGCTCGTCCCGACGACGACCACGAGCGCGATCGCAACAGAGGTTCGCAGGAGCGTCTTCACGGGGCGATCCTAGCCGCACCTGCGGTCAGGAGGTGATCGGGTGGCCCTCCTGACCCCATGCGGTGATCCCGCCGTCGAGGACCGTGACGGACGACGCCCCCGCCGGCCGGTCCGCGATGGCCTGACGTGCCCAGGCGGTGGCGCGCTTCCCGGACGCGCACACGACGACCAGTTCGCCGACCGCCCCGGAGCCGCCGAGGTCGTCCGGGGTCCGCGAGCCCGGGATCACCCCGGTCGCGCGCTCCGCCTCGGTCCGGACGTCGACGAGGACGATCCGGTCGCCGGCGACGTCGGCCGCACCGTCGTCACCGAGTCGTCGTGCCAGCTCGGCGGGGGCGATCCGCGGCGGCTCCGCGACCGCCGACGCCGCGGGACGGACCGATCCCGGGCCGCGACGCAGGACGCTCTCGGTCCAGCGCCACCGACGGGCGTCCACCGTGAGCACCCGGCCGAGCAGCGGCTCGCCGAGCCCGGCGACCAGGGCGGTGACCTGCGCCGCCATCACCGCGCCCACCGCGCCGCACAGGGCGGGCAGCACGCCGTCCGCGGCGCAGGAGCCCTCGTCCGGCAGCGCCTCGGGGTGGAGGTCGTGGAAGTCGACCGGGTCGGCGGCGGCGTCGTGGAAGACGGAGACCTGTCCGTCGTAGCCGAGCGCGGTGCCCCAGACGAAGGGCACGCCCGCCGCGGCGCACGCGTCGGAGACGGCACGGGTGACCTCGACGCTGTCCGCCGCGTCGACCACCACGTCGTGGTCGGCGACGTGCTCGGGGCGGAAGCGCTCGGTCAGGGCGACGACCTCGACGACGGCGTCGACGCCGCGCACCCGGTCGGCTGCGCACGCCGCCTTCGAGCGCCCCACGTCGGCGGCAGCGAACAGCGTCTGTCGCGCCAGGTTCGACGTGTCCACCGTGTCGTGGTCGACGATCGTGATCCGGCCGAGCCCGGAGCCGGCCAGGTACGTCAGGACGGGTGCGCCGAGCCCGCCCGCTCCGACGACGAGGACCCGGGCGCCGGCGAGCGCGTCGAGCGCCGCCTGCCCGGCACCGTCGAGCGCGGCCGTGCGCGAGGTGCTCCGCCGCCGGGCGGCGAGCGCTGTGGGGTCGGGCGTGGCCGGGTCGGGCGTGGCTGGGTCGGACACGGCGGGGTCGGGCGTGGCGGGGTCGGGCGTGGTCACCGTGCGCGCTCCGGCTGCTCCGGCACCTCGACGGTGACCATCGTGGCCTTGACGGACGCGACCGCGACGGAACCGACCTCGAGCCCGAGGTCGCGGACGGCCTCGGCGGTCATCAGGGACACCACGCGGTTCGGGCCGGCCTGCAGCTCCACCTGGGCGACCACCCCCTCGACGACCAGGTCGGTGACGATGCCGACGAAGCGGTTCCGCGCCGAGCTGCGGACACCGGACGGGTCGTCGAGCCCGGCGTCACGACCGCGGACGTACGCGGCGAGGTCCCGCCCCTCGACCACCGTGCGGCCGGACGGGTCCTCGGAACGGGGCAGCGTGCCGGCGTCGACCAGGCGCCGGACGGTGTCGTCGCTGACGCCCAGGTACCGCGCGGCGTCTCGGATGCGGAGTGTCGTCATGGTGTCCGTGACCCTACGGCATGGCGAACTCTCACGGAGGGGACAGCGGTACGGGGCACGCGCCCAGCCGTGCGCGCTACCGTCGCGGGCGTGACTGCACCACAGACCGGCACCATCCACGTCCCCGCCTCCGCCGGGGTCGCGCCGGTCCGTACCCGCCTGCGGTCCGCGTCCACGGCCCTGCGTGTCGCAGCAGTCCGGACCCCCGAACTCACCGTGGGTGCGCTCGGCGTCGTCACGGGCGCGCTCTTCGCCTGGGTCCCCTCGCTCTGGTACGACGAGGCCGCGACGGTCACCAGCGCCACGCGCAGCTGGCCGCAGCTCTGGGCCGAACTCCACAACGTGGACGCCGTGCACGGCCTGTACTACGCACTCATCCACGCCTGGTTCTGGCTCGTGGGGTACACGCCGTTCACCCTCCGCTTCCCGAGCGCACTCGCCATCGGCGTCACCGCCGGGCTCGTCGTCGCACTCGGACGCCGCCTGGGTGGTCGTCGGCTCGGCATCGTCGCCGGTCTCGTGTTCCTCGCGATCCCCCGCGTGCAGTGGGCCGGGTCCGAGGGCCGCCCCTACGCGACCGTCACGACCCTGGCCGTCGCACTGACGCTCGTCGGCATCACGGCCGTCCGACGCACCCGGTCCGGGGCGACGCGGGCGTCGAGCATCCGCTGGTGGGTCGCCTACGGGCTGCTCGCGCTCCTGGCCGTCTGCTTCAACGTGTACCTCGCGCTCGCCGTGGTCGCACACGCGGCGGCCCTGGCCTGGACGTGGCTGGCCGAGCGCCGGTCGCGTACGTGGACCCGGCGGTCGGACGCCGGTGACCCGCTCGTGGGCCGTGTCGTCCTCGTCCGCTGGGTCGTCGCCGCCGCAGCTGCCGCGCTCCTCGCGTCGCCGCTCGTGCTCGAGGTCACGGAGCAGTCCAAGCAGGTCGCGTGGATCTCGGGCATCACGCAGCGCACCCCGCGCCAGGTGTTCGCCACCTCGTGGTTCGGCGGGATCGACTCGTACGCCGCGGTCGCGTGGACGCTCCTCGTCATCGGTGTCGTCGTGTCCCTGGTCGCCGCACACCGCCGCGTCCCCACCGTCCGCGCACTCCTCCGGGCACAGGCGGTCCGGATCGCCCTGCCGCTGGCACTGCTGCCGACCGGGGCACTGCTCGCCGCGACGGCACTCGGCAAGCACCTCTACTCCCCCAAGTACGCATCGCTGAGCATGCCGTTCGTCGCGCTCCTCATCGCGCTCGCGATCACCGCCCTGCGGCGGAAGGCCCTGATCGCCGCGCTGCTCGCGGTCTTCCTCGTCATCAGCGTCCCGAGCGCGATCGACGTCAAGACGCCCCGGTCGAAGCAGGAGTCGACCTGGGCGAACGCCGCGTCGATCATCGCCGCCGAGCGTGGGGCGAACACCGGCGCCAACGAGGGCGTCGTCTTCGGCAGCGTCTACGGGCACCCGACGTCCACCGCGGAGATCATCCGCGTCTCCTACCCCTGGGCGTTCACCGGGATGACCGACCTGGGCATCCGGAAGAACGGCGCCGAGACGGGCGTGCTCTGGAACGAGAACGGCGACCTGGCGTCGACGATCCCGGCACGCCTCGGTGACATCGACACCGTGTGGTTCGTCGGCGGCACCCCGAAGGCCCGCAACATCCAGCCGGAGACGACCGAGGTGCTCGCCGAGCACGGCTTCCACGTCGAGCAGAAGTGGCGGACCGGTCGGGTCGTCATCACGGAGTTCGTCCGCGACTGAGCCCCGACGGCACCGTAGGTCCGGTGGTCAGTCGGCACCGCGGGTCCGGTGGTCAGTGCACGACGCGGGCACCGTGCACCGGGCCGGTCGCCCGGAGCGCGACGAGCCCGGAGGCGCTGAGCTCGACCTGCACCTCGAGCGCAGCATCGCGGTCGGCGACCAGGAACGCGACCGTCGGGCCGCTCCCCGAGACGATGCCCGCGAGCGCGCCGGCCTTCTCCCCCACCTCGATCGTCGCCGCGAGCCCCGGCTGCAGCCGCATCGCGGGTGCCTGCAGGTCGTTGTGCAGGCAGTCCGCGAGCAGGTCCGCGTCGCCGGCACGGAGCGCCTGGAGCACGTTCGCCTCGACGACGGGGGTCGTGGGAGCCGGGCGGATGTCGGCCCGGTAGCGCTCCCGGTGCTCGTCGAGCGCCCGGTAGACAGCAGGGGTGGAGAGACCGTCCTCGCTGAGCGCGAGGACCCAGTGGAACTCCCCCTTGGCGAGCGCCGGGCTCAGCTCGTCACCGCGACCCGTCCCCACGGCGGTGCCGCCGGCGAAGGCGAACGGGACGTCCGCGCCGAGTCGGGCCGCGAGCCGCAGCAGCTCGTCCCGCCCGAGGGCGGTGCCCCAGAGGGTGTCGCACGCGAGCAGGGTCGCCGCGGCGTCGGCCGATCCCCCGCCCATCCCGCCGGCGACGGGGACCTGCTTGTCGATGGTGAGCCGGACGCCGCCCCGGTGCCCGGCGGCCTCGGCCACGAGACGCGCGGCGCGGATCGCCAGGTTCGAGTCGTCGGTCGGGACCGCACTGGTGTCGATCGGTCCCGTGAAGCGCACGGAGAAGTCGTCGGCCGCTTCCGCGGTGACGTCCTCGTACAGCGACACCGCCTGGTACGCGGTCGCCACGTCGTGGTAGCCGTCGTCCTGCAGCGCGCCGACGGACAGGAACACGTTGATCTTGCCGGGAGCGCGCACCCGCACGCGGGTCGGTGCGGCCAGCGAGGTCATGCGTCCAACCTATCCTCCCCGCGCCGGGCCGCGGACTACGCCGAGGTCCCCGCCGCCGCGAACCCGCGAGCCAGGTCGGCCAGGATGTCGTCCACGTGCTCCAGACCGATCGACAGGCGGATCATGCCCTCCCCGACGCCGGCGGCCGCGCGTTGCTGCGGGGTCATCTGCACGTGGGTCGTCGACGCGGGGTGCACGACGAGCGACCGGACGTCGCCCAGGTTCGACACGTGGTCGAAGAGCTCGAGCGCGGCGACGAACCGGCGACCGGCAGCGACCCCACCGGCGAGGTCGAACGCCAGCACGGCCGACGGCCCCTTCGGCACGTAGCGCTGCTGCAGGTGGTGCCACGGCGACGAGGGCAGCCCGGCGTAGTGCACGTGCTCGACCTGCGCGTGTCCGTCCAACCACGAGGCGACCGCGGCCGCGTTCGCCACGTGCCGGTCCATGCGCAGCGACAGCGTCTGGATGCCCTGCAGGACGAGGAAGGCGTTGAACGGGGCGATCGCGGGGCCGAGGTCGGCGGACAGCTTCGACCGGGTGCGCTGGATGAACGCGCGGCGGCCGAACTTCTCGGCGAAGGCCGTCCCGGCGAACCCGGACTGCTCGACCGTCGTGAGCTGCGGGTACTTCTCCGCCTGCGCCGCCCAGTCGAAGTTCCCGCCGTCGACGATGATCCCGGCGACGGCGCTGCCGTGGCCGGCGAGGTACTTCGTCGCCGAGTGCACGACGATGTCCGCGCCGTGCTCGATCGGTCGCACGAGGTACGGCGTCGCGATGGTGTTGTCGACGATGAGCGGCACCCCGGCGTCGTGCGCGACACCGGCGACCCCCGCGAAGTCGAGCACGTCGCCACGCGGGTTCGGGATGCTCTCGCCGAAGAACGCCCGCGTCTCCGGACGGACCGCGGCGCGCCACTCGTCGAGGTCCGTCGGGTCCTGCACGAAGGTGAACGTGATGCCGAGGTCGCTCAGCGTCGAGTGGAAGAGCGTGTAGGTCGCACCGTAGAGCGACGCCGACGAGACGACGTGGGCGCCCGCCCGCGCGACGCCGAGCACCGCCAGCGAGGTCGCCGCCTGACCGGACGCCAGCGCCAGTGCTCCGACCCCGCCCTCGAGGTCCGCGATGCGTCGCTCCAGGGCCGCCGCCGACGGGTTGTTGACGCGTGTGTAGGTGTGTCCAGGTGCGTCGAGCATGAAGCGCGCCGCCGCGTCCTCGCCCGAGGGGTACACGAAGGCCGCGCTCTGCGCGATCGGGGGCACGTTCGCCCCGAAGCCCGGGTCGGCCCTGAAGCCGGCCCGGATCTGCCGCGTCTCGAACGCCCAGTCGTCCTCGGCCGCCATCAGGCGACCGGCTCGGCGGGGACGGCGGCGCGGACGAGCGGGATGACCTGCTCGCCGAAGCGCTCCATCTCCTCGGCCTGCGGCGAGAACTGCAGCAGGAGCGTGTCGACGCCGGCGTCCTCGAACTCGCGGATCCGGTCGGCGACCTGCTGCGGCGTACCGACGAACCCGGGGCGCAGACCGCGGTTCGACACCGAGTAGTCCTCGAGCGACGGCACGTGCTCGAGCTGCGACTTCGAGATGAAGTCCTGGTACGACTCGTACGCCTTCCCGTGGCGGACGTCGGTGATGCGGGCCAGCTCGGCCTGCGCCTCCTCCTCGGTCTCGCGGACGATCACGTACGCGGCCATGCCGAACGCCTCGAACGGCGCGGCGCCGGCGTCCTCGCGGCGACGCTTCATCTCGTCGATCTTCGTGCGGAGCTCGTCGACGGTGCCGCCGTGCGTCAGGTACGCGTCGGCGAAGCGGGTGATCGAGCTCTTGCCCGCCTCGCTCTCGCCACCGGCGTAGATGCGCGGCGTGACCCGCGGCTTCGGCTCGAGGTGCGTGTTCTGCACGTCGTAGTACTCGCCCGTGAACGAGAACGGCGTCTCGGCCCAGAGGCCCTTGAGGATCGCGACGAACTCCTCGGTGCGCGCGTACCGGTCGTCGTGCTCGGAGAAGATGCCACCGTACTGGCGGGCTTCCTCGGCCCACCACGCGCTCACGACGTTGAACGTGAAGCGACCACAGGAGATCTCGTCGATGGTCGCGGCCTGCTTCGCCGTCACCGCCGGCAGGTGGTAGCCCGGACGCATCGCGGCCATGATCTCGAGCCGCTCGGTCGTCGCGGCCAGCGCGGCCGCGAGCGCCCACGCCTCGAGGCTCGGCGCGGCCGTCCCCTTGATGTCGTTCAGGTTGAGCTCCGGCACGAGCGTCAGGTCGAAGCCGATCCGCTCGGCACGCTGCGCCAGCCGCTTCACGTAGTCGAAGGTGACGGGCATGTCCTCGTCCTCGACGTTGCGCAGCCAGCCGCCGAAGAGCGGGGTCCAGTATCCGAATCGCACGAGTGGTTCCTCAGGTGTGTCGTGACGGCCGGGAGGCGCGGGGCGGGCCCGCCACGAGCCTCCAGGCCGGTGGGTGGTGTCGTCTCAGGCCGTGGTCGCCGACGTGGCGTACGCCCGCTCGAGGAGCGCGCCGGTGAAGCGCGCGATCGCGCGCGGACCGGAGACCGGCGCGACCGCCTCGACGGCGGGGTTGTAGTTCGTGTTCGTGTTCACGTCGTAGACGACCGTGCGGCCGTCCGTGGTCTCCATGAACTCGACACCCGCGACCTGGATGCGCTGGTCGGCGAGGAACGTCCGGAGCTGCTGCACGAGCGGGTGGTGGGCCGTGACCTCGTCACGGATGCTGAAGGCAGCCGGTGCGCCCGGTGCCCCGGTGCCGGTCGTCTCGGCGCCGGGCACGTCGCAGACGGCGCCGGCGATGGCCTGGGGCACCTCGCACGCGTCGGCCGGGCAGAGCTCGAAGCTGCCGGCGCTCGTGTCGACACGGACCGCGTAGACGAACTCGCCGCCGACGAACTCGGCTCGGGTGATGAACGGCTCGCGGGCGGTCAGGAGCTCCTGGAGCAGCGTGATGCCGTCGACGGGGGCCTCGAACTCGGGGCTGTCGACGTACGCGTCGAACTCGGCGAGGGTGTCGAAACGGCGGACGCCGAGGCCCTTGCCGCCCTGGTTGTGCTTCGTGATGAACGGGACGTCCTGCCCTCCCGTGAAGGTCCGCGCGGCGCCCTTGAGGGCGGCCGACCCGAAGACCGCGGTCGTGCGGGGCACGTCGAAGCCGGCGTCCCGGAGGAGCCCGTGCTGGGCGACCTTCGACACCTCGAGCTCGAGCACGTGGCTGCCGTTCACGACCGTCGCACCGGAGCGCTCGAGCCAGCCGAGCAGCGCGCGGGCGTACTCCTTGCTGTGCTCGTTGCCGCGGGTGTGGCTCGACGCGGACATCCGCGACCAGTAGACGCCCGGAGCCGGCTCGGCGGTCAGGTCGATGCTGCCCAGGGCACCGCCGTCGGTGAGCAGGAGTTCCTCGACCGGCACCCCTTCTGCCGCGAAGGCAGCGGCGAACGGCGGGAACCACTCGGGGTTCTCGTGGATGACGTACACGCGCGGAGTTGTCACCGGGCCACCCTAGGCACGCTCCCCCTGGGGGTGCCAGGTGTGTGACGCGGGATTGCGGCGTGCGTCCGCGCGCGGTCGCCTCGTGCCATCGCGGCGGGGTCGCCTCGTGCCGGAGCGCCGGGTGTGCGAGGGTGGAACGCATGTCCTACCCCGCGTACGAGGAGACCGTCCGTCCCGGCCGTGTGATGACCGTCGTGGGGTGGGCCGTGATCGCGACCGCCGTCGGGATCGCGACGCTCGTGCTCGCGGTGCCGGCGGGGTGGCAGGACCAGCCGCCGTCGGCGTCGGACGTCGGCGTGCTGGTGGTCACCCTCGCCGTCACGGTCGCGCTCGGCATCGGGATGATGACCATGCGGATGACGGTGCGGGTCGACGAGGTGCTCGAGGTCCGTGTCCGCCCCTGGTGGTACCGGCGGCGCGTCGCCCCCGAGCAGATCACGTCGGCCGAGGTCGTGCACATGACGGGCGGCAACTCCGGCGGGCTCGGCATCCGGCTCGTCCCCGGCGGCACGGCGGTGCTGCTCGACGGCGGACCCGGCGTGCAGGTCGCGATCCGCGGGGCGCGGTCGCTGCGGTTCCGGTGCAACGACCCCGAAGCCGTCGTCGAGGCCCTGCGGGCACGGGGTGCGTCGGCGGACTGAGGATCAGCGCGCGACGCGGTCGGCGCCGAACTGCTGCGTGCCGACGACGCCGAGGAGCTCGAGCTTCTGCGCGTCCTCGCTCCCCGCGGGCGCGGTGAACAACAGGAGCGCCTGCGCCTGGTCGTCCGTGTGGAGCACCTGGCAGTCGACGGTGATCCGGCCGAGCTCGGGCTGCACGATGGTCTTGTCGTCCGACCAGCGGGTCGCGACCTCGTGGCGTTCCCAGAGCTCCCGGAACTGCGGGCTGCGGCGCTGCAGTTCGGCGACGAGCTCCGTCGCCCGACGGTCGCTCGGCCCCGCGAGCCCGACGGCCGCGCGGAGCGACGCGACCACGACCCGACCGAGCCGTTCGTGCTGTTCGGGCGCGTACTTCGCCTGCTCCGTCCCCGAGACGAACCAGCGCCACGCCTGGTAGCGCTCGTTGCCCGGCAGGTCGACGGATCCGCCGAGCAGTGCCCGAGCGAGCCGGTTCTCGACGAGCGTCTCACCGAGGTGGCTCACGACGATCGCCGGGGTGTCCTCGAGCCGGTCGAGCACGCGCAGGATCGCGGGGTCCACGTGGTCCGCGCGGTGCATCCGGACCGGCGCCGTGTGCCCGGCGAGGTGGAACAGGTGGTCGCGTTCGTCGAGGCTGCACCGGAGGGCCCGGGCGATCGCCGCGACCATCTGCTCCGACGGCTGCGGGCCCCGCTGCTGCTCGAGACGCGTGTAGTAGTCGACGCTCATCCCGGCGAGTGCGGCGACCTCCTCGCGACGGAGTCCGGGGGTCCGCCGACGGGGACCGCTGCCGAGGCCGACGTCCTCGGGGCGCAGCAGCTCGCGGCGGCGGCGCAGGAAGTCGGCGAGCGCGGGGCGGTCCATGCCCCCATCGTGCCGTCTCGGCCGGAGCGGAGCCAGGGACCGCCGGTCCCCCGATGCCCGCGCCCTGGAGGAGCCCCGTGCGCAGGAGCATCGTGGTCGGCATGGACACCACGAACAGCACCGTCTTCATCTCCGGCGCGACCTCGGGCCTCGGGCTCGCCCTCGCGCAGCGCCTGCAGGCCGCCGGCAGCACCGTCGTCATCGGCGGCCGCCGCCAGGACCGCCTGGACGCCCTCGCCGCCGAGCACGGCTTCGGTACCGTCGCGATCGACGTCGCCGACGCGGACTCCATCGCGAGCGCGGCAGCGGACGTGACGGCCCGCTGGCCGGAGCTCGACACCGTCGTCACGATGTCGGGCATCATGCGCAACGAGGACCTGCGCGACCCCGGACACATCGACGACGCACTCGCGACCGTCCAGACCAACCTGGTCGGGACGATCCGGCTCATCGACGCCTTCCTGCCGCACCTGCTCTCCCGGCCGGCGGCGACGCTGATCACGGTGTCGTCCGGTCTGGCCTTCGTCCCGCTGACCGCGACCCCGACCTACAGCGCCACGAAGGCCGCGGTGCACTCGTACACGCAGGCGCTCCGGCAGCAGCTCGTCGGCAGCTCGGTGGCGGTGCTGGAGCTCGCCCCGCCGGCCGTGCAGACGGACCTGATGGGTGGCGCCGACTTCGGCGGGATGCCCCTCGACGCCTTCACGGACGAGGTGATGGGTCTGCTCGACTCCGGTGCCGCGCCGGAGATCCTCGTGCAGGACGTCCAGCCGCTGCGCTGGGCCGAGCGCGACGGGACGCACCAGCAGATCCTCGAGGCGATGGCCGGCCGCGGTCACTGAGCCACGCACCACGGGCGGATCAGCCCCGGGCGAGGAGACCTGTGCACGTCGACCGTCAGGCCGGGCTCGGGGTCGGGGCCGGTGCTGGTACCGGTGCCGGCGCCGACGCCGGCGGGAGCACGCTGCTCCGTCAGTCGACCTCGCCGGCGGCGCGCCGACGCCGGATCCGTGCGTCGAGACCCCGGTTCAACGCCCAGAGCCCCAGCACGATGGCGGTGACGAGGAGCGACTCGGCCAGCGTCCGGTCCAGCGGCCCACGGAGCACCCAGAAGGCACCCCCGGCCAGGACGGCGACCATCGCCAGGGTGCCGATGGAGCTCCTCGCAGCCCGCGGCTCGGCCCCGGTGGACGCCCCGTCCTCGTCCTCGTCCGCGAGCTGGTTGAACCAGAGTCCCCACGCCGCCAGGCCTGCTCCGAACAGGGCGGCTGCCCAGGCAGCATCGTCGCCGGCGTCACGGACGAGGGCGACGACGGCGACGACCACGACGAGTGCACCGCCCGCGAGGAAGAGGAGCGTGATCGCCAGGGCGAGACGGGAGGTCGGAGCGTGCACGCGGTCAGCCTAGGGCTCCGTCGCCGACACGACGACCACCGGGCCGGAGCAGTGACACGACCGCCTGCCGTCAGGCGGCGGCGAGGACCGTCCGTCCGAGGCGCACGAAGTCGTCCGGCGACAGCGCCTCACCCCGAGCGGTCGGGTCGAGACCGGCCGCGGTCAGCAACTCCGACGCACGGGCGCTGGAACCCAGGACCCCGGACAGGCTCTGCCGGAGCATCTTCCGGCGCTGCTGGAACGCCCCGTCGACGAGCTCGAAGACCTGCGCCCGCAGCGTCTCGTCCCCCGGGCGCTCACGACGGTCGAAGCCGACGAGCACGCTGTCGACGTTCGGCACCGGCCAGAAGACCTGGCGGCTGATCTGCCCGGCGGTCGACCACGACCCGTACCAGGCGGCCTTGACGCTCGGCGCCCCGTAGACCTTGCTGCCCGGCCCGGCGGCGATGCGGTGACCGACCTCGGCCTGCACCATGACGAGCACCCGCTCGATGGTCGGGAAGGTCGCGAGCAGGTGCAGCAGCACGGGGACGGAGACGTTGTACGGCAGGTTCGCCACGACGTGCGTCGGGGCCTCGGGCAGTTCGTCCGCGGTCACCGCGAGCGCGTCCTGGTGCACGACCCGCAGGCGCGCGTCCGGCTGCATCGCCGCGACGGTCGCGGGCAGCTGGGCTGCGAGCCGACCGTCGATCTCCACCGCGGTGACGGACGCGCCGGTCTCGGTCAGCCCGAGGGTCAGGGAGCCCAGCCCCGGTCCGATCTCGAGCACGCGGGAGTCCGGCGTGACCCGGCCGGCCGAGACGATGCGGCGCACGGTGTTGGCGTCGTGCACGAAGTTCTGGCCGAGCTTCTTCGTCGGGGTGACGTCGAGCTTGGCGGCGAGGTCCCGGATCTCCGCCGGGCCGAGCAGTGCGCCCACGACTACTGGTCCACCGTGACGGGCTCGGCGTCCCACGCACCGTAGACGAGCTCGGTCGTCGAGGCGATCTGCGCCGCGAGCATCGACGGGTCGGTACCGAGGGTCTCGGCCATCGACCGGAGCGTGAGCGGGATCAGGTACGGCGCGTTCGGCCGGCCGCGGTACGGCGTCGGCGTGAGGAACGGGGCGTCCGTCTCGATCATGACCAGGTGCCGCGGCGCGACCTGCAGGGCGTCTCGGAGCGACTGGGCGTTCTTGAACGTGACGGTGCCGGCGAAGGACATGTACCAGCCGCGCTCGGCGCAGAGCCGGGCGAGGTCGGGACCGCCGGAGAAGCAGTGGAAGACGGTCTTCTCGGGAGCGCCCACGCGGTCGAGCACCTCGACCACGGCCTCGTGCGCGTCACGGTCGTGGATCGTCAGCGCGAGGTCGTGCTCCTTCGCGATGCGGATGTGCTCCTCGAACGAGCGGACCTGTGCCGCGCGGCCGTCCTCGCCGGTGCGGAAGAAGTCGAGACCGGTCTCGCCGATCGCCCGGACGCGGGGCAGCGCCGCGAGCCGCTCGATGCCGGCGAGGTGCTCGTCGAGCAGCCCCTGCTCGTCGAGCACGGGCGCCTCGTTCGGGTGCAGCGCGACGGCGGCGAGCACGCGGGGCTCACGCGCGGCGATCTGCGCCGACCACTCCGACGTCGCCAGGTCGGTGCCGACCTGCACGACGCCGCGGACCCCGACGCTCGACGCACGGTCGAGGTGCTCGCGGTAGTCGAGCGGACCGTCGCCGCCCTCGCCGACGCCGTCGGCGATCTCCATGTGCGTGTGGTTGTCGTACACCGGCACCACGAGCGCCTGCGGCAGCGGTGGGTAGCTCAGGTCGCGCTTCGAGCCGCCGGACGCCCCCTCGCCACGCGCCCGGACGTGCGAGCCGTCCGCCGCGTCGGTCACGCTGCGCCCTGCTCGGGCTGCTGCTCGATGCGCGGGAACAGGCCGGACCCGAGCGGCACGACGGTTGCGGCGCCCTGCCACTCGTAGGCGCGGTCGACGCGCTGCTCGGTCACCGATCCGCCGGCACCGATCGACGCCCAGAGCTTCTCCGTCGCCTTCGGCATCACCGGGGACACGAGGACGTTCACGGTGCCGAGGCCGCGGAGGGCCGTCGCCAGGACGGTGCCGAGACGCTCGTGCGCCGACTCGTCCTTCGCCAGCGCCCAGGGCTCCTGCTCGGTGATGTACCCGTTCAGCGCGTCGACGAGCTCCCACACGGCGGCGATCGCCTCGTGCGGCGCGAAGGCCTCGACCGCGGCGTCCGCACGCTCGGTGACGGACACCGCGAGCGCGTCGATCGCCTCGTCCGACGGGGTCAGCTCGCCGCGCGACGGCACGGCACCGTCGAAGTACTTCTGCAGCATCGCGACGAGACGCGAGGCGAGGTTGCCGAAGCCGTTCGCGAGGTCGGCCGAGTACCGGGCGGAGATGTCCTCCCAGCTGAAGTTGCCGTCCTGCCCGAAGGTGATGGCGCGGAGGAAGTAGTAGCGGAAGGCATCCGAGCCGAAGGTGTCGGTGATCTCCGACGGCGCGATGCCGGTGAGCTTCGACTTCGACATCTTCTCGCCGCCGACGAGCAACCAGCCGTGACCGAACACGCGCTCCGGCACGGGAAGGCCCGCCGCCATGAGCATGGCGGGCCAGATCACCGCGTGGAAGCGGGCGATGTCCTTGCCCACGATGTGCACGCTCGGCCAGAGGCGCTGGAACGCCTCGTCGTCGTCCGACCCGTAGCCGAGGGCGGTGACGTAGTTGAGCAGGGCGTCGAACCACACGTAGAGCACGTGGTCGTGGTCCCAGGGGATCGTGATGCCCCAGTCGAAGCTCGAGCGCGAGATCGACAGGTCGCGCAGGCCCTGCTTCACGAAGGAGACGATCTCGTTGCGGACGCTCTCGGGCTGGATGAACTGCGGGTTCGACTCGTACAGGTCGAGCAGGCGCTGCTCGAAGTCGCTCATGCGGAAGAAGTAGTTGCGCTCGGCGAGGACCTCGACGGGGATCGAGTGGATCGCGCAGACCTGCTGCCCCTCGTAGGGACCCGTGCCGGGCACGAGGTCGCTCGGCTGCTTGTACTCCTCGCAACCGACGCAGTAGAAGCCCTCGAACTCGCCGGCGTAGATGTAACCGTCGTCGTACAGCTTCTGCAGGAACGCGGTCACGCCGCGCTCGTGCCGTTCGTCGGTCGTGCGGATGAAGTCGTCGTTCGCCACGTCGACCGTGTCGAGCAGCGGCTTCCACGCGTCGGTGACGAGCCGGTCGGCCCACTCCTTCGGGGAGACGTCGTTGGCGCTGGCGGTCCTGAGGATCTTCTGGCCGTGCTCGTCGGTCCCGGTGAGCAGCCAGGCGTCGTCGCCCCGCTGCCGGTGCCACCGTGCCATGAAGTCCGCGGCGACCTCGGTGTAGGCGTGCCCGATGTGGGGCACGTCGTTCACGTAGAAGATCGGCGTGGTGATGCTGAACGAGGACCCGTCGGACATGCGGACCATCCTACGGGCGGGCCGGAGCCGCGTGACGCGCCCCGCGCGCCGCCTGTGGAGAACCGGACGGGAGGCGGGTGGCGGGCCCGCCCCGCGCCTCCAGACCGACGGTGGTCGGCCCTACCGCGCGGCGAGCGCGCCCTCGTACAGGTCGCGCTTCGACAGGCCCGTCGCGTCCGCGACCGCCGCGGCGGCCTCCTTCATGCGCGACCCGGCGGCGACCCGCTCGAGCACGAGCCGCACACCGTCCTCGATGCTCGTCACGTCGAGCGCGCCGGTCGAGCCCTCGACGACCACGCAGATCTCACCGCGCACCCCGTCGGCGGCCCAGGCGGCGAGCGCGGCGAGCGAGTCGCGGCGGACCTCCTCGTGCAGCTTCGTGAGCTCGCGGCACACGACCGCGCGGCGGTCGTCCCCGAAGCCCGCGGCCATGTCGGCGAGCGTGTCGGGGAGCCGGTGCGGTGACTCGAAGAACACCATCGTCCGCTGCTCACCGGCCAGGGACGCGAAGAGACGACGACGCTCCCCCGCCCTGCGGGTCGGGAAGCCCTCGAAGCTGAACCGGTCGGTCGGCAGGCCCGACACGGCGAGCGCCATGAGCACGGCGGACGGCCCGGGCAGGGCGGTGACGGTCACCCCGGCGGCCGCCGCGGCCTCCACGAGGGGGAAGCCCGGGTCGCTGATCGCGGGCATGCCCGCGTCGGTGAGGACCACCACGTCCTCGTCGCGGGCGAGCTCGACCACCTCGGCGGCCTTCGCGCGCTCGTTGTGCTCGTGGAGGGCGATCAGGCGCGGGCGGTTCTCGATGCCGAGCGCACGCATCAGGTGGATCGCGGTCCGGGTGTCCTCGGCGGCCACCACGCTCGCGTTCGAGAGGGTCTCGACGAGACGACGAGACGCGTCGCCGAGGTTGCCGATGGGCGTTGCTGCGAGGACGATCACCTCCCCATTCTGGTGCCAGGTCCGCCGTGGCGGCGATCCGTAGGATGCAGGCGATGACCAGCGAGCTGACCGACGACCGCACCGCCCTCGTCGACGGACCGGCCGGCTCCCGCCTCGACGACTGGTGGGGTCGGGTCCTCTCGACGTCGCGGCGGGTCGCCGTGTGGCGCTGGACGGGTCCGATCGCGGTGACGCTGCTGGCGGCCGTGCTCCGTCTGGTGGGACTCGGACACCCGCACTCGCTCGTGTTCGACGAGACGTACTACGTCAAGGACGGCTGGTCGATCGTGCACCTCGGCTACGAGGGCACCTGGCCGGCGAACTCCTCCGACGACGGCGCCCCGACGACCGACCAGCGCTTCGCGGACGGCGAGACCGACCTGTACTCGAGGGCGGCGGAGTTCATCGCGCACCCGCCGCTCGGGAAGTACCTGATCGGCCTCGGGATGCTGCTGTTCGGCGCCGACAGCTCGTTCGGGTGGCGGTTCACGGTCGCCGTGCTCGGCACCGCGACCGTGTTCCTGACCGCGGTCATCGCCCGCTCGCTGTTCCGCTCGACCGCGATCGGGACGCTCGCCGGCTTCCTGCTCGCGATCGACGGCCAGGCGATCGTGCTGTCGCGCGTGACGCTGCTCGACGGCATCCTGACCTTCTTCGTCGTGCTCGGCGCGGGTGCGCTGCTGCTCGACCGGCGGTGGACACAGCGGCGGCTCGACGACTGGGTCCGACGCCGGGCGGACGGCGGCGGTGACACGCTCTGGGGGCCGGTGCTGGTCTGGCGGCCGTGGCTCGTCGCGATGGGCGTCGCCCTCGGTCTGGCGTCCGCGACGAAGTGGTCCGGCCTGTACTTCCTGGCGTTCTTCGCCCTGTACTCCGTGCTGAGCGACATGGTGATGCGCCGCCGGGCGGGCGTGACGTTCTGGTCCTCGAGCGCCTTCCTGCAGCAGGCGCCGGTGACGTTCCTGCTCACCGTGCCGGTCGCTGCCGTGACCTACCTGGCGTCCTGGACGGGGTGGTTCCGGACCTCCGGTGGGTGGGACCGGAACTGGATCGCCTCCGGCGGCGAGCGGTGGACGGGACTGCTCGCGTGGGTGCCGGACCCGTTCCAGAACTGGTGGCACTACCAGTCGGAGATCTACGGCTTCAACATCGGCCTGCACACCCCGCACTCGTACCAGGCGAACCCGCTGCTGTGGCTCGTCATGCAGCGCCCCACGTCGATGTACTACGTCGGGACGAACCACGGGCAGGACGGCTGCTGGGCGGACCGCTGCGGCGAGGCGATCACCGGCATCGCGAACCCGTTCGTCTGGTACGCCTCGGTGATCGCGGCGGTCGCGCTGCTCGTGCTCTTCGTGCTGCGGCGCCGGTGGGAGTACGGCTTCGTGCTCATCGGTGTCGCGGGCGGGTACCTGCCCTGGCTGCTGTACACCGACCGCACGGTGTTCCAGTTCTACACGGTGGCGTTCGAGCCGTTCCTCGTCATGGCCCTGGCTGCCGCGATCGGACTCGTCGCCGGGTCCCGGACCGACCCGCGGCCGCGGCGGACCCGGGCGTTGGTCTGGGTCGGCGTGTACCTCGGTGTCGTCGTGCTCGCGTCGGCGTACTGGTACCCGATGTGGACCGGCTTGCAGATGCCGTGGGACTTCGTCCGGTCGCACTACTGGTTGCCGAGCTGGCTGTAGCGGTGCTGCCGAGCTGGCTGGAGCGGTCCGGCCCTCGGGACGTGACCGCGCGGGACGCCGGTGACTGCCGACCCGCTGTCGGCACGGAGGCGCGGTGCCCGGCCGCCACGAGCCTCCCGCCCGGCGCATACCGCGTCAGGCGAACGTCAGGGCTGGCCGTGCAGGGCGCGCTCGATGGCGGTGCGGTCGAGCGGGGCGCCGACCATGGGGTCGGTGGTGCCGCCGGGCAGCACGCCCTCGAGCACGACCTCGGCGTAGCGGCGCCAGGCGTCGGGGTCGTGGGCGCGCGTGGCGTCCGCGACGGCGCCGACCATCGTGGTGAGCATCGGGAGGTCGGCGTAGCTGAACCCGGCCCGCACCACCCCGGACGCCGCCGCTCGCTCGATGATGGTCGCGACCTGGCGCTCGAGCCGGTCCCGCTCGTGCACGATCGACGGCCGCGCCTTCCCCGCGCGGACGATGGCGTCCGCCAGGGCACGGTCGCGCGCGCGGAACTCGAACACGCCCGTCAGGTAGACACGGAGGGCCTCGCGCGGATCGGTCTCCTGCGCGGCTCGGGCGGCGGCGGCGTTCATCGCCTCGAACTTGGTGGCGAGCAACGCCTCGATCAGGGCGTCCTTGTCGGCGAACCGGCGGTAGACGGTGCCGACGCCGACCCCGGCCTCGTGCGCGATGTCGTTCAACGTGACCGACAGACCCCGCTCGGCGAAGCACCGGCGCGCGGTCTGCAGGATCAGCTCGCGGTTGCGCGCGGCGTCGGCGCGCAGGGGGCGCTCGAGGTCGTGCGCGGTGTCGGTGGTGCTCACGACGTCGACGGTAGTTGACGATTCTGGGAACAAACGGATGCGGTGGCTCCGTTTCGGTCTACACTCGACACAAACGGATGCACCACATCCGGTTCCACCTCCTCGCGAAGCGCTCGACGGCGCGTGCTCCGCCACCTCCACCCTTCTCCGAAGGAGGCTGCCGTGACGGCAGAACAGACCGTGCCGACCCCGACCGGGTCGGCACCGACGACGACCGGCCGTGCTGCCGGCACCACGACCGGCTCCGGCTCCGGCTCCGGCTCCGACAGGCCGAACCACCGCTGGATCGCGCTGGCGGTCATCGCCCTCGCCCAGCTCATGGTCGTGCTGGACGCGACCATCGTGAACATCGCCCTCCCCTCGGCGCAGGCCGACCTCGGCTTCGGCACCGACCAGCGGCAGTGGATCGTCACCGCGTACTCGCTCGCGTTCGGCTCCCTGCTCCTGCTCGGCGGCCGCCTCGGTGACCTGTTCGGCCGGAAGACCACCTTCATCGTCGGCCTGGTCGGGTTCGCCCTGGCCTCGGTGCTCGGCGGTCTCGCCGACTCGTTCGGCCTGCTCGTCGCCGCCCGCGCACTGCAGGGCGTCTTCGGTGCCCTGCTCGCCCCCTCGGCGCTCGGCATGCTCACCACGACCTTCCGCGATCCGAAGGAACGCGGCCGGGCGTTCGGCATCTTCGGGTCCATCGCCGGCTCGGGTGCGGCGATCGGCCTGCTGCTCGGCGGCGTGCTCACCGAGTACGCGTCCTGGCGCTGGTGCCTCTACGTGAACGTCGTGTTCGCGGTCCTCGGGGTCATCGGTGCGCTCGTGTTCATGGCGAAGCCGCCGAAGGTCGAGCGTCCCCGCATCGACGTGGCCGGTGTGCTGACGATCACCGCGGGTCTGGTCGGCATCGTCTACGGCTTCTCGAACGCCGAGTCGAACGGCTGGGACGCCCCGCTCACCATCGTCATGCTCGCCGCGGGCGTCCTGCTCGTCGCCGCGTTCGTGGTCATCGAGACCCGCGTCGCGCACCCGCTCCTGCCGCTGCGCGTCGTCCTCGACCGCGACCGCGGCGGTGCCTTCATCGCGATCGGCCTCGTGGCGATCGGCATGTTCGGCATCTTCCTGTTCCTGACGTACTACCTCGAGCAGACCCTCGGTTTCAGTTCGCTGCAGACCGGTCTGGCGTTCCTGCCGATGCCGCTGTCGATCATGGTGTCGGCGACGCAGATCGGCGGGCGGCTGCTGCCCCGCGTCGGCCCGAAGGTCCTGATCTTCGCGGGCGGACTCGTCGCGGCGACCGGGCTCCTGCTGCTGCTCCGCACCGACGTCGACAGCACCTACGCGGGCACCGTCCTGCCGGCGCTGATCGTCATCGGTCTCGGCATGGGCACGATCTTCTCGTCCGCGATGAACACCGCGACGACCGGTGTCGCACGGGCGGACGCCGGCGTGGCCTCGGCGACGGTCAACACGATGCAGCAGATCGGCGGCTCGATCGGCACCGCCCTGCTCTCGACGATCTTCGCCGACGTCGTGAAGGACAGCCTGTCGGGCCTCTCGGCAGCACCGACGAAGCTGCAGCAGGCCCAGGCGGTGATCGACGGGTACCACGTCGCCTTCGGCATCTCGGCCGGGGTGCTCGTGCTCGTCGCCCTCGCAGGCGGGCTGCTCATCAACCGGCAGTCGGTGCGACTCGCGAAGCTCGAGCGCGCGGCGTCCGCGACCACGGGCAGCATCCCGGCAGCGGCGCACTAGCCGCTCCGCTCCCGCTACCCGAGCCGCCCCGCTCCGCGCCCGGTCCGCCCCCGGTCCGCCCTGCCCTGCTCTGCCCCCGCTCCGCGACATCCCACGCGTCGATCGACGCGTGGGATGTCGTGTCCCCGGGCCGGCCGAAGGAACGACCGACCCCGGCCGTTCCGGTGCGCACGGATTCGGCACACCCCGTGGTCGGGACGGCGGCGTTGCGCACTGTGTCGGTCCTCCTGCGGCACATCAGTGGCCCCGGTTACCCTGAGCGCCATGGCCCCCGTCCTGACCTCGCCGCTCGTGTCGACGCAGTGGCTCGCCGACCACATCGGTGCCGACGATCTCGTCGTCCTCGATGCCTCGGTGCACACCACCGGGGTCGGCACGGCGATGCACTGGCAGGCCGCCCGCGACGCGTACGAGCAGCACGGGCACGTACCGGGCGCCCGGTACGCCGACCTGGTCGACGACTTCTCGACGCCCGACGCGGACGTGCCCTTCACCCGCCCGACGGCGGAGCGTTTCGAGTCCGCCGCGCGTGGACTGGGCGTGACCAACGGCTCGACCGTGGTGGTCTACGACGACAGCGTCGGTGAGTGGGCGGCACGGCTCTGGTGGATCTTCCGCGCGTTCGGCTTCGACGACGTCGCGGTGCTCGACGGTGGGTTCACCAAGTGGCGGGACGAGGGACGACCCGTCCGCGTCGGACCGCTCCGTGGCAGCACCCGGTCGCCGTCCGCCGAGCCGTTCCTGGCCGGCGAGGAACGCCCCGTGTGGGCCGACCACGACCGTGTCCTGCGTGCCGTCCGCGGTGAGGAGCCCGCGGCGGTCGTCCTGGCGGCTCCCCCGTCGGCGCTGGGATCCGACCACCCCGGCGTGGTCCCCGGCAGCACGGCGATCACCACGGACGACGTGGTCGACCCCGACACCAACACCCTCCGCCGCGGCCCGGCACTCGCCGAGGTGTTCGCGCCGGTGCTCGACGCCGACGAGATCGTGACGTACTGCGGCGTCGGCAGCGCGGCCTGCGTCGACGCGCTCGCCCTGACGGTGCTCGGGCACGACCAGGTGAAGGTCTACGACGGCTCGCTCGCCGAGTGGTGGCGCCTCGAGCCGGAGCTGCTCGCGTCCTGACGCCGCACCGTCGGCCACGCCGACCGCGCCGGCCGGGCCGACCGGGCTGGCCGGCCCGACCGGGCTGGCCGGGCCGACCGGGCTGGCCGGGCTGGCCGGGCGTCCGGGCCGTCCCCGCGGCACTAGCGTTGGCGCATGAGCACCAGACGCGCGGTCGTCCTCGGCGGTACCGGCGGGATCGGGTCGGCGGTGGTCCGAGACCTCCTCGACGTCTCCGGTCGCGGTGGCGACGACTGGCAGGTCGACGTCGTGGCACGACACGGCGGTCCCGCAGCCGATGCGCTGACGGCGGCCGGCGCCTCCTTCGTGGCCGGTGACCGCCGCGACACGAGCGTGCTCCGCGAACTCCTGCGTCCCGGCGCCGACCTGCTCGTCGACACCGTGGGCGCGACCCGTGACGACGCCCTGCAGCTGCGACCGTTCCTCGACGACGTCGGCTCGACGGTGTTCGTGTCCTCGAAGGCGGTCTACGTCGACGACCGAGGGCGGCACGCGAACTCGGTCGGACGGCCGGTGTTCGGCGGCGCGGTCACGGAGCTCCAGCCGACCGTCGTCGCGGGCGACGGCGACCCGACCTCGCGCGAGGGCTACGGCGCCGCGAAGGTCGCCGCCGAACAGGTCCTGCTCGACCACGGCGCTCCCGTCACGGTGCTGCGCCCCTCGAAGGTGTACGGCGTCGGGATCGGCCGTCCCCGGGAGTGGTTCGTGGTGCGTCGCGCGCTCGACGGCCGGGAGCGGATCCTGCTCGCGGACCACGGACGGGGCGTCGACCACACGACGGCGGCGAGTGGGATCGCGTCACTCGTGCGCCTCGTCGCCGACGCTCCGGACCGCCGGATCCTCAACGTGGCCGACGAGACCGCGCCCGACGTGCTGGAGATCGTGCGGACCGTGGCCGGACTCGTCGACCACCGCTTCGACGAGGTCCTGCTCGACGAGGACGCCCCCGCCTTCGTCGGGACGACCCCGTGGAGCTCGCCGTCGCCGTTCGTCCTCGACACGACGGCGGCACGGGCGCTCGGCTGGCAGCCCCCGCGGTACGCCGACGCGGTGCGGCCCGAGGTCGACTGGCTGCTCGAGACCGCGCACGCCGTGCCGGCCGGCGGCGACGTCCCCTGGGCGGAGGACTCGTTCTGGGAGCGGATGTTCGACTACGGCCCGGAGGACGCCGCCCTCGTGCTGCTCTCGCTCGGCAGGGGCTGAGCCGGTGCCCCGCTCGGAGGTCCTGTTCGTCGGCGGGCGTTCGGGCGTCGGCAAGTCGACCGCGGCCGAGGCGCTCCACGACCTGCTGGTGGCTGCCGACGTCCCGCACGCGGTCATCGAGGGCGACCTCCTGGACCTCGCGCACCCGGCTCCGCACGTGGCGCACCCCGCCGTCCGGCTCGCCGAGCGGAACCTGCGCGCGATGTGGGCGGCGTACCGCGAACTCGGGCACCACCGGCTCGTCTTCACGAACACCGTGTCCGTGCTCGAGCACGAGCGGCTCGCCGCCGCGATGGGCGACGACCCGGTCGTCACCGCGGTCCTGCTCCGCGCCTCCGACGCCACCACCGCCGCGCGTCTGGCCCGGCGGGTGGGCGGCACGGTCCCGCATGCGCAGCTCGCCCACAGCACGGCGACGGCCGGGAGGCTCGACTCGGCCGTCGCGGACACGGTCGCCCGGGTGGACACCGACGGCAGGTCCCCGCTCGAGATCGCGCGACGGCTCGCGTCGCTCACGGGCTGGCTGCCCGGCTGACCGCCGGCCCGGGCACGGTGTCCCGGACTCCCCGCCTGCGCCTGTGGACGAGCACGACCTGTCCACCGGTAACCGGATCGTCAGCACCGTCCAGCGCCCGCGGGGCAGGCTGGACGCATGAACGACAACCGGCTCGCGACCGCGGTCAGCCCGTACCTCCGTCTGCACGCCGACAACCCGGTGGACTGGCGCGAGTGGGGACCCGACGCGTTCGCCGAGGCACGGGAGCGCGACGTCCCGGTGCTCGTCTCGGTCGGGTACGCCACGTGCCACTGGTGTCACGTGATGGCGCGCGAGAGCTTCTCCGACCCCGAGATCGGCGAGCTGCTCCGTCGCGACTTCGTCGCCGTCAAGGTCGACCGAGAAGAGCGGCCCGACGTGGACGCCAGCCTCATGGCTTCCGCGAGCGCCTTCACGCAGCAGCTCGGGTGGCCACTGACCGCGTTCGCGACGCCCGAGGGGCGGGTGTTCTTCGCGGGGACCTACTACCCGCCGACCCCGGTCGGCCAGGTCGGGTCGTTCCGCCAGGTCCTCACGGCGGTGCTCGATGCATGGACCCAGCGGCGGCACGAGGTGGACGCGAACGCGAGCGCGATCGCCGCGGCGATCGCGCAGGGGGCGCAGGCCGACGCCACCGCCCAGGGTGGCGAGCGGTCCGACGCAGACACGCCGCGCCTCCCGTCCGTCGACGCGATCCGCTCCGTGACCGCGCAGCTCGTCTCGGCGGAGGACACCACGTACGGCGGCTTCGGCGGTGCGCCGAAGTTCCCGAGCGCGCCGCTCCTCGAGTTCCTCTCCGACGTCGCGGCCGACGGTGACGCCGCCGCACGCGGGTTGCTCGAGCGGAGCCTCCGGGCGATCCGGACGACCGAGCTGACGGACGCCGACGGCGGCGTGTTCCGGTACGCGACCAAGCGCGACTGGAGCGTGCCGCACTACGAACGGATGCTCTACGACAACGCGGGGCTGCTCGCGATCGCCGGGGCGGAGCAGGCACGGGGCATCGCCGACTTCCTGCGCGACACGCTGCGACGGCCCGACGGCGCCTTCGTCGCGGCGCAGGACAGCGAGTCGACCATCGACGGGCGACGCGTCGAGGGCGACTGGTACCGGCTGCCACTCGACGAGCGCGGGCGGTTCGACGCACCGCCCCTCGACGACCAGGTGCTGACGGGGTGGAACGGCCTCGCGATCCGCGGGCTCGCGCGTGCTGCGGCCCGGAGCGGTGACGACGAGTGCACCGCCCTCGCGCAGGGTGCTGCCGACGCGGTCCTGGCCGCCCACGTGCGCGACGGACACGTGGTGGTCCGGTCGAGCACCGACCACGGCACGTCCGCGGCGCCTCCCACGATCGAGGACGTCGGACTGCTCGCCGAGGGGCTGCTCGAACTCGCGCTGCTCAGCGGCGAGGTCCGGTACGCCGAGACGGCACGCGCGCTCGTCGACGACGGCCTCGCCGGTCGCTTCGAGGTTGATCCGGTCCTGCGGGCAGCCGGAACGACGACGGGTGAGCAGCCGCAGACGGCACTGCGGTCCGGCACCGTCGCACTGGCTGCGACCGCGGCGACACTGGCCGCACTCACCGGTGACCGGGCACTCCGGGACGCCGCGACGCGGCTCGTCGCCGACCGTGCACGCACCGGTACCGAGCGGCCGCTCGGCCACGCCGACGCCCTCGGGGTCGCGCTCGCCCTGCAGCGTCCCTCGCGTGAGGTCGTCGTCGTGTCCGGCCGCGACGACCCGATGCGGTGGACCGGCCTCGCCGCCCGCCGGCCGGGCACCGTGGTCGCGACCGTGACCCCGGACCAGGCACGGGCGTGGGCCGCCGCCGGGTTCTCGCTGTTCGCCGGGCGGGACAGCGCAGCACCAGCCGCCTACGTCTGCCACGACCACGTCTGTGCGTTGCCGGCCCGGAGCGACGCCGCGCTCGCCGAGCAGCTCCGCTGACGACAGCCGCCGCACGGACCGCTATCCTGGAATGCTCATGTCTGCCACGCCCGTCATCACGTACCCGCCCGAACTGCCGGTGTCGCAGCGGCGGGACGACATCGCCGCCGCGATCCGTGACCACCAGGTCGTCATCGTCGCCGGCGCCACGGGCTCGGGCAAGACGACGCAGCTGCCGAAGATCTGCCTGGAGCTCGGCCGCGAGTCGATCGGGCACACCCAGCCCCGCCGGATCGCCGCCCGCACCATCGCCGAGCGCGTGTCCGAGGAGCTCGGCAGCGAGCTGGGCGACCTGGTCGGCTACCAGGTGCGGTTCACCGACAAGGTGAGCGGGAACACCCGGATCAAGCTCATGACCGACGGGATCCTCCTCAACGAGATCCACTTCGACCGTGACCTGGAGCGCTACGACACGATCATCATCGACGAGGCCCACGAGCGCTCGCTGACGATCGACTTCCTGCTCGGGTACCTGAAGCGGCTGCTCCCCCGGCGCCCCGACCTCAAGGTCATCATCACGAGTGCGACGATCGACCCAGAATCGTTCTCGCAGCACTTCGGCGGCGCTCCGATCATCGAGGTGTCCGGCCGGACGTACCCGGTCGAGGTCCGCTACCGGCCGCTCGTCGCCGACGACGCGGCGGACGGTGACACCGGTGCGGACGAGGGCGACGACACCGACCCGCGGACCGACGACAGCGGTGGCCGCGGTGGGAGCGCGGACGACCGCGACGTGCTCCAGGGCATCACCGACGCGCTCGACGAACTCGCGCGCGAGGACCCGGGCGACGTCCTCGTGTTCCTGTCGGGCGAGAACGAGATCCGCGACGCGCAGGAGGCGATCGAGGGCAAGCGGTACCCGGGCACCGAGGTCCTGCCGCTCTACGGCCGACTCTCCGCCGCCGACCAGCACCGCGTGTTCGAGCGCCGGACCACCCCGGGTGTCCGTCGCCGCATCGTCCTCGCCACGAACGTGGCGGAGACCTCCCTGACGGTGCCGGGCATCAAGTACGTGATCGACACCGGCACCGCCCGCATCTCCCGGTACTCCCCGCGGGCGAAGGTGCAGCGGCTGCCGATCGAGGCGATCAGCCAGGCGAGCGCGAACCAGCGTTCCGGACGCGCGGGTCGCACCAGCGCGGGCATCGCGGTCCGGCTCTACTCCGAGGACGACTTCACGCGCCGTCCGGAGTTCACCGACCCCGAGATCCTCCGCACGAACCTCGCGGCGGTCATCCTGCAGATGATCTCCCTCGGCTTCGGCGACATCGAACGCTTCCCGTTCCTGCAGCCGCCGGACTCCCGGGGCGTCAAGGACGGCCTCGACCTGCTGCGGGAGCTCCGCGCGGTCGACCGCGACGGCCGGATCACCAGGTCGGGCCGACAGCTCACCCGGTTGCCGATCGACCCGCGGCTCGGCCGGATGGTGCTCGAGGCCGGTCGCCAGGGCGTCGGGCGCGAGGTCATCGCGATCGTCAGCGCCCTGAGCATCCAGGACCCACGTGAACGACCGCTCGAGAAGCGTGCCCACGCCGACCAGCTGCACGCCCGGTTCGCCGATCCGACGAGCGACTTCCTCACCCTGCTCAACCTCTGGAACCACATCGAGGACAAGCAGGAGGAGCTGTCGTCGAGCGCGTTCCGCCGCCTGTGCAAGGCCGAGTTCCTGAACTACTTGCGCATCCGCGAGTGGCAGGACCTGTACCGGCAGCTGTCCCGCGCCGCGAAGCAGGTCGACGTGCGGGTGGGACAGTCGCGCTCCGAGGACGGCGACGCCGTGCACCGTTCGCTGCTCGCCGGGCTCCTCAGCCAGATCGGGCTGCGGGACAAGGAGAAGCGCGACTACCTCGGCGCGCGCAACGTCCGGTTCGTGGTGTTCCCGGGCAGCGTCCTGGCGAAGAAGCAGCCCGACGCCGTGATGGCCGCCGAGCTCGTCGAGACGAGTCGGCTGTTCGCCCGGACCGTCGGCCGGATCGACCCCGCGTGGGTCGAGCCGCTCGCCGGTGACCTGCTCAAGCGCACCTACGGCGAGCCGCACTGGGAGAAGAAGCAGGGTGCGGTCGTCGCGTACGAGCGCGTGACGCTGTTCGGTGTCCCGATCGTGCAGCGTCGCCGCGTGCAGTACGGGCGCGTCGACCCCGAGCACTCGCGCGAGCTGTTCATCCGCCACGCCCTGGTCGAGGGCGAGTGGGACGCGCAGCAGGCCTTCGACCGCGCGAACCGGAAGCTCCGTCGCGAGCTCGAGCAGCTCGAGGAGCGCACCCGCCGTCGCGACATCCTGTTCGACGACGAGCGTGTGTACGAGTTCTACGACGCACGGATCCCTGCGGACGTCGCCACCACCCGCGACTTCGAGGGGTGGTGGCGGACGACCCGTCGCGAGCAGCCGGACCTGCTCACGATGCGGCGGCAGGACCTGCTCGACGAGGACGCCGCCGAGGCCGCCCAGGACGAGCAGGAGTACCCGACGCAGTGGCGTTCCGGTGACCAGCGCCTGGCGATCAAGTACCGCTTCGAGCCGGGCGCGCAGGACGACGGCGTCAGCGTGCAGGTGCCGCTCGCGCTGCTCCCCCGCATGCGCGAGGAGGGCTTCGACTGGCAGGTCCGTGGCCTGCGGAAGGAACTCGTCACCGCACTCATCAAGTCGCTGCCGAAGCAGATCCGGAAGAACGTCGTCCCCGCTGCCGACTGGGCCGAGAAGATCGTCGCCGAACTGCCCGACGACGCTCCGACCGAGCCGACGGAGTCCTTCCGCGCGACCCTCGCCGCGGCGATCCAGCGGATGACGTACGTGCCGGTGACCGAGGCCGACTTCGACCTGTCCCGGGTGCCGGCGCACCTGCTGCCCACCTGGGCGGTCGTCGACGAGCGCGGCCGTCGGGTCGAGTCCGGCAAGGACCTCGCGGCCCTGCAGACGAAGCTGAAGGACCGGACGCAGCAGAGCGTCGCCTCCGCGACGGCGAGGGCAGCGGCCCGGCCGGGAGGCGCGGCGCGCGTCGCCGGGGCCTCCTCCGGCACGCAGGTGGAACGCTCCGGCCTCACCGCCTGGCCGTCCGACGACCTGCCGCAGGTCCTCGACACGAAGCAGGCCGGTGGCGTCATCCGTGCCTACCCGTCGCTGGTCGAGGAGGGCGACGGCCCCAAGGCGACGGTCGGTGTCCGCCTCCTGGCGACGCCCGGTGACCGCACTGTGAACATGCCCGCCGGCGTCCGTCGGCTCGTCATGCACGCCGTGCCCTCGCCGGTGTCGTACGTGCAGTCGCACCTCACGGCGCAGGAGAAGCTCGCGCTGGCCGCGAGCCCGTACCCGTCGACCGCGGCGCTGTTCGACGACGTGCTGGCCGCCGTCGTGGACGCGGGCATCCGACGCACCCATCCCGACGGTCTGGTCTTCACGAAGGCCGACTTCGAGGCGGTCCGCGATGCCGTGTCCGCCACTGTCGTCGACACGATGTTCACCGCCGTGTCCGAGGTCGCCGCCGTGCTCACCGCGCAGCGGGCGGCCGACAAGGCGATGAAGCAGGCGAACTCGATGGCGCTCCTGCCGGCGCTGACCGACATGCGCCAGCAGGTGGAGCGCCTGGTCTTCCCGGGCTTCGTCGCCGTCGCCGGGCTCGACCGGCTCCGGCGGATCCGGGTGTACCTGCGGGGTGTCGAGGCCCGCGTGCAGAAGCTCCTGCAGAACCCCGGACGTGACGCCACGTGGATGCGTGAGGTCACGGTCGCCACCGACCGCTACACCGACGCCGGTGGCGTGTTCCCGCCGTCGGTCGGTGCGCATCCCGAGCTCGTGCACGCACGGTGGATGCTCGAGGAGTTCCGCCTGAGCCTGTTCGCCCAGGAGCTCGGCACCGCCGAGACGGTCTCGCTGCAGCGGATCACGAAGACCCTGGCCGCCGCCCGCTGACGGGGCTCAGCCGAGGTCGGCGGCTCCGGTGGCCGGATCCTCGACGGAGGGCCCCTCGACGGCCAGCCCCTCGACCACGGTGACGTTCGGCAGCGCCGCCAGGGTCCGCCCGGGCAGGAACACCTTCGCCCCGCGGAGCCCGGCGCCCACGACGACCTCCGGAGCACCGAGCACGCGGGCGTCGACGTACACCGGCCAGTCCGCTGGCAACCCGATCGGGGTGATCCCGCCGTACTCCATGCCGGTCAGCTCGACCGCCTGGTCCATCGGCGCGAAGCTCGCCTTGCGGACGTCCAGCAGCTTCTTCACGACCCGGTTCACGTCGAGCTTCGTCGACGCGAGCACCACGCACGCCGCGTGGCGGACCTCGTCGCCGCGCTTCCCCACGACGACGATGCAGTTCGCGCCGCCCTCGAGCGGGTAGCCGTACGCCTCGGAGAACGCTGCGGTGTCGGCGAGGGCCGGGTCGATCGGCGCCGCCTGGATCGTCGACAGCAGGTCGCTCGGCAGTGCGACGAGCGCCTGGGCGACGGGGATCGCGAGGAACCCGGTGGCGACGAGGGCAGGGGAACGATCGAGCGTCGGCATGCCCCGAGCCTAGGGAGCATCCGACGGACGGGCGATCAGGCGGTCAGGCGCGCTCGTCGATCGACCGGGCTCCCGGCACGGGCGGCGCCGGGTCGTCCGAAGCCTCCGGGTCGTCCGCCCGTGCCCACTTCACCGTCCACCGGACCAGCGGCTGCACGCGGTCCCACGCCGCGGTGATGTCGTCGAGGGAGCTCTCCAGCGGCAGGTGCACGAGCGCCGCGTAGTGCTGCATCCGGAGCAGGTCGATCCGCGGGTGGTCCACGTCGTACCCGCGCGGGGCGGTCTTCAGCGGCGGTCCGGCCAGCTCGTACCCGGCATCGGTCAGTTCGTCGAGCTCACGCTGCAGCGCGGCCGCGGCCTGCGGGTGCTCGTCGATGGTGGTGCGCGCTGCCCGCAGCTGTGCGCGGGACGGTTCGTAGAGTCCACCGCCGACCTGCAACCCGTCCGCTCCGGCACTGAGGTACGTGCCGCCCGCGGTGAGACCGGTGTCCTCGCGGTAGGGCCGCTCGTCCGGCGTGAAGCGCAGGTCGCGGTGCTGCCGGAGCACCCGTCCGGCACCGTAGCGGCGCTCGGCCTCGTGCAGGAGCGCCTCCATCGGCTCCTGCACGTGCCGTTCCCAGTCGTCGCGGTGCTCCTCGAACCACGACTTCTCGTTGTGCGCGGCGAGCCCGCGGAAGAACGTCGCGAGCGCTGGTGAGAACGGCGTCGAGGGCATGCACCACTGAACCGCCGTCCGGTGCACGCGCGTCGGGAGTCCGGGGGACGAGACTGGCCGGGTGGACCGACTCCGACCGATCGACCTCGACCAGTGGCCCCGCGCCGAGCACTTCGCGCACTACCGGCGGGAGCCCTGTGCGTGGGAGATGACCGTGGAGGTCGACGTCACCGCCTTCGTCGACGCCGCCCGGGCCGCCGGCGCGAAGACGTACCCGTCGCAGATCTGGGTGCTCGCGACGGTCGTGAACCGGCACGACGAGTTCCGGATGCAGCTCACCGAGGAGGGCCGGCCCGCGGTGTGGGACGTGGTGCACCCGACCTTCACCGTCTTCCACCCCGACACGGAGACCTTCTCGGTGCTCGTCACCGAGTACGACCCCGACGCACGGGCGTTCCACGACGCCGTGGTCGCCACGACCGAGCGGTACCGCGACGACCACCGCATGTTCCCGCAGGGCACCGGTCGCACCGACCTCTTCGACGTCTCGACGCTCCCCCGCACGTCGTTCACCGGCTTCGCGCTGCACCTGACGGGCGCCGAGGACCACCTGGCGCCCGTGATCACGCTCGGGCGCTACCGGCAGGTGGACGGACGCACCCGCATGCCGATGGCGCTCCGGATCAACCACGCGGCGGTGGACGGCTTCCACGCCTCGCGCTTCGTCACCGAGGTCGAGGAGCTCTTCGCCGACCCGTCCTGGCTCGGCTGACCAGCACCGCGATCCGATCGTCCCCGTCCCCCGGACGCACACCCGTCGAGCACCGACCGGGAGCACCGTGGCCGGCATGCACGACGACGAACTCACCGCCCTCGCGGTCTCCCGCGCCCTCGACAACGTCCACGACGGTGGCAAGCCCTTCGCCTGCCTGATCGTCCGCGACGGCGAGGTCGTGGTCGAGGCCGTCAACCACGTCGCCCAGACCGGCGACCCGACCGCGCACGCCGAGATCCGCGCGATCCGCGCCGCCGCCGAGCAGGGCATCACCGACCTCACCGGCCACGAGGTGTTCGTCACCGCGTACCCGTGTCCGATGTGCCTCGGCGCGCTGTACTACGCCCAGCCGGACCGTGTGGTCTTCGCCGCGACGCGGGAGCAGGAGGGCGAGCACTACGAGGACGGCAACCGCTTGATGACGCTCGCCACCTTCTACGACGAGTACGCGAAGCCCGTCGCGGAGCGCGCCCTTCCGAGCGAGCAGGGCCGGGTCGACGACCCGACGGCCCCGTTCCGCGAGTGGACCGCCCGCCACCCGTCCTGACCGGACGCCCGCCCGTCCACGCGCGCGACGCGACCGTACGACGGGTCGTCGCCACGCGACGCGCGTGACCCGGTGACGGACGGGAGGCCCGTGGCGACGCCGCCACGGGCCTCCCGTCCGGTGCGGATCGCGACCCGGCTGCCGTGGCCGGGCCTTCAGGGAGCCGGCGTCAGCCGGTAGAGCACCTGCGGGCGGCCTCGACGGCCGTACCGGTGCGCCAGGTCGATGGCGCCGGTCGCGACGAGGTGGTCGAGGTACCGGCGGGCGGTGGCCCGCGAGGTGCCCGTCGCTGCCGCGACCTCGTCGACCGAGCGGGCGACCACGGGGTCGAGCGCCGTCACGACCCGACCGAGCGTGGTGGCGCTGACGCCCTTCGGGAGGGCGTCCTCGGGCGCTCGCGTCGCCGTGCGGTCGGGTCCGACCACGCGCACCGATCCGGTGGCGAGCAGCCGGTCGACGTCGCCCTGCCCCATCGGGACGTCGCGCTGCGCGTCCTCGCGGGACCGACGTTCGGCCGCGTAGGCGCGGAGCCGGTCCTGCAGGGCCTCGCGGTCGAACGGCTTCAGCAGGTACCCGACCGGGTGCGCGGCGAGCGCCTGCCGGACGGTGACCTGGTCGCGGGACGAGCTGACGACCAGCACGTCGGTGTCGTCGACGCCGGCGACGTGCATGCGGTGCAGGACCTCGATGCCGCTGATGTCGGGCAGGCGCATGTCGAGCAGCACGAGGTCGACCCCGCGCTCCACGGATGCCAGCGCGGCGCCGCCGGACGCGACCGCCCCGACGACGGCGAACCCCTCGGTCGCGGCCACCCACCGGGTGTGGAGTGCGCGAGCGCCGGCGTCGTCGTCGACCACGAGCACGCGGAGCGCCGCCGTCACGATCCCGCCGCCATCTCGACGTCGAGCCGGGCACCGCCGAGCGCTGCCGACCGTCCGACGACCACGGATCCGCCGCGGTCGGTGGCGGTGCGTCGGACGAGTGCCAGGCCGATGCCGCGCCCGAGGCCGCTCTCGTCGGTCTTCGACGACCACCCGCGGGTCAGCACGCGGTGCGCGTCGGCCGGGTCGATGCCCGGTCCGTCGTCCTCGACCGTCACCGTCACACGCCCGTCATGCGAGCCGATGGTGCAGCTGACGGTGGCCGCCCCGGCCTCGGCGGCGTTCCGGCACAGGTTGGCGACGACCAGCAGCACCGCGTCGTCGAGCACGACGTCGTCGGCGATCCGGAGGTCGAGCGTGGTCCCGGCCACGGCGAGTTCCGAGCGCACCGCCGCGACCGACGCCGTCGCCACCGCACCGCGGCGCGGCGACCCGGCACCGCCGCCGCTGGTCAACCCGGGTGCCACGGCGTCGATGTAGGCCATCGCGTCCTCGTCGTCCCCCTGTTCGACCAGTCCGCGCACCACGTGCAGACGGGTGCCGAACTCGTGTGCCTGCTCGCGCAGCGCCTCGGTCGTCCACCGGACCTGCCGGCTCTCCGCGTCGACCGCGTCGGCTCGGCGGAGCCGTCGGGCGATCACGAGTGACAGGAGCACGCTCGCGAGCGTCGCCGCGACGAGCGCGCCGGTGCTCCACGGGAGCAGGGTGCCGAGGGCCCGTTCCCGGTCCGCCGCGATGGTGGACTCGAGCACGCCGACCGCCACGACGCCGACGACCTCGCCCTCCTCGCCGACGACGGGCACCTTCGCACGCAGGGTCGTCCCGGTCGGGCCGGTCTCGGTGCCGACGAACTCCGCACCGCGGAGCACGGGCGCGATCGTCGTCTCGACGGGCTCACCGCGTTCCGCCGGGTCCGGGTGGGTGATCCGCACGCCGTCGTCGTCGGTGACCACGACGTACGAGACGCCGGCGGCACCCTCGACGAGCGTCGCGATCGGTTGCAGTGCCGCGGTGGCGGAGGCGAGGTCGTCGGCGTCGGCGAGCGCGCCGGGTGCGCCCCGGTCGGCGACCGACGCCACCGCGTCCCGCACCTCGGGCAGGTCGGCCAGGCTCGACGCGACGCCGGACACCTGGTCGACCACGGACGTGCGGATGGCGCGCTCCTGCACCACGGCCGCGACCCCGGTCGTGACACCCGTCGCCGCGAGCACGATGACGCTCGGCAGCGCGAGCACCGCGGTCCGCCGCAACCGCCCGAGACGAGCCCTGGTCACCGTGGCGTCCCCCTTCGGCCGCGACGCCGTGAGCGTCAATGAGCACATCTCCGCCGCCGGGTGCTCGCCCGGTCGGCGGCTGCCATCGTACTTCTCGACCTGCGGCACGACGACGTGCGCAGGAGGGAGCCAGCAATGCCAGAGCAACCAGTGCAGCCGGAGCAACCAGTGCCCGCGGAGCAACCAGTGCCGGAGCAGCCGACGACGGGGACGCCGGGTCCGCCGCGTGCCCGTCGCCCCGTCGCACGCGTGGTCGGGACAGCCGTCGCCGCGGTGTCCATCGCGGTCGCGGCCTTCGGCTCGGTGACGTCGGCAGCGGCCGGAGGCGACCCGACCCGGTCGGTGACCCTCGTGGCACCGGCGGCGGCTGGCGGCGGTTGGGACGGCGTCGCACGGTCCATGCAGCAGGCGCAGCGCGCGAACGGCATCGTCAACTCCGTCCAGGTGGTCAACATGCCGGGCGCCGGTGGCACCATCGCGCTCGGGAACGTCGCTCGGCTCGCCGGACAGACGGACACGCTGCTCGTCGGCGGGACGGGGCTCCTCGCGGCCGAGATCCAGTTCGGTTCCGCGGTCACCCACGACGACATCACGCCGCTCGCGGTCACCGTCGAGGAGTACGACGTCATCGTCGTCCCCGCCGACTCGCCGTACGAGACGCTCGACGACCTCGTCAGCGCCTGGCGCGAGCGCCCCGGCTCGGTGCCGTGGACGGGCGGCGGCTCGTTCGACCAGCTCGTCGTCACCGACCTCGCCGTCTCGGCCGGGATCGACCCGAAGGACACGAACTACATCCCGTCGGACGGCGGTGGCGAGGCCATCCAGGCGCTCCTCAACGGCACGGCGGCGGCGGCCTCGGGCGGGTACCCGGACAACATCGACCAGATCGAGTCCGGTCGTCTGCGCGCACTCGCGCTCGTCGCGGCGGAGCCGGTCGAGGGCATCGACATCCCCACCGCGGTCGAGCAGGGGCACGACGTCACGCTGACGAACTGGCGCGAGATCGCTGCACCGGGCGGACTCGACGACGAGCAGCGGGCGCAGCTGACCGACATCGTGCTGGACACGCTCGACACCCCCGAGTGGGCGGACGCCGTGGAGCGGTACCACTGGACCGAGCGGATCATCACGGGTGACGAGCTCGACGCGTTCATCGACGAGGAGCGCGAGCGCATCACCGGGCTGTACGAGGAGCTGGGCCGATGACCCGTCCGAGCAACCCCACGTCGTCCTCCGCGGTCGTCGGACAGCGGCTCACGCTGCGGGCCGACCCCGGCCGCGTCGCCGCGGTGGCGAAGGAGCTGACCACCCCGGCGCTCTTCACCGCCTTCGCGGTCTACCTCGTCGTCGGCATCGTCACGATGGAGGTCCCCGACGGAACCGCGTTCCCCGGGCCCGCGGTGTTCCCCGGCATCGTCGCCGCCGCACTCCTGCTGCTGGCCGCCCTGCTGGTCGTCCGGTCCGTCCGGGCTGCGCGCGGCCGACGGGTCGGGTCCGACGGCACACCGTCGGAGGCCCGCACCGACACCGCCGTCCGCGCCGACGCGCACACCGCCGCCGACACCGACACGACCGGCACCTCGGTCGAGCAGCGCTCGGTCCGCGTCGACTGGCGCTCCCTGGCCTGGGTGGTCCTGTCCTTCGCCGCCTTCGCCCTGCTGCTCGGCGTGCTCGGGTGGATCGTCGGTGCCGGACTGCTCTTCCTCGGTGTCGCGAAGGGGCTCGGCGCCCCGGGGTGGCTGCGTCCGCTCGTCGTCGGTCTGACGGTGAGCGCGATCAGCTACATCGCCTTCGACATGCTGCTCGACCTGTCGCTGCCCTCGGGCATCGTCGGATGGGAGTTCTGACGTGGACGTGCTCGGTCTCCTCGGTGACGGCTTCGCCGGCGCCCTGACCCCCGCCAACCTGCTCTGGGTCGTCGTCGGGTGCCTCCTCGGCACCGCGGTCGGCGTCCTCCCCGGCCTCGGCTCGTCGATGGCGGTGGCGCTGCTGCTGCCCGTGACGTTCTCGCTCGACCCGACCGCGGCGTTCATCATGTTCGCCGGCGTCTACTTCGGCGGACTCTTCGGTGACTCCACCATGGGCATCCTGATGAACACGCCGGGCCAGGCCTCGGCCATCGCCTCGACGTTCGAGGGCCACAAGATGGCGCTGAACGGACGAGCGGCCCAGGCGCTCGCGACGGCCGCGATCGGCGCGTTCGTCGGCGGCATGATCGCCTCGGTCCTGGTCGTGTTCCTCGCACCGGCGCTCGCGTCGTTCTCGTCGAGCTTCGGACCGGCGGAGTTCTTCGCCCTCGCACTGTTCGCGTTCGTCACGACGTCGTCGGTCGTCACCGACGACGCACTGAAGGGCCTCGGCTCGCTGTGCCTCGGTCTCGGCATCGCGGTGATCGGCGTCGACGGCATCTCGGGTGCACCGCGCTTCACGATGGGCGTGCCCGAGCTCTTCGACGGCATCTCGCTCGTCACGGTGACGGTCGCGGTCCTCGCGCTCGGCGAGGTCATCTACGTCGCGTGCCTGGCCCGACACCTGAAGGACGGCCGGATGGTGCAGGCGACCGGACGCCCGTGGCTCTCGAAGCGGGAACTGCGCGAGGCGGCCCCCGCCTGGCTGCGGGGCACCGCGATCGGGCTGCCCTTCGGCGTCGTGCCCGCCGGCGGGTCGGAGATCCCGACCTTCCTGGCGTTCGGGCTCGAGAAGCGTCTCGACGCCCGCCGGAAGGACCCGCAGTTCGGCACGGGTGCGATCCGCGGCCTGGCGGCACCCGAGGCAGCCGGCAACTCCACGACCGGCATGGCGATGGGTGCGCTGCTGTCCCTCGGTCTGCCGGTGTCGGCGACCGCCGCGATCATGCTCGCCGCGTTCCGCCAGTACGGCCTGCAGCCGGGTCCGCTGCTCTTCGACCGGTCCCCCGACCTGGTCTGGGCGCTGCTGGCGTCGTTCTTCATCGCGATGGTGGTGCTGCTCGTCATCAACCTCCCGTTCGCGATGCTGTGGGCGAAGCTGCTCCGGATCCCGCGGGCGTACCTCTACGCGGGCATCGCCGTCTTCTGCGGGCTCGGCATCTACGCGACGAGCGGTTCGGTCTTCGACCTGCTCATGCTGCTCGGCATCGGCCTCGTCGGGTTCCTCATGCGGGCACTCGACATCCCGCTCGCACCGCTCATCATCGGGATGGTGCTCGGTCCGCTCGCCGAGACGAGCCTGCGGGACGCGGCGCTGAGCGCCGACGGGGACTTCTCGGTGCTGGTGGCCGGCCCCATCCCGATCGTGCTCTACGCGGTGCTGGCGGTCGTGGTCGCGGTCACGGTGACCGGCCGCGTCCGCGCCCGCCGAGCGGCACGACGCGAGCTGGTCGACGCGTAGCCACGACCGAGCGTCGCCGGCCCGCGGCACGCGGTCCGGGTCGGACCCGCCCCGTGTCGGACGGGAGGCACGGGGCGGTCCTGCACCGCACCTCCCGTCCGTCACCGCGACGGACGGGAGGCACGTGGCGGCACCGCACCGCGCCTCCCGTCCGCCGGGTGGCGCGCTACGCTCGTCCCGATGCGCGCGACCGTGCGGGACGTGGCGGCCCTCGCCGGGGTCTCCCCGAAGACCGTCTCCAACGTGGTGAACGGCGGCGTGCCCGTGCGGCCGGCGACACGGGAGCGGGTCGAGCGCGCGGTCGCCGAGCTCGGCTACGTGCCGAACCTGTCCGCGCGCGGCCTGCGCAACGGACGCTCCGGCGCGATCGCCCTGACGCTGCCCGAGCTCGGCAGCGCCTACTCGGCCGAGCTCGCCCAGTGGTTCGTCGAACTCGCCCGCGAGCGCGGCTGGACGGTGCAGCTCGACCAGACCGGACACGACCCGGGACGTGAGCGGGACCTCGTCTCCCGGGCCCGGGCCCACCTGGTGGACGGCCTCGTGCTCAACCCGGTGTCGCTCAGCGCGAGCGTCCTGGCCGAGACCGAGGGGCTCCCGCCGACCGTCGTCATCGGCGAGGTCGAACCGGAGCACGTCGACCAGGTGCACGTGGACAGCCGCCGCGCCGCACGCGAGGTCACGACCCACCTGCTCGACCGCGGGCACCGTCGGATCGCGGTCGTCGGGGCCGCCCGCCCGACGGACGCCACCGCCACGAGCGAGCTGCGCGACCAGGGCCACGCGGATGCGCTCGGCGCGGTCGGCCTCGACGTCGACCCCGCCCTGCGCGTGCCGCTGCCGACGTGGTCGACGAGTGCGGCGGCGACGGGGTTCGCGACCTGGCTGGACGCGCACCCGCTGCCGGACGCGGTGTTCGCGTACACGGACTCGATCGCCTTCGGCGTGCTGCACGTCCTGGCGGCACGGGGTGTCCACGTGCCGGAGCAGGTCAGCGTCGTGGGGTTCGACGACGTCGACGCCGCAGCCTTCGCGATCCCGGCGCTGACGACGGTGTCGTTCGACCGGCGGGCCTTCGCCACGGCGGCGCTCGACCTGCTCACCCGACGCATCGCCGACCCGACGGCCGCTCCGGAGACCGTCGTCGTGCCGCACCGGATCGTCGAGCGCGCGAGCGTCGCCGCCCGCTGACCAGCCGGCAGCCGTCGCGCGTCCGTCGCGCGGCCGTCGCGGTGCTGGACCGTCCTGTCGACAGGCCCGGGTACCGTGCGCCGCATGAGTGCCGACGACCCCGCGATGCCCGTGCTGACCGCGACCGTCCTGCAGTCCCCCGACCCGGTGCGCCTCGCGCGGTTCTGGGGTGCGCTGACCGGGTGGACCGTGCACGAGGACGGTCCGACCTGGCTGCGGGTGCGCCCGGCCGACGGCGGGGTCGGGCTCTCGGTGCAGTACGACGACGCCTACGAGGCACCGACCTGGCCCCCGGTCACGGGGACGCAGGGCATGCAGCTGCACCTCGACCTGCAGGTGGAGGACCTCCACGCCGCGACCGCCCGCGCGCTCGAGCTCGGTGCGACCGAGGCGGACTTCCAGCCCCAGGACGACGTGCGGGTGCTCCTCGACCCCGACGGGCACCCCTTCTGCCTGTTCCTGCCCGGCGCCTGACCGCGGCGGCAGCGGCGCGGCACGGCCCCGAGACTCGGCCAGGCGGACGATACTCGCGGGCCCCGGGGAGGAAAGTGTCCGTCAGCGCGAGTCTCGCGCACGGCCGCCGCAGGGCCGCGCTCGGCTCAGCCCGCTGTGCCCGGGCCCGCGGCCGCGTCGAGCACGACCTCGCGGGTCTGCTGCGCGCCGAGGATCCGGAAGTGCCCGCCGACGGGCACGCGCACGTTCGTGGCCCCGGCGAGCTCGCTGCCTCCCGGGATGAGCGTGTCGAAGACCCCGTAGACGGACGTGATCCGGGCGTTCACGGCGAGGTCGCGTCCGAGCGCTGCGAGCACCGGGTCCGCCGCACGGAAGGCCCGCAGGTGCGGCACGGGCGCCAGCCGGGCGTACACGGACCCGCCGAACGGCGTCGACACCGCCACCATCCGGTCGATGCGCTCCCCCTCGGGCAGGGTCATCGCGTACTTGCCGATCAGACCGCCCTTGCTGTGCGCGACGACCAGCACCCGGCGGAGGTCGTGCTCGCCGAGGTACGCCAGGACCTCGCGCGCCGACTCCGGCACGGGACGCAGGTTGTGCCGCAGGACGGGCAGCACGTGCACCGGGTGCCCGGCGTCGTGCAGGGCGTCCATCAGCGGGCGCATGAAGTGCCAGGTCTCGTAGACGCCGGGCACGACGACGACCGGCTGGCCGTCACCGGTCCGGTAGTCATCGGCGGTCGTCGGTCCGGTGCTCCGCAGCTGCCACCGCGCGGCGTACCACCAGTCGAGGGCGGCCCACCAGGCGCGACGCAGCAGCGGCACACGGCCGGGAGGCACGGCCGCCGTCCCCGACGCCGCTCCCGTCCCCGGGGTGGTCCGGTCCGTCACCGTGCCGGCCCCGTCGTGGTGTCACCGGTCGACGGGCCACCGGCCGCGAGGTCCTCGACGGTCTGCACCCGCCGGAGCTCGTCGACCAGCCGCGCGAACGCGACGGGCTGCCGGTCCTGCACGTGGTGACCGCCGGGGAGCTCGACCAGGACACCCCGACGCGCTGCGACCGCGAGCGCAGCAGCCCAGTCCCGTCGCCCGATGGGGTCGCGGTCACCGCGCACGACGAGCACCGGCTGCGGGAGCTCCGGGACGGTGTCCTCGAGCCGGTAACGGAGCATCGGTCGGAGCTGCCGGACGTACTGTCGCAGGCTCCGCAGGTAGTCGGTGAGCACGACGAGGTTCATCCGCGGGTCCTCGACGAGGCAGTCGCGTCCGAGGTCCGTCGCCTGCTGCAGCAGCGTCCGCCGCGCCGGGTCCACGACGGGCCCGACCAGGACGACCGCGGTCACCGTCTCGGCGTGCCGACGGGCTGCCTCGACGACGACCTGGGTGCCCATCGACTGGCCGACGAGCACGAGGTCCCCGACGCCGCGCGACCGGACGGCTCCGACCACCAGGTCGCCGAGCTCGTGCAGGTCGAGCGGGCGGCCTGCCGGGGGGAGCCCGCCGAAACCCGGCAGGTCGACCGCGACCGTGCGGTGGGTGCGGGCGAGGTGGCGCTGCGTCCGGTCGAAGGAGCGGTGCGACATGCCGATGCCGTGCACGAGGACGACCGTCGGCGCGAGCGTGTCGTGCAACCGCCCGGCCGGCGCGAGGGTCCGGAGCCGCACGGACAGCCCACCGACCTCGAAGGACTCCACCCGTGCGCGCACGGTGCGAACCTACCCGGCGCTCCCCGGCGCGGGATCAGCCTGATCGGCACGCACCTCTCGACGCGGGGTCGCGGCGGCCCTATGCTCCGCAGCATGCGCAAGGTGACCTCGGGGCTGTTCGCATCGGTCGACGGTGTGGTGCAGGACCCGTACGAGTTCCAGTACGACTCGTTCGACGCCGAGCTCGGGACCGCCATGACGGCGTGGATGGAGCGGACCGAGACGGTGTTGCTCGGCAAGCAGAGCTACCTGGAGTGGTCCGAGTGGTGGCCCCGGCACGAGGACGACCCGTTCGGCCGGTGGATCAACCCGATCGAGAAGCACGTCGCGTCGACCACCCTCGGTGACGACCTGACGTGGCAGAACGCGCACCGGATCCAGGGCGACGTCGACGACTTCGTCCGCGACCTCAAGGCCGGCGAGGGCGGCGACGTCGCGGTCACCGGCAGCGTCACGCTGGTGCGCCACCTGCTGTTCGCCGGACTCCTCGACGAGCTGCAGCTCATGGTGCACCCGGCGATCGCCGGAGCCGGACGGCGGCTCTTCGAACCGACGGACCCGCCCACCCGCCTGCGCCTGGTGCAGAGCGTGGTGACCAGCAAGGGGAACGTGCTGAGCACCTACGCGCCGTTCGACGCCTGACGGCGGCGGGGCGTGCCTCCAGGCCGGACCGCGGGACCGCTCCATCGGCAGCCGGACGGGCAGGTGGACGGACGGGTGCCGAGACCGGCGTACCCTTCTGGGTGGCCGTCGACCGCACCACCCTGGAGAACACCATGTCCGAGGACACCCGCCCGCACGTCGTCATCGTCGGGGGTGGCTTCGCGGGGATCGCGGCCATGCGTGAACTCGCCGACGCGGACGTCCGGGTGACGCTCGTCGACCGCCACGTCTACAACATGTTCCAGCCGCTCATGTACCAGGTCGCCACCGGCGGCCTGAACGCGGGCGACGTGACGTACTTCCTGCGGAGCCTGCGGGCGAAGCAGTCGAACGCCGACTTCCGGCACGGACTGCTCACCGGCATCGACACCGAGCACCGCATCGCGGAGATGTCGGACGGCGAGCACCTGCACTACGACTGGCTGATCCTGGCGAACGGCGTCAACACGAGCTACTTCGGCACCCCCGGTGCGTACGAGTACGCCTACTCGATGTACTCCCGCTCGCAGGCACTCCGCATCCGCGACGAGCTGTTCACCCGCCTCGAGCAGGCAGCGGCCCAGCAGGGTCCCGACGAGATCCGCGTGGTCATCGTCGGCGGCGGCGCGACCGGCGTCGAGATGGCCGGTGCCCTCGCCGAGCTCCGCGATCAGGCCCTCGTCGGTGCCTACCCGGAGATCGAGCGCGGCAACATCTCCATCACGCTGGTGCACCGCAGCGGTGAGCTGCTCAAGCCGTTCGCCCCGCGCCTCCGTCGGTACGCGGCCAAGGTCCTCCGGAAGCGAGGGGTCGTGCTCCGCCTGGACACGGGCGTCGCCGAGGTCAAGGAGGACGGGGTCGTCACCGCCTCGGGCGAGTTCATCCCCGCGTCGCAGGTCATCTGGGCCACCGGGGTCGCGGCGCACAAGGAGGTCTCCGGCTGGGGCCTGCCGCAGACCCACGGCGGTCGCATCCAGGTGAACGACGACCTGAGCGTCAAGGGCGTGGAGCGGATCTTCTCGGCCGGCGACATCGCGGCGCAGGACGACGCGCTCGCGCAGCTCGCCCAGCCCGCACTGCAGGGGGGCAAGCACGTCGCGCGCCAGGTGGTGCGGCTGCTCGACGGGAAGCCGACCGAGCACTTCAAGTACTTCGACAAGGGCACGATGGCGACCATCGGGACGAACGCCGCGGTGGCGCAGCTGCGCGGCGGCATCACGATGGTCGGCCCCGTGGCGTGGCTGGCGTGGGTCGCGGTGCACATCGCCTCGCTGCTCGGCAACGGCAACCGGCTGTCGACGCTCTCGCACTTCTTCGTCCGCTACCTGTGGTTCATGCGGAAGCGCTCGATCCCGATCGTCGGGGACGTCCGGCCGGTGCGCCCGAACGGCGACCGCGAGCCCGAGCCCTGGCAGATGCAGAAGGCCGAGTAGCGCGGGCGCGGCCCGGCCCGGCGCCGGGCCGGCCGAGACTCGACCATGCGGACAGATACGCGGCGGTTGCGTCGCGAAACTGTCCGCTGTGCCGAGTCTCGCCACCGTGGTGACGAGCGCGGCGGGCGCGGGCGTCAGCGCGCGGCGGCGTGTGCGTACGCCCCCGCGGCGATGTCCTCGAGCAGGGACGGCCCGACGGGCTCCCACCCGAGCAACTCCTGCGTCGCGGTCGATGACGCCGACATCTCCGCGCCGAAGAACCCGCCGATGAACCCGAAGTGCGCCGACGCGTCCGACGGGTCGATGCTCGTGACCGGCAGCCCGAGCGCATCGCCGATCGCCGCGGCGATGTCCCGCGTGGGGATCCCCTCCTCGGCGACGGCGTGCAACCGTGCGCCCGCGGGGGCCTGCTCGAGACCGAGCCGCACCATCCGGGCGGCGTCGCTCACGTGCACGGCCGCCCAGCAGTTGCTGCCGTCGCCGACGTGGCCGGACACGCCCCGCTCCAGCGCCACGGAGGTCAGGTACGCGACGAAGCCGTGATCGCCGACGCCGTGCGTGGTCGGGCTGAACCGCGCAGCGATCGTGCGGACCCCCTGGTCCACGAAGTCGAGTGCCCGGTTCTCGCTGCCACCGCGGGGGCTGTCCACACCGGTGAAGGGAGACGGGTCCCGCTCCTCGGCGGGACGACCCGGAGCCAGGGCGGCGACCCCGGATGCCACCACGAACGGGCGGTCCGTGCCGACGAGGGCGTTCGCGAGGGTCTCGACGGCGGCGCGCTCGGTGGCGTTCGTCGCAGCCTGGTCGGACCAGTCGTGCTTGTTCGCGAGGTGCAGGACCCCCTCGGCACCGGCCGCACCCCGGGCGAGCGCCCCGAGGTCGTCGAGGTCGCCGCGCAGGACCGTGACGCCCTTCGTCTCGAGCGCCGCCGCCGCCGCGTCGGAGCGCGCGAGGCCGGTGACGTCGTGCCCGGCGGCGAGCAGGTCGTCGACGGTGTGGGAGCCGATCCATCCGGAGGCCCCGGTGACGAACACGTGCATGAGTGGTCCCTTCGTGGGGTGCCCGCGACCTGATGTCACGGACTGACATCACCGTAGCACTCGATGTCAGCGACTGTCATCAGTAGGATCGTCCCATGGCACGATGGCGATCGGGCACCCGGGAACGACTGCAGGCGACCGCACTGCAGCGCTTCGCCGAGCACGGCTACGACGAGACGACCGTCGCCGAGATCGCCGCGGCAGCCGAGGTCACCGAGCGCACCTTCTACCGGCACTTCGCCGACAAGCGCGAGGTGCTGTTCGCCGGGCAGGACGACTTCACCGGCATGTTCACCGACCCGATCGCCCAGGCTCCCGGGGGGACACCCGCCCTCGCCCTGGTCGGTCGCGCGCTCGACTCCGCGGCCACGTTCTTCCCCGACGACCGTCGCGCGTGGTCCCGGGCACGGCAGCAGGTCATCGACGCCGTCCCCGCCCTGGGCGAGCGGGAGCTCGGCAAGCTCGCGACCCTGAAGGTCCACCTGGGCGGCGCACTGCGCGCACACGGGATCGACGAGCCGGCGGCCACGATCGCCGCAGAGACGGCGGTCACGGTGTTCCACCTGTCCTTCACGCAGTGGATCGCGGACGGCGAGGACCGCGACTTCGCCGCGATCGTGCACGAGCGGCTGGACGCACTGACCCGGATCCTGCACCCCGGATCTTGAGCGTCCTCTTACCCGGACAGGGCAAGCTCGTCGTCATCCGTTCGAACGATCCTCACAGGGAGGAACCGTGGCGACGAACACCCTCGCCCCCGAGCACGCCCACGCGGTCGGCCGCAGCACACCGGTCGGCCGTGGGATCCGTGCTGCCCGGCCGACGCCGCCACCGCCACTGACCCGCCGCGCTCCGGCCCTCGACGGGCTCCGGACGATCGCCATCGCCATGGTGATCCTGTACCACCTGCACGTGCCGCAGTTCGAGGGCGGCTTCATCGGCGTCACCGTGTTCTTCGCCCTGTCCGGGTTCCTCATCACGACGCTGCTGCTCGGCGAGCACCGGAAGACCGGACGCATCCGTCTCGGGACCTTCTGGCTGAAGCGTCTGCTCCGGCTCTACCCGGCCCTCGTCGCTCTCGTCGTGGTCGGGCTGCTCCTGTGGAACTGGGTCGGTGACTACAAGGGCGCCTCGTTCAGCCCCGGCGAGGCCGCGTTCATCGCGCTGACCTACACCGGCAACCTCTTCCGCTCCTTCTGGGACACCACGCAGGGCGTCTTCGCGCACACGTGGTCGCTGTCGATGGAGGAGCAGTTCTACCTGGTGTGGCCGCCCGTCCTCGTGCTGCTGTTCCTGGTGCGGTCGCGTCGGCGGTGGCTGCTCGCCGGCCTCGGCGCGGTGATCGTCGGGTGCTCGGTGGCCGCGGGGCTGGTCTACCGGACGCCGAACAGCGGTGCGACGCCCGACGTCTACTTCTCCCCCGTGCTCGGGGTCGTCCCGCTGGCGACCGGCTGCCTGCTCGCGCTGCTGCTCGACGACGAGCGCGTCCGCACGTGGGCCGCCGGGATCGCCGGACACGTCGCCACCTGTGCCGGGCTCGCCCTGCTCGTCGGGACGATGCTGTGGATCGGCGACGACTGGGCGCAGCACGCCTGGACCTTCAGCGTCTTGCTGCCGCTCACGGGCGTCGTCTCCGCGGTGCTCATCGGCGGGCTCGTGTCGGTGCGGTCGCCGCTGTCGGCCGCACTCGCCTGGTCGCCGGTCTCGTGGTTCGGTCGGCGCGTGTCGTACGCCGCGTACCTCTGGCACCCGCTCGTCATCGCGCTCCTCGACCCCTTCGACGTCGGGCCGTGGGGCAAGGTGCTCATGATCGCGGTCGCCGTCGTCGTGGCGGTCGGCGCCGCGTACGCCGTCGAGGTCCCCGTCGAGAAGGCACAGAAGCGCTTCCGCGAGGCCCGTCGACTCGCCGCCGAGGACCGCGCCGAACGCGCACGCGTCACCACCTGACGACGTCGGCGAGCGTCCGCCGACGTGACGCACCGTCGGACGGGAGGCCCGTGGCGCGCCCGCCACGCGCCTCCCGTCCGACGCCGCCTGGGTGGGTCGCCGCGACGGGTCCGTAGGCTCGCCTCCGTGACCACGGAACGCGTCGACGTGCTCGTCGTCGGGGGCGGGCCCGTCGGCCTGTTCACCGCTGCGCTCCTCGAGCGGGCGGGCGTCACGGTCGCCGTCTGGGAGCGGCGCGGCACCGAGCCGACGGGCTCGCGCGCGATCGGGATCCACCCGCCGTCGCTCGACGCCTTCGCCGCGATCGGCCTGGACACCGCGGTGCTCGCCGAGGCGGTGCTCGTCCGCACGGGCGTGGCCCGGAGTCGCGGACGGGAACTCGGGACGCTGTCGTTCGACCGTGCCTCCGCGACGCACCCGTACGTCGCGACGCTCGACCAGCACCGCACCGAGGCGCTGCTGCGCGACCGGCTCGCGTCCGGGACGCTGCGGACGGGCACGACGGTGACCGCCCTGTCCCGCCGCGTCGGGGACGTCGTGGCGCACGGTGTCGGACCCGACGGTGCCCCGGTCGTCGTCGAGGCGGCCTTCGTCGTCGGCGCGGACGGCGCCCGCAGCGCGGTGCGGGACCTGGTCGGCATCGCGACCTCGGGCCGCGACTACCGCGACCGGTACGTGATGGGCGACTTCGCCGACCCCGAACCCGAGCAGGCCCGGTCGTCGGCACTGGTCGACGTCGGACCGGAGGGGGTCGTCGAGTCGTTCCCGCTGCCGGGTGGCAGGCGGCGGTACGTCGCCCTCGTGCCGGACGACCGCACCGCACCGGCCGGTGGCGAACCGGACCCGGACGCCGCCGCCCGCCTCGCCGCGATCGTCGCGGGACGCACCGGCGCCCGGCCCGACCCGGCGACGTGCACGATGACGAGCGGCTTCCGGGTGCGGCGGCGGGAGGCGTCGCACGTCGGTGTCGGACGGGTGGTGCTCGTCGGGGACGCCGCGCACGAGATCAGTCCGATCGGCGGCCAGGGCATGAACCTCGGCTGGCTCGACGCCGCCGCGCTCGCGCCACTGCTCGCCGAGGCCGTCCGTTCAGGCACGGACGGACCGTGGCAGGAGTCCGCGAACGGGTACGCCGTCGGGCGGCAGGCCGCGGCGCGGCGGGCTGCTCGGCAGGCGGAACTGAACATGGCGCTCGGGCGTCCCACGGGCGTGCTCGGGTCGGTGGGGCGGGAGGCGCTGCTCCGCACCGTGCTCGCGCTGCCGAGCGCCGACGGGCTCGCCGGGGTCTACGCGATGCGGTGGGCCTGAGTCAGCCGGTGCCGATGCCGTTTCCGGTGCCAGTGCCGGTGCCGGTGCCGGTGCCGGTGCCAGTGCCGGTGCCTGTGCCTGTGCCTGTGCCGGTCCCGGTGCCGCTTCCGGTGCCGTCAGGCGATCAGTCGGGCGCCGGCGACGCCGAGCTCGACGACGAGGACGAGCGAGGACGCGATGACCAGGCGGAACAGTGCCCGCGTCGGACGACCGGCGAACACGAGGCGGATCCCGACCACCGCGAGCACGACGACCACGAGGGCTCCGACGACCGCCAGGACCGTCCCGGCCGTGCCGACGCCTCCGCCGGCGACCTGGCCGCCGAGCACCAGCGCCGCCGCGACGACGAGCGACCCGAACGCCAGCGTCCCCGCGCCCCGGAGCCCCAGCCGGTGGGGGAACCCACGGACGCCGGTCGCCTCGTCGTCGAGCAGGTCCGGCAGCACGTTGGTGCAGTGGATCGCGACACCGAAGACCGCTCCGGTGGCGATCGCCCACCACGCCGGCCACGAACCGTCGCCCCCGGCAGCGACGGACACGACCGGCAGTAGCCCGAACGCCACCACGAACGGCACGACGGACCAGACCGTCCGCTTCAGTCCGGCGTCGTAGGCCCAGCCGGCCGCGACGAGGACGACGTGGGCCACCGCGGCGACCGGGCCCAGGGCGAGCGACAGGAGCACGGCGACACCCGCGGTCGTCACGGCCGCGGTCCGGACGGTCCCGACGGGGATCAGTCCGCGGGCGACGGGCTTGTCACTGCGGCCGACGGCCCGGTCGCGGTCGGCGTCGATCCAGTCGTTGGCGAGGCCGATCGACAGCTGCCCGGCCACGACGGCGAGCGCCACGAGCACGACGAGCCACCACGGGTGCCCGACGGCCGCGGCGATCACCGCGGCGAGGACCGTCACCGTGACCGTCGGTCCGGGGTGTGACGACGCGAACAGCAGGCGGACGGTCGAGGGCCGGCGGGTGTCGCTCACACCGGCGAGCGTACGGACCGGTGGCTGCGCGAGTGCGACGACGGCCACGGCCCGCGCCGCACCGGGTGTCGATGCGACGCGGACCGTGCGGCGGTCAGGCCGCCGGGATCAGGCCGTTCGGGTTCAGCACGTACTTCGTCGCGGCACCCTTGTCGAACTCCTCGTACCCGCGAGGGGCCTCGTCGAGTCCGATCGGCTTCGCGTTGACGTTCTTCGCGATGCTCGTGCGGTCGTGCAGGATCGCCATCATCAGCTGCCGGTTGTACCTCATCACCGGGCACTGCCCCGTGGTGAAGGACAGCGACTTGGCCCACCCGGTGCCGAGGCTGAGCGACAGGGCGCCCTTCTTCGCGGCCTCGTCGACGCCGCCCGGGTCACCCGTGACGTAGAGCCCGGGGATGCCGAGTGCGCCGCCGGCGGCCGTGACGTCCATCAGGGAGTTGAGCACGGTGGCCGGGGCCTCGTGCCCGGCACCGGAGCCGTGCCCCTTCGCCTCGAAGCCCACGGCGTCGATGCCGCAGTCCACGAGGGGTTCACCGAGGATCTGGTCGATCTGGTCGGCCGGGTCGCCCTTCGTCAGGTCGACCGTCTCGCACCCGAAGCTGCGCGCCTGCGCCAGCCGGTCGGCGTTCATGTCCCCGACGATCACCACGCTCGCTCCGAGCAGGAACGCGCCCGTCGCGGCGGCGAGACCCACGGGCCCGGCGCCGGCGACGTAGACCGTCGAGCCGACCTCGACCCCGGCGGTCACCGCACCGTGGAAGCCGGTCGGGAAGATGTCGGAGAGCATCGCGAGGTCGAGGACCTTCTCGAGGGCCTGGTCGCGGTCCGGGAACTTCAGCAGGTTCCAGTCGGCGTAGGGCACGAGCACGTACTCGGCCTGGCCGCCGACCCAGCCGCCCATGTCGACGTAGCCGTAGGCGCTGCCCGGGCGGTCCGGGTTCACGTTGAGGCAGATGCCGGTCTTCCGCTCCTTGCAGTTCCGGCACCGCCCGCAGGCGATGTTGAACGGCACGGAGACGATGTCCCCCACCTTGATGAACTCGACGTCCGGACCGACCTCGACGACCTCGCCGGTGATCTCGTGCCCGAGCACGAGGTCCGTCGGAGCGGTCGTGCGGCCGCGGACCATGTGCTGGTCGCTGCCGCAGATGTTCGTCGCCACGGTGCGCAGGATCGCGCCGTGGTTCACCTTGCGTCCGACGTTCGCCGGGTTCACCCCGGGTCCGTCCTTGAGCTCGAACGTCGGGTAGTCGGTGTCGATGACCTCGACCTTCCCGGGTCCCTTGTACGCGACTGCGTGGTTGCTCGCCATGTGATCCTCCTCGATCGTCGGCGGCTGGACGCCCGCGGGTGCGGGCGTCGGGTGTGGGTGGCGGGTCGGGGGGGGGGGGGGGGGGGGGGGGGGCGCCCCCCCCCCCCCCCCCCCCCCCCCCCCCGGCTCAGCCTGCGGTGCGACGGGCGGTCAGCCGACCGCGGCCCAGTGGCAGTGCGCCGCTGCGGTAGGCGAAGCCGTCGGCATCGCCGA
>NZ_JAFICY010000005.1:0-238256 GCF_017834105.1 Curtobacterium sp. 1310 | reverse complement strand
CGACACCCGAAAGCGCCGAACCGAGTTGATTCTGACTGTTGACTGTCTACTGACAATCTTCAATCCAAAAGGAATTGTCTCCGACGACCACAACCAAAGCTGCAATCGCACGGGGTCAAAATAATTGGCATTGACAATGTGCACGCTGTTGAGTTCTCAAGGACCAGACGCACCCCCCACTCGACTCCACGAAGGAGCTCCGCCAGAGGGGCATTGTGTTCTTGGTACCACCGGCATCGCGTCGGACCGAGGTCCTGTGGCTCATCCCGAGGGAGAGGGCCGGTGGAGTAGTCATCCTAAGCGTCGAAGCGATCGAGCACAAGGCTTGATCTGAACTTCGGTGGAGGATGGTCCCGCTTGAGGCCGGCAGGCTCTGGGCTCTCGCTCCAGCCGCTCCGCCGCACCTTTGGGGTGACGAGTAAGAACTCTACGCAGCGCTGGGCGGGAGCGCCAACCGCGCCCCACTCCCGGGCGTGTCGCACTGTGCAACTCCTCCGGACGCAGCGGTGCCCGGTCTCCGTCGGGAGACCGGGCACCGGGTGCACCGAGGGTGGATCGATCAGCCGAGCGTGACGCCCGCCAGGGTCTTCTTGCCGCGTCGGAGCACCACGACTCCGCCGGGCAGCGCGAGGCTCGCGAGCTGCGCGGTCGCGTCGTCGGCGCGGACGTTGTTCACGTACACGCCTCCCTGGTCGACCGCCCGGCGCGCTTCGCCGAGCGACTTCACGAGTCCGGTGTCGACGAGGGCGCGAGCGACGTCGGCCTCGCCCGGCAGCGACACCGTGCCGGGGAGCTCGGCGACCGCGGCACGCAGCGTCGCCTCGTCGAGCGCGGCCAGGTCGCCGTTGCCGAACAGCGCCGCCGAGGCGTCGATCGTCGCCCGGGTCGCCGCCGCTCCGTGCACCAGCGACGTGACCTCGAACGCCAGGGTCCGCTGGGCCTCGCGCCGGAACGGCTCGTCGGCGACCGCCTGCTCGAGTCGACCGATCTCCGCACGATCGAGGAACGTGAACTCGCGCAGCCGGGCGACCACGTCGGCGTCCGCCGTGTTGAGCCAGAACTGGTAGAAGGCGTACGGCGAGGTCATCTCGGCGTCGAGCCAGATCGCGTTGCCCTCGCTCTTGCCGAACTTCGTGCCGTCCGAGTTCGTGATGAGCGGGGTGCCGAGCGCGTGCACGGACACCCCCTCGGTGCGACGGATCAGGTCGGTGCCGGAGGTCAGGTTGCCCCATTGGTCCGAACCGCCGGTCTGCAGCGTGCAGCCGTACTGCCGGTAGAGCTCGCGGTAGTCCAGTCCCTGCAGGATCTGGTAGCTGAACTCGGTGTAGCTGATGCCCGCGTCGGAGTTCAGGCGTGCGGCGACGGCGTCCTTCTTCAGCATGGCGTTCACGCGGAAGTACTTGCCGATGTCGCGCAGGAAGTCGATCGCGGACAGCGGTGCCGTCCAGTCGAGGTTGTTGACGAGCCGCACGCCGTTCTCGCCGTCGGGGCTGAGGAACCGGGACACCTGCGCCTGCAGTCGGCTCACCCACTCGGCGACCGTCTCCGGGGTGTTCAGCGTGCGTTCCGCGGTGGGACGCGGGTCGCCGATCAGGCCGGTCGACCCACCGACGAGCGCCAGCGGCCGGTGCCCGGCGAGCTGCAGCCGGCGCATGGTGAGCAGCTGCAGCAGGTTGCCGCAGTGCAGCGAGGGTGCGGTCGGGTCGAAACCGCAGTAGTACGTGACGGTCCCGCCGTCGAGGGCCTCCTGGAGTGCCGTCTCGTCGGTGGAGACGTGCACCAGACCGCGCCAGCGCAGTTCGTCCCACACCGAGGCGAAGGTGGGGTCGTTCTGCTGGCGTGTCAGGACATCGGGATCGGTTGCGCTGGACACCCGACCATCGTAGCCACCGGGCGACGGCCGGGAGGATCGGCGCGGCCCCGTCAGTCGACCGCGCGCCGGTGCCGTCGGTACGGCGACACCGTCGGGTCACCGGTGCGCCAGGAGCGCCACGGGAAGGACGCGCCGCCAGCGACACCGGCGACGCCGGTGCGCGGTCCGCGCGAGATCCGCCGGACCGGAGCCGTCCCCGCGGGGCCGGCCACCGTCTCGGCGAGCAGCTCCGCGACCACGTCCGCCGGGTCGGCGGAGGCGAGCCGCGCCTCCAGGCCGGGTGCGAGCGCGAGCCGGAACGGTCCCGAGCCGTCGAGGAGCGACGTGCCGTCGTCCTCGCCGAGCACGGCACCGAGCGCCTGCCCGAGGTTGCCCGGACCGCGGGCCAGGGCGACGTCGGCGACCGACGGACCGCGGCGAGCCCGGGCGACCTCGATGCCGTCGACGACCTCGGCGGCGCGCAGGAGCGAGCCGGACGACGTGCCCTCCGGGCCGCTCACCACGTTCACGCAGGTGTGGATGCCGTACGAGCGGTACGCGTAGAGCGTGCCCGGCGGCCCGAAGAGGTGCCGGTTGCGCGGTGTCGGGCCGCGATGGCCGTGCGAGCCCGGGTCGGTCGGGCCCCAGTAGGCCTCGACCTCGGTGATGCGCAGTGTCACACCACGCCCGGTGATCGTCGCGCCGAGCAGCGCCGGCGCGCACACCGGAGCCGGCTCGGCCAGGAGCGCGAGGAGCGCGTCGCTCATCGGGTGAAGGGCGCGCCCTCGGCCAGGTCGTGGACGCGACGGGTCAGGGCGGCGAGCTGCTCGGCGACGCGCTCCGGCGCCGTCCCGCCGACACCGGCGCGCGACGCGACGCTGCCCTCGATGGTCAGGACGCCGCGCACCTCGGGCGTGAGGTGCGCGGACACGGCGCGGTACTCGTCGTCGCCGGGCTCGTCGAGCTCGATCCCGCGCTCCTCGCAGTACCGGACCAGCGCCCCCGAGATCTCGTGCGCGTCGCGGAAGGGCACGCCCTGCCGGACCAGCCACTCCGCGACGTCGGTCGCGAGCGAGAAGCCCTGCGGCGCGAGCTCGGCCATCCGCTCCGTGTCGAAGGCGAGCGTGGCGACCATGCCGGTGAAGGCCGGCAGCAGCACCTCGAGCTGGGCGACCGAGTCGAAGACCGGCTCCTTGTCCTCCTGCAGGTCGCGGTTGTACGCGAGCGGCAGGCCCTTCAGGGTCGTGAGGAGGCCGGTGAGGTTGCCGACGAGCCGACCCGACTTGCCGCGCGCGAGCTCGGCGATGTCGGGGTTCTTCTTCTGCGGCATGATGCTCGACCCGGTCGAGAAGGCGTCGTGCAGCCGGACGAAACCGAACTCCTTGGTGTTCCAGAGGATGATCTCCTCGGCCAGACGGGACACGTCGATGCCCACCTGTGCGAGGACGAACGCGAACTCGGCGACGACGTCGCGGGCTGCCGTGGCGTCGATCGAGTTGTCGGCGGGGCGGGCGAAGCCGAGTTCGTGCGCGATCGCCGTCGGGTCGAGACCGAGCGAGCTGCCCGCGAGGGCGCCGGCCCCGTACGGGCTGACACTCGCACGGTCGGCCCAGTCGCGGAGCCGCTCGAGGTCGCGGACGAGCGGCCACGCGTGCGCGAGCAGGTGGTGGGCGAGGAGCACCGGCTGGGCGTGCTGCAGGTGCGTGCGGCCGGGCATGATCGCCGCCGGGTGCTCGCTCGCCTGCTGCGAGATCGCGTCGACGAGGTCGATGACGAGGCGCCCGATCCGCCGGCCGTGGTCGAGCATGTGCATGCGGCCCAGGGTCGCGATCTGGTCGTTGCGGCTCCGGCCGGCGCGGAGCTTGCCGCCGAGTTCCGGGCCGAGGTCGGCGATGAGCAGGCGCTCGAGGGCGCCGTGGACGTCCTCGTCGCCGTCGTCCGGCTGCAGGGAGCCGTCGGCGTGGGCGGTCTCGAGGCGGTCGAGGCCGGCGGTCATGCGCCCGAGCTCGTCCTCGGTCAGGTAGCCGGCGGTGTGCAGGGCACGGGCGTGGGCGCGGGACCCGGCGATGTCGTAGGGGGCCAGCTGCCAGTCGAAGTGCGTCGACCGGGACAGCGCGGCGAGTTCGGCGCTGGGGCCGTCGGCGAAGCGGCCACCCCAGAGGGCGCCCGTGTTCGTGGCGTCGGTCTTGCTGGGCTGCGTCGCGTCGGTCATGTCGTCCTGCCTGGGGGTACGGGTCGGTCGTGCTCGGTTCGTGGGCGGTGCTTCGGGGGGTGGTACTGCGTGGTGCTGGTGGGGGCGGTGCTGCGTGGTGCTGGTGGGGCGTCAGTTCGCGCGGTCGCGCCGCGTGGCCGTCCGCGTCGGTCGGGCCCGGGCGCTCGCGAACGACACGCTCCCGGTGGCCGGTGCCCCGGCCAGCTCGAAGTCGAAGAGGCTCTGCTCCGACCGGCGCCCGGTGACGCTCGCGACCCCGCCGTGCAACCGGAGCCGGACGTCACCGGAGACGTGCCGCTGCGTCTCCTCGATGAAGGCGTCGAGCGCGCGGCGGAGTCCGCTCGCCCAGCGACCCTCGTCGACCAGCTCCGCCCACTCGCGGTCCACGCCCTGCTTGCAGCGCAGGACCTCGCGTTCGAGGGTGATCCGTTCGAGGTCCTGGTGCGCGGCCACGAGCGCCGTCGCACCCGGTGTCTCCGCCACACGTCGGGCCTTGCGGCCGTCGAGCAGGTCGACGACCAGGTCGTGCCGACCGACCCCGTGACGGCCGGCGAGGGCGTCGAGCTCGCGCAGCAGCCGGAGGACCGGGAAGCGCTGCCCGTCGAGGGCGACCGGGACGCCGTGCTCGAAGGTCACGGTGACCTCGTCGGGCTCGGTGTCCGGCTGCGCGGAGACCTCCGCCGTGCGCGCCCAGTCCGCACGGTCGACCGCGGCCCACGGGTCCTCGAGGTCCGGCTCGGTGACGACACGGCCCCACACGTCGTGCTCGGTACCGCCGGCCGGCACGACGGCCGTCGGCACCGGGAGGACCCGGAGGTCGGGATCGTGCCCGGCGATCGTGGTCGTGAGGGCGACCTCGTCCGGGGCGCTCGTGAGGTGCGCGACGGCGACCGCGCCGAGCTGCCGGGCCGTGCGGACCAGGTGGTCGGCGACGATCGGCAGCCGCAGCGCCGGGACGAGCGGGCGACCCGGGCCGCCGGCGTTCGCCCGGACCGCCGCGACGACGTACCGGTCGGCGTACTCGGTCTTCGCGTCGACCACCACGGCGTCCACCGCACCGGCGGCCCGCATCCGGTCCCGCACGGCGTCGACCTCGCGGGACCGACCGCCGAGGTCGACCACCAGGGCCAGGACCTCGTGGTCGACGGCGAAGTGCTCGACGGCTGCCGCCGGGTCCACCCCGGCGGAGCAGGCGACGACGATGCGATCGGTCACGGGACTCCAGTCGAGCGGGGTCAGGCGGCCGGGCTGCCGGTCGCGTTCGCGGCCAGGAGCCAGGCGAGCAGGGCCTTCTGCGCGTGCAGCCGGTTCTCCGCCTCGTCCCAGATGATGCTGCGCGGCCCGTCGATGACCTCGGCGGTCACCTCGAACCCGCGGTCCGCCGGCAGGCAGTGCAGGAACACGGCGTCGTCGGCGGCGTGCCCCATCAGCTCGTCGTCCACCCGGTAGCCCGCGAAGGTGTCGAGTCGGGACTGCTTCTCGTCCTCCTTGCCCATCGACACCCACGTGTCGGTGACCACGACGTCGGCGCCGGCGACCGCCGCCACCGGGTCGGTGACGACCAGGACGGAGCCACCGGTCTCGCCCGCACGACGCTCGGCGTCGGCGACGACCGCGGCGTCCGGGCTGAACGCCGCCGGAGCGGCGACGCGGACGTGCATGCCCGCGGTCGCTCCCGCGAGCAGGTACGACTGCGCCATGTTGCTCGCGCCGTCGCCGATGAACGCGACGGTCTGCCCGGCGAGGGTGCCGCGGTGCTCGCGGATCGTGAGCAGGTCGGCGAGGAGCTGGCACGGGTGGAAGTCGTCCGACAGGGCGTTGACGACCGGGACGCGGGTGCCCGCCGCCATCTCCTCGAGTCCGGACTGGGCGTAGGTGCGCCAGACGATCGCCGACACCATGCGCTCGAGCACGCGGGCGGTGTCCGACGGGGTCTCCTTGCCGCCGAGCTGGCTGTTCGCCGTCGTGATCACGAGCGGGCTGCCGCCGAGGTCGGAGATCCCGACGTGGAAGGACACCCGGGTGCGGGTGGACGACTTGTCGAAGATCACCGCGACGGTCTGCGGCCCGGCGAGGGGCTTCTCGCCCCAGCGGTCACCCTTCATCTGGGCGGCGAGGTCGAGGATCGCGGACTGCTCGGCCTGGGTCAGGTCGTCGTCACGGAGGAAGTGGCGGGTCATGCGGAGGTCTCCTGCTCGGCGGCGACGGCCGCGAGGCTCTGGCCGAGGATCGACACGAACTCGTCGATCTCGGCGTCGGACACGATGAGCGGCGGCGCGATGCGCAGGCTCGACTCGTTCGGGGCGTTGATGATGAGGCCGCGCTCGAGGGCGGCGGCGTTGACGGCGGGGCCGACGGGCGCGGTCAGGCCGACGCCGACGAGCAGGCCCGTGCCCCGGACCTCCTGCACCAGCGGCGAACCGAGGGCCGCGATGCCGGCACGGATGCGCTCGCCCTTGGTGACCGCGCCGGCCACCAGGTCGGCGCGCTCGATCTCCTCGAGCACCGCGTTCGCGACGCGGGTGCCGAGCGGGTTGCCGCCGAAGGTCGAGCCGTGCTGGCCGGCCGAGAACAGCTCGGACGCCCAGCCGAAGGTCACGAGGGCGCCGATCGGGAACCCACCGGCGATGCCCTTCGCGATCGTGACGGCGTCCGGCGTGAACCCGTGGCCCTGGAAGGTGAACCAGTTGCCGGTGCGGCCGACCCCGGTCTGGATCTCGTCGAGGATGAACAGCGCGCCGTGCTCCTCCGTCAGGCGACGTGCGGCCTGCAGGAAGCCCTCGGGCAGGTCGACCACGCCGGCCTCGCCCTTGATCGGCTCGAGGATGAGCGCGGCGACGGTGTCGTCGACGGCCGCCTCGAGCGCCTCGACCGTCGAGTCGATGTGCTCGACGCCGGCGATCATCGGCAGGAAGTCCTCCTGCAGCGCGGGCTTGCCGGTGAGCGCGAGCGCACCCATCGTCCGGCCGTGGAAGCCCTGCTTCAGCGCGAGGATCCGGGTCTTGCGACCGTCCGCACCCTTGTTCAGCCGCGCGAGCTTGAACGCGGCCTCGTTCGCCTCGGCACCGGAGTTGCCGAAGTACACGCGGCCGGCGTCCCCCGCACCGGTGATGCGCTTGAGGCGCTCGGCGAGCTCGAGCTGCGGCGGCGTCGCGAAGTAGTTCGAGACGTGCACGAGCTTCGCCGCCTGGTCGGCGACGGCCTCGACGAGGGCCGGGTGGGCGTGGCCGAGGGAGTTCACCGCGATGCCGGCCAGGAAGTCGAGGTACTCGTTGCCGTCGACGTCCCACACGCGGCAGCCCTGACCGTGGTCGAGCATGATCTTCGGCGGGGTCAGGGATCGCATGAGCGACGCCCCGAACCGGTCGTTCCAGGTCTGGGTGTGCGTCTCGGTGCTCACTGCTCGTTCCCCTTCTGCGTCGTGGCGGTGTCGGTGACGGTGGTGTCGGTGACGGCGGCGTCGGTCGCCGCGTGTCGGCCCGGGTCCGCTGCGGACTCGGGCACCCGTCGGCCGACCTCGGCGTGGGTGTTCTGGTTCTCGGTGCGACGGCTCGGGTCCGGGATCACCTCGGTGCCCGCACCGCGCAGGGTGAAGACCTCGAGCAGGATCGAGTGCGGGATCCGCCCGTCGATGATCGTCGCGCCGCCGACCCCGCCGACCACGGCGTCGAGGCACGCGGTCATCTTCGGGATCATCCCCGACTCGAGGCTCGGCAGCAGCGCCCGGAGCTCGTCGACCGCGATCAGGTCGATGATCGAGTCGCGGTCCGGCCAGTTGCGGTAGAGGCCGGGGACGTCCGTCAGCATCATGAGCTTGGCGGCACCGAGCGCGATGGCCAGCGCACCGGCCGCGGCATCGGCGTTGACGTTCAGCGCCTGGTCCGGGTGGGCGTCGTCGATCGCGATGCTCGACACGATCGGGATGCGTCCGGCCTCGATCGCCGCGAGGACGCCGGACGGGTCGACGTGCGTGATGTCGCCGACGTGGCCGAGGTCGAAGTACTCGCCGTCGACGACGACGCCCTTCTTCTCACCGGTGAACAGCGAGCCGCCGTCGCCGGAGACGCCGACGGCCAGACCGTCACCGTGCTCGTTGACGAGGTCGACGATCTCGCGGTTGACCTCGCCGGCGAGCACGTCGCGGACGACCGTGATCGCCTCGGTCGTCGTCACGCGGTAGCCACCGCGGAACTCGGACGCGATGCCCTGTTCCTTCAGCGCCGCCGAGATCTGCGGCCCACCGCCGTGCACCACGACCGGGTGGAGTCCCGCGTAGCGCAGGTAGACCATGTCCTCGGCGAACGCCCGCTTGAGGTCGTCGTTCACCATGGCGTTGCCGCCGAACTTCACGACGACGGTCTTGCCCGAGAACCGCTTCAGCCACGGCAGGGACTCGATGAGCGTCGCGGCCTTGACGGCGGCGAGCTCGTGCTCTTCTTCCTTGGTCAGGTCGTCGCTCATCAGCTGGAGTACGCGCTGTTCTCGTGGACGTAGTCGTGCGTCAGGTCGTTCGTCAGGATCGTCGCCGCGTGCACGCCGACCCCGAGCTCGATCAGGACGTGGGTGTCGCGCGGCGTCAGGTCGACCTCGTCGATCGGCCGGTCCGGGGCGCCTGCGTGGCAGACGCGGACGCCGTTCATGCTGACGTCGACCGCGTACGGGTCGAACTCGGCGTCGGTGGTCCCGATCGCCGCCAGCACGCGGCCCCAGTTCGGGTCGTTGCCGAAGACCGCGGCCTTGAACAGGTTGTTCCGGGCGACACTGCGCCCCACCGTGACGGCCTCGTCCTCGGACACCGCGCCGGTGACCTCGATCGTGATGTCGTGGCTCGCGCCCTCGGCGTCCTGCTGGAGCTGCCGGGCGAGGTCCGCGCACACCGCGGTCAGTGCCTCCTGGAAGTCGCCGACCTCGGGGGTCACCCCGCTCGCACCGGAGGACAGCAGCACGACGGTGTCGTTGGTCGACATGCAGCCGTCCGAGTCGACGCGGTCGAAGGTCACGCGGGTCGCCGCGCGGAGCGCCTGGTCGAGCTGCTCCGCGGTCTGCACGGCGTCGGTCGTGATGACGACGAGCATCGTCGCGAGCCCGGGGGCCAGCATGCCGGCGCCCTTGGCCATGCCGCCGACCGTCCAGCCGTCCTCGGTCACGACGGACTGCTTCGGCGTCGTGTCCGTGGTCATGATCGCGACCGCAGCGTCGGGGCCGCCGTCGGCCGCCAGCGCGGCGCTGGCCAGGTCGACACCGCGCAGCACGCCGTCACGGAACGTCTGGTCACCGCGGCCGATCAGGCCCGTCGAGCAGACGACGACGTCGCCTGCACCGATGCCGAGCGCGGCACCCACCGCCTCCGCCGTCATGTGCGTGGTCTGGAAGCCGAAGGGTCCGGTGAAGCAGTTCGCGCCGCCGGAGTTGAGCACCACGGCCCGGGCGACACCGTCGCCGACGACCTGGCGCGACCAGATCACCGGGTGCGCCTGGGCGCGGTTGCTGGTGAACACGGCGGCCGCGGCCGCGTCGGGGCCGTCGTTCACCACGAGGGCGACGTCGGGCTTCCCGCTCGTCTTGAGTCCGGCGGTGACGCCGGCCGCGCGGAAGCCCGCAGCGGCGGTCACGCCCTGGAGGCCCGTGTCGGGCTGGTCCGTCGAGGTCTCGTCGGTCACGGTGCGACTCCGTCCACGCTGAGGCCGAGGGTCTCGGGGAAGCCCAGGGCGATGTTGGCCGACTGCACGGCCGCGCCGGCGGTGCCCTTGGCCAGGTTGTCGAGGGCGCTCACGGCGACCACCCGGCCCGCGGCCTCGTCCACGGCGATGCCGACGAGCGCGGTGTTCGCGCCGACGGTGTCCGCGGTGCGGGGGAACTCGCCCTCCGGGAGCAGGTGCACGAAGGGCTCGTCGGCGTAGGCCTGTTCCCAGGCGATCCGGACGTCGCGCGCGCTGACCCCGGGCGAGAGCCTGGCGGTCGTCGTCGCGAGGATGCCGCGCGACATCGGCACGAGCACGGGCGTGAACGAGATCCGGACGTCACCGGCCCCCGCTGTCACGAGGTTCTGCTGGATCTCCGGGATGTGCCGGTGGGTGCCGCCGACCGCGTAGGCGCTCGCGGAGCCCATGATCTCCGAGGCGAGGTAGGTCGTCGCGAGCTTCTTGCCGGCACCGCTCGGCCCGACGCTCAGCACCGCGACGAGGTCGTCCGTCTCGACGAGCCCGGCCTGGACACCCGGCTGGATCCCGAGCGTCACCGCCGTGACGTTGCAGCCCGGCACCGCGATCCGCTTCGTCGCCGCGAGCTCGGTGCGCTGCCGCCCGAGGCCCTCGATGTCGTCGACGTCCCGCCACTCCTCCGCCGTCCCGGGCGCCGGCGCGGCGTGCAGCAGCTCCGGCAGGCCGTAGGTCCACGCGCCGTGGTGCTCGCCGCCGTAGAACGCGTCCCACGCAGCCGGGTCCGTGAGCCGGTGGTCCGCGCCGCAGTCGACGACGAGGGTGTCCTCGTCGAGCTCGGCGGTGATCGCCCCGGACTGCCCGTGCGGCAGCGCGAGGAACACCACGTCGTGTCCGCGCAGGTTCGCCGCCGTCGTCTCGACCAGCGTCAGGTGTGCCAGCGACCGCAGGTGCGGCTGCGTCGCGATGAGCGGCTGCCCCGCGTTCGAGAAGGCCGTCACCGTCCTGACGTCGAACTCTGGGTGGGCGGCGAGCACGCGCAGGAGCTCTCCGCCCGCGTAGCCGGAGGCTCCCGCCACGGCGACGGATACGGACATGGGTTCCACCTTTGGTCGGACTGGTCGTCGAGAGAGTCGGAGGCGGCGGCCCCGGGCGGTGCTGATCCGGTGGATCAGTCGCGCAGGGTCGCCCCGAATCGCTCGCCGGCACGTCGGACGGCGCCGTCACGGGCCTCGGAGGCCTCGGCAGCGGTCAGCGTGCGGTCCGTGGCGCGGAAGCGCAGCGCGAACGTCAGGGACTTCTGTCCCTCGTCCACGCCCGTGCCCCGGTAGTCGTCCACGAGCCGAGCATACTCCAGCAGCTCTCCGGCGCCAGAGCGGACGACGTCCAGCACGTCACCCGCCGGGACGTCGACCGCGACCACGAGGGAGAGGTCCTGCGTCGCCGCCGGGTAGGACACGATCGGCGCCACCGAAACGAGCTCCGGTGCCGCGGCGACCAGGGCGTCGAGGTCGAGCTCGACGACGGCGACGACGCGCGGCAGCACCGCGGCCTCGGTGAGGACGGGCAGCAGCTCACCGGCGACACCGACGACGGTGTCACCGACGAGCAGCGCGGCCGCACGCCCCGGGTGCAGGGACGGGTGGCTCGTCTGTGCGACCCGGAGCTCCACACCGACCGCCCAGGCGACGGCCCGGGCGACGTCGAGCGCGTCCGCGATGCCGTAGGGCTCCGGCTGCACGCCGGGCTGCTTCACGACGCGGTTGCCGGTCAGCAACGCCGAGACGTGGAACGGCTGCGGCGGGAGCGACGCGTCGAGCACACCGAGGGTGTCGGGGTCGGGCCGCTCGGCGCCGGCGGGCACGGCGTCGGTGCCGAGCTGCACGTCCGTCGTCGGCAGGAACACGCGCGAGGTCTCGTACAGGGCGACGTCGACGAGGCCGCGGGACACGTTGCGGCGGGCGGCGTCGACGAGCGCGGGGAGCCCGCTGCGACGGAGCAGCGACTGCTCGCTGTCCAGCGCGTTCGCGAGCACGACGCTCGGACCACCGTCGCCGTCGATGCCCGGGTAGGCGTCCTGCGTGGTCTGCGAGACGAACGGCGCGGTGACGACCTCGACGAGGCCGTCCGCTGCGAGGGCGGCGGACACGCGCCGACGGGCCTGCTGGTGCCGGGTCAGACCGCGTCCGGGCGGGGCGATCGGCAGCACGCTCGGGATGCGGTCGTAGCCGACGATGCGGGCCACTTCCTCGACCAGGGTGGTGTCGTCGGTCAGGTCCGGTCGCCAGGACGGCGGCGTGACGACGAGCACCTCGCCGTCGACGTCCACCGTCGCACCGATGGCGCGCAGCGTGTCGATGACCTCGGCGTCGGTGTACTCGACACCGACGAGGTCGGCCGGCCGCGACGCCCGCATCGTGATCGTCGGGCGGGGCTCGGCGTCGACGAGCGTGGAGCCGAGGGTGTCCGCCGTGCCGCCCGCGAGCTCGACGAGGAGCTCGACGGCACGGTTCGCAGCGGCCTCGGCCACGAGCGGGTCGACCCCGCGTTCGAAGCGCTTCGAGGCCTCGCTCGGCAGCTTGTGCCGGCGGGCCGTCCGGGCGATCGAGACCTGGTCGAAGCCGGCGGCCTCGATCAGCACGTCGGTCGTCGTGTCCGAGATCTCGGTGCGTGCACCGCCCATCACACCGGCGAGGCCGACGGGGCCGTCGTCGTCGGTGATGACGAGGTCCTCGGGGTCGAGCGCGCGGGTCGTGTCGTCGAGGGTGACGAGGGTCTCCCCCACCGCCGCGCGACGCACGCCGAGGCCACCGCGGACCTTCGCCAGGTCGTAGCCGTGCAGGGGCTGGCCGAGCTCGAACATGACGTAGTTCGTGATGTCGACGGGCAGCGAGATCGAGCGGACGCCGGTCAGCGCCAGGCGGGAGACCATCCACGCCGGGGTCGTCCGGGTCGGGTCGATGCCACGGACGACGCGGGTGACGAAGGTGTGCGCACCGACACGACCGCGGACCGGGGCCTGGTCGTCGATCGTGACGCGGAACCCCTCGCCCGAGCGGGGCGTCACGCGCGCCGCCGGGTCGCGGAAGCCGGCACCGGTGGCGTGCGCGTACTCGCGGGCGACGCCGCGCATGCTCATCACGTACCCGCGGTCCGGCGTCACGTTGATCTCGACCGCGGCGTCGTCGAGGCCGAGCAGCGCGATCGCGTCGGCCCCGACCTCGGGGTCCATGCCGAGGTCGGCGAAGCGCAGGATGCCGTCGTGCTCGTCGCCGAGGCCGAGCTCACGGGCCGAGGCGATCATGCCGTCGGACACGTGGCCGTACGTCTTGCGCGCGGCGATCGGGAACGGCCCGGGCAGCACGGCGCCGGGCAGCGTCACGACGACGAGGTCGCCCACGTCGAAGTTGTGCGCACCGCAGACGATGCCGCGGGGCTCGGACTCGCCCACGTCGACCTGGCACCAGTTGATCGTCTTGCCGTTCTTCTGCGGCTCGGGCTCGCGCTCGAGCACGCGGCCGACGACGATCGGGCCGGTGAGGTCGTAGGTGTGGACGTCCTCTTCCTCGAAGCCCACCGACACGAGGGCCGCATGGACGTGCTCGAGGGAGACGTCGTCGGGCAGGTCGACGGACTCGCCGAGCCAACGGAGTGGGACGCGCATCAGACCACCGTTCCGAACTGCTGCGAGAAGCGGATGTCGCCCTCGAGGAAGTCACGCATGTCGTTCAGGCCGTTGCGGAACTGCAGGGTCCGCTCGATGCCCATCCCGAACGCGAAGCCCTGGTACTCGTCCGGGTCGATGCCGGCCGCACGCAGGACGTTGGGGTTCACCATGCCGCAGCCGCCCCACTCGACCCACCGCGCGCCGCCCTTGGCGTTCGGCTGCCAGACGTCCATCTCGGCGCTGGGCTCGGTGAACGGGAAGTAGTTCGGACGCAGGCGGATCTGCGCCCCGGCGCCGAAGACCTGGCGCGCGAAGTGCTCGAGCGTGCCGCGGAGGTGCGCCATCGTCAGGCCCTTGTCGATCGCGATGCCCTCGACCTGGGTGAAGACCGGCAGGTGCGTGGCGTCGAGCTCGTCCGCGCGGTACACGCGCCCCGGGGCGATCACGTAGAGCGGCAGCTCCCGGGACAGCAGCGAGCGGACCTGCACCGGGGAGGTGTGCGTGCGCATGACCAGGTGCCGGTCGACCGGCTCGACGAAGATCGTGTCGGCCATCGCCCGTGCGGGGTGGTCCGGGTCGAAGTTCAGCGCGTCGAAGTTGAACCACTCGTGCTCGAGCTCGGGGCCCTCCGCCACCTCCCACCCCATGCCGACGAAGATGTCGGCGACGGTCTCGTTGAGGACCGAGAGCGGGTGGCGGGAGCCCGGCGCCCGACGGACCGGCAGTGCGGTGACGTCGACGCGCTCGGCCTCGAGCCGGGCGCGTTCCTCGGCCTCGGCGAGGACGGACTCCTGCTCGGCGACCGCCGCGTTGACCCGGCCGCGTGCCTGGCCGACGAGCTTGCCGGCCTCGGCCTTCTGCTCCTTCGGCACGCTGCGCATCGACGCGTTCATCCGCGCGAGCGTCGACTGCTCGCCGGTGTGCTCCGCCCTGGCCTGCTTCAGCTCGGCCACGGTCGTCGTCGCGCGGACCGCGGCGAGGGCCCGGTCGACCGCGTCGGCGACGGCCGCTTCGCTGATCTCGAGGTGTTCTGACACGAGGCCCAAGCCTACCGGCCCCCGGGATACCGCCGTCCTGCACTGGACGGACGGTGGAAGAGCAGGACGGGTCAGCGCGCTGTGGAGGAGGACGCCACCCGCTGCGCGAACGCCGACTCGTACAGGCAGACGGACGCGGCCGTCGCCAGGTTCATCGACTCGGCCCGACCGTAGATCGGGACCTTCACGGCCCGGTCGACGAGCGCCAGGTCCTCCGCCGTGAGCCCCCGGGCCTCGTTGCCGAAGACCCACGCGGTCGGCCCGTCGAGCATGCCGTCGGCGCGGACGTCCGGCAGGTCGTCGCCGGAGACGTCGGCCGCGAGGACCGTGTACCCGAGGGCCTTCGCGCGTGCGACGGCGTCGGCGAGCGTCACGCCCACCGAGACCGGCACGTGGAACAGCGAGCCCGTGGTGGACCGCACCACCTTCGGGTTGTAGGGGTCGACCGAACGACCGGTCAGCACGACCGCGTCGGCGCCCGCCGCGTCGGCGGCGCGGATGATCGTGCCGGCGTTCCCCGGGTCCCGGACCTGCTCGAGGATCGCGACCAGCCCGGGCAGCGTGCCGTCCGTGGCGGACGCGCCCTGCGCCTCCAGGCCGGGTCCGGCGTCCGGGAAGACGTCCTTCACCGACGTCGGGAACTGCTGGCACACCGCGACGACCCCCTGCGGCGTGACGGTGTCCGCCATCGTGTCGAGCACCTGCTCGGTGACGAACCACGTGTCGACCGGTGCGTCGTCGAGCCCGTACCGTGCGGCGGCGGTCGGCGTCACGTAGAGCTCGCGGAGCAGCTCCGGGCGGTACTCGATCGCCTCGCGCACGGCCTGCGGGCCCTCGAGCAGGAAGAGTCCGGTGTCGGCACGGACGTCCTTCTTGGCGAGTGCCGCGACGGCCTTGACGCGTCCGGACTTCGGGTTCTCGAGGAGATCGCTCACGCGTCAAGTGTCGCAGCATGCACGAAGCCCCCGCTCCGTGGACGGAACGGGGGCTTCGGGAGCTGGCGTGACTACGCGGCCTTGGGGGCCGAGGTGTCGGCCGGCAGGGCCTTCTTGGCGGTCTCGACGAGCGCCGCGAACGTCTCGGGGTTGTTCACCGCGAGGTCCGCGAGGATGCGACGGTCGACCTCGACGCCGGCCAGGGAGAGGCCCTGGATGAGGCGGTTGTAGGTCAGGCCGTTCGCACGCGACGCGGCGTTGATGCGCTGGATCCACAGGCGACGGAACTCGCCCTTCTTCGCGTGACGGTCACGGTACGCGTAGACGAGGGAGTGGGTGACCTGCTCCTTCGCCTTGCGGTACAGGCGCGAACGCTGGCCGCGGTAGCCCTCGGCGCGCTCGAGGATGACGCGACGCTTCTTGGCGGCGTTGACCGCTCTCTTGACACGTGCCATTGATCTGTTCCTTTACGTTCCGCCGGCTCAGTGGCCGAGAAGCTTCTTGACGTTCTTGGCGTCGGCCTTCGCGAGGACCTGGTCCTCGTTGAGGCGGGCCTTGCGCTTGGCGCTCTTGACCTCGAGGTTGTGACGCATACCGGCCTGCTGCTTCATGATCTTGCCGCTGCCGGTGACCTTGAAGCGCTTCTTCGACCCGGAGTGGGTCTTCTGCTTGGGCATCGTGGTGCCTTTCCGTGGGGTGGGTGGGGAGCCGCGTCGTCGCGGGGTGGTCCGGGGAGGACCTATTCGGCGGGAGCCTCGGCCGGCGCGGACTCGGTGGCCTCGTCGGCCTCCTTGCCCTTCGCCGCGTGCTCCGACGCACGACGCTCGGCCTTCTGCGCAGCACGCTTCGCGTTCTGCTCGCCCTTGACGTCGGACTTGTTCTTGAGGGGGGCGATGATCATCGTCATGTTGCGGCCGTCCTGGGTCGGACGCGACTCGACGACGCCGAACTCGGCGATCTCCTCGGCGAACTTCTGGAGGAGACGGACACCCTGCTCCGGACGCGACTGCTCGCGCCCACGGAAGAGGATCATCGCCTTCACCTTGTCGCCGCCGAGGAGGAAGCCCTCGGCGCGCTTGCGCTTGGTCTCGTAGTCGTGCACGTCGATCTTCAGGCGGAACCGGACCTCCTTGAGGTCGGTGTTCACCTGGTTGCGGCGCGCTTCCTTGGCCTTCTGCGCTGCCTCGTACTTGAACTTGCCGTAGTCCATGATCTTGGCCACGGGCGGCTTCGAGTTCGGGGCGACCTCGACCAGATCCAGTTCGGCTTCCTGCGCGAGACGCAGAGCCATGGCGATCGGGACAACGCCGACCTGCTCACCCTGGGGGCCGACGAGTCGGACCTCGGGAACGCGGATTCGGTCGTTGGTGCGGGGATCGGTGATGCGGAGCTCCTTCAATCAAGTGGTGGCCGTCCGGCGCTGCTGCGCTGGACGACGGCACGAGAGAGGAGATCTGACGCACGGATCGGAACCCGTTCGGCAGCCGCCCGACACCGGCCCCGCGGGGCTGGCCTGCCGGGACGCGGTGCGGTCTGACGATCGCACTGCTGACCCGACGGAGCGGTTGGGACCCGGTAGCCTGTGGTGCACGGCCGCGGGTGGGAGAGACTCCTCTTCTACGACGCCGTCCGGGGCTCGGTCCGACTCCTGTGGAGACGATCTGGGCACACGGGCAGCATCTGCCGCCGATGAGTCTAGCAGAGGAGCACCGTGCCCGACACCCCCGAGAACGACACCCCGCAGGTCACGCAGGACGAGACCGCAGCCGGCGGCGAGGCCCGCGACATCGCCGAGGTGCCCGCGGTCGAGCTCATCAACACCGTCGCCGTGCACCTGCTCAGCGCAGCCGCCGTGAAGGTGGGGCTCGCCGACGACCCGCAGGAGCAGACCGACCTCGACGAGGCGCGGAAGCTCATCACGGCCCTCGCCGGGCTCGTGACGGCAGCGGCCACCGAGATCGGCGACCACCACGCCCGTCCGCTCCGCGACGGACTGCGCTCGGTCCAGCTCGCGTTCCGCGAGGCGTCGAGCATCCCGGACGCGCCGGGCAAGGGGCCGGGCGAGAAGTACACGGGCCCCGTCAACTGACGACGACGGTCGTCGTCACCACGTGACGGACGGGAGGCGCGGTGTCGGCCGGCACCGCGCCTCCCGTCCGTCAGCGGGTCACGCCGGGGGTCGGAGGATCAGGCCGCGCCGTCCGCCGCCAGCCGCGCGACCGCAGCCAGCGGGATGCCGGCCCAGTCGGGCCGGTTCCGCGTCTCGTAGACCACCTCGTACACGGCCTTGTCGAGCTCGAACGCGTCGAGCAGTGCGCGGTGGTCGGTCAGGTCGTCACCGGTCCCCCGGCGGTACCCGTCGAGGAACGCCTGCCGTGCCGCCTGCGCCCAGGCACCCGCGTCGACGAACTCGGCGTCGTGCGCGAGCGCGCCGGCGACGTAGTCGAAGGACCGGAGCATCCCGGCGACGTCGCGGAGCGTCGAGTCGGGCAGCGACCGCTCGGCGAGCGGGCGGAGCGGCTCGCCCTCGAAGTCGAGGAACACCCACCCTCGGGGCTCGGGCGCGGCGAGCACCTGCCCGAGGTGCAGGTCACCGTGGATGCGCTGCAGGTCCGGCCAGTGCGACGCGGCGGCACGGTCGTACACGGCACGGATCGCGTCGACGTGCGGCTCGACGGTCGGGGCCTCGCGCACGGCGGCGTCGAGCCGGCCGCGCATCGTCGCGATCGCAGCGTCCCGTCGTGCATCGTCGGCGGGCTCGGTCGGCAGGGCGGTGGCGAGCGTGCGGTGCACCTCGGCGAGCGCCTCGCCGAGCGCGGCGGCCTGCTCGTCCCACGGGGTGCCGGTCCTGGCGTCGCGGAGGGCCACGCGCCAGGCGTCCTCGAGGCCGGGCAGGAACTCCTGGGCGAACGCGAGGTGTCCGGTGGCCGTGCCGTCGGGACGGCCGGGGTCGGGCCAGCTCGCCTGCTGGGCGCCGTACACGGTCGGCACGCGGGAGCTGCCCGCGGCGGAGAGTGCGAGCTGCGTGGTGACGTCGGGGTTGTCACCGTGGTGGAGCACCCGGAAGACCTTGGTGATGACCCGGTCACCGGACGCGGTGTCGCAGATGACCGAGGTGTTCGACTGCTCGCCGGACAGCACCCGGGACGCGGTGACCTCGCCGATCGGCCGGAGGCTCGAGGGGTCGGCGTCGATGCGCGCCGCGAGCTGCTGCACCCAGTCGCTGTCGGTGGTGGCGTCGACCGGGTCGACGGCTCCTCCGCCGGGGCCCGCGACGACCGGCACCTGGTAGAGGACGGGCCCGGTCGCGGCGTCGTCGAGGACCAACCGCGTGCCGTCGGTCTCGGCGATGGTGTGCAGCGCCGGGGTCCCACCCTTCGCGGCGTACCAGCGCTGGCGTGCGATCCAGCCCTCCAGCGTGCGGTCGTCGACGTGCTCGGGTGCCTCGGCGCTCATGCAGCGAACGGTACGCGCCGGTCCCGGGGCGCGCCCCGAGTCGTGGCGCACCGGTTGGCCCGCACCGGTTGGCCCGCACCGCTTTACAACGATGTACGGAGCGGCGAGCATGGACGCATGACCTCGCTCGACGGCACCGTCGCCGCCCTCCTGCCCCCGCTCCCTCGCGCCTCCGACCAGGACGGCTCGTACCCCCGACCGCAGATGCTGCGCGGCGCGTGGGCCGACCTCGACGGGACGTGGTCGTTCCGGAACACGGGCGACGACCCGACCTGGCGCTCCGGGTTCCCGGACGCCCGGGACATCACGGTGCCGTTCCCACCCGAGTCGCCGGCGTCGGGCATCGACGAGCCCGGGTTCCACCCCGTCGTCTGGTACGCCCGGACGATCACGCGCGCCGAGCTCGACGCCGCCGGGTACGGCGACGCGGCACCCCGGCTCCTGCTGCACTTCGGCGCCGTCGACCACCGCGCGCGGGTCTGGGTCGACGGGCAGTTCATCGGTGAGCACGAGGGCGGACACACCCCCTTCACGCTCGACGTGACCGAGGCGCTCGGCACCGAGCCGGACGCGACGCACACCCTGGTCGTCCGCGCCGAGGACGACCCCCACGACGTCACCCAGCCGCGCGGCAAGCAGGACTGGCACGAGCACCCGCACGCCATCTGGTACCGCCGCACGACCGGGATCTGGCAGACCGTCTGGCTCGAGGCCGTGCCGACCGCGTCGATCGGGGCCCTGCGCTGGACGAACGTCGACCACGCGACGGTGCGGCTGACCGTCCGGCTCGCCGGGGAGCGCCCCGCCGGCGCGCGGGTCCGCGTCGCGGCGCACTGGTCCGAGGGCGACGAGGACCTGGCGACCGTCGAGACGGTCGTGCCCGTGACCGCGCACGAGGTCGAGGTCGTCGTGCCCGTCGCCCGGCAGCAGAACGGTCAGGCCGAGGACGAGCTGGTGTGGTCCCCCGAGACCCCGCGCCTGGTCGACGCGGTCGTCACGCTGCTGCCGGCCGAGGGCAGCGTGCCCCTGGACGCCGTGTCGTCGTACTTCGGCGTCCGCACCGTGGGGATCGACGGCGGCGCCTTCCTGCTGAACGGCCGCGCCTACGACGTCCGCAGTGTCCTCAACCAGGGCTACTGGCCGGAGTCGCACCTCGCAGCACCGTCACGGCAGGCCCTGCGCCGCGAGGTCGAGCTCATCAAGGAGCTCGGCTTCACCGCCGCGCGGAACCACCAGAAGATCGAGGACCCGCGGTTCCTGTACTGGGCGGACCGGCTGGGGCTGCTCGTCTGGGGTGAGGCACCCGGCGCGTACGCGTTCTCCCCGCTCGCCGTGCAGCGGCTCGTGCGGGAGTGGATGGACGCCGTCGAACGCGACGCCTCGCACCCGTCGATCGTCACCTGGGTGCCGGCGAACGAGAGCTGGGGCGTGCAGCACATCGCGACGGACCCGGCGCAGCAGGCCTACGCCCGATCACTCGCCGACGTCACCCGGGCGCTCGACCCCACCCGGCCGGTGGTCTCGAACGACGGCTGGGAGCACACGAACTCCGACATCGTCACCGTGCACGACTACGAGGGCGACGGCCCCCGGCTCGCCGCGACCTACACCGACGACGCCGCACGGACGGCACTGCTCGGTGGGCGCGGGCCCGCTGATCGTCGGATCCTGGTGGGCGGCGCGACGGACCAGGGGCAGCCGGTCATGCTGACGGAGTTCGGCGGCGTGGACTTCCAGCCCGGGGCGAAGCGCGAGGACGGGTGGGGCTACACCTCGGCCGTCGACGGCGACGACTGGGTGGCGCGGATCACGGCGCTCTACGACGGCGTCCGGGCGAGTTCGTTCCTGGCCGGGTCGTGCTGGACGCAGCTGACGGACACGATGCAGGAGACGAACGGCCTGCTGAACGCCGACCGCACCCCGAAGGTCCCGATCGAGCGCATCCGCGCCGCGGTCACCGGGCGCTGAGGCCGCGCCCGGCGACCCGCGACCCGCGACCCCGCGAAACGCAACGTGGGCGGTCCTGCGCAGCGGTACACCGCTGCGAGGAACCGCCCACGTTGCGTCTTGCGGAGCGGGGAGGTCAGGACGCCAGGAAGCGCAGGACCGTCTCGTTCCACTCGTCCTTGTGCGAGGCCAGCACGCCGTGCGGGCCACCCTCGATGACGTGGGTCTGCGCGTTCGGGATGGCCGCCGCGGTGCGCTGACCGGATGCCTCGAACGGCACGATCCCGTCCGAGTCGCCGTGGATGACGAGCGTCGGGACGTCGACCTTCGTCAGGTCGTCGCGGAAGTCCGTCGTCGCGAACGCCGCGGTGCAGTCGAGCGTGCCCTTCGGCGAGGCGAGCTCGGCGATCGCCAGGTCGTAGGCGCGCTGGTCCTCGCTGACGAGCGGCTTCTTGAGCAGGCCCGGCTCGCCGCCCGGCGTGTAGAACATGTCGACGAACTGGTGCAGGAACGCCGGCCGGTCGCCGGTGATGCCGTTCGCGAACCAGTCGGCGAGGTCCTGGTCGACCGCGCCGTCCGGGTTGTCGTCCGACTTCCACAGGTACGGCGGCACCGCGCTGGCGAAGACGAGCTTCTTGATCTTCGCGGTGCCGTAGGTCGAGACGTAGCGCGCGAGCTCGCCGCCGCCCATGGAGAACCCGATGAGGGTGACGTTCGTCAGGTCGAGCTCGGTGATGAGCTTGTCGAGGTCCGCGGCGAACGTGTCGTAGTCGTAGCCGCCCCACGGCTGCGACGACTGCCCGAACCCGCGGCGGTCGTAGGCGATGACGCGGTGGCCGGCCTCGACGAGTGCCGGGACCTGGCCCTCCCACGAGCGGCCGGACAGCGGCCAGCCGTGGATCAGGACGACCGGGTCGCCCGCGCCGAGGTCGTCGTAGTGGAGCTCGATGTCGTGGCCGTTCTCGGCGCCGACGGTGACGAAGGGCATGCTTCCTCCTGTTGGTGGTTTCCAGGGAACGTGCCCGATACAACGCCCGTCGCCCGGACGGATCCTGGAGGTGCGGTGACCGGACAACGGGCGGCGGCTGCGGAGATGGGAGACTCGGGCGGTGACCGACCTGGCGGAGACGACCCGTGCCTCCCGGCCGGGGCTGCCGTCCCGCGTCCGTCGTCTGCTCACGGTCGGCCTGGAGGGACGGCACGGCGGGTGGACCGCTCCGCTCGTCGTGTGGCTGGCTTCCCGCGTGGTCAGCACCGTCCTGCTGCTCACGGTCTGGCTGCTCGCCACCGCGCACGGGTGGCGGTTCGCGTCGGTCCGACGCGAGGGGACGTTCACGGCGTTCCTCGGGTCGTGGGATGCGTCGTTCTACCGGACCATCGCCGAGCACGGCTACCCGACGACGCTGCCCACCGACGCGGCGGGTCACGTGCGGCCGAACCCGTGGGCCTTCCTGCCGGTGTTCCCGGCGCTCGCACGGTTCGTCCAGCCGCTCGTCGGCGGGTCCTTCTGGGCCGCAGGCGTGCTCGTCGCCACGCTCGCGGGCGCCGGCACGTGCATCGTGCTCTGGCGTCTCGTACGCGCGGTGACCGACGACCGGCGGGCGACCCGGGCGACGGTGCTCTTCGCGTTCGCACCGACGGGGTTCCTGCTGCAGGTGGCGTACGCCGAGAGCACCTTCCTGCTCCTGCTCTTCAGCGCACTGCTCGCCCTGGTGCGCCGGCGGTACTGGCTCGTGCTGCCGCTCGGGCTCGTCGCGGCGTTCACGAAGCCGGGGGTGCTCGCGCTCGCGGTGGCCCTCGCGGTGCACCTGGTCGTGCGGGTCGTCCGGGAGCGCCGGGCGCTGCCGGTGCGGGATGCCGTGGCGATCGTCCTCGCGGGGCTCGGGGTCGCGGCGGCGGGGCTGGCGTGGCCCGTCGTGGCGACGGCGGCGACCGGACGGCCGGACGCGTACCTCGCGACCGAGCTGTCGTGGTGGGTCGGGTTCGTCGGCCGGCAGCACTTCGCGCCGCTCACGCCGTGGTTCACGATGGCCTCCACGTGGCTCGGCCCGCTCGGCGTCGTGCTCGTGGTCGTGGTCCTCGCCGGGGCGGTGTGGTCCTGGACCCGACCGGGCGTGCGGGCGCTCGGCGTCGACGTCGTGTCGTTCACCGCGGCGTACGCGCTGTACCTGGTGGCCGTGTTCCTGCCGCAGCAGAGCCTGCCGCGCCTGCTGATGCCGACGGCACCGCTGCTCGGGGCCGACGTGTTCACGGGAACGCGGCGACGGACGACCGCGTGGCTGGTCGTCGGGGTGTGCCTGCAGCCCGTCGCGATCGTGCTGCTCTGGTTCCTCGGGTACCCCTGAGCGTCGGCGCGGCGGCCGGGGCGCGGCGGCAGCGGCCAGGGCGCCGCGTCACGTCGCGTCGCGGCCGCCGGGCAGCCGGGGCGCGGCGTCGCGTCGCGTCGCGGCGGCCGGGGCCGCCGGGGCGCGGCGTCGCGTCGCGTCGCGGCGGCCTGTCGGAACGCGGTGTCGGGTGCCGCCGCACAACGGCGAGCACCTCGCGCCACGTGATCACGTGGCGCGAGGTGCTCCCGGTTGTGCGCAGGACCGGCGCCGGCGCGACGCGATCGGCCGGCAGGACCGGCGCCGGCGCAACGCGATCGGCCCGCGGGACCGGCGCCGACCGGCGCCGACGGGGCGGCAGGGCGGGTGACCGCGCCGCGTCGCCGCTACGCGTCGAACGTGTGGAACCAGGCCGTGCCGCCGGGGTGCTGCACGGTGATCATCTCGTCCAGGTCGCGGTAGGGCCCGTCCTGGTTGTGGCTCGCCGACTTGATGCGGATCGTGCCGTCGGGCTCCGTGAACACCTCGGACACGATCGTCACGTGGTCGGGCGATCGGTTGTCGTTCCAGTCGTAGAACACGATGTCGCCGACCTTGACCTTGCTGCGCTCGTCGAGGGAGCGTCGCGTCAACCCGAAGGTCGCCGCGTTCGCCGTCATCCACGGGTCCATCGCCGGGCAGTACGTCCACGTGGCGCTGTGCTGCGCGCCGCCGGACCGGCTGTACCAGTCGTCGCGCTGTTCCCACCCACGGGCGATCAGCGTCTGGCTGACGTAGTTCGCGCAGTCCCCGCCGATCGGGTTCATCGTGCCGTACTCGGCGAGGTTGTAGTCCGCCCAGTACCGCATCGCGTACTCGAGCTGCCGGTCGACGTCCGTCAGTGCCGCGTAGGCCACCGAGGTCGTCGCGACCGCGGTCGAGGCGTCCGGGACCGGCGCGGCCGTCGGGGTCGGCGTCGCGGTGGCCTGGTCCTGCGTGGCGCCGGCCTGCCCGTCGTTGGCGGCACTGCCGTTGCCGTCCGACGACCGGTTCGCCGACGGGCTCGGCTCGATCGCCGACGTGAAGAGCGCGACGTCAGCCGACCCCGCCGTGTACATCGCCTGGTGCGGCGCCGTGAAGGTCACGGTCGTCGCCGAGGCCTGCACGTCCCGCGCCGCGACCCCGCCGACCGTGACCCCCTGCACCGCGGCGAGGCCGGTCCCCGTGACCGTCACCGTGACACCACCGGCGAGCGGCACCTGCGCCGGCTCGACCGCGGTCGCCGCGGGGCGGGCGCTCGACGAGCCGGAGGGCGACGACCCGGGCGACGCGCCGCTCGGCCCGTCGCCGGCGCGGGTGGTCGCGCCCGACGACGCGTCGTCGGCGCGGGAGCAGGCCGCGACGGCGACCCCGATGCCGGCGACGCCGGCGAGCGACAGCAGGGAACGGCGCGTGAACGAGGCAGTCATGACCGGACCAGGGTAGGCGACGGTACGGCAGGATCGCTGGCAGCACACCATCCACCGGAAGGATCGACCCGCACATGCCCGAGAGCCACGACTTCTTCGTCGCCGCCGACCCCGAGTCCACCCGCACGATCGTCCGTGACGCCCTCGTCCGCGAGGGCTACACGATCACCGACGGCGACCAGGGCACGCTGCTGGGCACCCGCGGCAGCCTGGGCCTCACCCTGCTCGTCGGCGGTCTCCTGAACGACCGGACGTTCCACACCCGGCTCGACGTGCAGCTGATGGTCGCGCCCGACGGCCGGACCGTCGCACGACTGCTCCGCGGCTCGGGCCGGTCCGCGGTCAAGGGCGGCGCGCTCGGCGTGGCCCGCGGCAACCGGGCGTTCGAGCAGGCCGCGAACGCGATCCACGCGTCGCTCGCGCAGGCCGGCGTCCTGACGGACAGCGTGCCGAGCTGACGCGCTCGCGGAGGAACGACGAAGGGCCACCCGATCGGGTGGCCCTTCGCTGCTGCTTGGTGGAGCTAAGGGGATTCGAACCCCTGACCTTCTCATTGCGAACGAGACGCGCTACCAACTGCGCCATAGCCCCAAGTGCTCGACCACACTAGCACCACCGGGAGCGCGAACCGAAATCGGCCCGCCACGTCCGGGCGTGCCGCGCGTGGACGGTGTCAGACCGCGCGGCGTCGACGCATGACCGCGTCGAGGTCGGTCTGCCGGTACGCCTCGTCGTCGATGACCCCCATGCCGGCCCAGCGGCTCGGCGTCGCCGGCTGCTCGGGCTCGGCGGCGACGGGCCCGGCGGCGACGGCGGGCTCGGCGGCAGGCGATCCGGCGGCAGGCGATCCGGCGGGGCGGGACGGCGCCGCCTCCCCGGCCGGGGCACGGAGCCCGAGTCGCTCCGCCAGACGGCCCTGGTCGTGGGCGGAGAGCGAGGCGGCGGCCTCCTCGACGTCGGACCGCATCCGGGACACCCGCGCGAGCGTCGGGTCGGTCTCCCCCGCCCGGATGGCAGCCGCCTCGGCCTCGGCCTCGGCCTTCGCCTCGGCCACGCGCTCGCGCAGCCGGGCAGCGAGCTCGGCGGACGACTCCGGCGACGGCGCGGGCGCCGCGGGGCGCTCGACGTACAGGGGCTTCGGCACGCTGGCCGGCGTCCAGCTCCGGTCGCGCGTCGGCTCGGCGGGCTGCTCGGTGGACAGCGGCGGTGCCGGGTCCGTCCACGCGGTCGACGGCCGGGAGGCACGGGTCACCGCCGCAGCGCCCGCCGCGGCACGCGCCTTCCGCGCCTGGGCGACCTGGTGCAGCTGCGCCAGGACCGCCGCGGACCCACCGGCGGCGACGAGCCCGGCGACACCGACGAGCCAGGCGCCCGGGGCCGCGACGAAGACGACCGCCGCGACGAGGACACCGAGCGCGCCGAAGAGGGTCGCACCGAGCCGGGAGCGGCGCATCCGCATGGCCGTGAGTGCGGGGACGGACGACACCCGCTCGAGCTGGGGCTGCTGCTCCGCGAGGCGCCGGGTGATCTCACGCTGCCGCGCGGCCTCGTGCGCTCGGACGATGGCGGCCCGCTTCGCCTCCTCCGACCGGGCGACGCGCTGCGCCTCGGCCAGGGACTTCGCGTTCATCTCGACCCGGACCTCGTCGGGGAGCTCGGCGGTCTGCGCGAGGATGCGCAGCGTCTGCTGCAGCCGGATCGCGTTCCGCTCGGTCGCGAGGTACTGCCGACGAGCCGCCCACGACGGCATGAGGTAGACGACCCAGAGCACGGCCGCGATGAGCAGGACGATGCCGCCGCCCCAGGAGCCGATACCTGCCATGTGGACACGGTAGGGGTGCGCGTTCCCCGGACCGCCCATTGCCGGACGCGTGTTGCGCGAGTCGCGACCGAATCCGTGGGACGCGGGTCGCGCCTCCAGGCCGACGTGACAGGACGACGGGACGACCGTCAGATGCGCGGTCGGGTGTCGAGCGGGGTCGCCGCCTCCTCACGGGCGGAGGCCGGGACGCTGCCCGCCCCGTGCGGGACGCGACCGGCGACCCAGCGGTCGAGGACGCCCTCGCGCACCTCTTCCGCGACGAGGGCGAAGCAGAAGTGGTCGCGCCAGTCGCCGTTGATGTGGATGTACCGGCGGCGCAGGCCCTCGAACCGGAAGCCGAGCTTCTCGACGACCCGCAGGCTCGGCGCGTTCTCCGGACGGATGCAGATCTCGATGCGGTGGATGCCGACGACCCGGAAGCAGTGGTCGACCGCCATCGCGACCGCGATCGGCGTGACGTTGTGCCCGGCCGCCCCCTCGACGACCCAGTAGCCGATGGACGCACTGGCGAGCGAGCCGTAGGTGATGCCGGACACGTTGAGCTGGCCGACGAAGCGACCGTCGAGCTCCATCGCGAACGGCAGACCGAGCCCGGCGCGGGCGTTGGCCTGCAGTGCCCGGATGCTGCCGCGGACGTCGGTGGAGACGTGTCCGGAGGGGTTGGTGGCCTCCCACGTCCGCAGCCACGAGCGGTTCGTGGCGAGGGCGACGTCGAGGTCACGGGTGTCGCGGAGCCGGAGGGGCCGGATCGTGACCCGCCCGTGGGACAGGGTCGGGATCGTCGTCATCGCTGTGGTTCCTCCGGTGCCCGGCGCTCGACCGGGTGGACGCACGAACGGGCCCGGGGCGGACCCCGGACCCGTTCGTGACGGGGTGGCTACTCTCCCGCGTTGAAGTCCTTCAGCCAGGCCTTGAGGTCGGGGCCGAGGTCGTCGCGGTCCGAGGCGAGCTGCACGATCGCCTTGATGTAGTCCAGCTTGTCACCGGTGTCGTACCGGCGTCCACGGAACACGACGCCGTACACGCCGCCGGTCCACTCCTCGGCGCCCGCCATCTTCATGAGCGCGTCGGTGAGCTGGATCTCGCCACCCTTGCCCGGCTCCTGCTTCTCGAGGACGTCGAAGACCTCGGGGCGGATGACGTAGCGACCGATGATGGCCAGGTTCGACGGGGCTTCGCCCTGCGGGGGCTTCTCGACCAGGCCGGTGATCTTCACGACGTCGTCGGTGTCGGTCTCCTCGACCGTGGCGATGCCGTACATGTGGGTCTGCGACTCGGGGACCTCGAGCAGGGCGACGACCGTGGCGTTCTTCTCGCCCTGGACCTCGATCATGCGCTTGAGCAGCGGGTCGCGGGCGTCGATGATGTCGTCGCCGAGCAGCACGGCGAACGGCTCACGGCCGACGTGCATCTTCGCGCGGAGCACGGCGTGGCCGAGGCCGAGCGGGTCGCCCTGGCGGACGTAGTGCATGTCGGCGAGGTCGGTCGACTGGTTGACCTTCTGCAGCTTCTCGTGGTCGCCCTTCTTCTTGAGGGTCTCCTCGAGCTCGGCCACGTGGTCGAAGTGGTTCTCGAGCGCGTTCTTGTTGCGCCCGGTGATCATGAGCACGTCGGTCAGCCCGGCGCCCACGGCCTCCTCGACCACGTACTGGATCGCCGGCTTGTCGACGACCGGGAGCATCTCCTTCGGCATCGCCTTGGTCGCGGGGAGGAAGCGCGTGCCCAGGCCTGCGGCCGGGATCACCGCCTTCGAAATCTGGAAGCCCATGTCAGCGAACGTACCGGACGCCCACTGGGTCCGGGCATGGGCACTTCGGGGGACACGGCATCCCGCGCCCCACGGCGGGAAGCCGCAAACCCGCGCTCGGTAGACTCCCCGCCATGACCGCCGACCTCGGGAACGAGAAGCGCGCCCTGCGAGCCGAGCTCCGGCAGCGGCGGCGCACCCGGACCACGACGGAGCGCGACACCGACACGACCGCCCTGACGTCGACGCTGCAGCGCTTCGTGGAAGAACGGCAGCTGCGCTCGCTCGCGCTCTACCTGTCGGCGCCCGACGAGCCGGACGTCCGACCCTTCCTGCGCTGGGCGCAGGAGCACGGCGTCCGGGTGCTGCTCCCGATCACCCGCGAGGACGGCCTGCTCGACTGGGCGGTCGACGACGGGGTCTCCGAACACGAGGGCCTGCACGGCATGCCCGAGGTCGTCGGCGAGGTGCTCTCCCCGCTCGCGCTCGGGGACGTCGACGCGATCCTCACCCCGGCGGCGGCGGTCGGGCACGACGGCTGCCGGATGGGCTGGGGCCGCGGCTACTACGACAAGACGCTCGGGTCGATGGCGAACCGGCCGCCCGTCTATGCTGTGATCTTCGACGCGGAGTACCTCGACGAGGTCCCGCGCGAGGCCCACGACGAACCCGTCGACGGCATCATCACGCCGTCGCGCATCATCACCTTCCGGAGCTAGGGTGCCCACCTACTCGTACCGCTGCACCGAGTGCGACAACGCCTTCGACGTCAAGCAGTCGTTCTCCGACGCCACCCTGACCGAGTGCCCCGTCTGCGGCGGTGCGCTGCGCAAGGTGTTCTCGCCGGTCGGCGTCACCTTCAACGGCGGCGGCTTCTACCGCACCGACTCGCGGTCGACGCCGAAGGCCGAAGGGTCGTCGGGGTCCTCCTCGTCGTCGTCGAGCACGCCGGCGAAGGCGGAGCCGAAGAAGACCGAGTCGAAGCCGGCCGCGCCCAGCGCCTCCTGACGAGGGCTCGTCTCCGTCGGTACGGTGGGGTCTCCTCGACACGGAAGGAGGCTCACGTGAAGGGCTTCAAGGAGTTCCTGCTCCGCGGGAACGTCATCGACCTGGCCGTCGCGGTCGTCATCGGTGCGGCGTTCACCGCGATCGTCACCGCGATCGTGAACTCGCTCATCAACCCCCTGATCGGCGCGGTCTTCAACGCGTCGAGCCTGGACAAGGCACTCGTCGTGTCGATCCCCACCGTCTCCGGGGACTCGGCGGACATCCTGTTCGGCGCGATCATCGGCGCGGTCCTGAACTTCGTCATCGTCGCGGCGGTGGTGTACTTCGCCCTGGTCGTCCCGGTCAACCGGCTCAAGAAGCTCGCCTTCGAGCGGGTGAAGAACGACGAGCAGCAGACGCCGCAGGACGTCCCGCCGACCGACGTCGAGGTGCTGCTCGAGATCCGCGACCTGCTCCGCACGCAGAACGGCGACGCGGTGGCGTCGGGCGGCGGTGCGCACGTCGCCCCGTCGACCGCTCCCGAGGGACCGGGGATCAGCGGCTCGACGAAGCTCTAGCCGCGGGCGTCCCGAACCACGGAACCGACGTCGAACCAGCCTCCGGGGTCGGTTCGACGTCGGTTTCCTGGTTCGAGGGGCCAGGAGGGCGCGGGGCGCACGCCCGCGCCGCACGCGTCCGCGTCAGGCGGTGCGGGCCGTCGCGCGGTGCTTCGCGGCGAGGGCCCGGGCGTACTGCACACCGGCGACGACGTGACCGATCGTGCCCGCCCAGACGAAGACGAGCGCGAGCACCCGGATCCAGTCGTGCTGCGATGCCCACGACGTCGACGAGAACAGCAGCAGCGGCAGACCGACGAAGAGCAGCGCGGATCGGATCTTGCCGGTCCACGTGACGTCGAGGTCCGGGTCGCCGCGGAACCACAGGCCGGACAGCAGCGCGAGCACCGCGTCCACGAGGACGATGATCGCGACGCTCGGCCACGGCAGCAGGCCGACGAGCACGAGCGACAGCACGATGGCGATGATCGCCAGGCGGTCGGCGATCGGGTCGAGCGCCTTGCCGAGCTTCGAGCCCTGGTCGAACCGACGCGCGATGAAGCCGTCCGCCCAGTCGCTGACACCGAGGACGACGAGCGTGACGAGCGCCCAGCCGGGGTGGCCGGCCACGACGAAGCCGATGAACACCGGGATGAGCAGGAAGCGCACCAGCGTGATCAGGTTCGGCCACGTCTGCCAGTCGGGTCGCCGTCGCGCGGTGTCAGTCATCGACCCCAGGCTACCCGTCACCAGTGTGGGGGCACGTCGCGCAGCAGCTGGGCGTCGTTCTCCCCGTCGCGGTGGCGGGCCGGTTCCGGCGGCGCGGCCGGGTCGTAGCCCGGGACCGGCGCGGTGGTGACGCGCCTGGTGCGGCGGGGCGCGCCTCCCGGCCGGTCGGTCGTGTCGGTGCCGGTTCCGCCACCGTCATCTGCGGAACGGACGGGAGGCTCGGCATCCGTCACGTCGTCGGCCCGCGTCCACGAGCCCACCAGCTGGTCCGTCCCCGCCGTCACCGGACCGGCCGCGCGGGACGCGCGCCGGGACCCGCTCACCGGCGAGCGGGGCCCGGAGCGGGCACGCGGGGATGCGTCTCCGACCGGGTCATCGGCGTGCGGGGATCGGAGGGATCGAGATCTCCTGGGTCGCTCCGCGGTCGACGCCGAGCACCGACGCCACGGTGTCCGCGACGCGGTCCGGGTCGGAGAACAGCTGGAACGCGTGCACCCGCACGTAGTGCCACCCGAGTCGGCGGAGCACCTCGGGACGGAGCCGCAGCGACTCGCGGAGCGAACCCCGGACGAGCGACGCGTCGGTCTCGATCGTGACGCAGACGCCGCCGTGCGCCGCGACCAGGCCGAGCTTGCCCCGGTGGCCGAGCGCGACGGGGATGCCGCGCATCTCGAGTCGTCGGGCGAGGTCGACGAGCAGCGGGTCGGAGTCGTCGGGCACGTACTCGGCGGCGGTGCGCGCGCGGACCTCGGCGAGGATCTCGGCCAGCGCGACGGTGCCGTGGCCCATCCGCTCGGCCTCGATGTCCGACGGCTGGAAGCACGTGACGATGACCATCGACCGGCGCGCGCGGGTCATCGCGACGGCGAGCAGACGCTCCCCGCCGGGCTTGCCGAGCGGACCGAAGTCGCGCAGCACGCGGCCGTGCGGGGTCCGGCCGTACCCGATCGAGAACACGACACGGTCGCGGCTCTGCGCCACGGACTGCTCGAGCGTCGCGACGATGAACGGCTCGGCGCGGTCGCCGATGACGAACTCGGTGAGGTCCTTGTGGCCCTGCGCCGCGGTCAGGACGGCCTGCTCGACGCGCACCGCGTGCTTCGCCGACGCCGTGATCACCATGAGCGACTCGGTCGGGCGGGTGCGGGCGTGCTCGGTGACGAGCCGGACCACGCGGTCCACCTCGGCGTCGACGCTCTCGACCGCCCCGGACTCGGGGTCCGGCACGGCCTTGCCGTCGCTGACGTAGTCGATCGCGATCGAGCCGTGGCCGAGGAACGAACCGGCCCACGGCAGCGACTCGATGCGGCCGCCGTAGAAGCGGCGGTTGACGAGCTCGGCGAGGTCCTCGCCGCCGGCGCGGTACGACCGCGTGAGCGACAGGGTCGGCAGGAGCGTCGACAGCTTCGCGAGCGCGGAGTCGGCGTGCAGGGCGTCGAGCGTGCCCTCGTCCACCTGCAGTGCCCGGTGGTCGGGGTCGACCGCGATCCGGAACGGCGACGGGGTCTGCGTCACCGGGTCGCCGAACACGACGGTCTGGCGGGCGCGACGGACGGCGCCGACGGTCTCGGCGATGGTGACGGCACCGGCGTCGACGAGGATCACCGTGTCGAACGGCATCGTGTCGGCGATCTCGGGGACCTCGTACGGCGAGGCGAGCCAGACCGGCGCGATCGACCGGGACAGGTGCGGCGCGGAGTCCTGCAGCAGGCGCGAGGTGATCGCGCCCTCCTTGAGCTGCGTCTTCAGCGACGTCGCCTCGTCCGGCCAGTCGACCAGTCCGACCTTCCAGTTCTCGGCGAGCTGCCACGCCAGGCCCTGGGAGACCCCGGCCGCGTGGGCGTCGTCGACGAGCCGGAAGTCGGCCTCGACCCGGTCGAGCATGTCGGTGTTGCCGCCGAGCAGCGCCCGGTCGGACTCGAGCATCGTCTCGAGCGCGGACTGCCACCAGGCGAGCTCGAGCTCGGCCGGCACCTGGGTGTCCGGCACGTGGCGGTGTGCCAGGTCGGTGATGAGCGGCTCGAGCTGCAGGTCGCGCAGGGTCTGCATGAGCTCGGTGCGCTCCTGCAGGTTGTGCAGGACGTCGGACTCCTCGGCCAGGCGGGCGACCGTCGGGACGAGCTCGTCGATCGGCAGGTTCGCGAGCTGGCGGTCCCGCTCGGTCCGGCCGAGGGGCTCGTCGAGTCGGGCGAGGTCCTGCACGACGTTCGAGAAGAGCACCTGCACGTCCCCGATGCCCGTGGGCACCTCGGGGTTCACGCCGGCCGCGACGTAGCGCTGCCAGAGCACGCGCTGCTGCTGCACGCGGGTCAGCGCCTCGTGCAGGTCGGACACGTGCACGCCCGGTCGGACGTACTCACGCGCGAGCTTCTTCAGCCGACGACGGTTCGTCGACGACATCGGGGCGCCCTCGCCACGAGGGGCCGTCGCGGCGACGAGCTCCGAGACCGACCGGTCGAAGACGACGGGCAGGAAGCGGTCGAGGGTGTCCCGGATCTCGGTGAGCAGGCGGAGGTAGATGCCGAGCTCGTTGATCGTCGTGAACTGCCGCATGTGGGTCGACGCCACGAGGTCGTGCGCACGGCGCAGCAGCGTCGGCAGGCCGTCGGCGTCGAGGTCCTTCGCGGTCTTGTGCGCCCGCTGCGCGCCGTCGCTCGAACCGAACTTGGCGCCGTACCAGGGCGAGTCGTCCGGGCCGTAGCGGAACTCGCCGAGGTTGGCCGCGCTGACCATGGTCTCGGCGACGCGCGAACGGCCCTCGACCATGCTCGTCACGGACCGCTTCGACAGTCGGGCGGTCGTCGACGGCGGCACCGGCAGGAGCGACAGCCGGGACAGCTCGACCAGGCAGTCGAGCACCGAGACGCCGAAGTCCGGGTCCACGCGGGTCAGCGAGCCGCGGTAGTCGGTGAGGACCTTGCGGAGCCGGACCAGGGCGTCGTCGACCTCGCGGAGGTTCGGACGCGCGGCCTTCTCGTTGCGCGCGATGCCCCGGACGACGTCACGGCGCAGGGTGCCCGGCGTGACGGCGACGCCCGGCAGCTGGACCTCGGCGAAGCGTGCGGCGATGCCCCGCAGGGTCGCTCGCCTCGGGCTCACGACGAGGACGCGCTTGTTCGCCGCGACGAGGCCGCCGAGCGCGTTGACGATCGTCTGTGTCCCGCCGGTGCCCGGCAGGGTCTTCACGACGATCGAGTTGCCCGCCGTGATCTGCGCGATCACGTTCTCCTGCTCGTCGTCGGCGTCGAGCAGCAGCGTGTCGGTCTCCGGGCTGCGCTCGTCCGAGGGGGTCTGCTCGACCGGGTGGTAGGACTGCTCGACCTGCCACTTCGCGCTCGGGTTGCCGGCGAGCGCGTCGAGCACCGGGTGGGACAGGTCGCCGGTGTCCTCGACCATGCCGCTGGCGACCTCGGCGAAGGTCGAGACGACCAGACGCGCGTGCACCGAGAAGCCGGGGATGTGCGCGGTCAGGCCGCGGAGCCGGTCGATGACGGGGTTCGGGGTGAACGAACCGTCCTGCTGCGCGAGCGCGACGAAGGACTGCGCGTCGAGGATGACGCCGTACTGCTCGTGCAGCGCGTCGGCCAGCCCGGGGTTGAGCACCGGCTCGCCGAGCAAGCGCACCTCGAAGTCACGGCCGTGCCGACGGATCGCGAGCGGGCGGAGGAGCACCGGGCCGCGGAAGTGCTCGTCGCCGTGCTGCCAGTCGGCCATGCCGATGCCGAGCTTCACGGCGTCGATCCCGCGCACGGTCGCGAGCTCGGTGCCCTTCGCCTCGACCTGGGCGGCGGCGACACGCGCGGCGCGCAGGGCGACCTCGTCGCGGATCAGGCTCGAGAGCAGCGTCGTCTTGCCGGTGATGAACTGCGCGAGTCCGCCGGGGTGCGTGGTGGACAGCTCGATCCGGGCACGCGGGTGGTCGCTGAAGTGCGTGAGGGGGCTCGTCCCGCCGACACCGGTCAGCTGCGACCGCCAGGCGTCCCACGTGGGCTCGGCGGCGTTGCCGGCCTGGAGGCGCGGGTCGCCCAGGCTGATCGCCTGCGGGCTCGTGAGCTGCAGTTCCGGCCGCAGCGTGCGGTCCGGCTCGTCGCTCCGGTCGCCCTCCCGCTGCTCGCGCCCGTCCTCGGGCGCGTCGGCGCCCTGGACGGGGACGTCGTCATCCGCGTCGTCCGCGCCGTCGGTCACCCTGTCTCGCCACACATCCGACACTGTAGGCGGAAGCGGGCGGCCTCCCTGGCAATGACCCGACGTTTCCGGCTTTCCGTGCGGGCCCGGTACGGGGTCCGACGGGCCGGTGTGGTAGCAACGTGGCATGGCCATCGACGACCGCACCGCCCCGTCCGCCCCCGCACCCTCGTCGGCCCGGCCGGACCGGCGTCGGTCGGTCCCCGCCGAGATCTCCCGGTCGTGGCTCCTCGTGCCCGGCACCGCCGCCGACCGGTTCGAGCGGGCACAGCGGTCGCGCGCCGACCAGATCATCCTCGACGTCGAGGACGCCGTCGACCCCGCCGCGAAGCCGGGCGCCCGCACGACCGTGGCCTCGTGGCTCGCGGGCGGCGGTGAGGCCTGGGTCCGGATCAACGACGTCACGACGGACTTCTGGGCGGACGACGTCGAGGAGCTCCGCGGCCTCCCGGGCCTGCAGGGCGTGATGCTCGCGAAGACCGAGTCGCCCGCGCAGGTCACCGACACGTGGCACCGGCTCGGCGGCCACACCCCGGTGATCGCCCTGGTCGAGTCGGCGCTCGGCATCGAGGAGGCGACGTCGATCGCGAAGGCACAGGGCGCCTTCCGTCTGGCCTTCGGCTCGGGTGACTACCGCCGCGACACCGGCACCTCGGCCGACACGCTCGCCATGGCCTACCCGCGCTCCCGGCTCGTCGTCGCCTCGCGCGTGGGCGACCTGCCGGGTCCGATCGACGGCCCGACGGTCGGCTCGGCGCACGCGATCCTCCGCGAGCAGTCCCAGGTGGCGGTGTCGCTCGGCCTGACCGGCAAGCTCTGCCTGGACACCGAGCAGCTGCCGGTCATCAACGAGGTCATCTCCCCCACGCCGACCGACGTCGCCTGGGCGCAGGACTTCCTCGACGACTTCGACGCCCGCGGGCAGGTCATCCGCGACGGCTCCGACCTGCCGCGACTCGGCCGCGCGCAGAAGATCCAGCGGCTCGCCCGGGCGTTCGGCGTCGAGGCACGGTAGACCGGCCGCATGACCTGGTCGCACCCGTCCGGCGGTCCGCCGCAGTCCTCACCCTCGGGTCCGTCCCAGTCCGGCCCGGGCAGCACCGAACGCGCCGCGTGGGCGCGTGGCGGCACGACGCTGTTCCCCGCGGGCCGGGTCGCCGACCGGGTGTCGACCGTCCTCCTGCTCGCAGCCGGTGCCCTCCTGACGCTCCTCACCCTGGTGGTCGGGATCATCGCGGTCGTCTCGGCCACCGCGGGCTGCGACGCGGCCACGGGGTGCTCGCCGGGCCGCTTCCTCGGCGGCGCCGCGATCGCGGTCGGCGGGTCCTTCGTCATCGGGGTCGCGACGGTCGTGCTCGCGGTCGGCGCCTGGGTGCGTCGTCGCTCGTCGTGGTGGATCGCCGCGCTCGGGTTCGTCCTGGCGATCGTGGTCGTCACCTGGGGCGGGGTCGTGTTCGCGCAGGCAACCGACCCGGCGACGGGGGCCGGCCAGGTGACCGCACTGCAGCTCCCCTAGCGCGGCGTCCGCCGGACGGGAGGCGCGTGGCGGGGCCGCCACGGGCCTCCCGTCCGGCGGTCCCGTCGGCCTGTCCCGTCCGCGCACGCTGGGCGTCGCCCCGGTCGACCGGCGCAAGCTGGGCGCATGAAGCAACGAGTCATCGGAGACGTGTCGGTCAGCGCGATCGGACTGGGCGGGATGCCCATGTCGATCGAGGGGCGGCCCGACGAGCGACAGGCGATCGCGACCATCCACGCCGCCCTCGAGGCGGGCGTCACCCTCATCGACACCGCGGACGCCTACCACCAGGCGGCCAAGGACGAGGTCGGGCACAACGAGGAGCTCATCGCGAAGGCGATCCGCGAGTTCCACGGCGACACCGACGCGGTGCTCGTCGCCACGAAGGGCGGCCACCTGCGGCCGGAACCGGGCGCGTGGGCGCAGGACGGCCGACCGGAGTACCTCAAGGAGGCCGCGAAGGCCTCGGCGAAGCGCCTCGGTGTCGACGCCGTCGGCCTGTACCAGTTCCACCGGCCGGACCCGTCGGTGCCCTACGCGGACTCGATCGGGGCACTCGCGGAGCTCCTCGACGAGGGCGTCATCCGCATGGCGGGCATCTCGAACGCCGACCCCGACCAGATCCGTGAGGCGAACGAGGTCCTGGGCGGCCGCCTCGTCTCGGTGCAGAACCAGTTCTCACCGGCGTTCCGGTCGAGCGAGCCGGAGCTCGAGCTGTGCGACGAGCTCGGCATCGCGTTCCTGCCGTGGAGCCCCCTCGGCGGCATCGCGAAGGCCGCCGACCTGGGGACCGCGTACGAGGACTTCGCCGTCATCGCCCGCGAGCGCGACGTGTCGCCGCAGGTCGTGGCGCTGGCGTGGGAGCTGCAGAAGAGCGACGTGGTGATCCCGATCCCGGGTGCGTCGCGGCCGCAGTCGATCCTGGACTCGGTCGTCGCGGCGACGGTGAAGCTCCGCGACGAGGACGTCGCCCGGCTCGACGCTGCTCGACCGGCGGCCTGACGGGCCGGAGCACCCGCACGACGACGCCCCGTCCACCGATCGGTGGACGGGGCGTCGTCGTGCTGCGGCGGTCAGGACGTGCAGGCCTGCTGGAACTCGGTCCCCGCGTCCTGGACCTTCTGCGTGGTGTCCGAGAACGCCGACAGGTCCGCCGACTGCGGGTCCGCCGTGATCGCCTTGATCTGCGTCAGCATGTCGGTGTACGCCGACCGGAACGCCTCGGCCTTCGGCTTGACGTCGGCGTTCTGCACCGCGTCGACGCCGTCGGACAGCGACTGGTCGAACTCCTCGAGCTTCGCGACGGCTGCCTGCGGGTCCGACTGCAGCTCGGTGACCTGCGACTGCAGGCCCTTCGCGGCGTCCTCGACCTTCGACTGGAACGCGTTGCACGCCTCGGCCTTGCTCTGGGACGCGGCCTGCGGCGCCGCGGAGCTCGGGGCCGAGGAGGCCGCCGAGCCGGAGCCCTCGGCGCCGCCGTTCCCAGAGCCCCCGTTCGAGCAGCCGGCGAGCAGTGCGACGGCGAGTGCCGCGGTCGCGACGGCGATGGTCTTCCTGGACATGGACGTCCCCCCTGGTCGTGCCCGCGCGACGGAGCGGCGCGGATCGGCACCGACGGTACACGGCGGCCGTCGGGCCTGCCGTGCCACGAGCCGTGCCGGTCTGCCCTGCCGCGGGGCGTACGGTCGAGGGCATGCAGGCGATCACGGCACACGACGGCGGACTCCGACTCGACGAGCACCCGGACCCGGTCGCCGGGCCGGGCGAGCTCCTCGTCGAGGTGGCAGCGGCCGGGGTGAACAACGCCGACCTGCAGCAGGTCGCGGGCAACTACCCGCCGCCGCCCGGCGCGTCCGAGGTCCTGGGCCTCGAGGTCTCCGGGACGGTCCGCGCGCTCGGCGACGGCGTCGACGGGTTCGCGGTCGGTGACCGGGTGTGCGCGCTGCTGTCGGGCGGCGGCTACGCGACCCTCGTGGCCGTGCCCGCGGCCCAGGTGCTGCCGGTGCCCGACGGCGTGGACCTGGTCGAGGCCGCGGGACTGCCCGAGGCCTCGTGCACGGTGTACTCGAACGTGGGGATGCTCGCGGGGCTCCGGCGCGGGCAGACCCTGCTGGTGCACGGCGGCACGGGCGGCATGGGATCGCACGCGGTCGTCTGGGCGAAGGCGCTCGGTGCCCGGGTGATCGCGACGAGCGGCGGGGAGCGCAAGGTGCGTGCTTCGAGGGAGCTCGGCGCCGATCTCGTGGTGGACCACCGCACCGAGGACTTCGTCGAGCGCGCCCGCGACTTCACCGACGGCCGCGGGGTCGACGTCGTGCTGGACGTCGTCGGGGCGGACTACCTCGCGAAGCACCTCGACGTGCTCGCCCCGAACGGGCACATCGCCGTGATCGCGGCGGGCAGCGGGCAGAAGGGCGAGCTCGACTTCGGCGCGATGATGCGGAAGCGTGCGACCATCAGCGCGACGACGCTCCGAGCCCGGCCGCTCGACGAGAAGGCCGCCATCGTTGCCGCCGTCCGCGAGCACGTCTGGCCGCTCGTCGCCGACGGCAGCGTGCGACCGATCGTCGACTCGGTGGTCCCGCTCGCCGAGGCAGCGGAGGCACACCGCCGGGTCCGCGACGGCGAGGTCATCGGCAAGGTGCTGCTCGCCGTGTGACCCGGGTCAGGCGTGGACGCGGGACAGGAACTCGACGAGCGCCGGGTGCTGCGGTCGGTCGAGCACGTCCGCCGGTGCGCCCTGCTCGACCACCTCGCCCTGGTGCAGGAACACGATGCGGTCGGCGACGTTCCGGGCGAACGACATCTCGTGCGTGGTCATCAGGATCGTGGCGCCCTGCTCCTTGAGCTCGCGGACGAGGTCGAGCACCTCGCCGACGAGCTGCGGGTCGAGGGCACTCGTCACCTCGTCGAGCAGGAGCAGCTCCGGCGACGTCGCGATCGCCCGCACCACGGCGACACGCTGCTGCTGCCCGCCGGAGAGCCGGTCCGGGTACGCCCCGGCGAAGTCGCCCAGTCCGATCCGGTCGAGCAGTCGGCGGGCGGTGGCCTCGGCCTCGGCCCGGGCGATGCCGTGCACCCGACGGGACGCGAGCGTGACGTTGTCGAGCACCCGCATGTGCGGGAACAGGTTGAACTGCTGGAAGACCACGCCGATCCGGGCGCGGGTGGCGTCGACGTCGGTGCGGGGGTCGGCGATGTCCGTCCCCTGGAGCAGGATCTCGCCGTCGTCGATGCCCTCGAGCAGGTTCACCGTCTTCAGCAGTGTCGACTTGCCGGAGCCGGACGCCCCGATGACGCAGATGACCTCGTGGCGGTGCACGGTCAGGTCGATCCCCCGCAGGACCTCGTGCTCGCCGAAGGTCTTGCGCAGTCCGCGCAGTTCCAGGACCACCGACTCGCTCACACCGTCCCCCCGATCTGCTCGCGACGCTGCTGCCGTCGAGCGATGGCATCCGTCACCCGGATGAGCGGGAGGCTGATCACGACGAACAGCAGCCCCGCGACGAGGTACGGCGTGAAGTTGTAGGTCTCGGCCTGTGCGATCTGAGCGCTCCGCACCGCGTCGACGGCGCCGAGGATCGACACCAGGCCGACGTCCTTCTGCATCGAGACGAAGTCGTTCATGAGCGCCGGGGTGACCTTGCGGATCGCCTGGGGCAGCACGACCAGCCGCAGCGTCCCGGCGTGGGACAGGCCGAGCGACCGGGCGGCGAGGCGCTGGGACGGGTGCACGGCCTCCATGCCGGCGCGGAGCACCTCGGCGACGTAGGACGAGTACGTGAGCACGATCGCGATGGTGCCCCAGACCTCCGGGGGTTGCCGCGGGAAGATGCCGAGCCCCGGGATGCCGAAGCCGACCAGGTAGAGCACGATGATGAGCGGCAGACCCCGGAACAGGTCGGTGTAGGCGGTGGCGAGCATCCGCAGCGGGAAGAACACCGGGTTCCGCAGCCCCCGCACGACGGCGAGCAGGGTGCCGAGCACGGCGACGCCGATCGCGCTGAAGAACAGGATCCGGATGTTCAGCCACAGCCCGAGCAGGACGGCCGGGAAGGTGTCGATCGCCGTCTGCGGGTCGAAGAACGACTGCTGCACCGCGGCCCAGCCGGGCGTGTTCACGACGCCGAGCCAGACGACCGCGATCACGACGAGCGTCGAGACGACCGAGACGACGACCGAGCGGTGGCCGCGCTGCCGACGGTAGAGCCGTCGTTCGAGCTCGACCTGGCTCGGCGCTGGAGCGGTCACCGGGGCGCCGGCACCTGCTGGGGCGGTCACCGGGCTACTTCAGGACGGGGGTGTTCGTCTCCGAGGAGAGCCACTTCGTCTGCAGGTCGGCGAGCGTGCCGTCGCTCTCCAGGGCCTCGAGGGCCTTGTCGACCTTGCTCGTCAGCGCGGAGCCCTTCGGCAGCACGAAGCCGAACTGGTCACCCGAGCCGTCCTCGGGGAACTGCGCCGACACCGTGCCGTCGTCGAGCTGCGCGGCGGCCATGTAGAACGCCGTCGGCAGGTCGGTCACGATCGCGTCGATCTGCCCCGACTGCAGCGCCAGCACGGCGTCGTCGTTCGAGTTGAACACCTGCGGGGTGACGCCGAGCACGTCCTTCACGGAGCTGATGCTCGTGGAGCCCGAGGCGACACCGATCGTGTCGCCCTTCAGTGCGGCGACGGTGGTGTCCTTCGCGGCCTTCGACCCCGACGTCGTCACGACGGCCTGCGTGGTCGTGTAGTACGGCGTGGACATGTCGACGGCCTTCTTGCGCTTCGCGTCGATCGAGAACTGCTGGACGTTGAGGTCCCAGTCCTTCGGGCCGGGGGCGATGGCGCTGTCGAAGGTGCTGCGCTTCCAGACGACGTCGCCCTTCGCGTAGCCCATCTCCTTCGCGACCGCGTAGGCCACGGCGGACTCGAAGCCCTTGCCGGACTGCGGGTCGTCGTCCTCCACCCAGGGCGAGTAGGCCGGCTGGCCGGTCGCGATCGTGAGCTTGCCGTCCGTGACGGTGCCGTCGCTCCCGGCGCTGCTCCCACCGGCGGAGCAGGCGGCGAGCGCGAGGGCGGCGACCGTGGCGGTGGCGACGGCGAGGGACAGACGGCGGGTGCGGGTCACGGGAGGGCCTTCGTCAGCGGGACAGAGCGGGGTGGAGCGGGCAGGAGGCAGTGTACCGGCGCGTGGGATACCACCGCGACGCGGATGACCGTCGACTACGCGGTCGCGGCGTCGCCGTCGGTGTCGCCCGCCATCGTGAAGTCGTCGAACGAGAACCCGGGCGACACCATGCAGCTGAGGAGCACCTCGCCGTCGCCGGGCAGGGTGCGCTGCCAGACCCCACCGCGCACGAAGGCCTGGGCGTCGTGCAGCCGGTGCCGGCCGGCGTCCGGGCCGAGGGTGATCCGGTCCCCGGGCTCGGGCCGGTCGCCGGAGCCGCCGAGCTCGAGCACGACGGTGTCCGGCCCGTGCCACATCCAGATCTCGTCGCTCGCGACACGGTGCCAGGCGGAGGTCTCGCCCGGGGGCAGCAGGAAGTGGATGAGGGTCGCTGCGGGGCGCTCGCCGGCGGGGGTCTCGACGGTCGAGGGCGAGGTCCACGTGCGGACGTACCAACCGCCCTCCGGGTGCGGCTCCATGCCGAGGGCGGCCGCGCGCTGCGGGACGTCGAGCCACTCGATCAGCTCGCCGCCGACGGTGCGGCGGGCAACCATGCCGGGGCGGGGTGCGGTGTCGGTCATCGTTCCTCCTGGGGACGGACGTGGTGGGGGACGGGGTCCCGGGTGTCCCCGGAACCGGGGCCCCGGGTGGGGGCTGTCTCGGGGTCGAGCGGGTGCACGGTGCCGTCGGTGGCCCGCACGACGCCGCGGACGATCGTCGCGACGGCGCGGCCGGCACCGTCCTCGACGAGTTCGGCGAGCGCGTCGGGCACGGTCCGGGCGTCGACGTCGAACACGGCCAGGTCGGCTCGTGCCCCGACGGCGAGGTGTCCGACGCGGTCCGGCCCGACCGCCGTCCCCATCGCGTGCGCGCCACCGAGGGTCGCCGCCGCCAGCAGCCGCTCGTGCAGGTCGCGGTGCGCGTACCCCTGGGCGCGGGCGATGCGGTGCAGTGCGGTGACGTCGGCCATCGGGTCGAGGGACGGCGACGACGACAGGGAGTCGGTGCCGATCGCGATCGGGCTGCCCTCGCGCAGGTAGTCCGCGACGGGCGGCGGGTCGAGGCCGATGACGGCGTTCGACCGGGGGCAGAGCGCGACCGTGGTCCCGCGTGCCCGCAGGAGGGCTCGGTCGGACGCGGTCACGTACACGCCGTGCGCGATGTGGCAGTCGGGGCCCAGCACGCCCAGCCGGTCGACGAACGCGGTGGCACTGGCGCCGAAGCCGAGCGCCCGCATGGCCCGGAAGGACGGCACGTTCGCCAGGTGCCAGTCCGCGGTGTGCCCGACGCCGTCGACGCCCTCGAGCCCCGGGACCGGCCCGAGCGAGACCCGCTCCCCCTCGAACGCCGCCTCGCCCAGGTGCAGGTGCAGCCGGAGCCCCCGCTGGCGCACGATGTCCGGCAGTTCGAGCAGCGGTGCCACGTCGAGGGAGTACGGCGCGTGCGGCGACAGCCCCGCCCCGGGCGTGGTCGGGATCCGTGCGAGCTCGTCGAGCACCTGGTCGCGCCCGTGGGACTCCCACGCCGCGTTCTCCCAGTCCATGACCTCCCAGTAGGCGATCCCGCCGAGGCGGTGCTGCTCCAGGACGTCGGCCGCCTCGATGTCGGTCACCACGTCCGCGATGCTCGTGACGCCCGCCGCGATCGATGCGACGGCGCCCGCGGACGCCTCCGCCCGCCAGTCGTGCGGGAGCGCGTAGTTCACGTTGAACGCAGCCGCCCAGTCCTCGAAACCCGCGTACTGCCGTTGACCGACACCGGACATGCCGGTGTACTGCAGGTGCGTGTGCGCGTTGACGAGACCCGGCAGGAGCGCGCCCCGCCAGCGCCGCTCCGTGCACGTGCGCCCGGCGGCGTCGAGCTGGTCGACCACCCACGACCGGTCGCCGACGTGCAGGATCCGTCCGTCCTGCACCGCGACCGCCCCGTCGGCGATCGGCGGTGCCGTCATCGGCACGACGACGCGCGCCGAGTGCACCACGACCGGCGACGCGGTCACCGGGGTGTCCCGAACCGGTGCGTCCGCACGTCCGGCTCGCGGTCGGCGGGCTGCTCGGCGATCCGGACGGGAGGAGCGACCCGGCTCCCCCACGCGGCGAGCGCGACGCGGGCGGTCGCCTCGTCCACCGCGGGGTCGACCGGCACGACGGCGCGCGGGAGTTCGTCGCCGCGCTCGAGCAGCATCCGCAGGGCGCCGAGCTGCACCGCGAAGGACAGGTCCATGATCTCGACGGGGTTGCCCTCGGCGGCGCTCGTGTTCACCCCGTTGCCCCCGGCGAGGACGAGCACCTGGTGGCCGTCCGGCCAGGTCAGGCGCTCCACGTGCTGCGCCACGGCCGTCCGGACCGCACCGGCGGCGGCCGCCGCGGACAGGGCGACCTCGTCGTCGACGCCCCCCGCGACGGACACGACCGCACCGACCGCGCACGCGCGCAGGACCGTGTGGTCCACGGTGTCCGCCACCCCGGAGGCACTCACCACGAGGTCGGCGTCGCGCACCGCGTCGACGAACGGTGCGACCGCGTGCCCGGCGAAGCGCGCCTGCAGGGCGCGGACCGGGTCGACCTCGGCGACCGTGACCCGGAAGCCGAGCGCGACGAGGACCTGGGCGACCCCCTCGCCGACGGGACCGAAGCCGGCGACGACCGCCGTGCCTCCCGGCCGGACCCGGTGCACGGCGGACGGGAGCGGGTCGACCAGGTCGAGCGTCGCGAACACCGTGGACTGGCCGGTGCCGAAGCGGTTGTCGAAGCAGGTCTTGGCGCGGGCGTCGTTGACGGCGACCACGGGGATGCCGAGCTCGCCGCGCTCGGCCATGACGCGGAGGGGTCGGAGGCCGCTCGTCGTCTCCTCCGCGGCGCCGAGCATGGTCGGCAGCAGCTCGGGCCGCTCCTGGTGCGCGAGGCGGATCAGGTGCGAACCGTCGTCGAGGAGCACGTGCGGACGCGTGTCGAGCATCGCCAGGGCGAGACGGTGCTGCTCGGCGAGCGACGCGGTGCTGTCCGCGTGGACCGGCATCCCGGCGCGGCGGAGCACGTCCGCGACCGCGTCGTCCGTCTCGTCGGCGTGCGCGTACACGACGACCTCGGCGCCCGCGTCGCGCAGGAGCAGGCTGAGCACGGCGGTCTTCGGCTCGAGCACCATCGCGACGCCGACCCGGGTACCGCGGAGCAGCCCGCCGTCACGGAGCTCCGCGGCGACCGCACGGGCGACCGGCATCGACCTGCGCGCCCAGCGGATGCGGTCCTCGGCGGCAGGGTCGTCCTCGGGCTCCCGACCGGTGGAGACGAGGAACACGTCGTCGGAGAGCGTCGGGACGGCGAGCACCCCGGGGCGGGCCGGGGCGACCGGGCCGAAGGCGTCCTCGTCCACAGCGGGGGCGTACCGGCCGGCGTCCACCACCACGAGGGTCGCACCGCGGGGCCGGTCGGTCTCGCGCTCGACGGCAGCGGTCGACTCGTCCGGGTCACCGAGGCACCAGAGCTGGTCGATCGGCTCGTCGTCAACCGGCTCGTGGTCCGCAGGGGCGGTGTCCACCGCGGTGCGTGCACCGAGCCCGGTGAGCAGTGCGACGAGCGCCGCGGCGTCACGCGGGTCGCCGCCGAGCACACGGACGGTGCGGCCGGCGACGAGGAGGTTGGTCGCCGCGGCGAAGCGTCGGACGGCTGCCGCGGCCCATGCGGCCCGCTCGGGGTCGGGTCGCTGCGGCATGGGGCCATCGTAGGGCGTGCGGGTCGGCGCGGAGTCGCGCGGGCTGACGGTCATGCGGTCACGCGGTCACGCGGTCACACGTCGTCGGGGCGTGGGCGGCGACGCGGGAATGTCCCGCGGCCGTCGGACGTACTGTGAGGACATGACTGATGCGACGTTCGACAAGGTGACGATGTTCGGCGCGGACTGGTGCCGCGACTGCCGACGCTCGAAGGCGCTCCTCGACCGCCTCGGGGTCGACTACGACTACGTGGACGTCGAGGCGGACCTGTCCGCCGCCGACCGGGCCGAGGCCATCAGCGGCCGCAAGAACATCCCCGTCGTGGTGCTGCCGAACGGCAAGCACTTCGTGGAGCCCTCGGACACCGAGCTGCAGGCGGAGCTGGAGTCGTCCGGAGCGGTGTGACCCTCGCCTGTACCTGCGCCTCCATGCAGGCTGTGAACATGCTGGGGAAGAGCGGTGTTCAATCGGGGCCGACCCAGATCGCGGACACCCCCGGACCGCGACAGGTCTGACCCAAGGAGGACACCGTGCTCGGTCTCATCATCAGCCTCATCATCATCGGCCTCATCGCCGGCGCCCTCGCCCGGCTGATCATCCCCGGCAAGCAGCACATGTCGATCCTCATGACGATCGTGCTCGGCATCATCGGCTCGTTCGTCGGCGGCTTCCTCGGGTTCCTCATCTTCCAGCACGACCCGATGGACGGCTTCTTCCAGCCGGCCGGCATCATCGGCTCGATCATCGGTGCCGTCATCGTGCTGTTCCTCTACACGCGCTTCGCGGGTCGCGGCGCGCGCCGCTGACCACCAGCAGGCGCCACTGACCGACGTGGGGGTGTCGGAGCGGCACCACGAAGGACCCCGGACCGTGACGGTCCGGGGTCCTTCGTCGTCCCGTGCGACCGATCGGCCCCGAGCAGGGGGGGACAGGGTGCTGACGGCCGTACATCGGCCGGGGCGTAGCGTCCCCGCCATGACCGACGAGAACGAACGCCCCCGTCCCGAGGACGACGCCGCACGGCTCGGACTCGTCGTCGTCGGCGAGGCCGCCGCACTGCACGCCGGGGACGACGCCTCGCTCGACGCCAGCGAGGCGAACATCCGCGAGACCGTGGACAGCATGGTCGACGAACCCCTCACGCCCCGGCAGGAGGAGGTCATGGAACGCCTCGCTGCCGCTGGCGGCACCCTCACCGCGGGCCTGAGCGGCGCACTCGCAGCGAAGACCGGCGGGCAGGTCGAGGACGTGCTCGAGGGCGCCGCTCGCAGCGTCGTCTGGCAGCAGCGTCTGGCCGCCGAGCGGGACGCGCTGCAGGGACGGCCGCAGGAGTCGACCGACGGCGACCCGGTCACCGACGGCGACCCGGTCACCGACGGCGACCCGGCCACCGACAGCGACCCGGTTGAGGACCAGCGCGAGGACGCCGGCGGCCAGCAGCGACACCGGGACGACGACGGGCGCGACCGGGGCTGACCCGACCGCGCCCGTGCGCACGACCGTGCCCGTCAGTCGACCGGCGCGGCGCCCTGCTCACGCGCGACCGCCCGGGCAGCGGCCTGGCCGGTCGTCGTGCTCTTCACGATGTCGCTCAGCGTGAAGCCGGCCGTGGTGCCGAGCAGCGCGTCGACCTCGCTGAACTGGCTCACGACGCTCTTCGACAGGGCGCCTGCGCCGTCCGAGGACACGACCGTCAGCTTGTCGATGTTGCCCATCGGCGCCGCGAGCTCGCGGGCGATGCTCGGCAGCGTCTCGAGCGCCTTCACCCGGAGCACGGCCTCGGAGTGCTGTGCGAGCGCGTCGGCCTGGGCCTTCGTCGCGTCGGCCTCGGCCTGACCCTTCGCACGGATGGCGTCGGCCGCGGCCTCACCCTCCGCACGTGAGGCGTCGGCGGCGAGCTTGCGGGCGGCAGCCTCGGCCTGGGCCTCGGCGGCGACCGCCTCGGCCGAGATGCGTCGGGCCTCGGCCTGCGCACGGGCCGTCTCGACCTGGGCAGCCGCAGCAGCCTCGGCCTCCACCCGGGTCTTGCGCGCGTTCGCCTCGGCGACCGCGCTCACCTCGGACTCGAGCTCGGCACGACGGAGCTCGGCGCGCTTCTGCGCCGTGATCTGCTCCTGTTCGACGACGCCCTGCGACGCGCGAGCCTGCGCGAGCGGACCGGCCGCTGCGGCCTCGGCCGAAGCCCGGTCGGCGTCGAGCTGCAGCGCCGCACGACGGATGGCGAGGGTGTTCTCGGCCTCGGCGATCGCCTGGTCGGCGGTGGCCCGGGCCTCGCGTGCCTCGCGGTCGGCCTGGGCCTCGGCGTTCTCCGCCTCGAGCCGGACGCGGGCGCGCTCGGCACGACCGAGGTCGCTGATGTAGTCGTTGCGGTCCGAGATGCCCTTGATCTCGAACGAGTCGACGTCGAGACCCTGGCTGTGCAGGGCGTCCTTGGCGACGTCGAGGACCGCCACCGTGAGCTGGTCGCGGTTGCGGATGATCGTCGACACGTCGGTCGCGCCGATCGACGCGCGGAGCGAACCGGACAGGACCTCGCGCGCGAAGTCGTCGATCTTCTTCTCCTGGCCGAGGAAGCGCTGCGCAGCAGCACGGATCGATGCATCGGCCTCGCCCACCTTGACGAGCGCCACGGCCTCGACGTCGATCGTGACGCCGCGGGAGTCCTGCGCGTTCACGTTGATGTCGATGGCACGCGAGGACAGCGAGATCTTCGCCACCCGCTCGAAGAACGGTCGGACGAGCACACCCGCACCGAGGACGACCTTGATGCCGGACTCGACGGTCTCGGTGCCGTCGGGGTTCTTGACCTTCCGCGACCGCTTCCCGGTGATGATGATCGCCTCGTCCGCACCGGCGTTGCGGTAGACGAGCTTGGCGTACACGAGCGCGATCACGGCGAGGACGATGATCCCCACGATGACGAGCGGGACGGCGCCGAGTGCGAGCAGGACTTCCATGATTCCCCCCAGCGGCTCCGGCACGGTCGGTCGTGACCGGGATTCCGCATCTGTTGTTCCGTTGCGCCCATCCTAGGAGCGCGGGGACCGCAGCGGCAGGACGGAGACCTGAGCTGTGGAGAACCGGACGGTCATCAGGTCCGACCGGCCACGCGACACGGTCGCACGCACGACGGGAGGCGCGGTGCAGGTCGGGACCTGCACCGCGCCTCCCGTCCGGTCCAGCGCTGTGGCGCTACGCGCCCTGCTGCCACCAGCTGTCGAAGGGCGTCGCGGGCACGCGACGCTTGTGCTCGGTCGCTCGGTAGCGCGACTCGATCGCCTCGGCGACCTCGTCGGGGACGTCGTGCCCCTGCAGGTACGCGTCGATCTCGACGTAGGTCAGGCCGAGGTTGGCCTCGTCGGTCTGCCCGGGCAGGTCGTCGAGCAGGTCCGCGGTCGGCGCCTTCTCGTACAGGCGAGCCGGCGCCCCCAGGTGCTCGAGGAGCTGCCGCCCCTGGCTCTTCGTCAGCCCGGTCAGCGGGGTGAGGTCGACGCCGCCGTCGCCGTACTTCGTGAAGAAGCCCGTCACGGCCTCGGCCGCGTGGTCCGTGCCGACGACCAGCAGTCCGCGCTGCCCGGCCACGGCGTACTGGGCGACCATGCGCATGCGCGCCTTGACGTTGCCCTTCACGAAGTCGCTGAGCGCGACGCCGGACGCCGCGGTGTCCTGCACCACGCCGTCGACGCCGTGCTCGATGTTCACCACGATGCCGGGGTCGGCGTCGATGAACTGCAGCGCGAGCTGCGCGTCGTCCTCGTCGGCCTGCACCCGGTACGGCATGCGGACGGTGACGAACTCGGCCTCGCGTCCCTCGGCGCGGAGGGACTCGACGGCGAGCTGGGTGAGCCGCCCCGCGAGCGTGGAGTCCTGCCCGCCGCTGACGGCGAGGACGAATCCCTTCGCGCCGGTCGTGGTCAGGTAGTCACGCAGGAACGCGACACGGCGGGCGACCTCCTGCTCGGGGTCGATGGTCGGCTGGACGTCGAGGTCCGCAGCGATGGTGGCTTGGAGTTCACGCACCCGACCAGTATCCCGCCGCACCGTCGCGCACGACCGGATTCACCGGAGCCACGCGGCTGGTGTTCACCCGTTCGACTCAGGCGACCGTCGGGGCGCCGGGGTGCCGGATGGTGTTGTCGTGGTCGGCACCGATCGCGCACGTGCAGACCACACGGAGCATCTCGTCGGTCCGGGTGAGCCGGAAGCGTTCCACGTGCGGCGGGCCGACGTGACGGTCGAACGGATGGGTGTCGTGGTCGTGCACGTCGGGTCCTCCCTGATCCGGGTCCCGCTGGTGAGACGGGACGGGCCACACGGCCCCTGCCGAGGATCATCCGCGCGCAGGCAGGACGGCGCGAGCCCCCGTCCGGGGGCCGCGTCAGACCTGCTCGCCGAGGAAGTCCGCGTACGAGGGTTCGTCGTGCTCGGGACCGGCGGGCACGGAGGCGTCCGAGGTGCCGCCGACGCGGTCGGCGATCAGCTCGGCGACCTCCTCGGGTGAGCGCATGCCGTGACGGTGCCAGTCCTCGACGGGACGGGGCGTCACGAGAGCACCTGCAGGGTCGTGGCGGCGAAGGTGGAGACGGGGGTGCGGGTGTGCCCCGCCGGGAAGTCGAGGTGCGTGCAGCACGGGTACGTGGCGGTCATGAGGACCAGCCCTTCATCGAGGTGTTGCTCACCCCGGATCCGACCGGGCCGTCCCGCTGTGCCAGACCCCGCGGACCGCGAGGGCATCGTGACGACGGGACCCTGTGAGTGAACCCGGTGACCCCAGCGTAGAAGCGGGACAGGAGCGCGTCCAGGTCGATGCGCTTAGCGGCGTCCCCGGACGTCCCCGGCCGCGGGTCGGCTGCGTCGGGACCGCGGGTCGGCTGCGTCGGGACCGCGGGTCGGCTGCGTCGGGACCGCGGGTCGGCTGCGTCGGTAGCGTGGGAGGCTCCGCACCACCACCGAGGAGCCTCATGCCCCTGTTCGGCAACCACCCCACCACGTCCGACGCGACACCGGGACCACTCGCCCGCAAGTGGACCGACGGGTTCGGCAGTCTCGCGACCCGGTGCCTGCAGGTGATCGTCGTGCTCGTGATCGCGATCGGCATCGTGTACGCCGCCGCGACCCTGAGCGTCGTGACGATCCCGGTGCTCCTCGCCCTGATCATCGCGTCCGCCATGCACCCGGTCGTGTCCTGGCTCCGACGGCACAAGGTGCCCTCGGTGCTCGCGACCCTCGCGGTCCTGCTCGGCGTCCTCGTCGTGCTCGGCCTCGTCGGTTGGCTGATCGTCGTCGCGGTCATCTCGCAGTGGCCCGACCTGCAGAAGTCGGCGATCAGCGGTTTCCAGCAGCTGCAGGACACCGTCGCGCACCTGCCGTTCTCGATCTCCGACCAGCAGGTCGACCAGGTGGTGAACGGCGTCCAGGACTTCCTGACCAGCTCGCAGTTCGGGTCGGGCGCCCTGGCCGGGGCGTCGGCCACCGCGAACTTCCTGACCGGCCTGGTGCTGATGATCGTCGTGCTGTTCTTCTTCCTCAAGGACGGGCCGGCGATCTGGGAGTTCCTGCTCCGTCCGTTCACCGGCGCCCGGTACGAGCGTGCACGCCGCGTCGGTGACCGCGTCGTGCAGACCCTCGGCGGCTACGTCCGCGGCACGGCGAGCGTCGCGGCGGTCGACGCGATCGGCATCGGCGTCGGGCTGGCGATCGTCGGGGTGCCGCTCGCGCTCCCCCTCGCCGTCGTCGTGTTCATCACCGCGTTCATCCCGATCGTCGGCGCCACCGCCGCGGGCATCCTCGCCGCGCTCGTCGCCCTCGTCGCGAACGGCCCCGTGGCCGCGCTGATCGTCGTGGGCATCGTGGTGCTCGTCAACCAGCTCGAGGGCAACCTGCTGCAGCCGGTGCTGATGGGCAAGACGCTCAAGCTGCACGGCCTGGTGATCCTGATCGGCCTGACCGCGGGCACCGTGCTCGCGGGCATCACCGGCGCGATCATCTCGGTGCCGCTCCTCGCGGCGGCCTGGGGCGCCGTGCAGGTGTGGGGCGGTCCGGACCGGCCGGCGGAGCCGTGGCGCCAGAAGCGGCCGGAGACCGCCGAGCGGCGGTAGCGGGCCCCACGGGACGGACGGGAGGCGCGGTGCCGGTCGGTACCGCGCCTCCCGTCCGTCGTGTGGGCGCGTCGGCGGCTGGTCGCGGCAGCGCGGCGCTGTCGTACGACGCGGCCGCTGTCGCACGACGACGGTGATGTCGCACGAACCGACCTCGCTCGTGCCGGATCGGCCGAAACGACACCGCCGCTGTCGCACGACGACGGTGATGTCGCACGGCCCGACCCCCACTCCCGACGCGAGGGACGTCCCGCGCCGAAGCACCTGTCGATCGACCCGCGCGATGTCGGCCGATGCACCCGCGACCGATGCAGGCGCACAGGACGACACCGCGCACGTCGTTCGACGCGCGCAACGTCGAAGTGCGCGTGTGCACGCCGCTCGGAAGAGCCACACGCCCTCTCCCGACGCACGCCACGGACGACGAACGGGAGCCCCTGCGCGCGGCAGGGGCTCCCGTTCGTGTCGGTGCGGTGTGTGTCAGTCGGTACCGGAGTCGAAGGCGGCGCCCTCGGACGCGGCGTCCGTCGCGCGACCGAGTGCCTCGTCCTCGCTGGACACGACGGCTCCGCCGAGGATCTCCTCGGCCTCGCCCGACTGCAGCTCGCCGACGAGTTCGCCCGTCGCGCCGCCGATCAGCCCGGCCGCCGCGTACTGCTCGAGGCGCGAGCGCGAGTCCGCGATGTCGAGGTTGCGCATCGTGAGCTGCCCGATGCGGTCGTCCGGACCGAACGCTGCGTCGCCGACACGCTCCATCGAGAGCTTGTCCGGGTGGTACGACAGCGCCGGACCCGTGGTGTCGAGGATCGTGTAGTCGTCACCACGCCGCAGGCGCAGCGTGACCTCACCGGTGACGGCGGAGGCGACCCAGCGCTGCAGCGACTCGCGCAGCATGAGGGACTGCGGGTCGAGCCACCGGCCCTCGTACATCAGACGTCCGAGACGACGACCCTCGTTGTGGTATGCCGCGACCGTGTCCTCGTTGTGGATCGCGTTGAGCAGACGCTCGTAGGCGATGTGCAGCAGGGCCATGCCCGGCGCCTCGTAGATGCCGCGGCTCTTGGCCTCGATGATGCGGTTCTCGATCTGATCGCTCGCGCCGAGGCCGTGGCGACCACCGATGGCGTTCGCCTCGTACACGAGCGCGACGGCGTCGGCGTACTCGACGCCGTTGATGGCGACCGGGCGGCCGGCCTCGAAGCGGACCGAGACCTCTTCGGTGGCGACCTCGACGTCGTCACGCCAGGCAGCGACGCCCATGATCGGCTCGACGATGTCCAGACCGCTCGAGAGCTCCTCGAGGCTCTTCGCCTCGTGCGTTGCTCCCCAGATGTTCGCGTCGGTCGAGTAGGCCTTCTCGGTGGAGTCGCGGTACGGGAACCCACGGGCGACGAGCCACTCGCTCATCTCCTTGCGACCGCCGAGCTCCTCGACGAACTCGGTGTCGAGCCACGGCTTGTAGACGCGCAGCCGCGGGTTGGCCATCAGGCCGTAGCGGTAGAACCGCTCGATGTCGTTGCCCTTGTAGGTGGAGCCGTCGCCCCAGATGTCGACGCCGTCCTCCTTCATGGCGCGGACGAGCATCGTGCCCGTCACCGCGCGGCCGAGCGGCGTCGTGTTGAAGTAGGTCTTGCCGCCGGAGCGGATGTGGAAGGCACCGGTCTGCAGGGCGACGAGGCCCTCTTCGACCAGGGCGCTCTTCGCGTCGACGATGCGGGCGATCTCGGCGCCGTACTCCTTCGCGCGACCCGGGACGGCGTCGATGTCCGGCTCGTCGTACTGGCCGATGTCGGCCGTGTACGTGCAGGGCACCGCTCCCTTCTCGCGCATCCAGGCGACCGCGCAGGAGGTGTCGAGACCTCCGGAGAACGCGATGCCGACTCGTTCGCCGACGGGGAGACTGCTCAGGACCTTGGACACGGGGTCAATCGTACGGGGCGCTGGGCCCGGGCTACCGTCCAGGGCGACGGTTGTGGAGAACCCGTTCCGGCCCAGACGACGGCTGGTGCCCCTGGACGAGCACTGCAGGGACACGAACCCCGACTCGACGTGGTGCCCCTGGAGGGACTCGAACCCCCAACCGTTTCCTTAGGACGGAACTGCTCTTCCATTGAGCTACAGAGGCTGGCCCGTCCACTCTAGCGGCGGTACGGCTCCAGGAACGCGCAGACCTCGTCCACGAACAGCTCCGGCTGCTCGAACGGCGCGAAGTGCCCGCCCCGGTCGAGTTCGTGGTGGTGCACGAGGTTCGTCGTGCGCTCGAGCCACTCCCGCGGAGCCCGCACGATGTCGCCCGGGAACACCGAGAACCCCGACGGCACCTCCACCCGTCGACGCAGTTGCGTAGCGGGGATCGCCGCGTTCGCGTGGTACATCCGCATGGAGGACCCGATCGTCGCCGTCGCCCAGTACTCGGTCAGCAGCGCCAGGACCTCGTCCCGCGTGTACACCGACCACAGGTCGCCGCCGCAGTCGCTCCACGACCGGAGCTTCTCGACGATCCACGCAGCGAGACCCGCGGGTGAGTCGGTCAGCCCGACGGCGGCGGTCTGCGGCTTCGTGCGGTGCATCATCGCGTAGGCGCCCTCGGCGGTCCGCCACCGCTCGGTCGCCTGCACGAAGGCCCGCTCCGCCGGGGACAGCTCCGTGGTGTCGATCCCGGGCCACGCCAGCCCGCCGTCGATCCGGTGCACGGCGACCACACGGTCGGGGTGGTCGAGTGCGAGGTACCGGACGACGTGCGTCCCGATGTCCCCGCCGGACGCAGCGAACCGGTCGTACCCGAGGTCCGTCATCAGTGTCGCCCACATGCCCGCCACCTCTCGGGCATCGAGCACGCGCGGTGGCGCGTCCGAGAACCCGTACCCGGGCATGTCCGGCACGACGACGTCGAACCCGGCCTCGACGAGCATCGGCAGGACCTTGCGGTACCGCCACCCGGAGTCCGGCCACCCGTGGGCGAGCAGCAGCGGGAAGGCGTCGGGACGGCCGGATCGCGCGTGGAGCACGTTCACCCGGACGCCGTCGACGACGTGCCGCTCGGACGGCAGCGCGGCGAGCTGCTCCCGGTGCCCGTCGAAGTCGAACCCGTCGGCCCAGTACTCGACCAGCGACCGGAGCTCGTCCACGTCGACGCCCAGCGACCACCCGGTGCCGGCGGGCGCGTCCGGCCAGCGGGTGGCGCGGAGTCGGACACGGAGGTCCCCGATCGTGGCGTCGTCGATCACGGGCGTCTCGCTCATGGCTCGCACGCTACGCGCCGCCGCTGCCCCAGTGCGACGGGCGGACGACGTCAACTGGGAGCCGCGTGCGCTCGTCGCCCTGCGCCGCGTTGACCTGCATCTGGGTCAGGAAGAGGGAGCCCGAGAGGTCCGCCCCGTGCACGCGCGCACCACGCAGGTCCGCGCCGAGCAGGTCGACTCCGTCGAGGTCGGCCCCCGAGAGGTCAGCGCCGATCAGGTACGCGCCGCGGAGGTCCGCCCCGCACAGGCTGACGCCGTGGAAGCGCCGACCCATCAGGTCGGCCCCGGGCGACAGGACCGCGGGCAGGACCGTCGCGTACCCGCCCCGCACCTCGGCGCTCACCTCGACCAGGACCGCGCGGACCTCCTCGTGCAGCCCGACCAGGTCGAGCCCGAGGACCACGGTCGGCCCCTGCCCGATCGCGTCCTCGATCCGCTCCACCAACGCTGCCGACGCCTCGGGCTGGAGCCTGCGGACCGCGCCCTCGGCCAGGTACCAGAGGAGGTCGTGGAGCTGTCGGACGACACGGAAGACGGCGAACATCTCGACCCGCACGTCCTGGCGCTGGTGCCGGTCCACGCCACCGTAGAGCTGTCCGGTGACGCGCTGTCCGGCACCGGCGCAGTCGAAGACGGTGCAGCCGCGGTACCCGCGTGGCCGGAGTGACTCGTGGACGGTGCACGAGAAGTCGTCGGCGAGGTTCCGGCACGGGTCGCCCGGCGCCTTGTCGACGGGGAAGTCAGCGGACCGCGTGAAGCCGAACGCGGCGCAGCAGAGGGCCGCGCAGGACCCGCAGTCGGCGCGCAGGTCGGCGCGGTCGGGTCCGGGGAACGAGGAAGAGGTCATCGGTGGTCGTCCAGTGTGTCGAGGTGGAGGTGGCGACGGCGGGGACTCCCGAGGAGTCCACCCGCAGGGCACACGCGACCACCGCCTCCTGGACGAGGCGACGAAGCAGCTGGGTCACAGCGATGAGCGGATCACTGCGGCCAGACTACGCGACGGACGGGAGGCACGGGGCGGCCCCGCCACGCGCCTCCCGTCCGTCGCGACGCCGGGCCGGCGCTACGCGGCCACCAGGTACTCGTCCCACTCCGACTGCGGACGCTCGATCCCCCGCACCACCCAGGACGCACCGTGCGGCGCCTTCGGCCGGAAGCGCAGCCGCCACCCCATCTCCTGCGGGGTGCGGTCGCCCTTCGTGTTGTTGCAGGCCAGGCAGCAGGCGACGAGGTTCTCCCACGAGTCCTGGCCGCCGCGCGACCGGGGCTGCACGTGATCGATCGTGGTGGCGTGCCGGTCGCAGTAGGCACAGCGGTTGGCGTCACGCCGCAGCACCCCGCGGCGCGAGACCGGCACGAGTCTCGCGTGCGGGATCCGCACGTAGCGGGTCAGGATGATGACGGACGGACGATCGAAGCTCGCGGAGGACCCCGAGACCGGGTGGTCGAGGTCGGCGGCGATGACGGCGGCCTTCTGGTTCATGACCAGCACGAGGGCCCGTCGGTCCGAGATCACCGCGAGGGGCTCGTAACCGGCGTTGAGGACGAGAGTGCGCATGGGTTCCCTTCCGACGGTGCCTGGACGGCTTCCAGGCGCTGCGGGTGCGTCGGGTCGATCGACGTCGACAGGGGACCGCGACCTGTGACCACGCCCTGAACCACGAAGAGCACCACCCGGATGGGCAGTGCTCTCGTCAGACAGGGGCGTGATGGTGCACGCAGGGGGCGGTCGACCGTATGTCCACGAGCGCGCGCCGACCCGTGGTGCGGGTCGTGCGGAACGCTGACATGAGGTCTCCCGTGTTCGGGCCGGATCGGACCGGTGCAGCACCAGGGTACGTCGGAAACCGGCCCGACACGAGGGTGTGCGGACCGGTTTCCGGGAGTGTTCACGGGAACGACACCAGGGTCGTCACCGTCGTGCGGGTGCTCGGGTCAGATGCCGAAGCGCACGATGTGGTAGCTGCTCGTCCAGATCGGGCGGATCGAGACGGAGCCACCGGGCTTCGGCGCGTCCATGATCATGCCGTTGCCCATGTAGAAGCCGTCGTGCGAACCGTCGTTGAAGATGACGACGTCGCCCGGCTGCGCCTGGGACTCGGGGATCGTGGTGCCCGCGGCGTCCTGCAGCGGGACCGAGTGCGGCAGGCTGATGCCGTACTGCGCGTAGACGTACATGATGTAGCCCGAGCAGTCGAAGCCGGACGGGTCCGCGCCGCCGAAGACGTACGGGGTGCCGATGTACTGCTTCGCGGTGGCGACGACGGCCGGCAGCGAGAACGGAGTGTTCGCGGCGGCCGCCGTGGTGGCGATCTCGTTCGCGGACGGGCCGCTGTACGACGAGTACTGCTTCGCGGTCTGCGCGCGCGCCGCCTGGGTCGCTGCGGCCTGGGCCTGCGCAGCCGCGGCCTGCTCGGCGGCGGCCTTCTGCGCGGCCTCGGCGTCGAGGGTGGACTGCGCGGTCGCGCCGTAGCCGTCACGCGACGTCCCGGCGAGGGCCACGGCGTCGGACACCGAGAACTGCTGTGCCTGGGTCGTGCGGACCTGGCGCTGCGCGTCGGCGGCGGTCGAACCGGTCTGCTGCGTCGCGGCGAAGGCCGGGGCGACGGCCACGGTGCCGAACATGCCGGCGGCGACCGTCAGCACGACGGGGGCGAGGAACCGGCGCTTGCGGGCCGAGCTGCTCGCCTTGGCGGTCTCGGCGGCGCGGGCGGCCTGCGCAGCGCGACGGCCGCCGGGGAGCGGGGCGTCGCGGACGGGGGTGATGCGACGGGCGGGGGCTTCGGTCTGGCGCGCGGCCCGCCGGGTGAGCGGGGCGTCGTTCGCGGTGTTCGTCGGGTTGGCGGGCGTCTGGTCGTCCGCGGCGGAACCGGTCTGCGTCAAGGGTGGTGTCTCCGGCGTCTCGTCACCGTCTCCGCCTGGGTCAGGGCGGAGGGGCGGACCCCATCCGTTCGTCATCGTTTCCGATCGAGGCAGGAGACGGGTTCGAGACGTCCTGCCACGGGTCCTGGGCCTCGTGGGCGGCCCGGGGACTCGACGAGTGTACGTGGGGGCCGTTACCTTGTCGAGATGAAACGACGGTTCGGTAACGGAACGATCACGAACCCCTGATCAGCGGCGATCGACCCTCGTGACCTTGTGCCGATTCTCAGGCTCGGACGGCGCCCCGACGGTCAGTCCCGCTCGATGTAGACGTGCTGCGCGACCTCGGTCGGCAGCTCGATGCCGGCGTCCTCGCCGTCCACCCGGACCGCGACGTACGCACCGGCGCGCTGCACCCGGGCGACACGGCCGGGCATGACGCCGGCGGTGCGCAGCTGGTGCAGCAGCTCGGGCTCGAACTGCACCGGTTCGCCCAGGCGACGCACGACGCCGACCGCGACGGCGTCCGTGCCGTCGGTCGCCGCGACGATGTTCTGCACACCGTCGAGGAACTGTCCCGCCGTCGGTCCACCGATCTCGGCGAGCCCGGGGATCGGGTTGCCGTAGGGCGACTCCGTGGGGTTGCCGAGCATCTCGAGGAGTCGGACCTCGACCTGCTCGCTCATCACGTGCTCCCAGCGGCAGGCCTCGTCGTGCACGAAGGCCCAGTCGAGTCCGATCACGTCGGCGAGGAGCCGCTCGGCCAGCCGGTGCTTGCGCATCACGTGCGTCGCCCGCGAGCGCCCCTCACCCGTGAGCTCGAGGTGGCGGTCACCGGAGACGACGACCAGACCGTCGCGCTCCATCCGCGCGATCGTCTGGGAGACGGTGGGACCGGAGTGTCCGAGACGCTCGGAGATGCGCGCGCGCAGCGGCACGATCCCCTCTTCCTCGAGGTCGAGGATCGTCCGCAGGTACATCTCCGTGGTGTCGACGAGATCGGTCACGGTCCGCCTCTCATGTCTGGGCCCAGCCCGATCCACCCTACTTGAGCAGTGCGACAAGACCGCACCGACGGGCGCGCTCCACGGCCTGGAGGCGCGGGTCGGGTCCGCCCCGTCCGGCCGGTCCAGGGTCGGTGACGGTGGGATACCGCTCGCTAGGATCGGCGCATGGCAGACATCGTCATCCCCGCCGAACTCCTCCCGACCGACGGACGCTTCGGCTGCGGCCCGTCCAAGATCCGCGGCGCGCAGCTCGAGTCACTCGTGACCCGCGGGGCGACGATCCTCGGGACGTCCCACCGCCAGAAGCCCGTGAAGGACCTCGTCGGCAGCGTCCGCCGCGGCCTCGCCGACCTCTTCCAGCTCCCGGACGGCTACGAGGTCGTCCTCGGCAACGGCGGCTCGACCGCGTTCTGGGACGCCGCCGCCTTCGGGCTGGTCGAACGTCGTGCCGAGAACCTGTCCTTCGGCGAGTTCGGCTCGAAGTTCGCCAAGGCCACGGACACCCCGTGGCTCGAGACCCCGCACGTCGTCGAGGCACCCGGCGGCTCGCTCGCCGCGCTCGAGCCCGTCGAGGGCGTCGACGTCTACGCCTACCCGCACAACGAGACCTCGACCGGCGTCATGGCGCCCGTCGTCCGCGCTGCGGGTGACGACGGCGCGCTGACCGTCGTCGACGCCACGAGCGCCGCCGGTGGTGCCGCGTTCGACGTCACCGCGACCGACGTCTACTACTTCGCACCGCAGAAGAACTTCGCCTCGGACGGAGGGCTGTGGCTCGCCCTGTTCTCCCCCGCCGCGATCGAGCGCGTCGAGCGCATCGCCGCCTCGGACCGCTACATCCCGGAGTTCCTCTCCCTGCAGAACGCCGTCGACAACTCGCGGCTCGACCAGACACTGAACACCCCGGCGCTCGCGACCCTGCTGCTGCTCGACGACCAGGTCGACTGGATCAACCAGTCCGGTGGTCTGGCGTGGGCCGACACCCGCACGAAGACGTCGTCGTCGACGATCTACGACTGGGCCGAGGCCTCCGACCACGCCACCCCGTTCGTCACCGACCCCGCCCACCGGTCGCAGGTCGTGGCGACGATCGACCTCGACGAGTCGATCGACGCGAAGGCCGTCGCCGCGACGCTCCGCGCGAACGGCATCGTCGACACCGAGCCGTACCGGAAGCTCGGCCGCAACCAGCTCCGTGTCGCCACGTTCACCGCGATCGACCCGGACGACGTGGCGAAGCTCGTGCGGGCGATCGACTTCGTCATCGGCGAGCTGCGCGGCTGAGGCGCCAGCACGGACGGACGGGAGGCGCGGTGCCAGCTGGCACCGCGCCTCCCGTCCGTCCGTGGCGCGTCAGGCGCCGTGGCGCTCCGGGTCCGTCTCGGACGGGTCGAGCCGGTCGAGCTCGAGGTCCTGGTCGGGGTCGGTCGGCCGGACGCGGGAAGCCCGACGACGCGAGCCGCGGGAGCGCACCGGAGCGGGGTCCTCGGCGACGTCGTCCGCCGCGTCGTCATCGGAGTCGTCGTCCGCCGCGTCGACGTCGACGCCGTCGAGCTCGTCGTCGTCCGACTCCGCGAGGTCGTCCTCGTCGTCCTCGAACTCGTCGTCGTCGTCGTCGTCGTCCGAGGCGTCGTCGTCTGCCTCGTCGTCGTCCGGGTCGTCGTAGTCGGACTCCTCGGCGTCGTCGAGGTCGTCGTCCTCGTCCGACTCGTCGTCGTCCTCGTCGTCCGACTCGTCGTCGTCGTCCTCGTCCGCCTGGCCGGCGCGGTACTCCGCCATCCGGTCCGCCCACGGCACCCAGTCCGGAGCGACCAGCGAGCCGTCGCCCGGCATCAGCTCGACCTCGAGCACGGTGGGCTCGTCGCCCTCGACCTGCGCGATCGAGACCGTCCAGCGCCACCCGGGGTAGCCGGGCATCCGGTTCGAGAACAGGACCGAGACGACGCCGTCGCCCTCGTCCACGGTGCCGACCGGCTGGCCGACCGTCGACTCCGGCGTGACCTCGAGCAGCGCCTTCCGCGCGAGCTCCGTGTGGTCGACCATCAGGCGTCCAACTGGTCTGCGACGTGGCGCAGGATCGCGGCGAGGCGTTCGCCGTTCTTCGGGTAGCGCCCGTGGCGCAGGTCGCCGCTGACCCGGTCGAGCTCCTTCACCAGGTCCTCGACGATCACCGCCATGTCGTCGGCGGAGCGGCGGGACATCTTCGCGAGCGAGGGCGCCGGCTCGAGCAGCCGCACGGACAGCGCCTGCGAGCCCTTCTTGCCCTGCACGACGCCGTACTCGAGGCGGGTGCCGGCCTTGACCGAGGTGACGCCGTCCGGCAGCGAGGACGCGTGCAGGAAGACCGGCTCACCGTCGTCGCCGGTGATGAACCCGAACCCCTTCTGGTCGTCGTAGAACTTGACCTTGCCGGTGGGCATGCGTGGACTCCTCGTGGTCGTGGAACGGCCGTGGTGCGTCGGATATCCTGGGCCGATGGCCAAGCCGACCCGATCCACCGGGAACACGCGCGAACCCGCGGACACCCCGGTGACGTTCAATCGTACCGAACGCGTCCTCGGGTTCATGATCGGCGGCATCTTCATCGCCGGTCTCCTCTGCATCATCGCGATGGTCGTGATGTGGCTGACCGTCCCGAGCGCCAACGGATCGATGCCCTGGCCGGTGATCATGGCGGTCCCGCTCATCGGTCTGCCCATCGGCATGGTGCTGGTCCTCGTCCTGCTCGGACTGACCTGGACCAAGCGCGCCCGCGAGAACCGGTCGGACCGCTGAGGACCCGCGCGGACCGGAGCGGCGGACGATGACGACCACCGCCGACCTCGCCGCTCGGCTGCGGGGGATGTCCGACGACGAGCTGGAACGGCTCGTGGTCGCCCGCCGTCTGCCCGCGGCCGTCCTCGCCGAGTCCGGCCCGCAGCACGCGGCCGACTTCTTCGACCTCGCCGAGGCGCTGCGCACCGACGACGCCGTCGACGCCGCGCTCGAGCACCTGCCCCGGGCGACCCTCCTCGCCCTCCGCGACGGGTCGGCCGACGCCGACGCGCTCGCCCCGGCGGTCGCGCTGGGCCTCGCCGACGACGCGGGCGCGGTGGACGACGCCGTCGCCGGACGACTGGCCGCCCACGCCGAGGTCGCCGACCTCCGGCCGGGAGGCACGGCACCGGTCCGCCCCGCCGCGCCCGACGAGCAGGTGGCCGACCAGGAGCGCGCCCGCGCGACCGGCGCGGAGCGTGCGTTCACGACGATGACGGTGCTCGCCGAGCTGCTCCGCGCGGTCGACGCCGGCGAGGTCCGCGAACTCGTCAAGGGCGGCATCGGCACGCCGCTCGCCCGGACCCTCGGCGAGCGCGTCGGCACCGACCCGGACGTCGTGCCGGACCGGCTCACGCTGCTGGACCGCACCGGCCTCGCGCACCCCGGCGAGGGGCGCTGGGCCGTGTCGTCCGAGGGGCGCACCTGGCTCGTCGCGGCCTGGCCGGACCGCTGGGTGGACCTGGCCGGGCGGTGGTGGCGCTCGCTCGACCCGGCCGTGCACGACGTGCTCCGGGCGGCCGACGACGACCTGCACGACCTGGTCGCCGTCGGACGCTGGGCCTTCCCGGCGGGCGCCCGGTGGCTCGACGCCGTCCTGCTCGACGTCGCCGGCACCGCCGAGGTCCTCGGGCTCGCGGTCGACGGCACGGTGACGGCGACGGGCCGAGCGGTCCTCGACGGCGATGCCGACGCCGCAGCCGACGACCTGCCGCCGACCGTCGACGGCGTCTACCTGCAGCACGACCTGACGGTCATCGCCCCGGGGCCGCTCACTCCCGCCGACGACGACGCACTCCGGAGCGTCGCCGACCTCGAGGCGCCGGGGTTGGCCGCCCGGTACCGCGTCTCCGAGGACTCCGTGCGGCGGGCGTTCCGGGCCGGCAGCACGCGGGAGGACCTGCTCGCGCTGCTGGACCGGCTCTCGGCGACCGACGTGCCGCAGCCCCTCACCTACCTCGTCGACCAGGTGGCGTCGCGGGACGGCGGCCTCGTGGTCGACGTCGCGCCGGACGGTCGCGGGGCGGTCGTGCACGGGACGCCGGACCAGCTCGACCTGGTCGGGGTCGACGCCGAGCTGCGCCAGCTCACCTGGGAACGCGCCGACCTGACGACGCTCACCGCCCCGCACCCGCCGCACGTGGTCCACGCGGCGCTCGAGGAGCAGCGGTACCCGGCCGTGCTGACGGCCGCTGCCCGCCCCATGACCTCGGACGCGCCTCCCGGCCGTCGGCGTGGTGGCGCCGGTCGGACGCCGGAACAGGCCGCCCACGCGCTCGTGGAACGCCTGCGCCTGACGACGGAGCGCGGCGACGCGGAGCCGGAGCAGGAGTGGCTCGGGCGGCAGATCGACCTGGCGGTGCGCGGGAAGACGCCGATCCGGCTGACCGTCCGCATGCCGGACGGGTCGGAGCGACCGATCTCGATCGTGCCGACGTCGGTCGCCGCCGGGCGGGTCCGCGGCCGTGACACCGCGGTCGACGTGGAGCGGACGCTGCCGCTGTCGCTCGTCGTCGCGGTCGAGAGCGAGGCCTGAGCCGCGCGTCCCTGCACAGCCGCGCCCCGCGAGCCGTTTCTCCACCGTTGCGCACCGGGGGCGGCGGCTCGCAGCCGCGCCGCCTAGGCTGATCCGTCATGAACGGACCGCTGATCGTGCAGAGTGACCGCACCGTGCTCCTCGAGGTCGCCCACCCCCAGGCCGAGGACGCCCGGCACGAGCTCGCGGCCTTCGCCGAGCTCGAACGCGCCCCGGAGCACGTGCACACCTACCGGATCACGCGCCTCGGGCTCTGGAACGCCCGCGCGGCCGGGCACGACGCCGAGTCGATGATCGGCACGCTCGAGCGGTTCGCGAAGTTCCCGGTCCCGCAGAGCGTCACGGTCGACATCCGCGACACCGTCTCGCGGTACGGGCGGCTCGTCATCCGGCGCGAGGAGCGCGAGGACGCCCCGGCGATCGCGAACTCCCCGAGCGAGGAGCTCGAGCGCCAGCCGCTCCTGCTCCTCACCGCCGAGGACCCGTCGGTCCTGGCCGAGGTCACCCGGTCGAAGCGCATCAAGCCCCTGCTCGGCGACCAGCGCTCCCCCTCGGAGATCGAGCTGCAGCCCTGGGCACGCGGGCAGGTCAAGCAGGAGCTCGTCAAGCTCGGGTGGCCGGCGGAGGACCTCGCGGGCTACACGCCGGGACAGCCGCACCCGATCGACCTCGACACGGCGTCCTGGCACATGCGGCCGTACCAGGAGCAGGCCGTCGACACCTTCTTCGCGCAGGGCTCCGGCGTGGTCGTGCTGCCGTGTGGTGCCGGCAAGACGCTCGTCGGCGCCGGGGCGATGGCGACCGTCAAGGCGACGACGCTCATCCTCGTGACGAACACCGTGTCCGCTCGGCAGTGGCGTGACGAACTCCTGCGCCGGACGACCCTGTCCCCCGAGGACATCGGCGAGTACTCCGGCACCACGAAGGAGATCCGTCCCGTCACGATCGCGACGTACCAGATCCTGACCGCTCGGCGGAAGGGCGAGTACACGCACCTGTCGCTCCTCGACGCCCTCGACTGGGGCCTGATCGTCTACGACGAGGTCCACCTGCTCCCCGCGCCGGTGTTCAAGCTCACCGCCGACCTGCAGGCACGGCGGCGGCTCGGGCTCACGGCCACCCTGGTGCGTGAGGACGGCCGCGAGAGCGACGTGTTCTCGCTCATCGGGCCGAAGCGCTACGACGCCCCGTGGAAGGAGATCGAGGCGCAGGGCTACATCTCCCCGGCGGCCTGCTACGAGGTGCGGATCGACCTCCCCCACCAGGACCGCCTGGAGTACGCGGCGTCGGGTGACGACGAGCGCTACCGCATGGCGGCGACCTCGCCGGCGAAGACCCCGGTGGTGCGCGAGCTCATCGAGAAGCACCACGGCGAGCAGATCCTGGTGATCGGGCAGTACATCGACCAGCTCGACGACCTCGCCGCGTCACTCGATGCCGCCGAGATCACCGGGTCGACACCGGTCGACGAGCGCGAGCGGCTGTTCCAGGCGTTCCGCGAGGGCTCGATCGACGTGCTCGTGGTGTCGAAGGTCGCGAACTTCTCGGTGGACCTCCCCGACGCCACCGTGGCGATCCAGGTGTCCGGGTCGTTCGGCTCCCGACAGGAGGAAGCGCAGCGTCTCGGCCGGTTGCTCCGCCCGAACAAGGACGGCCTGCCGGCGTCGTTCTACACGCTCGTGACGCGGGACACGGTCGACCAGGACTTCGCGCAGAACCGGCAGCGCTTCCTCGCCGAGCAGGGGTACGCGTACACGATCCTCGACGCCGACCAGGTGCTGGCGGCCGCGTAGCCACCACACGACCCGCTCCCAGGAAACCTCTAGGGAACGGTCAGAGGATGGGACCATGACCGATGGCCCCAAGATCCTGATCGTCGACGACGAGCCGAACATCCGCGACCTCCTCACGACCTCGTTGCGCTTCGCCGGGTTCGCCGTCCGTGCGGTCGGCAACGGGGCCCAGGCGATCTCCGCCGTGCTCGAGGAGGAGCCCGACCTGATCATCCTGGACGTGATGCTCCCGGACATGAACGGCTTCGGCGTCACCAAGCGCCTCCGCTCGTCCGGGTACACGTCGCCGATCCTCTTCCTCACCGCGAAGGACGACACCGAGGACAAGATCACCGGGCTCACCGTCGGGGGCGACGACTACGTCACCAAGCCGTTCTCGCTCGACGAGATCGTCGCGCGCATCAAGGCGATCCTCCGTCGCACCATGAACGACGAAGAGGACGCGATCATCCGCGCCGGCGAGCTCACGATGGACCAGGACACGCACGAGGTCACGATCGGCGACGCGCAGATCGAGCTGTCCCCGACCGAGTTCAAGCTCCTGCGCTACCTGATGCTCAACCCGAACCGCGTGCTGTCGAAGGCGCAGATCCTCGACCACGTGTGGGAGTACGACTTCAACGGCGACGCGGGCATCGTCGAGTCGTACATCTCGTACCTCCGCCGCAAGCTCGACCAGTACTCGACCGAGCCGATCATCCAGACGAAGCGCGGGTTCGGCTACATGCTGAAGGCGTCCAAGGCGTCCTGACGCCGGGCACACGGCGACCGTCCGGTTTCACCGGGCGGTCGCCGCTTATCGTTGGGGCAGCATGCACACGCGAATGAGCCACTGGTGGGACGGGATCTCCCTCCGCACCAAGATCACCGGCATCACGGTGCTGCTCGTCGCGCTCGGGCTGCTCGTCGCGGGGCTCGGCACCATGACGGTGCTCTCGACGTACCTCATGCAGCAGCTCGACAACACGGTCAAGCAGACGTCCGAGCAGCTCGAGGGCCAGAACATCAGCGACGGCCAGCAGTACTGCACGCTGTCGATCGTCCTGTCGCAGAGCGCCTACGTCGCGGCCTACGACTCCCGCGGGGACAAGATCTGCCAGACCCGTGCCTCCAGCCGGCCGGACATCCGCTCGCTCGACTTCTCCGCCGCGGCGCAGAGCTCGCAGCGGTTCTCGCTGTACGACAGCCAGCACGACCACGAGTGGCGCGCGCAGATCATCCCGGCGTCGCTGCAGAACCAGTCGAGCGGCACCTCGGAGACCGGGTACGTGCTCGTCGCCGTGTCGAGCGCCGACACCGACAAGACCATCGGCCGCTTCACGATCATCTTCCTGGGCTTCGGCATCTCGGTGATCCTGCTCGGCGCGATGCTGACACGGCTCCTCGTGACGGCCACGTTCGACCCGCTGCGCGACGTGGAGGACACGGCCGCCCGGTTCGCCGCCGGTGACTTCAACCAGCGGCTCGAGGCCGACACCCCGAACACCGAGGTCGGTCGTCTCAACCGCTCGCTCAACGCGATGCTCGAGCGGATCGACTCCGCGTTCGAGGACCGCGAGCGGACGATCGACCAGATGCGCCGCTTCGTCGGTGACGCCTCCCACGAGCTCCGCACGCCGCTGGTGTCGCTCCGCGGCTACGCCGAGCTCTACCGGATGGGGGCGCTCCGCAAGGAGGAGGACGTCGCCCAGGCGATGGACCGCATCGAGAAGGAAGCGCAGCGGATGGGCCTGCTCGTGCAGGACCTGCTCCAGCTCGCCCGCATCGACGAGTCGAAGCCGCTCGAGCTCGGCCCGGTCGACCTCGTCGCCATCGCGCGCGACTCGGCGCTCGACACCATGGCATCGAACCCCGACCGCGAGATCCAGGTCCTCGTCGAGGACGCCGTGACGGGCGTCAGCGTGCCGCAGGCCGTCCGTCCGGGTGCGTTCGGCCAGATCGACACCGGCGAGACGCCCGTCTCCCCGCCGTCGGCGAACTCGACCGGCCCGATCGCGTTCTCGCGGCAGACGATCGCGCGCCTCCGTGCCCGCCGCAACCGCGCCATGGGCGTCGAGGGCGGCGTACCGACCGACGAGACCACGCCCCTGCCGACCGTCGTGCTGCCGGCCCGCCCGCCGATCGTCCTGGCCGAGGAGAACAAGATCCGCCAGGTCGTGACCAACCTGATGGGGAACGCCATGCGCTTCACCGCGCACGACGACCCGATCGAGATCGGCATCGGCGTGGACGACGACCTCGGCATGGCCCACATCGACGTCATCGACCACGGCGAGGGCATCCCGCCGCAGCTGCGCGAGAAGATCTTCCAGCGCTTCTGGCGGGCGGACACCTCGCGCGCGCGGGACACCGGCGGCTCGGGCCTCGGTCTCGCGATCGTGTCGGGCATCGTGCACGCGCACAACGGCTCCGTCGAGGTGTTCGACACCGAGGGCGGCGGCGCGACCTTCCGCGTCTGGCTCCCCCTGCTCCCCCGCGACTACACCCCCACCCCGAAGTCCCCCGCCGCCTGACGCGCCGGCCCCGGCCGTCGCCGTCCCGCCGTCCCGCCGTCCGTCCCCGTTCTGGTCGCACGGCTTGCCGCTCAACTCCGGCCGACGCGGCATGTCGTGCGACTCGAACGGTCGCAGGCGGCAGGTCGTGCGACCGGAGCACGGCGCGGACCTGTGGGAGCGAGCGACATCAGAGCTGCCGGACCGGCTCAGGAACGGGCGGCGAACGCTTGACGGAGTCGCTCGAACAGCACCGCAGGTCGAGCCGCGTCGGCAGCCGTCGCGTGCACCACGATCCACCCGTTGACAGCGAACCCGTTCCCTCGGCGTTGATCGTGTCGGAAGACGTCGCGCTCGCGGTGATGGTCGCCGTCGTACTCGAGCGCGATACGGAGCTGTGGCCAGCACATGTCCACCCGTCCGAGGAACGTACCGCGCTCATCGAACACCTCGTGGTTGAGCTCGGGCTCCGGGAAGCCTGCATCAACGACGTCGAGGCGGATCAGCGTCTCCATGGGTGACTCGCTCCCCGGACGCACGGCCTCGAGTGCAGCCCGCGCGAGAACGACCCCGTGCCCGCGGGGACGGAGCGCACGCGCGAGATCCTCGATCGTGGCGAGTCTCGCCCGTCCGACGAGGTGGTCGCCGAGGACGACGAGCGCTCGGAAGTCGAAGAGGGTCGCGCACTCGGCCCAGGCGCGGGCCGGCGTGCTGACCGGGAGGCCGTCCTGCTCGACGGTGTCGTCGTCGGCCACACGATGGGCCGTGACACCCGGACGCCGCATGAGGCTCCCTCCGCCGATGGTCGCCACGTGTACCCGCGACCCTTCGCGGTGTTCCCTCGGCACCGGCGCTCCCCACACCCTGACTGCGGTCGTGTGGCTGAACCGCTGGTCGGGGCGGAGCACCAGGGCGATGCAGTCGACCAGGCTCGCGTCGCGGTCACGAGGCACGCGGACGCCGTGGACGGGACGCCGGAGATCAGCGCGGCGCATGCGGCTCGTACCCTCGCCGTACCGACGAGCTCGTGCGACGGTGAAGGCCCGTTCCGCGAGGCCGTTGGGCAGTGCGCGCGGAGTGGTCATGCTCGTAGCCTGGAGGCGCACGGCACCACCCGAGCCAGAGGCGGGCGCACCTGTGGAGAACGACCGCAGCCGAGCCTCCCGTGCGGGAGAAGCACCTGCGTCCTGGTAGCACGGCATGCCGCGCGCGGTCGTTGCGGGCGCACGACCTGCCGTCGAAGTCGAACCTGAGCGGCAAGTCTTGCGACCGAAACCGAGCCAGGGCCGCCCGCCGGCGCCCGCACGCGGAAGGGCCCCGCACGCAGCGCGTGCGGGGCCCTTCCGGCTACCGGGACTAGAAGTCCATGCCACCCGTGGGGTCGCCGGCCGGCATGGCCGGGTTCTTCTCCGGCTTGTCGGCGACGACGGCCTCGGTCGTGAGGAACAGACCGGCGATCGACGCGGCGTTCTGCAGCGCCGAGCGCGTGACCTTGGCCGGGTCGATGATGCCCGCGGCGACGAGGTCGACGTACTCGCCGGTCGCGGCGTTGAGGCCGTGACCCGACTCGAGCTCGCGGACCTTGGCGGCGACGACACCCGGCTCGAGACCGGCGTTCAGCGCGATCTGCTTGAGCGGCGCGTCGATGGCGACGCGGACGATGTTCGCACCGGTCGCCTCGTCACCCTGCAGGTCGAGCGAGTCGAGCGCGACGGACGCCTGGATGAGCGCGACGCCACCACCGGCGACGATGCCCTCCTCGACGGCGGCCTTCGCGTTGCGGACGGCGTCCTCGATGCGGTGCTTGCGCTCCTTGAGCTCGACCTCGGTCGCGGCACCCGCCTTGATGACGGCCACGCCACCGGCGAGCTTCGCGAGGCGCTCCTGGAGCTTCTCGCGGTCGTAGTCGGAGTCGGTCGCCTCGATCTCGGAGCGGATCTGACGGACGCGGCCCGCGATCTGCTCGTCGTCGCCGGCACCCTCGATGATCGTGGTCTCGTCCTTGGTGATGATCACCTTGCGGGCCTTGCCCAGCAGGTCGAGGGTCGCGTTCTCGAGCTTGAGGCCGACCTCTTCCGAGATGACCTGGCCACCGGTCAGGATCGCGATGTCCTGCAGCATGGCCTTGCGACGGTCGCCGAAGCCCGGGGCCTTGACGGCGACGGACTTGAAGATGCCACGGATCTTGTTCACGACGAGGGTCGCGAGGGCTTCGCCGTCGACGTCCTCGGCGATGATGAGGAGCTGCTTGCCCGCCTGGATCACCTTGTCGACGACCGGGAGCAGGTCCTTGATGTTGGAGATCTTCGAGTTGACGATGAGGATGTACGGGTCCTCGAAGACGGCCTCCTGGCGCTCCGGGTCCGTGACGAAGTACTGCGACAGGTAGCCCTTGTCGAAGCGCATGCCCTCGGTCAGCTCGAGCTCGGTGCCGAAGGTGTTCGACTCCTCGACGGTGACGACGCCCTCCTTGCCGACCTTGTCGATCGCCTCGGCGATGAGCTCGCCGATGGTGGGGTCGGCGGCCGAGATCGACGCGGTCGCGGCGATCTGGTCCTTGGTCTCGATGTCCTTCGCGTTGGCGAGGAGCTGGTCGGAGACGGCGGCGACGGCCTTCTCGATGCCGCGCTTGAGCGACACGGGGTCGGCACCGGCGGCGACGTTGCGGAGGCCCTCGCGGACGAGCGCCTGGGCGAGCACGGTCGCGGTGGTCGTACCGTCACCGGCGACGTCGTCGGTCTTCTTGGCGACCTCCTTGACGAGCTCCGCGCCGATCTTCTCGTACGGGTCGTCGAGCTCGATCTCCTTGGCGATGGAGACACCGTCGTTCGTGATCGTGGGGGCGCCCCACTTCTTCTCGAGGACGACGTTGCGGCCGCGCGGGCCGAGCGTCACCTTCACGGCGTCGGCCAGGGTGTTCAGGCCGCGCTCGAGGCCACGACGGGCCTCCTCGTCGAAAGCAATGATCTTAGCCATGTGAGTTTCTCGTCCCTCCCGGACGTCGTGCGTGGGGGTCGTGCTGGCACTCAGCGCAAGCGAGTGCCAACGCCGATTCTGGCACTCGCCGGGTGTGAGTGCAACACAGTCGGGAGGCGCGGCTCGACTTCCCAGGACACGTTGCGGCCGGGACCCGGCACGCTCAGGCCCGGGTGGTGGCTGCTCGGCGGGCGGAGCGCCGTGCACGACGAACGCGCCGCCCCCGAGGGGACGGCGCGTTCGTCGAGTGGTCCTGGGCTCAGGCGGGACGGACCGCCTCTGCCTGTGGGCCCTTCGACCCGGTGCCGACGTCGAACGTCACCGCCTGGCCCTCCTCGAGGACCTTGTACCCCGACATGTCGATCGCCGAGTAGTGCACGAACACGTCCTGGCCCCCTCCATCCACGGTGATGAAGCCGAAGCCCTTCTCGGCGTTGAACCACTTCACGGTTCCGTTGGCCATGATCTCTTGCTCCCTGGTGCTGCAGTTGCGGACGACGCCATCGCCGTCTGGCGATGACTCTCGTGCAACAACGGCGGCAAGGCAAGAGGTGTGACGTTCTTGCACGCCGATCGCGTCAGAAATCAACGTGCCCGAAACACCTCCGTCACACAGCGCGCGTCAGCCGCCGTAGTCGGCGCCGAGCACGACGCTGACGTCGGCGTTCGGGAACGCCGCCGACTGCTCCACCGTCGCGATGCCGAGCGCCTTCGCCACACCCTGTGCCACGGCCTGCTGCTCGGGCTGCTGGTAGTACACGACCGAGGTCGTCGTCCCCGTCGTCCCGGCGTCACCCGTCGAGGCGACCTGCCAGCCCGCTGTGGTCAGTGCGCTGCTGGCGCGGGCGGCCAGACCGGTCGTCGTCGTGCCGTTCAGCACGACGACGCTCGTCGAGCCCTGCGCCGAGGGCTCCGCAGCGCTCGGCTCCTCGGACGCGGGCGCCGACGGCGACTCCGAGGGCGTCTCCGACGGCGCGGCCGACGCCGAGGAGCTCGACGAGGGGCGCGGCGACGAGGTCGACCCCGGGAACGAGTAGCTACCGTTCAGCAGCGCGAGCACGAGGACACCGACGAGCACGAGCACACCGGTCGCGAGGGCGCCCCAGGCGAACGCGATCCACCCGCGTCCACGACGACGGGCACCGCGGTGCGCTCCGACCCGGGGGCCGTCGGTAACGTCGTCGAACCGGTCTCGCGGGAATCTCTCGGTCATCGTTCCTCTTCACGGGGATCGGGCGCGGGGGCGACGAACGCGCGCGCCGCTCGTGCTCGGGTGCGTGCGTGCCGGAGCCGCTGCAGCCGACCGACCAGCTGGGGGTCGAGCGCGAGCGCGGCGGGCAGGTCGATCACGCGGTTGAGCACCTGGTAGTAGCGCGCCGGCGACATGTCGAACTCGACCCGGATCTCCGCCTCCTTCGTGCGGTCGTGCCGCGCCCGGTCGTGCTCGAACGCGAGCACGCGCTGGTCGAGCTCGCTGAGCTCGTCGGTGGGGAGGGCGGTCACGGCACTTCCGGTCACGGTTCGGTCACGGGTCTCGCACATCGTAGGGGTGCCCGGCGGTCCGACCCTGGCACGCGGCTGGACTGTCGCGAAGCCCGGTTCAGGCTGCGGGCCGCCGGAACCACCGCACCCGGACGCCGAACGGGTCGCAGACCGCCGTCGCCACACCGTCGAGCGACACCGTGGCGAAGGCGTCCGGGTCCGCCGGGTCGACGTCGTCGGGCAGCGTCGCGGCCACCCCGCGCAGGATGCCCGTCCGTTCGACCGCGACCCAGTGCACGCCACGCTCCGCCAGCCGGTCGACCACGCGCTGGCGGTCGGCGCCCGGCACGTAGACGAGGGTCCCGGTGGTGAGCACCACGGGACGGACGCCGTCCGGCAACGCGTCCAGTGCACGGTCGAGGTCGCCGGGCAGCGTGCCACGGATCCGGACGGGAGGCACGGCGAGCGTCGCGCGCGCCGCCTCGCGCATCAGGGCGGTGCGGTCCGTCGCCTCGGGCGGGACGGCCTCGACCAGCCGGTCGAACGCACCGGGCTCGGCGAGGTCGATCGGGTTCGGGTCGAGGGCGACCCGCGCGCCGATCCGGATCGGGGTGCCGGCCGGCTCGGGGACCGCGCCGCTGGCGTCGACCGTCAGGTGCACCGACGGCTCGGCGACGGCGGTGTGCACCCGGACCGTGCCGTCCCCGGTCCGGTGGTCGAGCGTCACCCGGTCCGGGATCGAGCAGAGCCCGGCTGCGGCCCCGGCGTCGACGAGGCCGAGCGGCCGCGGGTCCGCCGCGGCGAGCGCCGCGAACAGCGGGACGACGGGACCGAGCCGCCGCGGGTCGTTGGCCTGCACCGTGGCGGCGGCGAGCGCCGTGACGAACGCGGCACGGGCCTCCCGGCCGAGCGCACGGAGCGCTCCGGGGTCCGACGGGTCGGCACCCAGCCGACGTGCGACGGCGAAGACCAGCTCCGGTTGCCGCTGCTGCTCGGGGACCGCGTCGAGGAGCGCGACCAGGTCGTCGTCGACCGAGCGTGCCCAGGCCGCGTACGACGGCGAGGCCGGAGCGATGCGCGCCGCGTAGGTGGCGTACCGCTCGCGCGTGCCGGTCACGGGCGGTGCATGCCGACGTGACGGATGCCGGCCTCGTCGTAGGGCGCACCGAACCGGACGAAGCCGTGCCGCTCGTAGAGGCTCGCGACGTACTCCTGGGCGTGCAGGACGAACGGCTCGTGACCGTGCGCCTCGAGCACCCCCGCGACCAGCCGTCCGGCGATCCCCTGCCCCCGGTGGTCGGGGTGGGTGGCGACCCGGCCGATCACCCAGGCCGGCGGCTCGCTGGCAGCGGGGTGGTCCTCGTCCGGGGCGGGCCGGACGAGGCGGAGGTACCCGACCGGATCGTCGTCGGCTCCGAACCACCAGTGCTCGGTGTCGGGCTCGCGGTCACGGCCGTCGAAGTCGTCGGCGGTGACCCGCTGCTCGAGGGCGAAGACGCGGTTCCGCAGCCGCACGATGCCGTACAGTTCGTCCGTCGTCAGGCGGGTCCAGCGGGCGTGGCGGACGGAATGCTCGGACATCGTCGCGAGTTTACTGAAGGGGTCGGGCATCACCATCGAGCCCCGACCGGAAGCAGGAGGAAGCAATGGCGTACAACGTCGACAAGTCGGACGCCCAGTGGCGCGAGGAGCTCTCCCCGGACCAGTACGCCGTGCTCCGGCAGGCCGGGACCGAGCGCCCGTGGACGGGTGAGCTGCTCGACGAGGAGCGCGCCGGCACGTACACCTGTGCGGCGTGCGGCGCGGAGCTGTTCCAGAGCGGCACGAAGTTCGACTCCGGTTGCGGCTGGCCGTCGTTCTACGAGTCGGTCCGCCCCGAGGCGGTCCAGCTCATCGAGGACAAGTCCCTCGGCATGGTCCGCACCGAGGTCCGCTGCGCGAACTGCGGCTCGCACCTCGGGCACGTGTTCCCCGACGGCTTCGGCACCCCGACGGGTGACCGCTACTGCATGAACTCGCTGTCGCTGAACTTCTCCGAGCAGGGCGAATGAGACCCCGACGCGTCCGCCGGTAGGATGGGCGCGTCAGCCGGCATGGCGCAATTGGTAGCGCACCGTACTTGTAATACGGGGGTTGCGGGTTCGAGTCCCGCTGCCGGCCCCAGATCACGGCTCCTCGTGCGGCCCGAGGCGGAGCCGTCACCGCACGTCGAGCTCGCCGTCCGCGTCCCGTTCGATCTCGCCGTCCGGGATCCAGACGACGATGCGGTCCAGGCGCACCCGCTCGAACGACGACCGCTCGTCGCGCAGCAGGTCCGTGACCTCCTGCGGCAGCGGGAAGCGCTGGTCGCGGCCCACCACGATCGCCTCGAACGGTGCATCGTCGACGTCGCGCACGCCGCGCGCACCGACGTACTGGTCGTAGTCGCTGGGGGTGATCGCGCCGAAGAAGATGCGGCCGTCCCGGATGCCCTCGCTCCGCAGCAGCGGCAGGAGGCGCGCGACCCCCTCGGGGCGTGTCTGCCAGACCGCCCGCGCGGTCGGGATGCTGCCGACGAGTGCGACGACGACGAGGAGTGCGGCGAGCGCGCCGGTCAGCGGCCGGGGGCGGAGCACCGCGAGCCGACCGAGTCCGACCGCGGCGAGCAGGACGATCCAGGGCGTCCACGCGCTGTAGTAGGTCGGCAGCGCGATCTTCGCCGCCACCGTGTAGAACGCGACGAGCAGCAGGAGCGGTGCGGCGAGGAACACCACCAGCCGGTCCGGACGGACGACGACCGCGAGCAGCACCCCGGCGGCCAGGACGACGAGCACCGGCAGGCCGACGCCCTGCGCCAGGAACCACCAGTTCCCCCACCACGGTGCGAACTGGTGGGTCTGCCCGGCGATCACGGCGAGGTGGCCGTTCTCGTTCTGCCCCTCCTGGAAGGCCAGCATGTAGAGCACCGCCGACCGTATGCCCATCGGGGCGTACAGCGCGACGACCGTCACCGTGAAGACCACGGCCCAGACGACGCCGCCGACGACGAGCCGACGCCACTGCCGGAACAGCAGCGGGGCGAGCAGGAACACGGGCACCAGCACGAGCGTCGACGCCTTCGACGTCACCGAGGCGGCCATGAGCACCGCGGACAGCGGGAGCCACCACCACCGGCCGGTCCGTGTCCAGGTCCACACGGCGAAGAGCGCGGCCAGGGCGAAGAACACCATCACCGGGTCGAGGAGCGCGACACGGTCGAGCCGCGCACCGGATCCACCCCGGGGCGTCAGCGTCCAGAGCGCCGCGGCGGTCCACCCCGCCCAGAAGCCGACCTCGGCGCGGAGCCACACGAACATGACGGCGGCGCCGAGGACGACGAGGGCACTCACGAGGACCCGGGGCGCGGTGGCCCCTTCGCCCCCGACGAGCTGCGCGAGCCCGAACAGGTACTTCGCCGTCGGCGGGTGCTCGCGGTTCTGGTCGAACGCGCCGTGCACGTACGCGAAGCCGGCGCGGACGTAGGTGGACTCGTCGCCGCCGATGTTTTCGTCCGCGATCCGCCAGAAGCACTGGTAGGCGGCCGCCAGTGCGAGCAGGACGAGGGCGACGATCCGTACCGCTCGGCGGTCCTGGAGCACGAGGGCGTGGCGTCGACTGGGCACCGGACGATCCTACGGCGGGAGCCGCCGCCCTCCGGCGGGAGCACGGAGGGCCCGGACGATGGACGTCCCGGGCCCTCCGGCGCGCGGAACGCGGATCAGGAGGCGTTCCGAGCGCTCGACGCGGTAACCAGCCGGTCGTCCCTCGATGGTGTCACCGCACCCGGTGACGTGTCCACGGTTGCGGTCCGATCCACGCGAACCCGCACGGATGTGCAGGAACCGGCCGGTCGGACTGCGTCCCCGCTGTGTGCGCGCCGGGCGGATGCCCGACGCGCACGGCCGTGCTCCGCGTCCGACCGCGATCAGTGTCCGACCGCGGTCAGCGTCCGCCCGTGATGCGGCGCTCGCGCTGGGCGACGCCGGCGGTGCCGTAGGGGTAGTCGTCGACCCGCGGGGCACTCGCGTCCGTCAGGGCCTGCAGCTCGTCGTCGGTGAGCACGAGGTCGGCCGCGCCGAGGTTGTCCTCGAGCTGCGAGACCGTCCGGGCGCCGAGGATGACGCTCGTCACCGCGGGCCGCGCGAGCAGCCAGGCGAGGGCGACCTGCGACTTCGAGGCACCGTGCGCGTCGGCGACCGCGGAGACCGCGTCGAGCACCTTCCACGTGCGCTCGTCGCCGTTGCGGGCCTCCCACGCCTCCATGCCGCGCTGCGGGTTCTCGCCGAGACGTGTCGAGCCCGTCGGAGCCTCGTCGCGCTGGTACTTCCCGGAGAGCCAGCCGCCGGCCAGGGGCGACCACGGGAGCAGACCGATGCCGGCGTCCAGGCACGCGGGCACGACCTCGTGCTCGATGTCCCGCACGAGCAGGTTGTACTGCGGCTGCAGCGTCACCGGCGGTGCCCAGCCGTGGGCCTTCGCCTCGTACACGGCCTTCGTCACCTGGTAGCCGAGGTAGTTCGAGAACCCGTAGGTGCCGATCTTGCCGGCGGACACGGCGTCGTCGAGGAAGCGCAGGGTCTCCTCGATCGGCGTCAGGGCGTCCCACGCGTGCATCTGGTAGAGGTCGATGTGCTCCACACCGAGCCGCTCGAGCGAGGCGTCGAGCGCGACGCGCAGGTGACGGCGGGACAGGCCGAGGTCGTTCGGGCCGTCACCCTGGGGGAACCGGCCCTTCGTCGCGAGGACGACCTGCTGCGCCTCGGTCGGGTGGGCGGCGAGCCACCGGCCGATGATGCGCTCGGACTCGTTGCCGGAGTACACGTCCGCGGTGTCGACGAGCGTGCCGCCCGCTGCGACGAACGTGTCGAGGATCTGGTGGGAGGTGGGTTCGTCGGCCTCACTGCCGAACGTCATGGTGCCGAGGGTCAGCGTCGACACCGATGTCCCGCTGTTGCCGAGGAGTCTGTAGTCCATGGCCGGGACGCTACGCCCGGTCTCCTCCGCCAGCGGGGACCTGCCAGTACCCGTCAGGGGTGCCCACCGCCCCCTCAGCGTCCCTCGGACAGGAAGGCGATCGCACGCTCACGGAAGTCGCGCGACGTGGGGGCGTTGAAGTGGTTCCGACGCGGGATCTCGAAGAACGACGCGTCCGGCGCCGCCTCGGCCAACCGCACGGCGCTGTCCCGGATCCCGTCCTCGCTGCCCGCCGCCATCAGGATCGGCTGCGCGGGGGCGTTCTCCGGCGTCGGCTCGACGCTGTTCCGCATCCCCTCGACCATCGCGACGAGCGCGCGGAGGTCGTTCCCCTCGACGTTCGCCGCCATCTGCAGGTACCCGTTCGTCACCCGGTCCTCGACCGGGGTGCCGTCGGCGATGTACGCCTTCGCCTGGTCGACCGCCACGCGGCGCATCGGGTCGGCGTCCGGGATCCCGCCGAGGACGGCCCGCGAGATCCGGTCCGGGATCTGCTCGGCGGTGTGCCAGCCGACACGGGCGCCGAGCGAGTACCCGAGGAACGCGACGTCGTCGAGCAGGTAGGTGTCGACGACCGTGGTGACGTCGGCGACGAGCAGGTCCATCGAGTACGCGGACGGGTCGTGCGGCTTCGACGAGGCACCGTGCCCGCGCTGGTCGAGCGCGACGACGCGGTACCCCGCTCGGACGAGGTCACGGGTCCACCCCGAGGCGTGCCAGTTCAGGACGGCGCCGGAGGCGAAGCCGTGCACGGCCACCACGACGGGGGCGTCCGGCTCGCCGAAGTCGTACGTCGCGAGCTTCAGGCCGTCCGGGGACATCACGGCACGGGGACGGGGCGCTTCGGGGACGAGTGACATGGCGCGACCAGGCTACCGGGGCATGGTGGTGGCCATGGACGGCTACGGCGGCGATCAGGTCCGGGCGGCGGAGCGGCCGCACCTCGAGGCGGGCGAACCCCTCATGCAGCGCGCGGCGGCGGGGCTGGCCCGCATCGTCGGCGAGCTGCTCGACGACCCGGCGGTCCGCCCGCAGGACGGCCCGGGGTCGGTCCTGCTGCTGGTGGGCAGCGGCGACAACGGCGGTGACGCCCTGTTCGCGGGCGCGCACCTGGCGTCGGACGGGAGGCACGTGACGGTGCTGCGCGTCGGCGCACGTGTCCACGAGGCGGGCCTGGCAGCGGCGCTGGACGCCGGGTCGCGCCTCGCCCCACCGGCACGGCCGGACCGCCGCTGGCGCGTCGCTCCGGAACCGGCGGCGTGGGCCCCGGACGGCCCGACGGACCCTGACGACGCCGGTGCGGCCGACGTCCTGCGGGCCGCCGCGACCCCGGACGCCGAGCGCCTGGCGGCGGTCGCCGCCGAGGCCGCCGCGGGAGCCGACCTCGTGCTCGACGGCATCCTCGGCATCGGTGCCGGCGGCGGCACCCCCTTGCGCTCCCCCGCGCGGCAGGTCGTCGACGCGATCCGCGAGCTCGCCCGCGACCAGCGCGCCCCGTTCGTCGTCGCCGTCGACGTGCCGAGCGGCATCGACGTCGACACCGGCGCGGTGGCCGACGACCACGTGCTCCACGCCGACGTCACCGTGACCTTCGGCGGGGTCAAGGCGGGCCTGCTCACCGGCCCCGGGGCGACGCTCGCCGGGCGGATCGAGCTCGTCGACGTCGGCATCGGAGCGGACCTGGCGACGATGGAGCCGCTCGTCCGCACCTGACGCCGGTCCGCGCCCGACACCGACCCGGCGTCGGCGGGAACGGGATCAGGCCGCGCCGGCGTCCACCCCGTCGACGACGTCGGGACGCGCCTCGAGCCACGTGTCGACGAAGTGCCGGTAGTTGGCGGCGATCACCTGCTCGGCCGCCTCGTGGTCGAGCCCCTGCTGCACGACGTCGTCGAGCGCGTCCTCCCAGTTGCTCCGCCCGATGGCGAAGCCGACGAAGCCGTCGACGGGCGCTGCGACGCGCAGCCACCGGTCGAGCTGGTCCTCGGGGGCGTCGCGGCCCAGCACGATGCACTGCACGTGGTCCCGACCTCCGGCGCGCACGGCGGCGACGACGCGCTCGGCGTCCTCGGTGCGGTCGAGGCCCTCGAGCTTCCACACGTCCGGCTCGACCCCGTGCTCCTGCAGGTACCCGATGGTCTCGACGACGAGTCCCGGGCGGACGTCGCGGTCGTAGTCGTCCGCCTGCGCCTGCTGGTCGTCGGTGCCCGGGACGAGGAGCTCGACCAGGAACGCGCGGTCGGCGTCGTGCAGGGCGCGGGAGACCTCGGCGAGCCGCTCGGCCTGCGCCTGCCGGTCACCGGCGTCGAACGCGGGGTTGTCGCGGACCAGGACCTTCACGAAGTCGGGGTCGAACGAGTCCACGTGCGCGAGCCAGTCGTCGCCGTACTCGAGCTCGAACCAGTCGCGGCCGGACCGCTCGATCGGCATCGCGAGCTGCAGCCCGGCCTCGCGGTCGAGCCGGGCGACGTCGTCGCCGTAGCGCTCGTCGACGAGCACGCCGGTGCGTGCACGGGAGGCCCCTGCGGCGAGCGCGGTGAGCACACCGCGGTACACGAGCTGCTTGCCGGCACGGACGCGCTGGGCGTCGGCCTCGTCCGCGGGCTCGCCGGACTCGTCGCCGTAGGTGTGCTCCAGGAGCGAGGACCGCTGGTCCATCGCGAGGAGGAAGAGGGGGTGCTGTTCATCGAGGTCGGCCATGCCGCCATGCTGCTCGCACCCCCTCCGGCCACGCTCAGTGGGCGCGGTACAGTTCCGGCTCCGGCAGTCCGTGGGCGGCACGGATGCTGCGCGAGATGCCCTCGATCGCCACGAGCGCGTCGACCACGGCCTCGGCGGTCACGGGGAACGGCATGTTGTGGATCGTCTCGCTCTCCACGGTGGCGGCCTCGGCGACGGCCCGGAGCACGTCCCGGTCGTCGACGGTCAGCCCGATCTCGGTCAGGGTGTTCGGCAGTCCGACCCTCGTCGTGAAGACGACGAAGTCCTCGATCTCGTCGGCGGGCGCCCCCTCGAGCACGAGCTGCGCGATCGTCCCGACGTTGACCTTCTGCCCGTGCGCGAGGCCGTGCGCCTGCGGGGCCGCGGTCAGGCCGTTGTGGATCGCGTGCGCCGCGGCGAGGCCACCGGACTCGAAGCCGAGCCCGGAGAGCAGGGTGTTCGCCTCGACGACCTTCTCGAGCGCGGGCGTGACGACCTTCGCCTTCACGGACTCGATCGCCTGGAGCGCGTTGTCGTGCAGGAGCTCCCACGACAGCTCCGCGAGCGCGACACCGGTCTCGGTCTGCAGCCCGCCGGCCATGGTGTCGGCGTTCGCGCGCTTCGCGGCACGGGCCTCGACCCAGGTCGCGAGGGCGTCGCCGATGCCCGCGACGAGGAACTGCACGGGGGCGTTCGCGACGAGCTTCGTGTCGATGAGCACGAGGTCCGGGTTGTGCGGGAAGAAGCGGTACTCGACGAACTCCCCCTCCTCCGAGTAGACGACCGCGAGCGCGGAGGTCGGGGCGTCGGTGCTGGCGGCGGTCGGCACGCTCGCCCAGCGGATCCCGGCGAGGTGCCCGGAGGCCTTCGCGGCGTCGATCGCGGACCCGCCGCCGAGGCCGACGACCACGTCGGAGTCCGTCTCGCGGATCTTCGCGGTGAGGTCGTCGATCGCCTGCGGGGTGGCGAAGCGTCCGAAGCCGACCCGCTCGACCGGCAGCCCGGCGGCGTCGAAGCTCGTGCGGACGGCGTCCTCGACGATGCCCCACACCACGTCGTCGGCGACGAGCAGCGGACGCTTCCCGATCGGCGCGACGAACTCCCCGACGCGGGTGATCGCGTCCTTGCCCTGCACGTAGCGGGCGGGGCTCATGACGGTGCTGATCGGAGTGGCCATGGTGCTGCTTCCTTCCGGGTGGATCGTGCTGTTGTACGACAGGTGTCGGCGGTGCCGACGCACCGGACGCTACGCGGGCCGGCTGCGGGTACGGTCGGCGGCATGACGTTCAACGAGGACTCGCAGCTCAGCGGCGGGAAGGTGAAGCGCCGCGGGCGGACGGCGGCGATCGGTGGTGGCGGCGTCGGTGTCGCGGCGATCGTGGTGTTCCTCATCGCGCAGTTCACCGGGGTCGACCTGAGCGGCATCGTCGGCGACGGTAGTGGCACCACCCAGATCCAGCAGCAGGACGAGACGGTGCAGCCCGCCGAGGAGTGCCGCACCGGCCGCGACGCGAACCAGCGGGTCGAGTGCCGCATGGAGGGCGCGGCCGAGTCGCTCGACGCCTACTGGACGAGCGAGGCCGCCGACCTCGGGATCTCGTACACGACGCCGGGCTTCGTGCTCTTCGACGGGTCGACGGACACCGGTTGCGGCCAGGCCTCGGCGGCGACCGGCCCGTTCTACTGCCCGCCGGACCGCTCGATATTCCTCGACACGGCGTTCTACGACGACCTGCAGTCCCGGTACGGCTCGTCCGGCGGTCCGCTCGCCCAGATGTACGTCGTCGCGCACGAGTGGGGCCACCACGTGCAGCAGCTCGAGGGCACCTTCGCCGACACCGACCGCTCCGGCACCGGCGCGTCCTCGGGGAGTGTCCGCGTCGAACTGCAGGCGGACTGCTACGCGGGCTCCTGGGTGGGCTCGGCCGCGACCACCCGCGACGCGAACGGCGAGACGTTCTTCGAACCCGTCACCCGGGCGCAGATCGCCGACGCGCTGTCCGCCGCGAGCGCCGTCGGCGACGACAGCATCCAGGAACGGGCCACGGGTCGCGTCGACCCCGACTCGTTCACGCACGGGTCCAGCGCCCAGCGCCAGGCGTGGTTCACGCGGGGCTACGAGCGCGGGGCCACCGCCTGCGACACGTTCAGCGTGCCGGGCTCCCAGCTCTGATCCGCGGGCCGCGGACGCACGCTCGGGTCACGAGCCGCCCCCGGACGCACGGGAGGCTCCCCACCGATCCGGTGGGGAGCCTCCCGTCCGTCGGTCTGCCGACCGGTCGCGACGTCAGCCGGCGGACGCGCTCGCGGAGGGGGTCGGGGTCGCGGTGGGCGACGGCGTCGCGTCCGACGCCCCGGCCGCCGACACCACGAAGGTGCGGAAGTCGTCGTTGGTGATCGGCGCGGTGAGCTCGTACTGCTTGCCGTTCACGAGCACCAGGGGCGGCCCGGGGAACTCGTCGAGCGACGAACCGGGGATGTCGCCGCCGGTCACGTCGGCCGTGCGCTCGTCGACCCACTTGGCGTAGGTCTGGTCCTGGATGCAGTCGCGGATCGCAGCCGCGTCCTGCACGCCGTCGACCCCGGTGACGAGCCGCTCGAGCTGCGCGTCGGTGAGGCCGGAGGTGCCCTGGTCGGGCTGCCGCGCGAAGAGCGCCTGGTTCACGGCGTAGAACTGGTCGGGCGACCGGTCCGCGACGCAGGCCGCGGCGTTCGCGGCGCGCAGCGAGTACTTCGTGCCCTGCGACCGGTTCGTCAGCACGGCGACCGGGTGGATGTCGACCGTCGCGGCGCCGGAGTCGACCAGGCTCGCGATGTACTCGCTGTTGGCGTCCTCGAACTGCGCGCAGGTGTCGCAGAGGTAGTCGACGTACATGGTGATCCGCACCGGGTCGGACGCGTCGGTCGCGTCGGGCGTCGGGGACGACGAGGACGCCCCGACCGGGCGCAGGCCCTCGCCGATGGTGATGCCGCCCTGCGACATCGTGGACGGTCCGGGGCCGGCGGGCTTCACCGAGTCGACCAGCACCAGCGTGACGACCGCCACCGCGGCGAGGAGCACGACCCCGAGCCCGATCTGCAGTCCCAGGCGTGTGCCGCGCTGCCGGCGCTTCTGCTGGGTCCGTGCTCGCTGGGCCCGCTGCCGTGCGGCCTCTCGTCGTTCGTTGCGCGCGGCGCGTGCGTCACCCTCGGGGCGGTTGGTCATGCGTCGTTGGTCCTCACGTTGCTCCTGACGTCCGCACGGCCTCGCCTTCCCCCGTACGCCGGACGGACCCGCCGATCGTAGTGGTCCTTCCTGGGACCAGCCAACCAGGTCGGACCGGACACTGGCGCTGGCGGGGGAACTCGTGTTGTATGAGCACCGATGGTCGACGACGACCATCCGGGGCCCCCACGGGCAACCGCTTCACAACGGATCGTCCGGCACGTACCTGCCGGTGAAGGAAGGATCGAACGCTCATGGCGTCCGTCACCTACGACAAGGCAACCCGTCTCTACCCCGGAGGCACCCGCCCCGCGGTCGACTCCCTCGACCTGGACGTCGCCGACGGCGAGTTCCTCGTCCTCGTCGGCCCCTCGGGCTGCGGCAAGTCCACCTCCCTGCGCATGCTCGCCGGCCTCGAAGAGGTCAACTCCGGCGCCATCCGCATCGGCGAGCGCGACGTCACCGACGTCCCGCCGAAGGACCGCGACATCGCGATGGTGTTCCAGAACTACGCGCTGTACCCGCACATGACCGTCGCCGAGAACATGGGCTTCGCGCTCAAGATCGCCGGTGTCGGGAAGGAGGAGCGCGCCACCCGCGTGCAGGAGGCCGCGAAGCTCCTCGACCTCGAGCAGTACCTCGGCCGCAAGCCGAAGGCGCTCTCGGGTGGTCAGCGTCAGCGCGTCGCGATGGGCCGCGCCATCGTCCGTCAGCCGCAGGTGTTCCTCATGGACGAGCCGCTGTCGAACCTCGACGCCAAGCTCCGCGTGCAGACCCGCACGCAGATCGCGTCGCTGCAGCGTCGCCTCGGCGTCACCACGGTCTACGTCACGCACGACCAGACCGAGGCCCTGACCATGGGTGACCGCATCGCGGTGCTCAAGGACGGCATCCTGCAGCAGGTCGGCTCCCCGCGCGACCTGTACGAGAAGCCGAACAACGTCTTCGTCGCCGGCTTCATCGGTTCGCCGGCCATGAACCTGCTGCCGGCCGACGTCATCGAGGGCGGCATCAAGTTCGGCACGCTGAACCACCCGCTCGACCGCGACACCCTGTCGAACGCGCGCTCCGGCAACATCACCGTCGGCATCCGCCCCGAGGACGTCGTCGTGTCGACCTCGGGCGAGGGCCTGCCGGTGACGGTCGACGTCGTCGAGGAGCTCGGCGCCGACGGCTACCTCTACGGCCACGCCGACGTGAACGGCCAGCGCACCGACATCGTCGCCCGTGTCGACGGGCGTTCGCACCCGTCGATCGGCGACACGATCGTCATCACGCCGAAGCAGGGCCACGTGCACGCCTTCGACACCGAGTCGGGCGAGCGCCTCGACGACAAGGCAGTCGTCAGCGCGTAGTCTGCGCAGTTCCCCCGGGAGCCCGCGCCCGCCTCACCAGGGCGGGCGCGGGCTCCCGCTGTTCCACCCACCGGACGCCGTGCGCGTGGTGCCGCCGCCACGAGCCCGACGTCCGGTGCCGCGCCCTCCAGGAGCCAACCGTGCCCGACTCCCTCGCCATCACCGCCGCCACCGTCGACCCCGGCCTGCTCGACCTGCCGTGGGACCTGCCGCTCGAGGACTGGCCCGACGACGTCATCGTCGCCCTGCCGAAGGGCATCTCGCGGCACCTCGTGCGCTTCGTGCACCTGAGCGGGTACGTCGCGGCCGTCAAGGAGACCGGGGAGGAGGTCGCGCGGGCCGAGTACGAGATGCTCCGGACCCTGCAGCGCATGGACGTGCCGTGCGTCGACCCGGTCGCGGTGATCACGAACCGGGCCGACGCCGACGGCGAGCCCCTGCACCCGGTGCTCGTGACCCGACACCTGCGCTTCTCGCTGCCGTACCGCGCGTTGTACTCGCAGACCCTGCGACCCGAGACCGCCACGCGCCTGGTCGACGCCCTCGCGCTGCTGCTCGTGCGCCTGCACGTCATCGGCTTCTACTGGGGCGACGTCTCGCTGTCGAACACCCTGTTCCGCCGCGACGCGGGTGCCTTCGCCGCGTACCTCGTGGACGCCGAGACCGGGAAGCTCTACCCGGGCGGCCTCTCCAACGGCCAGCGCGAGAACGACCTCGAGGTGGCCCGGGTCAACATCGCCGGCGAGCTCCTCGACCTCGAGGCCGGCGGGCGCCTCGACGAGAACGCCGACCCCGTGGACGTGTCGAACCGGATCGTCGCGCAGTACCGGACGCTCTGGAAGGAGCTGACCGGCACCGAGCAGTTCGACGTCAAGGAGCGCTGGCGCATCAACGACCGGGTCGAGCGTCTGAACGCCCTCGGGTTCGACATCGAGGAGCTCTCGATCCACACCACCGAGGGCGGCTCGCAGGTGCGGATCCAGCCGAAGGTCGTCGACGCCGGACACCACCAGAGGCGTCTGCTCCGGCTGACCGGGCTCGACGCCGGCGAGAACCAGGCGCGGCGGCTGCTCAACGACCTCGACGCCTACCGGGCGCGGAACGGGCGGGACCAGCTCGACGAGGAGATGGTGGCGCACGAGTGGGTGTCCCGGGTGTTCGAGCCGGTGATCCGCTCGATCCCGCGTGACCTGCGCGGACGTCTGGAGCCCGCCGAGGTCTTCCACGAGCTGCTCGAGCACCGCTGGTTCATGTCCCAGGAGGAAGAGCGTTCGGTCTCCCTGCCCGAGGCCACGACGGCGTACATCAACGACGTGCTGCGACACCGCCGCGACGAGCGGCTGCTCATCAACCCGCCGACGTCGTCCATGACGCTGCCGATCCCCGTCGTCGAGGACGACACGGCAGACGAGGACGACGTCGAGGACTGGCGCGCGACGGTGTAGCCGGACGGACTGGAGGCCCGGTGCCGGTCTCGTGGACCGGCACCGGGCCTCCAGGTGGTCGGGTGGCTGCGTGCTGCGCCACCGCGCAGCGCGCGCCTACTCGGCGCGACGGCGCCGAGCGACCTCCCACAGGGTGACGCTCGCGGCGATGCCCGCGTTGAGCGACTCGGTGGCGCTGGAGATCGGGATCGAGACGATCGCGTCGCAGGTCTCGGTGACCAGGCGGGACAGACCCTTGCCCTCGGACCCGACGACGATCACGATCGGCCGGTCGGCGAGCTCGAGAGCGTCGAGCTCCACGTCCCCGTCGCCGTCGAGACCGAGCACGAAGAGCCCCATCGACTTCAGCGACTTGAGCGTCTGCGTCAGGTTCGGCGCCATCGCGACGGGCGTGCGCGCAGCGGCACCGGCACTCGTCTTCCACGCCGACGCCGTGACGCCGACCGAGCGGCGCTGCGGCACGATGACGCCGTGGCCACCGAAGGCCGCGGTCGAGCGGATGATCGCGCCGAGGTTCCGCGGGTCGGTGATGCCGTCGAGGGCGACCATGAGCGGGACCTGGTCGCGGGAGAACGCGCGCTCGGCGAGGTCCTCGGCGACGGCGTACTCGTACGCCGGGACCTTCAGCGCGACACCCTGGTGCACGCTGTCGTGGCCCGTGATGCGGTCGAGCTCCGGCCGCATGATCTCCATGATCGGGACGCCGCGGTGGTTGGCGAGCGCCAGGATCTCCTTGACGCGGTCGTCGACCTCGATGCGGGCGGCGATGTACAGCGTCGTCGACGGGGTCTTCGTGCGCAGGGCCTCGAGCACGGAGTTGCGCCCGGTCACGAGCTCGGAGTCGTCGCTCTTGCGCTGCGGCGGCCGACCGGTGCGCTGCTGCGGCGAGCTCGACGCACCGTGACGGCCGCGGGCAGCGTCGAGCCGGTCCTTCGCCGCCTTGCGCTTGCCGGCGGGGTGGTACGGCCGGTCCTCGGCCTTCGGCGTGGGCTTGCGCCCCTCGAGCGCCTGCGCGCCCTGGCCGCCGGAGCCGACCTGCTTGTTGCCCTTGCGGCCGGAGCGGACGGCGCCGGGCCGGCCCTTCTTGCTCCCCGAGACGTTCTTCATTGCTCTCTCCTGTCCGGCACGGCCGTTGTCAGGCGATGCTCCAGCGTGTTCCTGCTGCGGTGTCCTCGATGGTGATCCCCGCGGCTGCGAGGTCGTCCCGCACCCGGTCCGCCGTGGCGAAGTCGCGTGCCGCACGGGCATCGGCGCGCTCCTGCACGAGGCGGTCGACGAGCGCGGCGAGCGGTGCGGCCGAGACGTCCTGCGCACCACCGGACCAGTGGGCCGCTCGCGGGTCGATGCCGAGGACCTCGACCATGGCGGCCACCTGATGGTACGCGACCCCGAGCGCTTCCGCATCGTCGGCGTCGAGCGCGGCGTTCCCGGCGCGGACCGTCTCGTGCAGCACGGCCAGTGCCTGCGGCACCGCGAGGTCGTCGTCCATCGCGGCCGCGAACGCGTCGGGCACGGCCGGGGCGTCGCGGAGCGGGACCCCCTCGAGCCGGGGTTCCGCGCGGGCCAGGAACCCCTCGATCCGGTCGTAGGCGGCCTCGGCCTCGGCCAGCGAGCCGTCGTGGTGGTCGATCGAGGACCGGTAGTGCGCCGCGCCGAGGAAGTACCGGACCACGACCGGACGGGCGGACGCGAGGAAGTCGGCGGCGAAGATCGAGTTCCCGAGGGACTTCGACATCTTCTGCCCCTCGACCGTCACCAGGCCGTTGTGCAGCCAGTACGACGCGAACGGGTCGCCGGCCGCGGTCGACTGCGCGAGCTCGTTCTCGTGGTGCGGGAAGCGCAGGTCGAGGCCGCCGCCGTGGATGTCGAACGCCGGGCCGAGGTAGCGCCGCGACATCGCCGAGCACTCGATGTGCCAGCCCGGGCGGCCCGGCCCCCACGGGGAGTCCCAGGTCGCCGTCGTCGGCTCGCCCGGCTTGGCACCCTTCCAGAGCGCGAAGTCCCGCGGATCGCGCTTGCCGCGGGGGTCGGCGTCGGTGGCCTCGACCATGTCCTCGCGTCGCTGGCGCGTCAGGGCGCCGTAGGACTCCCAGCTGCCGGTGTCGAAGTACACGTCGCCCGTGCCGTCGGCGGCGGCGTACGCGTACCCGCGCTCGATCAGCCGCTCGATGATCTCGTGCATCTGCGGCACGCTCGCGGTCGCCCGCGGCTCGTACGTCGGGGCGAGGATCCCGAGGGCGTCGTACGCGGCGGTGAACTCCCGCTCGACGCGGTACGCCCGGGCGAACCACTGCTCGTCGGTGCCCGCGGCCAGGTCGAGCACCTTGTCGTCGATGTCGGTGACGTTCCGCACGAGGGTCACCCGGTACCCGCGGTACGTCAGCCACCGGCGCCACACGTCGTAGACCAGTGCCGAGCGCAGGTGCCCGATGTGCGGCGACGACTGCACCGTCGGCCCGCACACGTACATGCTCACCTGTCCGTCGACCAGCGGGACGAGGTCGACGACGGCTGCGGCGCGGGAGTCGTACAGGCGAACGGTCACGCCCCAAGCCTAGGACGTCGGACGCGCCGGGTGACGGAGGGGGTCGGCAGCGGTCAGCGCGGCCGGACGACGGCGGTCGCGATCGCCGCGAGCCCCTCCCCGCGCCCGGTCAGGCCGAGGCCGTCCGTCGTCGTGCCGGAGACCGCGACGGGAGCACCGACGACCGCGGCCAGGGCGGCCTGCATCTCGTCGCGTCGGGCACCGATGCGGGGACGGTTCCCGATCACCTGGACCGTGACCGAGGTCGGCGCGAGACCGGCCGAGCGCAGGAGCTCGACGGCCCCGCGGACGAAGACGTCACCGGTGGCCCCGGCGTAGCGCGGGTCGGAGGTGCCGAAGCGCCCGCCGATGTCACCGAGGCCGCCCGCCGACAGCAGTGCGTCGCAGACCGCGTGGGCGACCGCGTCGCCGTCGCTGTGCCCGGAGAGCCCCGGTTCGCCGGGGAAGTCGAGCAGCCCGACCCGGCACGGCGACGCGGCGTCGAAGGCGTGCACGTCGACCCCGAGGCCCACGCGGACGTCGGGCGCCGCGGCTGCCGCACCGGTGCGGGAGGCCACGAGCGCCTCGGCCCGCGCGAGGTCCCACCGCGTGGTGATCTTGAACGCGTCGGCGTCTCCCGGCACCGTGCGGACCGTTCCCCCGGCCGCCCGGAACACACCCGCGTCGTCGGTCTCGGAGCGCTCGGCGCCCGCGTAGGCGGCCCGGAGTGCGGCGAGCGGGAAGACCTGCGGCGTCTGCACCCCGACGAGCGCCGACCGGTCGACGGTCTCGACCACGACGTCCGCGTCGACACGCTTGACCGTGTCCGTGACGGGCAGGGCCGGGACGACGCCGTCACCGGTCGCGCCTGCACGGTCGAACACGGCGTCGAACTGCGCCGCCGGCGTCAGGCAGCGGGCGGCGTCGTGGACACCGACCCACTCGATGCCGTGCGGCAGGGCGTCGAGGCCCGCCTGGACCGAGGCGTGGCGGTCAGCACCGCCCGCGACGACCACGGTGAGGTCGACCGCGTGTCCGGCGGTCGCCGCGACCAGGGCGCGGCACTCGTCGAGCCGGGCTGCGGGTGCCACGACCACGAGGACGGTCGGCTCGGCCAGGGTGAGCACGGTGCGCAGGGCGCGGGTGAGCATCGGCTCGCCCGCGACCGGGACGAACGCCTTCGCGTCCCCGATGCCCAACCGCGTGCCGGAACCGGCTGCGACGACGACGACCGCCCTGCTCACCCGATCGGGGAGCAGGGCGGTCGTCGTCGTGTCGTCCAGCGGCGGTCCGCGCTACGAGGCGAGGACCTCGTCGAGGACGGTCGATGCCTTGTCCTCGTCGGTCTTCTCGGCCAGGGCGAGCTCGGAGATCAGGATCTGCCGGGCCTTGGCCAGCATCCGCTTCTCACCCGCGGAGAGCCCGCGGTCCTGGTCGCGGCGCCAGAGGTCGCGCACGACCTCGGAGACCTTGATGACGTCACCGGACGCCAGCTTCTCCAGGTTCGCCTTGTACCGGCGCGACCAGTTCGTGGGCTCTTCCGTGAAGGGCGCCCGCAGGACCTCGAAGACCTTGTCGAGGCCTTCCTTGCCGATGACGTCACGGACGCCGACCAGGTCGACGTTGTCCGCCGGCACCTCGATCGTCAGGTCACCCTGCGTGACACGCAGCTTCAGGTAGACCTTTTCCTCGCCCTTGATGACGCGCGTCTTGACTTCAGAGATGGTTGCCGCCCCGTGGTGGGGGTAGACGACGGTCTCGCCGACCTCGAATTGCATGTATCAGGCTCCGTTCCCAGGACCCCCAGTTTACCACAAGCACCTTTCGGGTAAGGGGCCTGGGCGGCCCGCACCCCCGACGATCGGTAGGATGGACGCGGACCGCCTGGTCCACATCGTGATCTTCCGGAGGAATCTCTTGCGAGCTCGGGTACTCGTGTCCGTCGCCGTTGCGGCATCCATCGCGCTCGGCGCCACCGGCTGCGAGTTCATGTCGCCCGCGCACACCAAGGAGATCAAGCAGATCACCGACGGCGTGAACGTCAGCACCGGCTCGATCGACATCCGGAACGCGCTGCTCATCTCCGACGGCGGCGAGGACGCGCGCTTCGTCGGGAGCTTCATCAACACGGGGTCGAAGGACGTCACCATGAGCGTCGAGGTCGGCGGCGTGACCCAGACGGTCGAGATCCCGGCGAACTCGCACGTCGATCCCGCCGTCCCGGCCGGCCCCTCGAGCGAGGCCGAGTCCAGCGTCCAGTCCGGCGCCGAGACGCAGGGCACGCGCTCCGCCGGCCAGCCGGAGCTCGTCTTCTCGGGTGCCGACGCCGTCCCCGGCTCGCTCGTCAAGACGTACTTCTCGTACTCGGGCGCCGAGGGTGTCTCGGCCAACGTCCCGGTGCTCACCAGCGCCCTCGAGGAGTACCAGACCCTCGCCCCGACGACGTCCCCGTCGGCCACCCCGTCGAGCACGGAGACCTCGCCGTCGGAGAGCGGCTCCGAGCCCACCGGCGACGCCACGGCTCCGGGCACCCAGTCGGGCGACTCGCAGACCGACTCGTCCGAGGGCGACAGCGGCACGAACTGACCGCCGCGCGCCGGACGGGCGCGACGACCTGACGCAACGCACCGGAGGCCCGGTGCCGGTTCCGAGAACCGGCACCGGGCCTCCCGTGCGTCGCCGGTCAGCCCTCGATCCGGTACCCCAGACCGCGCACCGTCACCAGGACCTCCGGGGCGCTCGGCACACGCTCGATCTTCGACCGGATGCGCTTGATGTGCACGTCGAGCGTCTTCGTGTCCCCGAAGTAGTCCGACCCCCACACGCGGTCGATGAGCTGCCCGCGGGTGAGCACGCGTCCGGCGTTCCGGAGCAGGAGTTCGAGCAGCTCGAACTCCTTGAGGGGCATCGGCGTCTCCGCCCCGTCGACCGTCACGGTGTGCCGCTCGACGTCCATCCGGATCCCGCCGACCTGCAGGATGCCGCTGTCGCCCGGGTCGTCCTCGGTGCGCCGACGCAGCACCGCCCGGAGCCGGGCCAGGAGCTCCCGGGTCGAGTACGGCTTCGTCACGTAGTCGTCGGCGCCGAGCTCGAGCCCGACGACGATGTCCACCTCGGAGTCCTTCGCGGTGAGCATGATGATCGGCACGTTCGAGCGCGTCCGGACCTGCCGGCAGACCTCGGTGCCGCTCAGCCCGGGCAGCATGAGGTCGAGCAGGATCAGGTCGGGGTTCTCGGTGTCGAACTTCGACAGCGCGGTCACGCCGTCCGCGGCGACGGCGGTCTCGTACCCCTCGCGCTGCAGGAGGAACTCCAGGGGCTCGCTCAGGGCCGGCTCGTCGTCGACGATGAGGATCTTGGTCACGATGACTGCTCTTCCAGTTGCTCTTCGAGTGCGGTGGTGAGTTCGGGATCCGCCTCGGGCAGGCGGATCGTGAAGGTCGAGCCCTTGCCGGGCTGCGACCAGACGCGGACGTCGCCGCCGTGGTTGCCGACGACGTGCTTGACGATGGCGAGCCCGAGACCGGTGCCGCCGGTCGCCCGCGACCGTGCGGGGTCGACGCGGTAGAAGCGCTCGAACACGCGGTCGAGATCGGCCTCCGGGATGCCGACGCCCTGGTCGGTCACCGCGATCTCGACGAAGCCCTTGGTCGAGCGGACGCCGACGCCCACACGGGTGTGGTCCGGGGAGTACTTGACCGCGTTGGCGATGAGGTTCGACACCGCGACCTGCAGCAGCCCCGGGTCGCCCATGACCCGCAGCTTCGACCGCTTGGCCCGCACGATCTCGATCTCCCGGGCGCGGGCGACGACCTCGTTCGCGTCGACCGCCGCCTGCACGATCTTGTCGACCGACGTCTCCTCGCTGTTCTCGAGGGTGTCGACCGACTGCAGCCGCGACAGCTCGATGATGTCCTTCGTCAGGGCCCCGAGCCGCTCGGACTCGGTGATGAGCTGCCCGGCGAACCGCTTCACGTGGTCCGGGTCGTCGGCGGCGACGACGAGGGTCTCGGCGAGCAGGCCGATCGCCCCGATGGGGGTCTTCAGCTCGTGCGAGATGTTCGCCACGAAGTCGCGTCGGACCTCGTCGATGCGGCGGCTCTCGGTCAGGTCGTCGGCCGTGACGAGCACGTAGCGGTTGCCGAGCTGCGCCGCCCGGAAGCTCAGGTAGCCGACCAGTTCCCCGCTGCGCCCGCGGGGCAGCTCGAGGTCCTCCGACCCCATCTCCCCGCTCCTGCGCACCTGGTCCACCAGGGCGACGAGCTCGGCGTGCACGAGCTTCCGCCGCACGACGAGCCCGACGGTCAGTGCCTGCGGCGACGCGGCGACGACCGTGTTCGAGGGGTCGACGACCACGGCCGGGTTGTGCATCGTGGCGATGACCGCGGCGACGCCGTCGGGCAGCGTCCGTTCCGCGACGTCGGCTGCCCGGGCCGTGCGCTCCGCCGTGATGACCAGCACCACGACCCCTGCGCCGAAGACCCCGCCGAGGAGCATCGACAGTGGCACGAGCCACGCGTTGTCCATGCCGCCAGTGTAGGGATCGTCACGCGGGGTTCCGACGCCGTTCACCCCGCTTCCGCGCAGTCGAGGCCCCGGATCGTGAGGTGTTCAGCCGCAGGTCACCGTTCGTTCACCTGGGCTGACGACACTCGTCCGGTACGCATCAGAGAGGCACATCCCCCATGCGCGAAGTCTTCCAGCAGGAGCTCCAGGACGTCCAGGAGCGTCTGACCGAGATCGCCGGACTCGTCGAGTCCGCCATCACCCGTGCGACGCAGGCGTTCAGCGAGTCCGACGTCGCCCTCGCCGAGGAGGTGATCGCCGACGACGCCATGATCGACCACGCGGCGAACAGCCTCGACGAGATCGCGATCGACATCCTCGCGCGGCAGGCGCCGGTCGCCCGTGACCTCCGCGTCGTCGTGACCGCGCTGCGCGTCAGCTCGTCGCTCGAGCGCATGGGCGACATGGCCGAGCACATCGCGCAGCTCGCCCGCCAGCGCTTCCCCGAGAAGGTCGTGCCGAAGGGCCTGCGCGGCACCTTCAAGCAGATGGGCGCGCACGACGTGCAGATGGCCCAGAAGCTCACGCGCCTGCTCGCGACCGAGGACATCGCCCTGGCCGCGGAGATCCGCGACGAGGACGACGCCGTCGACGAGCTGCACGCGAGCGTGTTCGACTTCGTGCTCGGCGAGACCTGGAAGGGGAACCCGATCGACACGGTCGACGCGACCCTGGCCTCGCGCTACCACGAGCGCTTCGCGGACCACGCGGTGTCCATCGCCAAGAAGGTCGAGTACCTGGCGACCGGCGACTGGACCGGCGCCGCGTCGGTGACGGCCTCCCCCGCCTGACGGGTTCTCCCGTTCCGCAAGACGCAACCTCGGCGGTTGCTCGCAGTGCTGTACCGCTGCGAGCAACCGCCTTCGTTGCGTTTTGCGAAGGCGTGGCGGGGACGGGAGGATCGTGGCATGGCTCAGGTCGCGATCGTCGTCAACGGGATGCCCGGTTCGGGCAAGAGCACGGTGGGCGCCGCCCTGGCCGAGGTGCTCGGCTGTCCCTTCCTGTCGAAGGACCGCATCAAGGAACCCCTGGCCGACGTGGTCGGTCCGATGATCGGCTCGCGCGAGCTCGGCGGCATCGCGATGGACACGATGTGGTCGATGGCGCAGGCCGTCGAGAACGGGGTCGTCCTCGACGCCGTCTGGCTGCCGTCCCGTGACCGCGACCGTCTGGAGGCCGGACTCGCCTCCGCCGGCTCACCGCGCGCCGTCGAGGTGTTCTGCCAGGTCGACCGGGTCACCGCCGCGGACCGGCTGCGCGACCGGTACGAGCCCGGCACACTGCCCGGCCGGCACGAGGTGCACGGGGACCTGGCGGAGATCCTGGCCTTCTGGGACGAGCACGGCGACGCGGCCGCACCGATCGGGCTGCCGGGCGTCCCCGTCGTGCGGGTCGACACCGGTCGCCCCTACGACGTCGGGGCGCTCGTGCAGGAGATCGCCGACCACTTCGTCTGAGGTCCGCCGCGGGTGCACGAACGCCCCGCCGGTGTCCGGCGGGGCGTTCGTCGTGCTGGTGCTACTTCTTGGCGCCCTGCGCGGCGACCGCGGCGGCACCGGCAGCGGCGGCCTCCGGGTCGAGGTAGTACGAGGGCTTCGTCGGACGGAAGTCGTCGTCGAGCTCGTACACGAGGGGGATGCCCGTCGGGATGTTGAGGCCCGCGATGTCGTCGTCGGAGATGCCGTCGAGGTGCTTCACGAGGGCGCGGAGCGAGTTGCCGTGCGCGGTGACCAGGACGGTCTTCCCCTCGCCCAGGTCCTTCGTGATGTCGGACTCCCAGTACGGCAGCAGCCGGTCGATGACGAGCTTCAGCGACTCGGTGCGGGGCAGCTGGTCGCCGAGGTCGGCGTAGCGGCGGTCCCCGGCCTGCGACCACTCGGCGTCGTCCGCGATGGGGGGCGGCGGCACGTCGAACGAGCGACGCCACTCCATGAACTGCTGCTCGCCGTACTGCTCGAGCGTCTGGGCCTTGTCCTTGCCCTGCAGGTCTCCGTAGTGGCGCTCGTTGAGGCGCCAGTCGCGCTTCACCGGCAGCCAGGCCAGGTCGGCCTCGAGCAGGGCGATGTCGGCGGTCTGGATCGCGCGGGTCAGCAGCGACGTGTAGAGGACGTCGGGGACGATGCCCGACTCGGCGATGAGGGTGCCGGCACGCTTCGCCTCCTTCTCGCCGAGCTCGGAGAGCCGGACGTCGACCCAACCGGTGAACAGGTTCTTCTGGTTCCAGTCACTGTTGCCGTGACGCAGCAGGACGAGCGTGGAGGTCATGCGTCCGAGTCTACCGAGCGGGTGCGCCTCGGTACCCTGGGGTCCATGCCCATCGGGAACGTCACGCGCGGGACCACCGGGTACAACCGGCTCCGTCGTGTCGACCGCTGGATCGCCGCGCTCCCCGTCCTTCGCCGGACGGACGACCCGCTCGTGGCCGACGTCGGGTACGGCGCCCGACCGACGACGACCCTGGAGCTCCGCGACCGGCTGGCCCGGGTCCGACCCGACGTCGAGGTCACCGGCATCGAGATCGAGCCGTCGCGCGTGGCGCTGGCGAACGCGGGCACCCGTGACGGGGTGACGTTCCGGCTCGGCGGCTTCGAGACGCCGACGCCCGGTGGCCGCCGTCCCGCCGTGATCCGCGCGTTCAACGTCCTGCGGCAGTACGACGAGTCCGCCGTCGTCGACTCGTGGCGGATCATGCAGGACCGCCTGCAGCCCGGCGGGACACTCGTCGAGGGCACCTGCAACGAGGTCGGCCGCGTGGCGTCCTGGGTCACGCTCGACGAGCACGAGCCGCACACGTTCACGGTGTCCCTGCGCGTCGCCGACCTCGAGCTGCCGAGCATCGTGGCGGAGCGACTGCCGAAGGCCCTGATCCACCGCAACGTCCCCGGGGAGCGGGTGCACGCGTTCCTGCTCGACCTCGATCGTGCGTGGGCGGTCGCCGCTCCGCTCGGCACGTACGGCCCCCGCCAGCGGTGGATCGCGACGGTGCACGGCATGCGCGACCGGGGCTGGCCGGTGCTGCACGGGGTGACGCGCTGGCGTCTCGGCGAGCTCAGCGTCCCGTGGTCGGCCGTCGCTCCCGCCTGAGCGGCCGCCGCGCCACGAGACTCGCCCAGGCGGACACGTCCACGGTCGTGCGGGCGCGAACACGTCCGCGGGGCCGAGTCTCGCCGGACCGCGTCCCGCGACGACTACGAGCGGCGCACGGCTCCGAGCCGGGGCAGGCGCGGGACGTTCGCCGTCGCGCCGGCCTCCGGCGGGACGATCGTCTCCTGCGCGGCAGTGACCACGACGTCGTCGACGGTCAGGGTCAGCGTCACGGCGGGGTCGAGCGAGCGCTTCACGACCGCGAGCCCGACCGGCCCGAGCTCGTGGTGGAGCGCCGACGCGGTGAGCCGCCCGACGTCCTTGCCGTCGAGCTCGACCGCGGTGCCCGGCGCGGGCAGCACGCCGTCCGAGCCGTCCAGGTGCAGCATCACCACGCGGCGCGGCGGGTGCCCGAGGTTGTGCACCTTGGCGACGGTCTCCTGCCCGCGGTAGCAACCCTTCGACAGGTGCACGGCGGAGCGGAGCCAGTCGAGCTCGTGCGGGATCGTCCGCTCGTCGACGTCCGCGAGCGAGGGCCGCCACGCGGCGATGCGCAGGGCCTCGAACGCGAGCAGCCCCGCGACCGGCGTGTCCGACGCTGCCAGCGCAGCCACGGCGTCCGGGGTGACCACGTCGATGCGGAGGGTCCAGTCGGAGGCAGGATGGGCCTCCGGGGCGGCGTAGCCCCATCCGCCGGGCGTGACCGACGACCACGGGTCGACCCACTCGACGACCACGCCGTCGGGCGCTGCCGAACCCGCGAAGCGGCCGAGCGTGACGAGGTCGGCCGACCGGTCGGTGACCTCGACGCGGAGCATGAAGCGCATCGAGTCGAGCCAGGCCGCGAGCGGTGCGGCGTCCGCGGGCTCGGTGAGGAGCCAGGTGAGCTCGCCGTCGTCGACCACCCGTGCGGCGTGCTCGACGCGGCCGGACTGGTCGAGGACGAGCGTCTCGGTGCTGACGCCGGGCTCGAGCCCGGTGAGCAGCTGCGAGGTGATCGAGTTGAGCCAGGACAGGCGGTCCGGACCACTGACCGTGACGACCCCGAGGCCGAGCTCGACGACCGCGCGACCGGAGGCGAGCGCCCGCTGCTCACCGACGGGGCTGCCGAAGTGGGCGGCAGGACCGGCCTCGGTCGCGACGAAACCGTCGCGCCCGCTGAAGGCGGACATCAGTCGACCTTCGCGAGCTGCCCCGAGGCGTGCGAGGTGAGCTGCTGCCCGAGCGCAGCGATGTCCCACGCCCAGAAGAGCTTGCCCTCGACCAACCCGTACAGGCGGGTCGCGGCCGAGTAGTCCTTCGCGTTCGGCGAGCGCATCACGGCGTCGGTGGCCAGGTCGATCCGGCCCTTCCTGACGCGGCCGACGTAGAGCTCGTTGACCCCGGTCGGGTGGATGATCGCGGCCTCGACGTCGAAGCCGTCGGTCGTGTTCCGGAGCGCCTCGACGCTCTCCACCGTGCTGAACGGCGCGGGGCCGTCGCCCATGAGCATCGCGGGACCGCGGTCACCGGGCTCGTTCGGCCGGTCGATGCGCCAGTAACCCATCTCGGCGGCGAGCGGCGTGTGGTCGTCGTCGAGCAGCCACGTCGTCGAGGAGTAGTTGAGGTACGGCAGGCCGTCGTGGCTGAAGCTCACGCGCTGGCCGAACTCGTACTTGCGGGGCTCGTCCTCGTCGCCCACGGGGTACTCGACGACGCCCGTGCCCTCCCAGACACCGACGAGCCAGGACAGCGGGACGAGTTCGGGCGCCAGACCCTCGGGCAGTTCGATCAACGCTGACCCTTGAACAGCTTCACGACGACGACGACCGAGATGAACGCGATCGCGAGCGACGCCAGGCCGAGGAGGCCCACGTAGAACAGCTCGAGCGCAAGCAGCGAATCCATGCCGCGAGTCTACGCGGGACGCCTGACGGCGCCAGGGGGCGTGCCGCGCGGTCGCAGGTCGCGCGGCTCAGCGCGCCAGCAGCACCACGGCCGTGACGAGCACGACGACGAAGGCGCCGGAGGACGCGGTGCTGATCCGCTCGACCAGCCCGTCCTTGGTCGCGGTGATGAGCTGCAGCACGAAGCTCACGAGCACGCAGAGCACGAAGACGAGCAGGAGCCAGGCGAACGAGTCCTTCTGCGTCAGGGTCAGCACGAGCACCGCACCGACCACGGCGAGGACCCAGACCGGCAGCACGGAGGTGAGCCGCAGGCGGCGCTGGTCGAGGGGCGGGACGGGCTCGGTCACGCGTTCCATCATGACAGGGCCTCGCCGACCGGGACGCCCGACCGACCGGCCGGTCGGCGGGCCTCTTCCGACACATCACTAGGATGGTTCCACGACGTCCCCTCGTTCTGGAGGTCCTGTGGCCCAGCTCCTGGTACTCACCTCAGCCGCGCCCGGCGACGTCCTGCCGAGTCTCGGTCTGCTGAGCCACCGGATCCGCCACGTCCCGGCCGAGGCCGCCCAGCTGGTCAACGCCCCGCAGAGCGACCTGATGTTCGTGGACGCCCGCCTCGACCTCGTGAGCGCCAAGGCGCTGTGCAAGATCCTCGCGACGAGCGGCTCGACGACGCCGGTCATCCTCGTCGTGACCGAGGGCGGGCTCACCGCGGTGAACAGCGAGTGGAACGTCGACGACGTCGTGCTCGAGAGCGCCGGGCCCGCCGAGGTCGACGCGCGCATCCGCCTCACCACGGGACGCGCCGCCAAGAACCCGTCGGGCTCGAAGATCCAGGCCTCCGGGGTCGTCATCGACGAGGCGAGCTACTCGGCGAAGGTGCGGGGCCGGCCGCTCGACCTCACCTTCAAGGAGTTCGAGCTCCTGCGCTTCTTCGCGTCGCACCCATCGCGCGTCTTCACCCGCGAGCAGCTCCTCAGCGAGGTCTGGGGCTACGACTACTTCGGCGGCACCCGCACGGTCGACGTGCACGTGCGACGGCTCCGCGCCAAGCTCGGCGATCTCGAGTCGCTCATCGGCACGGTCCGCAACGTCGGCTACCGCTTCAACGTGCACGACGACGAGGCCGACCGGCTGGCGGCCCAGTAGTGCTCGCCGTCGTCGAGATGCTCGCCGCCGCCGCGACCGCCGCGGGAGAGGCCCCGCCGTTCTCCGACCAGACCCTGGTCGACGTGCGCGCCGGCCGTGCCGCGGTGGTCGGGGACGAACGTGGGGTCGCCGTGGTCCGGGACGGCGAGCTGGAACTCGTCGTCGCCCCGGAGGCCCGTGGCCAGGGCGTCGGGTCGGCACTCGTCGCGCAGGTGCTCACCCCGGGCGCCGGGGGCGCGACGGCGGCCTCGGACGTTCCGCGCCTCGCGTGGGCGCACGGGGACCACCCGGGCGCCCGCGCCCTCGCCGACCGGTACGGCTGGACTCCGGTACGGACCATGCTGCAGCTCCGGGCGACGGTGTCGGACGAACCCACCGGGGCCGATGTCCCCGACGGGTACCGGCTCGACGCCTTCCGCCCGGGCGACCCCGAGGACGAGGACGCCTGGCTGACCCTCAACGCCGCGGCCTTCGCGCACCACCCCGAGCAGGGCCGGATGACGCTCGAGGACCTGCGCGCCCGCGAGGCCGAGCCGTGGTTCTCCGGCGACGACCTGCTGCTCCTGCGCGACGACTCCGGCGCGCTCGCGGGATCGTGCTGGCTCAAGGTCGAGGACGGCGTCGGCGAGTTCTACGCGGTCGCGGTCCGGCCGGACCTGCAGGGGCGTCGGCTCGGCGGGGTCCTGATGCGCGCGGGCTCGGCCCGGCTGGCCGGTCGCGGACTGACCGCGTCTGCGCTCTACGTCGAGGGCGACAACGAGCCCGCGCTCGCGCTCTACCGCCGGTCCGGCTTCACGCAGCACGCGATCGACGTGCAGTACGCCGCAGGGTCCGGCCGGTAACATGACGCGAGGTCGACGAGGGGTCGACCGGGGGCAGTCGGGGGCAACGTGACGGAGCAGGGTCGGGCGCAGTACGGCCGCGGCGAACCGCTCGGTGCGTCGTACCGGCTGGTCGACCTGCTCGGCACCGGCGCGACCGGCGAGGTCTGGCGCACCGAGCACACCGCGACCGGGGAGCACGTCGCCGCCAAGCTGCTGCGCGCCGAGCTCGCCGCCGACCCGGCCGTGGTCGAGCGGTTCGTCCGCGAACGCACCGTGCTGCTCGGCCTGCAGCACCCGTCGATCGTCCGGGTGCGCGACCTCGTCGTCGAGGGCGACCGACTCGCGATCGTCATGGACCTGGTCGGTGGGGGCTCCGCCCGCGACCTGCTCACCGACGCCGGGACGCTGCCGCCCCGGGACGCCCTGACGATCACCGCCGAGACGCTCGACGCCCTCGCCGCCGCGCACGGGCAGGACGTCACCCATCGCGACGTCAAGCCCGACAACGTGCTGCTCGCGTCCCCGTGGGCACCCGGCGCCACGGGCGACGTCCGGGTGTCGGACTTCGGGATCGCGTCCGTCATGGCCGACCGGCAGCGCACCACGACCGGGCTGCTCGGCACGCCGCAGTACATGGCCCCCGAGTCGATCAGCCAGGGGCGCTCGGGCCCCGCGGCCGACGTGTACGGCGCCGGGGTGATGCTCTACGAACTGCTCGCCGGACGCACCCCCTTCGCCGGACCGGGCACCGACTTCGCCGTCGCCTACCGCCACGTCACCTCGGACCCGCCGCAGCTCGACGTCCCCGCGTCGCTGTGGACGGCGGTGTCGACGATGCTCGCCAAGGACCCGGCCGCACGGCCCGCGGCCGCCGACGCCGCGGCCACCCTGCGCCGCCTCGCCCGACAGCTGGCCGACGCCCCGGCGTTGGCCCCGGCTGCCGAGCCGGAGTCCTTCGCCGAGGTCGAGCGGCCCGCCACCGTGGTGCGCGGACTCCGGCCCGGCGGCGGTACCGCGCCCGACGGTCCCCCAGCCGACGGCTCCGGCCCGTCACCTGCTGCGGAGGACGCCGGACCGGTGCCCGAACTCGGGCAGGCGGGCTCGCAGACGGTCTTCCGGCCGCTCGCACGCCCTCCGGTCGCCGCCGCTCGCGAACCCGAGGCCCCGGCGCGCGGCCGGTGGCAGCGCCCGGACTGGCTCACGAACCGCATGCTCGGGCTCGGTGCCCTCGGCGTGGTGCTCGTCGCCGCACTCGTCGTCGGCGGGGTCGTCTGGCTCCCCGGCGCCCTGGGCGGCAAGGACACCCCGAGTGCGGCCCGCACGGCGCAGGCCGCGAGCGCCTACCAGCAGGACCGTCCGCTGCCCACCGGACTCTCGACGACCCGCAAGGCGACCGTCGACCCGCAGGCCGGCACGGTGGACCTGTCGATCACGTACGCCGCCCAGTCCGCGACGCTCCGCGGCCCGCTGCTCGAGGTGGTGCCCGGGGTCGGAGCGCGGTCCGAGTGTCCCGCGGTGACGTGGACCGGCGACGAGGTGAGCGGTGCCCGGAACCAACCGTCGCTGACCGGCGTCGACGTCCGCTGCGGCTGGACGCTCTCCGACGTGGTGGTCCCGGCGGGCGAGGACCTGACCGTGCAGGCGACCGTGCGGCTGTCCGACGTGCCCGACCAGGCCGGGCTCCAGGAGTGGCTCGACGCGGCGGGCAGCGCGACCACGACGGCCGTCACCGACCAGGCCGTGACCGGGACCTCGTACCCCGTGCAGCGACTGCAGGGCGTCGAGGTCCGCACGCCCGACCGCACGGTCAGCCAGACCACGCTGCCCGTGACGCTCGTACCGGTGTGGCCGAGCGGTGCCGACGAACTGAACCCCCTCTACCGCAGCCCCTCGACCGGGAAGCCGTCGGAGATGCTCACCGACGTCGCCGGCGGGGAGGCCGGGGTGCGCTTCGCCGACGGGTGCTCGGGTGCGCTGGCCGTGTCCTCGGACGGCCTCGTCGTGACCGCACTGTCCGTCGCGCCGTCCTGCACCGTCCGCGCGACGGTGGGCAACTTCACGGACCTCGAGAGCTCGCCCTTCGGCATCACCACCCGCGACTGACCGGCGTCCGCCGTCGCGGGACGTGACGTGGGTCACGCCGGGAGGCGCGCGGCGGGCGTGCACCGCGACTCCCGGTCGCGGATCCGCCGGACGGGAGGTGCGTGGCGGCGGTGTGCCGTGCCTCCCGGTCGCGGACCCGCCGGACGGGAGGCACGTGGCGGCGGTGCGGTGTGCCTCCCGTCCGGTGGTGGTCGCGCCGGTCAGGCGCCGGCGGCGGCCGTCTGGACGAGCCGGACCGCACCGCCCGATGCGGCGTAGCCGCGGCCGACGGTCAGCGCGACGGGGGCCCGTCTCGGCAGCGTGACACCGAGCAGTTCGCCGTCGTAGTCGACGTCGGGCTGCAGCAGCACGCCGCAGCGGGACTTCCGGACCGATCGCGTCCAGTGGCTGTAGAGCGATCGGAGGTCGGCGGACCGGCCGGCCGCGACCACGCACAGGCCCGGCCGTTCGGAGGACAGCAGCGAGGCGATCGACTGGTCGGCGTCGTCGAAGCGTTCGGCGTCGTCGACGAGCAGCAGGACCGGGCCCCGCTCCAGGCGGAGGCCGGCCAGCAGGGCGGGGACCTCGTCCGCACCGACCGCGAGGCGGTCGAACACACCGTCGGCGAGCGGGGACCGGCGGTCGCAGACCGCCCACACGGCGGGGCGGACGCCCTCGGCGGACCGTGCCAGGTCGGCGAGGGCGAGGAGCACCGTCGACTTGCCGGAGCGCGCCGGGCCGGCGACGAGCACGTGCTCGCCGTCGTAGACCTCGAGCGCCGCGGTGCCGAGGTCGTCCTCCGCGATGCCGACCGGCAGGCGCCACGGCTCGGTGTCGAAACGGGCCGGGGTCCGGAGGTCCTGCACCCGGACCGCATCGGGCAGACGTCCCACGGCGCTCGTCTTCGCCGCGGCGTCCGGCCACGCCGCGGCGACCTCGGCGACGGCTCCGGCGAGGGGCACCGACGGCGTCGCGACGTGGCTCTGCAGCTTCGTCGTCGAGTCGATGTACCGACCCGGCACGGGCGGCGGGACGTCCTTCGGACGGACCCCGATGGACGCGTAGTCGTACGGGTCGGCCAGGCGGAACATCCACTTCTGGGTCGTGACCTCGTCCATGGCGGACGGGACGGCCTTCGCCCGCGTCGTGGAGACGGCGAAGGAGATCCCCAGCGCCGGCCCCTCGGCGTAGACGCGGTACAGGGCGTCGAGGAGCTGCTGGCCCTCGAAGTCCTGGTACTCGTCGCGGAGTGCGGCGAGGCCATCGATGAGGACGACGGCTCGACGTCCGCCGGGGCTCGCACGACGGCGTTCGAGGTCGGCGCGCAGGTGTCGGAGGAAGCGGGCCTGCAGCTCGCCCGCCCCGGCGCCGGACCCGACGTAGGCCGTCGTGTGCGGCAGCTGCGCGAGCGGTGCCAGGTCCCCCGGTCCCATGTCCAGGACGAGGAGGTCGAGGTCGTCGGGGCTCGTCGTCCGCGCGAGACGCAGGGCCAGGGCGGACAGGGCGGTGCTCGTGCCGCTGCCCGGGATGCCCATCAGGACGAGGTTGCCCTCGTCGAGGTCCCAGCCGCCGGCGACCTGGCGCTGGTGGTCGGGGTCGTCGGCGAGCGCGACGGGCACGAAGCGGCGGGCACCGTCGGACGGTTCCGGGACGTCTGCCAGGTCGACCCGGGCTCCCAGCGCCTCGGGCCAGATGGGGCGGGGTGCCGCGTACCCGGCGGCGTCGTTCGCGGCGCGGATCGCCTCGATGAGGACGTCGAGGTCGGTGTCGTCCGACGCACTCGGCCCGGGTGCGGGCGCCGGTGCCGGGACGCCGAACACGTCGGTCGGGCGGACGGAGACCGGCTGCTCGACCCGTTCGTCGCGCGCGCGGCCGGTGACCAGGGCGGTCTGCACCGGGGTGATGTCGTCCTGCCCGAGCTTCACGTAGGCGCGGCCGGTCTGCTGGCGGCCGATGCCCGCCGCGGCGGGCACGCCGATGACGTTCGTCGAGTCCTCGCGGCTCTGCACGCGGAGCGCCACCCGGAGGTTCGTGTTCGCGAGGATGTCCTCGCTCACGACGCCGGCCGGCCGCTGGGTGGCCAGCACCATGTGCACGCCGAGCGTCCGGCCGACCGCAGCGATCGCGACGAGCGAGGTCAGGACGTCCGGGAACTCCTTCGCGAGCATGGCGAACTCGTCGACGACGAAGAGCAGGCGCGGCATCGGCTCGGTCGGCCGTGTCGCCAGGTAGGCGTCGAGGTTGTCGATGTCGGCGCCGGCCGTCGCGAAGACCCGCTGACGACGCTCGAGCTCGGCCTCGAGCGCGCGGATGGCTCGGTCTGCCAGCTGCTCGTCGAGGTTGCTGATCGTGCCGATGGTGTGCGGCAGCCGCTCGCAGGCGGCGAAGGCGGCGCCGCCCTTGAAGTCGACGAGGAGGAAGTTGAGCCGGGTGGGGTCGTTCCGGGCCGCGAGGCCGGCGACGAACGAGCGGAGGAACTCGCTCTTGCCGGAACCCGTGGTCCCACCGACCAGGCCGTGGGGGCCGTCGCGCACCAGGTCGATCTCCAGGAGACCGGACTCCGAGGAACCGACCGGGGTCGAGGTACCGGTGCTGGTCTGCCAGAGGGTCCGGATGCCCTCGGCGGTGGTCGTGTCGACGGCGGCGGCACCGTGGCCTGCGCCCGGGGCGGTGGCGCGGGCGGTGCCGCCAGGGGCCGCGGCGCGGGCGGTGCCGCCAGGGCTCGCGGCGCTCCGCGCGAGGAGTTCGGGCAGGCGGACGAGCGACGGCAGCGATGCACCGGGCACCGTGAGTTCGGGGTCGTCGAAGTGGGCGACGGCGCGGGCGGCGCGCTCCGCCGTGGCCGGGGTGAGGCCCGCGAGCACGACGTCCTCGACCCGCGTGCGGTCCTCGGGGCGGTAGACCGTCGCGGCCGCGTCCGCACCGACCGTGACGATGGACGTGCAGGCGGCGGGCAGCTGCTGCTCGTTCGTCGCGATGACGATGCCGCTCACCCGCTGGCGCCGCTCCCCCGGGCGCAGCGACACACCGGGGACCGCGCGGCCCTGGCCGAGCAGGCTGCGTGCCGGGGCGTCGCGGCCCTCGGTGAGGACGTCGGAGTCCACGACGACGAGCAGGTTCGGCGTGGGCAGCTCGTCGAGCGACTCCTGCAGCCCACGCAGGACGGCGGCGCTCTGGTCGCGCTGCGCCGACATCCACCGGGCGCCGGTGCTGCTGCCCGCGACGCGCGTGTGCGGCAGCCAGGAGGCCCAGGACCAGTCGTCCTCGCGGCCCGCGTCGCAGAACACCCCGACCGTCAGGTCCGCGGGTCCGCAGTGCACGGTCGCCTGCGCCAGCAGGCTGCGGGCCAGGGCGAGCGCACCGTCGCGGTCACCGACGATGCCGACGACGCCGGCGTCCGACAGGTCGGCGACGACCGGCGCCGCCGTGAGCCGGCTGTCCGCGATCGCGGCCTTCGCCTCGTCCTCGAGCTTCGACGACGCCGCCCGCTGGTCGACCTCGGGACGCCACGGCGCGTCACCGGTGCCGGCGTGCAGGCTGAGGAAGTCGTCGTCGTCCGACCGACGCTGCCACAGGTCGGTGGTGGGGACGAGCGCTCGACGCACGACGGTCGCCGGGTCGGGCACGAGGTCCTGCCGGCGGGCTGCCTCGACGGCCGCGGCCGCGGCGATCTCGCCGCGGAAGGTCTCGACCGCCTCGGTGAAGCGCGTCTCCTCCTCCTTCAGGTTCTTCGCCCGGCGGTGCTTCTGCTCGAACCACATGCCGATCGCGGTCACGGGGCTGAGCAGCGCGAACAGTGCGAAGCGGGCGTCCCCGAGCAGGAGCACCATCGCCCCGGCGAGCACGAGCGGAGCCGCCACCGTGATCCAGCTGAACTTCGACGCCGGGGCGACGTCCCTGCGCGTCGGCGGGGACACCGGCTCGGTGTCGGTGAGCCGTCCCGGCCGGGGCGGTCGGTTGAACGGCGCCGTGGCGGCCGGCGTGAGGTTGGGCAACGTGCCCGCTGCCGGCACGGTCGTCTCCGGCAGCTCCGGACGGAGCAGCAGGACCGCGCCGCCCACGATGACGCTCGTGGTCCCGGTCAGCAGGACGCCCTCGTCGTCGATGCGCTCCCCCGCGATGACCGTGCCGTTCGTCGACCCGGAGTCGCGCACCCGGACACCGTCGTCCTCGCGCTCCACGGTGCAGTGCTCCCAGGACGCGCTCTCGGTGGGGAGCACGACGTCCGCCTGCGGAGCGCGTCCGACGACGAGCCGACGGCTGCGCGGCACCGGGACGACGACGCCCGCCCCGAGGCCGCCCGCCAGGGTCACGCTCCACCCGTCGACGGCGCGCGGTGGCTCCTCGGTGGTGCGGGCGACCCGGGACCCTTCGAGGAGCACCAGGTCGCGCAACGGGGTGTCGGAGCTCGTCCGGTGACCGTCGACCGCCAGGGGTGTGCCGGGGTCGAGCGGGGTGCCGAGCGACGCCGCGACGAGGTCTCCCAGCGTGGAGGACTCCGCCCACCCGTCGGCCTCGATCGTCTCGCGGCGGTCGTCGAGCTCGATCAGCAGGCGCATGGGCGGTCCTCCCTGGGCGTGGTGCGGCGGTGCGGGTGGTGCAGGTGGGACGGGGTCAGTCGGTCGAGTCGGAGAACCAGACGAGCGCGGGCGTGGCCCCGTCGTCCTCGGTCGCAGCGGCGGGGCGGAGCCCGAGGTCCTGCGCGGAGGCGGCGAGCACGCCGGCGGGATCGCCGAGGGCCTGTCGCGAGCCGAAGTCGAGTGCCGGGCCTGCGAGGCCGTCTCCGGCCCCGAGGTCGAGCCGGGCCAACGCGTCCGACACCGCGGTGGCGTCCGTGCTCCGGGCCGTCCCGACGGCCGTCACGAGCGCCACGACGGCGTCGTGGCTGCGGGCGTCGGCCACGGTCGCCACCGAGGCGAACGACCGGTCGCCGGTGAGGTTCTTCGCGTCCGCGTCGTCGGCGAGGACCCGCACGCCGCCGAGGAACGCCGACATGGCGCGGCCCTCGGCGTCCGAGGACAGGGCACGGGCGTCGTCGGTCTCGACCCCGACGGTGCGGAAGGCGCCGCTGAGGCTGCCGCCCGCCTGGGCGAGCGCAGCCGCGAAGGCGGGGCTGGTGGCCTCGGGGGTCAGGACGACCGGAGCGGTGACGTTGGCCTCCTGGAGGGCGGCGACGAGCGCTCCCTGTCGTCCGGCCGGACCGCTGACGACCACGGCGTCGGAGTCGGGTGCCGCCTGCTCGTCCCCGTCCTGCTCGGCTCCGGCCTGCTCGGCTGCAGCCTGGTCGTCGGCCGTCGTGGCGTCGGTGGAGCCCGCCGCCGCGCCGGTGCGCTGCGCGACGGTGGTGGCGAGAGCGCCGAGGTCGGGTGCGCTCGTCGCGTCGACGACGTGGGCGAACCGCACTCCGGACGGCGCTCCGCCGCCCAGGTCGACGAGCAGCGGCGACGCGGCGTCGCCGAGCGCGTCCTGCAGTGCCGTCGCGACGGACTCCGTCGACGGCGCGGTCGACCAGGCGTCGTCCGCGCCGGCCGCGTACGGTGCGACGACCGGGATGCCGGCGTCGGCCGCCGCGGTGAACGCCCCACGGACGTGGTCGCCGGACGTGGCCACGACGATGCCCGAGACGCCGTCGGACGCGAGGGCCTCGACGGCCTTCCGTGCGCCGTCGGCGGACCCGCCGTCGTTCTTCGTCACGAGTTGCACGTCCGTGCCGCCGAGCTCCAGGCGACGCTGCGCCACCAGGGCACCCTGCGCGGCGTCGTCCCACTGGGCGCCCTCGCCGTCACCGAGGGTGACCACGACGCCGATCTTCGTGCCGTCGGGGACGTGGGCGACACTGATCGGCACCGGTGCCGTCGCGGAGACCGCCTCGGCCGGGGTCGAGGCCGAGACACGCACCGCGAGCAGCGCGGTGACGACGGCGGCGACCACGAGGACGGCCACCGCGACGATGATCGCGGTGCGGCGGCGCTTCCGGGTCCGGGCGGCGTCGGGCGCTGCGGTCTCCGCGGGCTCCGCTGCGGCCGCCTCGGTCGAGTGGTCCTGCACGTGGCTCATCGCTCGGCTCCGATCCGGAAGGCGTAGAGCGTCGTCGACGTCGCGCCGGACGGAACGTCGAGACGGAAGGCGGGGAGCTTCGCCGCCCGGTCGAGCGAGGCGCGGAACTGCTGCTGCTGCAGGAGGATGCCCGCGACGTCCTCGGCACGGACGTTGGCGTAGCCGGAGGCGTTCTGCGAGGCGAGGGCGAGCTGGTAGTCGGCGGAGTCGGACTTCGCCGCGCTCGTGGCCATCGCGCCGAGGATGCCGGAGCCGTTGACCTCGCGGTCGCCGAGGTCGAGCATCACGCGGTTGAGGTCGCCGGTGAGCAGCGTGCTGGCGCCCTCGACGTCGCGGACCGAGGCGCTGGTGCTCGCGTCGATGCGCTGGAGGCTCGCCGCGGTCTGCTCGTCCACGGACGAGGCGAGGCTGCTGCTCTGCTCCTGCAGCGAGCCCTTCTGCTCGTCGATGGTGCCCTTCGAGTCGCTCGTGACCTCGCCCGAGGTGGTGCGCAGGCCGGCGATCGACTTGTCGAACGCGTCGACGACGGCTTCTCGGCTCGTGCCGGCGGTGTCGCTGACCTTGCGCACCTGCTCGTCGATGAGGGCCTGCACCTGCTTGCCCGAGTCGTCCGACGCCTGCTGGAACGCCTCGCGCACGGCGTCCTGCAGCTTCGCCTGCTGGTCACGCACCTGCTGGAGCTGGTCGTTGACGACAGCGCCCGACTCGATCGCTGGGTCCAGCAGGGCTTGCAGGCCCGTGACCGACTGGTCGACCGACCCGCTGTCGTCCCGGATCGCCTCACGCAGGTCACGCACACCGGGCTCGAGCGCGTCGACAGCAGCGGCGAGGTCGCGCACGGCGGGCCCGACACCGCTGGCGGCCGAGAGATCGGTACCGGTGACGACGTCGTCCCACGCCGCCGCCTGCTCGTCGAGCCGCTCGTCCATCGGGGTCGAGAAGCCGAAGCCGGGGCGGAGCGTCGTGCCCTCGGGCTGATCCGTTCCCGGGCAGGGCTCCGCGGTGAGGTAACCCCGCAGGGTGTCGACCTGGTCCTGGTCGAGGTCCCCCGGGCTGAGGACGCCCGGTCGGGCGAGCTGGCACAGGCGATCGGCGAGCGCCCGGTTCTGCGCCTGCAGGGTCGACTTCCCGAACAGGCCGGAATCGTCGAGGTCCCCGACCTCCGCACGCGCGGCGACGGCGCGCCGGTGCACGCTGGTGACGGCCTCCTGCACCGGTCGCACCGACGCGTTGGTGGTGGTGACGAGCGCGTCGAGTGCTCGCAGCTTCTCGCCGACCGTGCCGTCCTCGTCGCTCGCGATGTCCTGCAGCGCCTCGGAGATCTGCTGCAGATCCCCGTTCAGGTCGTCCGACTGCTCGATCGCCTTCTTCGCGAGGTCCGGGTTCAGCCCGTCCGCGAGCTGCTGCCCCTTGCTGACCAGGCCGATCAGCGAGGTGTTGACGGCAGCCGACGATTCCCAGAGCGCGCAGGTCAACGAACCACGGGCCTCCTCGGCGGCGCAGGCCGTGGCATCCGGAGAGGTCGGCCCCACCGAGGTCGCGAGCTGCGCGCTCACCTGCTGCTTGCACGCCTCGCTCGCGTCGGCGTAGCCCTCGAGCTGCGCGGACACGCGCAGCAGGTTCCCGTAGACGCTCGAGCCCGCTGCACCGGTCTGCGGGACCGCGTTGCATCCCTCACCGTCGAGCACCGCCTTCGGCGCCGTCGCCGACGTGTCCCCGAGCAGCGCGTCGAGGCTGCCCGTCGTCTGCTGCAGCTGCTGCAGCACCGTCGACTGCGTCGCCTGCACGGTCGAGCCGAGGTCACCGTTCAGCGAACCGAGCTCACCCGACAGCGACTGCATCGTGCTCGCGAGCGACGCGCTGCTCTCCTGCAGCCGCTCCGCCGTCCGCACACCGAGGGTCTCGGACGTCGACTCGAGGTTCGTGCGGACCTCGGTGATGGTCCCGCCGGCACGGGCGAGGACCTCGTTGACCTGCGCGATGAGGTCGATCGTCCGACGCTGCAGGGCGAGCTCGGAGTCCGTCTCGGACCCGAACGCCCCGTTCATCACGCCGCTGGTCGACAGGTCGGTCGTCAGCCCGGGCTGCGCCGCGACGTCGATGGCGGGCGTCGAGAAGTCACGGACGTCGGCGACGAGGTGCAGCGTGCTGCTCGCTCCCGACGTCGGCGGCGCCAGCAGCCGGCCCCACTGCACGACTGCGTCACCGGAGGCGTTGGTGCTCACGACGCCGTCGGTGGACGCGCCGCCGTCGACGGACTCGGTCACGATGCGGTCCGGTGCGACCCCGTCGAGGACGGTCGACGCGGCGACGCTGAACGGTGCGCCGACCAGCGCCGGCGTGGAACGGGAGGCCCCTGCGACGTCGTACGACAGGTTCTGCGACCGGACCGTGAGGTTCTCGACGGTGACGTCGATCTCGACGCGACCCGAGTACCCGTCGAGGTCGGCGAGGTCGGTCCCGGAGCGCTTGTCGGTCGTGTACTGCGTGGTGATCCGGAGCGGCAGGTCCCCCGCCGCGTCCTGCACGTCGTGGTCGACGGTCTTCGAGGACGAGCGCTCTCCGGCGACCGAGATCGTCGTGTCCGAGATCGCGTTCACGGCGCCGTTCGTCGTGAGCGTCGTGTCCACCGTCTGCAGCACGCGTGACGGATCCGTCACCTGGTCCTGGTCGGCGGTGCACCCGGCGAGCACCAGCGCGAGTGCGCCCGTGACGGCCACCACTCCCGCGATGCGGCTCCCCTGCCGGTTCCCGGTTCCCCCGGCGCGCGTCAACATCACGATCGTCCCCCTCAAGAATCGACTGCGTGGTCGATCCTAGCCGCTGAAATACCGTGAGGTTCCGTCCTCCACAGGAGGAGACCACCCCCGTTCGAGCCACAGCACGGCGACATGCGAACTTGCGGGGCCTGCTGGAATTGATACTCTGCACAACGCACCCTGGGGGGATCACCGAACACCATCCGGTGGTCGGGGATGCATGATCGAGTGGTCGACCGTCCCGAACGTGGCGGTCGACCACTCGGTCCAGGGGCCGCAGCACGAGGGGGACGACACATGTGGATCACGATCACGTCCGTGGGGATCGCGATGGTGGCGGCGTTCGTCATCACGAGATCCGTGACGGCGGCGACCAAGCACAGCGACCGACGCCGGCGCGAGCGTGGGGAGCCGCTGCCGAACGAGGGCGGCGCGCTCGTCACCGTGCGCCTGCGGACCTTCCAGTGGGTGCTCATCCGCGTGGTCGCCATCATCTTCCTCCTGGGCGGAGCCCTGCTGGCGCTCGGCGCCGCCACGACGATCTCGACCGGTGTCGAACCCAGCCTCGTCGTCATGGCGATCGTCCTCCTGCTGGCAGGCATCGGAGGCATCGTGCTCTCCCGCTCGATGCGCCGGACTCGGGTGCTCGCGATGGAGGACCACCTGCTGGTCCGCCAGGGCCTCCACCAGGAGCGTCGCGTCGACCTGGCCGAGATTGCGGCGGTGCTACCGATCGCGAACCAGTACGGCGGCCTGCAGGCACGTGACGCGACCGGGAAGCGCCTCTTCTCCGTCATGGGCCTGGCCCGCGGCTACGCAGAGCTCGAGGCGTACCTGCAGGAGCGCGTCGTCCGTCCCCGCGCGACGGCCCAAGCAGCGCTCCGACCGAACGGCGTCCCCATCCCACCCTGGCGCGGTATCGCGTGCAGCGCCGACTGGACCACCGCCCCGCTCGGTCCCGGCGGTCGCCTGCGTCCGGTGATCCGACTGTTCGTCGGTGGCGACGTCGTCGCGCTGCACCCCGGAGAGGTCCGCGCTCTCATCGACGGCAGGACAGGGGTCGTCGAATCCGACTCGCAGCCCCTCGCGTTCCTCGCCAGCCCTGCGCTCGTCGCCCCGACGTCGCTCGGGGGTCGGCAGCTGGCCGGTCTGCCGCCGGAGAGCCTCGCGCTCCTGTACGACGCGCAGGAAGCACCGGCAGTCGTCCTGCGCGACAGCGATGCCGTCACCTTCCGCGCGTGGGTGAACGGGCTCCCGCGCTGACCGCCGGCGGCTGGTCCCACGATCCGGCCTGGAGGCGCGGTGCGGCTCCGACGGACGACCGGCTCCGACGGACGACCGGCTCCGACGGGTGATCGTCTCGCTCTGTCGCCGACTGCTCCTGTCGGGGTTGCGTGATCACTCGGCCGGCGTGCGCGGCTCCCGGGGCGACCGCGCGACGCTCGGCGGGTGAGCTCCGGCGCGGTGGGCTGCTGCGACACCGTCGGCCCGCCGTCGAGCCCGCCGCCGAGCGGCGAGCACCTGTCGTCGGGCCTTCCCCCACCGCCGGGTGCGCCTGGTCCGGATCCTCCGCGTGACGCCCTCGACCGTCTGCACCGCGAGGAGCGGCGCCCCGACGGCCAGCAGCGGCAGTGCGGTGAACGCGGAGCCGCGACCTCGATCGACCCTTCCGATAAACATCTCGCGGAGTTCAGCCGACCGGATGCCCACCTTGGTCGGGTCGTTCGGATCCACCATGACGCGCACACGCTCCCCGACGCGGTAGTAGTCCTGGTCGTTCGTCACCGTGTACTCGTCGAGCGCCGTCTCGTACTCGACACCCTCGAACGACCGCCGCGTGACCGGCGTGTACTCAGTCCGACCGCGTCCCTTGTAGCCCGTGAAGTGTGCACGCTCGACGTGGACGACCTCGCCGGTGACGACCACACCGGACCGCCGGAGTGCATCGTCGTAGCGCAGCGCTTCATCGCCCTCGCTGTGCAGGAGCGCCCCCATCGCGGCGACGCAGAACGCCCCCATGCACAGCATGATCGGGCCGAGCTCGCGCAGCCACTCCCCGCCGGCCGTGCGCAGCCCGCGGCCCGCCGTCTCCTTGCGCCGCCGAGGCCCGACGTCCGGGAACAGCACCCTGGCGAGGAACGCGCCGGCGAGCACCGCGGGCAGCCACCCGTACTGCAGCGGCCCCCAGTCCGACGCATGCTCGACGAGGACGCCGAGCACCACGAAGCTCCCGAGGAACAGCACCGTCGGCACGAGGCAGCCCGCCGCCCCGACGCGGACGAGCGCCGCGCCGTAGGCGAGCCCGAAGACGGAGACGATCGCGAACGCCCAGACCGGGACGTCGAAGTGCGCGACCTCGATCCACGCACTGCTGGTCAGGGCCACCGCCACGAGCAGCGCGTGGAAGACCCGGCGTGCTGGGGTCACCGCGCGTCAGTCCTCCCGCTCGGGTGTCAGCAGTCGGCGGTGGTGACCGCGAAGTCGATCGTGCGGTCAGTGCCCTCGAAGACGTACGAGTAGCGCATCACGATCGCCTTCGACAGCAGGTCGCGCGACTCCTTCTTCTGGCAGACGTTCGACACGACCGACGACTTGAGGTCCGCCGCGGTCAGGCTCGCCGGATCGACCGAGGAGTCGATCGTGTAGGCGTAGTCGAGCTCCGCGCCGTCCGCCGTCACGCCGTCCCACCGCGTGACCTCGTCGAGTTCGAGCGGGAACGTGTAGTTCTCGTTGACCTGCTTCGCCGCTTCGGTCGCGAGCGCCGACGGCGACGGCTCGGCGTTGGCGTTGAAGAGCGCGCGGACGCCCACGGAGGCACCGACAGCGGCGAGGACGGACACGACCGGGATGAGGATGCGGAGCGCGACGCTCTTCCCCTTCTTCTCCGGGGTCGGCGGCTGCCAAGCGGGGACACCCGCGCCGGTACCGGCGTAGGGCTGCTGCTGGTACCCGGGCGTCTGCTGGTCCGGCTGCCCGAAGCCGGGTGCCTGCTGCTGGTTCGGCTGCCAGTCGCCGGGCGCCTGCTGGTTCGGCTGCTGGCTCGGCTGCTGGAACCCGGGCGTTTGCTGGTCCGGCTGCACGTTGTTCGGCTGCCAGTCGCCGGGCTGCCCGTTGTTCGGCGTCGTCATGATGGTCCTTCGCGGTCAGCACTCGCGCGCCGGACGTCCCCGAAGTTCCGTGCTCCGGCCGCCCCGCGGCCGGTAGTACACGCCCCCTCGAGCGCCGGCGCCCCCTGTGCGCGGTACTCGATGTCAGGCGCCAGCACTACCGGCGCCTGCATCCAACGTATCAGGCTGGGGTTCCGACCCTGCCCCCGGTCCCTCACGGTCAATCGCGGCAGCGCCACCGCACCGAGTCGCATCGCCTACGCAAGCCGCCCAGGCCCATGTCAGCAGTTCCTCTGTCACGAAGGAGGCCACAACCGCGGGTAGGACCGGGGCTGCTGCCATGAAGACGACGAGTCGGCCCTCGCGATCAAAGCTCGCCGAGGTCCTTCCGAGGCCTGTCAAACCTGCTCTGCTCAACAGCGTGTCGCCGCGAGAGAATCCGGGTCGGCGGAAGCGGTACCGCAACTGCGCGTCGGTCACATTGACGAGCCACTTCCGTCAGCACGTCGTTGACCCGCCAGATGTCGACTGTGTGATCGTCGGCACCGATCCTGGATACGTACGGAGGAGGTGACGGGCGCGCCGTAGACGAATGGGTTCTCCTCGATGATCGCTCGCCGTCATCCCGTCCAGGTTCGCAACCAATCACGCCAGCGCGACTGCGTAGTCAAGCGGAACAGACGATCAAGAGCGCCCTTGTACCTGGTTGTCGCCTCGTCATCAGCCTTCCCTCCGCCATCGGTCAACACGACACCAAGTGGACCTCCAGCCCCAGCCGAGACCGACTCGTGTATTGCCCGGATCAGCGCTGCTCGTTCAGTCCCCACGTCGTTCCTGAGCGCCCGCGCCTGTTGTTCATACCAGCGAGCGGCCTCGTCATGGCGTGCTCCACGCAGGTAACCGCTGACCTCTTCGCAAAGCCGGGACACCTCCTCGTCATTCGTGCTCATAGGTCCTCCGATCACGGCACCTGCGACCAGTATCGGGTCCGAAGGGCCCTTGGAACGAGCGCTCCGCCAACCTGCGATTTGCCCAAGCGAAATCTCGCGGCAACTTCGTCACTGTTCTCACTCGTGATCCCGTCCCGAAGGACGAGGTGATCACAATTCGCGCGGTCTGAATGTCAACCTGATCGGCGAAGGACCCAATACCCGTTGCTAAGCACGTTCCGAACGCTCTTAATATCTCGCCTCGAGCGCACTATTCAGCCTCCGCGCGTCCTCAACGAGGGCAACAAAGCGCTCGGAAATTTCGATGTCTGGAGTACCGTCGTCCCACCTCCCGGTCGACCAGACTCCTTAGATGTCCAGGTTCTCGACGACCCAGGGTAGGACCTTACATCCGCTTGTACCCTCGAACCTCGGGGACCGTCCCGAGAATCGATAACAGCGGTCGCAGAATCAAAGAACCTTCGCCCAGCGTAATCCGGTACGTATTGCCCACCTGGAATTTCGCGGCAATCTCGTCACTGTTCTCACTCGTGATCCCGTCCCGGAGGACCAGGTGACCACAATTCGAGGTTTGAATTTCGACCTGATCAGTGAAGGACCCAATACCTCGACCCGAGTGCGTCGAAACTGCTGAGGCCTTCGCGCTCGAGATCCTGCAGTCGAGAGCGACAGGATGCTCTTTGTCGTAGGACGCAATCCATCCTCGTCCGAAGAAAAAGAATGCCACCACGGCCAGGATGAGCGCGATCGCTACCGCAAAGATGGTTCGGCCCCTGACGGCTGATTCCCTTCGACGCCGGCGCAGCTCCAGGCGCCAGCCTACTGTGTGTCACGGGTCCACCTCGCTACACGGACTGCGTCACCCTTGGCCGAGTCGCTCCGAACAGCAGCAATACTATGGTGATCCCCATGACCGGACGCTTCTCCCTCGCCGCGACAGGCCACCTCCCAGTCATTCGGACGCCGCTCCTCCCGCCTCCACCATATTCGAATATCAGGTCTTCACTCAATTGACTCATTGTGACGCCGAGAGTCACACGCCATCTCGGCTGAGGCGCTCGGTCCACCTTCAAAGCCTCCTCGGGCTGAGATGATGAGGATCAATCCGCCTTGCTGTAGTCCTGCACCACGGGTGCGACCTTCAAAAGACTGAGCACCGCCCGGAGCTTGAACGAACCTTCTCCGACATGGAAGCGGTACGGCGTTCCCGGGGACACGGAGGCAGCGATCGATCTCATGTTCTGACGCGTCACGCCATCCTGGTAAAGAAGGTTGCCACACCGCGTGTCGAACGAGACCTGCGCCTGCGATCCTCCTGCACCTTTCGTCGAACGAGATGACATAATCTCGCCTTTAGCAGCCGCGACATAGCAGGTAATCATGATCATATGGCGCTGGTCATATCTACTCATTATCGAAGGACCGAACACGAAGGTCACGATCGGGAGAATGATGAACACCAGCAGCATCAGTACGCCGACGACGCGGTTGCGGGCTACCTGAGCCCTCAACTTCCTTTGAGGCTCAACCAATTCTTGTTCCTTCGACCCAAGGGCGGCCATCGATCCGGCCTCATCCTACGTGCCGCCCCGTTCGCGAGTGCACGTCAGGACCCTCGGCCCCACCGATGAATTCACTGACGAACGACCGGCCGATATTGTCCCCCGAGGTGTCCCCTCCGGGCCGGATTGGCTCATTGACGATGCTGCTGAGCCCTCCAGCAACTGAGTCGAAGGCGTTCGTAGCCAAAGCATTGGCGGTTTGCGTGCCCGCGCTGAGCCCCGACGAAGCAATGTGAAGTCCCGCGTTCGAGGAGAAGTACTTCGCAAGGTCCGTTTTTTTGGATCATTGCCGAACCAAGTTTCGGCGAGAGAACGCTTGAGGTAGCACTGAACCCCGCCCCCGTTGCGGCTCCGGTCCCAGCCGCAGCAAAGTATCCCCCAGCGTCACCGCTCCAGCCAGTGTTGACTCCGTAGTCTGCGGCGTTCGATCCCGCTCCTTGGACAGCACTCGAGATTCCCGATTGACCCGCCTGCCCGAAACTCGCGAGCTGCCCGCTCGAGCGAGAATGTTGACGCTCGATCGAGCCATCGCAGGTACTGCCTTCGACAGTCCGAATGACGTGGCGCCTCCAAGAGCACCGGCTGCCCCGCCGATGAGTGTGTCAACTCCCACCGCGCCCCCAGTCGACTCTGCCGTCCTTGCCCTTGTTCGACTGGATCGACATGCCCCCGGCCAACGCGGCGCCCCCTCCAGCCGCCACGGCTATGGCCACAAGAGGCCCTATCAGCACGTACGCGAGCACCTTGGAAGCAGCCCTACCAGCAAAGAGGAGAGGGATCAGAGTGCCGACAACGACGAGCACTCCGCAAGCGATCAGCACCCCGAGGCTGCCGGACGCCGCCACCGTCACGTCTGGGTCGGCTCCGCGTGTTCGTCACGGTCCGTCAGGCGCTCCCGCGCGCATCAGCTGCCGTTGAGGACGTCGAACCTGTAGGCAGTCGGTGACACGCCAAAAAGTGCAAGTTGGGCGCGAAGTCGGTATGCCGCATCGCCGACATTGAAACGCACGAGGTCGGCATCTGACAGTTCCTTCGCGACGGCATCCGCGTTCGAGGAATTGATGCCGTCTTGGAGCAGGATCTTGCCACACTGCTCGGTCACGACAACGACCTGAGGCCCCGACGCACCGCCCCCCTTGAACGAGCCGCTCGATTCCGTTCCGGTGACGGCGCTACGGACGGTGCACGTGATCGGCATCCGATGCGAGTCGTCGTACGCCGTGATCCCGACGGGTATCACAAAGAAGAGCAGCCCTGGAACGACGAACAGCAGCAATACGATGGCGATCCCGACGACAGGACGCTTCTTCCTCGCCGCAGTAGTCGACTTCCCGGTCATGCGAACACCGTACCTTCCGGCTCTCACCATCTCCGATGGACCCCGACCGTCGGGCCGTCACCACCCTGCGCTGCGCCGGTCGTGAAGGTCTGGATGATGTTTCCGAGCGAGGGGTCGCCGCCAGGCCGGATCGCTTCGTTCACCTCGGACGACACGACGCCGACACCGCTCGAGACGGCGTTGCCTGCTATCTCCCTTCCGACCGTGGACGTGATCCCGAAACTGTTGACGAATGATCCTGAGAGACGTCCCGTAGCGATGCTGGACGCTGCTCCGGTGCCGAACCCTGTCGCGGCTGCCGTTGCGTACCCGAGCGGGTTCTTGTCCTTGATCTCGTCGTTGAAGTAGTAGTCCCCGACGTTGTTGACAGCGCCTGAGGTTCCAGACGCAATCGCGCCACGGCCTGCGGACGAGAACGCTTGAGACGCCACACCCCTGGCACCTGACCCGAGCGCGAGCGAAGCGGCCGGCGCGGCCTTCGCGAGACCTATCGCCGCGCCGCCACCGGCGGCACCGGCCGCTGCGCCGACGAGTGTGTCCTGACCGACCTTGCCCCAGTCGACGCGCCCGTCCGGTCCTCGGTTCTTCTTGATGGAGAATCCTCCGGCCAACGCTGCTCCAGATCCTGCTGCGACAGCGAGTGCAACAACGGGTCCCAGAGGGGTGAACATAGCGCCGACCGCCAGGACGACGCCGACACCGATGGCAATGTTCGAGATCAGCTCGGAGTTCTCGTCAGCCCAGTTCCGGACTGCGCCGATGACGCCCTGGTTCGCATCCCGGTACGCCGCAAGGTCCTCATCCGTCGCCGGTCGGAGCCCCAGGGGGTCGATCGCGTGCATCGGGTCGTTCCCGGCGTACGAGTACGGATTACCCGCCCACGCCGCACCGAGCACGGGCTCCAGCGGGTCCGTCGACAGGAAGCCTCGCGCCACGGGGTCGTACACGCGCGCCCCGAGCCACTCCAGCCCGGCGATCGACAGCCCTCCGGCAGCGGTGAGCGCGACACCAGTGGGCAGGGCCGGCCCCTTGACCGAAGCGAGCACCGCCCATGGGTCCGAAGCGTCCGTGGAACGAGCGCTCCGCCAGCCTGCGATCGACCAGGCATCACCCACGGCGATCGCGCCGCCCGGCAGGTCGAGCACGCTCTCCCCGCCGATCGTCACCATTGCGGGCAGCGGCGCAGCAGAGTCCCACCACACCTCGGCTCCGCCGACCTCAGCGAGCTCGCCGAGCACGTCGGTCCACATCTCGAACCGGCCGGTCTCGCCGTACGAGCGATCGCGCGACACGACGGCGGTCAGGGACCCGAGGTCGGACCAGGCGTACTCCTCAGTCGACCCGTCGGCGTTGGTGCGACGTACCCGTCGACCGAGTCCGTCGTACAGGTACTCCGTCCGCTCCCCGCTCCGGACGGACGCGACGAGCTGCCCGGCCGCGTCGTACTCGAAGGTCGTCTCGGCATCGTTGACGACCTCGCGGAGCAGCCGCCCGCCGTCGCTGTACTCCCACGCGGAGTCGCCCGCGCGGACGAGCTGCCCGGCGTCGTCGTACGCGTACTCGACACGACTGTCCGGCCCGTCGAGCGCGACGATCCGGCCATGGGCGTCGCGCTCGATGCTGGTGACGGTCGCACCCTCGGGCGTCGTCGTCGTGTGGGCGACCAGGGCGCCGCGCTCGTACGACCACGACTGGACGACGTCGCCGGTGGACGCCTGGACGATCCGCCCGGCTGCGTCGTAGGCGAAGGTCGCCGCGGCGAGCCCCTGTCGCTCGACGGCGACGGCGCGGCCCGCTGCATCACGGCGCCACTCGGTCCGTGTACCCGTGGCATCGGTTCGCGCCGTCCGGTTGCCGTCGGCGTCGTACTCCCACCGCACGGAACGCCCACCGCGGCTCCGTCGAACGAGGAGCCCGCGGCGGTCGTACTCGAGCTCGTGGTCGACCGTCCGACCCGCTCCACGGGTGTGGTCGGTGACGACGACGGTGCGGTCGACGGCGTCGCGTCGGGTCTCGCTCACCAGCTGACCGTCGACCAGGACCTTCGTCGAGCGGCCGGCAGCGTCGAAGGTCCAGCTGGTGGTGCGCCCCTCAGGGTCGGTCTGCTCCACCTGGCGACCGGCCGCGTCGTACCGCGCCGTCGTCTCACGGCCGAGCGGGTCGACGACCGCGACCACGCGGTCTGCTCCGTCGTACCGGCGCCGCGTGACACCGCCGGCGGGGTCCGTGACCTCGGTGAGCCGGCCCCGCTCGTCGTAGGCGAAGCGGGTGGCGCCCCCGAGCCCGTCGACGGCCTCGACGAGCTGCCCTGCAGCGTCGTAGCGGAACCGTCGGTGACCGAAGCGTGCGTCGTGGCTGGAGACGAGCCTCCCGGCCCGTTCGTAGCGGTACCGGCTCGTACCGGATCCCGCCGTAGTCCGCACGACCACGCGGCCGACCGCGTCGTAGGTGGTCTCCTCGACCTCGCCGGTGGGCAACGTGCGGGCGACGACGCGGGAGTCCGCGTCGTACGTGAGTGTCGTCCGCGCCCCCGTTGCGTCCGCGGCCGCGGACAGGCGCCCGCAAGCGTCGTACTCGTAGGTCGAGCGGGCGCCGGACGGACTGACGATCGCCGTCACCCGCCCGCCCAGGTCGCGCTCGATGCGCGTCAGGCCGCCTTCGCCGTCGACGAGTTCGACGGGCCGACCAGCTGCGTCGTACGTCACCAGCTCGGAACCGGTCTCGTCACTCGTCTGCTCGACGGGTCGCCCGAACTCATCGAAGCGGACAGTGGTCGCGGAGAACGCATCACGCAGGGTCGCGACGCCGGTCGCGACGTCCCGTGCGACCTCCTGCCGGACGCCGGTCGGGTCGACGGTCGCGGCGAGGCCGCCGTTGACGTCGTACTCGCGCCGCCACGTCGCGCCCGTCGGGTCGGTGACGGCCTGGAGGCGCGACAACCCGTCGTGCGCGAACGTCCAGACCGCGTCACCCGGCAGGGCGAGCGCGGCGACGTTCCCCTGGTCGTCGAACGTCCGCGTTACCCGCCGACCCAGGGGGTCGACGGTGGTCGCCAGCTCGCCGCTCGCCGCGTACTCGAAGGTGGTGCGGGCACCGAGTGGATCGGTGATCGATGCGACGCGCCCACCGGCCGTGTGCTCGTACCGCCAGACCGCTCCGTCGGCGTCGCGGCGCTCGACGAGGAGCCCCGCGGCGTCCCAGCGGTACTCGGTCCGGGCGCCGGACGGGCTGACCGCGGCGACCGGACGACCGGCCGCGTCACGCTCGATCCGGGCGGTGTCCCCGACCGCGTTCGTGGTCGCCACCAGCTCGCCGAACTCGTCGTGCGCGAGGTCGAGGACGACCCCGGTCGGGTCGACCACGTGGGTGAGGACCCCGTCCGTCCACGTGAGCTCGGTGCGGCCGCCGACCGGATCGACGATGACGGACGGGTCGCGGTCGTCGCCGCGGTACTCGTAGGACACGACCGCACCGGCCTCGGTGACGACGGTGGTCACCCGGTCCTGGTCGTCGTAGCCGTAGGTGACGTCACCGCCGGAGGGGGTCACCGTCCGGGTCTTCCGACCGCGGTCGTCGTAGGCGTGCACGGTGACGGAGCCGTCACGCTCAGTGGTCGACACCAGGTTGCCGTGTCGGTCGTAGCTCATCGACTGCCGTCGGTCGTCGGAGTCGATGACCCCGACGAGCCGACCCTTGGCGTCGGCGATGTAGGAGTTCGCGCGCGAGCCGTCGTGGTCGGACACGACCGTGACGCGACCGGGCAGGTAGGCGAAGCGCACCGCTCGGCCTTGCGGGCTGACCTGTTCGACCACGCGGCGCTGGTCGTCGTAGGTGTTGTCGACCTCGACGACCCCGGCAGCCGATGTCACGGTGACGATGAGGTCGTCGTCGTTCCATCCGTAGCGGCGGGTACCGACGGGGTCGGTCACGCTGACGAGCCGCCCGTGGTCGTCGTAGCCGTACTCGACCCGCCGGCTGTCGGACGCCCGGAGGACCGCGACGCGCCCGTCCACGTGCTCGATCTCGACCCAGCGGCCGCGTTCGTGCTCGAGGCGGACGACGAGGTCGTCGGCGTCGCGGACGACCCGGACCGCCGTTCCGATTCCGCCGCGCTGCCCGGTCCAGAGACCGGACGGGGTGAAGTCGATCCGGACCCCGGCGTTGTCGCGCACGACGAGCAGGTCGCCCTCTGCGGCGAGCCAGCGGTTCTCGCCGACCCCGCGGTCCCAGCCCTCGCCGGAACGCGGGAAGCGGATCTGACGGCCGTCGGCGCCGACGAACGTCGCACCCTCGTCGTCGAGGAGCAGGCGCGTCTCGAGGACCGAGGACCAGCCCGGGCCGAAGATCCCGACGTGCTCGTCGAGCGAGTTGTACATGCGGGTGACCTCGAGCGAGGCCGAGGCGCCGCTGAACCCGAGGTCGAGCTCCGGTTCGAGGAAGTTGCCGGTCGTGGTGTTGACCGGGTCCATGGAGAAGCCCGTCGTGGGCTGGGCGCCGTACGCCGACGGCGGCTCGAACTGCAGGTCCTGGCGGGTCTCGGAGACCCCGGCGGCTGCGAGCGCCGCGGCGAGCGCGGAGTCCGCGACCGTCGAGACGTTGCCCTCGCCGCCGGCCGCGGTGAAGGCATCCGCGACGGTGTCGGCCCAGGTGGCGTCCTGGCTGTTCGCCTGCAGCCACTTGTCGAACGCGTTCACCAGTCCGCCCGCGTCGATGTGACCCCACGAGCAACGCGCGGCGAACTCGGCGAGCTTGCCCCGCAGCTGCGCCGGCTTCCCTTCGAGCGCCTGGTCGAGAGAACGCGTGCCGGTAGCGAACGCACGGAGATCAGCCGGGCGCGCTGACGAGGTACCACCGCCGCCACCACCGCCCGAGCCGGGGGTCGGTGTGTCGCGCGCGGAGCTCGGGCCGCCTGCGGGACGGAACGTCGGAGCTGCCTCGTGGTGGACCTCCGGCGGCTGGGGTGCACCGTGCAACCTGTCGCCGAGCCACTCGATGAAGTTCCGGTCCTCGTGCTCCTCGTACCAGTCGCGGGCCTTCTTGCGGCGTGCGTTCTCGCGCTCGGCCGCCTCCTTCATCTGCTGCACCCATGTCGCGACGGTCCGCAGGTTGTCGGCGATGGTCCTGCCGTCGTTGTGCGCCTTGTCCGAGTTGCTCGCGAACAGGTCGGAGAAGTGCCCGCGGAACTCCTGCGCCGCGGTGGTCACGTAGGACGTGCGGCTCCCGCTCTGTCCGTCGATGGACTCAGCAGAACCGTTCAGCGCGTGGATCAGCGCATCAGCCGTCGCGTTGTCGAACTCGACGGGCTCGTTGCCGTGCAGGTCGGCCATGGTGCATCCCCCGGATGTGTCGCAGCTCGTTCTGGTCGTTCTCGTGGTGCGGTCGGCCCCCCGACCGCGAACGCCCGGCCCACCGAGACGGCGGACCGGGCGTGGGGTGGGTGCTTACGCGCCGCCACCCGCGGTGAAGATGTCCTGCGAGATCTTGTCGAGCTGCGTGCGGAGCTGCTCGAGCTCGGTCTTCGCCTTGTCGAGGGCAGCCTTGGTCTCGGGCCAGGTCGACCCCCGGAACGTCGAGGCGAGCGGGCCGTCCCACACGTTCGAGTCGGACAGGATGCGCCCCTGGGCGTCGAGCTGCGAGATCTGGTCCGTGAAGCCGCCGTTCACGATGGACTGGATCTGTCGGATGGCGGACTTCGCCTGCTCGGTGGAAAGGACACGCGACATGGTCAACCTCATTCTCTTCGTACCTGCACCCCCGCGCAGTGGAATCCCCCCGGAGGCCTGAACGCCGCCCACCATACCCGCGAAGCCCGGCAATGTCACCGTCCGTATATCGTGACGTTTCCTCCCCCACTTCGAGGGGTACGACCGGCGCGACAGGCAGACGCCCCTGCACAGGCGGGTCGTTCACGCTCGGTTTCCACAGCGGCCACCTGTGCTCCTCCGGGCAGCGGGGGCTGGTGGCAGGATGTCGGCATGGACACCGAACCGCAGCTCGACGGCGAATCCGTCGCTCCCGACCTCGACGACTTCGACGAGGTCGTCGAGATCGAGCACGAGTCGCTGCCCTCGGACCGCTACTTCGACCGCGAGCTGAGCTGGCTCCGCTTCAACCAGCGCGTGCTCGAGCTGGGTGAGGACCGCACGCAGCCACTCCTCGAGCGCGCCAACTTCCTGGCGATCTTCGCGTCCAACCTCGACGAGTTCTTCATGGTGCGCGTCGCGGGCCTCAAGCGTCGCATCGACACCGGGATCGCGGTCCCGACCAACGTCGGGCGAGCACCGAGCGACGTGCTGCGCGACATCGCGGCGAAGGCGCACGAGCTCCAGGACCGGCACGCCGCCGCCTTCATCGAGTCGTTGAAGCCCGACCTCGACGCCGCGGGCATCCACGTCGAGCACTGGTCCGACCTCGACGAGGCCGACCGGCTGCGCATGCGTGAGTACTTCAACGAGCGGATCTTCCCGGTGCTCATGCCGCTCGCGGTCGACCCGGCGCACCCCTTCCCCTACATCTCCGGGCTGTCGTTGAACCTCGCCGTCCGGGTCCGCAACCCCAAGTCCCAGCGGCAGGAGTTCGCGCGCCTCAAGGTGCCGCAGAACTTCTCCCGCTTCATCGCGCTGCCCGACGACGGGTCCGGGCGCATGCGCTTCATCCCGCTCGAGGACCTCATCGCGAACCACCTCGACGACCTGTTCCCGGGGATGGAGGTCCTCGAGCACCACGTCTTCCGCGTCACCCGCAACGAGGACGTCGAGATCGAGGAGGACGAGGCCGAGAACCTCATCCAGGCGCTCGAGCGCGAGCTGCTCCGTCGCCGCTTCGGCCCGCCGATCCGTCTCGAGATCACCGAGGACATGGACCCGGTGACCCTCGACCTGCTCGTGCGCGAGCTCGACATCACCGAGCAGGAGGTCTTCCGGCTGCCGTCGCCGCTCGACCTCGGTGGGCTGTTCGAGATCGCGAAGATCGCCCGCCCGGACCTCCACTACCCGCGCCACGTCCCGACGACGCCGGTGCAGTTCCAGCCGGGTGAGCCGAACACGAAGCCCGACCTGTTCCGCGCCATCGCCTCGCGCGACGTCCTCGTGCACCACCCGTACGAGTCCTTCGCGACGAGCGTGCAGGCGTTCCTCGAGCAGGCGGCCGCCGACCCGAACGTCCTGGCGATCAAGCAGACGCTCTACCGCACCTCCGGCGACAGCCCGATCGTCGAGGCCCTGATCGACGCCGCCGCCGCGGGCAAGCAGGTCCTGGCCCTGGTCGAGATCAAGGCGCGGTTCGACGAGCAGAACAACATCACCTGGGCGCGCAAGCTCGAGAAGGCCGGTGTGCACGTCGTCTACGGCCTGGTCGGACTGAAGACGCACTCGAAGCTCGTGCTCGTCATCCGGCAGGAGGGTGGCACGCTCAAGCACTACAGCCACATCGGTACCGGCAACTACAACCCGAAGACGTCCCGCATCTACGAGGACATGGGGCTGTTCACCGCGGACGACACGGTGGGCAAGGACCTCACCCGCCTGTTCAACGAGCTGTCGGGCTACGCGATCGAGAAGAAGTTCAAGCGCCTGCTCGTCGCGCCGCTGCACCTGCGCAAGGGGCTGGTGAAGCGCATCCAGACCGAAGCCGCGAACGCCCGCGCCGGCAAGCCGTCCGGCATCCGGATCAAGGTCAACTCGATGGTCGACGAGCAGATCATCGACGCCCTCTACCTGGCGAGCCAGGCCGGTGTGCCCGTCGACGTGTGGGTGCGCGGCATCTGCTCGCTGAAGCCGGGCATCGAAGGCGTCAGCGAGACGATCCGCGTCCGGAGCGTCGTCGGCCGGTACCTCGAGCACTCGCGGGCGTTCACGTTCCACAACGACGGCGACCCGCTGGTGTTCATCGGCTCGGCGGACATGATGCACCGCAACCTCGACCGTCGCGTCGAGGCCCTGGTCCGGCTCACCGACCCGGCACACGTGGCCGAGGTCGAGGAGATGTTCGACCTGGCGATGGCGGAGACGACGAGCTCGTGGCACCTCGAGTCCGACGGCGAGTGGACGCGCCGCTCCACCGACCCGGACGGCCGCCCGCTCGACGACGTGCAGAATGTGCTCATGCGGAAGATCTCGGCCCGGAAGCGTTCGGCTCGGTGAGCGGCGGCCCCACGGGGCCCGTCGTCGCGGCGGGCGCGGTCGTCTGGCGTGAACGGGACGGAGTACCGCTGGTGCTCCTCGTCCACCGGGACCACCACCAGGACGTCTCCCTGCCCAAGGGCAAGGTCGACCCCGGCGAGAGCATCCCGACGACCGCCGTCCGGGAGATCGACGAGGAGACCGGGTACCGCGTGCACCTCGGGGCGCCGCTCGGCACGGCGGAGTACGTGCTCCCGAGCGGTCGCGACAAGGTCGTGCACTACTGGGCCGCCCGCGTCGGCTCGAAGGAGTACGACCGCGCGGGCAAGTTCCGTCCGAACGACGAGGTCGCCGCGATCGAGTGGGTGACCGTCGACCAGGCACGGGCACGGCTCACGTACGAGCGCGACGTGGCGATCCTCGACCGGTTCGCCGACCGCGTCGCCGCCGGTGAGCACCGGACCTTCGCGCTGATCGCCCTCCGGCACGCGAAGACCGTGCCCGGTTCGGACTGGGACGGCCCCGACGCCACCCGCCCGCTGCTGCCGGTCGGACGGTCCCAGGCCAAGGCCGTCGCAGCACCCGTCGCGGCGTTCGGTCCGAAGAAGATCGTCAGCAGTACGGCGGCGCGGTGCCTCGCGACCGTCGAGCCGCTCTCCGCGCGCACGAAGGTCGGTGTCTCCAGCACGACGGACATCAGCCAGGACGCCCACGACCGCGGAGCCGCAGACGTCAAGGGCGTCGTGCAGAAGCGGATCGCGAAGGCCAAGTCCGCGGTGCTCTGCTCCCACGGTCCGGTGCTGCCGGACATCATCGCCCGCATCGCCTCCGCGACCGCGGACGACCGTCGTCGCTTCGACCTGCGCCGCGCCGCGATGCTCTCGGTGGGGGACTTCGCCGTGCTCCACATCGCGGGCGAGAAGCTCGTCGCCGTCGAGACGCACCGCAACACCGTCCCGGCCTGAGTCGACCGGGGCGGAGACGACCGTCCGCTCGGTGAACACCAGGCCGAGAACCGAGGCGGTGGTGAGCCGCGCCTCCAGGCCGGGCTCCGCGACGGTCGTGAGCCGCGCCTCCGGACAGTCCACGACGAAGACCCTTCGGACCAGCGCTCGGCGCGGCGATCCGACCCGCGCCGCCGCCGCGTGAACCGATGCACCTGCATGGGTCTCACCCACGCACGGTGACCCGATCCTGCACCCACCACGGCTCGGTCGTCCGGCACCCGAGCCGGGACAACCCCTCGTTCACCTCCCGTTCACCGAGGAGCGTCATCCCCGTCACCTCGCGTCCCTACAGTCGCTCCCGGGTCAGCACCGGCCCGAGGGACCAGCAGCGGTCCCGCCTGCACTGACATTCCCGAAGGGACCCCTGTTGAACATCAAGCGAATCGGTTCGATCGCAGCGATCGCGATCGCCGGCGCCGTCGTGCTGTCCTCCTGCGCGGCGAACGAGAGCGGCAGCGGCGACACCGCAGCGCCGACCTCGAGCTCGGGCACCGACTACTCGAAGCTCTCGGGCACGCTGACCGGCTCCGGCTCGTCGGCGCAGCAGACCGCTGAGGCCACCTGGGCTGCGAACTTCCAGAACGTCGCCTCCGGCGTGACGGTCAACTACTCGCCGGACGGCTCCGGCGCCGGTCGCAAGAACTTCATCTCGGGTGCCGCGGACTTCGCCGGCTCCGACGCTGCACTGAAGGACGAGGAGCTCTCGGGCTCGTTCGACCTGTGCACGGACAAGGCCATCGACATCCCGGTCTACATCTCCCCGATCGCCATCGCCTACAAGGTGGACGGCGTCTCCGACCTGACGCTCGACGCGAAGACCATCGCGGGCATCTTCTCGGGCAAGATCACCAAGTGGAACGCCTCGGAGATCGCCGACCTGAACAAGGGCGTCGACCTGCCGGACTCGAACATCACCGTGATCCACCGCTCGGACGACTCGGGCACCACGCAGAACTTCTCCGAGTACGTCTCGGCGAACGCGTCGGACGTCTGGACCGAAGAGCCCAGCCAGACCTTCCCCTACCAGGTCGGCGACTCGGCCAAGGGCACCTCGGGCGTCGCCTCGGCGATGGCCAGCGCCTCGAACGCCATCACCTACATCGACGACTCGGGCGCCGGTGACCTCGACAAGGCGAAGCTCATGGTCGGCGACAAGGCCACCGAGATCTCGGCCGAGGGTGCTGCCAAGGTCGTCGCGGACTCCGAGACGGTCTCGGGCCGTGAGGAGAACGACCTCGCGATCGACATCAACCGCAAGGACACCGCCGAGGGTGCGTGGCCGCTGGTCCTCGTCTCCTACGCGATCGCCTGCCAGGAGTACAAGGACGCCGACAAGGGTGCGCTCGTGAAGGGCTACCTCGACTACGTCGTCACGCAGGACGCGCAGGAGGCCGCCGCGAAGGAGGCAAAGTCGGCCGCCCTCTCCTCCGACCTGTCGGAGAAGGCCGCGAAGGCCGTCGCCTCCATCAAGTAAGGCCCGCTGAGCACCCGGACGCCGGTCCCACCCACCCTGACCGGCGTCCGGGTTCTCGCCCGTCCGGCCCGGACGCAGCACCAGCACCACCGGGTACGCCCGGCCTCACCAGCACCACCCCGTCGCCTCCCCCGGCCGCTCCTCCACGAGCCCGGCCTCCCCTCCGACAGGAGTCCCATGACGACCGCACCGGCCCAGCCAGGGGCCACCGTCTCCCCCGCCAAGCCGAAGGCCGTCGTCCGCGTCGGCGACCGGGTGTTCTCGACCGCCTCGGTGGTCGCCGGCAGCCTGATCCTCTTCGTGCTCGTGCTCGTCGCCGCCTTCCTGGTGTGGCAGAGCCTCCCGGCCTTCTCGGCGAAGGTCGGTGAGCTGCCGAACAACGCCTCGAACTTCTGGGTCTACGTCGGTCCGCTCGTCTTCGGCACCGTCTACTCGGCACTCATCGCGCTCGTGATCGCCGTCCCGCTCTCCCTCGGCATCGCGCTCTTCATCTCGCACTACGCACCGCGCCGCATCGCGCCGGTGCTCGGGTACGTCATCGACCTGCTGGCCGCGGTGCCGTCGGTCGTCTACGGCCTCTGGGGCATCGTGGTCCTCGCGCCGCTCCTCAAGCCGTTCTACGGCTTCCTCAACGAGTACCTCGGCTGGTTCCCGCTGTTCTCCGGCCAGGTGTCCGGTACCGGCCGCACGATCCTGACCGCGTCGATCGTCCTCGCGGTGATGGCGATCCCGATCATGACCGCGGTCATGCGCGAGATCTTCCTGCAGGCGCCGACCCTCAACGAGGAGGCCGCGCTCGCCCTCGGCGCCACGCGCTGGGAGATGATCCGCCTGTCCGTCCTGCCGTTCGCGAAGTCCGGCATCGTGTCGGCGATCATGCTCGGCCTCGGTCGTGCGCTCGGCGAGACGATGGCGATCGCCCTCGTGCTGTCGGTCTCGACGAACGTCACCTTCCAGATGCTGACGTCGCTCAACCCCTCGACGATCGCGGCGAACATCGCCCTGCAGTTCGCCGAGGCGTCGGGCACGGCCCTGAACGCACTGGTCGCGTCGGGCCTGATCCTCTTCGTCATCACCCTGGTCATCAACATGCTGGCGCGCTACATCGTGCGCAAGCGGGTCTCCTGAGAGGTCACGCCCGATGTCCCTCGCCCTCCGTCAGACCGGCGCCGCCGGCAACGTCTACGCCAACGGCAAGCTGCACAAGTCCGTGCCGTGGCTCCTCCTCGTCGGCTCCTGGGTCGCCCTGGTCGCGGTCTTCGCCCTGCTGAACGCAGGCGGTGCGGTGAAGGACTTCAACGTCGTCGCCGCCCTGTTCCTCGGCACCGTCCTGTTCGACGTGCTCATCGTCGTCGTCTCGCGCATCGTCGAGGGCGGGCGCAAGGCGGTCGACCGGCTGATCACCTCGCTGGTGGTCACGGCCTTCGTCATCGCGGTGCTGCCGCTGGTGTCGCTGCTCTGGACGGTCCTGGCCGACGGCCTCGCCCGCTTCGACGCCCAGTACTTCAACTCGTCGATGCGCGGTGTCATCTCCGAGGGCGGCGGCGCACTGCATGCCCTCGTCGGGACGCTCGAGATCACGCTGTTCGCCGCGCTCATCTCCGTGCCGATCGGCCTGCTCACCTCGATCTACCTGGTCGAGTACGGCAAGGGCGCCCTCGCGAAGGGCATCACCTTCTTCGTCGACGTCATGACGGGCATCCCGTCGATCGTCGCCGGTCTCTTCGCCTACTCGCTGTTCGCGCTGTTCCTCGGCCCCGGTGCCCGCTTCGGTCTCGTCGGCTCGATCGCCCTGAGCGTGCTGATGATCCCCGTGGTCGTCCGCTCCACCGAGGAGGTCCTGAAGATCGTCCCGATGGAGCTCCGCGAAGCGTCCTACGCACTCGGCGTGCCGAAGTACCTGACGATCCTCAAGGTGGTGCTGCCGACGAGCCTCGCCGGCATCACCACGGGCGTCATGCTGTCGATCGCGCGCGTCATCGGCGAGACCGCGCCGCTGCTCGTGACGGCCGGCTTCACCGCGAGCATGAACTACGACCTGTTCAAGGACCCGATGATGACGCTGCCGGTGTTCGCGTACACGCAGTACTCGCAGCAGGGCGCCAACCCGGTGCCGTTCGTCGACCGGGCCTGGACCGCGGCACTCGTGCTCATCCTCATCGTCATGGTGCTCAACCTGCTCGCCCGCTTCATCACCCGACTCTTCGCCCCCAAGCTCCCCCGCTAGCACCGAGCGCCCGCGCTCCGGCCGACAGCATCGGCCAGCACGGCCCGCCCGCGCACCGCGTCAGCGGAGCGGCAACGACCACCCACCCCGGAGGAAACCACGTGTCCAAGCGCATCGAGGTCGACGGCCTCAACGTCTACTACTCGAAGTTCAAGGCCGTCGAGGGCGTCGACATGACGATCGAGCCCCGCACCGTCACCGCCTTCATCGGCCCGTCGGGCTGCGGCAAGTCCACCTTCCTCCGCACGCTGAACCGCATGCACGAGGTCATCCCCGGCGCGTACGTCGAGGGCTCCGTCAAGATCGACGGCGACGACCTCTACGGCCAGGGCGTCGACCCCGTGCTCGTCCGCCGGCAGGTCGGCATGGTGTTCCAGCGTCCGAACCCGTTCCCCACGATGTCGATCCGCGACAACGTGCTCGCCGGCGTGAAGCTCAACAACAAGCGCGTCTCGAAGTCCGAGGCCGACGACGTCGTCGAGCGCTCGCTGCAGGGCGCGAACCTGTGGAACGAGGTCAAGGACCGCCTCGAGAAGCCCGGCATGGGCCTGTCCGGTGGGCAGCAGCAGCGGCTCTGCATCGCCCGGGCGATCGCCGTGCAGCCGGACGTCCTGCTCATGGACGAGCCCTGCTCGGCGCTCGACCCGATCTCGACCCTCGCCATCGAGGACCTGATCGAGGAGCTCAAGAAGGACTTCACGATCGTGATCGTCACGCACAACATGCAGCAGGCGTCGCGCGTCAGCGACAAGACCGCGTTCTTCAACATCGCGGGGACCGGTGCGCCTGGCAAGCTCATCGAGTTCGACGACACCGCGACGATCTTCTCGAACCCGTCGGTGCAGGCGACCGAGGACTACGTCTCGGGTCGCTTCGGGTGATCGGCACCCGGTCCGTCTCCTGACGGTCGGCCTGGAGGCCCGGTGCACGTCCGCCACGGACCGCACCGGGCCTCCGTCGTGCACTCCGCTGCCCCGCACGGACGAACGGCGGGCAGCGGATGATCCGCCGCCCGCCGTTCGTCCCTGCGGGTGCTACGCCTGGGTCGTGGGGACGGCCATGAGCGGCGTCGAGGTCGGCTGGTCGGAGCCGCCCTCCGGCTCGACCGTCATGCCGATCGCCGCACCCGGCGTGAGCTTGCCGTCGAGGACCGCCGTGTGCACGCCGTTGCGGGCGCCGTCGACCAGACCGGCGGGGACGATCTCGCCACCCTCGGAGCCGATGTACCAGAGCTCGTACGTCTTGCCCTGCGGCGCCTGCTCGACGCCGTCGAGGATCACCGCGGACTTGCCCACGTCGTGCGACCAGACCACGGTCGCGGAGCCCCCACCGGGGACCTTCGCGGTCGTGCGCTGGAAGTCGGACGCGGCGTAGATCGAGTCGAGCGTGCCGGAGGCCTGCGTGGTCCCGGGGCTGGTCCCCTCGGTCTGGCCGAAGTTCGTGCCGACACCGAGCCCGACACCGAGGAACACCACGGCGACGGCGGCTGCGGCGGACAGGGCGGCTGCCGGACGCTGGAACCAGCGGCGGCGGGCCTTCGCGGATGCCGCACCGTCGGCGTACCCGGCGGCGTCAGCCGCTCCGAGACCGATGACGTTCCCGGTCTCGGCGACCGGCGCCGGGGCGGGAGCTGCTCCGACGACGGGCGCGGGGGACGCGGCGGAGGCGAGCGGAGCCTCCAGGCCGGCGACCGGCGCCGTGCGGTCCGTCGGCGCGGCCTGCGGGGTCCGTGCGATCTGTGCCATCAGCGACGCCTTGAGCGACGCCGGAGGGTCGATCGGTTCGACGGCGTACGCGAGCTGCAGCGCGGTCTCGCGGAGCGAGTCCGTCTCGGCCTGCAGTTCCGGCGACGTCGTCAGAGCGTGCTCGAGGAGCGCGCGCTCGTCGTCCGACAGGGCGTCCAGGGCGTGCGACCCGGTGAGCAGGGCAGGGTCGTCGTGGCGTTCGGTCATGACGTCACCCCCATCTCGTCTCGGAGTCGGATCATCCCGTCACGGAGACGGGTCTTGACGGTGCCGATCGGGACACCGAGCCGTTCGGCCATCTCGCTGTGCGAGTAGCCGCCGTAGTACGCGAGCTGCACCGCCTGGCGTTGGAACTCGGTGAGCTTGGCGAGCGCGCGGCTGACGCGTTCGTGCTCGATCCGGATCTCGACCGACTCGGAGACCTGGTCGAAACCGGACTCCAGGTCGCGGATGCCGATCTTGGTGTCCCGGTCGTGCGACGCCTGCGATGCCCGGACCCGGTCGACCGCTCGTCGGTGGGCCATGGTGAGGACCCAGCTGGCGGCGGTGCCGCGCGAACGGTCGAAGCGGGTGGCCTGCTGCCACACCTCGAGGAAGACCTCCTGCGTGACCTCCTCGGACTGGGCGCGGTCCTTCAGGAGTCGCGTCACCAGACCGAGCACACGACCCGACAGGGCGTCGTAGAGGTCAGAGAAGGCTGCCTGGTCGCCGGAGGCGACGCGGGCGAGCAGATCGTCAGGCGACACGGGGGTGGGCTCGGTGGAGCTCCAGGCCTCGGTGTCGTGTTCCACGAGCGCAAGCATTGCAGGTTTCCCCCCTCTCGGTGGCATCGGTTCCGACATGTGCAATCACTTCGCAGGTCGGGTTCGGGTGGTTCGGATCCTCGCGGCGGTGGAGTCTGGGCGAGGGCCGCACGACCCGCAGGGAATTGACCGGCGGGTACCGGACCGGGTCGAGCGGGCCCTCGCTGTGACGTCCGCGAGGAGCGTCACACCAACTGTTCGGCACCGTCGCCCGAGCGGATTGGGCGACGTGCCCGTCCCGGGTGCAGGAACTGTGTCCGGCTCGTGTCTGCTGGTCGCCTGCTGCGCGTCCGCCCGCCCGGTGTGCAGGGTGCGGATGCGCGGTTGTGCGCTTGGGACGTCTGCGCGGCTGCGTGCGCTGCGGCTGCGTGCGCTGCGGCTGCGTGTGTCCGTGACGCGCCCGACCGCGCAACGTGTCCACCGAGAGTGAACACGGCCACGTGCACAGGACGTGTCTCGTAGAATCGATCTCGCCGGGCCGCAGCAAGCCCCGGGCTCCAAAATTCGCCGCTTCGAGCGGCCTCGCGCCGAGAGGCGCTTCTGCGGCCCGGTCTTCGCATGTCCGGGGGCGGTCGGGTCAGGCCGTCCACCGTCGCAGGCCCTGCTCGTCGCCGTCCGCCGTCCGCCGTCGCGGTCTGTCGCTGCGCCCCGCCCTCGCCCGGACGTCGCCCCGTGTGCTCAGGCGTGTGACGTCCGAGCGGGGGCGCGATCCGGCGTGGGCGGTAGCCGGTCTGGAGGCGCGGCGTCGATCCGCCCCGCCCCTCGCTCAGTCCAGGCTGTCGCGACGCCAGAGCGCCGCCGCCTCGGTCAGGTCGGCCGCGAGCTCCGTCAAGCGCAGCGCCCGACGCGTCAGCTCGCTCGCGCGGTCCCCCGCGGTCAGGTCGGCGTCGTCCGCCACCGAGGTCGCGCCCGCCGCGGTCAGCCGGCAGAACGCCGCGCCGCGGTCGAGCGCCACCGCGAGGTCCCCCGTGTAGAGGCCGTGCAGGATGTGGTCCGCCAGGGTCAGGATCTCCGCAGGACCCGTCGGCTGCTCGGCACCCGCGACGGCCTCGTCGATCGTGCCGATCCGCTCCGTGCCCCGCTCGAAGAAGTACGCGATCTCCTCCGGGTTCTGCCGGATGACGACCCGCACCAGGTAGATGCGCCACAGTGCCCCCGGGAGCGTGTGCGCGCCCACGCGGGCCCACAGCTCGGCGATCGCATCGATGCCGTGCACGTCCGTGTACGTCACGAGACGCTCGACCACCACCGGGTCCGGGTCCTGCCGCACGCGGTGGAGCAGCGCGTTCGCCGTCTCGTGCGCGACACGGTTCACCAGTGCCGGGTCCTCGCCGCCCTGGATCGCGGCGAACTCCTGGTCGGTGAAGTGGACGGGACGGTGGTGATCGCGAGACACCCGGCGAGTGTAGGCGCGGCCGCTGACGCCCACGTCCCCCGTTCGCCACGAACGCAACGGGGCGCGCACGGGTACCGTGCTCCGGCAGGGAGGCACTCCTCCCGGACGTTGAGAAGAGGAGACTCCATGAACGCCCTGCTCGTCATCCTGGCCGTGATCGCGGTCGTCCTGCTGTTCGTCGGTGGCTTCACCGCGAGCCTCAAGTTCCTGCTGTGGGTCGGCATCGTGCTGCTCGTCATCGCGGTGGTCATGTGGCTCCTGCGGACGCTCACCGGGCGCCGCAGCTGACCGACAGCACTGGTTCTCGTCTGGAGGCCCTCACCCGCTAGCCTTGCGGGTGAGGGCCTCTAGCTCAGTCGGTAGAGCACCGGACTTTTAATCCGAGGGTCGTGGGTTCGAGCCCCACGGGGCCCACCTCCTCCTTCGTGAGACGCCTACCGGGGTACAACTCCGTCACAGGATGTTCATGGTGCGTCTTGTGCACAGTCCAGACCCTGTTCAGCGGTTTGCCTGAACAGCGCCGATAGTGTCGTTCCCGGTCCTGATCCACGGACCGAACAGCACCGCAGCACCAGAGAACGAACGGGGTACACCGTGACCGAGCCCATCGACGCCACGCAGGCCAGCACCACCGGTGACGCGCGCCGCATCGTCGAGCTCGCCGCAGCGACGAACACCACGATGAGCAACCAGCTCCTCCTCGACACCCTCCGCCGGAACGCCCGCGTCACCACGCGGCACATCCGCACCGACTTCGTCGAGGTCGCCACCGCCACCGCCGTCCTCGGCTACGTGTGCCGGCAGGGCAAGGAGTACACGGCCCTGCGCGGCGACGACCCGGCCTGGGCACAGGAGATCGGGCGCTACGGCACGGAGTCCCTCGCGGTCGAGGCGCTGCGCATGCGCCGCGCCTGACGCACCGGAAGCACGTACGACGAAGGCCGCCCCGGACGGGGCGGCCTTCGTCGTGTCCGGAGGTCTCGTGGTCGCTCACGTGCTGCGCATGCATCTCGCGTTCGCAGGTCTCGTGCCCGCCGTCCTGGTCGCACAACGCGCCGCCCGAGATCGTTCCGGTCGCACGACGTGCCGCTGGCCGAGGACCTGAGCGGCATGTCTCGCGACCAGGAACCACGACCGGGTCCGGCCGGGTCCGGGTCCGGGTCCGGGTCCGGATCCGGCAGAGCGGTCCCAGGCGAGACCGCGGCGCTCAGGACCAGACGCGGCGGATGCCCCAGGTGCCGGTCCACGACTCGTCGGGCTCGAGCCAGCGCAGGCCCTCGCCGGAGTTCAGGGCGTTCGCGGGCGCGGTCATCGGTTCCACCGCCACGGCGAGCCCGGTGCCGTCGCCGCGGGGGAACTCGCGGGACGTGAAGACCTGCACGTACGGGAACGACTCGTCCTGCCAGAGCTCGACGCCGTCGCCCTCCGGGCCGTGCAGCGACGTGCGGCGCACGCCGTGCTCGTCGGCGGCGACGTCCCGGTACGCGGTGTCGAGGTCGGCGTCCCCGGCGCGCTGCCCCGATCGCAGGTCGTAGGGCGTGCCCTCGACGGACACCGTGCCGTCCGGGATCTTGTGCTCGTCGACCGTGAACGCCGTGGCGGCGTCGAGCGTGACGACGAGGTCCTCGGCGGGGGTGTCGCCCGCACGGAGGTACGGGTGCGCGCCGACCGCGAACGGAGCGCGGACGCCGGAGCGGTTGACGATGGTGTGGGTCACCCGGACACCGTCGTCGACGAGCTCGTGGTGCACGCGGGTCTCGAGCGTGAAGGGCCAGCCGTGCTGCGGGTGGATCGTCGCCTGCTGTTCGATCGACGACCCGGTCTGCGACACCACGCGGTACGGCGAGAACCGCAGCAACCCGTGCGAGGCGTTGCCGTACTTGGGCTCGGAGACGTCCAGCTGCTGCCGCTTCCCGTCGAGCTCCCAGACGGCACCGGCGACGCGGTTCGGCCACGGCACGAGCACGATGCCGTCGGCGCCCGGCGGCAGCGACGTCACCGGGAACGGCTCGGTCAGGTCGAACCCGGCGACCCGGAGCTCCCGGATCCCCGCGGCGACCTCGGTGACGACGGCCTCGACGACCCCGTCCGGTCCTGCGTGCCGGAGGTGGTACTGCCCTCCGGTGGGTGCTGCTGCGGTCATGGCTGCGACTTCCTTCCGTCTGGTGCTGCACGGCCGTCCTCGTCCGCCACGACCACCTCGACGCCGGCCGCCCGGATCGGAGCGACCGCGTCCGCCGTGACCCCGGCGGTGACGACGACGTCGATGTCCTCGAGCGGACGGACGACACCGAGGTGGGCCCGGCCGAACTTCGAGCCGTCCGCCACCACGACGGTACGCCGGGCCGCGGCGGCGAGCATCCGCTTCGCCTCGGTCTCGGGCAGGTTCACGTTCGTCAGGCCGTGCCCGACGTCGAGTCCCGTCCCCCCGAGGAACACCAGGTCGGCGGCGATCATCGGCAGCACGGCACCCATGAACGGCGCGACGAGGGAGTGCTGCAGCGGCCGGAGGGTGCCACCGGTGACGACGAGGGTGAAGCGCGGGACCGCCCGCTCGAGCGCGAGTGCGGTGGTGAGCGAGTTCGTGACGACGGTGACGTCGACCAGGTCGGACCGCGCCACCAGGGCCTCCGCGACCGCCGCGGGCGTGGTGCCGACGTCGAGCACGACGCACTGACCCGACCGGACCAGGTCGGCCGCAGCGCGGCCGATCGCGGCCTTCGCCACCTGGTGCTCGACGGCGGTCTCCTCGAAGGGGCGCTCGGTGGAACCGACCCCGAGGCGGACCGCACCGCCGCGCACCCGCCGGATGCGGGCCTCCTGGTCGAGCAGGGCGAGGTCCTGGCGGACGGTCACCTCGCTCGTACCCAGCGCCGCCGCGAGGGCGGCGGTCCGGACCAGCCCGGGCGCGCCCTCGACGATGGAGACGATGCGGTCCTGCCGCAGCGGCGCGGGCAGCGACCCGGCGAGGAAGGAGAGGTCGTCGTCCACGGCACGAGTTTCGCGCACTTACGGAGCCTTTCGCAACGCTTCACGAGCGCGGTAGGGTGGGTCGGTGATCACCAAGCGCGTGACGACGCTCGCCGACGGCCGCGAGCTCATCTACTTCGACGACGCCGACACGCAGCTGCCCGCCGAGCGCAGCATCGACCAGCGTGTCCTCGACCCCCGACCGGAGACGGCTCGGATGCGGCAGGACGTCCTGACCGGCGAGTGGGTGTCCATCGCGGCGAGCCGGCAGAACCGCGTGTTCCTGCCGCCGGCCGACCAGGACCCGCTCGCGCCGCAGACCGCCGCGAACCCGTCGGAGATCCCGAGCCGCTACGACGTCGCGGTGTTCGAGAACCGCTCGCCCTCGTTCGGACCCCTGCTCGAGGCCGAGGACGGCCCGGAGTCGCTCGGATCGCTGTCCGACGTCGGGCTCAACCGCCAGCTCCGGAGCGTCGGTCGTTGCGAGGTCGTGTGCTTCTCCCCCGAGACGAGCGGCTCGTTCGCCTCCATCAGCGAGTCGCGCGCCCGCACCGTGGTCGAGGCCTGGGCGGACCGCACCGCGGCGCTGTCGGCGATGCCCGGCATCCAGCAGGTGTTCCCGTTCGAGAACCGGGGCGAGGCGATCGGCGTCACGCTGCACCACCCGCACGGGCAGATCTACTCGTACCCGTACGTCACGCCCCGCACGCAGCGGCTCCTCGCGTCGATCGAGCGCTTCGGTCCCGACCTGTTCGAGCAGCACCTCGCGAACGAGCGCGCCTCCGAGCGCGTGGTGCTGCAGGGCGAGCACTTCACCGCTTTCGTGCCGTTCGCAGCACGCTGGCCGATCGAGATCCACATGCTGCCGCACCGGCACGTCCCCGACTTCGCCGGCCTGACCGACGCCGAGAAGGACGAGCTGGCGCACATGCACCTGCGGCTCACCCGCGGGCTCGACGCGCTCTACGACACCCCGACGCCGTACATCGCCGCGTGGCACCAGGCGCCGGTGCACACTGCGCGGGACACCGTGCGGCTCATGCTGCAGATCACGTCCCCGCGTCGCGCGGCGGACAAGCTCAAGTTCCTGGCCGGCAGCGAGGCCGCCATGGGCGCCTGGATCGGGGACCTCGTGCCCGAGAAGGCGGCCGAGTTCATCCGAGGAGGGATCGAACGCGCATGACGTTCCAGCAGGTCTACGGGTACGAGCCGGCGGTGCGGTACTCCGCGCCCGGCCGCGTCAACCTGATCGGTGAGCACACCGACTACAACGACGGCTACGTGCTGCCGTTCGCGATCGACCGCCGGACGGTGGCGTCGATCGCGCAGCGCGACGACCGGCTGATCCGGGTCGCGTCGGCCTTCGAGCCGGACGCGGTGCACGAGCTCTCGCTCGACGCGCTGTCACCGGAGAACATGGAGGGCTGGTCTGCCTACGTGTTCGGCATCGCCTGGGCGCTCCGCGAGCAGGCCGGAGCCGACCTGTCCGACAAGACCGGCTTCGACGTCTTCATCGAGTCGGACGTCCCGGTCGGCGCCGGCCTGTCGTCGAGCGCCGCGATCGAGTGCGGCGTCGCGCTCGCCTTCACCGACCTGTGGGAGCTCGGCCTCGACCGCAAGGCACTCGCCCGCGTCGGGCAGTACTCCGAGAACCACGCCGTCGGCGCCCCGACCGGCATCATGGACCAGTCCGCCTCGTTGCTCGGTGAGCAGGACGCGGTCGTCTTCCTCGACTGCCGCACACTCGACACCGCCGTGGTCGACCTCGCGCTCGAGGCGAACGGCCTCGAGGTCCTGGTCATCGACACCCGCGTCCAGCACGCCCACGCGACGGGCGGCTACAAGGCCCGGCGCAACTCGTGCGAGCGCGGCGCTGCGGCCATGGGCGTCGAGGCACTCCGCGACGTCGCCGTCGAGGACCTGCCCCGCGCACAGGAGCTCCTCGACGACGAGACCTTCCGACGGGTCCGGCACATCGTCACCGAGGACCAGCGCGTCCTCGACACGGTGCGCACACTCCGCGAGCAGGGTCCGCGCGCGATCGGCGAGCTGCTCGTCGCCTCGCACGCGTCGATGCGCGACGACTTCGAGATCTCGGTGCCGGAGCTCGACCTGGCGGTCGAGACGGCGATGGCGCACGGCGCTGTCGGCGCACGCATGACCGGTGGCGGCTTCGGCGGTGCGGCGATCGCGCTGGTCGACCGGGAGGCCCGTGGCGCGATCACGGACGCCGTCATGTCCGCCTTCGCCTCGGCCGGGTACCGCGAGCCCACCGTGTTCACGGTGCACGCCGCGCAGGGCGCCCGGCGCGACTGACGCGCGGCAGCGCGTCGCGCTTCCGCACAACCGGAAGCGGCTCGCGCCACGGAGTCCCGTGGCGCGAGCCGCTTCTCGTTGTGCGGGGCCAGGACGGTCTGCAGCGAGCGCTGCACGCTGCACGGCCACGAGCGGCCGACCGGCCCGCCGGCCCGCCGGCCCGCCGGCCCGCCGGCCCGCCGGCCCGCCGGCCCGCCGGTCAGCCTCCGTAGTCGGCGTACCGCGTCGTCTCGACGACGTTCCCGAGCACGAACGGGTGCGTCCGACCGTGCTCGACGGCCCACTGCACCCACGCCGTCTGCACGGGCATGAGCAGCCACACCGCCACGGTGACGCCGAGCACGCCGGCGAGGGTGAGTCCCATCACGGTGTGCTCGTCGAACCGGCTCGCGCCTCGGCGGGCGACCGCGACGGCGAACCCGACGAGGGCGATGCCGACGGTCAGGAGCGTCGTCCCGAGGGCCGGCGACGACCGGAAGTCGAACTCCTGCCCGGCGTGGACGAAGGTCGTGCTCCAGCTCGAGCCGGGCTGCTGGAACAGGATGCAGAGCACCACGATGAGGACCAGCCAGCGGGCGTCCTTCGTGAGCTGCGACGGCTCGGGCCGCGGGCGCAGCACCGGTTCGGTCAGCTGTCGTTCGTCCCCCATGGCGTGACCGTAGCACCGCGGGAGGCGCGTGGCGGGGGTGATCCGCGCCTCCCGTCCGAAGCCGCACACCGAGACTCGGCCGAGCGGACAGTTTCGTCCTGCACAGGGGACGGAAGTGTCCGCCTGGCCGAGTCTCGGTCGACCGGGGTCGCGCTACCGCAGGTGGCGCTCGGCGGCCTCGACGACGTTCTTCATGAGCATCGCGCGGGTCATCGGCCCGACCCCGCCCGGCGTGGGCGACAGGAACCCGGCGACGGACGCCACGGCGGGGTCGACGTCGCCGCGCAGCTTTGCCTTGCCCGTCTCCGGGGAGACGACGCGGCTGATGCCCACGTCGATGACCGCAGCACCCGGCTTGACCCAGTCCGGCTGCACGAGCCCGGCGACCCCGGCCGCGGCGACGATGATGTCGGCGCGACGGCACTCGGCGGCGACGTCCTCGGTCAGCGAGTGCGTGAGGGTGGCGGTCGCCTCGAGCCGGGTGAGCAGCAGGCCGAGCGGACGACCGACCGTCAGGCCCTGCCCGATGATCGTCACGTGCTGCCCGCGGATCGGGACGTCGTAGGCCTCGAGCATCGCGACGATGCCCCGCGGGGTGCACGGCAGCGGGGCGTCGATCGTGCCGGCCCCACCGGGCACGGCGAGCACGAGCTCACCGAGGTTCGTCGGGTGCAGGCCGTCGGCGTCCTTCGCCGGGTTCATCAGCTCGAGCATCGGGATCGGGTCGATGCCCTGCGGCAGCGGGAGCTGCACGATGAACGCGGTGACCCGGGGGTCGTCGTTCATCTGCAGGATCGCGGCGCGGATGTCGGCGGCCGAAGCGGTCTCCGGGAGGTCGATGCGGACCGAGTCGAGCCCGATCTGTGCCGAGTCCTTGTGCTTGCCGGCGACGTACGACACCGACCCCGGGTTCGCGCCGACCATGATCGTGCCGAGCCCGGGCCGGAACCCGTGGTCGTGCAGGCGGTCGATGCGGACCTTCAGGTCGTCGAGCGTGCGCGCGGCGAGGGCGGTGCCGTCGATGCGGACGGCACTGCCCTCCCCCGCCCAGCGCTCACGTGGGAGCGCGGCGCTCACGCGTACAGGGGGAACGCGTCGGTCAGGGCCTTCACCCGTGCCGAGAGCGCTGCGATGTCCGGGTTCGGCATGAGCGTCAGCGCGATGATGTCGGCCACCTCGGTGAACTCGGCGTCGCCGAAGCCGCGGGTCGCCAGCGCCGGGGTGCCGATGCGGACACCGGAGGTGACCATCGGCGGGCGCGGGTCGAAGGGGACGGAGTTGCGGTTCACGGTGATGCCGACCTCGTGCAGCAGGTCCTCGGCCTGCTTGCCGTCGACCTCGGACGCACGGAGGTCGACGAGCACCAGGTGCACGTCGGTGCCACCGGTGAGGACGTCGATGCCGGCGGCCTTCGCGTCGGGCTGCGTGAGCCGGTCCGCCAGCAGGCGGGCACCGCGCAGCGTGCGCTCCTGGCGGTCCTTGAACTCCGGCTGGCCGGCGAGCAGGAACGCGGTGGCCTTCGCCGCGATCACGTGCATGAGCGGACCGCCCTGCTGGCCCGGGAACACCGCGGAGTTCAGCTTCTTGAAGAGCGACTCCTCGTTGGACAGGATGATGCCCGAGCGGGGACCGGCGAGCGTCTTGTGCACCGTCGACGACACGACGTGGGCGTGCGGCAGGGGCGACGGGTGCAGGCCCGCGGCGACGAGCCCGGCGAAGTGCGCCATGTCCACCCAGAGCGTCGCGCCGACCTCGTCCGCGATCTCGCGGAACTTCGCGAAGTCGAGCTGGCGGGGGTACGCCGACCAGCCGGCGATGAGGACCTTCGGCTGGTGCTCGATGGCCTTCGCACGGATGTCGTCGTAGTCGACCTCGAACGTCTCCGGGTCGACGCCGTAGGACACCGCGTTGTAGATGCGGCCGGAGAAGTTGAGCTTCATGCCGTGCGTCAGGTGACCGCCGTGGGCGAGCTCGAGGCCGAGGATCGTGTCCCCGGCGGAGGCGATGGCGTGCAGCACCGCGGCGTTCGCGCTCGCGCCGGAGTGCGGCTGCACGTTCGCGTAGGCGGCACCGAACAGGGCCTTCGCCCGGTCGATGGCGAGCTGCTCGGCGACGTCGACGAACTCGCAGCCGCCGTAGTAGCGCTTGCCCGGGTAGCCCTCGGCGTACTTGTTCGTCAGGACGGAGCCCTGTGACTCGAGGACGGCGCGCGGGACGAAGTTCTCGGACGCGATCATCTCGAGGGTGTCGCGCTGGCGGCCGAGCTCGTTCTGCAGCACGGCGGCGATCTCGGGGTCGACCTCGGCGAGCGGGGCGTTGAACGTGGACTGCGCGGTGGCAGGCGTCAGATCGGTGATGGACACGGGACTCCTCGTTGTCTGAGTCGCCGCGCGGACGCGACGAGGTGGACGGGTGGGCGCGGCCCAGGCGTACGGCCGCGCTCCGTGTCAGGTGTCGCTCCCCGATGGTGACCCATCCAACGCCAGTCGCGACCCGTCGATCGTACCGAGCGCGCACGTTCGTGTCACCCTTGGGGACATGCACCCGAGCATCCCCGTCGACGCATGACGCTGATCAGCCCCGACGTCGAGGAGCGCACCGACCTCGCCGCGCGCCTCGACGTGCCGTGGGTCACCGTGGTCTGGGACGACCCGGTGAACCTGATGTCCTACGTCACCTACGTCTTCCAGAGCTACTTCGGCTTCACGCACGCCCGCGCCGAGCGACTCATGCGCCAGGTGCACGACGACGGTCGGGCGATCGTCGCGACCGGCGCCCGCGAGGCCATGGAGCGCCACGTCGAGGCCATGCACGGCTACGGCCTGCAGGCCACCGTCGACCGCGCGGCGGGACCGGACGCGTGATCCCCTTCAGCCGGCGCCAGGACGGTGTACACCTCGCGATGTCCGAGGGCGAGCGCGCCGTCCTCACGTCGCTCACCGAACAGCTGCAGCAGGTGCTCGGCGGCGACCTCGCGTCCGACCCCGTCGCCGCGCGGATGTTCCCGGACGCCTACCCGTCGGACACCGAGGCGAGCGACGAGTTCCGCCGTTGGACGCAGGCGGACCTGCTCACCCAGAAGACCGCGAACGCCGACGTCGTGCACGACTGGCTGACCGGTGCGCGGGACGGCGCGATGACCCCGCCGGACGAGCAGGCCTGGCTCCGGTGCCTCACCGACCTGCGGCTGACGATCGCGGAGCGGCTCGGCATCACCGACGCCGCGTCGGAGGAGGCCTCGTCCTCCGGGGACGCCGGCCTCGGTCTGCGCGACGTCTACGACTGGATCGGGTACGTGCAGGAACACCTCGTCACGACCCTCACCACCCGCTGACGGGACGGCCGGGAGGCGCGGCGCACGTCCCGCCTCGTCAGTACCGGCCCGTCAGCTGGTCGCGGTGGTCACGGTGGTCGCGGTGGTCGCGATGGTCGCGGTGGCCGCGGTGGCCGCGCATCTGGGCGAGCAATGAGGGGTCGGCACCATCTGATCAGAAGGCAACCTTGCAAGGTGCCCTGTTCAGTCGTACTGTTCCACCGTGGAACCGATCGACACGCTCGCAGACGACCTGCTGACCCTGCACGGTCGCATCCGCCGCACGCTGCTCGCCGGGAAGGCCGACGAGGTCACCGCGTCCCAGACCGCCGCGCTCGGTCGGCTCCTGCGCCACGGCGAGAGCACCGTCGCCGACCTCGCGCGCGCCGAGGGGGTCCGCCCGCAGTCGATGGGCGCGACCGTGCAGGCCCTCGTCGACCTCGGGCTCGCCGAGCGTCGCCCCGACCCGACGGACGGCCGCCGCACGCTCGTCCGGGCCACGGAGACGGGCTCCCGAGCCCGCGCCGACGCATGGACCACCCGGACCCGGGTGCTCGCGGACCGTCTCGCCGCGCTGCCCGACGAGGACCGGGTGACGGTCGCCCGCGCCCTCGCGATCCTCACGCCGCTCACCGACGACTGACCCCAGGAAGAAGCCCCCTCACGTCCACGTCGACCTCCCCCGTCCCGACCGTCCCCGACGCCGGCACCACCGGCGGCAGCGGCTTCGGCCCGAAGCTGCTCGTCCCCGTCCTGGTCGGTCCGCTGCTCAACCCGATCAACACGACGATGGTGTCCGTCGCCCTCGCGCCGATCTCCCGCGACCTCGGCATCGGTGCCTCGCAGGCGATCTGGTTGGTCGCCGCGCTCTACCTGGCGAGCGCGGTCGCGCAGCCGACGATGGGCAAGCTCGCCGACCGGTTCGGCCCGAAGAAGGTCTTCCTCACCGGACTCGTGATCGTCGGCGTCGCCGGCGTCGTGCCCGAGGTGCTGACCGGGTTCGGCGGGGCGGTCGCCGCACGGGTGCTGATCGGGATCGGGACGTCGTCGGCGTACCCGGCCGCCCTCACCACCCTGCGGCAGCACTCCGCCAGGATCGGGAAGCCGACACCGCCACTCGTGCTCGGGGCGCTCTCGATCACCTCGCTGGTCTCCGCTGCGGCCGGACCGCCCCTCGGCGGCGCACTGATCGCGGCGTTCGGCTGGCACGCGATCTTCCTGGTGAACGTCCCGCTCGCCGTGTTCGGCCTCGTCGTCGCCGCGATGTGGCTGCCGTCCGACCGGCTCCGACCCCGTGACGCCGAGCAGCTGCCGGTCCGGACCGCGCTCGACCCGCTCGGCATGGTGCTCATGACCGGCACGGTGTCGGCGCTCCTGGTGTTCCTGCTCGACCTCGGCGCCGGACTCTGGTGGCTGCTCGCGGTCGCCGTCGTGCTGCTCGTGGCGCTCGTGCTCTGGGAGCTGCGCGCGACGAAGCCCTTCGTCGACGTCCGCCTGCTCGTCCGGAACGGCGCGCTGTCCCGCACCTACGCGCGGCTGTTCCTGACCTACCTGCTCGCCTACACGATGACGTACGGGTTCTCGCAGTGGGTGCAGGACGTCGCGGGCTACCCGAGCGACGTCGCCGGGTACCTGCAGCTCCCGGCAGCCGTCGTCGCCGGGGTGGTGTCGTTCATGGTCGCCCGCCGCACCGCCGTCCGCCGGCCGCTCGTCGTCGCGGCGCTCGTCCCCCTGGTCGGCGCCGGGCTCCTGCTCCTGCTGCACGCCGGGTCGCCGCTCGTGCTGCTGCTCGTCGTACCGGCGCTGTTCGGGGTGCCCCAGGCGCTGGCGTCGGTGTCGAACCAGGCGGCGCTGTACACGGTGGTGCCCTCGGAGTACATCGGTACCGCCGCCGGACTGTCGCGCACGAGCATCTACATCGGCGCGATCGCGGCGTCCTCGCTGATCGGCGGGGTGTTCGGCCAGGCCCCGACCACGCCGGACCTGCACGTGCTCGCGTGGGTGATGCTCGGCGTCGGCGTGCTGCTCAGCGTGCTGACGCTCGCGGACCGGGCGCTGGCGCGGGCGGACCGGCGCTGACGTGGCGCGTCAGCGCTCGGCGCCGATCGCCGCTTCGATCTGGTCGGCCCAGTCGGTCAGCCTCCGCTCGACACCCGCCAACTCGGCGGGGGTCACGCCGTACTCACGCACACGCCGCGAACCGATCCTCCGCACCTGTCGGAGCGCCTCGGCGAAGAGCTGTCGATCGAAGCCGTCGTCGTGTTCGGCTGCGCCGTCGAGGAGCTCGGCGTCCGAGAACCTCCCGCTCCGGCGGATCGCGTCGACGTCGAGGTAGTCTCGCGCTTCCGCACGCGAGAACAAGGCTGCAACCTTGTTCGACACCGCGTCGTACTCGTCGAGCACCGGGCCGAGGGCGAGCACGACGGGTTGCCGAGCGCGCCGGTCGGCTCCCAGGTCGACCTCGACCACCTCACCATCGAGCGTGACCCGCAGCCTGGCGAAGAGCTCGAAGCGTCTGGCGACGGTGACGACGAAGCCCTCGGAGGCGAGCTGCGCGATGACATCGCCGAGAGCGCGCTCGAACCCACCTGCGTCCCGTCGGTCGGTGAAGAGGTCCACATCAGCAGTGGGGCGAGCCGTGAACCCGTGCTCACGGATGGCACCCGACCCTGCCAGTGCGAACCCGGAGTCGTCGGTCGCGGCGAGGGCGATCGACGCCACGCGTCGCTGCATCGCCTCGCTCGCGATCACGAGACGAGTTCGGGGAACCGGCTCTCCCACGCACGTCGGATCCGGACGGGCAGGAAGAGCCGCGACCACCATCGCCGGAGGACCGCCGGACTGACCAGGGCCTGGACGTCAGCAAGCGTGCCCTCACGCAGGGTTGCTTCGTACGCCTTCGCGACATCGTCCCAGTGGGCCAGGTCGACGACCGGGTCGGGCCCCCAGTACACCGTGTCGGGGAGCCGGAGCGAGCCCTCGGCCGGGCCCGTGAGATCGTCCAAGCTGGCGGGCACGGCGAAGCCGCGCGTGGCCTGGGTGCGGACCCGCACCGCTGAGTCGATCGTCATCGCACCCTCCCCTCTCCAGGGTACCGATGCCCCCACGACAGGACCAGCCCCTGTGGACGCGGCGCCCGGGGGGGGTCAGCCCCGGCCTGTCGGCGACGTGGACCGCCTGTCGGACGCGCCACGGGCCTCCCGGCCGAACCGCCGGAACGCCGGAGCGCCCCGGTACCCTGATCTCCGTGACCGCCCCGAACCCCACGCACTGGACCCTCACGCTCGTCTGCGACGACCAGCCCGGGATCGTGCACGCCGTCTCCGGAGCCGTGGTCGCGGCCAACGGCAACATCACCGAGTCGCAGCAGTTCTCGAGCGCCGACACGAACTCGTTCTTCATGCGCCTGCAGGTCATGGCGCCGGTCGACCGCGAGACGTTCGAGCAGGCCCTCGCACCCGTCGTCGAACGCTACGGCATGCGGGTCCAGCTCGACGTGGTCGGGCGTCCGATGCGCACCCTGGTGCTCGTGTCGAAGGCCGGGCACTGCCTGAACGACCTGCTCTACCGGCAGCGCGGCGGCCAGCTGCCGATCGAGGTCCCCCTCGTGCTGTCGAACCACGCCGACCTGTCCGGGCTGGCGGCGTTCTACTCCGTGCCGTTCGAGCACCGACCGGTCACCGACGCGGACGCGAAGCGGGCGATGGAGCAGCGGATCCTCGAGGCCGTCGAGGAGCACGACATCGAACTCGTCGTCCTCGCCCGCTACATGCAGATCCTGTCGCCGGAGCTCTGCGCCGCGCTCGAGGGCCGCGCCGTCAACATCCACCACTCGTTCCTGCCCGGCTTCAAGGGCGCCAACCCGTACCGGCAGGCGCACGCGCGCGGCGTCAAGCTCATCGGTGCGACGGCGCACTTCGTGACGAGCGACCTCGACGAGGGCCCGATCATCGAGCAGAACGTCGTCCGGGTCGACCACACGAAGGAGCCCGCCGAGCTGGTCTCGATCGGCCAGGACGAGGAGTCCCGGACGCTGACGCAGGCGGTGCGCTGGATCGCGGAGGACCGCGTCCTCCTCGACGGCGCCCGCACGATCATCTTCAGGTAGGCACCGCATGACGAACGCACCGCAGAGCCCCGTCGACTGGGGCGACGTCCCGCCGCCAACGGACCCGGCACCCGCACGCCGTCGCGTCTCCGGCTGGACGGTGCTGCGCGTGCTCGTGTGCGCGTTCGGACTGCTGTCACTGGCGTACTGGGGCTACCTCGCGTGGCCGTTCCCGTTCCCGGGGGTGCTGTTCATGGTCGGGGCACCGCTGTTCGCCGCGGTCGTCTGGTTCCTCTTCCGTTCGCCGCGCTCGCCGATCGACACCGACGTGGTGGGCAAGGTGGTCGTCGAGACCGCGCTGGTCATCGCGGCCGGCGGCGCCTGGGTGTCGCTCGGGCACCCGGTGGTCGGGTTGGTCTTCGTGCTGGTCGCGGCGCTCTCCGGCGTGGTCGCGTTCCGGCGGGAGACGGCGTGAGCTCCGGGTCTGCGTCGGTGTCCAGCCTCGGCTCCGGGTCCGGGTCCGGTCTGGAGGCGCGGCGCACGCTGGTCCGCGCCGCCCGTGTCGTCGACGCGGCCGGCGTGGTCGACGACGGCTGGGTCCTGCTCGCCGGTGCGGTGATCGAGGCGGTCGGCTCCGGCGCCGACCTGCCGACCGCCGCCTCGTCCCCGGACGTGGTCGACCTCGGCGACGCCGTCCTGACGCCCGGGTTCATCGACCTGCACGGGCACGGTGGTGGCGGCGCGGCCTACGAGGACGACACCTTCGACGCGGCGCTCGCCGTGCACCGGACGCACGGGACGACCCGTTCGGTCCTGTCCCTCGTCGCGAACCCCTCGGCAGCGCTCGCGACGTCGCTCGAGCGCATCCGCACCGTCGCCGCGACGGACCCGCTCGTGCTCGGCGCGCACCTGGAGGGGCCGTTCCTCTCCCCCGACAACAGGGGCGCCCACAACGCCGCCCACCTGGTCGATCCGTCGCCGGCGGCCGTGGACGCCCTGCTCGACGCGGGTGCCGGGGTCCTGCGGCAGGTCACGATCGCGCCCGAGCTGCCGGGAGCGCTGGACGCCGTCCGCCGCTTCGTCGACGCCGGGGTCACCGTCGCCGTCGGACACACCGTCTGCTCGTACGACCAGGCCCGAGCGGCCTTCGACGCCGGTGCCACCGTGCTCACCCACGCGTGCAACGCCATGCCGGGGTTGCACCACCGGGCGCCGGGTCCGATCGCCGCGGCGACCGAGGACGACCGCGTGACGCTCGAGCTCATCCTCGACGGTGTGCACGTGCACCCCGCCGTCGCCCGCGTGCTGCTCCGTGCGGCGCCGGGGCGCGTCGCACTGATCACCGACGCGATGGCCGCGGCCGGGTCGCCCGACGGCTCCTACGCGCTCGGGTCGCTGACGGTGGACGTGGTGGACGGCGTCGCGCGCGTCGCCGGGACGGACACGATCGCGGGTTCGACGCTGACGCAGGACGCGGCGCTGCGGCTCGCCGTGTCGGCCGCCGGAGCGTCGCTGCCCGAGGCGGTCGCGGCGCTGACGAGCGTGCCGGCAGCGGCGCTCGGGCTCGGGGACCGGCTGGGCCGGGTCGCGCCCGGGTACGCCGCGGACCTCGTGGCGCTCTCCCCCGCGCTCGAGGTGCAGCGGGTGTGGGGCGCCGGTCGGGAGCTGGTGCCCGCCAGGTCTTGACCCGGGCGGCGCGCGGCGGGACCATCTCCGCATGGCGCTCTACGTCTCCTGCCCGGTCGAGAGCGTCGAGCGCGCCACCCCGTCGAAGGTCACGCTCTCGTTCGACCTCGACAGCCGACAGGCCGTCGACGAGCTGGTCGAGCGGGCCCGCGCTGCCGGCGGGCGGATCGGGGACACCGACGAGTACCCGTTCATGTACCAGCGGCAGTTCGACGACCCGGACGGGTACCACTGGTCGCCGTTCTGGATGCACCCCGACACCGCCAGCGCGTGACCTCGTCCGCGCGCTCCCGCCGGACGGTCACTGGTGCAGGAAGTCCTGACGGGGCTGCTCCTGCTCCGGCGCGAAGCGGATCCGCAGCACGGGTCCGCTGTCCTCGGTCGTGGAGCCGCTGACCTCCACCTCGAGGGCGTCCGGGGTCCGGTCCCACCGCGTGACGGTCCCGGCGCCGAGCACCGCGACATCGCTGATCGTGCGGGTGAGGAGCGCCGACGCCGACCCGAGCGACCGCAGTCGTACGACGCCGTCGTCGGGCCGGGCGAGCAGGACCGCGTAGAGGGAGTCGCCCGTGACGTCGTGCCGCACGGTGTACCGGACGTCCTCCGCCGTGTACGCCGGAGCGGCAGCGTCGACGAACGACCCGGCGGTCACCGCGGTCGGTCCCTCGGACGGTACGGTCCAGGGCCGGGTGCCGTAGATCGCCTCGCCGTGCAGGCCGAGCCAGTGCCCGATGCCCTCGAGCAGGCGCTGCTCCTCGACCGGGATCGTGCCGTCCGGCTTCGGGCCGACGTTGAGCAGCAGGACCCCGCGCTTCGCGACGACGTCGACGAGCTCGGCGACGAGTTCGCGCACGCTCTTGTACTCGTGCCCCTCGACCCAGCACCAGGAGGTCCGTGACACCGACGTGTCGTTCTGCCACACGGTCGGCTCGGTGCCCGCCACGGCTCCGCGCTCGATGTCGTAGACCGCGGTGCCGGGCGCGAAGGCTCCCCACTTGTAGTTGATGACGACCTCGCGTCCCCACTCGGCCGCCCGGTTGTAGTAGTACGCGGCGAGGGTCTGCAGCACCGGGGCGAACGCCGGTTGCTCGATCCACCAGTCGAACCAGAGCACCTGCGGCCGGTACTTCTCGATGACCTCGACGGTGCGCAGGAGCCAGTCCTCGAGGAACCGCTCGTTCGGAGCCGTCTCCTCACGCTGCGCGGGACCGTAGAAGTCCGACCACCGCGGGTCGAGCACGTCGGAGTCGAACCGGGCACCGCCGTTCATGAAGAACCAGTGCTCGGCACGGTGCGACGAGGCACCGCGGACCATCCAGGCCTCGTCGACCGCTCGGGAGAGGTCGCCGAAGACGTCGCGCCGTGGCCCCATCCGTGCGGCACTCCAGCGGGACCGGTCCGTGTCGTACATCGCGAACCCGTCGTGGTGCTCGGCGACGGGCACGACGAACTGCGCACCCGCACGACGGAACAGCGCTGCCCACGCGGCCGGGTCGAAGTGCTCCATCGTGAACGACGGGATGAAGTCCTTGTACCCGAAGTCGCGGTGCTCGCCGTGCGTCGCGAGGTGGTGCTCGTACGCGTCGGTACCCTGCCGGTACATCTCGCGGGAGTACCACTCGTTGCCGAAGGCCGGGACGGAGTACACGCCCCAGTGCAGGAAGACCCCGAACTTGGCGTCCTCGTACCAGCGTGGAGGCTCGTAGGCGGCCAGGGACGCCCACGTCGCGTCGAAGGGTCCGGCGGCGACGACCTCGTGCACGGCACGCATCGCCTCGGTGTTGTCGCTGACGTCGACCGGCTCCGGGAGCGACTCCGGGTCGAGCGGTCCGTGGCGGTCCGGCATGGGGCACTCCTCCGTGCGTCGGATGCGGTCCCCCACTTCTACCGGTCGAGTTCGGGAGTCGGGTGGGTCACGGATGCCGGCGGTCAGGGCAGCCGGACGACGACCTCGGCGGTCGAGGGCCCACCGCACTGCTCGGACCCGCCGTGCCGCACCCACGTGAAGTGGACGCCGCGCTCGACGAGCACCCGGCCGTCCGCGCCGAGGACCGCCACGTGCCCGCGCCCCGCGGTGTCCGGCGAGGTCGGCACGGACCACACGTCCCCGTCGCGTTCGACCATGGGGAGCACTGCCGTCGGCGCCGTGCCGTCCGGCAGTGTCCCGACCGCTGGCGCGCCCGGTGTGGCTTCCCCAGGGGCGGTCGGCACGGCTGGTTCGGGCGGCACCCCGGGCGTGCAGTCCGGGCCCTGGCAGACGACGATGCCCGCGACGCCGGACGCCGGGTCCGCGGAACCCGGGACCTCGACGGCGACGGTGTCGGTCCAACCGATCGCCGTGCACGCCGTCGGCCCGATGCCGGCGCAGCCGGTCGTCACGAGCACCAGCACGGCCGATGCCGTGGCGAGTCCCCTCGTCCCCCGACGCATGCGTCCATCGTCACCGATCGATCGCGGACGGGTGGTCACGATCCGGCGACGGTGTCAGGCCGCGACGACGGACAGCAGCCGGAGTCGGTCGTGGCTCTCGGTCCCGGGGACGGCGGTGTAGACGAGCAGCACGTGCGCCTGCTCCGGGTCGAGGAGCACCTGGCAGTGCAGCTCGAGTCGGCCGACCTCCGGGTGGTCGTAGCGCTTGACGGTCCCCGGGACGAGGCCGACCTCCTGCCGGTCCCACAGCGTCCGGAACTCGTCGGAGCGTTGCAGGAGCTCGTCCGCGAGCCGCGCTGCCCGGGACCCGGGACCGCGCCGGGTCGCGACCTCACGCAGTGACGACACGTACAGCCGCGCGGTGGTGTCGCGGTCCTCCGGCGGGAAGAGGTCCCGCGCACCCGGTTCGGTGAACCAGCGCCAGCCGATCGAGCGCGACGGCCCCTGCCGCTGGCTCGCGTCCCCGAACAGTGCGGCGGCGAGCGGCGTCTGCAGGAGCGTCTCGCCGAGTTCCGTGACGACCTCGGCCGGCGTGTCCACCAGGCGGTCGAAGATGCGCATCATGCCCGGGCCCACGTGGTCCGAGCCCGCGCCGGACTCCGGCGGTCGGTGCCCGGCGAGGCGGAAGACGTGGTCGCGTTCCGCCCGGCTCAGGTGGAGCCCCTGCGCGATCGCGGCGACCATCTGCTCGGAGGGCTGCGGACCGGTGCCCCGTTCGAGCCGGGCGTAGTAGTCCGGGGACATGTGGCAGACCGCCGCGACCTCCTCGCGGCGCAGCCCGGAGGTCCGGCGCCGCTGTCCCGGCGGGAGGCCGACGTCGGACGGTTGCAGGGCCTCCCGGCGTCCGCGGAGGAAGGCGCCGAGCGCCGGTCGATCGATCACGGGCCCATCCTCGCCGGTCCGCGTCCTCCGCAGCCACGGTCCGTCAGGTCCTGGTTGCGGTCCGGCCGCCGACGCAGGCTGGCACCAGCCCGACGACGGGCGACGATCCCGAGGAGACCACCGTGCCGACACGACCCATCGACATCACCCTGCCGCGACTGGACGGCACCCGCGCCGTCGTCACCGGTGCGAGCGACGGCATCGGCCTGGGCATCGCGACGGCACTCGCGGGCGCCGGCGCCACGGTCGTGCTCCCCGTGCGCAACCCGAGCAAGGGCGAGGCCGCACGCATCCGGGTGCTCCGCGAACACCCGGACGCCGACGTGCAGCTCGGCGCGATGGACCTGTCGTCCCTCGCCTCGGTGGACGCGTTCGCGGAGTCGATGCGGTCGGCCGGTCAGCTGGTCGGCCTGCTCGTGGGCAACGCCGGGGTCATGACCCCACCCGAGCGGCAGACCACGGCCGACGGCTTCGAGCTGCAGCTCGGCACGAACCACCTCGGACACGTCGCACTCGTCCGCGGACTCCTGCCGCTGCTCCGTGCGGCGCGCGGCCACGTCACGTCGCAGATCAGCATCGTCGCGCGCAGCGGCGCCGTGCACTGGGAGGACCCGAACTGGGAGCGGAGCTACGACGGGATGCGCGCGTACCGGCAGTCGAAGATCGCGTTCGGCCTGTTCGGGCTCGAGCTCGCCCGACGGAGCGCCGACCGCGGATGGGGCATCACGAGCAACCTCGCGCACCCGGGCGTCGCGCCGACGAGCCTGCTCGCCGCGCGCCCGGAGCTCGGCCGGAGCGGGGACACCCCGCAGGTCCGAGTGATCCGCTGGTTGTCCGCTCGGGGCCTGCTCGTCGGGACCCCGAGGACCGCCGGGTTACCGGCGCTCGTCGCAGCCACCGACCCGGCCGTGCGGGACGGCGGGTTCGTGGGTCCGACGGGTGCCGGCGGTGTCGGCGGAGCGCCCGGACGGACTCCGCTGTGGAAGCCGCTCCGCAGTGCCGAGGACGCCCGACGCGTGTGGGAGCTGTCCGAGGAGCTGCTCGGCACGTCGGTCGCGTGACGTCCGAGACCGGCGCTGTCAGGATGGCCGCATGAGCGTCATGATCTCGGTGTTCGATGCGCAGCGCACCCGCACGAGCGAGAAGTACACCGCGTACCCGCCCGAGGTCCTGCCGATGTTCGTCGCCGAGATGGACTCGGTCCCCGCCGAGCCGGTGCGCGAGGCACTCGAGCGCGCCGTCCGCAACGGGGACACCGGGTACGTCGGGCACACCCGGGTGCTGCCCGAGGTCTTCGCCGACTTCGCCGACCGCCGGTGGGGATGGGACGTCGACCCCGACCTCGTCCGGACCACCACCGACGTGTCGGTGGCGGCGGTCGAGGTGCTCCGACGGGTCGTCGACCCCGGCGACCAGGTCGTCGTCATGCCGCCCGTCTACCCGCCGTTCTGGGAGTACGTCCGCGAGGCCGGCGGCACCGTGACCGAGGTGCCGCTGCTCGCCCCGGACGGCGAACCCGACCCGTTCGACACCACGGCCGGATGGCGGATGGACCTCGCCGGGGTCGAGCGCGCCTTCGCCGGCGGCGCCCGGACGGTCCTGCTCTGCAACCCGCACAACCCCCTCGGGCTCGTGCACGCCCGCGACGACCTGGTGGCACTCGCCCGGCTCGCCGCGGAGTGGGACGCCGTCGTCGTCTCCGACGAGATCCACGCCCCGCTCGTGCACGCGGACGCGGTGTTCACCCCGTTCCTCACCTGCGGACCCGAGGCGATCGAGCACGGCGTCGCCCTGACGAGCGCGAGCAAGGCGTGGAACCTGGCCGGGACGAAGTGTGCGCTCATGGTCGGGGCGTCTCAGCGGGCGCGCGGCTGGTTCGACGGGCTGCCCGTCGAGGTCGTCGAGCGCACCGGGATCCTCGGGTACACCGCGAGCGTCGCCGCCTTCCGTGACGGGGAGCCGTGGCTCGCGTCGCTGCTCGCCGAGCTGGCCGGCAACCGCCGTGTGCTCGCCGAGGAGCTCGGCTCGGCCCTGCCCGGTGCTGGGTACCGGCAGCCGCAGGCGTCCTACCTGGCCTGGCTCGACCTGCGGGCCCTGCCGTGGGGCGACGACCCCGCCCTGCAGCTGGTCGACCGGGCGAAGGTCGCGCTGACGAACGGTCGCGACTTCGGGCAGCCGGGCATCGGCCACGCCCGGCTCAACTTCGGCTGCTCCGAGGAGACCCTGCGCGAGGGGATGACGCGCCTGGCGTCCGCCCGCTGATCCCGCTCGGCAGGCGTCACTCGAAGCGCTGCCACTCCGGCTTGTTGGCGTACGTGTACCGGTAGTAGTCCGCCAGACGGAGCCCGGCTGCGGCCTCCTCGTCCACCACGACGGTCGCGTGCTCGTGCAGCTGCAACGCCGACCCGGGCACGAACGACGACAGCGGCCCCTCGACCGCGGCGGCCACGGCGTCGGCCTTCGCCGAGCCCTGCGCGACGAGGACGAGCTCACGCGCCTCGAGGATCGTGCCGAGCCCCTGCGTCATGCAGTGCGTCGGCACCTGATCGAGCGAGTCGAAGAAGCGGGCATTGGCCTCACGCGTGGACGGTGCGAGGGTCTTGATGCGGGTGCGGGACGCGAACGACGACGTCGGCTCGTTGAACCCGATGTGCCCGTTCGCCCCGATCCCGAGGATCTGCACGTCGACCCCGCCGGCGGCCCGGATCGCAGCGTCGTACTCCTTCGCCGCGAACGCCAGGTCCGTCGCGCGGCCGTCCGGCACCCGCACCCGCGAGGGGTCGAACCCGAGCGGCTCCACGACGTCGCGCTGGATCACCGACGCGTACGACTCCGGGTGCTCGAGCGGGATCCCGACGTACTCGTCGAGGGCGAACCCGCGGGCCGCGGCGAAGGACACCTCGCCCGCCTCGACCCGACGACGCAGGTCGGCGTAGATGCCCTGCGGGCTCGACCCGGTGGCGAGACCCACGACGGCGGACGGCTTCTCGGCCACGACCGAGGCGATCTTGGCGGCAGCGACACGACCGACCTCGGCCGGCGTCGGCAGGATGATGATCTCCACGCCCTCACCCTACTGGTCATGACCAGTCGCCGACAGGGGTGGTCGGTAGCGTGGGGGCATGCCCACCCCTGACTTCGTCCTGTCCCTGCGCGAGAAGGTCGGCAACGACCCGCTCTGGATGACAGGCATCACCGCCGTCGTCACACGCGGCGAGGGCCCCGACCGCGAACTGCTCGTCGTCCGTCGTACGGACAACGGCGCGCTGACGCCGGTGACGGGGATCGTCGACCCGGGTGAGGAACCCGCGGTCGCCGCCGAGCGCGAGGTCCTCGAGGAGGCCGACGTCGTCGCGGTCGCCGAGCGCCTGACCTGGGTGCACGTCCTGCCCGAGATGACCTACCCGAACGGTGACCGGGCGCAGTACCTCGACCTGGTCTTCGCGTGCCGGTACGTGTCCGGCACGCCCGCCCCCGCGGACGGCGAGAACACCGAGGCGTTCTGGGCGCGGCTCGACGCCCTGCCGGAGATGTCCGCGGACATGCTGGAGCGGGTCCGGGCGGGCCTGTCCGACGAGCCGGCCGCGCGCTTCGAGCGCTGACCCGCCGCCGGTCTGGAGGCACGGTGCGGGCCCGCCCCGCGCCTCCCGACCGGCACCTGGTCGCCCCGGCCGGGGCCGGGTCTCGCGTCCAGCGACGGATCTCGGGCGGCGCGGCCCGCGATCCGTCGCTCAGCCCGGGTCTCGGCGGGACGGCCCGAGCACGGGGTCGCTACGCGAGCGGGGCGACCGCGGCCGGGGCGCCGAGCAGCCGCAGGGCCACGGCGTCACCGGCCACGCGGCGGTCGCCGACCTCGTGCTGCACCGTCACGACCGTGTCGTCATCGAGCCGGACCGTCGTGCGCCGGATCGACCCGAGGAAGCTCGACGTGACGACGGTGCCGGTGACGCCCTCGGCGGCGAAGGCGACGTCCTCGGGGCGGACGTAGGCGAGCACCGGACCGTCCGCGGTGTCCGCTGCGAGCGCCGGGACGCGGAAGCCGTAGACGAACACGTCGCCGCTGCGCAGGTCGCCACGCAGGCGGTTCGACTGCCCGACGAAGTCCGCGGTGAACGCCGAGACGGGGTGTCGGTAGAGCTCCTCGGGCGTCCCGACCTGCTCGATGCCGCCGGCGTTCATCACCGCGATGCGGTCGGAGACGGCGAGTGCCTCCTCCTGGTCGTGGGTGACGAAGACGGTCGTGATGCCGAGGTCGCTCTGGATGCGGCGGATCTCGTCACGCAGGGACACCCGCACCTTCGCGTCGAGCGCGGACAGCGGCTCGTCGAGCAGGAGCACGCGCGGGCGGGTGACGAGGGCACGGGCGAGGGCGACCCGCTGCTGCTGCCCGCCGGAGAGCTGGTGCGGGAACCGGTCGGCGAGGCCGGCGAGGTGCACCATGTCGAGCGCCTCGATGACGCGCTCGCGGCGTGCTGGGGCGGCGACCTTCCGCATCTCGAGGCCGAACGACACGTTCTGCCGCACCGTCATGTGCGGGAAGAGCGAGTACTGCTGGAACACCATGCCGATGTCGCGTCGTTCGACCGGCACCGCGGCGACGTCCGCTCCGTCGATGCGGATCGCGCCGGCGTCGATCGCCTCGAGACCGGCGAGCGCACGCAGCGCGGTGGTCTTGCCGCAGCCGGACGGCCCGAGCAGCGAGACGAACTCGCCGGGCTCGATGCGGAGCGACAGGCCGGCGAGCGCACGGTGGGAGCCGTAGTGCTTCTCGACCGCCTCGAGCTCGACGGTCGCCCCCTCGGTGGACAGCGACGCCGGGGCGGCGGGAGCGGTGACGGTCATGTGGACTCCTTCGGGGTGCGCCGGCGGCCCGCGCCGACCCGGCCGATGACGACGAGCAGCACGAAACCGAACAGCAGTGCGGCGAGCGAGAAGATCGCGGCCACGTACGGGTCGGTCTGCTGCACGAGCACGAGCGCGGTCTGGAACGTGGTGCGGGACAGGAACGAGGCGAGGGTGTACTCGCCGAGGACGACCGTGACGGTCAGGAAGCACGCGGCGGTGATGCCGCGGCGGAGGTTCGGCAGCAGGATCCGCCACGTCACGGTCCACCACGAGGCACCGAGCGAGCGAGCGGCCTCGGACAGCACCGTGACGTCGACCGAGGTCAGCGCCGCGGCGATCGGGCGGAACGCGAACGGCAGCGACACGATGCCGATCGCGAAGGCCAGGGTCCACGCGCCGGAGCCGAACACCTGCGCGACGACCTGGTACACGGGGATGAAGCCGACGACGAGCACGACGACGGGCACCGTGATCGGCACCAGGCAGACGAACTCGAGCACGCGGCGCAGGCGGGGGTAGCGGAGCGCGGTGACGATCTGGGCGGGCAGGAGCACGAGCAGCACGATCGCGACGGTGATCACCGCGATGAGCAGGGACGACGCGAGGCCGTCGAACACCGGCTGGTAGGTGGACGCGTTCGCGGGGTCGACGATCGCGGCGTAGTGGTCGAGCGTGAGCGCCCCGTCGGTGCCCTGGCGGAACGTGAACTGTGCCAGGGCGACCAACGGCACGGCGACGACGAGTCCGACCAGGGCGAGCACGGCGACGGCGGTGCCCCGGGACGGAGCGACGCCGAAGCGGCCGATGCGGGTGGGGCCTCCAGGCCGGGATGCGGCGGCCACGGGGCGGACCGAGGGGACGGCGGTCACCGCTGCCACCGCGCAGCGCGACGCTGGAGCAGCGAGTAGGCGCCCATCACGACCGCCATGACCACGACCATGCCGAGGGCGAGCACACCTGCGACGTTCTGCAGACCGATGATCGTCTCGCTGGTGAGCTGCGCGCGGATCGTCAGCGGCACGATGCCGCCCTGCGAGATGAGTGCCGCCGCGGTGGCGAACGACGAGAACGCGTTCGCGAAGAGCAGGAGCAGCGACCCCCAGAACGCCGGCGCGAGCACGGGCAGGGCGATGCGCCGCCATGAGGTCGCGCGCGAGGCGCCGAGGGTGGCGGCGGCCTCGCCCCACTGGGGCTTGACGCCCTCGAGGGCGGGCATGAACGTGAGGACCATGAGCGGCACCTGGAAGTAGACGTACGGGATCACGAGACCGGGGACGGTGTACAGGAGGGTCCCGTTCGCGTTGAGGTCGAGACCGAAGGCCGACACCAGCCAGGTGGTGACCAGTCCCTGCGCGCCGATCGTGGCGATGAACGCGAACGCGAGCATCACGCCGCCGAACTGTGCGAGGACGCTGGCGGCGGAGTCGATCATCGAGCGGACGAGCCCGTCGGGCCGGAGCGCGGCGAGCGCCCAGCAGACCAGGGCACCGACGACGGCGCCGATCACGGCCGAGACCGCGGACAGGCCGAACGAGCCGGCGAATGCGCGGAGGACGGACGGGTCACGGAGCGCTGCGAGGTTCGCGAGCGTGAACCGCCCGTCGCCGGTGGAGAACCCGCTGCCGACCGCGATCACGGCGGGGACGGCCAGGAAGAGCAGGACGTACGCGGCGAACGGGGTGAGGCCGAGCCAGGCGAGGCCGGGGCGGCGGCGGGCCCGGGTCCCGGTGCGACGGGCGGCGGTGGCCGCATCCGCATCGGCGCCGGACGACGCGACGGGGGCCGCTGCCGCGCTGGTGGCGGCGGGGACCGGGACTGCCGTGCCCGCGCCCGTACCCGTGCCCGTGCTCGTGCCCGTGCCCGTGCCCGTGCCTGTGCCTGTGCCCTTGCTCGCGCCCTTGCTCGCACCCGGGATGAACGCGCTGCCGCCCGGCGCCGATGCGGTCGTCATGCTGCTCAGGACCCCATCGTGGCGGACCACTTCGCGGCGAGGACCTTCGCTGCATCCGTGACCTGCGCGTCGGTCAGCTCGACGTAGTCCTTCGGCATCCCGCCTGCGGCCCGCAGGGCGTCCTCGTCGACCTTGCCCGACTGCTCCATCGCCGCGAGGGTCGACGGGAAGGCGCCGGCCTGGAGGTACAGGTTCTGGGCGTCGGGGCTCGCGATGTACTCCTGCCACAGGCGTGCCGCCGCGGGGTGCGGCGCGTCCTTGTTGATGGCCTGCGAGTAGTACGAGCCGAGCGCCTGCCCCTCGGGGACGACCGTCTTCCAGTCCTGGTTGCCGCTCGACCCGGCCGCCGGGCCCCAGGCGAGGTTGTTGTACGACCACTGGATCACGACGGGCGTCTCCCCCGAGGCGACCGTCGCCTGCGTGGGCAGCACGTTCTGGAAGTTGCCGGCCTGCTGCAGCTTGCCGAAGTAGTCGACGCCCTTCGTGATGTCGTCCGCCGACCCGCCGTTCTCGAGCGCGGCGAGGTACACCGCGGACGCCGCCTGGTTCGCCTGCGTCGGGTCGCCCGCGATCGAGACCTTGCCCTTGTACTCGCTGCCGAGCAGGTCGTCCAGGTCCTTCGGGGCGTCCGTGATCTTCGACGAGTCGTACCCGATCGACATGAGGCCCGTGTAGTCGCGGGTCCACTTGCCGTCCGCGTCCTTGAGCGTGTCCGGGATGTCCGACCAGTTCGCCACCTTGTAGTCGGTGAGCAGGTCGAGGTTCTGCTGCATCACGGCGTTGCCGAGGTCGAGCACGTCGGGGGCCGTCGACTGGCCCTGCTGCGACTTGACGGCGGCGACCTCGTCGGCGCTGGAGCCGTTCGGGTTGGCCGAGTTGATCTTGATGTCGTACTTCTGCTCGAAGCCGTCGATGATCTTGCCGTAGTTCGCCCAGGTCGGCGGGAGGGCGATGACGTTGAGCTGCCCCTCGGCCTTCGCGGCCTTGATGAGGGCGTCCATTCCGCCGGCCGACTCGGCGCTCGTGGCGGTCTTCCAGTCGGTGTCGCTCGACGTCGACGCGCTGCTCGTCGCCGAGCAACCGGCCAGGGTGACGACTGCTGCTGCGGCCAGGGCGATGCCGGCCAGGGTGCGGGTGTGCTGCACGGGGTGTGCCTTCCGGGTGCTGTGGGGATTCGGGTGTCCGGGGGTCCGGCTTCGGCACGATCGTGGACGCGCCCGGTTTCGGGGTCGTGCTGCGGCGGTGAACGGTGGCGGAACAGCGGGTACGGCTGTACGGTTTCGCTGCCGGGGACGGTCCCCGGCGAGGGTCGATCGCGGCGGGCTCGACGTCCGGTCGCGCGTCCTGCGCTCGACCGGTACGACGCACGGTCGCGTCGGTCGCGTCGGCCGCGTCGGCCGCGCGGGTGCGGTCACGACCGCGGACAGCCGGGAGGCACGGGTGCAGTTCACGACGACGGTCCTGCAGGCGAGGAAGACGGCCACCGGCCTGCCCGTCCCCGAGGAGGTCATCGACGCCCTCGGCTCCGGGAAGCGCCCTGCCGTGGTGGTCACGATCGACGGCGGCTACACCTACCGGTCCACGGTCGGGGTGATGGGCGGGCAGTTCCTCGTGCCGCTGTCGGAGGCGCACCGCACCGCAGCGGGGATCGGCGCCGGGGACACCGTCGAGGTCACACTCGAGCTCGACACCCTGCCGCGCACCGTCGAGTTGCCCTCCGACCTGGCGGCGGCGTTCGACGCGGCCGGGGTCCGTGCGGCGTACGAGACCCTGTCGGCGTCACGGCAGCGGGCACTCGTGGACCCGGTGCTCGCGGCGAAGGCCCCGGAGACGCGGCAGCGCCGGATCGACAAGGCCGTGGAGGCGCTGCGCGGATAGCGGGGGGAGCGGTGGCGCTGGCGCTGGGCATGGCTTCGCCGGGCGCGGTCGGGCGTACCTGGTAGATCCGGGCGTACCTGGTCGTTCGGTTCCACCAGGGACACCCGTTCTGACCAGGTATCGCAGTCGTTCTGGGAAGGAACGAGCGCCGTCGTCAGCCGCCGAGCTCGACCAGGACCCGCGGGATCTCGGTCAACAGTTCGCTGGCGAGGTAGCCCAGTGGCCCGACCTGCACGGCGAGGCGGTCACCCGCGGCGGCGTGCACGTACGACGCCCAGGCGACGGCCTGTGCCGGCTCGGCACCGCGGGCGAGCAATCCGACCACCACACCCGACAACACGTCGCCGCTGCCGCTCGTCCCGAGCCCTCCGGAGCCGGTGCCCTTCACCCAGGCACGGCCGTCCGGCGCCGCGATGACGTCGGACAGCGCGACCACGGCGCCGTACCGCTCGGCGATCTCCCGGGCGTCGGCGACGTCGTCGTCCCCGCAGTCCCGACCCAGCAGCCGCTCGGCCTCACCGCTGTTCGGCGTGAGGACGAGACGACCGCGCAACGGCCTGAGCCGGTCCTCGACGTCCGCCGCGACGCCGAGCGCGAAGGCGTCCAGCACGACGAAGGTGTCCGGACCGACCGCGTCCGCGATGCCCGCGACGAGGTCCCGAGCGCCGTCCGGTTCGTCCAGCCCGGGACCGACCAGCACCGCGTCGGCAGCACCGGCCGTGTCGAGCACGGCATCGATCGCGCCGACGGCGACGTGTCCGCCGTCGTCCTCGGCGAGCGGGACCACGCCCGACTCGGGCACGGCGACCGCGACCTGGTTCGCCACGCTCGACCCGACCGCCAGGGACAGTCGGCCTGCTCCGACCCGCAGTGCGGCGAGCGCCGACAGCATGGCGGCACCCGGGGTGTGGGCGGCGCCGCCGACGACGAGGACCTGTCCCCGGCCGTACTTGCCGGCGCCGGCGTCGGGCAGCGCCCACTCGCGGAGGACGTTCGGCGTGATGTGCTGCGGTGCTGCAGGCTCCTGGTCAGTCGACACGGGCGTCGTCCTTCCGGCCGCTGTGCTCGGTGACCTCGTCGTCGTCGAGGTGCCCCACCGCGGAGAACTCCTCGAGCGTCCAGGGGGCACCGGGCCCGTCGCGGTGCAGTCGTGTCAGGGAGGCGTTCGCGACCGTGTGGTCCTCGGCGAACGCCATGAGGGCGTGTTCGTCGAGGTCGAGGCAGACCGCGACGGCGAGCATCACCACGGCGTCGTGCGCGGCGACGAGCAGTCGTTCGGTGCCCTCGAGCCGGTCGACGTCCGTCAGCACGGTGCGGAGGCGGAGCATCACGTCCGCCCAGGACTCCCCGCCGGCGGGACGGTGGTAGTACTTGCCGAGCCACTGTCGTCGGCGTTCCTCGTCCGGGTACCGGTTCCGCACGCCGTCACGGGTGAGCAGGTCGAGGACGCCGAGCTCCCGGTCGCGCAGCCGCTCGTCGACGCGCTTCGGCGGCTCGGTCAGCCCGCCGGCCTCGAGCGCGATGCCGATCGTCTGCTGCGCCCGGCGGTACGGCGAGACCCAGAGGGCGACCGGGACGTCGTCGACGCCGCGGTCGGCGAGCTCCTGCCCGAGCGCTCGGGACTGTTCCTCCCCCAACGGACTGAGCGGGACGTCGGCGTCGCGGTGGCCGACCTCGATGACGTCCGCGCCCTCGGCTTCGGCTCTGGCGGCGGCGACGTTCGCGGTCGACTCCCCGTGCCGGACGAGCCAGATCTCGGTGACAGCCATGGGCGCGACGCTAACCGCGGGCCCCTGGGTCGGCTCCCGGCCACGTCGTCGTCGAGCTGCGGCGCGCTCGGGCCGCTGCGCGCGTGCCTGCAGATCAAGCCGCTCCGGGCCGTGCGCTCCTCGATGCGCGTGCCTGCCGGGTCAGGCCGCCCCGGGCCGTGCGCTCCTCGACGGTCGGACCGGGCACGGTAGTCCCGCGGCCCGGAAGCGTCGGACCAGCCCATCGAGGTCGAACAGGTCGCGCCACTCGAGCCGGACGATCGTCCGCACGCCGGGCACGGTCAGCAACTGCTCGTGCCGCCGCTTCTCGTCGAGGAACACCTCGGTGGGGCTCCGACCCGCGAGGTACCGCTCCTGCGTGTACTTCGCTCGACCGTCGATCTCGACGACCACACCCTGGTCCGCGAACCAGAAGTCCACCGTGAACCGTCTCCCGCCGACCACGAACTCCTGCTGCAGGACCGGCCCTGGCAGCCCGAGCTCGAGGAACACCACCCGCGCGAAGGACTCGGCGACCGATCCGGCGCGCCCGTCTGCGAGGCCGAGCACGTGCTCCGCTCGACGGTGCCCGCGTGCTCGGGGGTCGACCGCCGCCAGGAGCTCCGCCGCTCCGGTCCCGGCTCGCACCGCAGCGTCCGCCACGACCACCGCGGTGCGCAGGTCGTCCTGCATCGCGATGTCGACGACGGTGCGGGGCACGGTCGTCACCCGGATCCCGTCGGCCGCCACTAGCTCGTCGCCACGAACGGGACGCGTGTGCAGGACGAGGTCCCGCGTCCGCCCGCGGTACATCGTCTCGGGCACGGTCGCGTGCACGGGGACCTGCCAGCCGCCCAGGGCCGGGAGCCCGAGGACCGCAGCCGCCGACACGTGCGAGGCGACCGCCGCGGTACCGATCCGCCCGAGCCGTGCATGGACACGGGTCACGTAGCGCTGCCGAGGCCCCGCAGCGTCCCAGCGGGCGCCCTCGACGAAGGCGTTCGGGCCGACGCGGATCAACCGGTCAGCGCCGCTCGATCGTGCGCGGCGGCGCAGGGTCGTCGGGTCACACGCGATCTCGCGTGCCGGTCCCGCACGGAGGATGGGGAGTGGACGTTCCATGCCGCGATCGTGCCCGGTCTCCACGCGCCGACGGGTGCCGATCGTGGCAACTGTGGACGAGCCTCCAGTCCGGTCGCCCTGTGCAGGACGCTCGTTCCTTCCCAGAACAGGTGCGGTACCAAGCGTTTCCGGGCGTACCTGGTCGGAACGGAAGACCAGGTACGCCCGGATCGACCAGGTGTGCCCGATTCCGCGCGGCGGGGGCGGGGCGAGGGCGGGGGCGGAGCGGGGCGTAGCGCCCCGGGCCAGCGCGGCACAGCCCGGTGCGCGCGACGCGGCGCCGGGGGAACGCACCCGTGCTCCCCCGGCGCCGCTGTCTCTCCGTCGGCCCCGCTGCCACGGGCCCGACGCCGCCGCCCCGCTGCCACGGGGTCGGCGTGGCCTCAGGCCCGCCGCACCCGCAGCGTGACGATCTCGAACGGGCGCAGGGTGAGCACGACGGGTTCCCCGGCCGCCCACGTCCCCGAGCCGAGCGGCCGCTCGAGCAGGTCCACGGCCTCCGCCGAAGCGACGTCGAACCCGAACGACACCCCGACGTCCGACGCCCGACCGCCCGAGGCCTCGTAGAGCCGCACGACGACGTCGCCGGAGCGGTCCTCGGCGAGCTTCACGGCCTCGACGAGCACCTGGGGCGAGGACACGACGACCAGCGGCGACACGTCGGCCGATCCCGACCCCGGCACGGACCGCACCGGCAGGTTGAGCCGGTACCCGGAGTCCGCCGCGTCGAGCACGGACTCCCCGACGCGCAGCACCGTCCGGAAGACGTGGTGCCCCTGGTCGGCGTGCGGGTCCGGGAACGTCGGCGCGCGCAGCAGGGACTCCCGCACCAGCGTCGTCGTCCCGCCGTCGGCCCGGGTCGAGCGGGTGATGTCGTGCCCGTACGTGGAGTCGTTCGCCACCGCGACCCCGAAACCGGGCTCTGCGACGTGCACCCACCGGTGCGCGGCGGTCTCGAAGCGCGCCATGTCCCACGAGGTGTTCTGGTGCGTCGGCCGGTCGATGTGCCCGAACTGGATCTCGCTCGACGCGACGGACGCCCGGACGTCGAGCGGGAACGCGAGCTTGAGGAGCTTCTGCTGCTCGTGCCACTCGACCTCGGTCTCGACGTGCAGCTCCGGCTGCCCGGCGACGGCCGAGTACCGGGTGGTCACCGACGACGAGCCGAAGGGACGCGTCACGACGAGCGCATCGCCGACCACCTCGACGGAGGCCGCCGCCAGCACGGTCCCGCTGCGCTGGTAGGCGCGGTCGATGTCCCACGCCTCCCACTGGTTCGGGGTGTCGCGGAACACCGTGTACTGCGCGGCGGCAGCGCCGGGCGCGATCGCGTCGCGTCCGGTCGCGTGGTCGACGAACGACACGACGTGGCCCTCCGCGTCGACGGTCGCGGTGACGACACCGGTGTCGAGGACGAAGCGGTCACCGCTCCGGACGGGAGGCACGGCCTCCGTCTCCGACACGGCGGAACCACCCAGGGCGGTCACCCCGCCCGCTGCGACCGGCGAGGCGTTGAAGCGCACGACCGTCCCGTCATCGGCGCTGCCCCCGGTCCCGGCGGCACCCGGACCACGCGGAGCGTCGAGCGGCGCCCCACCGTCCCCGGCGAAGGCGGTCGCCGACGCCCCGACCCCGGCGAGCGCCGGCGCACCACCGCTCGCGAGCGTGGTCGTCGAGGCACCGATGAGTTCCTCGAGCACCTCCGCCACCCGGGCGTACTCGGCCTCGGCGTTCTCGTACACCCACGCGATCGACGACCCCGGCAGGATGTCGTGGAACTGCTGCAGGAGCACGGTGTGCCAGACGGACTCGAGCTCGTCGTACGGGTACTCGGCGCCGAGTCGCACGGCTGCGGTGGCCGCCCAGAGCTCGGCCTCGCGGAGCAGGTGCTCGGAGCGCCGGTTGCCCTGCTTCGTGCGGATCTGCGACGTGTAGGTGCCGCGGTGGAACTCGAGGTACATCTCCCCCGACCACACGGCGGGCTCCGGCAGGACGCGCTCGAGCTCCTCGAAGACCTGGGCGGGGGTGCCGAGGTCGACCCGCGGCGAGCCGTCGAGGTCGTGCTGGCGCCGTGCTGCCGCGACCATCTCGCGGGTGGGTCCGCCACCGCCGTCGCCGAACCCGTAGAGCAGCATCGACGTGTTCGCGACGCCGCGCTCCTTGTTCCCGCGCTCGCCGCGGTGCAGGTCGGCCGCCGAGACGTCCGAGTTGTAGGTGTCCGCCGGGGGCAGGTGCGTCAGGACGCGCGAGCCGTCGATGCCCTCCCAGTGGAAGGACGTGTGCGGGATGACGTTCGTCTCGTTCCACGAGGGCTTCTGCGTGACGAACCACTTCGACCCGGCGGCGCGGACGATCTGCGGCAGGGCTCCGGTGTAGCCGAACGAGTCGGGCAGCCAGGCCTCGGGGGTGTCGATGCCGAACTCCTCGAGGAAGAGCCGCTTGCCCGCGACGAACTGGCGGGCCAGGGCCTCACCGCCGGGCAGGTTCGTGTCCGACTCGACCCACATGCCCCCGACCGGGATCCACCGCCCCTCGGCGACGCGCTGCTTGATGCGCGCCCAGATCGACGGGTAGCCGTCACGGATCCAGGCGTACTGCTGCGCCGACGAGCAGGCGAAGGTGAAGTCGGGGTCCTGGTCCATCAGGTCGAGCACGTTCGAGAACGTGCGCGCGCACTTGCGGATCGTCTCGCGGACGGGCCAGAGCCAGGCGGAGTCGATGTGGGCGTGCCCGACGGCGACGGCGCGCCCGGCGGACCCGGCCGCCCCCACGGCGAGCAGCGGCGCGAGCACCTCGCGGGTCGCGGCAGCGCTGCCGGCGACGTCGTCGGGGTCGAGGGCGTCCGCCGCACGTTCGAGCCCGCGCAGGATGTCCGCGCCCCGGGTGCCGTCGGTCGGCAGCTCGGCCATGAGTCCGCGGAGCACCCAGACGTCCTGCTGCAGCTCCCACACGGTGTCGTCCCGCTCGACGAGCTCCAGCGCGCGCAGGCGGTAGATCGGCTCGGTGCCGGCGGTGGTCTTCGAGCCGAGCGGGGTCGCCCCCTGGAAGTCGTCACCGCCGATGTCCGGGTTCGCGGCGGCCTCGACGTAGACCTCGAACGTGCCGCCGGGGCCGACCTCGACGGGCACGGTGTCGTTCCGCGGTTCGATGCCCTTGATCGTGGAGCCGTCGGTGCGCCAGGCGAGCCCCTCGGCCTGGAACCCGGGCTGCCGCTTCGAGAAGCCGAGGTCCACCCGGAGCTCGACGGTGGTGCCGGGGTCGACGCCGAAGTCCTCCGGCACGGTGCCGCGGACGCGGAACCAGGTGGTCCCCCACGGCCGCGCTCCCCAGGCGTCACCGACGCGGAACGGCGTGTACTCGGCTGCGACGGCCTCGGCGAACGGCACCGGTTCGTCCGGCACCTGCCAGGCGTCGACGGTGACCGGCGCCGAGCGACGGTGCACGGCGGGGTCGATGCGGTCCCGGACGAGACGGGCGATCCGAGCTTCGACGAGGGGTTCGTCGTGGTGCATGGAGGTGGTTCCTTTCCAGCAGGGACGGTCGGGCGTGGTGCCCGGCGAGCGTGGGGCGCGGTCAGCCCTTGATGCCGCCGGCGAGGGCGTTGCCCCCACCGAGGCCGCGGGACACGAGCACGTAGAGGGCGATGACCGGCACGGAGTACACGATCGAGAACGCGGCGAGCTGCCCGTAGGCGACGGCCCCGTTCTGCCCGAAGAAGTTGAAGATGCTCACCGCGGCGGGCACCTTGTCGGGCGAGAGCAGCAGGACGAAGGGGACGAAGAAGTTCCCCCACGCCTGGATGAACACGAAGATGAACACGACGGCGATCCCCGGACGCATGAGCGGCACGACGATGCGCGTCAGCGTGGTGAACATCGAGGCGCCGTCCGTCCACGCCGCTTCCTCCAGCGAGATCGGTACCGAGTCCATGAAGTTCTTCGCCATCCAGATCGCCATCGGCAGGCTCGTGGCGGCGAGGAAGAAGATGCAGCCGTAGATGTTGTCGATGAGGTTGAGCGACACGAACAGCGCGTAGACGGGCACCATCATCGCGGTGATGGGCAGGCCGGTGCCGAACAGGATGCTGTACAGGAACGGCTTGTTGACCCGCATCTTGTACCGGGACAGCGGGTACGCGGCGAGGAGCGCCGCGACGACCGTCACCACCGCGGTGCCGCCGGAGAGCAGCAGGCTGTTCGCGAGCGGGATGAACGACAGCTCCGGGGTGAGCACCTGGGTGAAGTTGTCGAGCGTGAACTGCGACGGGATCTTCACGGACAGCGAGGCCTGGGCGTCGACGGAGGCGAGCACGAGCCAGAGCAGCGGCACCGCGAAGCACACGGCGATGACGAGCAGGACGATGTTCGACACCCAGCGGAGGGTGCGCCCCCGCGGAGAGGTCATGTGCAGGGCGCCCGGCGCGGTGACGGACCGGGTGGTGTCGGACACGGGACGGTCAGCGGTGAGGGCCATGGTCAGTCCACCTCCGGCTTCAGTGCCTTGATGTAGATGATCGAGAAGACCGCCCCCACCACGAGCAGGATGGTCGCGATCGCGGTCCCGAAGCCGAGCTGCGAGAACTGGAACGCCTCCTGGTACGCCAGGATCGGCAGGGTCGACGAGTTGGTGCCGGGTCCGCCGCCCGTCATCACGAAGATGAGGGTGAAGACCGACAGCGTCTGCAGTGTCGTGAGCATGAGGTTCGTCGAGATGGACCGACGGATCACCGGCAGCGTGATGTAGACGAGGCGCTGCCAGCCGGTGGCGCCGTCGACCTCGGCGGACTCGGTGATCTCCTCGGGGACCTCCTGCACGGCCGCCGAGTAGACGAGCATCGAGAACGCGGTACCGCGCCAGACGTTCGCCAGGATGACCGCGATCATCGGGTACGTGTAGAGCCAGTTCGGCCCGCTGATCCCGATGGAGGCGAGGAACGAGTTGAGCGTGCCCTCGTCGTGGAAGAAGGCGTACGCGGCGAACGAGGCGACGATCTCCGGCAGGACCCATGCCGCGACGACGAACGTGCCGACGACCGCGCGGACGACCTTGTTCGCGCTGCGCATGAGGAGCGCGAGACCGAGACCGAGCACGTTCTGCCCGACGACGGCGGACGCGAGCAGGAACACGATCGTCAGGACGACGGACTTCGGGAAGTCCGGGTCCTGGAACAGCTCGACGTAGTTCTGGAACCCGACGAACTGCTGGTTCGCGGCGTCGACGCCGGTCAGGGCCGCGTTGGTGAACGACCCGTAGAACGACGAGATGACCGGCCCGAGCAGGAAGATGACGAGGAGGACCACGGCGGGCAGGAGCGGGACGACCCGCGTCGCGTTCCGGAGAGGCCGCCGCTTGCGCGGCACGGGTGGTTCGGTGCGCTTCGGCGCGCCGGGCGCCGACAGCGTCGGCGCGAGAGGGGTGCTGGACACGTGGATGCCTTCCGGGTGCGGAGGGGTTCCGAAGGTGGGGTGGGTCGGACGGGAGGCGCGGTGCACGGGGTGATCCGCGCCTCCCGTCCGTCAGACGGTCACGTCACTGACCGGCAGCGACGGTGCCGTCCTTGCCGACGACGCCCTCGACGGCCTTGTCGTAGACGGCTGCGGCCTCGGACGGCGACTGCTGGCCGGTCATGACGGACTCCATCGCGACCTGGATGGCGTTCGACACCTGCGCGTACTCGCTCGTCGCCGGGCGGAAGTTGGTGTGCTCCACCAAGCCGGAGAAGAACTCGAACGTGGGGTTGGCGCCGGTGTACTCGGGGTCCTCGGCGACGTCCTTGCGGACGGCGATCTGGCTGTTCTCGGCGTCGTACTTGATGGAGCCGTCCTTGTCGAGGAACATCGTGATGAAGTCGAACGCGGCCTGCGGGTCCTTCGACTTCGCACCGACCGAGAGCGTCCACCCGCCGGACATCGAGTTGTACCCGGGCTCCTGGCCGTTCTGGGTCGGGAAGGGCGCCTGCCCCATCACGTCGTTCCACTCCTTCCACGGAGCGGTGCCCGTCTCGAGCCACGTGCCCGACTGCCACGAGCCGTCGAGGTCGATGGCGAGCTTGCCCTCGGGCAGCCACGTCTGCGTGATCGTGGTGCCGATGTTCGTGTCGAGCGCCTGCTGCGGGGTGGGGCCGAGGTCACCCTGGTAGACGTCCTCGATGAACTGCAGCGAGTCCTCGAACTGCTTCGACCCGACGACCCACTTGCCGTCCTGGTAGAGCGTGTTGCCGTCACCGTCCGCGCCGTAGAGCAGCATCTCGAAGCCCTGCATGGTCGAGGCTTCGCCCTGTGCCTTGCCGGAGTAGATGTTGAACGGGATGACGTCCGGGTCCTGCTCCTTGATGGTCTTCGCCGCGGCGAGCACGTCGTCCCAGGTCTTCGGCTCCCACGGGACCGGCAGGCCGACCTTCTCGAAGATGTCCTTGTTGTACCAGAGCGCGCGGGTGTCGGTGCCCATCGGGACGCCGTAGATCTTGCCGTCCTCGCCCTCGCCGGCCTGCTTGGCGTTGTCGTAGAACTGGTCCCACTCGTCCCACTTCTCCGTGTACTGGTCGATCGGCAGCAGGTACCCGGCGTCGGCGTCCGCCTTGATGCGGAAGGTGTCCTCGTAGATGACGTCGGGGGCGGTCGCGGGGGCGCGGTTCATGAGGGCGAGCTTCGTGGCGTAGTCGTCCTCCTGCGCCTGGATCGGGACGAGCTCGACCTTCTTGCCGGGGTTGGCCTTCTCGTACTCCTGCTTGACGACCTTCATCTGGGCGTCGAGCTGCTGGAAGGCACCGAACTTCTGGTAGGCGATCTTGATCGTGTCGCTCGAGGCAGAGCCCGAGCTGGAACAACCCGCCAGCCCGACCGCGGCGGCTGCCACGGCTGCGAGTCCGGCGATGATTCGGGTGCGGCGTTTCATCGGTGCTCCTTTGCACGGGATGTCCGCGGGCTCCGTCACCCGCGCGCAGGATTAGTACAACGGATGGACTTATTCGTGTCAAGCACTTTCCGTCACGGGTCGGCAACGGCCCCGCGGGCGCAGGGTGGTCCCGTGCGCGCCGGGGCCCGCGGCGTCCGCGCGGGCTCGAAGCTGTCGCGCGTGCCCGGTCGGAACGGGCGTACCTGGTCGGAACGGGCGTACCTGGTCGGAACGGGCGTACCTGGTCTGCCGGAACGACCAGGTACGCCCGGAAGCGCCAGGCATCGCAGGCGTCAGGGGAAGGAACGGGCGCCCGAGCATCGCGGGCGTCAGGGGGAGGAACGGGCGCCCGGCGTCGCGCGCAGGCGGTGCCGCCGGGTCAGGCGATGGGGGTGGCGCCGCCGGTCACCGTGATGCCGCCGGACTCGGGCACGTCGACGAGCAGCACGCTCGGACGCCCGACGTGTCGACCCTGCCGGATCACCACGCGTGCCCCGGGCGACACCGCGCCGACCGCGCGCAGGTACGCACCGGTCGAGGCCGCCGCCGAGCCCGTCGCCGGGTCCTCGGTGATCCGGCCGGCGGGGAAGAGGTTCCGCGCCTCGAACTCGAGCGGACCCGTCCGGTGCAGGACGGTGACGGTGCCCTCCCACCCGTACTCCCGCTTGAGTGCGGCGAGCGCGGCGGGGTCGAAGCGGAACTGGTGGAAGAGCTCCACGTCGGCGAGCACGACCACGGGGTGCCGGTTGCCGGCGGAGGACTCGAGCACGGGGAACCCCTCGGCGACGTCACCGTCGACGAGCCCGAGCACGGCGGCGAGCCGCTCCCACCGGACGGGATCGATCGGACGGGTCGACGGCTCGACGCTCGTCATCGCAACCTGGACACTGCCGTCGGGTGCGGTCGTGGCGTCGACCGCGATGTCCCCCGCGGCCGTCGAGAACACCCGGGCCCCGGTCCCCTCGCGCTCGGCGAGCACGACGGCGGTGGCGACGGTGGCGTGTCCGCAGAAGGGGACCTCGGCGGCCGGCGAGAAGTAGCGCACCCGTGCGCCGTCCGGCGTCCGCGCGACCACGAAGGCGGTCTCCGGGTACGCCACCTCCTGCGCGACCGCGAGCATCTCGTCGTCGGTCATCCCCTCGGCGTCGAGCACGATCCCCGCGGGGTTGCCGCCCCCGGGCTCGGCGGCGAAGGCGGTGTAGCGGAGGACCTCGGAGCGCATCCCCCGACGCTACCGCGGAGCCACCGACGCCATCGCGGTGCTGGGACGCCATCGCGGAGGCACCGACGCCCCCGCGCGGGACACCGACGCCCCCCGCCGTCCGGTGGGACGACGGGGGCGTCGGTCGGGTCGTGCAGCGTCAGGCCGGCGAGCCGACCGTCCGACGACGGCGTGCCACGAGGACACCCGCACCGGCTGCCAGGAGCAGGAGCGCCGCGGCGATCCCACCGCCCAGCTCGGCACCGGTGAACGCGAGCGACCCCGTCGCGGGGTCGATCGTGATCCCGGTCCACCCGAGCACCGTGCCGTCGAACGCGGCCACCGCGATGCGGTGCTGCCCTGCCGGGACGTCGGCGGGGACGGCCACCGTCACCGTGCCGTCCGCGACGACGACCGGCGTCCCGAGGAGTCGTGGCTCGGAGAACAGCCAGACCGCGACGCGCTCCCCGGCGTACCGCGTCCCGACGTCGATCGTCAGCGAGCTGCCCGCACGGACGTTCGACGGCGCGGAGACCGAGGCACGGTTCCCGTCGACGAGCGCCGAGACGTCCGGCGCGACCGGAGCCGCGGGCGCCGCCGGACCCGGAGTCGTCGGGCCAGGAGTCGTCGGGACCGGGGCCGGGCTGCTGCCACCCGTGCCCGGAGCCGGGGTGCTGCCGCCGCCGTCACCCGGCGCGGGCGTCTCCCCGCCACCGGGCGCAGGCGCCTGCCCGTCACCCGGCGCAGGCGCCTCCCCGTCACCCGGCGCAGGAATCCCGCCATCGCCGTCACCCGGCTCCTCCACCGCGTCGCACGGGTACGTCCCGGCGCGCAGCGAAGCGCCGTTCGTGTCGTTGTCGTCGGCGTAGAAGGTCGCCCGAGCACCGTCCACGCAGCGCCCCGAGATCGCGAAGCCCTCGTTGGCGAGCGTCCGGTCGGCGTTCGCCGGGGCCTCGTACAGCGTCGCGAGCGTGAACGCCCCGTCCTGCACGTCGAACAGCGCGGTGCGGCCGGAGCACGCCTCGTCGCACACGACCCAGAGCGCGTCGAGCGTCGGGTCGAACTGCACCTCGGCGACGAGTGAGAACGGCGTCGCGATCGTGGCCACGCGCTGGGACGAGCCGTCGTCCATCAGCGCGTAGGCGTACACGCTCGCCGTGCCCTCGACGCCGACGAGGAAGAGCCCCTCGCCGTGCCCCGGGTACGCGGCGGGCGCGTAGGTCGCACCGGTGTGCTGGTCGACGAACCCGCGGGACGTCAGCCACGCGTCGGGCACCCAGGTCACGCCCTCGAGCCCGGCGTTCGCGCCCAGGCCCGGGAAGTCCGCGGCGAGGTCCCACTCGTCCGTGGCGCGCAGGACCGACTCGGAGCCGTCCGTGGTCGCGAAGCGCAGCACGGCGGGGCGGCTCACCTTCGACACGTCGTTGTCGCGCTCGGTCGACACGTACACCGCGCCGGGGTCGTCGGCCGTGACGGTGACGCCCTCGGCGTCGGGCGTTCCGGTGCCGTCGGCGTAGCGCAGGTCGACGCCCGCGGTGTTCGTCGGAGCCCAGCCACCCCGGCCGTCCGGGACGAGGTGGTACAGCAGCCCGTCCCCGTTCTGCACGGCCCAGAGCTGCCCGTCCTGCGAGGAGGCGGAGGACGTCCAGTCGAGGCCGCTCAGGTCACCGGTGAAGGTGTCCTCGGCGTCCAGGACGGTCTCGTCCGGGCCGCCGGGCCACGCCTCGGCGGTGACGACGCCGGCGAAGCGGTTCGTCGAGCCCTTCGTCGGCTCGGCCGTCTCGGCGAACGCGCCGGTGCCGTCGGGGTTCCGGCCGTACGTGGTCGCGGCGTGCGCGGTCCACGAGTACTCGTCGACCAGGACGCCGCGGGCATCCGAGAGCCGCACACCGTCGGCCTTCCCGAGCCCGAAGCCGAACCCGGCCCCGGCCCCGGTCCCGGTCCCGGTCCCGGCCCCGGCCCCAGGAGCGGTATCGGCGTCCGCACCGGCCTGCGCCTCGTCGAGCACGGTGAACCCGCCCGGCGCGACGGTGGTACCGGCGGGGACCGTCCACACGTGGTCGTCCTCGCTGTCCCGCAGCACGTACCCGCCGAGGTCGACCGTGGTCGTCCCGACGTTCGTCAGCTCCACCCAGTCACCCGGGATGCCGCCCTGCGACTCGACCTCGTTGATGCGGACGGGCGACGAGCAGTCGTTCGGTCCGCCCTTCGTCGACGCGGTCGTGTCCACGAGCGTGCCGGAGCCGTCCGGGCAGCTGCCGTACGTCACGGCGGCGTGCGTCGTCCACGCGTACCGCAGCGTCAGCGTGCCGGAGGCGTCGTACAGCCGCACCGAGTCGGCACCGCCGAGCCCGAAGTCGAAGCCCGACCGGGTGGTGGTCTCCTGGTCGACGACGAGGTACCCGCCGGCGGCGATCGTCGAGCCCTGCGGCAGCGTGTACGCCGTGTGCGACGAGTCGGAGTCGAGGAAGCGCCAGCCGCTCAGGTCGATCGCGACGGACGAGGTGTTCACCAGCTCGACCCAGTCGGTGTCGTCGGCGTTCGACTCCACCTCGTTGATCGCGAGCCCGGTGGCGGGGCCGGTGGTGACGCGGGCGCCGACGGTCGGGTCGTCGTCACCGACCGCGGCGACGGCGGGGGTCGCGGTCAGCACGCCGGCGGCGAGGGCGATGCCCGTCGCGAGGCCGGCACCGAGCCGCAGGGCGGGGGTGTGCATGCAGGGTCCTTCTCGGGGAGGTCAGGGGGACCTGCACGACTGTTCAGCATCCCGGCGTCCGGCCGGTGGCTGCCGGGTGAACGACCGGTGCCGCGTCCTCCCAGCAGGCGTCAGGAGGATGGGAGCGACCACGCGAGCGCGTTCGGTCGGAGAGGGAACCGTGACGGACGACACCAGCAACACCGCACTGCAGTCGATGATCGAGCGTGCCGGGCAGATCACCGCCGAGGAGGCCGAGGCGCTCGACGTCGTCTGGAAGGCCGACGAGCAGATCGTGGTGCCGGAGGCGAGCGCCTCACTCGCGATCCAGGGCGGCGCCGACGGCCGGATGGTGACGAACGCCGACCTGCTGGCCGCGTGGAAGCACGCACTCGACGCCGCCGGCGAGGCCGGTCGCGTCGACGAGATCGAGGCGGCGCAGGAGGCCGGCAAGGCCGTCAAGCACGGCGGTGCACACCTCCGCGACCGCGCCGGGGCCGAGGAAGCGGTCCGCTCGGCGGTCCTCGCCACCGGCGTCCGCGACCTCCTGACGGACGAGGAGTACGACACGCTGACGGCGGCGTGGCGGAGGGTGCTCGGCGCGGCCTGACGGGACGTCGTCGGACGGGAGGCGCGGGGCGGACCGTCACCGCGCCTCCCGGTCGACGGACGACCGGACGGGAGGCGCGGGGCGGGCACGCCCAGGGCCTCCCGTCCGGCACGCGGTCACCGGCGGGTCGTCGGCCAGCCGCTCCTGTCGACCCGCGTCGACGGGTCAGCGGCGGATGAGCAGCGCGCTCGCGCGCGGTGACAGCGCCGCGTCGAGCACGAGGCACGCGGCGCCGACGGCCGCCACGTCCGCACCCCGCCCGCTGTCCACGACCGCGATCGGGTGCTTCGGGACGAGCAGCGGCGACCCCGTGATCGCGGCCCGCGCCGCCGGGAGGGCGACCGGGGCGATGCGGGACCAGAACGGTCCGCCGAAGACCACGCGGTCGACGTCGAGCAGGTTGACGATGACCACGACGGCCCGGCCCATGACGGTCCCGGCGTCGGCCGCGAGTCCCGAGGCGACCTCGTCGCCGGACGCGATCGCCTCGCCGAGGGAGTCCCAGGCCCGCTGCACGGCGGTGACGTCGTCCGCCCGAGCAGCGCCGGGCAGCCGGAGCCCGCGGTCCCGCGCGACCTCGACCAGCCGTGCCGGGGCGACCGCGGCCCCGACCTCACCCCGCGGACCGGAGCCGTCGGGGGTCCCCGCGAGCGCCCCCTGGTCGACCATGATGTGCCCGGCGTCGCCCGCGTTCGAGCCGGTACCGCGGACGGGTTCGTGGTCGACGACGAGCCCGACGCCGAAGCCCGTCCCGAAGTAGACGAAGGCGAAGTTCCGCGCCGAGGACTCCCCCGCCAGGAACATCTCGCCGACGACCGCCGCGGTGACGTCCTTCTCGAGCAGCACCGGGAAGCCGGTCGCCTCGGCGAGCGCGTCGCGCAGCGGCACGTCCCGCCAGCGGGGCAGGAACGGCGGGTCGAGCACGACGCCGGCGTCGACGTCGATCGGCCCGGGGCTCGCGATGCCGACGCCGAGCACGCTCTCCGCCGCGACACCGGCGTCCGCGACGAGGCCGTCGACGGCGGTCGCGATGGTCCGGACGACCTCGGCGGGGTCGTCCGCGGAGGGCGTCGACGTGGTGGTCTCGGCGACCACGCTGCCGGCGAGGTCGAGGAGCACGTACGTCACGACCGCGGGGTCGACGTGCACACCGACCGCGTACCGGCTCGTCGCCTCGAGCCGCAGGATCGTCCGGGGCTTCCCACGGCCGGCGACCACGGTGCCGGACTCGACGATCATGCCGGCCTCGATCAGGAAGCGCGTGACGTTCGACACCGTCTGGGCGCTCAGGCCCGTGCTCGCGGCGAGCTCCACACGGCTCAGCCCGTCGGGCGAGCGGCGGACGGCGTCGAGCACGACGGTGCGGTTGAAGCCGCCGATCGACGGCAGGTTCGCCCCGCGCCGATGCTCCGCCATGCCGCGACCCTACCGCCGCCCGTGCGCACGCAACGGTGCTGCAACGCTTCGCACGTCGTCCTGGCACCCGGACGGGGTGCACCGCTACCCTGAGCGGCATGACGGACCTCCGCCTCGAAGCCCTCTCCGCGTCGACCGCCGCCGCGGCCAACTCGCTGACGCTCAAGCCCGGGCAGGAGCAGTTCGTCCAGCCGACGACGTACGGCGTCGCCGAGTCCGACGTGAAGCCGAGCTCGGCGTGGACCCGCGTGGTGCTCGACGGGGACCGCGTGGTCGGGATGATCATCGGCACCTTCGACGAGGACAACAACGAGGAAGAGCTCCGCAGCGCGATCTGGCGCGTCAACGTCGCCGCCGACGCGCAGGGCCGCGGTGTCGGCCGCTTCGCGGTGCACGGTCTCGCGGACGAGGCCCGGAGCCGCGGGTTCGAGCGGCTCACGGTCGTGTACGAGCCGGGCGGCCACGGCGGCCCCGAGGCGTTCTTCCGCGCCCTCGGGTTCGAGGTCGTGCGTGAGACGCAGTACGGCGACCACTACGCCGTCCTCGCGCTCTGACCGGGCGTGGACGGAGCCGAGTCCGGACCCGAGCCGGACTCCGGGGCCGAGCCGGACTTCGGGGCCGCCGTCGCCGAGGTGGTCCGGCTGATCCCGGCGGGACACGTCATGACGTACGGCGACGTCGCCGCCGTCCTCGGGTCGCGGGCCGCTCGCGCCGTCGGCACGGTGATGGCCCGCGAGGGCGCCGACCTGCCGTGGTGGCGCGTGGTGCGCGCCGGCGGGCTGCCGCCCGTCCGGCACGAGGCGCGGGCCCTCGAGCACTACCGTGCCGAGGGCACGCCGCTCGTGGAACGGTCGTCAGCTGCGTCGGGCTCGTCGGCCTGGAGGATCGACGTGCGTCGGGCGCGCTGGTCACCCGCCACGGACGCCGACGACCCGTTCTGAGCGCTCAGTCGAAGCGCGAGCCCTTCGGGTTCGGCGGCAGCAGGAACATCACCAGCAGCACGAGCGAGCCGATGCCGACGACCACGTGCAGGAACTGCCAGAAGCCGGACAGGTTCGCGTCGTGCAGCCGACGGGCACCGAGGGCGAGCGACCCGATCAGTGTGGCCAGGCCCCAGAGCACGAACAGGTACGAGCCCACCGGGTTCTCGAGCACCGGGGTCCCGGGCGTGAACACCTGCGGGACGAGCTGGAGCACGAGCCCGATCACGGACGACGTCAGCCACCACCACCAGGCCTCGGAGCGGGAGGCCCGTCCGGTGAACACGGTGTACTTCCGCCAGAACCGTCGGACCGCCTCGGCGAAGGGTGCCCCGTAGAAGGGGTCGCGCAGGGCGACGCCGCCGGGCTGCACGCTGTCGTTGCTCATGGAGTCAGCAAACCACGTGCAGCCCGGTCCGTCAGACGAGCGAGTCCCGCCAGGCGGCGTGCAGCTGGGCGAACCGCCCGGTCCCCGCGATCAGGTCGTCCGGCGTGCCGTCCTCGACGATCCGCCCGTACTCCATCACGAGCACCCGGTGGGCGATCGCGACGGTCGACAGGCGGTGCGCGATGATCACGGCGGTGCGGTCCGCGAGCAGGGTCTCGAGGCCCTCCTGCACGAGCCGCTCGGACGGGATGTCCAGCGACGCCGTGGCCTCGTCGAGGATGAGCACCTTCGGGTCGGCGATGAACGCCCGGGCGAACGACAGGAGCTGCCGCTGCCCGGCCGACACCCGGCCACCGCGCTTGTTCACGTCGGTGTCGTACCCGTCGGGCAGGGCCTCGATGAACGCGTCCGCCCCGACCGCCTTCGCCGCGCGCACGATCTCGTCCCGCGTCGCCCCGGGCTTGCCGAGCGCGATGTTGTCCGCGACGGAGCCGGAGAACAGGTACGCCTCCTGCGTGACCATGACGATCGCGCGGCGCATGTCCTTCGGGTCGATGTCCCGCAGGTCCACGCCGTCGAGCCGCACGGAACCCTTCGACGGGTCGTAGAACCGCGCCATGAGCTTCGCGAGCGTCGACTTCCCGGCACCGGTCGACCCGACGAGCGCGATGGTCTGCCCCGCCGGGATGTGCAGGTCGAACTCGGGGAGCACGACCTTCTCGGCGTTGTACGCGAACTCGACGTCGTCGAAGTCCATCGCACCGGTGGCGTCCGGCAGCCGCACGGGCTTCGCGGGGTCGGGCACCGACGGGCGTTCCTCGAGGACGCCGGAGATCTTCTCCATCGCCGCCGAGGCCGACTGGTACCCGTTGTAGAACATCGCGAGTTCCTGGGCCGGGTCGAAGAACCGCTTGGCGTACAGCGCGACCGCGAGCAGCGCGCCGACCTCGAGCGAGCCCCCCACGATCCGGAAGCCGCCGACGATGACGACGGCCGCGAGCGTGGCGTTGCCGATGAGGACGAGCACGGGGTCGAACGTGCCGAACAAGTTGAAGACCTTCGTGTTCGCCACCCGGTAGTCCTCCACGTAGCCGCCGTACTCGTCGCGGTTGCGGGACTCCTTCCGGAACGCCTGCACCGCCCGGATGCCGGTCATGGTCTCGACGAAGTGCACGATGACGCGCGCCGAGGTCACACGGGTGGCCCGGAACAGGGTCTGCGAGTTCGTCTGGAACCAGCGGATCAGGAACCACAGCGGCACGAGCGACACCGCGAGCACGAGCCCGGAGGTCGGGTCGAGCAGCACGAGCGCGATGCCCGTGAACACCATGTAGAGCACGCCCTGGATGAGCTGGTTCAGGCCGGAGTCGAGCAGCTCGCGGATCGAGTCCAGGTCGCTCGTCTGGCGGGAGATGATCCGCCCGGACGTGTACGTCTCGTGGAACTCGAGCGACAGCCGCTGGGTGTGCAGGAACACGCGCTTCCGCAGGTCGAACAGGATCGCCTGGCTGATCCGCGCCGCGAGCACGGTGTACCAGGCGGTGAGGACCGCGCCGAGCACCGCGACGACGATGTACGTCGCCACGACGCCGAACGCCGGTACCCAGTCGTTCTCGTCCATCACCCGGGGCAGGGCGTTGTCGATGCCCCACGCGATGAGCGCGGGACCCGCGACGGTGCCCGCGGTGGAGACCACCACGACGACGCCGAGCAGCACGAGGCGTGCCTTCAGCGGAGCCGCGAGCGACCCGAGCAGGGCGAGGGAGCGACGCCGCAGGCGCTTGCTCTCCGCCTTGCTGAAGTCCTCGCGCTCCTCGCCGCGCACGCCGAGCGTGGTGACCGCGGCGGTGACGGGGCCGGCCGCCTTCGTGTCCGCGACGTCGTCGAGGACGGGATCGGGGCCTCCCGGCCCGGCTGCCGTGTCCACGGGCGGTACCTGGTCCTGCTGGCTCATGCCATCGCCTCCTCTCGGGCGGGTGCGTCGTCCTCGTCGAGCGAGGAGATGACGTAGCGGTAGTGCTCGTTGGTGGCCATCAGCTCCGAGTGGGTGCCGACGGCGGTGATGCGTCCGCCCTCCATGAGCGCCACCCGGTCGGCGAGCGTCACGGTCGAGGGGCGGTGGGCGACGATGAGCGACGTGGTGTCGGCCAGCACGCGGCGGAGCCCGGCCTCGACCCGCGCCTCGGTGTCGACGTCGAGCGCCGACAGCGGGTCGTCGAGCACCAGGACCGACGGCCGCGCGGCGATCGCGCGAGCGAGCGCCAGACGCTGCCGCTGGCCGCCGGAGAGCGACAGCCCCTCCTCGCCGACGCGGGTGTCGACGCCCTCGGGCAGGTCGTCGACGAAGGACGCCTGCGCGATGTCGAGCGCCTCGCGCATGATGCGCTCGGCCTCGTCGCCGGACAGGTCGGGCCGGCCGAGCAGCACGTTGTCGCGGACGCTCGTCGAGAACAGCGTGGCGTCCTCGAAGGCGACACCGACGTGCCGACGGAGGTCCGCGCGGGTGAGGTCGCGGACGTCGACGCCGTCGATCGTGATCGAGCCGCCGGTCACGTCGTACAGCCGCGGCACCAGGGACAGCAGCGTCGTCTTGCCGCTGCCGGTCAGGCCGACGAGCGCCATGGTCTCGCCCGGGTGCAGCTGCAGCTCGACGCCGTCCACCAGGTCCGGGTACTCGTCCGTCGCGTCCTGGTACCGGAAGTGCACGGCGTTGAACGACAGCGCACCGTGCGGCTCGTCGATGGTCCTCGGTGACGCCGGGTCCTGGATCGTGTTCTCGGAGTCCATGACCTCGAAGAACCGGTCGACCGCGGTCCGGGTGTCGAACGTCATCGACAGGAAGAACCCGATCGACTCGATCGGGAACCGCAGCACGGTCGCCGTCGCGAAGAACGCGAACAGCTGTCCGACCGTCAGCTCGCCCTGCGACGCCAGCCAGATGCCGGCGAGCAGGCACAGCGCGAACGCGACGTCCGGCACGAGCAGCAGCCACAGCCAGATGCTCGCGATGGCCTTCGCCTTCTCGATCTCGGTGCCGCGGAGCGCCTCGGCCTGCTCACTGAACTCGTCGAGCTTGAAGCGACCGCGGCCGAACGCCTTGAGCACGCGGATGCCGTGCACCGACTGCTCGACGCTCGTGGCGAGGTCGCCGACCTGGTCCTGGCTGCGCCGCGCGACGACGGAGTACTTCCGCTCGAACAGCAGGCCGTTGATCCACAGCGGGATCGACGCCACGAGGAAGATCAGTCCGAGCAGCCACCCGAAGGTGAAGAGCACGACGAAGCCGACCGCGATCGTGACGATGTTCACCACGAGCAGCACGACACCGAACGCCAGCCATCGGCGGATGAGCGACAGGTCGGACACCGAACGGGACAGCAGCTGCCCGGACTCCCAGCGGTCGTGGAAGGCCACCGGCAGGTCCTGGAGCTTGGCGTAGAGCGCGTTGCGCATGCTCGTCTCGATGCGCGTCGACGGGCGCATCACGAGCCGTCGGCGGGTTGCGATGAAGAAGGCCTCGAGGGCGCCGAGTGCGAGCACGCCGAGTCCGGCGGGCCAGATGAGCGCGGCGTCGCGCGAGGACAGCGGTCCGTCGACGAGCCACTGGAGCACGTACGGGATCACCAGGGCGACGAGCGAGGCGCCCATCGCCGCGGCCATGCCGCCGAACAGTCGCCAGCGGTACGGCCTGACGTAGGGCCAGATGCGCCCGATGGCGCGCAGGGTCGAGGGGCGGTCGGTGGAGGGGGTCGCCTGGTCGGGCGTTGTGGACATGCGGTTGCGTCCTCGTGCGTCGTGCGGCGTCCGCTCGGTCGGGTCGTCCGGCCCGCCGACGGGTCGCGTCGGTGGGTGGCGGTCCGGCCGGGAGGCGCGGCGTGGCAGTGCGGTGGTCGTCGGCCGGGCGCGTGGTCGCGCGCCGTCGCCGCCACTCGCGTGACGTCGACCGGGCCGGAGGGCACCGGGGACACGGGTCCCCGGGTTCTCAGCAGGTGGTCCGCGCTCGCCGACGGTGTCGTCGGGCGCGAGGCCGTGGGAGGGGCCTGGCTAGACGGCGGCCGCGCCCGGGTACCGGAGCGGCGGTGCCGTCCGGGTCCGGGGTCGCGGGGCGGGAGTGGTCCCCACGAGGGACACGAGACCCGTCCGGGCAGCCGTCGCCACTGTTCCGGTCGTCGCGTCCATCGTCACTCCAGTCGTCGTCTTCGTCACCGTTGTGTCCGCGGGCACGGCCGATCCGGTTGCGATCGTCCGATGCGGTGCGGAGCCTTACAGACTATTCACAGTCGCACGTGTTGCGCAATGGTCTCGGCGTTGTTGGACGCCGTCGATCCGAGCGCGTGTCGGTGTCCGGTGACCGGTGTTCGGTGTTCGGTGACTCAGTGGAAGAAGTGACGCTCGCCGGTGAAGTACATGGTCACGCCGGCCGCCTGCGCCGCCGCGATGACCTCGTCGTCACGGACGCTGCCGCCCGGCTGCGCGACGGCACGGACGCCGGCGTCGAGCAGGACCTGCAGGCCGTCGGCGAACGGGAAGAACGCGTCCGACGCCGCGACGCTGCCACGGGCACGCTCCCCGGCGCGGTCCACCGCGAGGTGGCAGGAGTCCACCCGGTTGACCTGGCCCATGCCGACGCCGACGCTCGCGCCCTGGTCGGCGAGCAGGATCGCGTTCGACTTCACGGCGCGGCTGGCCTTCCACGCGAACGCGAGGTCGGCGAGGGTCGCGTCGTCGGCCGGCTCCCCGGACACCAGGGTCCAGGTCGACTGGTCGAAGGCGGTGAAGCGGTCGGCGTCCTGCACGAGGAAGCCGCCGGAGACCTGCTTGACCTCACGGGGCGCGAGCGCGAAGTCCGCCGGCAGGGTGAGGAGCCGGATGTTCTTCTTCTGCGAGAGGATCTCGAGCGCCTCGGGGTCGAAGGCCGGGGCCACGACGACCTCGGTGAAGATGTCGCGCACGGTCTCGGCCATCTGCTTCGTGACCGGGCGGTTCGCGGCGATGACCCCGCCGAACGCCGACAGCGGGTCGCAGGCGTGCGCGGCGGCGTGCGCCGAGGCGATCGGGTCGACCGCGTCGGCCGGGGCGGTGGCGATGCCGCACGGGTTGGCGTGCTTGATGATCGCGACGGCGGGGGTGTCGAAGTCGTACGCGGCCCGGACGGCGGCGTCGGCGTCGACGTAGTTGTTGTACGACATCTCCTTGCCGTGCAGCTGCGTCGCCTGGGCGATGCCCGCTCCGCCGGAGGTCGTGTAGAGCGCGGCGGCCTGGTGCGCGTTCTCGCCGTAGCGGAGCGTCGCGGTCAGCCCGGCCTCGAGCCGGAGCGTCTCGTCGAACGAGCCCGGCGTCTCGAGGTCGCCCGCCACCGTGGGCGCGGCGGCCTGGGCGGCGACGTGTGCCGCGTCCTGCCCGACGACGTCGGTCGCGAAGTACGACGCGACGGCGGCGTCGTAGGACGCCGTGTGGGCGAAGGCCTGGGCGGCGAGGCGCTTCCGGAGTTCGAGCGTGGTGCCCCCGGCGCGGACGGCCTCGACGACCTCGGCGTAGGACGACGGCGACACGACGATCGCGACGTTCGGGTGGTTCTTCGCCGAGGCGCGGACCATCGCCGGTCCGCCGATGTCGACGTTCTCCACCACGGTCGCGGCCTCGGCACCCGAGGCGACGGTCTCGACGAACGGGTACAGGTTGACGACCACGAGCTCGAACGGCGCGATGCCGAGCTCGGCGAGCTGCTGCTCGTGCGACTCGAGGCGCAGGTCGGCGAGGAGCCCCGCGTGCACGGCAGGGTGCAGGGTCTTGACGCGGCCGTCGAGCGACTCCGGGAACCCGGTCACGCTCGACACGTCGGTGACGGCGTACCCGGCGTCGCGGATCGTCTGCGCCGTGCTGCCCGTCGAGACGAGCTCCACACCCGCGTCGGCCAGGGCGCCGGCGAGTTCGAGCAGGCCGGACTTGTCGCTCACCGAGATGAGCGCGCGCCGCACGGGGACGACGTCGCGGTGGCGGTAGAGGCTGGGGTCGGCGGCGTGCACGCTCATGCGCTCGGGGGGCCCTTCAGGTCGGTGGTGCCGTTGGCGATGTCGAGGATGGTCTGGATGAGCAGGCGGCGCTCGACCGGCTTGATGCGGTCGTGCAGCGTCGATTCGGAGTCGTCCGGCAGCACCGGGATCCGCTCCTGCGCCAGGATCGGGCCGGTGTCCACGCCGTCGTCGACCTGGATCACGCTGGCGCCGGTCTGCTCGACGCCGGCGGCCAGGGCGTCACGGACCCCGTGTGCGCCGGGGAACTCGGGCAGGTACGCGGGGTGGGTGTTGATGATCGCGGGGGCGAACTCGGACACGACGGCGTGCGGGAGCAGGCGCATCAGGCCGGAGAGCACGAGGAGGTCCGGCGACCACGGCCGGATCTGGGCGGCGAGCTCGGCGCCCCACTCGTCGCGCGAGGCGAAGCGGGAGAACGGCACCGAGAAGGTCGGGACCCCGAACTCCTCGCCCAGCGCCAGGCCCTCGGCATCGCGGTCGGCCCCGATCGCGACCACGCGGGCGGGGTACTCGGCGTCGGTCGTCGCCTCGAGCAGGGCTCGGAGGTTCGAGCCGGTACCGGAGATCAGGACGACCAGTTCGAGCACGGTGACCAGCCTAGCGGCGGACGACCGCCCCGCCGATCGCCAGCAGCGGGAGCGCCTGCGCTGTCGCGGACCCCGGGGCGCAGCCGTAGACGACCAGCTGCAGCCCCGGCGACCCCTGCACGGCGAAGGTGTGCGCGTCGAACTCCAGCCCACCGACCTCCCCGTGCACGAACCGCTTGGTCGTCACGGCCTTCCGCTGCACCCGCTGCGCACTCCAGCGTTCCTCGAACTCGTCGCTGCGTCCGCGCACCTCCGCCACGACCGCCAGGAGGCCGGGGTCGGCTCCGTGCTCGGCGGTCGCGGCGCGCAGACTGGCGACGGTCGAGTCCGCGGTCCTCGACCAGTCCACGTGGAAGTCGCGAGCAACCGGATCGGTGAAGGTCATCCGGACGAGGTTGTCGAACCGGGCGAACGGTGCGTGGACGCCGCGGGCGAGGGCATTCGCTGCGAGGACGTCGTGGGCCGGGTCGATCACGAACGCCGGGTGCGCGGACCACGAGTCGAGGAGCTGACCGAGAGCCGGTGAGACCGAGCCGGGTGCGCGGGACCGCCGCGGCGGCGGGACGAGCCCGGCGAGGGTGAAGAGGTGGTCGCGCTCGTCGCCCTCCAGCTCGAGCCCGTCGGCGATGCCGTCGAGCACCGCCGACCCGGGGCTGATCTCGCGCCCCTGTTCGAGGCGCGTGTAGTAGTCGACGCTGAGGCCTCCCAGCACCGCCACCTCCTCTCGCCGGAGGCCGGCCACGCGGCGGAGCCCGCCGGAGGGCAGGCCGAGCGCCTCCGGGGAGAGACGACCGCGGATCGCCCGCAGGTACGCGCCCAGGGCAAGGTCGGCAGAGGACGACGGCACGCTGACAGGGTAGTTCCGACGGCGACCGCCTCCCTGGTCGTGGCACACCCCGGAACGACCCGGCACGGGAAGCCCTGCACACGAGACGGACGCTGGCTCCGTGAACGACGACACTCCCACCACCCCCCACCCCTACCTCGGCCTCTGGGTCACGGAAGACGGCCGCGTCCGTCACGAGCTCCGCACCGGAGGCCGGTACGTCGAGGCCCGCGGTGACCGCGAGGCCGCGTACACCGGCGGCTACGAGGTCGCCGGAGCCCACGTCGAGTACCGGGACGACACCGGCTTCACCGCGGACGGCGACTTCCGCGACGACGTCCTGCACCACGGCGGCATGGTGCTGCGACGCCGGAAGATCGTGCTCGTCACAGGTGCCTCCAGCGGTATCGGCAGGGCGACCGCGCTCCGGCTCGCCTCGGCCGGTCACCCCGTCGTCCTGGGGGCTCGCCGGGTCGACCGTCTCGAATCCCTCGTGACGGAGATCGAGGGCGCGGGCGGCCAGGCCCTGGCGGTACCGACGGACGTCACCGACCTCGCCTCCACACAAGCGTTCGCCGACGCGGCCACCGCACGGTTCGGGCGCATCGACGTGGTGGTCGCGAACGCCGGCGTGATGCCGCTCTCGCCCCTGTCCTCCGGGCTCGTCGAGCAGTGGGACCAGATGATCGACGTCAACGTGCGCGGGCTCCTGCACAGCATCGCGGCGACCCTCCCGACGATGCTCGCGCAGGGCGCCGGCCACTTCGTGACGATGGCGTCGATCGGTGCCCACAGCGTCACGCCGACAGCGGCCGTCTACTGCGGCACGAAGTACGCGGCACGGGCGATCACCGAGGGCCTCCGCCTGGAGTCGCCCCGAGGAATCCGGGTGACGACGATCTCACCGGGCGTGACCGAGTCGGAGCTGGCCTCTACGATCACCGACGCGACGGCCGCCGCCGCGATGGATGCCTACCGCGCCGACTCCGTCTCCGCCGACGCCATCGCCCGCGCCGTGGAGTACGCCGTGGCCGAGCGCCCCGACGTGGACGTCAACGAGATCGTCGTGCGGCCCGCGGCGCAGCGCTGACCGGTCCGACGGCGCGCGGCCGAGGAGCGCTAGGCGTCGTGCTTCGGACGGCGCCACCAGGGCAGCTCGTCCTCGGCGATCTGGTCGGTCTGGTCCCAGCGGGTGCCACCGGACGCGGGCGCTGCCGGTGCGCTCGTCGCCGGGGTGGGCTCGTCGGCGTCGTCACGGCCGGCGACGAACTCCTCGGTGCTCCACGGGAAGGCGGGCTGCTGCTCGGTGCCGGGCGCGTGCGGGAGCGTCTCGTCAGCCGGTCGCGGTCCGTCGTCCCTCGTGCCGCCCGCGCCGGTCCCGCCCACGCGGCCGCGGAGGACGCCGGCACGGTCGCGCAGGTCGCCGGCACGCGCGCGGACGTCGTCGGCGGCGCCACGGAGCCGGTCCCGCAGTCCGCTGATGCCGCTGCGGGCGGGGGCGGCCGGCGCGGGAGCGACCCGCTCGGCGGCGACCGCGTCGGTCCGCGCCCAGTCCGGCAGCGGCACGTCGTCCGGTTCCGCGACGGGTGTGCGACGGGCGACGACGGGCTCGTGCTCGTGCTCGTGCTCGGGCTCGGGCTTCTGCGACGCGACGGGCTCGCGCCCGCCGTCGTGCGCTGCGTCGGTGTCGGTGTCGGCGATCGGCTCCGTCGGGTGGTCGTCCGATGCGGCCGCGGCAGCACCCGACGACGGCACGGCAGCACGGGTCGACGAGTCGTGGGCCTCCTCGACGGTGAACCGGTGGGACGCGGAGGCGCGCCCGGCACCGGCCTCGTCGAGTGCGGCGACGAGCGAGCCGGCGCGGGCGTCGTCGGCAGCGTCCTCGTCGGCCTCGATCCAGCGCTCGCGGCCTCGGGAGCGCTCGGGCAGCCGCACGAGGTCGCTCCCCACGGCGAGCGCCACCGCCGCCGGCACGCCGACCTCGAGGGCCGCGAACACGCCGACGAGCAGGCCGTCCGGCCCGGCCTGGGTGAGTCGGCCCGGGCCGAGGGACCCCGACGTGAGCGCCGTGGCCACCCCGGTCAGCACGCCCGCCACGACACCGGTGGCCGCTCCGGCAAGCGCTCGGCGGAGCGGGCTGTCCGACGAGCCGAGCGCGCGCACGAGCCCGGGCCGCATCAGTCCGGCCACGACGAACCCGGCGACGACGGGCACGAGCACCCCGAGCAGGCCGAAGGTGTGGCCGGAGGCGGGCAGGGCGCCGAAGACCGGGATCCCGGGGATGGGGCCGAGGACCGTGCCGATCGGCGAGACGTTCGACCCGGTGCCGATGGCGAACCCGGGACCGACGAGCCACGCGACGGCCCACCCGACCAGGTCGGGCAGGAACGCGAGCTGGCCGACGGTGAGCGCGATGCCGCCGATGACCCCGGCATGCGAACGCTCGTACAGGGCGATGACCTCGGCGAACGAGGTGACGAGCAGGAGGGCGACGACCACCCCGGCGGCCGCGACCACGACGGCGGTCACCGCGGTGCCAGCTCGGAGGGCGAAGCCGGCGGTGGTGCGCCACAGCACGGGCACCCGGCCGACCTGGTCGAGCAACCGGGCGGTCAGCGGGTCCGCCGGCAGCCCGCGGCGGATGCGGCACACCTCGGCGGTCACGAGTGCGGGGACGGCGAACCAGAGCGCCGGGAACACGATCGCCTGCCAGACGACCGGGTCGGTCGCGGCGGAGGTGGACGAGAACGCGATGGCCAGTCCGAGCAGGGCCACGCCGGCGGTCCCGACGAGCAGGCCCGTCGTGCGGTGCTCCGTCTCGGCGAACCGCCGACCGGCCCGCCCCCCGAGCCAGGCGGTCACGACCGCGAAGCCGAGGGCCGCGAGCGTCACGTGGATGGGGTCGCCCGCACCCTCGATGCCGGACGCGCCGGCCGTGGCCGTCCCGAGGTGGAACGTGACGTCCACGCCGTGTCCGACGAGCCAGACGCTGCCCGCGGCCTTCCAGAAGACGTCCCAGTCGACCTGCAGCCCGTACTCGAAGCCCCAGAGCAGCGTCAGCGGCACGAGGGCGATCCCGACGCCGACGCCGACCGTCACGATCGCCTCGACGGCGGCCAACAGTGCGGTTCCCAGGCGGTTCATCGTGGTCAGGGTACGTGCCGTCCCGCGGTCACCGAGCGAGCCGCGCGGCACCTGTGGAGACTGGCCGACCGTCCACAGCAGGACGGGAGGCACGGTGCCCACCGGCACCGTGCCTCCCGTCCGTCGGGTCGTGCGGACCGCTACGCCGTCGCGGCGGCGACCACCTCGCGCAGCAGCGCGGCCGTCTCGGACGGCGTCTTGCCGACCTTGACGCCGGCGGCCTCGAGCGCCTGCTTCTTCGCCTCGGCGGTCCCGGCGGAACCGGAGACGATCGCGCCGGCGTGGCCCATGGTCTTGCCCTCGGGCGCGGTGAAGCCCGCGACGTAGCCGACGACCGGCTTCGTGACGTGCGCCTTGATGTAGTCGGCCGCGCGCTCCTCGGCGTCGCCGCCGATCTCGCCGATCATGACGATCGCCGTCGTCTCCGGGTCGGCCTCGAACGCGGCGAGCGCGTCGATGTGCGTCGTGCCGATGACCGGGTCGCCGCCGATGCCGATGGCGGTCGAGAAGCCCAGGTCACGCAGCTCGTACATCATCTGGTAGGTCAGGGTGCCGGACTTCGACACGAGACCGATCGGGCCCTTGCCGGTGATCGTCGCCGGGGTGATGCCGACGAGCGACTCCCCCGGGGTGATGATGCCGGGGCAGTTCGGGCCGATGATCCGGGTCTTCCCGCCCAGCGCCTTCGCGTGCGCCCAGAACTCCGCGGAGTCCTGCACGGGGATGCCCTCGGTGATGACGACGACGAGCGGGACCTCGGCGTCGATGGCCTCCATGACCGCGTCCTTCGCGAACGCCGGCGGGACGAAGACGATCGAGACGTCGGCACCGGTGGTGTCGACGGCTTCACGCACCGAGCCGAACACGGGGAGCTCGACGTCGCCGTGCGTGACGGTGGTGCCGGCCTTGCGGGCGTTCACGCCGCCGACGACCTGCGTGCCGGCCTTGAGCATGAGCGCGGTGTGCTTCGTGCCCTCGCCGCCGGTGATGCCCTGGACGATGACCTTCGAGTCCTTGTTGAGGAAGATCGACATTGCTCTGGTGCTCCTTACGCCGCGGCCGCGGCGAGCTCGGCGGCCTGCTCGGCCGCATCGTCCATGGTCTCGGCGACGGTGACGAGCGGGTGCGCCGCCTCCGCCAGGATCCGGCGACCCTCGTCCACGTTGTTGCCGTCCAGGCGCACGACGAGCGGCTTGGTCGCCGAGTCGCCGAGGATGCCGAGTGCGGCGACGATGCCGTTCGCGACGGCGTCGCAGGCGGTGATGCCGCCGAAGACGTTCACGAACACGCTCTTCACCTGCGGGTCGCCGAGGATGACGTCGAGGCCGTTCGCCATGACCTCGGCCGAGGCGCCACCGCCGATGTCGAGGAAGTTCGCGGGCTTCACGCCACCGTGGCGCTCACCGGCGTACGCGACGACGTCGAGCGTCGACATGACGAGCCCTGCGCCGTTGCCGATGACGCCGACCTCGCCGTCGAGCTTCACGTAGTTCAGGCCGTGCTGCTTCGCCTTGGCCTCGAGCGGGTCCTCGCTCGCGGTGTCCTCGAGCTGCGCGTGACCCTCGTGGCGGAAGTCGGCGTTGTCGTCGAGCGACACCTTGCCGTCGAGGGCGAGGATCTGCCCGTCGCCGGTGCGGACCAGCGGGTTCACCTCGACGAGGGTGGCGTCCTCGCCGGCGAACACGTCGTAGAGCTTCACGAAGACGTCCGCGACCTGGTCCTGGAGCTCGGACGGGAAGTTCGCCTGGCGCGCGATGTCGAGCGCGGCTTCCTTGTTGATGCCCGTGAGCGGGTTCACCTCGACGCGCGCGAGCGCCTCGGGCTTCTCGACCGCGAGCTGCTCGATCTCCATGCCGCCCTCGACGCTGACGAGCGACAGGTACGAGCGGTTCGCCCGGTCGAGCAGCACCGAGAAGTAGAACTCCTCGGCGATGTCCGCACCCTGGGCGACCATCACGCGCTGCACGGTGTGGCCCTTGATGTCGAGGCCGAGGATCGCCTCGGCGTGCTCGTACGCCTCGTCCGGGGTCTTCGCGACCTTGACGCCGCCGGCCTTGCCGCGACCGCCGACCTTCACCTGCGCCTTGACGACGACCACGCCGCCGATCCGCTCGGCGGCCGCCCTCGCCTCTTCCGGGGTGTCGGCGGTGATGCCCTGCAGCACAGGGACGCCGTAGGACTCGAAGAGGTCCCTGGCCTGGTACTCGAAAAGATCCACGCTGTTCTTCTTCCCGCACGGTTCGTGCGATCGGCATCGGTCATCGGGTCGCGCACTCAACGTCGAGGGTCGCTCGATGTCGAGACAACGGCCGCGACCACCCTAGCGCCGCCACATGGACGGAGAGCACGTCCGTCCGGACACCGGTCGCGCCCGCTCGGCCGCGGGATGCGTCGGCACCGCGGAGCGCCGGCCGGGAGGCACGCCCCACCCCCGTCACCTCCCTCGCGCCCCCCGGTGGCCGGGGGACGCAGTCGCCGGATGGTCGGCCAGGCGGCACGGGGCACGGTCGACGGGTGCAGAAGGAACTCCGTACCCGCGCCGCCGACGTCTTCGGCTGGGACCTCCACCCCGAGCAGGAACAGGTCGTCGACGCCGTCCTCGACGGTCGCGACGCCCTGGCGCTCATGCCCACCGGCTCGGGGAAGTCCGCGATCTACCAGGTCGCCGCGCTCGCCCTGGACGGCCCGGTCGTCGTCGTCTCGCCGCTCGTGGCCCTGCAGGAGGACCAGGTCGTCGGCATCGAGGACCACCCGGACGCCCCGCGCGCGGTGACCATCAACGCCACCAGGGGCAGCCGGCAGCTCGAGGACGCGTGGGACGCCGTGGCGTCCGGCGAGGCCCGCTACGTGTTCCTGGCCCCCGAGCAACTGGCGAAGGACGAGGTCGTCGAGCGGCTGCGCGACGCCGGCGTCGCGCTCGTCACCGTCGACGAGGCGCACTGCGTGTCGAGCTGGGGGCACGACTTCCGCCCGGACTACCTGGTGCTCGGCGAGGTCGTGGAGCGCCTCGGGCGCCCGCCGGTGCTCGCGATGACCGCGACCGGGTCGACGCCCGTCCGCGCCGAGATCGTCGAGCGGCTCGGCATGCGGGACCCGTTGGTCGTCGCCACCGGCTTCGACCGGCCGAACCTGCGCTTCGAGGTCGCCCGGCACGCCGACGACGAGTCGAAGCGCGAGGCCGTCGTGGAGCAGGTCGTCGGACTCGAGGGGGTCGGCATCGTCTACGTCGCCACCCGCGCCGAGACCCTGGTGTACGCGGACGAACTCGTGGAGAGTGGTCGCCGGGCGAAGGCGTACCACGCGGGCCTCCGCGTGCGGGACCGCGAGCGGGTCCACCACGAGTTCCTCGACGGCGAGCTCGACGTCGTCGTCGCCACCAGCGCGTTCGGCATGGGGATCGACAAGCCGGACGTGCGCTTCGTCGTGCACGCCGACGTCCCCGAGTCGGTCGACGCCTACTACCAGGAGGTGGGCCGTGCCGGCCGTGACGGCGACGTCGGCCTCGCCACGATGCACTACCGCGCCGAGGACCTCGGCCTCCGACGCTTCTTCGCGTCCGGCTCGCCGCGCCCGGCCACCCTCCGTGCCGTGTTCGACGCCGTCCCCGCCGAGGGATCGGTGGCCCGTTCCGAGCTCGCCGAACGCTCCGGGCTCGCCGCTCGCACCGCGGGCCGTGCGGCCAACGCCCTCGTCGACGCGGGCGCGCTCGACGACGGTGAGGACGGTCTCACCCGTCGACCGGACGGCCCCCGCGACGCCGAGGCGGCAGCGGGGCTCGCGAAGGCGCAGGCGAAGGAGCGCGAGGAGATCGAGGAGTCGCGCATCGCGATGATGCGCCGGTTCGCCGAGACCTCGGGCTGCCGCCGGCAGTTCCTGCTCGGGTACTTCGGTGACGAGCTCGCCGAGCCGTGCGGCAACTGCGACACGTGCACGGCCGGGACCGCCCAGGACGCGGACGCCCACGGTGCCGACGGTGCGAACGACGACGCCTGGCCCCCGGAGTCGCCCGTCGAGCACGCGCAGTGGGGTCGAGGGACGGTGATGAGCACGGAGGACGACCGGTTGACGGTGTTCTTCGAGTCCGCCGGCTACAAGACCCTCGGGCTGGCCGACGTCGAGGAACGGCACCTGCTCGAACGCGTCTGACGCGCCGGCGTCGGACCCGGGGTGGGGAAGGCGCGGTCGCTCGACCACCCGTCGGCGACCGCGCTCCACTCCCCCGAGCACGGCGAGTGTGACCCGCGATCGTGGACCGCAGGTGACGCCGAGGTGAACGGGACGCGAAACCGGACGAGGGGTGCGCAGACCGGACGACCACAGACCGGACGACCGGTCAGGCGGACGGCGTACACAGGAAGGCCCGACGGCCCCGGCGACCCGCTCCGGAGCCCGACCCTCCCACGGAAGGACTGCACCATGAGCGACCCCGGCATCAGCCCCGTCGACGACTTCGACGCCCAGGAGCGCCGCACCGACGACCTGGACCGCGAGCACGTGGGTCCGTACGAGGTCGACGAGTCCGAGGAGTCCCTCGAGACCGTCACGAACGACGCCGTCGCCGGCGAGACCGTCGAGCCCCAGCCGGGCGACGGAACCGACGACGGCCCCACCGGTGGCGCTCCGCGCGAGGGCTCGCCCGACCTGTGGGAGCACGACGACGACACCGAGCGTCCGGACCTCGGCGGCGACCTCGGCACGAAGCCGCTCTGAGCACGACACCCGCACGACCCCCACGGAGCACGGCCCAGTACGATCGGGCCGTGCTCCGTGGCGTCCGCGACCGTGTCCGTGCGACGCCCGCGCTGGCCCGGCTCCTCTCGCTGGCGTCCCTGCTGCTCGTCGCCGCGGCGGCGCACTCGGGTGCCCGGAGCGGCGGGGTCGCCTGGCTTCCGCTGCTCGTCGCGGGTGTCGTGCTCGCCCTGGTCACCGGCGCGACGGCGCACCGGTGGCCCCTGCCGGCCATCTGGCTGGTCGTGACACTGCTGGCGGCCGCGGGCGGCACGCTCGTGAGCGTCGCGTGGCTGGTCGGCGCACTGATCGGCGGCGCAGTGGCCCTGGCCGCAGCCCTGTTCCTCGACACCGCAGCGCTGCGGCGGGCACGGCGATCCGGGACACGCCCGTGACGCGACGGCCGGGAGGCTCGTCCCACCCCCGCCCCGCCGGCCACGGCGACCGGACGGCGGACGGACGCGGTGCGACGGGCGGACCACGGGCCTCCCGTCCGGCACACGGTCACGTCGCCGACCGCGACCTGCGTCGGTGGCTGGCGGACAGCACACCCGTCGCGGCCGGTGGCCGCGCCATCCTGCTGCAGATCGCGGACCCGGTCGTCGCAGCCGGGGTCCGACGGCACTCCGACTTCGCCCGCCGACCGCAGCAGCGGCTGGCCCACACCCTGATGTTCGTCTACGCCGTCGTGATCGGGACCGAGACCGACGCTGCCGTGGCGACCGCGTTCGTCGACCGGGCGCACCGACCGGTCGAGGGCGCCGACGACGTCGACCGGCAGCGGTGGGTGGCGGCGACCCTGTTCGACTCCGCACGACGGGCACACGAGCTGTTCGGCGACCCGCTGTCGCCCGACGACGCCGAGCGTGTCCTGGCGGCCTACGCCCCGATCGCGACGTCCCTGCGCGTGCCCGCCGACGGTTGGTTTGCTTCGGTGGCCTCCTTCGACGTGTACTGGGGTGCGACCCTGCCCTCCCTGCACGTCACCGACGACGCGCGCGGGATCGTGCGCGACCTCCTGCACCCCCGCTTCGCACCGCTGTGGGTCCGCACCGCGATGCCGCTCGTCCGCATCGTCACCGTCGGCATGCTGCCGGACGCCCTGCGGACCGCGTACGGCTTCGCGTGGGGGCCGCGCGAGCAGCGGCGCTTCCGGCGGACCGTCGCGCTCGTCCGGCGCGTGCGGAGCCTCGTGCCGGGGTGGGCGCTCCGACTCCCGGGGCCACTGCTGCTGCGGGCCATGCACCGGATCGCCGCGCGGTACGCCCACTGATGGCGACAAGTTCTTGTCATGGCGACAAGAACAGTGGTACGGTCGGACCATGGCAGTCGAACTCAGCACCTGGGACGCCCAGGGCACACCGACGACACCGACGTTCTCCACGATGCGGTTCCCCGCGGGCGAGGCACACGTCAAGGTCCGGGACGACGCCGACGCGGGGGCGACCACCGAGATCGCGACCCTGCGCGGCACCGGCGGCGACGACCTGGTGATGCTCGGCATGTGGGCGGACGCGGTCCGACAGCGCGGGGCACGCTCGGTGGCGCTCGTCCCGTACCTGCCCGGAGCGCGGCAGGACCGCGGACTCCCCTTCGGCGCGAAGGTCTACGCGGACGTCCTGAACGGCTTCGCCATCGACCAGGTGATCGCCTTCGACCCCCACTCGCCCGTGATCGTCGGGCTGGTCGAGCGCCTCACCGTGGTGCCGAGCGAGCGGGTCGTGCACGACGCGGTCCTCGCCGGGTCCGACTACAGCGGCATCATCGCCCCGGACAAGGGCGCGGTCGCCCGGGCGGCGCTCGTCGCCGAGGCAGCCGGTCTCCCCCTGTTCCGCGCCGAGAAGCACCGCAACCCGGACACCGGCAAGCTCGACGGGTTCTCGTGCGAGCCGCTCCCCGAGACCGGTCGGCTGCTCGTCGTCGACGACATCTGCGACGGCGGCGGCACCTTCGCGGGCCTCGCCGGCTCGACCGGCCTGCCTGCGGAGCGCCTGGGCCTCTGGGTCTCGCACGGCGTCTTCTCCGGACGGGCCCCGCAGCTCGCCGAGCACTTCGGCGAGATCGTCACCACCGACAGCTACCCCGCACAGCAGGACGTCCCGGGCCTCCGCACCGTCCCGCTCAGCCCGTACCTCACGAAGGAGATCCGATGACGACCACGACGGGCCTCGAGCCCCGCACCACCACCGCGAGTCCGATCGCCCCGCTGCTGGCGGTCGACGGGTACAAGCACTCGCACCGGCAGGTCTACCCCGAGGGCACGACCCGGATCCTGATCAACTGGACGAACCGCTCGAACGCGCACATGCCCGAGTCGACCCACGCGGTGGTCTTCGGGCTGCAGGCGTTCGTGCAGCGGTACCTGGTCGAGGCGTGGGCGCCGTTCTTCGCCGCCGACGAGGACGAGGTCGCGCGGTTGTTCGAGCAGGCGCTGCAGGGCTACTTCGGCCCGAACCACATCGGTGTCGACCACGTCCGCGCCCTGCACCGCCTCGGGTACCTCCCGCTCGAGATCCGGGCGCTCCCCGAGGGCACCCTCGCCCCGATCGGCGTCGCGACGCTGACGGTCGAGAACACCCTCGACGACTTCTTCTGGCTGCCGAACTACATCGAGACCGCCCTGTCGGCGTCGATCTGGCACCCCTCGACCGTCGCGACGAAGGCGCTCGAGTACCGCGACCTCATGGAGGAGTGGGCCGAGCGCACCGGCGCCGACCCGGCGAGCATCGACTTCGCCGCCCACGACTTCTCGTTCCGCGGGCAGACGAGCATCGAGTCCGCCGCCGCGGGCGGTGCCGGACACCTGCTGTCGTTCCTCGGCACCGACTCGATGCCGTCGCTCGACTTCATCGACCGCTACTACCCGGGCGACAACGGCTGGGTGGCGGCCAGCGTCCCCGCCACCGAGCACAGCGTGATGTGCGTCCGCGGCGCCGACGGCGAGCTCGAGACGTTCGCGCAGATCCTCGACGTGTACCCGACCGGCATCGTCTCGGCGGTGAGCGACGGCTTCGACCTGTTCAAGGTGATCACCGAGACGCTCCCGCAGCTCGAGGACCGCATCACGGCCCGCGACGGCAAGCTCGTCATCCGCCCGGACTCCGGCGACCCGGTCGACATCGTCACCGGCACCGTGCACGGCGTCGACCAGGCAGCGCTGACCGACCCGTCGCGCAGCCACGAGGAGAAGGGCGTCGTCGAGCTCCTCGACGAGCTGTTCGGGCACACCGTCAACGAGCGGGGCTTCAAGGTGCTCGACCAGCACATCGGCGTCATCTACGGCGACAGCATCACGCTCGACCGTGCCCGTCGCATCTACGAGCGCCTCGCCGCGAAGGGCTACGCGAGCGACAACGTCGTGCTCGGCATCGGGTCGTACACGTACCAGTACATGACGCGCGACAACCTCGGCAGCGCCGTGAAGGCCACGTGGGCCCTCGTCGACGGGCAGCCGGTCGACATCCAGAAGGACCCGAAGACCGGCAGCGGCAAGAAGAGCGCGAAGGGCCGCATCGCCCTGCACCGCGACGACACCGGCGAGATCCGCCAGACCGACGAGGCCACCGCCGAGGACGAGGCGACCAGCCTGCTCCAGCCCGTCTGGGTCGACGGCCGCTTCCGGGTGCACCAGTCGTTCGCCGACGTGCGCGAGACGCTCCGCACCGAACGCGCCGCCCGCGCGGCCCGCCGGGCATCGGTGTGACCGACGCCCACACGGCGACCCGCGACCAGCCGCTCATCGCGATCGACGTCGTCCCGGTGTCGTTCACGGTGACGGAGGGTCTGCGGGTCGCCACCGCGCGCCGGGCGTACGACCCGTACGCCGGTCGGGAGGCACTGCCCGGCGTGCTCCTGGACGCTGCGGAACGCCTCGCCGACGGTGCACGGCGCGCCCTGCGCACCAAGGCCGCCATCGGCACCGGGGCGGTGCGGCACCTCGCACAGGTCGGTGCGTTCGACGGCCCGTCCCGCGACCCGCGGGAGACCGCGATCAGCATCGCGTTCGCGGCGGTCGTGGCACCCGCGGTGGACGGCGGGCCCGTGGTGTGGAGGTCGACCGACGGGGGCGACCTGGGCCTCCCGTTCGACCACGACACGATCGTGCGGGCCGCCCTCGACCAGGTGCGCACCCGGCTCTGGCGGGACGTCCCGATGACACGCGCCCTGCTCGGTGACGTCTTCCCGACGAGTGCGGCGGCAGTACTCCACGCGGCGCTCCACGGGACCGCCCCGGATGCCGGCAACCTCAACCGTGCACTCCGGACGAACCCCGCGCTCGTCCGAGCCGATGCCTCCCCGACGTCCACCGGCCGGGGCGGTCGTCCCCCGGCGACCTGGACGTGGACCGACTGAGCACGGTTGGGTGGGGGCATGTCCAGTTCGCTCTCCGGTGACGACTCCCTGCACCTGCCCGAGTTCGACGCGCCTCCCGCGTCCCCGTTCGACGTCGCCCGAGCCTGGCTCGACGGCGCCGCGGAGCGCGAGGTGTCCGAGCCGATGTCGATGACCCTCGCGACCGCCGGCGCCGACGGGCGGGTGTCCGCCCGCACCGTCGACGTGAAGCGGCTCGACGACCGCGGGCTGGTGTTCGGCACCTCGACCCTGAGCCCGAAGGGACGGCAGCTGGCGGACAACCCGCACGCGGCGCTGCAGGTGTACTGGCGCGAGAGCATGCAGCAGCTGCGCTTCGAGGGCCGGGCCGTGCAGCTGTCCGACGAGGAGTCCGACGCGCTGTTCGCCGACCGCTCGCCGAAGTCACGCGCCGCCACCGCGATCGCCGACCAGTCGGACGTGCTCGAACCGCGCACGCTGCAGGACCTGATCGACGACGCGAACGTGCTGCTCGACGAGAGCGACGACGACGTGCCGCGCCCCGAGGGCTGGGTGGCGTGGCGGCTCGAGCCCGACGTGGTGGAGTTCTGGCAGGGCAGCCGCGACCGGATGCACCGGCGGCTGCAGTACGTCCGCGCCGGCGACGGCTGGGACGTGGCGCGGCTGCAGCCGTAGCGCGGGAGGGTCGGCGCGGTCGGCCGCGGGCGCGGCTGGCGCGGCGGGGCCGGCGGCGCCCCGCACAACCGGGAGCACCTCGCGCCACGGAACCCCACGGCGCGACGTGCTCCGCGTTGTGCAGCGGCACGTCGAACCAGGACTCCGACATCGAACCAGCCGCCGGTGCTGGTTCGACGTCGGCCGACGTGCGAGACGCCGACGCGATCGCCGCCGTGCACGTGCAGGCGTGGCGCGAGGCCTACGCCCACCTCCTGCCGGCGGAGTTCCTCGCGGCCCTCGACGTCGATGCCCGCGCGGCACGATGGCGCGGGATCATCGCCGAGCCCGGTGTCGACGTGCTCGTCGCCACCGTCGGCGACGCGATCGTCGGCTGGGCGTCCGCGGGGCCCGGTCGCGGCGAGGCCCCACGGGACCGCGAGCTCGAGGGCATCTACGTCCTCGCCGCGCAGCACGGAGCGGGCGTCGGACAGGCGTTGCTCGACGCCGCGATCGGCGCCGCGCCCGCGTTCCTCTGGGGCGCCGACGGCAACCCGCGTGCCGAAGCCTTCTACCGGCGGAACGGCTTCGAGCGGGACGGCACCGTCAAGCACGAACCGATCGGCCCGCACGGGCTCGATGCGGTCCGGATGGTGCGCTGAGCACCGCCCTCGACCGCGGCGCGGCTCGATCAGCACGCGGGCTGAGCGCCGAGTGGTCATCGTCCAGAGATCACCTGCGAGTGTGGGATCTGGCACATCACATGCTGTTCCCTGGACTCAGGAGCGCCGGACCAGCCGCCGCTCCCCGATCCCAGGAGGAACCATGACCACCTCGAAGCACCTGCTCGCCACCGCCGTCGCCACCTGCGCGCTGGGCGCAGCCCTCGTCTGCGGGACGTCCGTCGCGAACGCCGCGCCCGCGACACCGACCGACCCCGCTGCGAGCACGACGAGCGCCCCGGCTGCCGCCGCACAGGACCCCGGAGCGGGCGGCATCGCGGTCTCGCGCAACGCCGACGGCACGGAGGACGTCCGACCCATGACCGACGAGGAGCGCTCGGAGATGGACGGAAAGTGGTCCCCCGTGGATCGCTGAGCTGACCGGGTGCCGGTCGACCCGCCGGGGTCGACCGGCACCACCGCGCCCGCTGCCGTCAGAGCTTCTCGATCGGCGCGATCTTGATGAGCAACTTCTTGCGACCCGCGGCATCGAAGGCGATCTCGGCGATGCGCTTTGCGCCCTGCCCGGTCACCGCGGACACCGTGCCCTCGCCGAAGTCGACGTGCTTGATGCGGTCTCCGGCGACGAGTTCCATGTCACCGTTGTCCCGGACCTGCCCGGACACCCGGTTCGCCCACTCGGTCTTCGGACGGGTCTTCGCCGCCGCGGCCGCACGGTCGTAGGAACCGCCGCCGAAGCCGCCACCGCCGCGGTAGCCACCGCCGCCCCCGCCGGCACCGCCGAAGCCACCCGGACCGCCACCGCGACGGGCGTTCAGCGCGCGCGGTTCGGTCCCCCCACGGCTGTTCGCCATGCCGGGCGACTGCTTCCACTCGATCAGTCCCTCGGGGATCTCCTGCAGGAAGCGGGACGGCATCGCCACGTTGACGTCGCCGAACTGCGCGCGGGTCATCGCCAGCGACAGGAAGAGCGCCTTCTTCGCTCGGGTGATGCCGACGTAGAAGAGCCGGCGTTCCTCGGCGGGGCCGCCCGGCTCGTTCGCCGACATCCGGTGCGGCAGCAGGTCCTCCTCGACGCCGGTGAGGAACACCGCGTCGTACTCCAGGCCCTTCGCCGTGTGCAGCGTCATGAGCGACACGGTGCCGGACGAGTCGTCGAGCTCGTCGGCCGCTGCGACCAGGGACACCTCGGTCAGGAAGTCGGACAGGGTGCCCTCGGGGTTGTTCTTCTGGAACTCCCGCGTCACCGCCACGAGCTCGTCGATGTTGTCCGCGCGCGCCGCGTCCTGCGCGTCGGGCGACTTCCGCAGGTTCTCGAGCAACCCGGAGCCGTCGAGCAGCTGCGTGAGCGTGTCGACCACCGGCTGGGTCGCGGCACGCGAAGCGACGTCGTCGAGCAGCGCTGCGAACGACGTGATCGCGGTCCGCACCTTCGGACCGAACCCGAGCTCGTCGGCGTGCCGCAGGGCGTCACGCATCGAGGTCTCGTGCTCGTCGGCGTAGCGCTGCAGCGCCGTCTCCGTCACGGCACCGATGCCGCGCTTGGGCACGTTGAGGATGCGCCGGAGCGACAGCGGATCAGCCGGGTTGGCGACGGTGACCAGGTACGCCATGGCGTCCTTGATCTCGGCACGCTCGTAGAACTTCGTGCCGCCGAGCACCCGGTACGGGATCGCCGAGCGGATGAAGATCTCCTCGAGCGCACGCGTCTGCGAGTTGGTCCGGTAGAACACGGCCATGTCCCGGTACGACGTGCCCTCGTCGTGCAGGCGCTGGATCTCGTCGGCGACGAACTGCGCCTCGTCGTGGCCGGTGTACCCGGTGAAGCCGACGATCTTGTCGCCGGCCCCGACGTCGGTGAACAAGTTCTTCGCCTGGCGGTCGAAGTTGTTCGCGATGACGGCGTTCGCAGCGTCGAGGATCGTCTGCGTCGACCGGTAGTTCTGCTCGAGCAGGATCACCTTCGAGTTCGGGAAGTCCCGCTCGAACTCGACGATGTTCCGGATGTCCGCGCCGCGGAAGGCGTAGATCGACTGGTCCGAGTCACCGACGACGGTGAGCGATGCCGGGGCGATCGACCCGTCGGCCTCGCGCATCCGGGCGACGTGCTGTCCGGTGTCCTCGAGCTTGTCGACCTGCTCGACGGGCACCGGGCGGGTGAGCTCGCGGATCAGGGCGTACTGCGCGTGGTTGGTGTCCTGGTACTCGTCGACCAGGACGAACCGGAAGCGGCGCTGGTAGAGCGCGGCGACCTCGGGGAACGCGCGGAACAGGAAGACGGTCTGCCCGATCAGGTCGTCGAAGTCGAAGGCGTTCGCCCGACGGAGCTCGTTCGTGTAGCGCCGGAACACCTCCGTGAACATGACCTCCTGCGGGTCGTTCACGTTGATGTTCCGGGCGTAGGTGTCGACGTCCTGCAGCTCGTTCTTGAGCTTCGAGATCTTCGACGCCGCGGCGCCGACGGTCAGCCCGAGGGAGTCCGCCTCGAGCTCCTTGATGATCCGCTTGAGGAGCGCACGGGAGTCCGCGGAGTCGTAGATCGTGAACGACTGCGGGAATCCGAAGCGCTCGGCCTCGCGCCGGAGGATCCGTACGCACGCCGAGTGGAACGTCGAGATCCACATGCCCTCGGCGGCCTGCCCGACCAGGGCCTGCACGCGCTCGCGCATCTCGGCGGCGGCCTTGTTCGTGAACGTGATGGCGAGGATCTGCGACGGCCAGGCCTCGCGGTTCGCCAGCAGCAGGGCGATGCGGCGGGTGAGCACGCTCGTCTTGCCCGATCCGGCACCGGCCACGATGAGCAGGGACTCGCCGCGGTACTCGACGGCTTCCTTCTGCTGGGGGTTGAGACCCGCCGTGAAGGGGTCGTCGTACCCGCCGGGGCGGTTGCCCGCGCCCGGCTCGGGGGACTGGTCGAAGGGGTCGAGCACGATCGTCATGACCGGGTCAGTCTAGGCGCGCCCTCCGACAGGCGCAGCGGCTGCGGTCCGTGGGCCGCGGGACACACTGCGACGCACCAGGACCGGGATCGGGTCCGACGGCGGACAGGCTGTCGGGCATGAGGACGTGGACCGCAGGTGACGCCGTCGAGCTCGTCGAGCGGAGCTGGGTCTGGATGTCGTTCGTCACGACGCCGGTGACGATCACGGTCGGGGCCGGCTGGTCCTTCCTCGCCGACGGCGGCATCGGGAGCCCCGAGGGCCCGCCCGCTCTCGCCCTCACGATCGTCCTCCTCGCCGTCGTCGCGGGGCTCGTGACGATCGGGGGCGGGGCCGTGGCGCTCCCCTGCACGTACGCACTCGGGTGGGCGCTCGCCCGGATCTCCGCCCGCCGCGGCGTGCACGTCGTCGCGCACGCACTGCTCGCCGGCGGCCTGGCGGCGCTCTGTGTCTGGGTGCTCGAGACGTACTGGTCCCACGCGTGGGCACCCCTCCCGGCCTTCCGCCTGCTCATCTCGGTCTCGGCTGCGGCCGCTGCTGCGATCGCCACCTGGCGGACCGCCCGCGCGACCGCGGCGGTGCGGCGACGACGACTCCGCGGCGTGCGGACGCGGGGAGCTGACGGATCAGTCGGTGGCGCTGTCGACGAGTGACCGCGCCCGCACCGCCAGGTCCGGGTGGTCCGCGAACACCCCGTCCACCCCGGTCCGCACGACCGAGGTGAACCACCGCTCCCATTCGCCGTGCGCTGCCACGTCGCCCCCGCGCCGCAGTGGCGCCGGCAGGAACCGGTTCTCCGGCCGGAGCGTCCACGTGTAGACGGCGAGCCCCGCAGCGTGCGCGCGCTCGACGATGACGCTCCGGACCGGGCGCGGGTCGTCGACGGCGACGCTGTCGACCCCCGCCATCAGGGTCTTCAGGTCGACGCTGACGCCGTGGAACTCCGCGGCGAACCCGGCCAGCGCGGCGTCCGTGCGCTCCGACGCCCACGAGGGAGCCGCCGATCCGTGGGCGGCGACCTCGTCCGCGGCACTGCCACGGGCCTCCTGGAGGTACACGAGCCGACCACCCGTCCCCCGTGCGCCGAGCTGACGGAGCACCGTCTTCTCGAACGACTCGATCGTCAGCCGGTCGTCGCCGCGCCACCCGGCGTCCCCGAGCGTGTCGTCGAGCAGCTGCGCCATCGGGAAGCCGGCCTGCTCGAAGAAGTGCGCGTGCTTGACCTCGGCGACGAGCCCGACCGGTCGGGGCGCCGCGTCGAGGATCGCGAGCAGGTCCTCGAGTCGCAGGACGCCGTCCTCGCCGTCGCGCGCGGCCGAGGCCGGACGCAGCCGGGGAAGGCGCTCCCGGACCCGGAGCGTCCGCAGCTCGTCCCACGTGAAGTCCTCGGTGAACCAGCCCGTCACGCTCTGGCCGTCGACGGTCTTCGTCGTCCGCAGGTGTGCGAACTCGGGGTTGTCGGCGACGTCCGTCGTGCCGGACACCTCGTTCTCGTGCCGCAGCACGAGCACGCCGTCCTTCGTCGGCACGAGGTCCGGCTCGATCGCGTCGGCACCGAGGCCGACGGCCAGTTCGTAGGCACTCCGGGAGTGCTCCGGTCGGTGGCCGGAGGCACCACGGTGGGCGATCACACGGGTCATGCGCCGAACCGTAGCCGCTCGACCCTGCCCGCAGGTGTCCTCACGGTGTGCCTGTGGACACATCCGTTCAGCCGTCGCCCCTCGTTCCCAGGCCGCCCGCGGAGGGTCGCTCCGTGACCGTCCGACACCTCTCCACCGCCGTCGAGGCCCGCATCGACCGCGCGGCCCGCCGCCTGCTCGACGCCGGGCACCAGCCGCACCGCCCGGGCCGTCTCGCCCTCACCGAGTTCCTGGTGTTCGGCGCGAAGCAGGCGTGGGCGTGCACGTTCGGGGCGCTGCTCCTCGCGACGATGGTCGTGGTGCACCTGACCGTGCCTCCCGGGGCCCGGAACGACGTCCTCACGATGTCCGCGGCGACGATCCAGGTCGCGATGCTCGTGTTCGGCCTCGAGACGGTCCGGGAGCTCCGGGTGGTGCTGGTCTTCCACGTGGTCGGCACGGTTATGGAGGTCTTCAAGACCCACGTCGGGTCGTGGGAGTACGCGGGCGACGGCTGGCTCGTGGTGGCGGGCGTGCCGCTCTTCTCCGGGTTCATGTACGGCGCGGTCGGGTCGTACATGGTCCGGGTCGTGCGGCTGTTCGACCTGCGCTTCGACCGGTACCCGCGGCAGTGGTCGCTCGTGCTCGTCGCGGCGGGCATCTACGCGAACTTCTTCGGGCACCACTTCGTGTGGGACGCGCGGTACGTGCTGCTCGCCCTGGTCGTGGCCCTGTTCGCACGCACCACGATGCACGTCCGCGTGCACCGCGCGACGCTGCGGATGCCGGTCCTGCTCGCGATGGCCCTCGTCGCGCTGTTCATCTGGCTGGCGGAGAACGTCGCGACCTGGGCCGGCGCCTGGTCCTACCCGGCGCAGGCGGGGGCCTGGCAGCCGGTCGCGCCGACGAAGGTCGTCGCCTGGCTGCTGCTCATGGTCGTCTCGGTCGCGCTGGTCTCGTGGCTGTACCCGCAGGTCCGGTCGGCTCCGGCGGTCGCCGACCGACGGCGTGCGGGCACCGACCGGCCGGGAGGCGCGGCCCGACACCGCCCCGCAGGCGCCCGTCCGGCGGTCGGCCGGCTCACGACGAGCTCGGGGCAGCCACGCAGACCGCGACCGTAGGCTCCCGGTGTCGGGACCACCGGGTCCCGCTTCCGCTCGCCGCGAATCCTCAGCCTTCCGCGACGGGGCGCCCCTAGGCTGAGAGGACGTAAATCTCCGAGGAAGAGGACACCATGGCCTTCAAGCCCGGTTTCGACCAGTCCCCCGCCTTCAACGACCAGGGCCGTGGCGCCTGGGGCGCAGGCGCTGGTCAGCAGCAGGCGGGCTGGGGACGCACCCCACAGCAGGGACAGTACCCGCAGCAGGGCGGCATGACGCCCGAGCAGCTGCAGTACATGTACGACCGCCCGACGGCGAGCCCGGTCGACACCGACCGCATGTCGTACGAGGACACCATCGTCAAGACGCTGCTCGCGTTCGGCGTGCTCCTCGTCGGCGCCGTCGCCGGCTGGAACCTGCCGCCGATCGTCTGGATCGTCGGCGCGATCGTCGGGTTCGTGCTCGCGCTCGTCAACACGTTCAAGAAGAAGCCGTCGCCGGGGCTCGTCCTGGCGTACGCGTTCTTCGAGGGCCTGTTCGTCGGCGGCATCTCGGCGATGTTCAACAGCCAGTTCGACGGCATCGTCACGCAGGCTGTGTTCGGCACCCTCGGTGTCTTCGCGGTGACGCTGCTGCTCTTCACGTCCGGCAAGGTGCGTGCGACGCCGAAGGCGACCCGGTTCTTCCTCGTCGCGATGGTCGGCTACCTGGTCTTCTCGCTCGTGAACCTCGTGCTCATGTGGACCGGCGTGACGAACTCCGCGTTCGGTCTCCGGAGCTTCGAGATCTTCGGCATCCCGCTGGGCGTCATCATCGGCATCTTCGTGGTGCTCATGGCGGCGTACTCGCTGGTGCTCGACTTCGACCAGATCAAGACCGGCGTCCAGCGCGGCGCTCCCCGCATCTACGCCTGGACCGCGGCGTTCGGCCTCATCGTCACCCTGGTGTGGCTGTACATCGAGATCCTGCGCATCCTCGCGATCCTGGCGAGCAACCGCGAGTAGCTCGCACCTGATCGACACGAAGGGCCCCGGCACACGCCGGGGCCCTTCGTCGTGTGCCGGGAGGGAGGCGCCCGCCCCGACATGTTCTCGTCGCATGACCTGCCGCTCACCTCTCGCACGAGCGGCATGTCGTGCGACCGGAACGTCCGCTGGCGGCACGTCGTGCGACCGGTGCGGACCAACCGGGGCGACCCGGACGGGCTGAAAGCGGCACGGACACGCGGCGAGGGCCCGGCACGCAGTGCGTACCGGGCCCTCGGGGCGTCAGGGAGTGGTCACTCCCACTCGATCGTCCCCGGCGGCTTCGACGTGACGTCGAGCACGACGCGGTTCACGTCGGGGACCTCGTTCGTGATGCGGTTCGAGATCTTCGCCAGGGTGTCGTACGGCAGGCGCGTCCAGTCGGCGGTCATGGCGTCCTCCGACGAGACCGGACGGAGCACGATCGGGTGGCCGTAGGTACGACCGTCACCCTGGACGCCCACGGAACGGACGTCGGCGAGCAGGACGACCGGGCACTGCCAGATCTCCTCGTCGAGGCCGGCCGCGGTGAGCTCCTCGCGCGCGATCTTGTCCGCGGCCCGGAGCAGCTCGAGGCGGTCCTTCGTGACCTCGCCGACGATGCGGATGCCGAGCCCGGGGCCGGGGAACGGCTGGCGGCCGACGATGACCTCGGGCAGCCCGAGCTCGCGGCCGACGGCTCGCACCTCGTCCTTGAACAGGGTGCGCAGCGGCTCGACGAGCTCGAACGTCATGTCCTCGGGCAGGCCGCCGACGTTGTGGTGCGACTTGATGTTCGCGGTACCGGAGCCGCCGCCGGACTCGACCACGTCGGGGTAGAGCGTGCCCTGGACGAGGAACTTGACCTCTCCGGCATCGTCGTCGCCGCGCGCCTCGAGCACGAGGGCCTCGGCCGCCGCCTCGAACGTGCGGATGAACTCGCGCCCGATGATCTTGCGCTTCTGCTCGGGGTCGCTGACGCCGGCGAGGGCGTCGAGGAACTGCTGCTCCGCGTCGACCGTGACCAGGCGGACACCGGTCGAGGCGACGTAGTCCTCCTCCACCTGCTTGCGCTCGTCGGCGCGCAGGAGCCCGTGGTCCACGAAGACGCAGGTGAGCTGGTCACCGACGGCCCTGTGCACCAGGGCTGCGGCGACGGCGGAGTCGACACCGCCCGAGAGCCCGGCGATGACGCGTGCCGAGCCCACCTGCGAGCGGATCCGCTCGACCTGCTCCTCGATGACGTTCGCCGAGTTCCAGTCACCCGGCAGCCCCGCGGCGCGGTGCAGGAAGTTCTCGAGCACGGCCTGGCCGTACGCGGAGTGCTTCACCTCGGGGTGCCACTGCACGCCGTAGAGCTTGCGATCGTCGGAGGCGAACGCGGCGACCGGGGTCGAGGCGCTCGACGCGAGGACCGCGAAGCCCTCCGGGGCCTTCGCCACGGAGTCGCCGTGCGACATCCACGTGACCTGGGACTCGGGCTGGTCACCGAGCAGCACGCTGTCGGTGCCCGACACGGTCACGTCGGTGGCGCCGTACTCGCGGAGGCCGGTGTGCGCGACCTCGCCGCCGAGCGACTTCGCCATGGCCTGGAAGCCGTAGCAGATGCCGAGCACGGGGACGCCGAGGTCGAGGATCTCGCCGTCGAGGGACGGCGCACCGTCCTCGTACACGGACGACGGACCACCGGAGAGCACGATGGCCGCCGGGTCCTTCTCGCGGACCTCGTCCGCCGTGATCGAGTGCGGGACGATCTCGCTGTAGACGTTCGCCTCACGCACGCGCCGTGCGATCAGCTGGGCGTACTGCGCGCCGAAGTCGACGACCAGGACGGGGTGCTGTTCGGTCTCGCTCACCGAGCGGCCTCCTTCTCACGCTGCTGGGCAGCGGTCAGCTCGTGGTAGGTGTCCATGGCCTTCTGCTGCATGCGGTGCTCCACCACGAAGGACATGAACGGGATGATGCCGCCGAGGGCGATGAGCAGGAAGCGCGACGGCCTCCAGCGCATGATGCTCCACAGGCGGAAGTCCGTGAACAGGTACAGCACGTAGAGCCAGCCGTGCGCGATGAGGATCGCGATCGACAGGTTGAACGTGCCGGGTGCTTCGCCCGCGGTGCCGTTCGGCACGAAGAACGGGCCGTTGCCGAGCTGCATCTCGAGCTGCAGCGGCGTGTACTTGATGACGACCTCGATCACGAGCGCGAGCAGCAGCACGCCGGTGATGTACGCGGAGACGCGGTACCACTTCACCGCGCCCGGGATCTTCGGGATGTCACGCGTGCGGACGGTCAGGGCCATGGGTCGATCCTACCGGTGCGACCGGGCGGGCTCGGCGGGCTCCCCCGGGCTCCCGGCGGCGTCGGTGTCCGCGGCCGCGGCCTCGCGGGCGTCCTCCTGCTCGCGCTCCCAGGCGTCCTTCACGAACCGGTACCAGAGGAACACGGCGAACCCGGCGAACACGACCCACTCGATCGCGTAGAAGAGGTTGAGCCAGTCGAAGCGGACCTCGCGCGTCGGAGCACGGTCGGCGATGGTGCCGAGGTCGGCGGCCTTCGCGGTGGTGCCGTCGGCGACGACGTACCCGATGTACATCCGGTCGTCGAAGGCCTTCCAGGTGTTCACGAACCGGGCCGGGGCCACGGCCGAGTACTCACCCTTGCTGTAGGCGTCCTGGTCCGGGGACTCTGCCGGGTAGTAGCGCCCCTGCACCGTGAGCTCCTGGCCGTCGGTGAGGCGCTCGCCCCCCGCCTCGGCCTGTCGCCGCTGGTCGGACCAGCCGATCACGACCGGCAGGCTCGCACCGGTCTCCGTGTCGACGAGGTGTCCGATCGCCTGGTAGGTGCCGCCGCCGGACCGCCCGGTCAGGATCGTCGTGTCACCCGCGACGAACGTGCCCGTGACGGAGATGCGCTGCCCGGCGATGGACTCCGACGCCGCACGGCCGGGCTCGGTGACGTCCTCGAGGGCCTTGCGGGTCTCGGTCGTCGCCGGCAGGGGCTTGCCGTTCGCGATGCTCCGCTCGAGCTGCCACTTGCCGAGGCCCGCGAAGGTCCCGGCGAGCACGAGCGCCAGCAGGAGCAGTGCGATCCACCTCGGTCGTCGGGCTACGGCCCACATCTGTATCAGTACTCCGGATCGCGCTGGCGGACCGGGCGCTTCGGGCGCTCGGCAGGGATGTCCACCGGCGACGTCACGGGTTCGCTCGTCGTCGGCTCCGGTGACCCATTCTCGCGCTCTTCCCTGCCCGCAGCCTCCACGAGGGCGAACTCCTCGGCGAACTGGCGGTCCCGCTCGGCACGACGCGCGGCTGCCGCCGCGTCCTGGTCGGCGACGCCGGCCTCGGCGGCGGTGTCGATCGCCTCGTCGAGGGCCGGTCCGGCCGGGATCCCGACACCGGCAGCGCCGGCAGCGCCGTCCGTTCCCGATCGGCCCGTGCCGCGGCCGAGCCGGTCGCGCAGGCGCTGGCGCAGCCGCGCCACCCGGGCGGGACGCACCACGAGGCGGCCGATCCGGTCCGAGTTGACGGCGAGCAGCGGACCCAGGACGGCCATCACGAGGACGTAGAGGCCCGCGAAGGCGGTGATGCGCGCCTCCAGGCCGGCGGCAGCCGACAGCGTCGCGAGGATCAGCGCGAACTCGCCGCGGTTGACCAGGATCACCGCGGTGTTGATCCCCTGCTGGACGTTGAAGCCGTTCATGCGGGCGACGAGCTGCCCGGCGACGGCGTTCAGCACGATGGTCATGCCGATCGCGCCGAGGACGGGCCAGAGCACCTCGCCGAAGGTCGACAGGTCGAGTCCGAGGCCGAAGTTCACGAAGAAGAACGCCGCGAACACGTCGCGCATCGGGAGCGCCAGCTGCTCGATGCGGTCCCGGTACCGGGTCGCACCGCAGAGCAGGCCGATCACGAACGCACCGATGGCGTCGGTCACGCCGAGCAGGTCACCGATGCCGCCGAACATCACCGCCAGCCCGAAGAACAGCACCGTGAACAGCTCGTCGTCGCGGGTGGCGAAGATCTTCGACACCCACTTGCCGGCGAACCGGGCGAGCGTGAACATGACGATGAGGAAGCCGAACGCGAGCGCGAGCTTGCCGACCACGGCCCAGAGGTTCGTGTCGCCGGAGAGCACCACGGAGACGATCGCCAGGTAGATGGCGATGAAGACGTCCTCGATGACGGTGACGCCCAGGATCATCGGGGTCTCGTCGTTCGCCAGGCGCCGCAGCTCGATGAGCAGCTTCGTGACGATCGCACTCGACGACGTGGCCGTCATGCCCGCGATGATCAGGGCCTCTCGCGTGCCCCAGCCGAGCGAGAACCCGAAGGCGAACCCGACGCCCATGTTGATGGCGACGTACGTGCCGCCGGAGACCAGGAGCTTCCCGGCGTTGCCGTAGAACTCCTCCTGGTCGAACTCCAGCCCGAGGTTGAAGAGCAGGAGGATGAGCCCGAAGGTCGCGATGAGCTCGATCGTGTGCGACTCGACGTTGAGGCCGATCCACGGGGTGTGCGGGCTCGCGATGAGCCCGACCACCATGTAGATCGGGATGGCGGGCAGACCGATCGTCTTGCCCAGGCGCCCGAGCACGTAGGCGATGACGAAGAGCACACCGATGGTGAGCAGTTCGCCGCCGAGGTGCACGGGTCAGCTCCCGGGCGGCGCCTCGGCGGCAGCCGCCGCCAGCTGTCCGCTGCGGTAGAAGGAGAACGCCTTGGCGACCTTCTCGGGAGCGCCGGCGACGACGATGGTGTCACCGGGGAACACGACGAAGTCCGGCGAGGGAGCGGGGTTGGCGCTGTCGCCGCGGACCACGGCGACGACGGTCAGGCCGATGAAGCCCGAGTCGTGCAGGTCGCCGAGGGGCTTGCCGGCGATGGCGTCCTCGTAGTCGACGCTGAACCAGTCGATCGACAGGCCGGGGATCTCGTCGAGCTTGTCGAGGCCCTCGGTGATCCGGGTACCGCCGAGCAGTTCGGCGAGGGTGTGCGCCTCGTCCTCGCTCAGGCGGAGCGAGACCTTCTCCGACTTGTCCGCGCCGTCGGAGACGTCGGCGAACGAGATGAGGTCGGAGTGCCCCGACCGGTGCGTGATGACACCGCACTTGCCACCGTCGTCGGTGTAGAAGCTGTGCAGCACGCCGACTCCGGGGAGTTTGACGCGATGGACGTCGACCATGATGGCTCCCTTGGTGAGTACCCCGATGATAACCACCGGGTGCGGCGGCCCATTCCACGGGTCATCCGGTCGGTGGACGCGTGCCGGTCCGGCCCGTCGCTAGCCTCGCCGCATGGGGAACACCGGGGGCCGTGCCCGCATCGTCGTCGCCGTCGTCGGGGTGGTGGTCGTCGCGGCCTACGCGGCGCTGCTGGCTGTGAACGCACTCGTGCTGGATCCGCTCGGCGCGGTGCCGGGGCGCTCGCTCGCGCAGATCTACGCGCGGGTGGACGTGGGCAACGACGTGGCGCAGGACGTCGTCGGCGTGCTCGTGGTCGCAGGGATCGGTGTGGGGCTGGCGCTCACCGCCGCGGTCGTCGGACTCGCGTCGCGGCTGCCGGCGACGACGATCGCGGTGCTGCACCTCGGCGTCCTCGCTGCGGGCGCCCTCGCGACGTTCCAGTCGGGCTTCTGGCTCGGCATGGACGTCGCTGACTCGTGGCCGACCGACGGCGCCGCGCACACGATCTGGTCCGGCGTGCTGTACCTGACGAGCACGGCGGCGGTCATCGCGATCCCGGCCGTGCTCGTCGGCACCGCCGTCCGGACCCGCACCCGCAACACGCAACGTCGGCGACAGCTCGCAGCGGAGTAGCGCTGCGCGGAACCGCCGAGGTTGCGTTTCGCGGGAGGGACGCGGCGAGGCGACGGACGGGAGGCGCATGGCGGGGCCGCCACGCGCCTCCCGTCCGGTGACCTACCGCGGTTCGCTCGTCTTCTCGCCCTCGACCTGCTCGTCCGTCGCCTTCGCGCCGTCGGCACCGCTCGACCGGCCACCGCCGACCACCACGTCGTCCTCGTCGAAGCCGAACGCGATGTCCGGCGCCTCGAGGCGCACCCGGTCGGCCGACTCGTCGTCGGGCTGCAGCTGCGACTCCCGCTCGGCGGCGACGCGCTTCAGGTAGTTCGACACCTCGTGCTCGGTCGTCTCCTGGTCCCACCCGAGCACGCCGGCCATGAGCTTCGCGGCGACCGGGGCCGCCTCTTCTCCGCGGTCCCACGCCTCGATCGAGATGCGGGTGCGGCGAGCGAGGACGTCCTCCAGGTGCAGGGCGCCCTCGTGCGAGGCCGCGTAGACGACCTCGGCACCGATGTAGTCGTCCGCCTGCGGCAGCGGCTCGGCGAGCGACGGGTCCTGCTCGACGAGCTGCAGCACCTCGGTGGCCTGGGTTCCGTACCGGTTGAGCAGGTGCTCGATCCGGACCTTGTGCACGCCGAACTGCCGCGCGGTGCGCCCGCGACGGTTCCAGGCCGCCGGGTAGCCCTCGGCACCGACCAGCGGGATGTCCTCGGTCGTCGACGCCGGGATCTTGCCGTCCATCGCCGCGACCGCCTCGTCGATGGCGTCCTTGCCCATCACGCGGTAGGTCGTCCACTTGCCGCCCGCGACCACGACCAGGCCCGGAGCGGTGTGCGCGACGACGTGCTCACGGCTGAGCTGCGACGTCTGGTCCGACTCGCCCGCGAGCAGCGGTCGGAGGCCGGCGTAGACGCCCTCGACGTCCTCGCGGGTGAGCGGCACCGCGAGGACCTTGTTCACGTGCTCGAGGATGTAGTCGATGTCCGCCGCGGTCGCCGCCGGGTGGGCCTTGTCGAGGTTCCAGTCGGTGTCCGTCGTGCCGACGAGCCAGTGCCGGCCCCACGGGATGACGAACAGCACGCTCTTCTCGGTGCGGAGGATCATGCCGGTGTTCGACTGGAAGCGGTCGCGCGGGATCACGAGGTGCACGCCCTTCGACGCCCGCACCTTGAACTGCCCGCGGGTGCCGACCATCGCCTGGGTGTCGTCGGTCCAGACGCCCGTCGCGTTCACGACCTGCTTCGCCCGGATGTCGAACTTCTCGCCCGTCTGGATGTCGTGCGCGTGCGCCCCGACCACCCGCTCCCCGACCTTGATGAACCCCTCGATGCGGACCCGGCTCGCCGCGTGCGCGCCGTACGACGCTGCGGTGCGCACGAGCGACGCGACGTAGCGGGCGTCGTCGACCTGGGCGTCGTAGTAGGTCATGCCGCCGACGAAGGCGTCCTTCTTCAGGCCAGGCATGTTCTTGAGGACCTGCTTGCGACTGAGGTGCCGGTGGTGCGGGACCCCGGGCGGACGACCGCCGGACCAGCTGAACACGTCGTACATCGCCATGCCGATGCCGATGTAGAAGCGCTCCCACACGCGGTGGTTGAGCGGGTAGAGGAACCGCACGGGCTTCACCAGGTGCGGGGCGATGCGCTGCAGCAGCAGGCCGCGTTCGATCAGGGCCTCGCGGACGAGCGCGAAGTTCAGCTGCTCGAGGTAGCGGATGCCGCCGTGCACGAGCTTCGACGAGCGGCTCGACGTCCCCGAGCCCCAGTCGCGGGCCTCGACGATGCCGACGCTCAGGCCGCGGGTGACGGCGTCGAGCGCGCTGCCACCGCCGACGATGCCGCCGCCGACCACCAGGACGTCGAGCTCCCGGGTCTTCATCGCCTCGATCGCGGCGGCGCGCTCCTCCGGACCGAGCTTGGCCGCCGGGTCGAAGCCGACGCTCGCGCTCGGTGCCGTGGCACGCCGGGCGTCCTCGACGGTGCTCTCGGCACCTGCGCTCGTCGCGTCCGTGCTGGTCTGCGTGGTGCTGCTGGCTGGCTTGGCCATCGTCGCCTCCGTGCGGGTTGCGCGCACGGAGCCGGCCTCCGCGCACGGGAGCGCCGAGGCGTCACCCGTGCGGGAGCACGGGTGCCACCGTCACTGCTGGTGGTACGGCGCCACGACCACTTCTACTCGCTGGAACTCCTTGACGTCGGAGTATCCGGTCGTGGCCATCGACCGACGCAGCGCACCGACCAGGTTCGCGCGGCCGTCCCACGACGGCGTCGGCCCGTTCAGCACGTTCTCGAGCGGGGCGATCTGCCCGACCTCGACCCGACGACCGCGGGGCAGCTCGGCGTGGTGTGCCTCGGCACCCCAGTGGAAGCCACCACCAGGGGCCTCGGTCGCGCGGGCCAGTGCGGTGCCGAGCATGACGGCGTCCGCGCCGACCGCGATCGCCTTGACGATGTCGCCGGCGGTGTCGAGCCCGCCGTCCGCGATGACGTGCACGTAGCGGCCGCCGGACTCGTCCATGTAGTCGCGTCGGGCACCGGCGACGTCGGCCACCGCGGTCGCCATCGGCGCGTGGATGCCGAGGGCGGCGCGGGTCGTCGAGGCCGCTCCGCCGCCGAAGCCGACGAGCACGCCCGCGGCACCGGTGCGCATGAGGTGCAGCGCCGACGTGTACGTCGAGGCACCGCCCACGATGACCGGCACGTCGAGCTCGTAGATGAACTTCTTGAGGTTGAGCGGCTCCTGGTTCTGGGAGACGTGCTCCGCCGAGACCGTCGTGCCGCGGATGACGAACAGGTCGACACCGGCGTCGACGACGGTCTGCGAGAACTCCTGCGTGCGCTGCGGGCTGAGCGAACCGGCGACCGGCACCCCGGCGGCACGGATCTCGGCCAGGCGCGCGGTGATCAGCTCGGCCTTGACCGGCTCGGAGTAGATCTCCTGCATGCGCTTCGTGACGTTGCCGTCCGTGAGGGTCTTGATCTCCTCGTAGTACGGCGTCGGGTCCTCGTACCGGGTCCACAGGCCCTCGAGGTCGAGCACGCCGAGGATGCCGAGCTCGCCCATCTGGATGACCGTCGCGGGCGAGGACACCGAGTCCATCGGCGCCGAGAGGATCGGCGACGCGAAGGTGAACGCGTCGATCGACCACTGCACGCTCACGTCGTGCGGGTCGCGGGTGCGCCGCGAGGGGACCACCGCGATGTCGTCGAACGCGTACGCCCGACGGCCGCGCTTGCCTGCACCGATCTCGACTTCAGTCACCGGGCAAGCCTAGCGGGCGGGGTCCCGGAGTGGGACGGGTGGACGGTGCAGGGCGACGCCGTACAGGTGGGGGCACTGCTGCTGGTGCGGGTGCGGGTGCGGGTGCGGCTCAGCGTCGCGGTCGTGTCCGTCGCTTCCGCAGGGCCCGGAGGACCAGGCCGAGCAGGAGCGCGAGCACGACGAGGACCGCGAGCAGGGCGGCGGCGACCTTGACCAGCAGTGCGGCGCCCACGAAGAGCACGGCGAAGACGACCCAGACGAGGGCGTCGAGCACGAGGGGGCCGGGGGTCCGCACGTGCGTCACGCTAGCCGACGGACGGGGAGCCGGCGTGCGCGGGCCGGGCCGGCGGGGCGGGGGTGGGTCGCGCCTCCCGGCCGAGCCGGACGCAGGTGGCGGCGGCGAGACGCCGGACGCGAGACGCCTCGGTCGACGCGAGACGCCGGACGCCGGCGTCGACGCGAGACGCACCCCGATCCGGCGGCGTCTCGGTGGGTCCGCGGCGTCTCGCTGACACGCCGGCGTCTCGGCGCGACGACCACGACGACCGCGACGACCACCACGACCACCACGACCACCACGACCGCGACGACCACGGCGCCGCCCCGGGCCTGACGACGCCCGGGACGTGAGGACGGGGCCGCGCGGCGCATCAGCAGCCTGCGCGGCCCCGTCGGGGTGCGGGTACCACCCCCACAGCAGTACCCGCGGGTCGACCCCGCTCAGCGAGCGGAGTCGACGTCCTTGGCGAGCGTCCCCAGGTAGAGCTCGATGACCTTCGGGTCGTCGGCGAGCTCACGCCCGGTGCCCGAGTACGCGTTCCTCCCCTGGTCGAGCACGTACCCACGATCGCAGATCTGCAGACAGCGTCGCGCGTTCTGCTCGACCATGATGATCGACACCCCGGCCTTGTTGATCCGGCGCGTGCGGATGAACGTCTCGTCCTGGCGCACCGGCGACAGGCCCGCGGAGGGCTCGTCGAGCAGCAGCACCTTCGGGTCCATCATCAGCGCGCGGGCCATCGCGACCGACTGCCGCTCACCACCCGACAGCGAGCCCGCCCGCTGGGTCCGCCGCTGGCCGAGGACCGGGAACAGGTCGTAGATGACCTCGAGCCGCTCGGCGAACTTCTTCGGGCGCAGGTACAGGCCCATCTGCAGGTTCTCCTCGATCGAGAGCGAGGGGAACACGTTGTTCGTCTGCGGGACGAAGCCGACGCCGGCCTGGACGAGCTTGTTCGCCTTGAGGTTCGTGATGTCCTCGCCCTGCAGGGAGACCGAGCCCTCGCGGATCGACACCAGGCCGAACAGTGCCTTGAGGAGCGTCGACTTGCCGGCACCGTTCGGACCGATGATGCCGATGAGCTCGCCCGGGTAGCAGTCGAGGTCGCAGCCGTTGAGGATGTTCACGCCCGGCAGGTACCCCGCGACGAGGTTCTTCGCGGTCAGGACGGGCTCGCCGCGGTCGATCGTCGCGGTTGCGCTCGTCGCGCTCGTCGCACCCGTCGTCGGACTGGAGGCGCGGCCCGCGTCAGCTGCGTTCGTTGCGTCGGTCATCGGGTCGCCTCCTGCTCGTCCTGCTTGCGGTCGTCCGCCTTCGGGTGGTCGTCCGCTGCTTCCTCTTCGGCCACCTCGTCGGCCAGCTCCTCGTAGGTCTCCTCGGTGAGGAGCGAGTCGTCGCCCAGGTCGGTGTCGTGGTGCGCACCGAGGTACGCGTCGATGACGGCGCGGTCGTCCATCACCGTGTCGGCCGGGCCCTCGGCGACGACCTTGCCCTCGGCCATCACGACCACCCAGTCGGAGATGTGCCGGACCATGTGCATGTCGTGCTCCACGAAGAGCACGGTCATGCCGTCGTCGCGCAGCGACTGGATGTGTCCGAGCAGCGACTGGGTGAGCGCGGGGTTCACGCCCGCCATCGGCTCGTCGAGCATGATCATCGTCGGGTCGGACATCAGTGCGCGGGCCATCTCGAGGAGCTTCCGCTGCCCGCCCGACAGGGAACCTGCGTAGTCGTCCTGCTTCTCGAGGAGCTTGAAGCGGGCGAGCAGGTCCTCGGCCTTGGCGGTGATCTCGCGCTCGCGCTTCCGCCACAGCGCCGGGACGAGGCCGACGAAGAAGTTCTCGCCCGGCTGGTCGCGGGCGCCGAGCAGCATGTTCTGCATCACGGTGAGGCGGCTCAGCGCCTTCGTGAGCTGGAACGTGCGGACCATGCCCTTGTTGGCGATGTGCGTCGCGCTCGTCTTCTGCAGCGTGTCGCCGTTGAAGCGGGTCGTCGCGCCGGGGCTCGGCTTGTCGAAGCCGGTCAGCAGGTTGAAGAACGTCGTCTTGCCGGCGCCGTTCGGGCCGATCAGGGCGGTGATGGTGCCGCGCTGCACCTCGAGGTGGTCGACGTCGACCGCGGTCATGCCGCCGAAGTGCCGGGTGACGCCGTCGACCGTCAGGATCGGGTCGGACTTCGTGTGGGTGTAGGTCTCAGACACTGAACGACAGCTCCTTCTTGTTGCCCAGGAGTCCCTGTGGCCGGAACACGATGAGGAGCATGAGCGCGACGCCGACGAGCACGTAGGAGAACTGCTCCGCCTGCTGCGCGTTCATGATCGAGTCGGGGATGAAGTCCCCGGCGAGGGTGCGGACGAAGAGCCGCACGACGAAGAACAGGATCGCCCCGAGCACCGGACCGAACACGGTCGCGGCACCGCCGAGGATCAGCGCGGTCCAGATGAAGAACGTCATGGAACGGCCCATCGCGTCCGGCTGCACGGAACTCGGCAGCACGTAGATCACCCCGGCGAGCGCACCGAGCGCGCCGCCGAACACGAGCGCCTGCATCTTGTACGAGTAGACGTTCTTGCCGAGGGACCGCACGGCGTCCTCGTCCTCGCGGATGGCCTTCACGACGCGACCCCACGGGCTGCGCATGAGCAGGAAGAGCACGAGGGTGAAGAGCGCCACGAGGCCCCAGGCCGCGATGCGGATCCACCAACCGTTGACGCCGTTGTTCGAGTACGTGAACCACAGGATGCTCGTGGTGCCGTCGGGCAGCGGGCTGAGGGCGTTGAACGGGTCGCGGTAGCTCGACCCGGCGATGCCGTTCGAGCCGCCGGTGGTGTTCGTCAGCAGGCTGGAGCGTCCGACCATGCGGATGATCTCGGCGCCGGAGATCGTCACGATCGCCAGGTAGTCGCCGCGCAACCGCAGGGTCGGGATGCCGAGGATGACCGCGAACACGATCGCGACCGCCAGGGCGACGAGCACCGCCATGACGAAGGGCAGGCCGTTCGTGATCGAGATCGCGAAGCCGTAGGCGCCGAGCAGCAGGAACGCCGCCTGGCCCATGTTGATCAGTCCGGTCAGACCGAAGTGCACGTTGAGGCCGATCGCGGCCAGGGCGAACGCCGCCGTGGTGGGGGCGAGGGCCTCCTGCGTCAGCGAGGACAGCAGGTTCAGGATGTAGTCCATGTCGGTGCTCCCTTAGCCGATGCGCTCGGCGCGACCGAAGATGCCCTGCGGCCGGAACAGCAGGATGAGGATGAGGATCACGAGGGCCGTGGCGTACTTGAAGTCACCCGGCAGCACGAGGTTCGTGAGCTCGACGACGATGCCGATGATCATCGAGCCGACGAGGGCGCCGTACGCGGTGCCGAGACCGCCGAGCGTGACGGACGCGAACATGAGCAGCAGCAGCTGGAGGCCGGTCTGCCAGTTCACGCCGTTGAGCACCAGGCCGAGCATCACGCCGGACAGGCCCGCGAGGCCGGCGGCGAGCGTCCACACGAAGCGGATGACGCGGTCGACGTCGATGCCGGACGCCGCGGCGAGCGCCGGGTTGTCCGACACGGCGCGGGTGGCACGGCCGAAGCGGGTCTTGGCCAGGAACAGGCCGGTGCCGACGAGGACGACGAGCGCGATGCCCATCGCGACGTAGGACTGCACGGTCAGCGTGAGACCGGCGAAGGTCACCGTCTCGGGGTTGCCCTGCTGGATGCGGACGGTCGAGGCGCCGAAGAAGTACTGGAAGGCGTACTGCGCGGCGATCGACAGACCGATCGTGACGATCATGAGCTGGGTGAGGCTGATCCGACGGCGGCGCAGTGGCCTCCAGATCGCGGCGTCCTGCAGGTACCCGGTCGCCGCACAGAGCAGCGTGACGACGATGCCGGTCACCCAGATGTTCCAGCCGAGCTGGTTCGCGAAGACGTAGGCGAGGAGACCGCCGAGGGTCACCTGCTCACCGTGCGAGAAGCTCGACAGGCCGGTGGTGCCGTAGATGAGCGACAGGCCGACCGACGCGAGGGCGATGAGGAGCCCGAGCCGGATGCCCGACGCGAGCTGCTGCCAGGCGCGTGCGGCGCTGACGCTGCTCGTGTCGTCGCTGGTGGTGGCGCCCTGCTGGTCGGACAGCTGGAAGATCTGGCCGACGTTGGCGTTGAGCGTGGCGTTCACCTTGCGCTCGGCGTCGGCGGCGTTCGTCAGGTACTGCCCCTTCGGCAGCGAGTCCTGGTCGACGCTGACGGTGTACTGCCCCGCCGTGGTCACGGACACCGACCAGCGCCCGGCGTCGTCGGTGGTCGCGGTCTGCGCGAACCCGCCGGCCCCGGCGACGTCGACGTCGACCCCGGTCGCGGGCTTCCGCTCGGAGTCGAGGATGGTGCCCCGGATGCAGCCGTTCGTGGGGCTGACCGTGCAGGGGCCGGAGCTCGCCGGTGCGCCGGTGCTCGGGCTGCTGCTGGCGGAGGGACTGCTCGTCGCCGCGTCGGCTGCGGGCGACACTGCCCAGTCGACCGCGAAGGTGGCGAGGAAAGCGAGGAAGAGTACTGCGGCGAGGACCAGGCGGTTGCGACCTGGTGCCCCACGGCGGAATCGGCGCATGAGCGCTGACCCCGGCGGAGTGATGGAACCCACGGATGAGCCTCTCGTTCGGATAGTCGAGGACCATAGGGATTTTTTGTGTCCCCCGTGTTTCCAGCACGTCTCCTGCACAAATCGTGCTGCATTCGTGACCGAGACCCCGTCGATCCGCGGAAATCCGCCCGTCCAGCCGGTACAGGACTCTCAGGAACGGGTCGTCGGACCGCTGTCGGCCCGCGCGCGGCGCCCGCCGTGCCCGGACGGTCGGGGGACGACGGAATGGCGGGAGTGTCCCGCGCGTTACCATGGCCCATCGGGAACCCGACGACGCGCCCCGGTGCCACCACTTCACCTCGCCCACGAAGGGGAACCATGGACCAGCCGGATCCGTTCGGATTCATCGGACTCACGTACGACGACGTCATGCTCCTGCCCGGGCACACCGACGTCATCCCGAGCGAGGCGTCCACGACGTCCCGGCTCACGAAGCGCATCGACGTGCACGTCCCGCTGCTGTCGGCTGCGATGGACACCGTGACCGAGGCGCGCATGGCGATCGCGATGGCCCGTCAGGGCGGCATCGGCATCCTCCACCGCAACATGTCCATCGCGGACCAGGCCGCGTACGTCGACAAGGTCAAGCGGTCCGAGTCCGGCATGATCACCAACCCCGTGACGACGACCCCGGACGCGACCGTGGCCGAGGTCGACGCCGTCTGCGGGCAGTTCCGCGTCTCCGGGCTGCCGGTCGTCGAGTCGGACGGCACCCTCGTCGGCATCATCACGAACCGTGACATGCGCTTCGTCGCACCGTTCGAGACGGCGACCACCCTCGTCCGCGACGTCATGACCAAGGCGCCCCTCATCACCGCGCCCGAGGGCATCGACCCCGAGGACGCGGTCGCGATCTTCGCGCAGCACAAGATCGAGAAGCTCCCGCTCGTCGACGCCGACGGCAAGCTCCGCGGCCTCATCACCGTCAAGGACTTCGACAAGAGCGAGAAGTACCCGGACGCCACGAAGGACGACGAGGGCCGCCTGCGCGTCGGCGCCGCGATCGGCTTCTTCGGCGACGCCTGGCAGCGCGCCGAGGCCCTGCGCGACGCGGGCGTGGACGTGCTCGTCGTCGACACCGCCAACGGCGAGAGCGAGGGCGTGCTCGACATGGTCCGCCGCCTGAAGGCCGACCCGTCGTTCGCCGGCATCGACGTCATCGGTGGCAACGTGGCGACCCGACAGGGCGCGCAGGCGCTCATCGACGCCGGCGTGGACGCCGTCAAGGTCGGCGTCGGGCCGGGCTCGATCTGCACCACCCGCGTGGTCGCCGGCGTCGGCGTCCCGCAGGTCACCGCCGTGTACGAGGCGTCGCTCGCCGCGCGTGAGGCCGGCGTGCCGGTCATCGCCGACGGCGGTCTGCAGTACTCGGGCGACATCGCGAAGGCCCTGGTCGCCGGTGCTGACACCGTCATGCTCGGGTCGCTCCTCGCGGGCACCGACGAGAGCCCGGGCGAGCTCGTCTTCGTCGGCGGCAAGCAGTACAAGGCGTACCGCGGGATGGGCTCCCTCGGCGCACTGCAGACCCGCGGCGAGAAGACCTCGTACTCGAAGGACCGCTACTTCCAGGCCGACGTCCCCTCGGACGAGAAGCTCATCCCCGAGGGCATCGAGGGCCAGGTCCCCTACCGCGGCTCGGTGGCGAACGCCGTCTACCAGCTCGTCGGCGGACTGCGGCAGTCGATGTTCTACGTCGGTGGCCGCACGGTGCCGGAGCTCAAGGCCCGCGGCAAGTTCATCCGCATCACCGCGGCCGGGCTCAAGGAGTCCCACCCGCACGACATCAAAATGGTCGTCGAGGCCCCGAACTACCGCGGCTGACCCTTCCGCAAGACGCAACGTCGGCGGTTCCTCGCAGCGCTACACCGCTGCGAGGAACCGCCGACGTTGCGTTTCGCAGAGGGGTTGTCCACAGATCCGGACGACGGCGCTCGATCCCCCCTGTGATCGTCGAGGCTCGGGCGCATGCACGAGCCACTGCCCCTCGTCCTCCTGACGTCCGACGACCGTGCCGCACAGCAGGCCGTCCGGCACGGTGAACTCGTCCGGGTCACCCACGGCGTCGCGGTCGACGCCCGGGGCTGGCGAGCGGCCACCGTGCCCGAACGGCAGCAGGTCGAACTCGAGGCCGTCATCACGACGGTGGGCGAGTGGCGCGTGCTCTCGCACCGCTCGGCAGCGCTGCTCTGGGGGCTCCCCGACGTCGACCGTCCGGACCGGCGGGTCCACGTCACCGATCCCCTGCTCGGGACGACGCACTCGGGGCGTCGGGTCGTCCGGCACGCAGCCGCGCTCGAGGACGACGAGGTGACGGACGTTGACGGGCGCCGCGTGACCACTCCGCTGCGGACGGTCGTCGACGTCCTGCGGAGCACCTCCTACGAGAACGGGGTCGCGGTGCTCGACCACGTGCTGCGTGAACACCTGCTCGACGCCGACGAGATCCGCCGGGCGTTCGCCGCGTGGCCGACGCCGCGGGGCATGACCAGGGCGCGGCGAGCGCTGCGGTTCGCCGATCCCCGTGCCGAGTCGCCGGGCGAATCGGTCAGCCGGGTCCGGCTGGACGAGGACGGCTTCCCACCGCCCGTCCTGCAGCAGGCGTTCGGCCGGTTCCGGGTCGACTTCTGGTGGCCGCGCGCCGGGATCGTCGGCGAGTTCGACGGACTCGAGAAGTACGACGGCCAGGACGCCGTCCGCCGTGAGAAGGCCCGCGAGCAGGTACTCCTGCTCCGACCGGAGGTCCGTCGCGTCGTGCGGTGGGGGTGGTCGGAGGTGCGCACCCCGGGACGCTTGCAGACCGTCTTGCGCACCGCGGGCCTCCCGACCGGCGCATGACGGCAGTCCCCGCAAGACGCAACCTCGACGGCTGCTCGCAGCGGCACAGCGCTGCGAGCAGACGCCGAGGTTGCGTTTCGCGGAGAGCCGCCGCCCCCGCCGCCCTACGCGCTCCGCCAGTCGTCGGAGGTGATGTGGCTGCCGCCGTGGGGGCCCATCTGGAGCATGCCGCCGTCGACGGGCAGGGACACCCCCGTGATGTACGACGATGCCGGCGACGCCAGGAACGCCACCGCGGCTGCGATCTCCCACGCGTTGCCCGGCCGGCCGAGCGGGACCCCCGGCCGGGAGATCGTGTGCGGGTCCTCGTCCTCGGCACCGGTCATCCGGGTCGCGATCTCGCCCGGCGCGACGGCGTTGGCCGTGATCCCGGACGGAGCGAGCTCGATCGCGATCGTCTTCAGGAGCCCACCGAGCCCGTGCTTCGCTGCGTCGTACGCGCTCGACCCGTACCGGGGCTGGTGCTCGTGGACGCTCGTGATGCCGATGATCCGCCCGCCGGTGCCCTGTCGGACCATGTGCCGCGCTGCTGCCTGGATCGTGACGAACGCCCCGTCGAGGTCGGTGGCGACGGTGTGCCGCCACTGCTCGAGCGTGATGTCCAGGAACGGCGCGTTGTCGCCCGTGCCCGCATCGGCGACGATCACGTCCACGCCGCCGAGCTGCGCCACGAGGCGGTCGATCACGGCGCCCGCCTGGTCGAGCTGCGTCACGTCGATCTGTTCGACGAAGCCCTGCCGTCCGGCCTGTCGGACCTCGGCGGCGGTCTCCTCGGCGCGCTCGGGCTCGGACAGGTAGGTGATGCCGACGTCCATGCCGGCGGCCGCGAGCGCCACCGCGGTGGCCTTGCCGATGCCGGACTCGGCGCCGGTGACGATCGCGCGCGTGGGACGGAAGGTGGTGGTGGAAGCTGCGTCGCTCATGGGCCGGACCGTACGCGCGACCGCCGCAGTGCTCCCCCGGGTCCGCGCCCCCTGCACAGAACGACGCGGACGAGCCCCGCGCGGGAGCGCTCCAGCCGATCCCGAACGGCCCGCACGGGCCTCGGCGAGCGCGAGGACCGTCCGGACGGACTCCTCATCAGGGATTCCCGTGCACCTCCTCAGTTTCGTCACGGGTGTGTAACGAAACGTCCAGGTGATGATCTCGGACACACACGCGAAACACTTCGGCCCTAGTTTTCTCGGCAACCCACGTGGAGGAGACCGCGCTCGACCCGATGCGGTTGGGCCTCCGCGCAGAGAAAGGGCTCCACGGATGACCAGAACCACCCGTGCCACCACGGCACTGGCAGTGGCGGGAGCGGCAGCGCTCCTCCTCGCCGCGTGTTCCACCAGCGGCAGCGCCGAGACCACTTCCTCCGCCTCCGCCGGCGGTGCGAAGAAGGACCCGGCGGCGAGCTGCAAGGCCCCCGACACCCCCGGTACCGACGCGCTGAAGATCGGCACGATCCTCCCGCTGACGGGCACCCTGTCGTACCTCAACCCGCCCGCCGAGTCCGGCGTCGGCCTCGCGGTCGAGGACATCAACTCGGCCGGTGGCGTGCTCGACAAGGACGTCAGCATCGACCCCGCGACCGATTCGGGCGACAGCAACGACATGACCGTGTCGAGCTCGGCCGCGACGAAGCTCGTCAACGCCAAGGTGCCGGTCGTCATCGGCGCCGAGTCGTCGAGCGTCACGCTCAACGTCATCGACCAGCTGACGAGCAACTGCATCGTGCAGATCTCGCCGGCGAACACCGCGACCGACCTGTCCGGGTACTCGTCGCACTACTACCGGACCGCGCCGCCGGACTCGGTGCAGGGCTCGGCCCTCGGCCAGCTCGTCACGGGTGACGGCAACGCCAAGGTCGCGTTCCTGGTCTTCAACGACACCTACGGCACGGGTCTCCGCGACACCGTGCAGCAGGCGATCGAGGACTCGGGCGGCCAGGTCGTCTACGGCGGCAAGGGCAAGGGTCAGGAGTTCCCGCCCGGACAGACGACGTTCTCGTCCGAGGTCACCGCTGCGCTCGCCGCGAAGCCGGACGCCATCGTGGTGCTCGCCTTCGACGAGACGAAGTCGATCATCCCGGAGCTCAAGTCGCAGAACGCCGACATGTCGAAGATCTACATGTCCGACGGCAACACCGCGGACTACTCGAAGGACTTCGACCCGGGCACCCTCGAGGGCGCGCAGGGCACCATCCCCGGCGCCAGCCCGAAGGACGAGCTGAAGCAGCGCCTGTCGGACTTCTACAAGCAGTCCTCGGGCAAGGAGCTGGCTGACTACTCGTACGCTGCCGAGTCCTACGACGCCACGACCCTCGCTGCGCTGGCCGCGGTGAAGGGCAAGGGCACCGACTCGGGCACCATCCAGGCCAACATGGCCGCGGTGTCCGGTGCGGACGGCGGCACGAAGTGCGAGACGTTCAAGGCGTGCAAGGACCTGCTCGACAAGGGTGAGGACATCCAGTACACCGGCCCGTCCGGCATCGGTCCGTTCGACAGCAAGAACGACCCGTCGAGCGCCTACATCGGCATCTACAAGTTCGACGGCGACAACAAGCCCGTGTACCAGACCGCCATCCAGGGCTCGGTCTCGAAGTAACACGCAGCACGCGACGTCGGCCCCGGACCTCATGCAGGTCCGGGGCCGACGTCGTCCCCGCGAGACTCGCGTCCGCGGACAGTTCCGCGGGCGCGGGGCTGCGGAACTGTCCGGATGGCCGAGTCTCGTGTCAGCGCACCGGTCCGCAGATGATGCGACCCGGACGGGAGGCGCGGCTCGCGCCCGTCAGGCCGGCTCGGCCGCCGCAGGGGCGAGCGTCCGCCGCCGCGCGGCCCGGGCCGCCACGAAGCTGTCGACCGTCAGGACCACGAGCGCGACCCAGACGATCCCGAAGCCGATCCACCGCGCGGGCGGCATCGCCTCGTGCTGCACGACCACCCCGACCAGGAGCTGCATCACCGGCGCGAGGTACTGCGTCAGGCCGAGCGTCGACAGGGACACCCGCCGGGCGGACGACGCGAAGAGCAGCAGCGGCACCGCGGTCGCGGGCCCGGTGAGCACCGTGACGAGGACGTGCGGCCACCCCTCGCTCGTGAACGTCACCCCGCCGCCGAGACCCGTGACGCCGAGCACGACGAGCGCCCCCACGGCGATCGGGACCAGCCAGACGGTCTCGATCGTCAGGCCGCTCAGCGCGTCGACGGTGCCCCCGACCCGCTTCTTCACCAGGCCGTAGCACCCGAACGAGAACGCCAGCGCGAGCGAGATCCACGGCACCTGCCCGTAGCCGACCGCGATGACGACGACCGCGACGACGCTGATGCCGACGGCCGCCCACTGCGCCGCACGCAGGCGCTCGCGGAGGACGACCACGCCGAGGGCGATCGTGACGAGCGGGTTGATGAAGTACCCGAGCGCCGCCTCGACCGTGTGGCCCGTCGTCGTCGCGGCGACGTACACGGTCCAGTTCACCAGGATGAGCACGGCCGCGAGTCCCATCACGAGCATCACCCGGCGCTGGGCGAGCAGGGAGCGGGTGCGCAGCCACGACCGGGTGACGGCGATCGCCACCGCGCAGAAGACCAGGCCGAAGACGATCCGCCAGGCGACGATCTCGAACGCGCCGGCGGGGGCCATCGCGGCGAAGAGCAGGGGCATCAGGCCCCAGAGTCCGTACGCGACGATCGCCTGCACGACGCCGACGGATGCCTCGCTGCGTGCCGGACGCGCCGGGGTCGCTTCACTCACGGAACCATCCTAGGAAGGGGCGCGGACGCTGCGGGCGGACAGCGCGCCTCCAGGCCGACCACCGGGACGGGCCGGGAGCGCCGCAGCGACACGCGCCCGGACGCACGAACGCCCCGCCGGCTGCGAGCCGGACGGGGCGTTCGTGACGAGAGCTGCTGGTCTCAGTGCTCGATGACCGCGAGGACGTCGCGCGCCGAGAGGACGAGCAGGTCCTCGCCGGAGTACTTGACCTCGGTGCCGCCGTACTTCGAGTAGATGACCTTGTCGCCGACGGCGACGTCGAGCGGCACGCGGTTGCCGTTGTCGTCGATGCGACCCGGACCCACGGCGACGACCTCGCCCTCCTGGGGCTTCTCCTTCGCGGTGTCCGGGATGACGAGACCGGAAGCGGTGGTCTGCTCCGCCTCGACCTGGCGGATGACGATGCGATCCTCGAGCGGCTTGATGGTGACGGCCACGGTGACCTCTTCTTTCTCGGTACTGACTCGGTACAGATGGGAACCGGTTGGCACTACGCACAGGAGAGTGCCAACCACAACTCTAGGGACAGTCTGGCACTCGGTCAATCCGAGTGCCAGCACGTGTCGGGCCTCCCCGGCGACCTGGGAGGATCGACGGGTGGAAGCCGCCGACCTCGCCCAGCTGCTGACCCCCGAGGGGATGGCCCTGCTCGACCGTACCCCCGGCGTCTCGGACGGGGGCGAGATCGTCCGGGTGGTCTCCCGGCTCCGTGGCGAGGGACACGACCCGGGGCTCGTGGCAGCCGTGCTGACCCAGGCGAAGCTCCGCCAGAAGGCCCGCGCGAAGTTCGGGGACTTCGCCGCGCGGATGCTCTTCACCGAGGCCGGCCTCGAACAGGCCACCCGGCTGCAGGTCGCCGCGCAGCACGCCGGTCGCTTCGCCGCCGCCGGACTGACCCGGGTCGCGGACCTCGGCTGCGGGATCGGTGGCGACGCCATGGCGATGGCCGCGCTCGACCTCGACGTCACCGCCGTCGACCGCGACGAGGTGACCGCGGCGGTCGCGACGCACAACCTCGCGCTCTGGCCGAACGCCCGGGTCGAGCTCGGCGACGCGGCCGCCTTCGACCTGTCCCGGGTCGACGGCGTCTGGATGGACCCCGCGCGACGCACGGCCGGGCACGCGAACACGAGGCGCCTGGCCGACCCGGACGACTGGTCGCCGTCGCTCGACACCGTGTTCGCCGCCGCGACGACGACCCCGACGGGCGTGAAGCTCGGCCCGGGCATCGACCGCGACCTGATCCCGGACACGCTCGAGGCGCAGTGGGTGTCCGTCGACCGCGAGGTCGTCGAGCTCGTCCTGTGGTCCGGGCCCCTCGCCCGTGACGGCGTCCGGCGCGCGGCCACCGTCATCGGCGGTCACGGCATCGCCGAGCTCACCGGCCCGGCGGACGCCGAGGACGTCGAGGTCGGTCCCGCCGGCGCCTACCTGTACGAGCCGGACGGCGCCGTCATCCGTGCGCGGTTGATCGGTGACCTGGCGCGGTCGATCGACGGGCGGATGCTCTCCGAGGGCATCGCGTACGTCACGTCGGACCGTGCCGTGACGACGCCGTTCGCGCAGGGGTTCCGGGTGCTCGACACGATGCCCCTCGACGTGAAGCAGCTGTCGGCACGCCTGGCGGCGGAGGACGTCGGCACCGTCGAGATCAAGAAGCGCGGCGTCGACGTCGACCCGGCGCAGTTCCGGAAGCGGTTGCGGCTGCGGGGGCGGCGGTCGGTGACGCTCGTGCTCACCCGTCTGGAGGGACGGCACACCGCGCTCCTGTGCGAGCGCCTCACCGACGTGGCCGGCTCGGCCGCGGGGCGGTAGCGGGGCGGTAGCGGGGCACGAGGCTGCGCGGGCGGTCGGCGAGAGGCGCTCTCGCTGTCGCTGTCGCTGTCGCTGTCGTGTTCACGTCCGCGACAGCGACAGACCCCCGCCGAACATCGGCGGGGGTCTGTCGATCTCGCGGAACGGAGCCGTGCAGCCCGGCGCGGGTCAGCGGATGAAGGCGCCCGAGTCGTAGCCGTACGGGTCGGAGGACGAGTGGCTCGACGCGATCGCGATGATGAAGATCACCGCGAAGAGCACGTAGAGCCCGGTCAGCGCCCACCCGCCGATGACCCCGGCGAGGGCCAGTCCACGGCCACCCTCACCCGTCTGCTTGATCTTCCCGAGGGCGATGTGCCCCATGATCGCGCCGGCGGGGCTCGTGAGGATCACGATCGGCCAGATGACGACCCCGGCGAACGCGAACACGATCGACAGGATCGCCAGGGTGTTCGTCTTCGGGCGCTGGGCGTACGGCTGGTACCCGCTCGTGGCGTACGGCGACGCGTAGGGGTTCCCGCCCTGCTGCGGCGCGTAGGGGTTCTGCTGGGGGCTCGAGGCCGCGTACGGGTTGCCCTGGTGCGACTGCTGCGCGTACGGGTTGCCCTGCTGCGACTGCTGCGCGTACGGGTTGCCCTGGTGCGACTGCTGCGCGTAGGGGTTGCCCTGCTGCGACTGCGGTGCGTACGGGTTGTGCTGGGGCCCCGAGGCCGCGTGCGGGTTGCCCTGCTGGGACTGCTGCGCGTACGGGTTGCCCGACGGCTGCTGGCCCTGACCGTACGGGGCGCCCGACGCCTGCTGGCCCTGACCGTACGGGGTGCCCTGCGACGGCTGCGCGGAGGGGTTCGCGGGCTGCTGGCTGCCCGACTGCCCGTCCTGCTGCTGCCGGCCGTCGTCTCCCCCGCTCGACTCGCCCGGCTTCGGCCACTGGTTCTGATCGGACACCGTCCACCCCTCCCGGCACCCGGTCGGTCGGTGCCTGCTGAGCATCCTCCCACACGGGCCGGGAGCCGGTTCAGGCGTCGGCGTGCGCCACCCGGCCGCGCGACTCAGACCTGGACGGTCGTCACCGGCAGCGTGGAGTCCGCCGCGATGCCGAGGTCGCTCGGCGCGTGCCCCTCTGCCACCAGGCGCGCACCGACCGCGGCGATCATGGCCCCGTTGTCGGTGCAGAGGTCGAACGGTGGGATCCGCAGCGCGACCCCGGCGGCGGCGCAGCGTTCCTCGGCGACGGCGCGCAACCGTGCGTTCGCGACGACCCCACCCCCGAGCAGCAGGCGGTCGACACCGGTGTCCCGGCACGCGGCGAGCGCCTTCGTGAGGAGCACGTCGACGACGGCCTCGCGGAACGACGCCGCGACGTCGGCGACGGGGACCTCGCGGCCCTCGTCCCGGCACTTCTCGACCCACCGCGCGACGGCGGTCTTCAGCCCGGAGAACGAGAAGTCGTACCGGTGCTGCGCCATGTCCTTCGGCAGCGTCAGGCCGCGCGGGAACCGGATCGCGGTCGGGTCACCCTCCGCTGCCGCCCGGTCGATCTGCGGCCCGCCCGGGTAGGGCAGTCCGAGCAGGCGTGCGACCTTGTCGAACGCCTCGCCGGCCGCGTCGTCGATCGTCTCGCCGAGCAGTTCGACGTCGCCGACCAGGTCCCGCACGAGCAGCAGCGACGTGTGGCCGCCGGACACGAGCAGCGCCACGGTCGGCAGCTCGATCGCGCTGCCGTCCGCACGCAGGACGTCCGCACCGACGTGCCCGACCAGGTGGTTCACGCCGTACAGCGGCTTGCCCGTCGCGACCGCCAGTGCCTTGGCTGCGCCCACCCCGACCATCAGGGCACCGGCGAGCCCCGGGCCGGCGGTCACGGCGACGGCGTCGAGCTCGTCGAGCGTGACACCCGCGCGGTCGAGGGCCTCGTGCAGGGTCGGGGTCATGGCCTCGAGGTGCGCCCGTGCGGCCACCTCGGGCACGACGCCGCCGTAGCGGGCGTGCTCGTCCATGCTCGACGCGATGACGTTGGCGAGCAGGGTGGTCCCGCGGACGATGCCCACGCCGGTCTCGTCACAGCTCGTCTCGATGCCGAGCACCAGGGGTTCAGTCGCGCTCACCGAGGGTCTCCTGTCCGATCGGTCCGACACCGGTGGACGCACCGGGGGTGACGGGGAGCTCCGCCCGCATCACCCACGCGTCGACACCGTCGGGCTGGTAGTAGCGGGGCCGCACGGCGATGCGCTCGAACCCGGCAGCGGTGTACATCGCCTGCGCCACGGGGTTGTCGGCGCGCACCTCGAGGAACACCTCGTGCACCTCACGCCGTCGGGCCTCGTCGAGGAGCTCCGTGAAGAGCACCTTCCCGATGCCCCGGCCCCGCTGCTCGGCAGCGACCGCGATGGTCTGCACGTCAGCGACGGGGTTGCCCGCGAGCGAGGACAGCCCGGCGTAGCCGACGACCGTCGGGGCGCCGTCCTCGGTCGTCTCGACCACGACGTAGTACCCGTGCGGGGACCACAGCTCCCCCGCCATCTGCGACGAGGTCCAGGCGTCCGTCGGGAACGACGTGTGCTCGAGGAACATGACGTCGTCGAGGTCCTGCGGGACCGCACGGCGCAGCCGCAGGCCGGCGGGCAGTCCGGTCACCGGACGACCCGCTTCGGGGCCCCCGGCACGGTGACGTCGGGGTCACGCAGGTAGAGGGGGGTGTCGTCGGCGAAGGGCGCGCCGGAGGCGAGCCGGTCTGCTGCCAGCGACCCGAGCCTCCCGGCCGGGACGGTCGTGACGGTCTCGCGGGGCCAGTCGACGGCCTCCGGACGGGAGGCGCGGATCGCCTCGTCCAGGTCCGCCGGCTTCGCGAGTCCGGGACCGGCGACCCGCGTGCCGGTCTCGTCGTGGGCGCTCCAGTAGACCTCGCGGCGGCGCGCGTCCGTCAGGACGACGACGGGGTGCCGCTGCCGGTCGGCCGCGATCGCGTCGTGGCTGACGAGCGGGAGGAGGGGGACGCCGCGGGCGGCGGCGAAGGTGCGCGCGGCGGCGATCCCGACGCGCAGGCCGGTGAAGGGGCCGGGGCCCGTGCCGGCGACCACCCCGGTGACGTCGGCACCGGTGACGCCGGTCTCGGCGAGCACCTCGGCGAGGAACGGGCCGATCACCTCGGCGTGCCGGCGGGAGTCGTCGGTGCTGCGCTCGGCGAGCACACGACCGCTGGCCGGGTCGACGACGGCGACCGAGGTGCCGGCGGACGTGTCGATGGCGAGGAGCACGCGTCCATCGTAGGCGCGATCGGGACGGCGGACGGTGGCGTAGTGTCCGGTGATGTTCCACCAGCACGAGGGAGGTCACCGATGCCCTGGACACCGCGCACGGCAGCGCACCGCGATCCCGAGCAGTGGCGCCGTCGGGGCCTGCTGCCGCCCGCGGACGTCGACGCGCTCGTGCACGCCCGACTCGGGTGGTTGCCGGTCGACGACCCGGCCTACGCCGACTTCTTCATCGACCCGACCACCTCGGTGCGGTCGGGCTGAACCGGCGATCCGTCAGAGCGTGACGTCCGCCCAGCGCGGCCCGGTCGCGGTGACGATCACCCGTCGGGGCTCGTCGGGAACGTCGTCGGGGTCGAGGTCGTCGGCGTCGCCGTCGGGCGCGTCCGCTCCCGTCGCTCGGACGATCTCCACGTCGAGGATGCTGTCCGCGATGCCGTCGACGAAGCCCCGGCCCCACTCGACCACCACGATCGAGGCGTCCCAGTCGAGGTCGAGGTCGTCGAGCTCCACGGGGTCGCTCAACCGGTAGGCGTCGACGTGGACCAGGTCCGGGCCGGTCGTCGTCGGGTGGGTCCGGGCGAGGACGAAGGTGGGGCTCGACACCTGCCCCCGCGCGCCGAGCGCGGCCCCGAGGCCACGCGTGAGCGTCGTCTTGCCCGCACCGAGCGGCCCGGTCAGCACGACGAGGTCGCCGGCACGCAGGACACGTGCGAGCCGCGCACCGAGCACACCCATCTCGTCGGTCGTCGACACCGTCGTGTCGAGCAGCACCCGGGCGTCCGTCACGGCTGCTCCCGGAGGTAGTCGCCGACCCGGCCCTCGACCTGGTGCCCGGCGACCTCGCGCGGGACACGGGCCCCGATCCGGCAGGTCACCTCTTCCCCGATGGTGCCGAGCGCCTCGCCCCACTCGAGGACGGTCATCTCGCCGTGCTCCCCCGTGCCGAACAGCACGACCTCGTCGCCGACGCGGACCTCGTCGTCGCCGACGTCGACCAGGAACTGGTCCATCGCGACGCGACCGGCGACCGGGTACCGCTTCCCGCCGATCGTCACCTCGACGCGGCCCTGCGCGCGACGCGGCACCCCGTCCGCGTAGCCCACGGGCACGAGCGCCAGGGTGGTCTCCGACGTGGTGCGGTACGTGTAGTCGTAGGAGACGCCGGTGTCGACCGGGACACGTTTCGTCTTCGCGACCGAGGCCGTGAGCGTCATCACCGGCTCGAGCCCGAGGTCGGCGGCGGACACGCCCTCGGCACCCGGGATGCCGAGGAGGTTCGCGCCCATCCGCACCATGTCCTTGCGGAACTCCTTCCGCTCGAGCCCGGCGAGCGAGGCCGCGACGTGCTCCATCGGCAGGTCGAGCCCGAGGTCCTCCGCGGTCTCGACGGCCCGGTCGAACACGGCGACCGCGGCGCTGTCGTCCTCGTCCGACGACTCCGCGAGGTGCGTGTACGCCGCGACGACCTCGATCCGGCCGGCGCGCTGCGCGTCGACCGCGAGTGCCACCAGCTCCGGCCAGGCGTCCGCGGTCGCGCCGTCGCGGTGCAGGCCGGAGTCGACGCCGAGGTGGACCCGTGCCGGGCGCTGGTCGACGGCGTCGACGACGCGCTGCAGCTCGGCGACGTTCGAGACGCCGAGGTCGATCGCCGAGTCGACGGCGTCGCGGAAGTCGAGCGCCGGGTCGTGCTGCCAGGTGAACAGGTGCACGTCCTCGCCGACGCCGATCGCCCGGAGGCGCAGCGCGGCCGGCACGGTCAGCACGCCGATCCAGTGGATGCCGGCGTCGACGGCCGCGAGCGCGATCGGCTCGAGACCGTGCCCGTAGGCGTCGGCCTTCATGATCGCCATGACCTCGACCGGGTGCATCCACTCGCGCACGAGGTCGAGGTTCGACCGGTAGGCGTCGAGGTCGATCCGGGCCCGACGAAGGGGGGCGTTCACGTCGTCCTCCGTTCCACGCTGCGGCCGACCCTGGCGACCACCTCGTAGTTGATGGTGTCGATCGCCGCCGCCCAGTCCTCGACCGCGGGGTCGCCGTCCGCCGGGTCGCCCCAGAGCACGACCTCGTCGCCCACCCGGACGTCGGCGTCGCCGATGTCGATGTGCATGGCGTTCATCGCGACGCGGCCGACGACGGGGAACTCCCGGTCGCCGATGCGCACCGACACCCGGTTGCCGAGGTCGCGGTCGAAGCCGTCGGCGTACCCGAGGCCGATCACCGCGAGCCGGGTGTCCGTCGCTGCACGCCAGGTGTAGCCGTAGCTGACGCCGTCGCCCGCGGCCACCGGGACGGTCCGCAGCACCGCGGCGGTCACGCGCATCGCCGGCCGGAGCCCGAGGTCGGCCGAGGTGCGGTCGGCGAAGGGGCTGAGCCCGTAGAGCGCGAGCCCGACCCGTGCGGCGTCGTGGCGCGTCTCCGGCACCGCGATGCCCGCGGCGCTCGCGGCGAGGTGCACGATCTCCGGCACGATGCCGTTCGCCGCCAGGCCGTCGAGCGCCCGCTGGAGTGCGGCGTCCTGGTCGAGGTCGTCGGCACGCGACGCGTTCGACAGGTGCGACATGAGCCCCTCGACGCGGGTGCGCCCGCCGGCCCGGGCGATCCGCCCGGCGGTGTCGAAGAGCTCGGCCCACTCGGACTCGACCGCGCCGTTCCGGCTCAGCCCGGTGTCGACGCAGACGTGCACCGCGGGCACCTCGGAGTCGGCCGCGGCCGCGAGCTGGGACACGCTCGACACCGCCGGGGTGACGTCGTACTGCGCGGCGCGGCGGAAGTCCTCGTCCGGGGCGTGCAGCCACGCCAGGATCCGGACGCCCTCGTCGATGCCGGCGCGGCGGAGCGCGATGCCCTCCTCGACGTCGGCGACCCCGAGCCACTCGGCACCGGCGTCGACGAACGCCCGTGCGGCGTCGACCGCACCGTGCCCGTACGCGTTCGCCTTGACGACCGCGATGACACCCGCCGGCGCCACCTGCTCGGACACCGTGGCGTAGTTCGCGATGAGGGCCTCGCGGTCGACCGTGATCCCCGTGAACGCGCTCATGCGCCCCCTCCTTCGATGACGACGAACGCCGTCGCGATCCCGCCGTCGTGCGACAGCGACAGGTGGACGTCCGTCACACCCCGGTCCGCCGCCACCCGACGAGCGCCCTCGTGCAGCGTGAGCGACGGGTTCCGCTGGTCGTCCGACACGACCTCGAGGTCCTGCCAGCTGAGCCCGGCACTGGACCCGAACGCCTTGATGAGGGCTTCCTTCGCCGCGAACCGGGCCGCGAGCGACGACACCGGTCGGGGCTCCCCGTCGCGCAGCTGCTCGGCCGGGGTGAACAGCCGCGTCCGGAGCGCCGGGGTGCGTTCGAGCACACCCCGGAACCGCTCTGTGTCGACGACGTCGACCCCGATGCCGATGATCACGACGCGGGCCTACTCGACGGTGACCGACTTCGCCAGGTTGCGCGGCTGGTCGACGTCGAGCCCCTTGGCGGCGGCGAGCTCCATGCCGAACATGTGCAGCGGCGCGACGGCCAGCAGCGGCTCGAACAGCGGCGTGGCGAGCGGGATCCGCAGGACCTCGTCCGCGAAGGGCAGCACGGCGGCGTCTCCTTCTTCGGCGATGGCGATCACCCGGGCACCGCGGGCGCGGATCTCCTGGATGTTCGAGACCACCTTCGGGTGCAGCGAGCGCGGGTCGCGCGGCGACGGCACGATCACGAAGACGATCTGCCCCGGCTCGATGAGCGCGATCGGGCCGTGCTTGAGCTCGCCGGCGGCGAAGCCCTCGGCGTGGATGTACGCGAGCTCCTTGAGCTTGAGGGCGCCCTCGAGCGCGATCGGGTACCCGACGTGGCGGCCGAGGAACAGCACGCTCCGGGTGTCCGCCATCCACTTCGCCAGCTCGGCGACGCCGGACGCGTCGTCGATGGTCTGCTGGAGCTTCGGTGCGAGGCCCTCGAGCTCGCTGACCTGCTCGGCGATCTGCTCGGCCGTGAGCGTGCCCTTGAGCGTGGCGAGGTGCAGCCCGAGCAGGTACAGCGCGACGCCCTGGGCGATGAAGGCCTTGGTCGACGCGACGGCGACCTCGGGGCCGGCGTGCGTGTAGATCACCGCGTCGGACTCGCGCGGGATGGTGGCGCCCTGCGTGTTGCAGATCGAGAGCACCTGCGCACCCTGCTCGCGGGCGTACTTGACGGCCATGAGCGTGTCCATGGTCTCGCCCGACTGGCTGATCGAGACGACGAGCGTGCGGTCGCTCAGCACCGGGTCGCGGTAGCGGAACTCGTGGGCGAGCTCGACCTCGACGGGGACGCGTGCCCACTGCTCGATGGCGTACTTGCCGAGGATGCCGGCGTACGCCGCCGTGCCGCACGCGATCACGATGACACGGTCGACCTGCTGCAGCCGATCGGCGATCGGGTCGAGGTCGGTCAGCGTCACGGCACCGTCGTGCACGCGACCGAGGATCGTCTTGGCGACGGCCTCGGGCTCCTCGCTGATCTCCTTGGCCATGAAGGAGCTCCAGCCGCCCTTGTCCGCGGCGGAGGCGTCCCAGCTGACCTCGAACTCCTCGGGCGTCGCCGGCGAGCCGTCGAAGTGCACGACCTCGACGCCGTCGGGACGGATCGTCGCGATCTCGTCCTGGCCGATCGCGAGGGCACGCTGCGTGTAGGCGACGAAGGCCGCGACGTCGGAGCCCATGAAGTTCTCGCCGTCACCGAGGCCCACGACGAGCGGCGAGTTGCGGCGCGCACCGACGACGACGCCCGGCTGGTCGGCGTGCACGACGAGGAGCGTGAAGGCACCCTCGAGCCGCTGCACGACCTGCTGCATGGCGGCGGTCAGGTCCCCGGTCTCGCGGAACGCACGACCGACGAGGTGCGCGGCGACCTCGGAGTCGGTCTCGCTGGTGAACTCGACGCCCTCGGCGACGAGCTCCTGCTTCAGCTCGGAGAAGTTCTCGATGATGCCGTTGTGGATGAGCGCGAGCTTGCCGCCGTCCGCCAGGTGCGGGTGGGCGTTGCCGTCGGTCGGGCCGCCGTGGGTCGCCCAGCGGGTGTGCCCGATGCCGGTGGCGCCGTCGGCGATCGGGTGCGACTCGAGCTCCTCGACCAGGGCCTGCAGCTTGCCGGCCTTCTTCGCCGAGACGAGGTCACCCGGCCGGTCGACGACGGCGATGCCCGCCGAGTCGTAGCCGCGGTACTCGAGACGACGGAGACCACCGAGGAGGACCTCCTGGCTGCTCTTGCTGCCGACGTAGCCCACGATTCCACACATGCGCACGATCCTACGGTCTGGCTGGAGATCAACCCTGCAAGTCCGCAGGAGTGGGGATACCGTTCGGGACATGGGACGCTTCGACGACATCGAGATCACCACGCTGCACGGGGAGCACACCACCTTCGCGCAGTTCTCGGACCGGGCCGTCCTCGTCGTGAACGTCGCCTCGCGCTGCGGACTCGCGCCGCAGTACGAGCAGCTCGAGGCCCTGCAGAAGACGTACGGCGACCGCGGCTTCACGGTCCTCGGTTTCCCGAGCAACCAGTTCCTGCAGGAACTCGGCTCGTCGGAGGCGATCGACGAGTACTGCTCCACCACCTGGGGTGTGACCTTCCCGATGTCCGAGAAGGTGAAGGTGAACGGCAGGGGCGCCCACCCGCTCTACCAGGCGCTCAAGGAGACGCCCGACGCCTCTGGCAAGGCCGGCCGGGTGAGCTGGAACTTCGAGAAGTTCCTCGTCGCCCCCGACGGCTCCGTCACGCGCTTCCGTCCGACCACGAAGCCGGACGCCCCCGAGGTCGTCGCCGCCATCGAGGCGGCCCTGCCGGCCTGACGGTCACCGTCCGCACGACGGGTCGCGTCCTGCGGACACGCACCGGGCACCGGACGGGAGGCGCGGATCACCGCAGCCGGTCCACGCACGTCCGCCGCGCCTCCCGTCTGTACGCTCGTGCCCATGCCGATCACGGAAGCCACCGTCGCGCACCCGACCCCGTTCGTGGAGATCCCGCGCGACGAGTGGTCCCAGCTCGCACCGAAGGAGCACCTGTCGCTCACCGAGACCGAGATCGTGCAGCTGCGCGGCCTCGGCGACCGGCTCGACATGCAGGAGGTCCAGGAGGTCTACCTGCCGCTCTCCCGCCTGCTGACGCTGTACGCGGCCGGCGCCAGGGACCTGCACGCCGAGACGAGCCGCTTCCTCGGTGAGCGGGCCGGCCGGACGCCCTTCGTGATCGGTGTCGCCGGGTCGGTGGCGGTCGGCAAGTCGACCGTCGCGCGCCTGCTCCGCGAGCTGACGAAGCGCTGGCCGGACACCCCGCGGGTCGAACTCGTGACCACCGACGGCTTCCTGTACCCGAACGCCGAGCTCGAGCGCCGCGGGATCATGGACCGCAAGGGCTTCCCGGAGTCGTACGACCGTCGTGCGCTGCTGCGGTTCGTCAGCCAGGTGAAGAGCGGGGCGGCCGAGGTGCGTGCGCCGTTCTACTCGCACCTCGTCTACGACATCGTCCCCGACGCCGAGATCGTCGTGCGGCAGCCGGACGTCCTCATCGTCGAGGGCCTCAACGTGCTCGCGCCGCCGGTGCACGGGCGGCTCGCGCTGTCCGACCTGTTCGACTTCACGATCTACGTCGACGCGAAGACGAAGGACATCGAGTCCTGGTACGTCGACCGGTTCCTCGCCCTGCAGGAGGAGGCGTTCTCGAGCCCGGACTCGTTCTTCCACCGCTTCGCCTCGCTGTCGCGCGAGGACGCGGTCCGGACCGCGACCGAGGTCTGGCGGGCGATCAACGAGCCGAACCTGCTCGAGAACGTGCTGCCCACGCGCTCCCGGGCGACGCTCGTGCTCAAGAAGGGCGCGAACCACAAGGTCAACTCGGTGCTGCTCCGCAAGATCTGACGCGGGGCGGTGGGCGAGGCCGCCGTGCCGCCTCGGTCGTCCCGCGGCGCGACCTGCTCGCGAACAACCGGAAGCGGGGGGGGGGGGGGCGGGGGCGGGGGGGGGGGGGGGGGGCGGGGGGGGGGGGCGGGCGGGGGGGGGGGGGGGGGGGGGCGGGGGCGCGGGGGGGGGGGGGGGGGGCGGGGGGGTGGGGGGGGGGGGGGGGGGGGGGGTGGGGCGCGGGGGGGGGCGGGGCGGGGT
>NZ_JAFICY010000004.1:0-417335 GCF_017834105.1 Curtobacterium sp. 1310 | reverse complement strand
GAAAGCGCCGAACCGAGTTGATTCTGACTGTTGACTGTCTACTGACAATCTTCAATCCAAAAGGAATTGTCTCCGACGACCACAACCAAAGCTGCGGTCGCACGGGGTCAAAATAATTGGCATTGACAATGTGCACGCTGTTGAGTTCTCAAGGACCAGACGCACCCCCCACTCAGCACCACCACAGTGGTACCTCATCAGAGGGGCTGGAAGTTCGTTGCCGGGGAAGAACCGTGGCGGACAAGATCCCCAGGTGAACCCGGTGACCGTCTCGGCCGTTCCGTTCTCCGCCTCAGCGGCAACGAGTGATTACTCTACGCACGGCCCGACCACACCACCAACACCACCCACATCCCGGGCGTGTCGCACGGTCGGCACCTCGTGGCCCCGGCACGGCGAACGGCCCGCTCCCCTGTGGGAACGGGCCGTTCGGGTGTCGCGAGCGCTCAGTGGCGAGCGATGACCGGGTTCTTCAGCGAGCCGATCCCCTCGATGAGGACCTCCACCACCTCGCCGTCGCGGATGGCCCCGACCCCGGCCGGGGTACCCGTGAGGATGACGTCGCCGGGCAGGAGGGTCCAGATCGACGACACGAACTCGACCAGGGACGGGATGTCGTGCACCATCTCGCTGGTCGACGCCGCCTGGCGCAGCTCGCCGTCCACGCGGGTCTCGAGTCGGATGTCCGACGGGTCGATCTCGGTCTCGATGACCGGACCGAGCGGACAGAAGGTGTCGAAGCCCTTGGCTCGCGTCCACTGTCCGTCGCGGGCCTGCAGGTCGCGCGCAGTCACGTCGTTCGCGATCGTGTACCCGAGCACGACGCTCGCGAAGTCCTCGCGCCGGACGTTCTTGGCGAGCGAGCCGATCACGATGGCGAGCTCGCCCTCGTGGTCGACACGGCCGACCTCGGCCGGCAGACGGATGGGGTCGTCCGGACCGATGACCGCGGTGTTCGGCTTGAGGAAGACCACGGGGTCGTCCCCCGACCGCTCGTCCATCTCCGACGCGTGCTCGGCGTAGTTCAGGCCGACGCCGATCACCTTCGACCGAGGGATCACCGGTGCGAGGAGCTTGGCGTCGGCGAGCGGCACCCGCTCCCCCGTCGTCTCGAACCCCTGGTACATCGGGTCCCCCGCAAGGACGACCAGGTCACGCTCGTCGAGGATGCCGTACCGCGGGTCTTCACCCGTGCTGCTGAACCGTGCGATCTTCACTGTTCGACCCTACCGATCCGCGGCTCAGGCCGGGTCCGTCAGGCGCGTCATCCACCCGTGGGGGTCGGGACGACGGCCGTACTGGATGTCGGTCAGCTCCTGGCGGAGCGACATCGTCAGCTCGCCGGCACCGACGGTGGGCGACCCGATCGTGAAGCCCTCGCCGCGGAGCTCCGCGATCGGCGTGACCACCGCGGCCGTCCCGCAGGCGAACGCCTCGGTGATCGAGCCGTCGGCCACCCCGTCCCGCCACTCGTCGAGCGTCACCCGACGACGCTCCACCCGGAGCCCGCGGTCCTCGGCGAGCTGCAGGATCGAGTCGCGGGTGATGCCCTCGAGGATCGACTCCGAGTCCGGCGTGACGAGCGTGCCGTCCGACCGCACGAGCACGACGTTCATGCCGCCGAGCTCCTCGAGGTACCGGCCCTCCTCGGAGTCGAGGAACATCACCTGCTGGCAGCCCTGCTCGTAGGCCTCCTGCTGCGGGAGCAGGGACGCGGCGTAGTTCCCGCCGGTCTTCGCAGCCCCGGTCCCGCCACGTGCGGCACGGGCGTACTTCGTCGACAGCCAGATGCTCACGGGCTTCGGTCCGGACGTGAAGTACGCCCCGGCCGGGCTGGCGATGCAGTGGTACGCGACCTCCTGCGCGGCACGGACCCCGAGGAAGGACTCGGTCGCGATCATGAACGGACGCAGGTACAGGCTGGTCTCCGGCGCCGACGGCACCCAGTCCACGTCGGCGCGGACGAGCTGCCGGACCGACTCGACGAAGACCTCGAGCGGCAGCTCCGGGAGCGCGAGCCGACGGGCCGAGCGCTGGAAGCGGCGCGCGTTCGCGTCCGGCCGGAAGGACCACACCGACCCGTCCGCGCGGCGGTAGGCCTTCATGCCCTCGAAGATCTCCTGCGCGTAGTGGAACACGCTGGCGCTGGGGTCGAGGGTCAGCGGTCCGTACGGGTGGATCGATGCGCTGTGCCAGCCGGCTTCGAGCGACCACGCGACGGTGGCCATGTGGTCGGTGAAGTACTTGCCGAAGCCCGGGTCGGCGAGGATCTCCTCGCGCTCGGCCGCGGCCCGACGCTCGGGCGACGGCGTGTTCGCGAACTCGAGGGCGAAGTCGCCGTCGGTCTCGGTGTCGGTGCTGCTCATCGGGGTGACTCCTGTCAGGCGGTGGTGGTGCGTGCTGCGACCGCGGCGGCGATGGCGTCGCCGACCTCGGCCGTGCTGCGCGGCGTGGTGCCCCGGCTCGCGAGGTCGTCCTCGACCGCCTGTGTCACGGCCGCCGCCAGGTCTGCACGACCGAGGTGGTCGAGCAGCAGGGCGACGGACAGGACGGCGGCGGTCGGGTCGGCGACCTGCTGGCCTGCGATGTCCGGCGCGGAACCGTGGACCGGCTCGAACATGCTGGGGAAGGTGCCGTCCGGGTTGATGTTCCCCGAGGCCGCCAGACCGATGCCGCCGCTGATCGCGCCGGCCAGGTCGGTGATGATGTCCCCGAACAGGTTGTCGGTGACGATGACGTCGAACCGCCCGGGCTCGCGGACCATGTGGATCGTCACCGCGTCGACGTGCTGGTAGTCGACGGTCACGTCCGGGTGCTCCTCGGCGACCGCCGCGACCGTCCGCTGCCAGAGGGAACCCGCGTGCACGAGCACGTTGCTCTTGTGCACGAGGGTCAGGTGCTTCCGCGGGCGGCGGGAGGCGAGGTCGAAGGCGTACCGGACGACGCGCTCGACACCGTGTGCCGTGTTGAGGGACACCTCGGTGGCGATCTCGTGCGGCGTGCCGACGCGGATCGCGCCGCCGTTGCCGACGTACGGGCCCTCGGTGCCCTCGCGCACGACGACGAAGTCGACCGCACCCGGGTCGGCGAGCGGGCTCGCGACCGAGGAGTACACCGTCGTGGGGCGGAGGTTGACGTAGTGGTCGAACGCGAAGCGCAGCTTCAGCAGGAGTCCACGCTCGATGATCCCGCCCGCGAGTCGCGGGTCGCGCGGGTCACCGCCGACGGCGCCGAGCAGGATCGCGTCGTGCTCGGCGATGGCGGACATGTCGTCCTCGGTGAGGATGTCGCCCGTCTCGAGGTACCGGGCGGCACCGAGCGAGAAGGCGGTCTCCTGCACGTCGAGGTCGTCCGGCACCACCGCGTGCAGGACCTTCAGCGCTTCGTCCACCACCTCGGGCCCGATGCCGTCGCCCCGGACGACCGCCAGCTTGAGCGTCTGTGCCATGTCCCGGACCCCTACAGCGTGATGTCGATCTCGCGGAGCGAGGTCGCGTCGATGGTGGAGCGCACGTGCTCGAGGATCTCCGCGGGCACCGGCGAGTCGACCGTCAGGACGCTCAGCGCCTGCCCGCCGGCGGCCTCGCGCGAGATCTGCATCGCGGCGATGTTGATGCCGGCGTCGCCGAACTCCTTGCCGTAGACCGCGACGATGCCGGGGCGGTCGGTGTAGACCATCACGACGTGGTGCGCGTCGAGGGCGACCTCGACGTCGTGGCCGTTGATCTCCACGAGCTTCTCGACCTGCTTGGCACCGGTCAGCGTGCCGGACACGCTGATCGCGGGCCCGTCGGACTGGGCACCGCGGATCGTGAGGACGTTGCGGTACTCCGGGCTGTCGGCCTCGGTGATGAGCCGGACGCTCACGCCGCGCTGCTCCGCGATGAGCGGGGCGTTGACGTACGAGACCTGGTCGCTGACGACGTCGGTGAAGACGCCCTTGAGGGCTGCGAGCTTCAGCACGCTGACGTCGTACTGCGCGAGCTCGCCGTGCACCTCGACGTCGATGCTCGTCACCGGCGAGGTGGCCAGGCCGGTGAAGACCTGACCGAGCTTCTCCATGAGCGGGATCCCCGGGCGGACGTACGGGTCGATGACGCCGCCGGCGACGTTGACCGCGTCCGGCACGAGTTCGCCGCCGAGCGCGAGGCGCACGGACTTCGCGACGGAGACGCCGGCCTTCTCCTGGGCCTCGTCCGTCGAGGCGCCGAGGTGCGGCGTGACGACGACGTTCGGCAGCGCGAGCAGCGGCGAGTCCTTCGGCGGCTCGGACACGAAGACGTCGAGGCCGGCACCGGCGATCTCCCCGGACGTGAGCGCCCGGTGCAGGGCGTCCTCGTCGATCAGGCCGCCGCGCGCGACGTTCACGACGAACGCGGTCGGCTTCATGAGCGCGAACTGCTCGTCCGAGATCATGCCCACCGTCTCCGGCGTCTTCGGCATGTGGATCGTGGTGAAGTCCGCACGACGGAGGAGGTCCTCGAGCGACACCAGCTCGACCCCGAGCTGCTGGGCCCTGGCCGTCGTGACGTAGGGGTCGTACGCGATGACCGAGACGCCGAACGCCTGCAGGCGCTGCGTGATGAGCGCGCCGATGCGGCCGAGGCCGATGATGCCGACGGTCTTCTCGTAGAGCTCGACGCCCGTGTACGACGAACGCTTCCACGCGCCGGCCGCGAGCGACGCGTGGGCCGCGGGGATGTGGCGCGCGAGCGACAGGATGTGGCCGACCGTGAGCTCGGCGGCCGAGATGATGTTCGACGTCGGCGCGTTGACGACCATCACGCCGGCGGTGGTCGCCGCCTTGATGTCGACGTTGTCCAGGCCGACGCCCGCGCGGGCGACCACCTTGAGCTGCGGCGCCGCGGCGATGGCCTCGGCGTCGATCTTCGTTGCGGACCGCACCAGCACGGCGTGCGCGTCGGCGAGGGAGGACAGGAGCGCGGCACGGTCGGTACCGTCCACGTTCCGGATCTCGAAGTCGGGCCCGAGGGCGTCGACGGTGGCGGGCGAGAGTTCTTCGGCGATCAGGACGACCGGCTTCGGCACAGCTGCAGTTCCTCACACGAGACGGGCGGTATCCCACCATCGTATCGACGCGGGGACCCGGTTACGACCGCACCGTCGGTCCCCGACGGAACCACGCGCCGGTCCGGAGGCGCGGAGCCAGCGGGCACCGTGCCTCCCGACCGTGGGACGGTCGCGACGTGCGTCAGAAGTCGAGCAGGCGCGGCACGAACAGCTGGAGGTCGAGCCAGAGCGCGCCCGCCGCCGCGAACGCGACGACGAAGACACCGACCGTCACCGACAGCCGAGCCCGGCGCGTCGTCCAGAGGGCGACCACGAACGCGACGGGCGCGATCGCGATGTCGAGGACGAGCCAGCCCCAGGGGGTGCTGCGCTGCAGCGACGAACCACCGGAGGTCGTCTCGAGGAACGTGTTGAACGCGCGAACCGACTGCGAGACGGTGACGAGGTTCCCGACGCTCTGGACGGTCATGTAGGCGAACAGCGCGCCGAAGACCACCCAGACGACGATGCGGCCGACGAGCGGGGACGAGGTCCGGCGGGCTGCCGGTGTCGTGGCGGTCACCCGAAGCTCCTGGTCATGAGGAACGGCCAGGGGAAGAGCACGGCGGCTCCGAGCAGCATCCACAGCAGCCGCGTGCGGGTCCGACGACCACGACCGGCCCAGAGCACCACGGTGAACCACAGCGCGGGCGCGACGATCGACAGGAAGCGGAGGACCTCGACGAAGACGGTCAGCAGCGTGTCGACGTTCGCGACGTACGCGGTCGAGGCGGTGAGCAGCCACGCCACCGTGTAGAGCAGGTAGAGCCCGCCGAAGACCCCGAAGCCGACCAGGGCGCCGGAGGTCTCCGGGCGCTCCGGGTCGCGTCCGCCGTGGCCCTTCACCGTGACCGGGTTGTGGGCCGCGTCGACGTGGGTCGCGTCGTCCGCGTCGCCCCAGCTGAGGGCGTCGTCGTCGTGGTCGACCGAGCCGTCGGGCGGGGATGCTGCCGTGGTCATGGGGACGATTCTACGAGGGACCCGCGACGGCGGACACCACGAGGGACCGCTCAGACGTCGGCGGGCTGGGTCGCGAGGACCCCGGCGACGACGTCGCGCACCGCGGGGAACAGCGGGTGGCTCTCCACGAGCCCGGTCAGGATCTCGGTGAGTGCGTGCGCCGTCGCGCCGGAGCGGAGCAGGGCGTGCAGCTCGATCGACTCGGGGTCGTTCTCGTCGTCGAACGCCAGGGCGACCCGGACCGCTCCGAGCAGGTGCTCGACCGGGAGCCCGCGTTCGGCCAGCTGCGACGCCGGGCCGATGAAGCGCTCACGCCGTCCGAGCTTCCGCAGCGGGTTGCGCCCCACACGCGCCGTGGTGTCCGGCAGGAGCGGGTTCGCGATGCGGGTGAGGTTCGCAGCGACGTAGCGGGCGTGCTCGGCCGGGTCGAACCCGTGCTTGGCGACCAACAGCGCGGTCGTCTCGGCGAGGACCCCGTCGACCTCGGCGCGGACCTCGCGGTCCTCGAGGGCCTCGCGGATGAGTCGGATCCCGCGGACGAAGCCGTGGTACGCCGCGGTCGCGTGGGCGGTGTTCACCGTGTAGAGCTTCCGCTCGACGAACGGCTGCAGGTCGTCGACCCAGGTGACGCCGTCGATCTGCGGCGGCTCGGCGTCGGACGGAGCGAAGGGGGTGCGCTCGATGACCCACTCGTAGAACGGCTCGAGCACGACGTCGAGACCACCGGACTGTCCGAGCACCCCGGACTGGTCCGGGACGATGCGGTCGATCGCGCAGTTCGCGAAGACCGCCGCGACGTGACGGTCCTCGAGGATCGGGGCGCGTCGGATGCTGGCGTGCAGCGAGTCCGTCGCGTTGAAGGCGTTCTCGCAGGCCACGACCGTGACGTCGCCGCGCTCGGGCGCCCGTGCCGCGAGGCCCTCGGCGATGACGGGGGCGACGAGCGGCAGCGTGCGTGCACCGACGGCGGTCGTGACGACGTCGGCCTCGGCGATCGCCTGGACGACGCGCTCACGGTCGGTCTTGCTGCTGAGTGCACGGAAGCCGTACACGAGGTGTTCGACGGGCTGCTCGCCGACCTCGTGGACCACGAAGCGGCCGGCGTCGTTGAGCGCGGAGACCACGCGGTCGTCCACGTCGACGAAGGTGAGCTCGTAACCGCTCGCGACCAGGAACTGACCCACGAACCCGCGCCCGATCTTGCCGGCGCCGATGTGGACCGCTCGCTTCGTCACCGCCATCCGATGATCCTCCCACGTCGGAGGACCCGGTCGTGACCACTCCTCGCGACGCCGCGGAGCGGCATCGGCAGCACTGCAGGACGGGTCACGGAAGCGGAGCGCCCGGGTACGGGGACGCCACGGGGGCGCCAGGTGCTGGCGCTGGAGCTGGAGGGGTACAGGTGCATGTCGTTCGGGTCACGTCGCGAGGCGGCGGTGCGAACGCACCGCCGCCTCGGGAGTCGGGTGGTCGACCGCAGACTACCGCGCGGCCGAGCCGTCCACGTAGTCGGCGTCGTTCGACTTCCACGCGAACAGCGCGCGGAGCTCGCGGCCGGTGGCCTCGATCGGGTGGCCCTCGCCCTTCGCGCGGAGCTCCTTGAACTCCGGCGCGCCGGCGTCCTGGTCCTCGATGAAGCGCTTGGCGAAGGTGCCGTCCTGGATGTCGGACAGCACGGCCTTCATGTTCTCCTTGACCTCGGGCGAGATCACGCGGGGGCCGGAGACGTAGTCACCGAACTCGGCGGTGTCGGAGATCGACCAGCGCTGCTTGGTGAGGCCGCCCTCCCAGATGAGGTCGACGATGAGCTTGAGCTCGTGCAGGACCTCGAAGTAGGCGATCTGCGGCTGGTAGCCCGCCTCGACCAGGGTCTCGAAGCCGTACTGGATGAGCTGCGACGTGCCACCGCAGAGGACGGCCTGCTCACCGAACAGGTCGGTCTCGGTCTCCTCGGTGAAGGTCGTCTTGATGCCGCCGGAACGCAGGCCGCCGATGGCCTTGGCGTACGACCAGGCGAGGTCCCAGGCGCTGCCGGAGGCGTCGACCTCGACGGCGACGATCACGGGCACACCACGGCCGGCCTCGTACTCGCGACGGACGGTGTGCCCCGGGCCCTTCGGCGCGACGAGCGCGACGTCGACGCCCTCGGGGGCCTCGATGTAGCCGTAGCGGATGTTGAAGCCGTGGCCGAAGACGAGCGTCGCGCCGTCCTTCAGGTTCGGCTCGATGTCCTCGGCGTAGACGATGCGCTGCACCTGGTCCGGCGCGAGGATCACGACGACGTCGGCGTTCTTCGTCGCCTCGGCCGGGGTGAGGACCTGGAAGCCCGCCTCGGTCGCCTTGTCGCGGCTCTTCGAGCCCTCCTTGAGGCCGATGACGACCTCGACGCCGGAGTCACGGAGGTTGAGCGCGTGGGCGTGGCCCTGCGAGCCGTAGCCGATGACGGCGACCTTCTTGCCCTGGATGAGCGTCAGGTCGGCGTCGGCGTCGTACACGATGTCAGTCACGAGGGTGTGTCTCCTTGGTTCTGGTGGCTTGTGGTGTGCGGACGGGAGGCGCGTGGCGGGACCGCCCCGCGCCTCCCGCCCGGAAGCGGGGTGTGCTCAGCGCACGCGGTCGGTGATGCTCTTCGGCCCACGGCCCATGCCGAGCAGACCGGCGCGGGCGAGTTCCTTGACGCCGTAGGGCTCGAGGACGCGGAGGATCGCCTGGATCTTGCCCGGGTCGCCGGTCACCTCGACGATGAGCGAGTCGGTCGCCACGTCGACGACCTGCGCGCGGAAGAGGTTCACGGCCTCGAGCACGGCCGAGCGGGTCTGGTTGTCGACGCGGACCTTCACGAGCATGTGCTCGCGCTGCACCGACTGGGAGAAGTCGAGCTCGACGATCTTGATGACGTTGACGAGCTTGTTGAGCTGCTTCGTCACCTGCTCCAGCGGCAGGTCCTCGACGTCGACGACGACCGTGATCCGGGACAGGCCCTCGACCTCGGTGCCGCCCACGGCGAGCGACTCGATGTTGAAGCCGCGCCGGGCGAACAGCCCCGCGACGCGCGTCAGCAGACCCGGCTTGTCCTCGACGAGGAGGGAGAGGACGTGGCTCATGCGGTTTCTCCCGTCATGTCGGCGTCCTCGTCGTCCCAGGTCGGGGCGAGGGCCTGGGCGTACTCGATGGACGAGTTGCTGACCCCCTGCGGGACCATGGGCCAGACCATCGAGTCGCGGCTGACCACGAAGTCGATCACCACGGGGCGGTCGTTCGTCTCGAGGGCGAGCTGGATGGCGGCGTCGACCTCGTCCGCCTTCTCGACGCGGATGCCGAGGGCACCGTAGGCGTCGGCGAGCTTCACGAAGTCCGGGACGCGGCGCGTGCCGTGACCGGTCTGCAGGTCGGTGAAGGAGTGTCGGCCGTCGTAGAACAGCGTCTGCCACTGCCGCACCATGCCGAGCGAGGAGTTGTTGATGACCGCGACCTTGATCGGGATGTCGTTGATGACGCAGGTCGCGAGCTCCTGGTTCGTCATCTGGAAGCAACCGTCGCCGTCGATCGCCCAGACCACGCGGTCCGGCTGGGCGACCTTCGCGCCCATCGCCGCGGGGACCGAGTAGCCCATGGTGCCGGCGCCACCCGAGTTCAGCCAGGCGTTCGGCCGCTCGTACCGGATGAACTGCGCGGACCACATCTGGTGCTGCCCGACCCCGGAGGCGAACACGCCCTCGGGACCGGTGAGCTCACCGATGCGCTTGATGATCGCCTGCGGCGCGAGCAGCCCGTCGGTCGGCTCCGCGTACCCGAGCGGGAAGTCCTGCCGGAGCTGGTCGAGCTTCGCCCACCAGGCGCTCGTGTCCGCCCGGTCGGCGGAGACGTCGTCCCAGGCGTCGAGGAGGTCGACGAGGACCTCGCGGGCGTCGCCGACGATCGGCACGTCGGCGAAGCGGATCTTCGAGATCTCCGCGGGGTCGATGTCGACGTGCACGACCTTGGCGTGCGGCGCGAACTCGTCAGCCTTGCCCGTCACACGGTCGTCGAAGCGCGCACCGAGGGCGACGATGAGGTCGCTCTCCTGCAGGCCGAGCACCGCGGGCACCGTGCCGTGCATGCCCGGCATGCCGAGGTGCTGCTGGTGCGAGTCCGGGAAGGCGCCACGGGCCATGAGGGTCGTGACGACCGGCGCACCGGTGGCCTCGGCGAAGCGCAGGAGCTCGGCCGACGCACCGGAGCGGACGACGCCGCCGCCGACGTACAGCACCGGACGCTCGGCCTCGGCCAGCAGCTGGGCCGCGGCCGTGATCTGCTTGCCGTGCGCCTTCGTGACCGGACGGTAGCCGGGCAGGTCGATCTTCGGCGGCCAGACGTACGGCGCCGACTTCTGCTGGGCGTCCTTCGTGATGTCGACGAGCACCGGGCCCGGACGACCCGTCGTGGCGATCTGGTGGGCCGCGGCGAGCGTCGCCGGCACGTCGGCCGGGTCGGTCACGAGGAACGAGTGCTTCGTGATCGGCATCGTGATGCCGACGATGTCGGCCTCCTGGAAGGCGTCGGTGCCCATCAGGGTCGAGAACACCTGCCCGGTGATCGCGATGAACGGCACCGAGTCCATGTAGGCGTCGGCGATCGCCGTGACGAGGTTCGTCGCACCGGGGCCGGACGTCGCGATGGCGACACCGACCTTGCCGGACGAGGAGGCGTACCCCTCGGCGGCGTGGCCGGCACCCTGCTCGTGGCGCACGAGGACGTGGCGGATGGTCGTCGACGCCATGAGCTCGTCGTAGAACGGGATGATCGCGCCGCCGGGCAGGCCGAAGACGTCGGTGATCCCGAGGTGCTCGAGCGTCCGCAGGACGGCTCCCGAGCCGGTCAGGATCTCGGGCGACCGCCGCGTACCGGCGGCCGCGGACAGCGGAGTGGCTTCCGTGGGCATGAGGTGGTCCTTGCCTGGAGGGATGGCGGTTCGAACGTGTCGACGCTAGCCCGTGACCGCGCCCTTGGCGGCGGACTGGACGAGCTTCGCGAACTTCGCGAGGACTCCGCGGGTGTAGCGCGGGGGCAGCGGGGCCCAGCCTTCTCGGCGGGCCTCCAGCTCGGCGTCGTCGACCAGTAGGTCGAGCGAGCGAGCCGCGATGTCGACACGGATGCGGTCGCCATCGCGCACGAATGCCACTGGACCTGCGTCCACGGCTTCCGGTGCGATGTGGCCGATGCACAGGCCGGTTGTGCCGCCTGAGAATCGTCCGTCCGTCAACAGTAGTACATCCTTGCCCAGGCCCGCGCCCTTGATGGCAGCGGTGATGGCGAGCATCTCGCGCATGCCGGGGCCGCCCTTCGGGCCCTCGTAGCGGATGACCACCACGTCGCCCTTCTGGATCCGTCCCTCGGTCAGGGCGTCCATGGCGGCGCGCTCGCGGTCGAACACCCGCGCCGGGCCCTCGAACACGGCGGCGTCGAAGCCGGCGGTCTTCACGACGGCACCCTCGGGCGCGAACGAGCCCTTGAGGATCGTCAGGCCACCGGTGGTGTGGATCGGGTTGTCGAGCTTCCGGAAGACCTCGCCGTCGAGCTCCGGCGGGTCGATCTCGGCCAGGTTCTCGGCGAGGGTCTTGCCGGTGACGGTCATGACGTCGCCGTGCAGCAGACCGGCCTCGAGCAGCGCCTTCATGATCACCGGGATGCCGCCGTTGCGGTCGACGTCGACCATGACGTACTTGCCGAACGGCTTCATGTCCGCCAGGTGCGGCACCTTCGAGCCGATGCGGTTGAAGTCGTCGAGGCTCAGCTCGACCTCGGCCTCGTGCGCGATCGCGAGCAGGTGCAGCACGACGTTGGTCGAGCCTCCCAGCGCCATCGCGACGGCGATGGCGTTCTCGAACGCCTCCTTCGTCAGGATCTGGCGGGCGGTGAGCCCGAGGCGCAGCATGTTGACGACCGCCTCGCCGGAGCGATGGGCGTAGTAGTCACGGCGACGGTCGGCGCTCGGCGGGGCCGCGGACCCGGGCAGCGACATGCCGAGGGCCTCGGCCACGCTCGCCATCGTGTTCGCGGTGTACATCCCGCCGCAGGCGCCCTCGCCCGGGACGATCGCGCACTCGATCTCCTTGAGCTCGGCCTCGGTCATGGTGCCGGCCTTGCACGCACCGACGCCCTCGAAGGAGTCGATGATCGTGACCTCCTTGAAGGAGCCGTCGGCCTGCTTCACGTAGCCCGGCATGACCGAACCCGCGTAGAGGAAGACGCTCGCGAGGTCCAGACGCGCGGCGGCCATGAGCATGCCGGGGAGCGACTTGTCGCAGCCGGCGAGCAGCACGGTGCCGTCGAGGCGCTCGGCGTTGACGACCGTCTCGACGCTGTCGGCGATGACCTCGCGTGAGACGAGCGAGAAGTGCATGCCCTCGTGGCCCATCGAGATGCCGTCGGAGACGGAGATGGTGCCGAACTGCAGCGGGTACCCGCCGCCGGAGTGCACGCCCTCCTTCGCGCCCTGGGCGAGGCGGTCGAGCGAGAGGTTGCAGGGGGTGATCTCGTTCCAGGACGAGGCGATCCCGATCTGCGGCTTGTCCCAGTCGGCGTCGCCCATGCCGACGGCGCGGAGCATGCCACGCGAGGTGGTCGCTTCGATCCCGTCGGTGACGACCCGGCTGCGCGGCTTCACGTCGATGTCAGGCATGGAGGCAGTCTAGGACCAGTTGGGATACCACCCGGACACCGTTGCGCGGACGGGAGGCGCGGGGCCGGGTCGTCAGCGCGTCGCGCGCAGGCGTCCGAGCTGCTTCAGGACGTCGGTGAGCGCCGCGGGGTCGGCCACGCGGTGGGCGGCGAGCGTGTCGCCCTCCCCCACCTTCACGCCGACGTCGCCGTCGCGGAGCACCCGGAAGGCGTCCTCGTCGGTGACGTCGTCGCCGGCGAAGAACACCGCGTCGGCGCCGCGGAGCCCGCGCAGTCGATCGATCGCGTCGCCCTTCGTGACGTGCCGGACGGCGAACTCGACGATGTCCTTGCCGCCGCGCTCCAGCACGTCCGGGTCTGCTGCGTGCGCCGCCTCGTGCGCCGCCGCGTTCGCCGCGGCCGCGTCCTCGACGCTCGCCCGCCGGGTGTGCACGCCGTGGCCTGCCGGCTTGTGCTCGATCACGACGTCGGGGAACCGTGCACCGACCTCGTCGAGGGCAGCGCCGACCCGTTCGACCCGCGCGAGCTCGTCGTCGCTCAGCGCGGCCTCGTCGTGGCCGTCCACGCGCCACTCGACACCGTGCGACCCGACGAGCGCCATGCCGTCGGGTGCGTGCGACACCCGGGCGAGCCCCTCGAGCGGACGCCCGGAGACGAGCACGACCTCGGTGTCGCGGGCGCGCTGCAGGGTGAGCACCGCGGCCCAGGAGCCGGGGAGCGCCCCGACCCGTGCGGGGTCGTCGGCGAAGGGTGCGAGCGTGCCGTCGAAGTCGAGGGCGACGAGCAGTCGCGGCGCAGCCGCGAGCGTCTCGAGGGCCGCCGCCAGGACGGCCGGGTCGGTGGAGACCTCAGGCACCCCGTGCCTCCCGGGTGTCCTCGGCGGCACGCGCCTTCTGCGCGTCCTGGTCGAAGATCGACATCCCGTCGTCCTCCGCCTCGCGGTGCCGCTCGCCGCCGTCGTCGGACGGGTCGATCCGCGACCCGCGCGGGGCGTGCCGGTCGAGCGCCTCGAGGAACGAGCGGGACCACCGGGCCACGTCGTTGTCGCGGACGCGCTTGCGGAGCGCGCGCATGCGCGTGGAGCGCTCGCGGCGGGGCATCTCGATGGCGCGCTGGATCGAGTCCTTCAGCGCGCCGATGTCGTGCGGGTTGACGATGACGGCCTGCTTGAGCTCGTCGGCGGCACCCGCGAACTCGGACAGGATGAGCACGCCGTCGTTGTCGAACCGGGCGGCCACGTACTCCTTCGCGACCAGGTTCATGCCGTCGCGCAGGGCGGTGACGAGCATGATGTCGGCGGCCAGGTAGAGCGCCACCATCTCCTCGCGCGGGTACCCGTGGTGCAGGTACGCGATCGGCTGGTGGCCGATGACCCCGAGGTCGCCGTTGATGCGGCCGACGGTGAGCTCGATCTCGTCACGCAGCGTCGCGTAGGTGTCGACCCGCTCGCGGCTCGGGCTCGCGACCTGCACGAGGGTGGCGTCCTCGACCGCGATCCGGCCGTCCTCGACGAGCTCGCCGAACGCCTTGATCCGGTGCCGGATGCCCTTCGTGTAGTCGAGCCGGTCGACGCCGAGCAGCACGGTCTTCGGGTTGCCGAGGCTCTCGCGGATCTCCCGCGCGCGCTCCTGCACCTCGGGCCGGCGGGCGATCTCCTCGAAGCTCTCGGCATCGATGGAGATCGGGAAGTGCCGTGCCTCGACGTGCCGCACGGTGATGCCCTTGCGGCTCCGCGGGGCCGCCGGGTCGTCCACGGGGACGTCGATGGTCGACCCCTTGGTGGTGTAGCCCTTGATGTGCCGGACCGCGCGGAGGAAGTCGCTCGCGTCGTCCTGGCGCTGGAAGCCGATCACGTCGGCACCGAGCAGCCCGTCGAGGATCTGCGCGCGCCAGGGCAGCTGCGCGTAGATGCCTACCGGCGGGAACGGGATGTGGTTGAAGAAGCCGATCGTCAGGTCGGGGCGGCGCTCCCGCAGCAGCGCCGGCAGGAGCTGCAGCTGGTAGTCCTGCACCCACACGATGCCGTCCTGCTCGACGATCTCGGCGATCTGGTCGGCGAAGCGCTCGTTGACGCGTCGGTACGCGATCCACCAGTCGCGGTGGTAGCTCGGGTGCTCGATGACGTCGTGGTAGAGCGGCCACAGCGTGTCGTTGCTGAACCCCTCGTAGTACTCCTCGACGTCGGCGGCGCTGAGCGGCACCGGCACGATGTGGATGCCCTCGTTGTCGAACGGTGCGACCTCGACGTCCGGCTGGCCGACCCACCCGACCCAGGCGCCGTCGTTGGCGCGCATGACCGGTTCGAGCGCCGTCACCAGCCCGCCGGGCGAGTGCCGCCACCCCTCGTTGCCGTCCTCGTCGACGACGCGGTCCACCGGGAGGCGGTTCGAGGCGACGACGAAGGCGTAGCGGTCCGGGTCGGTGTCTGCTGCCATGGGGTGCTGGTGTCTCCGTTCCCTCCGGCCGGTGCGCCGGGATCGAGGCCGACGGTACCAGCGGAGGGGCGGCCGGCTCTCGGTGCGCCGTCACTAGGCTCGTCGCCATGGTCATGACACGGGCGTGGCGGGACGGCACCGCGGTGGAGCGGGACTTCCCCGTCGAACGGGTGTCGGACCTGCTGGAGCGCGACGACGGCACCTTCGTGTGGGTGGACCACGTCGACCCGGACCCCGGTGACCTGGACCAGCTCGAGGACGAGCTCGGGGTGCACGCGCTCGCGGTCGAGGACGCCCTCGAGCACGGGCAGCGGCCGAAGCTCGACCGCTACCGGGACAGCCTGTTCCTGGTCGTCTACGACGTCGACGGCCTCGACGCCGAGGGCGAGCTCGTCACGCACGAGGTGAAGGCCTTCGTCACGCACCGGGCGCTCGTGACCATCCACGGCCCCGACGTCGACCTCGGCGCCGTCGAACGGCGGCTGGAGGCGAACGCCGACCTGGCCGACCGCGGGGTGCCCTGGCTCGTCTGGGGACTCCTCGACGCCGTCGTCGACCACGCCACGAAGGCCGTCGAGGACATCGAGGCACGCATCGACGACCTCGAGGACGACCTGTTCGAGCACGGGGACCCGCGCGAGCAGCAGGTCCAGCGCCGGTCCTTCCGGCTGCGGAAGGCGCTCGGCGTGCTCCGGCGGCAGGTCGTGCCCACGCGCGACAGCGTCGGGTCCCTGCTGCACGGCGACGCCGAGACGATCGCCGACGGCATCCGCCCGTACCTCCGTGACGTCGAGGACCACCTCGTGACGATCGCGGACTCGGTCGAGCAGCTCCGCGACGCGGTGTCGAGCGTCCTCGACACGAACCTGAACCTGGCGTCGAACCGGCAGAACACCGTGATGAAGAAGGTGACGAGCTGGGCGGCGATCATCGCGATCCCGACCGCCATCACCGGGTTCTTCGGGCAGAACGTGACGTTCCCCGGGGAGGGGCACTGGAGCGGACTGGCCGCGTCGGTGTCGCTGATCGTCGCGACGTCGCTCGTGCTCTACCGCGTGTTCAAGAGCAAGGACTGGCTGTAGCCGGCCGCCTCAGAGCTGCAGCGCGAGCACACCGGCGACGACGGTGAGCGGCGCGACCACGCACCCCAGCGCCATGTAGCGTCCCCACGACAGGTGCACGCCCTCGGCCGACAGCCGTGCGTGCCACAGCAGCGTCGCGAGCGAGGCCCACGGCGTGATGAGGCACCCCGCGTTCACGCCGACCAGGAGCGCCGCGTAGCGCAGCGCCTCGTGGCCGGCGGCCGGCTCGAGCACCAGGTACGCGGGCAGGTTGTCGATCGCGTTCGCCGCGACCCCGCCGGCACCGCCGAGCAGCAGGAGCGACCCGGTGTCGGTGCCACCGGACAGCGCCTGCACGATCGGGTCGGTGAGCCCCGTGGCGTGCAGGGTCTCGACGACGACGAACAGCCCGGCCGCGAAGACGAGCGTCGCCCAGGGGACGCGGGACGGCCGGAGCTCGGACGGCGCGCGGAACGCGGCGACGACGACGAGCAGCGCCGCCGCGACGAGCGCCGCGACCCAGACCGTCACGCCGGCGGTCAGCGCGACCACGAGCAGGACGAGCACCACCGAGGCCGCCCAGAAGAACAGCGGGTCGCGCGGCCGTCGCACGTCGACCGGCGTGTACCGGCCGAAGAGCTTCCCGCGGAACACCACGAGGAGCACCGCGCACGGCACGACGACCCCGGCGAGCGCCGCCCACACCATGAGGCCGGCGAACGGGATCGGGCCGTCGAGGCCGATCCCGTCGACGGCGAGCAGGTTCGTCAGGTTCGACACCGGCAGCAGGAGCGACGCCGTGTTGGCGAGCCACACGGTCGTGAGCGCGAAGGGCATCGGCGGCAGCCCGACGCGACGCGCGAGCGTGATGACGATCGGGGTGAGGAGCACCGCCGTGGTGTCGATGCTCAGGAAGACCGTGCAGACCACCGCGAGCACGACGACGGCCGCCCAGAGGCCGATCGTGCGCCCGCCGCCGACCCGGGCCGCCAGGTCGGCGAGCCGGTCGAAGACCCCGGCGTCGGCCGCGAGCTCCGACACGATCGTCAGCCCGAGCACGAACGCGAGCACCGGGACGACCCGGTCGGCCAGCGCGCCGAGGTCCGAGAGGGGCAGCAGCCCGAGCGCGACGCAGACGGCGCCCACGACGAGCAGCACTCCCCCGATGACGGCCTGGCGCACGGTGTCTCCTCGCTCTGCGGACCGGCAGGGCGACCGGCGGCGCTCCAATGTAGCGGCCGGTAGCGTGGCGGGGACGACCAGGAGGAGGAACCCGTGCGGAAGTTCATGTTCAGCGGTGCGGTGTGGAGTTCGATCATCAGCGGCTACAGCGTCGTGCAGACCACCCGGCAGGGGCCGCGCGACTGGCGCCTGGCCCTCACGTGGATCGCGTGGCTCGCGACGACGATCGTCGCGCTCGGCACGGTCGTCGAGGACGACCGAGCCGTCAAGGCGCGCCAGCGCTAGGACGCACGTCGCGGTCACGACGGTGACCGGACGACGGACGGGAGGCGCGGTACCCACCGGTACCGCGCCTCCCGTCCGTCGTCCCGTGGCGTCGCGACCTGCGGACGCCCGTGCGGTCAGCGCAGGCTGTCAGGGCGTGCGGTCAGCGCTCGGGCGGGACCTCGTCCGGACGGATGTCGGACGTCTGGATCGGACCGGTGAACAGCGCGGTGCGCTCGTCGCCCTCGCGGAAGAGCGCAGCGTCCTGCTCCTCGGTGCGGGCGCGGCGCTCGCCGACGCGCTCGGTGCCCTGCGTGACCTGCACCCGCTGACGGGGCAGGGCGTCGGGGTGCTCGCGCTGCACCCACTCGACCATCTCCTCGCGGACGTAGCAGCGCAGGTCGAACAGGCCGCCGGCGTCCGGAGCGGACACCAGGATGCGGACCCGCACGAGCCCGCTCACCGCGTCGGTGACCTGGAGCACCTTGGTCCGACCGTCCCAGATCGTCGAGGTCGACAGGATGCGGTCGAGCTCCCCGCGCATCTCGGTCGGACTGATCCGCCAGTCGAGGTCGAACTCGACCGCGCCCAGCAGCTCGCTGCCGGTGCGGGTCCAGTTCTCGAACGGCGTGGACGTGAAGTAGGTCGACGGGAGCACGAACCGGCGGTCGTCCCACAGGTGCACGACGACGTAGGTCAGGGTGATCTCCTCGATGCGCCCCCACTGCTGCTCGACCACGACGACGTCGTCGACGCGGATCGACCCGGAGAACGCGAGCTGCATGCCGGCGAACACGTTGCCGAGGGTGGACTGCGCCGCGAGACCCGCGACGACGGAGATGAGTCCGGCCGAGGCCAGGACGCTCGCGCCCGCGGCCTCGACCCCGGGGAAGGTCAGCAGGATCGCGCCGACCGCGATGATGACGAGCACGGCGACCGTGAGTCGGCGGATGATGAGGACCTGGGTGCGGATGCGCCGTGCCACCCGGTTGTCGGGGACGTCGACGCGGTAGCGGTGCAGGCCGAGGTCCTCGAGGAAGATGGCGATCTGGCACGCCAGCCAGCAGCCGACGGCGATGGTGGCGATGAGGAAGGCGTGCGAGACCTCGTCGCGCCACGGGTAGGTGTCCTCGTCGTGCGGGATGCTCGTCGTGAAGGCCGTCCAGAGCAGCGCGATGAGCAGGATCGACCGCGCGGGGTGCTTGGTGCGCCGGGACAGGACCGCGGCCCAGCGTTCCCGGCGGGCGATGGTCCGGAGCACGAGGTGCAGGACGAGCGCTGCGGCGGCCGTCACGAGCAGGGCGATCCCGATCGCGACGAGGAGTCGGAGGAGGGTGTCCATCCGTCCATGCTGTCGGACCGGCGTCGGTGGGCGTTCAGCGTCGGCACACCTGTGGTGTCGTTCAGGGTGGGCTCCCGTTCCACCCCGGGCCGTCCACGCATGTAGGTTGGCGCGCATGACAGCGCAGAACGACACGGGTGTTGCGAAGCCCGCGAACGACTTCTCGCACGAGCAGGAGGGCTACCAGCACGGTCTGAAGCCCCGGCAACTGCAGATGATCGCGATCGGTGGAGCCATCGGCACCGGGCTCTTCCTCGGCGCGGGTGGACGCCTGAACACCGCCGGCCCCGCGCTGGCGGTCACCTACCTGATCGCCGGCGTCTTCGCGTTCTTCATCCTGCGCGCGCTCGGCGAGCTCGTCCTGCACCGCCCGTCCTCCGGGTCGTTCATCTCCTACGCCCGCGAGTTCTACGGCGAGAAGTTCGCCTACGCAGCCGGGTGGATGTACTTCCTGAACTGGGCGATGACCTCGATCGTGGACACGACCGCCGTCGCGCTGTACCTCCACTACTGGAGTGCGTTCACCGCGGCACCGCAGTGGCTCCTCGCACTCATCGCCCTCGTCGTCGTGCTCGCCGCCAACATGGTCGCCGTCAAGGTGTTCGGCGAGCTCGAGTTCTGGTTCGCGCTCATCAAGGTCGCCGCACTCGTCGCGTTCCTCGTGATCGCCCTCGTCTGGCTGATCTTCGCCTTCCCGGTGGAGACCGGCGGCGAGGCGGTCCGCACGGGCTTCTCGATCTGGGCCGACAACGGCGGACTCATCCCGAACGGCGTGCTGCCGGCGGTGCTCGTCGTCCAGGGCGTCGTGTTCGCCTACGCCGCCATCGAGCTCGTCGGCACCGCGTCCGGCGAGACCCAGGACACCGAGAAGGTCATCCCCCGCGCCATCAACTCCGTCGTCTTCCGCATCGCGGTCTTCTACGTCGGGTCGGTCGTCCTGCTCTCCCTCCTCCTGCCGTACACGTCGTACAAGGACGGGCAGAGCCCCTTCGTGACGTTCTTCTCGTCGCTCGGCAACCCGCAGGTCGGCGTCGTCGCTGGGTCGATCATGAACTTCGTGGTGCTCACCGCGGCGCTCTCGTCGCTGAACGCGGGGCTGTACTCCACCGGCCGCGCGCTGCACTCGATGGGCATGAACGGCTCCGCGCCGAAGTGGACCACGAAGATGTCGAAGGGCGGTGTGCCGTACGCCGGCATCCTGCTCACCGCGGCGTTCACCGTCGCGGGCGTCGCCCTCAACTACTTCGTGCCGGCGCAGGCGTTCGAGATCGCGCTGAACGTCGCGAGCCTCGGCATCATCACCGCGTGGGGCACGATCATCCTCTGCCAGATGAAGCTGCGGCAGTGGGCGAAGCAGGGGCTCGCGAAGGAGCCGTCGTTCAAGCTGCCCGGCGCTCCGGTCACCTCGTGGTTGACGCTCGCGTTCCTGGCGTCGGTGGTCGTGCTCATGGCGATCGACTACCCCGTCGGCACGTACACGATCGCCTCGCTCGTGGTCATCATCCCGCTGCTGATCGTCGGCTGGTTCCTGCAGCGCGACCGCATCCTCCGCATCGCCGCGCTCCGCGAGGGTGTGACCGGGCCGTTCCCGATCGGTGTGCGCGACCCCGCGAACCAGGTCCGCCGCGACGGACAGGACGGGTCGGGCAGCTCCCGCGGCTGATCGCGCCTCCCGGACAGGGTCCGGTGCGCGCCGGTACGATCGGCGCGTGCCGGACCCTTCTGTCTCCCCCACGCTCGACCTCCAACTCACCTGGCGTGGCACCTTCGGGCGGATCCGGGTCTACGACGACACCGTCCGCGCGGAGACGAGCTTCGAGCGCGACGCACTGACGCAGGTGCCGACTGACCTGATCACCGGGTGGCGCATCGAGCCGTGCGACTTCGACGCGGTGTGCGTGGAGTTCGTCTGCGAGGACGAGACGTTCCGCGTGCTGCTCGACACCGGCGACGAGCGGGTGGCGCGGCTCGGGCTCGAGCGGGCGCTCGGGGCGCCGCTGCCGCCGGCTTCCTGAGCCGTCCGGGTCGCTCGCCGCGCGCGAGACGCCGGCGGCGGCGCGAGACGCCGGCTTCAGCGCGAGACGCTTGCATCAGTTCGAGACGCCTGCGTTCGTGCGAGACACCGCAGGCGCCGCGAGACGCCGCCGGATACAGCGGCGTCTCGCCGGCACGGCGGCGTCTCGCCGGCACGGCGGCGTCTCGCCGGGACGGCGGCGTCTCGCCGGCACAGCGGCGGCTCGGCGGGACGGCGGCGGCTCACGGGCGCGTGGTGACCACGGACGGACGGGAGGCGCGGTACCAGCCGGCACCGCGCCTCCCGTCCGTCAGGTGGCCAGGCGGACGGCGTCAGACCAGCAGCAGGATGCCCGCGACCACGGCGGCGAGGGCGATCGCGAAGGCGATGAGCAGCAGCACCAGGTGCACCGTGTAGAACGTCGTCGGCTTGCCGGCCGCGTCGCGCGCCCGGCTGTCCTTCGCGACCCGCTGGAAGAAGCGCGGCCAGGTCACGAGGTTGAACACGGCGGCGAGGAACAGGACGATGGCGGCGAAGACGGTCACCCGACGAGTCTAGACAGCGACGCGATCCCGGCTCGTGACCGGAGCGTGAGCCCGGGGGTGCTCGGCCGCCCCCAACGCGGCCGAGACCTCCCCGGCGTGCCGACGACGAGGGACCCCGCCGTGTAGCACGTGCTACAGACCCTACACGGAAGCACGCGGCAACGTCGAGCGCCGCTCGGGAACGTGATCCGACCGATGCAGACGAGCAGGACTCAGACGGAGTCGCGAGCAGGCGCGAGCGCTTCGTCGAGCGCGGACTCCGCCTCGGCGAGCACGATGCGCTCGTCGGCGTCCAGCGGTCGGCGCGAGCGGCGGGCACCGTCGTTGATCTCCACGATGGTCCGGCTGAGCCGCGTCGCGGTGTCCTCGGTCGCCGGGTAGGCGTTGTCGGTACCGATGCGGGCGTGCAGCGGCTCGAGGGCGGCCAGGGCGGCGTCCAGGCGGCGCGCACGGCGTCGACGGGAGAGCTGGTGGCCGATGACCAGCAGCAGCATCCCCGAGGCCATGCAGAGCACCGCGCCGGGCGTCGTGACGTCGTACGGCGGGGTGAGCGCGCGGGTGACGTCGAGGCGACCGACCACGTGTGCGACGTCCATCACGGCGACGACGACCATCCGCACGACACCGAGGACCCCGCCGAGCACGATCACCCACAGCCCGACCAGGTCCGCCGCCGTCCGGGCCTCCCGCAGGCGCATGATGCAGATCACACCGGTGGCGCCGACCGCGGTGCCGAGGTAGGTCGTCTGCGCGATCGAGTAGACGGCCGCGGCGGGCTGGTGCCCCGCGACGAGCATGAACGTCGTCGTGGTCGGCGGCTGGTCGAGCGCGAGGAACGCCGCCACGACCACCACCACGACGACCACGAACGCGACGATGATGGCGGTCCGCAGCCACCGCCACGCTGCGCCGACGGCCTTCGCGACGCCCCAGAGGAGCGTGCTCGTCCCGGCGATCATCAGGCAGTCGCTGACGACCGTGACGACGTTGCGGCCACCGACGAGCGGGTCGAGCCAGCGGTACAGCGGATCGACGTTCGTGACGATCGTCGCGGTGAACAGCAGGAACGTCACCGCGAGCGTCCGGTCCTGCCCCCGCTGCAGTCGGAACAGCACCACCGTCCCGACGACGAGGACCACCGCCATCGTGACGGAGACGATCACCCGAAGACCCCGCGGAAGGCGCTCGGACGACCTCGGTTCGACCGGATGAGGGCGGCGAGGCGGTCGGCGAAGAGCTCGGCCTCGTGCTCGTAGGTGTTCGAGAACAGCCCGCGCGCGAGTGCTCGCTCCACCTTGTACTCGGGGACGTCCGGGATCACGTCGCGCACGTAGGCCGACTGTGCCGCGTGCTCCGAGTGCCGGTGCAGCACGTGCCCGAGCTCGTGGCCGATGACGAACGACCGGAACGTCGCCGAGTTCGTCGGGGAGATCATCACGAGGTGCTGGTGCTCGAGCGTCGCCACGAACCCGCAGACCGGCTCGGCGCTGAGGAACGACTCCTCGCGCACGACGACCGGCTTGCCGACGTGGTCGGCGGCAGCGGCGACGGCCTGGTCGATGTCCGACCAGCCCTCGGCTGCCCCGCGGGCCCAGAAGGCCTCGACCGAGGGGTCCGTCACGCCACACCCCCTCGTGCCGACTCCTCCTCGAGCACCTGGGCGATGCGCCGCAGGGCCTCGGGTGAGAGCTCCCCCGGGAACGTCCGCGCGGCGAAGCCGCTCACCCGTGCCGACCGCAGGGCACGGACGAGCGCGATCTGGGCGCCGATCCGTTCGGGCACGGCACTGTCCTCGAGCAGGAAGCGTTCGTCGACCTCGAAGAACCCGGCGAGCAGGCGCAGGAGGTCGGTGTCCCGGTTGCGTCGGCCGTCGCCGGAGAGCATGTACGTCCACTTGGCGCGGGAGAGCGAACCGCCCTGCGCCGCGACGTACTCCTCGATCGCCGCGAAGGGCACGGGAGCGCCGCGCTGCGACTCCTCGAAGTCGAGCAACAGGTTGAGTCGACGAGCGAGCTCGGCAGCGTCGAGCGCGCCGCCCCTGGGATCCACGGTCGTCATGTCGATCGGACTCCTCCCCAGTCGTCGGCTGTGCACGCCATGGTAGCGCGGGCCGCCGACGGCGCGCGGCTACCCTCGAGCACGTGCCCCGCCACTTCCCGTCGACCATCGCCGGCACCGTCGAGCACGAGATCGTCGTCACGAGGTCGCGGTTCGTCACCACGGTCGTCCCCGTCAGCGGGGTCGAGGACGCGGAGCGCGCCGTCGCCGAGGTCCGCCGCCGGTACTGGGACGCCCGGCACAACTGCTCCGCGATGGTCACGGGGGTGCTCGGCGACCAGGCACGGTCCTCCGACGACGGGGAGCCGTCCGGGACCGCCGGGGTCCCCATGCTCGAGGTCCTGCGTCGCCGCGACCTGACCGACGTGGTCGCCGTCGTGACCCGGTACTTCGGTGGGGTGAAGCTCGGTGCGGGCGGACTCGTCCGCGCGTACTCGACCTCGGTGTCCGAGACGCTGGACCGCGCCACGACGCTGCAGCGCGTCGAGCTGACCCGCGTCGACGTCACCGCGCCCCACGCGGACGCCGGCCGCATCGACAACGTGCTGCGGCAGTGGGTGCAGCAGCACGGAGCGACCTTCGACCCACCGACCTACGGCAGCACCGTCGGGTTCACGCTCTGGGTCCCCGAGGACGCGCTCGACGTCCTGCGAGCCGAGCTCGCGGCGGCGACGGGCGGTGCCCTCGCACCCCTCGTCGGCGGGACGCGCGTGGTCGACCTCCCGACCACCTGAGGCCGCCCCGGGGCGGACTCGAGAGCACGTCCGAGATCCTGGTCGCGGATCTGCGCCCCGACTGCAGTCCGCGCGTGTCGCCCTCCGGGGCCACCGACCGGACCGTCCCGGGGAACGAAGAAGGCCCGGTCGGAGTGATCCGACCGGGCCTTGCGGTGCGCCCCCTCGGACTTGAACCGAGAACCCACTGATTAAGAGTCAGTTGCTCTGCCAATTGAGCTAGAGGCGCATGGTGTTCAGTTGTCTGTCGCTCTCGCACTTCCGTGCTGCAACGGGAAACAACATTAGCATGACTTTCGCGTGCCCACGACCACTCGGGCGCCGCGACCGAACAGGAGCACCATGACCGACCGTCTCGCAGCCGGCGACACCGCCCCCGACTTCACCCTCCCGGACCAGGACGGCGCGCAGCACAGCCTCGCGGACCTGCGGGGTCGCAAGGTGATCGTGTACTTCTACCCGGCGGCGTCGACCCCCGGCTGCACGACCGAGGCCTGCGACTTCCGCGACAACATGTCGTCGCTCCAGGCAGCCGGCTACGAGGTCCTGGGCATCTCGAAGGACGAGCCCGCGAAGCTCAAGACCTTCCAGCACGAGCAGGCGCTGACCTTCCCGCTCCTCAGCGACCCGGACCTGGCGGTGCACCGGGCGTACGCCGCGTGGGGCGAGAAGAACAACTACGGGAAGATCGTCACCGGCACGATCCGGTCGACGGTCGTCGTCGACGAGGACGGCGTCGTGCAGCTGCCGCTCTACAACGTGAAGGCGACCGGGCACGTGGCGAGCCTGCGGAAGAAGCTCGGCCTGGTCTGAGACCCGGCCACGTCACGGACGGGAGGCGCGCTGCCAGCTGGCAGCGCGCCTCCCGTGCGTCGGCACGTCCCGTTGAGCGGGGCGCGCTCTCGTCCGTCCCGGGGTCGCGGCTACTCGTCGCGAGCGTCGCGCGGGACGAGCCACCCCGTCACGGCACGCGAGAGCACCAGGGTGAGCCCGAGCAGCGCGGGGATCAGGAGGGCCCAGCCGACCCAGGCGACCCGGAACACGCCCTGGAACGCACCGATGGCCAGGGCGCCCTGCATCACCTGCCACACGAGGATGCCGGCGCGGACCCACGCCCGACGGTTGCGCAGCCCGACGACCAGCGAGACCAGCCACAGCGCGGCGACCGCGCAGAGCAGGGTGAGCGCGACGGCCGAGGCGATGCTCGACGACGGGGCGACGATCGACTCCACGAGCAGCACGACGGTCGTGACGACGAGCGCGAGGGCCTCGAGCCCCACCACGACGAGCAGGGTCGTGACGGCCGGCGGGCGGCCCGGGACGTGGTCCGGAGCGGTCGGGGTGGTGTCGGGCACAGCAAGCCTCCAGCATCGGGACCCTTGATTTGGTCATCCCAGTATGGAACGATATTCGAGGTCGTTTGGACGGCACGATGTGGTGTGCGTCTCCCGCGGTTCGACGCTTCTCCCCCGAGCGTCCAGCGGGCGTCAGACTCGCTCCCAGCGGAAGCCTCCCCCACAGGTTCCCCTCGTGCCCTGTGCATGCCAGCGTTCCGATCCCCGAGCCGCGGCCCCGGCCTGCCGTTCGAGCATCGACATCAAGGAGCACCACACATGGACTGGCGTGACCAGGCAGCCTGCCTCACCGCGGACCCCGAGCTCTTCTTCCCCGTTGGGAACACCGGACCGGCCGTCGACCAGATCGAGAAGGCGAAGTCGGTGTGCGCGCGGTGCACCGTGACCGAGATGTGCCTGCAGTACGCCCTCGAGAACAACCAGGACTCCGGTGTCTGGGGCGGCCTGAGCGAGGACGAGCGTCGTGCGCTGAAGCGCCGCGCTGCCCGCGCCCGCCGCGCCTCCTGACGCAGCACTCCTGACACGACGACGCCCGTCGCTCCCCCGGGAGCGACGGGCGTCGTCGTGCGCGCGAGCGTCGCAGGCGTGCGGTGCCGCCCGGGGTCGCCCGCGGGACCGCCGCCGTCGCCCGCCTCCGCCGTGGGACGGCCGCACAACCGGAAGCACCTCGCACCACGGATACCCGCGGCGCGAGGTGCTTCCGGTTGTGCACGGGCAACGGACGCCACACGAACACGCCCGCGACGCGTCGGCCTAGGCGGCGCCGGCGGCCGTCAGCCAGCGGAACGGGATCGTGATCGTGACCTCGGTCCCGCTGCCGGTGAGCGTGTGCCAGTCGATCGTGCCGCCGAGCTCGCCCTGGATGAGCGTGCGGACGATCTGCGTGCCGAGACCCGAGCCGACCTTGCCCTCGGGCAGGCCCACACCGTTGTCACGGACCTCGATGTCGAGGTGGTCGTCGGCGCGGTTCGCGACGATCTCGACCTCGCCGTCGCGCCCGTCGAGCCCGTGCTCCACGGCGTTCGTGACGAGCTCGGTGAGCCCGAGCGCGAGAGGCGTCGCGGCCTCGGAGGGCAGCACGCCGAACTCGCCGGTCTTCTTCGGGCGGACGGTGGTGTTGTGCGACGCGGCGACCTCGGTCACGAGCTTGAGCACCGAGTCGAACACCTCGTCGAAGTCGACGTTCTGGCTGAGACCGGTCGACAGGGTGTCGTGCACGACGGCGATCGCGGCGACACGGCGCATCGCGTTCTGCAGTGACGTGCGGGCCTCGTCGGAGTGGGTCCGTCGGGCCTGGATCCGCAGCAGCGACGCGACCGTCTGCAGGTTGTTCTTCACCCGGTGGTGGATCTCACGGATCGTCGCGTCCTTGGTGATGAGCTCACGCTCCTGGTGCCGCAGCTCGGTGACGTCGCGGCAGAGCACGATGGCGCCGATGCGCTCCCCGTGGTCACGCAGCGGGATCGACCGGAGCGACACCGTCACGCCCTTCGCCTCGACGTCGGCGCGCCACGGCGCACGACCGGTCACGACGAGCGGGAGGGACTCGTCCACGTCGAGCTTCGAGCCGATGAGCTCGGTGGTCACCTCGGCGAGGGACTTCCGCTCGAGCTCCCCCTCGAAGCCCATGCGGTTGAAGGCACTGAGGCCGTTCGGGCTCGCGAAGGTCACGGTGCCGTTCGTGTCGAGGCGGAGCAGACCGTCGCTCGCGCGGGGCGCGCCGCGGCGCGGACCAGCCGGCGCCCCGAGGTCGGGGAAGTCACCGGTCGCGATCATGCCGAACAGGTCGTTCGCGCTCGCGGTGAAGTTCAGCTCCTGGCGGCTCGGCGTCCGCATCTCGTCCTGGTTCGAGTGCCGGGTGACCACCGCGATCGGACGGTCGGTCGTCTCGGTGCTGTTCGTCGTCAGCCGGCGGAGCACGGGGATCGCACGGACCCGGGTCGGCGTGTCCTCGTACCAGTCCGGCTCGGCCGAGTCGACGACCGTGGCGCTCGCGAAGCACTGGGTGACCTGGTCGCGCCACTCCTCACGCATCTCCTGCCCGACGATGTCGCGGTAGAACAGGGTCGCCGCCGAGCTCGGACGCGCGTGCGCCACGGCCATGAACGAGCCGTCCACGGCCGTCGGCACCCACAGCACCATGTCCGCGAAGGAGAGGTCGGCGAGGAGCTGCCAGTCCCCCACGAGCAGGTGGAGCCACTCCACGTCCGCTTCCGAGGACCGGCCTTGCGCGAGGACGAGATCACTGAGGGTCGACACCCGGCAAGTCTAGGTGCGCCCGTCTGTGGAGAACGACGCCCCTCCACAAGCACGATGACGTCGGTATTTCACATGCGCCATTCGTCCGTACGCTCGGGACCGGAGGGGACATGGCGGCAGGAGAAGCGCGTCCGATCACGGCGGACGACCAGAGCGGACCGGTACCGCGGACGCTCGCGCCGGTGACCGGGACGACACCGAGGAGCGAGTCCGAGCACCGGGAGCTCGTGGCGGCGGGCAGGGGCCACCCCGACGTCGCGGACGGCGCCGAGGCCGGGACGTCGTCCGAGACCACGACCACGACGGCGACACCGGACGTCACCGACACGGCGCGGGCACTCGGGCTGTGCGTCGTCGAGGTCCTGACCGGTGGGCGCGAGGTCGACAGCATCGCGCGCTGGATCACCGAGGACGTGCAGCGGCACCTGCTGCAGCGTGCCGCCCTCGGCGCTCGAGCGCGGTCGATCGGGAGACGGTCCCGCGCCCGCCCGATCCTGCAGGTCGGGAGCGTCCGGGTCTGCGAGCCGGCGCCCGGCGTCGCTGAGGCAGCCGTGGTGGTGCACACGCGCAGCCACGCGCGTGCCGTCGCGCTCCGGCTCGAGCTGCGGCAGGGGCGTTGGCGAGCGACCGCGATCGGGGTGCTCTGATCCCGCACCGGGGACACGACGGACGGGAGGCGCGGTGCCGTCCGGCACCGCGCCTCCCGTCCGTCGTCGTGGGGCGTCAGCCCTTCTTGGCGGCCTGACGACGCTCCGCGCGGTTCCCCGCGGCGGCCTGACCGGAGGCGGTCGCCGCGTTGCCGAACGCCGACCCCTGCTCCGGGCCGGCGGCCTCTGCCTCGGCCTCGGCCTGAGCGCGCTGCGCGCGAGCGGTGGCGGCCTGCTCCAGGCGTCCGCGCTCGTCGCGCACCTCGACCTCGCCGTCGATCGACGGCGCCGAGTACTCGAGCCCGGTGGCCTCGGACTCCCCGAGCCCCTTCGCCTCGATGACCGCGTTGTCGCCGTCCGACTGCACCTGGACCTCGAGGTTGAACAGGTACCCGACCGACTCCTCGCGGATCTGGCCCATCATGCTCTGGAAGAGCGCGTAGCCCTCGCGCTGGTACTCGACCAGCGGGTCGCGCTGTGCCATCGCGCGGAGGCCGATGCCGTCCTTGAGGTAGTCCATCTCGTACAGGTGGTCCCGCCAACGACGGTCGATCACCGAGAGGACGACGCGGCGCTCGAGCTCGCGCATGGCCTCGTCACCGAGGAGCTCCTCACGCTGCTGGTACGCGAGCTTGGCGTCGGACAGGATCTCGCGTGCCAGGAACTCGCGCGTCGCCTTGCCCTTCGAACCGGCCTCGGTGATGACCTCGTCGATGGAGATCGAGATCGGGTACAGCGTGCCGAGCTCGGTCCACATCGCGTCGAGGTCCCAGTCGTCCGGGGAGCCCTCGCCGGTGTGCGTGTCGATGACGTCGTCGATCACGGCCTTGAGGAACGACTGCGCACGGTCGTTGATGTCGTCACCCTCGAGGATGTGACGACGGTCGCTGTAGATCGCCTCGCGCTGGCGGTTCAGGACGTCGTCGTACTTCAGGACGTTCTTGCGGATCTCCGCGTTGCGGCCCTCGACCTGCGCCTGGGCGGACCGGATCGCCCGGCTGACCAGCTTGTTCTCGATCGCCATGTCGTCCGGCACGTTCGAGCGGCCCATCAGGCTCTCGGCCGCACCGGAGTTGAACAGGCGCATCAGGTCGTCGGTCAGCGACAGGTAGAAGCGGCTCTCGCCCGGGTCGCCCTGACGACCGGAACGCCCTCGGAGCTGGTTGTCGATGCGGCGCGACTCGTGGCGCTCCGTACCGAGGACGTACAGACCGCCGGCGTCGCGGACCTTGTCGGCCTCTTCCTTGATCTCCGCCTTGACGCGGGCGAAGACGTCGTCCCAGGCGGCCTCGTACTCCTCCGGCGTCTCCGTCGGGGACAGGCCCTTGGCGTGCATCTCCTGCACGGCCAGGAACTCGGAGTTGCCGCCGAGCATGATGTCGGTACCGCGGCCGGCCATGTTCGTGGCGACCGTGACGGCTCCGAGTCGACCGGCCTGCGCGACGATCGCGGCCTCGCGGGCGTGGTTCTTCGCGTTGAGGACCTCGTGCTTGACGCCCTTCTTCGCGAGGAGCTTCGACAGGTACTCGGACTTCTCGACGCTCGTGGTGCCCACGAGGACCGGCTGGCCCTTCTCGTGGCGCTCGGCGATGTCGACGGCGACCTGCTCGAACTTCGCCTTCTCGTTCTTGTAGACGAGGTCGGTCTGGTCGATGCGCTGCATCGGCTTGTTCGTCGGGATGGGGACCACGCCGAGCTTGTAGGTCGACATGAACTCGGCCGCCTCGGTCTCGGCGGTACCGGTCATGCCGGAGAGCTTCTGGTACAGGCGGAAGTAGTTCTGCAGCGTGACGGTCGCGAGGGTCTGGTTCTCGGCCTTGACCTCGACGCCCTCCTTCGCCTCGATCGCCTGGTGGATGCCCTCGTTGTAGCGCCGGCCCATGAGGATGCGACCGGTGTGCTCGTCGACGATGAGCACCTCGCCGTTCATCACGACGTAGTCCTTGTCCTTCTTGAACAGGGCCACGGCCTTGATCGAGTTGTTCAGGAAGGAGATGAGCGGGGTGTTCGCCGACTCGTACAGGTTGTCGATGCCGAGGTAGTCCTCGACCTTCTCGATGCCGGGCTCGAGCACGCCGACCGTGCGCTTCTTCTCGTCGACCTCGTAGTCCTCGCCCGGGATCAGGCGGGTGGCGATCGACGCGAACTCGGTGAACCAGCGGTTCGCCTCGCCCGAGGACGGCCCCGAGATGATGAGCGGCGTGCGGGCCTCGTCGATGAGGATCGAGTCGACCTCGTCCACGATCGCGAAGTAGTGGCCGCGCTGCACCATGTCGGAGGCCTGCCACGCCATGTTGTCGCGCAGGTAGTCGAAGCCGAACTCGTTGTTCGTGCCGTAGGTGATGTCGGCCGCGTACTGCTCGCGGCGCTCGGCCGGCGACTGGTTCGCGATGATGCAGCCGGTGCTCATGCCGAGCGCACGGAAGACGCGCCCCATGATCTCGGACTGGTACGACGCGAGGAAGTCGTTGACCGTGATGACGTGCACGCCGCGCGACGGGATCGCGTTGAGGTAGGCGGCGGTCGTCGCGACGAGGGTCTTGCCCTCACCGGTCTTCATCTCGGCGATGTTGCCGAGGTGCAGGGCCGCGCCGCCCATGAGCTGCACGTCGAAGTGCCGCATGCCGAGGGTGCGCTTGGCTGCCTCGCGCACGGCGGCGAACGCCTCCGGCAGGAGGTCGTCGAGGGACTCCCCGTTGGCGTACCGCTCGCGGAGCTCCTTCGTCTCGTCCTGGAGCTCCTCGTCGGTGAGGCTCGCGAAGTCGTCCTCGAGGTCGTTGATGGCCGAGGCGTACGCCTTCAGCCGTCGGAGGGTCCGTCCTTCGCCGATGCGGAGGACCTTCTCCAGCACGTTTGCCACGTGAGCTCCTTACGGGGTCGTCGCGCACGACCTGCGCGATCCGAACAGCCAGTCATGCTAGCAACCCGCCGGAGCGCTGCGCTGGGAGACGGGCGGTGCACCGAGCAGGGACGGCCGACGAGGGCAGCGGGTGCGCACGGTCCGACGAGGAACGCACGCACCCGCTGGACGGCGACGGTGCGCTACGCGACGGCCGCTGACCCGACGGCGTCGGCGTCGGCGGTGCTGCCGTCCGCGCTCCCGTCGTCGATGCCGATCACGCCGTAGTCCCAGCCCTTGCGGCGGTAGACGACGCTCGGGCGCCGGGTCTCGGCGTCGACGAAGAGGTAGAAGTCGTGCCCGACCAGCTCCATGCGGTAGAGCGCGTCGTCGAGGGTCATCGGGGCCTCGGTGAAGACCTTCTGCCGGATGACCACGGGCGAGTACGGCTCGACGTCCTCGTCGTGCGACTCCTCGACCACGGGGACGGCACCGGTCGCGACGGTCTCGATGAGCCGTCCGTCGGCCGGCGTCACATCCATGTGCTCGAACCCGGTGCCGGCGGCCTCGGCCACCGAGGTCGGGCGGTGGCGACCGCGGTGCACCTTGCGGCGGTCACGTGCCCGACGCAGGCGCTCGGTGATGCGCGCGAAGGCGAGGTCGAACGCCGCGTACTTGTCCGAGGCGGCGGACTCGGCCCGCACGAGGGGCCCGGGGCCGATCAGGGTGAGTTCGACGCGGTCCTCGCCCTGGGCGCCGCCGGCCTTCTCGTTGTGGCGGCTGAGGCGCACCTCGAAGGCGAGGGCGCGGTCGGCGAGCACGTCGATCTTCTCGGACTTCTGTTCCACGTAGGTGCGGAATCGATCGGTGACCCCGACGTTCCGGCCCGTGATCGTCACGTCCATGTGGCGGCTCCCATCCGTACTTCGGCGCGTCGCCTCCATCCGGCGATCCCGAACGCCTTGCCGCGAGGCTAGACCCCCGGCTCGAGCGGCGTCACCACCCACCGGCGGGTCGCGCCGGACACCCACCGGACGCTCAGGCGTCGTCGGGCGTCCACCCGGCCGACCAGCCGCCGCACCCGCGGGGCCGGCGTACGACCCGTCCTGGTGCGGCCCGAGCGGTCACTCCTCGACCTCGGCGAGCGCGACGCACCGCACCACGCGACCCCCGGCCGCACGGACCGCGCGGACCGCCTCGGCCATGGTGACGCCGGTCGTGACCACGTCGTCGACCACCACGACGTCCCGACCCGCGACGTGCGCCGCACGGAGCGTGCCCACCGTCGCCTCGACCCGTTCGAGTGCCGTCCGCTCCTTCTGGCCGTGCGCGACGCGCGTCGTGGCCCGGGAGCCGGGACGGTCCGCGGGGACCCGCCGCCGGACTCGCCGGAGTGCCCGGCGCGGCGCGCGACGGGCCCGCCCACGCGCAGCACCCGCGCGGCGGAGCAGCAGGACGACCGGGTCGAACCCCCGTCGCCGCGCCCCGGCAGGCGACGGCGGCACGCGGACGAGCAGCGCTCCCGGGACGTCGGCCAGTGCCCGGCCGACGAGCGCACCGAACCGTGGCGCGAGCACCGGCACGAGGTCCGTCCGGCCACGGAGCTTCAGCTCGAGGACGAGGGCCCGCACGGTGTCCCGGTAGGCGAAGGCCGCGTCGAGTCGGACACCCGCGACCAGCCGGCGTCGCTGCGGCTCGGCGTCGAGTGCGTCACGGCAGGGCCGGCAGACCGCCCGGTCCGGCGCACCGCACCCGACGCAGGCCACGGGGAGCACGAGTCCGAGCACCGCGGCGACGGCGTCCGACCAGGCGGACGGGTCGGTGGGAGGTGCGGTGGGAGGGGCGCCGGCAGCGCGGGTGCGCCGGCGGCGCGGTTCGGTCCTGGACACAGGTCGATCGTGGCGCCCGGCACACCGCCGAGGTGGGCCGTCGCGGCGGACGGTGGACGAGCCTCCAGGCCGCGCCGCGTGTGCAGGAACGGCCGCGCCGCGTGTGCAGGGACGGTCGCACCGTCGGTGCAGGGACGGTCGCACCGTCGGTGCAGGGCCGACCCTGCGGCCCGCGCAGGGTCGGCCGCCCCGCAGGGGCGGCGCGTGCCGCGTCAGCGCTGGGTACCGAGCACGTCCGCGGTGACCCCCGTGGTGTCCCAGCGGCCGCCGGTGGACTGCAGGACCGTGCCGTCCGCCATGCGCAGCAGGACCGATCCGCCGCTGCCGCCCGCCACCGAGGACGCCGTCCCGTCCGGCTTCGGCAACGTCGTCGACTGGCCACCGACCGTCGACCGGACGACCTCGGGGCCGGCCTCCGTCTGCCCGACCGACACGACGTCGCTGTCGTTCACCCAGGCCGCACCGACGGCGTCACCCGTGGTCGCCTGCACGCGCACCGGCGAGCCGAGGCCCGTCGGCGTGCGGTCGCTGCCGCGGACGATCGCCATCACGTACAGGGCGGGCCCGTCGCCCGTCTCGATGAGGGCGAGCGCCCGTGTGGAGTCGCGGGAGACCTGGAACGAGACGAGCCGACCGCGTGGCAGCGTCGTGGCGACCTCGTGCGGGTCGCCACCCAGCCCGTACGCCGTCACCCGGCTCGTGTCGTCACCGCTGCCGACCCAGACGAAGCCGAGGTCGTCGAGCGTCGGCGGGACCAGTCCGTCGGTCGCGTCGATGCGGAGCGCGTCCCGACCGCGGACCACGACCACGCCGCTGGCGTTGCCCACCGCGGCGACCGTGCCGGACGTGGAGAGCGAGAACGACTCCGGGTCGAGGGAGGCGATCGTCGTGCTCGCGTCGCCGCCGAGGGCCGCGATCCGACCGTTGGTCGTCGCGTACCCGACCTCGTCGTCGCGGTCGACGAGCGGTCGCGGGTCGACGTCGGGGTTGAGACGCGCCGTCGCGTCCTGCTGCTCCGGCTCGGCGAAGGTCGCCCCCTCGATGGTGATCGAGACGGACGACACCGAGGCGACCGACGCGAGCGAGCGGGTCAGCTGCTCGCGCATGCGCGCCTTGTCCTCGCCGCTCGAACCGAGGGCGTCGCGCGACAGGTCGACGAGCGCGGAGCCGTTCTCGATCGTGACCGCGTTGAGCGAGAGCTGCGTCCCCTCCGGGAAGGCCGACACGACGGCGCCCTTGAGCCAGTCGGACGGCCCGGCCAGCAGCGCACTGGCGATGCGGGTGCTCGTGGACGACCGGGCGAGGAACCACCGTTCGTCGGGCACCAGGTAGCGGTACGTCGGGTCGAAGAAGTAGAGCGCGTGCTGCTGGAACTGCGACTCGAAGCTCACCGGCGTGAGGATGATCCCGTCCGGGGCGTAGGCGATCCGCCACTCCCCGTCCTCGCGGACGAACTGGAACGTCAGGGTCGACGTCGTCGGCCGGACCGCCTGGGTGTACTCGCCGTCGGCGTCGACGGTCGCACTGGCGGTCAGCGTGTAGGTGAGCTCGCGGTCGGCGACCCGCTCGATCGCGCCGCTGCCCTGCAGGACGGTGACGCCGCGGCGCGGGTTCCACTTCTCGGCGAACCCCGTGGCGAGGAACTCGCGGGCGGTGCCGTAGTCGTCCTGCGCGCCGGTGCCGGCGGCGACGAAGCCGCGCAGGATCGCGGTCTGGTCCATGCCCGCGACCGGTCGGTCCGGGCGGAGCTCGAAGCCGGAGATCGCCTCGTCCTTCACCGACTGCCCGGTACGCACGCCGCCACCCGTCGGGATCGCCGCGCACGCCGAGAGGGCGACCACGGAGAGCGCCGCGAGCGTCACCACCACCAGGGTCCGGAGTCGTGCGCGCATCAGTCCTCCCCCCGGACGGCGCGGGGGCCGTCGTAGGTCTCGTCGAGTTCGGGCAGCGGGATGGCGGAGGTCGCGGTGCCGAGCGACTCGCCACGCGGCAGGGTCAGCACGAACGTCGAGCCCTCGCCGGGGCGCGACCACACGTCGATCCGACCGCCGTGCAGGTTCGCGTCCCCGAGGGAGATCGCGAGACCGAGGCCGGTGCCGCCGATGGTGCGCTTGCGGCTCGGGTCGGCGCGCCAGAAGCGGTCGAACACCCGCGCTGCGTCCTCCGGTGGCATCCCGACGCCCTGGTCACGGACCGCGATCGCCACGGACCGGGAGTCGCTGTCGACGACGACCTGGACGGGCTTCGCGTCACCGTGCTCGACCGCGTTGCCGACCAGGTTCCGCAGGATCCGCCGGATGCGCTTCGCGTCGAGCTGCATCGTGGTGTGGCCGCCGGGGGTGACGAGCTGCAGGTCGACGCCGGCGCGGTCGGCGAGCGGGCGGAACTCCTCGACGATGTCGGCGGCGAGCGCGGCGGGCACGACGGGTTCGGTGTCGAGCTGCACCGCCTGGGCGTCGTACCGGGAGATCTCGAGCAGGTCGGCCAGCAGCAGTTCGAAGCGCTCGACCTGTGCGTGCAGGAGCTCGGCGGACCGGCTCACCGACGGCTCGAAGGCGTGCCGCGAGTCGTAGAGCATGTCGCCCGCGAGCCGGATCGTGGTCAACGGCGTGCGGAGCTCGTGGGACACGTCGGACACGAAGCGCTGCTGCACGCGGGAGAGCTCGGCGAGCTGGGTGATCTGCCGGCTGACCGCGTCGGCCATGTCGTTGAAGCTGCGCGCGAGGATCGCGATGTCGTCGTGGCCCCGGACCGGGATGCGCTCGTCGAGCCGGCCGGCGGCGATCTTGCGACTCGTCTCGGCGGCACCGCGGATCGGCACGACGACGAGCCGCACCACGAGCGAGGTGACGAGCGCGATGAGGACGATCAGTGCGACGCCGCCGACCGACAGCGTCTGTGACACGAAGTCGAGGGTCTGCTGCGCGTCGGACAGGTCGTACACGATGTAGAGCTCGTACTGTCCGGCGCTCGGGACCTGCAGGACGGACCCGACGGCCAGGCCCGGCTCGCGCCGCCCGTCGTCGTCGAGCTGCACGGGCTGCAGGCTCAGTCGCCCGGTGTCCTTCCCGACCTCGCGGCGCAGGGCGTCGGTGATCACGGCGTCCGGGAAGCCCTGGCTCGCGAGGTTCTGCAGCGTCTGGGGCGTCGACTGGCCGGGCGTCCGCTCGATGGCGATGCTCGTGCCGCCCGGGCTCGTCGTGTTCGAGAGGATCGCCTGCTGCGCCTCGCTCTGCAGGGTCTCCAGCTCGGTCTGGTTGTTGTCCTCGGCCGCGGTCGCCGCGTCGAAGATGCCCTGCGCGACGATCGTCGCCCGGGCCGACTCGGACTCGATCTGGTCGCGGCGCTGCGCGTAGACGTTGTTCGAGATGCTGATCATGACCGCGGTGCCGATGACGGCGACCGCGAGGCCGGTCGTCGCGACGGTGATCGCGACGCTGCGCACCATGAGCGACCGGCGCCACAGCCAGGCGACCGCGTACCACCCGCGACGGAGCCAGCGGCGGAGCCGACGCCGCAAACGGGCGGCGCGACCGGGGAACCCGCGGCCGGCCCGCGGTGCGCCCCCGCCCGCCGCGGTCCCGGACGACGCCGACGGCACGGTGCTCAGGCTCCTCCGGCCCGGTAGCCGACACCGCGGACGGTGGTGACGATCTTCGGGTTGTCCGGGTCGTGCTCGATCTTCGCGCGGAGCCGCTGCACGTGGACGTTCACGAGCCGGGTGTCCGCCTTGTAGTGGTAGCCCCAGACCTGGTCGAGCAGCATCTCGCGGGTGAAGACCTGGTTCGGCTTCTCGGCGAGCGCGCGGAGCAGGTCGAACTCGAGCGGGGTGAGCGCGATCACCGTGTCGCCGCGACGGACCTCGTGCGCGGCGACGTCGACGGTCAGGTCGCCCGCGTGCAGCACCGACGCGTCCCCCGCCGTCGGCCGCAGCCGCGTCTTGATGCGCGCGACGAGCTCCTTCGGGTTGAACGGCTTGACGACGTAGTCGTCGGCACCGTTCTCGAGGCCGGCGACGACGTCGGCGGTGTCGCCCTTCGCCGTCAGCATGATGATCGGGGTGCCGCTGTCCGCGCGGATCCGCTTGCAGACCTCGATGCCGTCGATCCCCGGCAGCATGACGTCGAGCAGCACGAGGTCGGGCTTCGTGCTGTGGAACGTCTCGACGGCGTCGTTGCCGTCGGCGCTGAACTCCGGGTCGTACCCCTCGGAACGGAGGACGATGCCGATCATCTCGGCGAGGGCCTGGTCGTCGTCGACGACGAGGATGCGCGGTGTCATGTGCATGGACTCCGTGGGACGGGCGGCGGTGCCGAGAGCCGGCACCCACAGTCACGATAGCCGAGCACCCGTCGCACCGGGATCTTGCGACAGTATGGGTGCACGGTCGCGCGTTCCGCTGCGCGACACGAGCACGACGAGGGGGCGGCGATGGCCGACTGGCAGGTTCCGGGATCCGGTGGGGGCGAGGACCGGACGGGAGGCCCGTCCCACCCCGCAGGGCAGCCGTCGTCCGCCGGGTGGTCGGGGCAGCAGCCGTGGCCGGCCCAGCAGGGCTGGCAGCAGCACGCCGGCCCCGGGCGTCCCGGTCCCGGTCCGCAGCGACCGCCGGCGCAGCGCCCGGTCGTCCCGCTCCGTCCGCTCGGCCTGGGCGACGTGCTCGCGGGGGCGTTCACGGTGTTCCGGCGGAACCCGCGCGTCCTGCTCCTCTGGAGCCTGCTGCTCAGCGGTGTGCTCGGGCTCCTCGCGACGCTGGCGAGCACCTTCGGGCAGCAGTCGCTGCAGGCGCGCATGTCGTCGGCGGTCGAGGCCGGCGGGAGCGGCGCGGGGGACGTCGTCGCCGGGTCCGTGACCCTCTTCCTCGTGCTCTCGGTCGGGCTGCCCTTCCTGGCCTACCTGGGCCGGGCCTTCCTCGTCGCGCCGGTCGCGGCGGACACCGGGCAGCGCGTGCTCGGGCGCCGCGCGAGCTTCCGCGGCCTCTGGGCGCTCCTCGCCGGTCGGCGGTGGCCGGTCCTCGCGTGGATCCTGCTGCAGCTCGCCGCGGGCCTGGTCCTCGGCGCGGTGTTCGGCGGACTCGTGGTCGGCATCGCGGCCGGTCTGGTCGCGGGTCGCTCCGGCATCGGCGGCTTCATCGGCGCGTTCTTCCTGCTCGCCCTCGGCGCACTCGTCGTGGTCGCCTGGCTGGCGACGAGGTTCGCGTTCACCGTCCCCACGATCGCCCTCGAGGGCCGGGGCGTCTTCTCGGCAGCGGCGCAGTCGTGGCGACTCACCCGCGGGGCGTTCTGGCGCACCTTCGGCATCGTCCTGCTCGTCCAGGTCGCATTCGGGATCGCGGGGTCGATCGCGTCGATCCCGCTCACGTTCGGCACGGTCCTGGCCATCGGCGCCTTCGACCCGCTCGGGCAGACGGGCGCGGCCGCCGGTGTGGGCGTCGGGGCCGTCGTGGCCATCGTGCTCGGTGCGCTGCTGTCCATCGCCGTGCAGTGCGTCACCGACGTGCTCAGCGCCTCGGTCCTGACCTTCCTCGCCCTCGACCGCCGCATCCGCACCGAGGCGCTCGACCAGCGGATCGCCGCGCACCTGGACACCGGGGAGCCGTCGGACCCGTTCGCACCGGCGCCCGCCGTCGCCCGCCCGCCGTGGCCCGGTCAGCAGGGGCCCGGACAGCAGGGCCCCGGACAGCCCTGGCCCGGACAGCAGGGCCCCGGACAGCCCTGGCCGGGTCAGCCGTCGACGCAGCAGTGGCCCGGCCCGCAGCAGCCCACGCAGCAGTGGCCCGGCCCACAGCAGCCGTCGCAGCAGTGGCCGGGGCAACCGTGGCCGGGCGGCTCGTGACGCTCGGTCCGGACGAGGCACGTCGACTGCTCGAACGCGAGCTCGAGCGAGCCGACTACGACGGTGCGCGCGCGACCTGGTGGGACCGGGCCTCGCGCCACGTGCTCGAGTGGCTCGGGTCCTTCCGCCCGGGCGGCGGGCTGGACTCCCCCGTCCTCGGGCAGTCCGTGCTCTGGATCGCGGTCGTCGTGCTCGTGGCGGTCGTCGTGCTCGTGGTCGTCGCCCGCGGTCTCCCCCGTCGCCGGGCCCGCACCGCGCGGTCCGACGACGGGAGCGTCTTCGACGCCGACGACGTCCGGTCCGCCCGCGAGCTCGGCGACGCCGCCCGCTCCGCCCTGCGCGCGGGCGACTGGTCCGCCGCGGTCCTCGACGGGTACCGCGCCGTCGCGCGCGGACTCGCCGAACGCGACCTCGCGCGCGAGGTCCCCGGCGCCACGGCACGGGCCGTCGCCGGCCGCGCGGCACGGTGGTTCCCCGACCACGCGGACCGGATCGACCGGGCAGCGCGCGCCTTCGACGACGTCCGGTACCTCGGCACCGAGGCCGACGAGGCCACGGCACGCTCGGTCATCGACACCGAGGCGACGGTGCGCGGTGCCCGACCCGCGGTCGCACCGGCGGTGTCGACGTGAGCGCCGCCGCGACCGCGACCCGCGTCGTCCGCGCCCCGGGCAGGCTCGGTCGTGTCGCCTTCTGGGTCGTCATCGTGCTCGTCGGCCTGCTGCTCGCCGGGCTCACCGCGGCGGTGCAGTCCTCCACCGACCCGTCCCGCGAGCCGCTCGACCCGGCCTCGACGACGGCGAGCGGTGCCCGGGCGCTCGTCCGGGTGCTCGAACAGCAGGGCACCCGGGTCGACGTGGTCGACCGCGTGGACGGCCTCGACGGCGACGCACTCCGCGGTGCGACGGTGCTGGTCGACGACTCCGCCGGCGCCCTCGACGCCGGGGTCGCCCGCCGACTCGGTCGCTCGGCCGAGCACGTCGTCCTGGTCACCACGGACCAGGCCGCACTCGACGCCCTGGGCCTCGACGTGGTCGCCGCCGGCCCCGTGCTCGGGGACGACACCGTCGCGACCACCGGGTGCGCCGTCCCGGCCGTCGCCGCCGCCGAGCGCATCACCACGAGCGGCCAGGGCTACCGCCCGCCGTCGGACGGCCCCGTCCCGTCCGGCACCGACCTCTGCGCCACGACCGGCAGCGGGGACGACCGCGTCGCCGGCATCGTCCGGACCGCCACGCCCGGCGGCGACGTCACCCTGGTCGGCACGACGGGGGCGCTGCGGAACGACACGATCACGACCGCGGGCAACGCCGCCTTCGCACTCGACCTGCTCGGTTCCGGTGACCGGCTCGTCTGGTACACGCCGACCCGGACGTCGGCCGACGCCGCGCCGACGATCGGCTCGCTCGCACCGTCGTGGGTGCCCGGCGCCCTGCTGCTGCTCGGCCTCGTCGCGGTCGCGGCCGGTGTCTGGCGCGGTCGCCGGCTCGGGCCGCTCGTCGTGGAACGGATGCCCGTGGTCGTCCGCGCCTCCGAGACCACCGAGGGGCGCGCACGCCTCTACGCCAGGACCCGGGACCGCACGCACGCGCTGGACACCCTGCGGCTCGCAGCGCTCCGACGGGTCGGGCACCGCCTCGGGCTCCCCCGCAGTGCGCACGTCGACGAGGTCGTCCGTGCCGCGGCCCGCGCGACCGGTCGTCCCGACCCCGCCGTCGGCGCCGTCCTGGTGGGCGGCCCGACGACCGACGACCGTGCGCTCCGCGACGGCGCAGCGGCCCTGGGCAAGCTCGAGCGTGCCGTCCGCGCGGCGACCGGCGCCCCCGTCCCGCAGACCTCCACCCCCCGAACGCCCCACCGCAACCGACGAGGAGCACGACCGTGACCGATCCGTCACCCGCCCAGGAACCGAACGGCACGACCCGGACCGACGCTGCGTCCACCACCAGGACGCGGCCCGCCACGGAACCGGACGCCACGGCACGCCCGACCGGCGGCACCGACGCGCTCCGGGACGCCTTCGGCCGGCTCCGCGCCGAGGTGGGCAAGGCCGTCGTCGGCCAGGAGGGCGCCGTGTCCGGGATGATCGTCGGCATCCTCGCGCAGGGCCACGTCCTGCTCGAGGGCGTCCCCGGCGTCGCGAAGACGCTGCTGGTGCGCAGCCTCGCAGCGGCCATGTCGCTCGACACGAAGCGCATCCAGTTCACCCCGGACCTGATGCCCGGGGACGTCACGGGCTCGCTCGTGTTCGACGCGTCGACCGGCACCTTCCCGTTCCGCGAGGGCCCGGTCTTCACGAACGTGCTGCTCGCCGACGAGGTGAACCGCACGCCGCCGAAGACGCAGTCCGCACTGCTCGAGGCGATGGAGGAACGCCAGGTCAGCGTGGACGGCGCCGCGCGGCCGCTGCCCGACCCGTTCTTCGTCGCCGCGACGATGAACCCCATCGAGTTCGAGGGGACCTACACGCTGCCGGAGGCGCAGCTCGACCGCTTCCTGATGAAGCTCACGCTCGACGTGCCGCCCCGGGACGTCGAGTGGCAGGTGCTCCGTCGGCACGCGGACGGCTTCGTCCCGCGGGACGTCAGGTCCGCCGGAGTCCGGCCGGTGCTCGGCGTCGACGAGGTCCTCGCGGCGCAGCGGGCCGTCCGCGCGGTGGGGGCGCGCGACGACGTCCTGGCGTACGTGGTCGACCTCGCCCGCGCCACCCGGCAGGCGCCGTCCGTCCGCATCGGCGTGAGCCCCCGCGGTGCGACGGCGCTCCTCGCCGCCGCGAAGGCGTGGGCGTGGCTCACCGGCTACGACGCGATCACACCGGACCACGTGCAGGCGATGCTCCTGCCGGTCTGGCGGCACCGGCTGCGCGTGGCCGCGGACGCCGAGCTCGAGGGCGTCGGGGTGGACGGGGTGCTGCAGCAGGTCGTCGAGCAGGTCCGGGTGCCCTTCTAGTGGCCGTCTCCGGTCGCTTCGTCGCGCTCCTGGCGGTCGCGATCGTCCCCACGGTGCTGCTCGGCAGTGCCTGGGGCGGCGTGGCGTGGGCGGCCGTCGTGGTGCTCGCCGCCGGGCTCGACGTCCTGCTCGCCGCCGATCCGGGCTCGGTCCGCGTCGAGCGACGGATGCCGCAGCTGGTCCGACGCGGCAGCACCGCCGACGGCACGCTCGTCCTGGCGAACGACGGACGTCGGCCGCTGCGCGCGGTCGTCCGGGACATGTGGGAGCCCTCCGCCGGCCACGGGCCGCACCGGATCCGCTCGACGGTGCCCGCCGGGGAACGCCGGACCGCCCGGGTGCGCTTCACGCCCTTCCGTCGCGGCCGTCGCACCAGCGCCGGGGTCGCCGTCCGGTCCTTCGGCCCGCTCGGCCTCGCCGCCCGGCAGGCCGTCCTGGACGCGCCCGGTGCGCTGGTGGTCACGCCGCCCTTCCGGTCGCGTCGGCACCTGCCCTCCCGGCTCGCCCGGCTCCGCGAACTCGACGGTGAGACCACCCTGCAACTGCGGGGTCACGGGACGGAGTTCGACTCCCTGCGCGACTACGTGCGCGGCGACGACGTGCGGTCGATCGACTGGCGCGCGACCGCCCGGCGGCAGGACCTGGTCGTCCGGACGTGGCGACCGGAGCGTGACCGCCGCGTCGTCATCGTCGTCGATGCCGGTCGTGCCGGCGCCGGACGCGTCGACGACGAGCCGCGGCTCGACACGTTCATCGAGTCCGCGCTGCTGCTCGGCGCGCTCGCGACGGCTGCCGGCGACCGGGTCGAGCTGGTCGTGCTCGACGACACCGTCCGCGACCGGGTCCACGGTGCGACGCGGACCGACGTGGTGCGACGCTTCGGCGAACGGCTCGCACTCGCCGAGCCGGGCCTCGCGGCGACGGCCTGGTCGGCGGTCCCGGCAGCCGTCGACGCCGTGACGACCTCACGTTCGTTCGTCGTGCTCCTGTCGAGCCTGGACTCCGTCGGCGCCTCGGCCGACCTGCTCGCGGTGCTCCCCCGGCTCGCGCGACGGCACGCCGTCGTCGTCACGAGCATCGCGGACCCGGCCGTCGAGCGGATGGCGAGCGGGGTCACCGGAGCCGGTCACGGGACACCGGAGCAGCGGGACGGACGGATGTCGCGCCTCCTGGCCGGGTCCGGTGCCGAGCGCGACGTCTACCGACGAGCGGCCGCGGAACGGACCCTGCTCGACGCGGACGGCGTCGGGGACGTCGCACGCCGGGCCGGCGCCGAGGTCGTGCGCGGTGGGCCCGGGGCCGTGCCACCGGCCGTCGCCGACGCGTACGTCCGCGCGAAGGCGGCCGGCCGGCTCTGAGCCGCGGGCGGCGGGCGCACGACCCACGGCGCAGCCCTCGGCTCAGCCCGCGGTGAGCGCCGTCGCGCCGCGCTCGAACTCCTCGACGTCACCGCGCTCACCCGCGCGGAACGCACGGCCGCCGAGCACCCACTGGTACCAGAGCACCGCGGCCAGTGCGACCGTGCCGATCCCGATCTTCACCGGCCACGGCCAGTCCTGGCGGGTCACCACGCCCTCGACCAGCCCGGAGAGGAGCAGGGTGAGCGCGAGACCGACCGCGACCGTGAGGAGGGCTCGACCGTCCTCCGCCAGGGCCTGCGCCCGCGTGCGCGCACCGGGGGCGATCCACGACCAGCAGATCATCAGGCCGGCGGCACCGGCGAGGAAGACCGAGTACAGCTCGAGCTGACCGTGCGGAGCGATCCAGAGGAAGAAGTCGCCGAGCCGCCCCTGCGAGTGCATGATCGCCGCGGAGACGCCGAGGCTCACCGCGTTCTGCACGATCGACACCGGGACGTAGAGCCCCGTGATGCCGAAGGCCACCATGCGTGCCGCGATGAAGGCGTTGTTCGACCACACCTGCGCGGTGAACGCCCCCAGGCCGTGGTCGGAGTAGTACGCCTGGAAGTCCTCCGTCGCGTACTGCCGCAGGGCCTCCGGCGTGCCGAACGTCGTGACCGCTCCCGGGGTCGACGCGATCCACACGGCCACGATCGCCGTGATCGCGACCGTTGCCGCCGCGACCCAGACCGTGACCCAGCGGATGCGGTACAGCGCCGCCGGGAGGTGCCGCGCGAAGAACGTCGTGACGGCGGTCAGGGGGTCGACCGGCGTGCCCGTGAAGCGCAGTCGTGCGCGGAACACGGTGCGGGACAGGCGGTCCCCGACCGCGGAGCCGGGCGCGACGCCGCGGACCCGCGCGAGGTCGGTCGCGACCTCCTGGTAGCCGCTGACCAGCCGGTCCGCGTCCGCGCCCGACCCGTGTCGGGCGCGGGCGAGCCGGTCGACCTCGTCCCAGCGGTCGCCGTGCACCGCGCTGTAGGCCTCCAGGTCCACGTGCCTCCCCCGATCGCACACACCGGGCCCCCGAGGGGACCCGCTCACGACAGAATGATCCCATGGGGAAGACGCGCGTGCCACGCGACCTGTCCGACGCCCGCTTCGGCGGGACGCTCGACGAGACCGCCGACGAGCTCGTCGTCGGCGAGGCCGTCGCGCTCGACGTGCAGCCGGCCGGCATCGTGCTGCGACTCGCGGCGGCGCTGCTCGACGGGGTCTGCCTCGTGGCGCTGCTCGCCATGCTGCTGTTCGGGCTCGCGAGGGTGTGGCCGCCCGGCGCCGACACCGTGTGGCTGTTCCCCCTCGGCATCGGGGCCGCGGTGACGGTGCTCGTGCTCGTCCCGGCCGGGGTCGAGACCGTCACGCGGGGCAAGAGCGTCGGACGGTACGCCGCCGGGACCCGGGTGGTGCGGGTCGACGGAGGCGCGATCGGGTTCCGGCACGCCTTCACCCGCGCACTGGTCGGGCTGCTCGAGCTCTGGTCCACCCTGGGCTCCGTCGCGTTCGTCGTGGCGCTGTTCGGCTCGCGCCCCAGACGCCTCGGCGACCTGCTCGCCGGCACCTTCGTGCAGCACGAACGCGGCGCACGTCGGCGCGACGTGGAGGTCCTGCTGCCGGTCGAACTCGTGCCGTGGGCAGCGGTGGCGGACGTGTCGGCGCTGCCGCAGCGGCTCGAGGACCGCCTCGGGGCCTTCTTCCGGTCGGCCGGCGACCTACGGCCGGAAGCGCGCGAGACCGCCGCGCGGATGCTCGCGGCGGCGGTCGCGGAGCACGCCTCCCCGGTGCCGGACGTCCACCCCGAGGTGTTCCTCGCGGGCGTCGTCGCCGTGCGGCGGGAGCGCGACGTGCGGGCACTGCGGGCGCGGGCAGCACTGCTCGACGGAGCGGCGGCCGTCGCCGGGGCGCGGCCGCCGGGCTTCCCGCGCTGAGGAGCTGGCGCCGCCCCGCGCGGCGACGGGAGCCGCGCAGCAGCGCGGCGCCGGTGCGGTCAGTACCGGTAGTGGTCCGGCTTGTAGGGGCCCTCGACGGGCACACCGATGTAGGCGGCCTGCTCCGGCCGGAGCTCGGTGAGCCGGACCCCGAGGGCGTCGAGGTGCAGGCGCGCGACCTTCTCGTCCAGGTGCTTCGGCAGCACGGAGACCCCCGTCGGGTACTCCTCGCGCCTCGTGTGCAGTTCGATCTGCGCCAGGACCTGGTTCGTGAACGAGTTGCTCATCACGAACGAGGGGTGCCCCGTCGCGTTGCCGAGGTTCATCAGCCGTCCCTCGCTCAGCACCAGGACCGAGCGGCCGTTCGGCAGCCGCCACTCGTGCACCTGCGGCTTGATCTCGACCTTCTCGACCCCCGGCAGCGCCTCGAGCCCCGCCATGTCGATCTCGTTGTCGAAGTGTCCGACGTTCGCGACGACCGCCAGGTGCTTCAGCGCGAGCACCTCGTCGACCCCGACGACGCCGAGGTTGCCGGTGCAGGTCACCACGATGTCGACCTCGCCGGCGACGTCCGCCAGCCGGGCGACCTGGTAGCCGTCCATCGCCGCCTGCAGTGCGCAGATCGGGTCGACCTCGGACACGACGACCCGGGCGCCCTGGCCGCGGAGCGCCTCGGCGGCGCCCTTGCCGACGTCTCCGTAGCCCACGACGAAGGCGACCTTGCCGCCGATGAGCACGTCGGTTGCCCGGTTGAGCCCGTCGGGCAGCGAGTGCCGGATGCCGTACTTGTTGTCGAACTTGGACTTCGTCACCGAGTCGTTGACGTTGATCGCCGGGAAGCGCAGCTCGCCCTTCCGAGCGAGCTCGTACAACCGGTGCACGCCCGTGGTGGTCTCCTCGGTGACGCCCTGCACCTCGGCCGCGATGCGGGTCCAGCGGTCGGTGGAGCGCTCGAGCGACGCGGCGACGGTCGCGAGCACGATCCGCCACTCGGCGCTCGCGTCGGCCCCCGGCTCCGGAGCACGTCCGGCGGCCTCGGCGTCCGCACCGGTGTGCAGGAGCATCGTCGCGTCCCCGCCGTCGTCGAGGATGAGGTTCGGCCCCGTCCACGACTCCCCCGCGGCAGCGGCCTCGACGCTCCAGTCGAAGATGCGGTCGGTGCACCACCAGTACTCGTCGAGCGTCTCGCCCTTCCACGCGAACACCGGGACGCCCGCGGGTGACGCCGGGGTCCCCGTCGGCCCCACAGCGACCGCCGCGGCGGCCTCGTCCTGCGTGGAGAAGATGTTGCAGCTCGCCCAACGGACCTGCGCGCCGAGGGCCACGAGGGTCTCGATGAGGACCGCGGTCTGCACGGTCATGTGCAGGGACCCGGCGATCCGCGCACCGGCGAGCGGCTGCGACGGCCCGAACTCCTGACGCAGGGCCATCAGGCCCGGCATCTCGTTCTCGGCCAGGCGGATCTGGTGGCGACCCGCCTCGGCGAGGGCGAGGTCGGCGACGCGGAACGGGGCGGCGGTGCGGGTCTCGGTCGACATGGCGTCAGTCTGGCACGCCGGGAGGCGCGGACCGTCAGACGACGTCACGGACGTCGGGCGGGCCTCCAGGCCGCACCGGGAGACGCTGGACGGACCGGCTCACCTCCGGCGGGCGGGCCACCGGAACCGACGCACGCGGCGGCCGTCGGTCGGCGGCGTGGGCCACCGGGACCGCGGTGCGCGGCCTCAGTCGGCGGGCGCTGCGTCCCGCCGGATCGGTTCGCGCCGCACGACGTCCCAGCCGCGGGGCACGCGCAGGCGGGCCGCGTGGCGGGCGCAGAGGTCGTACCCGTGCGGCTCGACACGGGTGGAGAGGGGCCCGACGACGACCATGGAGTCGCCGTAGTCGTACGTCAGGGTCGCCGAGGCGCTCGCGCCACAGGCGACCTTGCTGCAGATCCGTACGTCCATACCGGCACCGACCCTACCGGGCGCACCACCGCGACGGCCTGCCGAGGGCCGTCGCCGGGGTCGGCCACGCCCTCGCCGCGTACGATGGCGGGATGCGTCGGAAGCACCCCACCGTCACCCCCGTCGACCGCGCCCGTGGTCGGTCACGGCACGGACGCGGTGGCCGGTCGAGTGTCACCGGACCGGAGCTCGCGCCCGTCATCACGCGCGCCGAGACGTTCGACCGCATCGTCGGCGACACCGCCCACTACCTGGTGGGGCTCTGGCCGGACGAGCTCGCCGGGGTGGTGTTCCAGGTGGCCGACATGCCGACCGACCAGACGCTGCCGGACCGCCTCCCCCGCTGGCGGGTCGACCGCGGCGACCGGCGCGTGACGCTGTTCCGGATCCCCGTCGAGCGGGTCACCCGGAGTCCGGAGAAGGACGACACGGACCGCCGCGTGATCATCGAGACCGCGGTGTTCCGTGCGGTCGGCGAGCTCATCGACAAGGACCCGTGGGACCTGGCGCCCGACCGGTACCGCCACTGGTGACCGACAGGGACCAGCGCCCACGGCCGGACCCGGCGCCCGACCGGTACCGCCACCGGTGACCGACAGGGAACAGCACCCACGGCCGGACCCGGCACCCGACCGGTACCGCCACCGGTGACCGACACGGACCAGCACCCACGGCCGGACCCGGCACCCGACCGGTACCGCCACCGGTGACCGACACGGACCAGCATCCACGGCCGGACCCGGCACCCGACCGGTACCGCCACCGGTGACCGACACGGACCAGCACCCACGGCCGCACCATGCGTCCGACCGGCACCGCCACCGCTGACCGACGGGCCCCGGCGTCAGGGGTAGACGCGCACCGGGGTCGAGACCTCCGTCGCCGGCCGCACCGGGAAGCCGGCGATGCCGTCGTCCGCGTCGTAGCTGACGCCCGCGACGAGCCCCTCGGCGCCGGTGAGCTCGAGCTGCGTCGACACCGGGACCTGCACGGTGGCCGTGCTGCCCGAGGCGACGTCCACCTCCTGCTCACGGTCCCCCGAGGTGATCGTCACCGTCGCGTCCGACCGCGTCGGGTTGACGAGGTTCATCCGCGACCCGCCGCCGGGCGCGACCGCGGTCACGACACGGTCGCCGAGGGGCTCCGCGGACGCGAACCAGCCGAGGTCGGTCCGACCGTCGTCGGTCGGCTTCGTGGTGCGGGCCCCCGCGACGAGCGGCTCCGTCGACGTCACCGTGAGCGAGTACCGCCCGTCCGGGAAGTCGTCGAGGGCGACGTCGGTGACGACCCCGGGCTCAGCGGTCGCGTTCACCGTCGAACCGCCGCCGTCCGCCGTCGTGATGCCGACGGTCACGCGTGCAGCGCGGTCGCCGGGGACGAACAGGCGGAGCACCGGGGTGGCGTCCTCGGTGTCGTCCCCGCGCTGCGCCTCCTCGGCGCCGCTCAGCACGACCGCGGGGATCACCTGCGTCCGCGCCGGTGCGGCGCCGCCGGAGACGACGTCGTAGCCGCCCGGGGTCAGCGTCCGCACGATGTTCTCCTGCATGTGCGCGACGATCTGCCCGCCGGACGAGGTCACGTGCACGACCGTCGATCCCTGGTCGGCGACGAAACCGGACAGCGGCACGACCTTCTGCGTGTTCGGTGCGACCACGATGCCGGTGGTCCCGGGCGCCTGCACGGTACCGGAGGCGTCGAACACGTCGAGGTCCACGGTGGCGTTGACGTCCGTCGGGTTCGACAGCGTGATGAGGCTGGTCCGGCCGGTCTCGGTGGAGCCGCCGACCAGCCAGGTCGACTGGCCGGGGTCGTCGCAGGACGCCGCGCCGAAGCCGACGAGGTCCCCCGACGACACGCTCTGCGAGGTGCTGCCGGCGACCTGCGGCGTGCTGTCACCGGCGGGCGCGGTGAGGAGCTGGGGGTCGCTGCCGCCGGTGGTCGACGAGCCGAGGGTCGACCGGTCGACGGTGCTGCCGGTGGTGCCGGTCGCGACCTCCGACGACCCGACGGTGCTGGCCGTCGTCGCGTCGTTCCCGGACTCGTCCGAGAGCCGCAGCGCGCTGCCGGCGCACACGCGCTCGGCGTCGGCGGGCACCGGTGTGACGAGTCGACCGGCCGGGCGGAGCGCGGTGCTCTCGGTGCCGATCGCGTGCGCGGCCGTCACGGCGCCGGCGGCGACGACCACGGCGACCGCGGTCGCGGTGCCGCGGACGACCCACCGTCGGACGGACCGGTGCTCGGTGCTCATTCGTCGCGCTCCTCGTCGAAGGTGGTGGCTGGTTCCTCGGCCTCGATGACGTTCGAGGTGGCACGGCGGCGACGTGGTGCGGTCGGGACGGCGAGCAGGGCCGCTGCGCCGAAGACCACGCCGAGCACGATCAGGTAGAGCACGTGCGTCGCCTGGGTCGCGGCCGAACCGGTGGACACCCGGTCGACGTCGCCCTCGTAGTGGAAGAGCCGGCCGGAGGTGGTCTCGCCGATGCTCGTGAACCGGGCGTCCTGGCCGATCGCTCCGGCCGCACGGTCGTGCACCTGCTGCGCCGCGTCGGCGTCCGGTGCGTCGTCGAGCAGCACGAACGAGATGCCGAGCTCGCGGAGCGCGGGTTCGGGGTCGTACCCGCTGCGGCTGGCGAGGTTCCCGGCGAGCGTGGCCAGCTGCGCGCCCGACCTGCTGAGGCGGAGCGCGGTGGAGTCGAGCGTCGTCTGGTCGTCGAGCGTCGAGCCCTGGCCGCGTTCGAGCGACACCGCGAGGGAGCCGTCGGTCTGCGGGTCGACCACGAGCGTGCCGACGTCCGGGTTGGCCTGGGCCTCGGCGTTCACGTAGGCGCTCAGGACCCGTCCGGTGGTCGGCTGCAGGAGCGTGTCACCGAGGGTGGACGCGGCGAAGGCGGGGGTGACCGCGACCCCGGCGAACACCGCCGCGACGAGTGCGGTGACCGGAGCGGTCCGCGGCAGCACGTCGATGCCGATCGACGCCGCGAGCACGATGCCGAGCGCCGTCACGGACAGGGCGCTGCCGGGCCACACGATCGTCGTGGTCGAACCGACCCCGGTGACGGTGAGGTGGGTCGCACCGAAGGCCGTCGCGTAGCCGAGGAGCGCCAGGACGAGCGCTGCGCCGGCGACGGCCCAGCGGTGTCCGAGGAGCGCCCCGACCGCGAGCACGACGACCGGCAGCGCGAGGACGGCCATCGCGACGGGCAGGACCGCCGCCGCGAGCCCGAGGGACGTCGTCGCGGGGAGCCACCCGCTCCAGTCCGGCAGCGGCTGCCCGACCGCGAGCTGGAGCGCCGAGGGGGCGCGCGTGGCGGAGGGGACGCCCGGGTCCGCGAACACCGCGAGCGGGTTGCCGCGGGCGACCTGCGCCAGGACGAGCGGCAGGAAGAGCACGGCGGCGGGGACCGGGATGAAGACCCGACGGTGCGCACGCCGCCAGCCGACGACGAGGGACACGACCCACCCGACCAGCAGGACCGGCAGCAGCGACGGCGCCGAGGCCGCGACGACCGCGAAGAGCAGCGACGCGCCGGACGCCCATGCCCACGAGCGGTGCGCCTCGAGCACCGCCAGCAGCAGCCACGGGAGCAGCACGTGCGCGATGACGGCCCCGAGGTGTCCGGTCGTGACGGCGCCGACGAGCGTCGGGGTGATCGTGTACAGCGCGGCACCGACGACGGGCACCCAGGTGCGGGTGGTGACCTTGCGGACCACGAACCAGGCGCCGAGCGCGGCGAGCGGGAACGAGAGCAGGAGCACGACCACGACCGAGGTCGACGGCGACCAGGCGGTGATCGAGCCGAGCACGGCGAGCACGGCGGCGAACGGGTCGCTCGGGCCGGTGGAGCCGGTCCCGACCGAGTGCCAGCCGTAGCCGACGTTCTGCCACAGCCGCCCGATCGAGGTGCTGAGCGGCAGGAGTCCGCCGCCCGTGACCGCGGGGGTGCCGAGCAGCGGGTACAGCGTCACCACGCTGAGCGCGGCCGCCGCGAGCACGACCCACACGCCGCCGTCGCCGAGGAACGATGCCCGCGCGATCGGGGCGTCCTCGACCCGGGCGAGTTCGACGTCGCGCGAGGTGGTCCGTCGCTCGTGCACCCGGCGCCAGCTGACACGGAGGGGCTCGACGGCAGCCCACCCGACCCGACGGGTCCGCGCGGCGTTCGCCCGCGCCCGTCGGACGCCGCCACCGAAGGCCAAGGCGAGGGCGGCGGCGAGTTCACCGGAGACCGCGGCGGGGTGCTTCGCGACGAGGTGGCCGACGGCCCGGACGAGCGCGGTCGGCACGAGCAGCAGCCAGTGCAACCAGAGCAGCCCGGCGGGGGCGTACGTCAGCCGGCGGTGCAGTTGCGCCTGGCGGTGCAGGCGCACGCGCCGCCCCTCGGAGACGCGCTTGCGGCCGAACTCCTCGATCGGTCCGGCACTCGTCACGCGGGCCTCGGGCACCACGGCGACGCGGTGTCCGGCGAGGCGCGCACGGATGCAGAGGTCGAGCGCGGCGTCGACGTCCGGCAGCGCCGGGTCGAAGCCGCGGAGTTCGCGCCAGACCGAGCGGCGCACGAGCATGCCGGCGGCGGACACGCCCATCACGTCGGTGTGCCGGTCGTGCTGGCCCTGGTCGAGCTCGTCCTGCACGAGGGCCAGCGATCGGCCGGCGCGCGTCGTGCTCTCCCCGAACGCACGGATCCGTGCGGGGTCGTCCGTGTCGACGAGCTTCGGCCCGGCGACCACGACGGACGGCGCGATCTCGACCGCGGAGAGCATCTCGGCGAGTGCGGTCGGTGCCGGAGCGTTGTCGTGTCCGAGCAGCCACAGCCACTCGTCGGGCGCTGCGTCGGTCCCGTCGTCGCCGTCGGCGGTCGGCGCTTCGCGCTCCCCCGCCGCGACGGCCTCGCCGAAGGGGCGCCCGGCCGGCAGGCGCACGAGCCCGGCGGACCCGCCCAGGGCGAGCTCGGCCGTCGACCCGTCGGTGGAACCGACGTCGACGACGACCAGGTTGTCGGGGTGCCGGGTCTGGGCGACGAGGGCGTCCAGGGTCCGGTCGAGGTGCTCGCCGCCGTTCGCGGTCACGAGGACCGCGGTGACGCGGGGCTGGGCGGACCGGGGCTGCGCGGGACTGGGCTGCATGACGCGCGTCACTCTACGGTCTGGAGGCGCGGGACCGGTCTGCGGGAACGGCGCGCCGTCAACCTGTGCGCACCATCAACGGACGGTGGGTGGCGGAGGCGGGAGGCGCCTCCAGGCCGACCGACGCCCGTCGCGCTGCGCGCGGTGGGTGCGTCAGGCGCGGCGGCGGAGCTTCCGGCGCTCGCGTTCGGAGAGGCCGCCCCAGATGCCGAAGCGCTCGTCGTTCTCGAGCGCGTACTCGAGGCACTGCGACCGGACCTCGCACGACCCGCAGATCTTCTTCGCCTCGCGGGTGGAGCCGCCCTTCTCGGGGAAGAACGCCTCGGGGTCGGTCTGGGCGCAGAGCGAGTCGACCTGCCACGACAGCGGGTTCTCCTCGTCGCCCTCGGCACGGCGGACACCGGGGACACCGAGCGACACCGGGTCGACGTGCCAGTCCTCCGGCACGCCGGCGTGGAAGTCGGAACCGTTCACCCTGATCACCCCTGACATGTCGACGACGGCCTGCAACGACCGAAGCCGCTGCCTGTAATTACAGCGGTGTGATTCCGTTCCGTCAAGTCGCGGATCATAGAAGGTGCTGACCGCTGCGGCGTGTCATGTCCCCCGTACGGGCGTGTCGCAGGCCGTCTGTCCGGCGATCGGGGGACACACTGCGCACTCCGACCGCCGTGCCCGGGCCTCAGCCGACGCGGCGACGGGCCTCCCAGGCGCTGGACACCATCTCGTCGAGCGAGTGCCGCATCGCCCAGTCGAGGTCGCGCGCGGCGGCCTCGCCGGTCGCGACGATCCGGGCGGGGTCACCCGGACGCCGGGGCGCGACCTCGGGCTCGAACGCGATCCCGGTGCCCGACGCCATGGCGTCCATGATCTGCCGGACGCTCACGCCGTCCCCGCTGCCGAGGTTGTAGGCGCGCTCGAGCTGCTCGCCCGCCTCGAGCTTCTGCGCCGCGACGGCGTGCGAGTGCGCGAGGTCGGCGACGTGGATGTAGTCGCGGACGCAGGTGCCGTCCGGGGTGTCGTAGTCGTCGCCGTTGATGCGCGGCACCCGGCCGGCGAGCAGCGCCTCGAACACGAGCGGGAACAGGTTGTGGGGGCTGGCGTCGTACAGGTCCGGCTCCCCCGACCCGACGACGTTGAAGTAGCGGAGCGAGGTGGTGGCGAACCCGGCGGCGACCTCCATGTCCCGGAGCAGCCACTCGCCGACGAGCTTGGACTCGCCGTACGGCGACTCCGGTGCCTTCGGGGTGTCCTCGACGACGACGTCGACGTCGGGTGTGCCGTAGACCGCGGCGCTCGACGAGAACACGGCCTTGGTGACGCCGTTCTCCGCCATCGCCCGGAGCAGGGTCGCGGTACCGGTGACGTTCTGCTCGTAGGTGTGCAGCGGCCGCTCGACCGAGACGCCGGCGTACTTGAAGCCGGCGACGTGCACGACGCCGGTCACCGCGTGCGCACGGAGGGTGCTGGCCAGCAGGTCGCCGTCCAGGATCGTCCCCTCGACGAACGGCACGTCCTCCGGCACGAAGGCACGGAACCCGCTCGACAGGTCGTCGAACGCGACGGTGTCGATCCCTGCGGCGCGCAGCGCGCGGACGACGTGGGACCCGATGTACCCGGCACCGCCGGTGACCAGCCAACTCATGCTCGTCACGCTAGCGGACGGCACCGTCCCCCCGGGCCGCAGGCCGCTGCGTGTTCACGCACCGGTCGCGATGAAGACCGTGGACGTCAGACCGGTCGCGGCGTCGGCCTCGACCGTCACGTCGCCCTCGTCCGGCGTGACGTAGCAGGACTCCCCCTGGCGGAGCAGGGTCGCGGACCGCGCGCCGACGAGGGTCACGGCACCCGTGGTGCAGACCGCGATGCTCGGGCCGGAGAGCGGTGCCACACCGCCGGTGCCGAGGCCGACCGGACGACCGTCGCCGGTGACGCGGACCAGCGCGAACCCGACCCCGTCCGGAGCGAACCGGTCGACGCCCTGGTCGAGGCGTTCCGGGGTCAGCACCGGTGCCGGGTACGCGGTGAAGTCGAGCACCCGCAGGAGTTCCGGGACGTCGACGTGCTTCGCCGTCAGGCCACCCCGGAGCACGTTGTCCGAGGGCGCCATGAGCTCGATGCCGAGCCCGTCGAGGTAGGCGTGCACGTTGCCCGCGGGCAGGTACATCGCCTCGCCGGTCCGGAGCGTGACGCGGTGCATGAGCATCGACACGACCACGCCGGGATCGCCCGGGTACGCGGCGGCCAGGTCGACCACCGTCTGCACGTTCGGGGTGCGGTCGTCCTCCGGCAGGCCGGTGGCGAGGTCGGACGCCGCCTGCACCACGGCGAGCGCCGACGCATCGGCGGTCTCGAGCCAGCGCACGGTGTCCTCGAGCCCCTGCGCGAGGTGCGCGAGCAGCGGTCCGAGCCGTCCGCTCCCGCCGTCGAGCGACTCGACCTCGGCCACGGAGTCACCGACCGGGCGGAAGCCGCTGAGCGCCTCGAACCGGTCACTGAGGGCGACGACGAGCTCGGGCTTGGGGAACGGGTCCTTGTAGTTGCGCGCCGGGTCGTCCAGCGGGATCCCCGCCGCCTCCTCGCGCGCGAAGCCCTCGCGGGCCTGCTCGGGCGTGGGGTGCGCCTGGAGCGACAGGGGTGCCGCCGCCGCGAGGAGCTTCAGCAGGAACGGCAGGCCGCTGCGGTCCGGGCCGAGCGCGGCCTCGGGCTCGGCGTCGATCCAGTCGCGCAGGGTGTCGGCACCGCCCACCATCGCCGGGTTCACGACGACGCTGGGGCTCCCCGCGTGCGCGCCGAGCCAGAGCTCCGCCTGCGGTGCACCGGTGACGGTGCGGCCGAGGAGTTCGGGGATCGCGCTGGTGGAACCCCAGGCGTAGTCGCGTGGCGTGTTGGTGATGCCGAGGAACATGCCGCGAGCGTACCGGGCGGGGACCGGCGTCCGCTCGGCGCCGCCCGTGGTGCCGGAGCCGACCGGGGCATCGACGATCCGCTCTCGCATAGACTCCCCGCGATGTCCGAGCCGCGCCGCCCCGAGTCGACCCGATGGGACGTGCAGGCCCTGCGCGCCTTCGCCGTGCTGGCCGTCGTGCTGTACCACCTGTGGCCGAACCGGCTGCCCGGCGGCTTCGTCGGGGTCGACGTCTTCTTCGTCGTCTCCGGCTTCCTCATCACCGGCCACCTCGTGCGCGAACAGGCCGCGACGGGGCGCATCCGCCTCGGCGCCTTCTGGGCGCGACGTGCCGGGCGGTTGCTGCCCGGCGCGTTCCTGACGCTCCTGGCCACGGGCGCCGCGGTGCTGCTGCTCGTCCCGAGCTCGCTGTGGGGGCAGTACGGGCGCGAGCTGATCGCGTCGACGGTGTACCTGCAGAACTGGCAGCTCGCCTCCGACGCGGTCGACTACCTGGCGAGCGACAACCGGCCGTCGCCGTTCCAGCACTTCTGGTCGCTCTCGGTCGAGGAGCAGTTCTACATCGCACTCCCGGTGCTCCTCGTGCTGCTCGGCGCCGTGCTCGCCCGCGCGCGGCGTCGGGACCCCGTCCTCACGGCACGCCTCCTGCTCGGCACGGTCGCGGTCCTCTCCCTCGCGTGGTCGATAGTGCAGACGCAGACCGCGCCCGGCATCGCCTACTTCTCGACCGCCACGCGCGCGTGGGAGTTCGCGCTCGGCGGGTTGGTCGCGACGGTCCCGCTCGCCGTCGCCCGTTCGCGTCGGTCGCGTGCGGTCCGGACGGGAGGCACGTGGCTGGGCGTCGCGGGCCTGGTCGCGTCGGTCCTCGTGATCACGCCGACGACCCCCTACCCCGGCACCGCGGCGCTCCTGCCCGTCGTGTCGGCCGCGCTCGTGGTCGCCCTCGGTGCCCGCAGCGGCCTCGACGTCGTCGGCCGGACCCCGCCGGTCGCGTTCGTCGGCCGGACGTCGTACGCGGTCTACCTGTGGCACTGGCCCGCCGTCGTCCTGCTGCCGATCGTGCTCGGCCACCCGCTCGGCACCACGAGCAAGGTGGCGGTCCTGGTCGGGGCACTGGTCCTCGCCGCGGCGTCCACGCTGCTCGTCGAGGAGCCGCTGCGCGCTCGGGTCCGTTCCGCACGTGTCCGTCCGCGACGCGTCGCCGTGCTCGGCGTGGTCGCGTCGGTGGCGGTCGTCGCGCTCGGCGTCGGCACGCTGGCCGCGGTGCAGGTCCAGCAGGTGCAGGCGGCCGCGTTCGCCGAGCGCCTGACGCGCGGGGACGTCGACTGCTTCGGCGCGGCCGCGCGCATCGGCTCGGACGACCCGTGCGTCAACCCGCGCCTCGCCGACGTCCGGGTGCCCGCCCCGGCCGCCGCCCAGCACGACGACGCGAACTCGGGCGACTGCTGGTCGAACACGACGGCCGACTTCAACGTCTGCGCGCTGGGACCGAGGACCGGGTACCGGAAGCACCTGCTCGCCGTCGGTGACTCGCACAACAACGCCCTGATGACGGCCTACCGCGCGATCGCCGAGCGGGAACACTGGCGCATCGACGTCGCCGGGCACATCGGCTGCTACTTCACGACGGCCGTGCAGCAGGCCCCCACGCAGGGCTACACCGACAGCTGCCAGGGCTGGAAGCAGAACGCCGTGGACTGGGTCCGGCAGCACGACGACGAGCTCGACGCCGTCGTGGTGACGCACGCGGCGACCAAGAGCCCGGTCATCGTCCCCGACGGCAGCAGCAACGACGCGACCGTGGTCGACGGTCTCGTCGGCGCGTGGCGGGCGGCGACGGACGCGGGCGTCCCGGTGATCGCGATCCGCGACAACCCGACCGCGCGCGACGACGTCATCGCGTGCCTCGCGCAGATGCAGGGCCCGACCACCGGGGCCTGCGACCTCCCGCGCGACCAGGCCCTGGCGGCCTTCGACGGCAGCGAGCAGGCCGTTGCGGCGATCGGGGACCGTGCCCGGTACGTCGACATGACGGACTGGTACTGCGACCGGACCACGTGCCCCGCGGTGATCGGCGGGGTCGTGACGCACCGCGACCCGACGCACCTGACGGCGACGTTCGCGACGACGCTCGCCCCGGCACTCGGCGACCGGCTCAGCTCGACGCTCGCGTCGCTCGAGCGCTGAACCGGGGGCGCTAGCCTGTCTCCCGTGACGAACACCTGGCCGATCGCCCGCGGGACCGTGTCCGAGCGTGAGGCGTTCGCCCTCGCCGTGACCGTCCTGTTGACGATGTTCGCCGGTGACGCGGTCCCGAACACGACGACGTGGTACGGCGCCGCGACGATCTGGGCGATCGAGGCCGCCTGGGGCATCAGCGTCGTGGTGCGTGCGCGACCGCCGCTGACCCGGACGCCCCGCGCGCTCTGGTTCTTCCTCGCCTGGTGCCTGGTGTCGGTCGCGTGGTCGCACTGGCGACCGGCGACGCTCGCGAGCATCGTGGCGCAGGTGGTCTGCGCGCTGGTCGCCTTCGCGATCGCGTCGACGCTCTCCTGGCGCCGGATCCTCGACGCCGCGAGCACCGCGTTCCGCTGGGTCGTCGGCCTCTCCCTGGTCTTCGAGGCCGTGGTGGCCGTCGTCGTGCGGCACCCCATCGCGCCGATCTGGACCGACTACGGCGACCGGGACATCCCGGACGCCTTCTACTTCTCGCGCGCCGAGCTGTTCACCGGCGGACGCATCCAGGGTCTGCCGGGCAACGCCAACCTGCTGGCGATGGTCGCCCTGCTCGCGGCGATCGCCGTCGCGGTGCAGCTCGTCGACGGCCGGATGCGCCGGGGCCGGGCGGTCGCGTGGCTGGTCGTGGCGGCCGCCACCCTGCTGCTCACCCGGTCCTCGACGGTGTTCCTGGCCGTGGTCGCGGTGGTCGTTGCCCTCCTGGTCGCCCTGTGGATCCGACGCGTCCCGAGCGGGCGCCGGGGACCGCGTGTGCTCGCGGTGGTCGCCGGCCTGGTCGTCCTGGTCGTCGCCGCCGTCGCCGCGCGCGTTCCGTTGCTGGCGCTGCTCGGCCGTTCGTCCGACCTGACGGGCCGGGGCACGATCTGGACCGCGGTCGTGGGTCTGGCGGAGCAGCACCCGGTGCTCGGCTGGGGGTGGATCGGCTACTGGTGGCCGAACATCCCGATGCTCGCCGAACTCGCGCCGCGGAACGGCGTCCAGTACCTCCAGGCGCACGATGCGGCGCTCGACGTGTGGATGCAGACCGGCCTGGTCGGTCTGGCGCTCTTCCTCGTGTACGTCCTGACCACCTTCGGCAGGTCGTGGTCGGGGGCCGTGCGGGAGTCCTACGGTCCCGGGCTCGTGCAGCGGCCGTTCGATCCGGTCTCGCTCTTCCCGCTGCTCGTCGTGGTCGCACTGCTCGTGCAGGCGCTCGCGGAGTCGCGCCTGCTCTACCAGGGGAACTGGGTGCTGTTCGCCCTCGTCGCGATCAAGACGCGGATCGTGCTCGTGAACGAGGAACCGCCGTCGACCGGGGACGGGCCGCGCACTCCCCTCGCGCAACGCGCCTTCCGCGCCACGTCGGGCTGAGGGGCGGCGTCACCGCCCGGTGGCACCGGTGCCGAGCACCAGCACGCAGGGCACCCGTGCCTCCCACGGCAGCGCCCCGATCATCACCGTCCCGGCAGGGTCCTGTCGGCACCGTGCCTCGGCGGCGACCACCTGCGGGTACCACTCCGGCCCCGTCGCGCGCTGCGCCGTACCGGGGAAGGCGGCGACCCAGGTGGCCACGAGGACCGCGACGACCGTCCACCCGAGGACGCGGCGGACCACCCGGACCGACCGGTGCCCACCGACGACCGTCGCGTCCGTGCCCGTGCTCGCGTCCGTGCCCGCGTCCGTGCCCGTGGTGTGCACGGCGCCCGACCGCAGCACGTGTCCGACGAGCACCGACGCCGACACCACCAGCGCTGCGCTCAGCAGCATGCCGGCCGCGGCCGCGTAGCGCGAGGGAGTCGCGTCGAGCAGCGCGCCGGGGTCGGACCGGGACCAGCGTCCGTTCGCCGAGGCGTTGGCCAGCAGGGCGGCCGACCACACCACGACCGACCCCACGGCGAGGGCAGACGCCAGCAGCGCCGCACGACGGCGTCGCTCCCGCAGCCCGACGACGACCGCCGTGACGACGATCGCGACGAGCACCGCAGCGGGCACACCGACCACCCACCACCCCGAGGCCACGACCGCGCGTCCGACCGCGGCCAGGTCCGCTCGCCACAGGCCGCCGACCGTCTGCAGCAGGTACCCCGAAGCCACGTCACGGACCGAGGGGTCGCCCCGCGGCGAGTCCCGGTCGGTGGTCAGGGCCGTCACGACCTGCGCGGCCCCCGCGCCGAGGGCCGCGACGGTGACGGGCAGCGCGCGGAGGACGCGCGCACGGCGGGAGGGCACCGCGGACGATGCGGGGGGCACCGCAGCGGACGCCGTGTCGGCGCGTCCGGCGGACGCTCCGGTCGCCCGGGCTCGGTCGCGTCCCGGCACCCAGGCGAGCAGGAGCAGCGGCAGGAAGAGCAGCGCCTGGACCTCGGTGGTGAGGACGAGCACGGCGACCAGGGCGAGCGTCACCGCCCCGGTCCGGCTCCGGGCACGGTGCGCGAACACCCACGGCGCGAGCAGGAGGGCGGTGGTGTGCAGGTTCGCAGCGTTGCCCAGCACCTCCCACGGTGCCGTGGGCAGCAGGACCGGCACCGCGGCCAGCACGACGCGGAGCACCGGCGACGGCACGACGTCCGCGGCGAGGACGAAGACGCCGGCGCACGCAGCTCCGGTCAGGACGCAGCAGAGCGTCGTCACCGTGAGGGCGTACCAGGCGATCGGCAGCGCGAACCCGACGTCGACGACGAGTCGCGGGACGACGTGCAGGTACCCCGCGTACGGCTCGACGACGCTCGCGGCTGCTCCGAGGGCGAGGTGCTCGCGGAAGAAGAGCCCGGCGTCCTCGGCCCAGGCGGTCCCCCGCGCGACGGGTCCGAGTCGGACCCACGCCGCGAGCGCCGCCAGCAGCCCCACCCCGACCGCCGCGCCCGAGCGTCGGAGCCGGTCCCTCGTCGATGTCATCGGGGTCCGACGCTAGCGAGCGATCGACGATCCGCGATATCGACGCTCCGGTACGGCGCAGGTCCCGCGCGGCCGAGTACGTCAGACTGGACGGATGACGGACGGCAGGACGACGCGACGCATCCGCGCGCGCCGCTACCTCTCCGCCTGGATCGGATTCTCCGCCGGCGGTCGGTTCAGCCAGGCACTCGCGACGACCATCGTGCTCTTCGCGTTCGGCGAGCCGACCGTCCGCGTCCTGGTGGGTCCTGCCGGCACCTGGTCGGTGCTCGTGACCCTCGCCGTGCTCGCCGGGCTCAGCCTGCTCGGGCAGCGCTACCGGATCGAGTGGCACGGCGTCCTGCCGCTGTCACTGCTCGTCTTCGTCGGGTACTGCGCGCTGAGCGTGCTGTGGAGCGAGTACTCCTGGGTCGCCCTGCGCGGGCTCACCGCCACCGTCGGGTTCGTCGGACTCGGACTGTACCTCGCGCTCGGTCGCGACCTCGTCCAGGTCATCCGGGCGTGCGGCGACGCCTTCCGCATCCTGCTGGTCGTGTCGCTCGGGCTCGAGGTGCTGTCGGGGCTCGTGCTCGACCTGCCGATCCCGGCGTTGGGCATCCGCGGTGACATCGCCTTCGGCGGTCCGATCCAGGGCATCGGCGGGACGCGCAACTTCATGGGCTTCATCGCGGTGACCGCCCTGGTGACGTTCGTCGTGGAGTTCCTCACCCGCTCGGTGGCCCGGTGGCGTGCCGTCGCGTCCATGGGCGGCGCGGTCGTGACGCTCATGCTCGTGCAGTCGCCGATCACCGGGCTCGCGACGATCGCCCTCGCCGGGACCGCGCTCGCCCTCTGGACCCTGCGGCACGCACGGCCCTCGGTCCGGCCGCTGCTCGACGGCGTCCTCGCCACCCTGGTCGTGGCGGCGGGAGTGGTGCTCGTCGTGACCCGCGCACGGGTGCTCCCCCGCATCGGAGCTGCCGGTGGGACGACGACACGGCTCGAGCTCTGGGAGCAGATCCGCACGTTCATCGAGCAGAAGCCGATCCAGGGCTGGGGCTGGGTGGGGACCTGGCCGAGCGAGCCCGTCGTGCCGTTCGTCACGTTCATCGATCCGTCCGGCGCCCGGTTCACGTCCGGGTTGGACGCGGCCGTCGACGCCTGGCTGCAGGTCGGCCTCGCGGGCATGCTGCTGCTCCTCGGAGCGGGACTCCTCGCCTTCGCCCGGTCGTGGGTGACGGCGACGACCTTCCCCGGCGTGGCCTACGTCTGGCCCGCGGCGGTCCTCGTGCTCCTGGGCGTGACGAGCCTGGCCGAGAGCTACCTGCTGCACGGCGCGGGCCTGATGCTCTTCGTCACGGTGCTCGTGGTCGCGGCGCGCCGACGGTCGTGGCGCGTGCGGCTCCCCCGGCTCGAGGAACGCCCGCACCCCTGAGCGTGCGCGGCTGCCGACCGTGCTGCCGTCGCAGGCGACCGCGTTGCCCTCGCAGGCGAGCCCGCGGCCGGTGGCCGGCGCTGCGCGGGGCCGAGGTCCCTAGCGTCGGGAACGCGGTCGGAACCGGCGCTGGAGCCCCCACTGCGTCGTCCGCACCATCGCCTCGACGATGATGTCCTTGCTCATCTTCGAGACACCGTGGATGCGGTCACGGAACCGGATCGGCACCTCGACGATCCGCCCGCCGAGGTCGTGGGTCCGGATGGTCATGTCGATCTGGAAGCAGTAGCCCTTCGAGTCGATCGACCCGAGGTCCATGCGCGCGATCGCGTCCGCCCGGTAGACGCGGAACCCGGCGGTGATGTCGTGCACGTCGATGCCGAGCATGATGCGCGCGTAGGTGTTGGCCCCACGGCTCAGGAACTCGCGACGCTTCGGCCAGTCCACGACCGAACCACCGCGCATCCAGCGCGAACCGATGGCGAGCAGGACGTCGTCCGACGGGTCCGCGTCGGCGACCGCGGCGATGAGCGCCGGCAGGCGGTCGGCCGGGTGCGAGCCGTCGGCGTCCATCTCGACGAGCAGGTCGTAGCCGTGCTCGAGACCCCAGCGGAACCCGGCGACGTAGGCCGTCCCGAGACCGAGCTTGCCGGAGCGACGGAGCAGGTGGACCCGCTCGTCGGTCCGGGCCATCTCCTCGACGAGGTCGCCGGTGCCGTCCGGGCTGCCGTCGTCCACCACGAGGAGCCCTGCCGAGGGCACGGTCTCGAGGATCCGTGCCGCGATGTCCTTGATGTTCTCGGCCTCGTTGTAGGTCGGCACGATCACGAGGGGCTTGGCTTCGGTGTTGCGGGTCATGTCCTGCTCACGGTCGGGGTGGTCCGGCGCGGTCAGCGCTCGGCGTCCTGGTCGATGACGGCGCACGGCACCGTCACGGCCCACTGCGGGCCGGGGGCGATCTGCAGTGCGGCGTCGCGGTCCGGGTCGAGCTCGCACTCGGTCTCCGAGGTCTGGACCTGCTGGTCCCAGAACGGGCCGCCCTGCCGGCTCGACGCGTGCATCTCGAAGTTCGCGACGAAGGAGCTGACGACGGCCAGCACGAGGAGCGCACCGGCGGTCGTCGCGAGCCACGGGAGGGCGCGCCGGGGCGCATCCTGCGGGTGCGGGTGCACGACGCCGGGCACGCGGACGCCACGGCTCAGCGCCACGTCCGCGATGACGGCGAACGCAGCGATGACGTACATGGATCCGGCCGCCGAGTACCGGAAGGTCCAGTTGCCCAGCCACTGCGCCGTGTCGAAGTGCGCGAAGGCGAGCATCGCGTTCGGGTTCAGCGCGACGGCACCGAACCAGACGGCGGCCGAGCCCCAGAGCATCGAACCGAGCACCCAGCGCTGCGCCGATCCCCCGGCCCAGAACGCGAGCGCGGCGAGGAGCGCGGCGAACACGAGCGGGGCGACGACGATCCAGGTGCCGTGGTGCGCGATGACCTCACCGACACGCGACATGCTCCACGTGGCAGAGCCCGCGAAGGGCTGCACCGCGTACCCGAGCAGCATGTCCCCGACGGAGTTGTGCTCGACGTTCGGCGCTGCGCGCGGGTGGGCGAGGGTGGTCGCGACCTGGGCGAGACCGCCGACGAGCGTGCCCGCGATCACCGGCCAGCGACGGCGGTTGCGGATGCCCAGGAAGAAGAGCGGGAAGAAGACGACGACCTGGATCTCGGTGAGCCCGGCGAGCAGCGTCGCCACGCCGAGGACGATGCCCCGCGTCCACGAGCGCACCGGGGCGAGCAGGGCGAAGGGCACGAGGTACATGAGGAACCAGTGCAGGTTCGCGGCGTTCGCCTGGATCTCGACCGGCCCGAGCGGCACGAGCACCGGGACGAGGGCGAGCAGGAGCCGGGCGACGACGGACCGGAGCACGCCCGCGGTCAGGACCCAGACCGCGGCACCGACCGCTGCCGTGACGGCGACGCAGAGCGCGGAGACGGTCACCGCGAACCGGTCGATCGGGGCGATCTCGCTCGCGATCGCGATCACGATCCGCGGGACGACGTGGAGGTAGCCCGCGTAGTCGTGGAAGAGCGCTCCCGCGAAGCCGAGTCGGTACTGCTCCTGGAGGAAGACCTTGCCGTCCTCGGCCCACAGCGTGTTCCGGACCTCGGGTGTCAGGCGCAGCCAGCCGAGGGCTGCGATGACCAGGAAGAGGACGACCGGCACCACCGCGGCGCCCACGGACCGGCGGCGGATGGCCGGCACTGCTGGCGCATCGTTCGAGGTGCGTCCTCCGACTGAGCTGGTTCCGACCACCGGACGATCCTCTCACAGCGGTCGCCCCGCGCGGACACGGCGCGACGACCGATCGTCCGACGGGACGCAGGACGCCGCCGCCCGGGGTCGGGCGGCGGCGTCCTGCGGCCGACGTGCTGCGTCCGGGTGGGTCAGGGCACGGTCACGGTCCGGCAGCCGTACTCGGTGTTGCCCTGGCCCGCCGTGTCGAGGCCGTAGGCGCAGATCGTGTGCCGTCCGGCAGCGGCGGTCAACGTCACCGACCACCCGTGCGCCGCGCCCGCCTCCGGGTAGGCCCTGGCGACGTCCGGCCGGCTGTTCGAGGCCGTCGTGCGGACGCCCTTCGACCCGTCGTAGACGTCGACCGCGATCGTCGCGGTGGCGTCGTCGGGGTCGAACGCCCATCCGCCGACCCGGATGCCGCCCTTCACCGCGGTCACCTCGTCGAGGCTGCCGACGGGGGCCTGGCTGGTGACCGTGACCGTCCTGCACCCGAGGACCGGGTCCTTCTTGCCCGACTTCACGTGCAGCGCACGGACGCACACCTCGTGGGTGCCCTTCGTCGCTGCGACGGTGGCCGAGAACCCGTGGGCGGAACCGTAGGAGGGGTACACCCGCTCCACGTCGGTCCGTGTGCGGTCCGCGACGAACTCCTGACGGTCACCGTCGACGTAGACGCGGACCTTGATCGAGTCCTTCGTGTCGCCGTCGAGCGCCCATCCCCCGACGGAGACCGACGACGCACCGACGGTGACGGAGTCGAGGGAGCCGATCGGGACGGACCCCGGCACGTTCACGGTCGTGCACGACCCCACCGTCGCGTTCGACCCCGCGCCGACGTTGAGTCCCGTCGCGCAGATGCGGTGGTTGCCGGCACCGACGGGCACCGTCGCGGCGAAGCCGTGCGCCGATCCGTACCCCGGGTACGCGCGACCGACGTCGGTCCGCTCCTTCGCGCCGGACAGCTGCTTCACGGTCTTGCCGTCGGCCTGGATCGTGACGCCGATGGACGACTTCGTCTCCGGGTCGATCGCCCACCCCGCCACGGAGACCCCGCCGGGCGCCGCCGACGCCCGGTCGAGCGAGCCGAACGGGGAACCGTCGGCGACGGTCACCGTCTTGCACCCGAGCGAGGCACGGGCCCGGGTGTCGGCGTTGACCGCCCAGACGCAGACCTGCTGTGAGCCCGGGGGCGCCGCGGTCGTGTGCTTGAACCCGTGGTTCGGCCCCTGCTTCGGGTACGCGGCACCGACGTCGTTGCGGACGCGGTTCGCGGTGGTCGACGTCTCGGTGCCGCCCACGGTGACGTCGACCCGGGTGCTCGCGCTGGTGTTCCGGTCGAGCGCCCAGCCCTCGACGGTCACCGCGTTGTAGCCGGCCGTGAGGACGTCGAAGCTGCCGAGCGCGGTGACCGGGGGCGCCGCGTTGCCGGTCGGGCTGCCGAACCAGTCGCTGTACATGCGCCAGAAGTTGCGGTTGCCGTAGGCCGAGCAGCCGTCGCCGGTGCCGTACAGGTTGTTCAGCGCGGCCGTGTTCGGCGTGTACGGCGTGTAGTAGTACAGCGCGGCCGTGGCCTTGTTCTGCACGTTCACGGGCTTGGTGCCGCAGGAGACCGGCACGTTGTACTGGATGTTGCGGGTGGCGCCCGGGTTGAACCACGTGAAGTAGTTGCTCGTCCCCGGCGGGTTGCTGTACCGCTTCCACTGCCAGGCGGACCAGTACATCTGGTTGCCGACACCGGCGTACGCGGGATCGCATCGGCCGCCGACGTTGTCGGGGCAGGCGTAGCCCATGGCCCGCTCGAGGACCGCGGCGGAGGGACCGCGGTTCGTGACCAGGCTCTGCTCCTTCTGCAGCGTGACGAGGAGCACCTTCGGGCTGATCCCGCACGCCGCGCTGACGCGGGTGACGATCTGCGCGGTGGAGAGGGACGAACCGCCGGTGACGGCCGAGCACATGGCGTCCCCACCGCGGCTGTTCATCGAGAACCGGCCGTTGCGCAGGCAGTTGCTGTTCGTGCAGGACGACACCTGGCTGTTCAGGAAGGCCTGCACCTGGTCGGCGGTCATCGCCGTGCCGTCGTAGAAGTTGGCGTCGGAGATGATGTTGCCGGCCTGGAACGACGACCCGCTGAGCGCCGAGGCGGGCTCCTGCGATGCGGTCGGACCGGAGACCTGCAGACCGACGAGCACGCTGGCGACCGCCAGCACGCTCGCAGCCATGGCGAGGAGCTTCTTCACGTCGGGGGCCTTCCTGAGGGGCGGACGACGGGTGCGAGCGAGCACGTGCTCCGGGAGCGGTCCGGAACGACCCTGTCCACGGTCCAGACCACACGTGTCACGAAACTGTACCTCCGTCACAGTGATCACACAGCCCCCGCGTCGGCCCCCGTCCGGGAGGCGCGCCACACCGCCGCCGGTCGCCCGCCGCTCCGGCGGGTGACCGGCTCCACCCCGGCCGGTCCCGTTCCTGGGACGACCCTCAGGTGCCGGTGTCGAGCAGCGACTCGACGGCACGACGTGCCGCAGCGCCCGTGCCGTCCGCGCGGCGGGCGCGACGGGCGTGCGCGACGAGACCCGGTGCCTCCCGGCCGAGTCGCGCCCACTGCGCCGGCGTGAGCTGCCCACCCGCGGGGCGGAGGAGGTCCCGGGCGGCGCGCGCGAGCGTCCGCAGCACGACCCGGCGCACCATCGGCGGCGAGCCGTTCCGCAGGACGACCGCCAGGCGGTTCCGCATGCTCTGGTACCGGACCAGGGGCGAGTCGCTGCCGGAGCTCGCCGCGTGCCGGTGCGTGACGACCGCGTCCGGAGCGTGGCGGACCTCGTACCCGGCGAGCCGGAGCCGCCACGACACGTCGAGGTCCTCGTAGTACATGAAGAGGGACTCGTCGAAGCCCCCGACGTCGGCGAGGGCGTCCCTGCGGAGGAACACCGCCCCGCCGGAGAAGCCGAAGAGCGGTGCGGTCTCCGGTGCGTCCTGCAGCGGCCGCAGCCAGTCACGGTCGCGGCCGTTGCCCGAGCGGTCGAGCACGACCCCCGTCCCGTTGACGAGCGTGCGGCCGTCGGCGTCGCGACGCCACCGTCGGCCGTCCACACCCACCAGGTCGTCCGGCCCCGGGGCGGCGCCGACGGGGACGGGGACGAACCCGCCCTCGAGCACGACCGTCGCGGCGACCGCGGCCACGCGGTCCCCACCGGCGGCCAGGGCCGCGAGACCGCGGGCGAGGAAGCCGTGGTCCGCGACGGCGTCGTTGTTGAGGAGCGCGACGACGGGCGCCGAGGCGGCCGCGATCCCCCGCGCGACCCCGCCGGCGAAGCCCGCGTTCGTCGGCTCGGCGACGAGGACGACCGCGGGCAGGTCGGCGCGGTAGTCGGCGACGGTGCGGTCGTCGGCCTCGTTGACGACGAGCACCACCTCGACCTCGGCGTCGACCCGCTGCGACCGCACGGAGTCGATCGCGCGCCGGGTGAGCTCGGGCTGGTGCCAGTCGACGATGACCACGGAGACGTCCACGTGTCCAGTCTCGCAGCCCGTGCGGCCCCGGTCCGCCGACGGTGCCCGGGTATAGTGGTGCCGCTTTCCGGGCACCGCCCGCGAGCCACCACTGCAAGCCGACGTACGGAGCCCTCCCATGTCCACCTTCGCGCCCCGCGTGTCCGTCGTCGTCATCAACTTCCGCGGGACGGACGACACGCTCGAGTGCATCGCGCGGCTCAGCGAGGTGGACTGGCCGGCCGACCGGCTGGAGATCGTCGTGGTCGAGAACGGCTCCGGCGACGACAGCGAGGCCCGCCTCCGCGCCGAGCTCGGGGACCGGGCGAACGTCCGCATCATCGTCTCCCCCGAGAACCTCGGCTTCACCGGCGGCAGCAACCTCGGCGCGCGCGAGGCGACCGGCGACGTGGTCGCGTTCCTCAACAACGACGCGAAGCCGCACCCGGCCTGGGTGAAGGAGGGCATCGCCGGCTTCGCCCCGAGCCCGCGCGTCGCCGCCGTCGCGAGCAAGGTCCTCGACTGGGAGGGCCGCACCATCGACTTCGTCGAGTCCGGCCTCAGCTGGTTCGGGATGGGCTACAAGGCGCACATCGCCGAGCTCGACGACGGCCGCTTCGACGAGCCGCGTGACCTGCTCTTCGGCACCGGGTCGGCGCTGTTCGTCCGTCGCGACGTCTTCCTCGAGGTCGGCGGCTTCGACGACGGCCTCTTCATGTTCTACGACGACGTGGACCTGGGCTGGCGGCTCAACCTGCTCGGCTACCGCGTCCGGTTCGCGCCGCGGTCGGTCGTCTACCACAAGCACCACGGCTCGATGAAGTCGTTCGGCGACCACCGCGAGATGTACCTGCTCGAGCGGAACGCCCTGCACCTGCTCTACAAGAACCTGTCCGAGGAGAACCTCGGCGTGTTCCTGCCCGCGGCCCTGGCACTGCTGGCGCGCCGCGCCGTCGCCAAGAGCGGTCGCGACTCGCAGGAGTTCGACATCCGCCGGTTCGTGGGTGCCCCGGACGAGTTCGACCCCCTGACGCCGATCTCGAAGGAGACCGTCGCCGGGTTCTTCGCACTCGACCAGTTCGTCGCCGACCTGCCGCGCCTGTCCGAGGAGCGTCGACGCATCCAGTCGCAGCGCGTGCGGAGCGACAAGGACGTGTTCCGGCTGTTCGGCGATGCGTTCAAGCCGCTGTTCGAGGACGGCTACTTCCTCGAGGGCTACCGCGCGATCCTCGAGTCCTTCGACGTCGAGGCACCGATGCACCGCACGAAGGTCCTCGTCATCACGGGTGACGCCCTCGGCGAGAAGATGGCCGGTCCGGGGATGCGCGCGTGGAAGATCGCCGAGGCCCTCGCCCCGGACAACGACGTGCGCCTGGTCACCTGGAACGTCGCGAACCGCAAGTCCGACACCTTCGAGGTCGCCCGCGTCCCGCTCCAGCACGAGCGCTCCATGCGCGAGCACGAGGAGTGGGCGGACGTCATCTTCTTCCAGGGCTACGCCCTGCACCACTTCACGACCCTGCAGCAGTCGAACAAGATCATGGTCGTCGACCTGTACGACCCGATGCACCTCGAGCAGCTCGAGCAGGCCCGCGACAACGGCGACGTCGGCTGGCGCAACCAGGTGACGAGCACGACCGAGGTCATCAACGCGCAGCTCGAGCGCGGGGACTTCTTCCTGTGCGCCTCCGAGCGTCAGCGCCTGTTCTGGCTCGGCCAGCTCGCGGCGGTCGGCCGCGTCAACCCGGACAACTACCTGGCGGACGACAACCTGCAGAAGCTGATCGCCATCGCGCCGTTCGGCATGGACTCGAAGCCCCCGCAGCACGAGCGCAAGGCCATCCGTGGTGTCACCCCCGGCATCGGCGAGGACGACAAGGTCGTCATCTGGGGCGGCGGCATCTACAACTGGTTCGACACCCCGTCGCTCGTCCGCGCGATCGCGCAGGTCGCCGAACGCCACGACGACATCCGCCTGTTCTTCCTCGGTGTCGCGCACCCGAACCCGGACGTGCCCGAGATGGCCATCGTCTCGGAGACCCGCCGCATCAGCGACGAGCTCGGCCTGACGGGCAAGCACGTGTTCTTCAACGAGCAGTGGGTCGCGCTCGACGACCGACAGAACTACCTGCTCGAGGCCGACGCCGGCGTGAGCACGCACTTCGCGCACATCGAGACGACCTTCTCGTTCCGCACCCGCATCCTCGACTACATGTGGGCGAACCTGCCGATCGTCACGACCGACGGCGACAGCTTCGGCGACCTCGTCGCAGCCGAGGGCATGGGCGTCGCGGTCACGGAGCGTGACGTGGACGCACTCGCAGCGGCCCTCGAGTCGATGCTGTACGACCCGGAGGCCGCCCAGGCCGCTCGGGACGCGGTCCGTCGCGTCCGCGACGACTTCACGTGGGAGCGCGCGCTCGCCCCGCTCGTCGAGTTCTGCAAGGACCCGCAGCCGGCGGCGGACCGCGCCCACGACGCCGCGGTGCCGGCCGGCTCCGTCACGGCCGGCAGCCGTCCGCGCGTCGCGCTGAGCCCGGCGCGTCAGCGGGAGATGGAGTTCCACGAGATCGCCAACAGCCGCCACGGCGTCGTCCGCGACGTCCGGCTGGCCACCTGGTACCTGCGGCAGAACGGCGTCTCCGGCCTGCGGGCGAAGGTCCAGGACCGCGTGCGGCTGATGCGCGAGAGCAAGAACGGGCGTTGACGTCCACACCGAGGGCGCGGACGGCTGCGAGGTACAGTTGTCCGTCGCCACAGTGCACGCCCACCCCCAGTGCACGAACACAGAGGAACGCATGAGCAACATCGTCACCGACCGGTTCGAACGCCTCCGGCACGAACGGATGGTCCCCGCGGGCCGCCCGGCGTCCGCCGTCGTGGGTTCGGTGCGCGAGGTCCTCGCGCACCGGCAGCTGCTCGACCTGCTGATCCGCCGTGACCTGAAGTCCCGCTACAAGGACAGCGTCCTCGGGTTCGCCTGGACCCTCATCCGGCCGCTGGTCCAGCTCGCGATCTACTACTTCGTGCTCGGTCAGATCCTCGGTGCGTCCCGGAACATCCCGGAGTTCGCGATCTACGTCTTCTCCGGTCTGACGCTGTACGGCCTGTTCAGCGAGATCGTGGCGTCCGGCACGGCGTCGATCGTCAGCAATGCGGGGCTGATCAAGAAGGTCTACCTGCCCCGCGAGATCTACCCGCTCGCCAGCGTCGGCTCGGCGCTGTTCAACTTCGGCGTGCAGATGATCGTCCTGCTCGTCGCCGCGGTGCTGCAGAGCGGGTTCGCCTGGTGGCGCCCGGACCTGCTGTTCTTCTTCCCCGCGACGCTCGTCATCCTGATCTGGGCCACCGCGCTGGCCCTGCTGCTCGCCGCGCTCAACGTGTACCTGCGCGACATGCAGTACCTGGTCGAGGTGCTCGTGCTCCTGCTCATGTGGGGCTCCCCCATCGTCTACAGCTGGCAGATGGTGGCGACGCGCGCTCCGGAGTGGCTGCTCACGCTGTACACGTCCAACCCGATCACGCTCGCCGTGCTCGGCATCCACCGGGCCTTCTGGTCCGCCGGTGCCGACTCGGAGTACCCGGAGCACCTGCTGCTCCGCCTCGGCATCGCCGCGCTCGTGGGACTCGTCGCACTCTTCGCGTGCCAGCGCGTGTTCGCCAAGCTGCAGGGCAACTTCGCCCAGGAGATCTGATCGATGAGCATCGACAACGACACGACCACCGACGCCGGTTCGCCCGCGTCGCCCTTCGCCGGCGCCCCCGACGTCGTCACGGTCCGGAACGTCTCGAAGAAGTTCACGATCCGCAAGGACAACTCGCTCAAGGAACGTGTCGTCACGCTCGGCCGCGCCGGTCGGCGGCACAGCGAGGACTTCTGGGCGCTCCGCGACGTCAGCCTCGACATCCCCGCGGGCACGACCATCGGGCTGCTCGGACCGAACGGGTCCGGCAAGTCGACCCTGCTCAAGACGATCGGCGGCATCCTCGAGCCGAGCTCCGGCACGGTCGAGCGCCGCGGTCGACTGGCCGCGCTCATCGAGCTCGGCGCCGGCTTCCACCCGGACCTGACCGGTCGCGAGAACGTGTACCTCAACGCCGCGATCCTCGGCCAGACGCAGGAGGAGACCGAGGCCCGCTTCGACGACATCCTGCAGTTCTCCGGCATCGGCGACTTCATCGACACCCAGGTGAAGTTCTACTCGTCGGGCATGTACGTCCGACTCGCCTTCGCCGTCGCGATCAACACCGACCCGGACGTCCTGCTCGTGGACGAGGTGCTGGCCGTCGGCGACGAGCAGTTCCAGAAGAAGTGCCTCGACAAGATCCGCGAGTTCCAGGAGCAGGGCCGCACGATCATCCTCGTGTCGCACTCCCTCGGGCAGGTCCAGGAGCTCTGCGATTCCGCGGTCGTCCTGCACCACGGCGAGGTCAAGTTCCAGGGGTCCGCCCGACTCGCGGTGAAGAACTTCCGCGAGATCCTCGAGGACCGCCGCGTGGCCGAGGTCGAGGCGAACCACCCGGAGGAGGAGGCCAACCCGGGCAAGGTCGAGCACGTCGAGCTCGAGATCCCCGGCCGTGAGCCGGGCGCCGAGCACCGGCACGGCGACGACCTGGTCGTCCGGGCGACCTTCTCGCACGCCACCGTGCTGCCGGAGTGGCGCGCCGGCATCAAGATCGAGACGCACCTCGGTCACCCCGCGTTCGGCGTCGACAGCCGGCAGCTGCAGACGCACCACGCCCCGCTGGACGGCACCGCGACGGTCGAGTGGCGGCTCGAGGACCTCCGGCTCGGCGGTGGGCAGTACTTCGTCCACGTGTTCCTCGCCAAGCCGAACGGTGAGCACATCGTGATCCAGCGCGAGGCGGCCCGCTTCGTCGTCACCGACGAGGACACGCAGTCCGGCATCGCCTGGACGAAGACCACCGAGCGCCAGGTCCGCTGACGTGCGGGCACTCCCCGTGCTCGTCGACGCGACCTCGGTCCCCCCGAACCGCGGCGGCGTCGCTCGCTACATCGCCGGTCTGCTGCAGGGCCTCGGCGACCTGGACGTCCGCGTCGACGTCGTCGCGAAGCCCACTGACCTCGCGTGGCTGCGCGGACTCGCACCGGCGCACCGGTACCACGCCGCCCCCGGCTGGACCGCGTCGCGGCCCCTCCGGCTGCTGTGGGAGCAGGTCGGCCTGCCGGGGCTGCTCCGACGGAGCGGGGCGACCGTCCTGCACAGTCCGCACTACACGTTCCCGGTGACCCGCGCCTCCCGGACGGTCGTCACCCTGCACGACGCGACGTTCTTCTCGGACCCGGCCGCGCACTCACGCCTGAAGGTGGCGTTCTTCCGCGGGTGGACCCGGGTGGCGCGCCGGTGGGCCCGCGCGACGGTGGCGCCGAGCGCCGCGACGGTCGCGGAGCTCGACCGTCTGGCGGGCCGGGCCCGCCGAGCCACGGTCGTCGCACACCTCGGCGTCGACGCGACCGTCTTCCGCGTGCCGTCGGCGACCGAGACCGCCGCCTTCCGCGACGCCCACGACCTCGACCCGGACACCGACTGGATCGCGTTCCTCGGGACCGTCGAACCCCGCAAGCAGGTGCCGGCGCTCCTCGCCGCGCACCGAGCCCTGCGCACCCGCGGCACCACCGTCCCACCGCTGCTCGTCGCGGGCGGACTCGGCTGGGACGAGCCTGCCCGTGCCGAGCTCACCACCGCCGGCGACGTGCCCGGCGCGCCCGTCCGGTACCTCGGGTACCTGCCGGTGGAGGAGCTCCACGTCCTGCTCGGAGCCGCGCGCGTCACGGCCTACCCGAGCACCGGCGAGGGCTTCGGGCTGCCGGTGCTCGAGGCGATGGCGTCCGGCGGCGACGTCCTGACGACCCGCCGGCTCGCGATCCCCGAGGTCGGTGGTGACGCGGTCACCTACACCGAACCGGACACCGACGCCATCCGCGACGCGCTCGCGGCGATGCTCGACGAGCCCGCCGACGCCCGCGCCGACCGCGTGCGTCGGGCCCGCGCGCGAGCTGCCGGGTTCACCTGGGCCGCCTGCGCCGAGCGCCACGTGGAGGTCTACGCGTGAGCGACCGGACGCCGCACGGTGGTGCGCCCGCCGGCAGGGCGGCGATCGTCACGGTGTCGTACGAGTCCGGCGACGTGCTGCCCGCGTTCCTGGCGTCCACCGCCGCAGCGAGCACCCGGGACGTCGAGGTCGTGGTCGCCGACAACGACTCGTCGACCGCCGACGCGCTCCGCCGCGTGACCGAGTCGGCCGGGGCGCGCTTCGTCGCGGTCGGCGCGAACCTCGGGTACGGGGCGGCCGTCAACCGTGCCGTGGCCTCGCTCGACCCCGACGTGCGGTGGGTCCTCGTGTCCAACCCCGACGTCGTGCTGGCCCCCGGAGCGCTCGACCGCCTGGTCGCCACCGCCGAGACGGACCGGACGATCGGGGCCGTCGGTCCGCGCCTGCTCGAGCCCGACGGCGTGGTCTACCCGTCGGCGCGGCTCGTCCCCTCGCTCCGCACCGGGCTCGGTCACGCGGTCTTCGCGAACGTCTGGCAGGGCAACCCGTGGACGAAGCGCTACCGGCAGGACGGTGACCACACGGTGCGTCGCGACGCCGGCTGGCTGTCCGGCGCGTGCGTGCTGGTGCGCCGCGACGTGTTCGACCGCCTGGGCGGCTTCGACGAGGCCTACTTCATGTACTTCGAGGACGTCGACCTCGGCTGGCGCATCGGCCGCCTCGGACTGCGGAACGTGTACGAGCCGGAGGCGATCGCCACCCACGTCGGCGGCACCGCGACGCGCGGGTCCTCGGACCGGATGCGCCGTGCCCACCACGAGAGCGCCTACCGCTTCCTGGCCGGCAAGTACGCCGCGTGGTGGCTCTGGCCGTTGCGAGCGGTGCTCCGCCTGGCGCTGGCCGTGCGTGCGCGAGCCACGCGGACCCGCTGAACCCCGGTAACCTCTCAGGGAAGCACGCCCACCCGCCCTCCCCCGACCCGGATTGCAGCACATGATCCTCGCCGTCACCCTGATGGTCCGCGACGAAGCGGACGTCATCCCCGCCTGGCTCGACCACCACGTCGCCCAGGGCTTCGACGTCTTCGTCATCACCGACAACGGTTCGACGGACGGGACGACCGCCCTGCTCGAAGCGTTCGCCGAACGTGACGACGTCACCGTCGACCTGCGCCACGACCCCGTCCACCGCAAGCAGCAGGGCACCGTCGTGACCGGCATGGCCCGCGACGCCGCGGCGGTGCACGGGGCCGACTGGGTGGTGAACGCGGACGCCGACGAGTTCGTCCTGCCCGTCGACCGGTCGCTCACCGTCCGCCGGGTCCTCGAACGCCTCGACCCGGTCGTCGGCGCCTTCACCGTCCCCGTCGTGAACCTCGTCGGCGCACTCGCCGAGTCGGGTGCCGGAGTCGAACGCCTGCACTGGCGCGACGAGCGCTCCGTCGACGAGCTCACCGCCATCGGCCTGCTCGCCCCGCCCACCGCGAACGCCGTCCACGTCGGTGACCCGGACGTCACGGTCGTGCAGGGCAACCACCAGGTCAGCGTGGCGAACGGCGCCCCGGTGCCCGAGGAGCTCGCACTCGAGGTCCTGCACCTGCCGTGGCGGTCCTGGGCGCAGTACGCCCACCGGGTCGAGGTCACCGGCCGCGCCTACGACGCCAACCCCGACCTGACGCCGAGCCCGCGCCACCACGGGATGCGCGACTGGCGCCGCCTGCAGGAGGGGGTCCTCCAGCCCGTCTTCGCCCTGCGCTTCGTCACCGAGGACGAGGCCGAGGCGGGTCCGTTCACGCGCGACGACGGCGTCGCCGACGTCCTGCGACGCGCGGGATCGGCCGCCCTCGGCGACGCCGAGCCGGTCGTCCCGACCGACCGCCTCGAGGAGCTCCGCGCACTCGGCCGCGCGGTCGTCGACCGTGACCACCGGATCGCCGACCTCGAGGACGAGGCCCGCCAGGCGACGGAGCTCGCGGACTCGCTGCGCCGGACGGTGCAGTTCGAACGCGATGCCCATCGTGCGACGGAGGCCGAGCTCGCCGCGGTGCGCGCACGACGGGTGGTCCGGCTCGCCGACCGCGCCGGCGCCGTCGCACGGCGGATCCGCGCGCGCTGACGAGCACCCGGCCGGTGCGCCGCCGCGCGCCGGCCGGGTGGGACGCGCTGACGAGCACCGGCCGGTGCGCCACCATGCGCCGGCCGGGTGGGCCGCGCTGACCGTCGCGTCCGCGCCGATCCCGTCGACCGCGTCAGCCGCATCGGCCCTGCGGGCCGGGGCACCGCGCGGGCGCGCTGCCCGTCAGCCCTGCGCGCGGACGCGACGCACGGCGTCGAGCAGCGTCTCGGCCCGGTTCCGGAACGAGTGCTCGGCGCCGATCCGCTCCCCCCGCGCCACACGGTCCTCGAGCGTCGCCGACTCCCCCGCGCGGACGGTCTCGCGGAGCTGCTCGACCGAGGTGTACGTCCGCACCGCGCCGTGGAAGAGGTCGTCGACCCCCGGCACCGGATCGGTCACGACCAGCGCCCCCGAGGCAGCGGCGTCGAACAGCCGGTTCGACAGGAAGCCGTCCCGCGCCATGTCGTCCCAGTGGTCGTTGAGCACCACCCGGGCGGTCCGGTAGAGCGCCGGCAGGTCGTCGTTCGCCACGAAGACACCACGGTGCACGCCCTCGGGCAGGAGCCCCTCCCAGCCCTCGCCCCACACCGCGAGGTCCACCCCGGCCTCGACGGCGTCGCGGACCACGGGCCGGAACACCCGTCGGGTCTTCCCGACGAACGCGGTGTCGAGCGCGCCGAACGCGGCGTCCGGAGCACCCGGGTGGAAGCGGGCAGGGTCGGTCGCCTGCAGCAGCGGCGCGACCGGCAGCCCCGTCTCCCCGGCGACCCGGGTGGCCCACACCGGCCCGGCGGCGAACCGCAGGTCGTAGCGTGCCAGCTCCGCCGGCGTCACGAGGTCCGGGTGCGAGATCACCCAGAGCACGTTCGTCGCCGAGGGGTGCACCGGGGTGTCGTCGAGTCCCCGCAGGGTCAGCGCGACGTCGTCGAGGTGCTCGGAGAAGGGCCGGACGTGCGACTCGCGGTGGTCGACGACGACCTCCTGCCCGAGACCCCGCAGCGCCCGCGCGAGGTCGCGCGCGAAGAACGTGTCCCCCCAGTCGTCCCCCCGTGCCCCCGGGTGCGCCGCGATCCGCAGCGACCAGCGCAGCCGTTCCCCGCGGTCGCGCAGGGACAGCCGCTCGGTGCCCCGCTCGGCCCGGACGACGGGTTCGCGGAGCGCCACGGGCGCACCGACCGGGTCCGCGGTGCCCCGCATCGGGAGGAATCCCAGGCGCTCCAGTGCCGGCGCGGTGTACTCGTCGCGACGTCCTCGCCAGACCGCGAGCGCATCCGCCGCGTCCGCGTCGTAGCGCCGTTCGCGGACGGCCGGGTCGCCGTAGGCCCGCCCGAGCGGCACGAGGACGCAGTCGCCGTGCAGGTCGTCGGCGGTGTCGCGGGTCAGCCGGGCGACCGCGGTGCGGGTGTCGACGGTGCGGACGGGGTCCGCGAGCGCGGCGACGGGCGCGGCGAAGCAGGGCAGGTCCGCCGCGAAGACGGCCGTGCCGTCGAGTCCGTCGGCGTCCTCGGCGGGGTGGCCGCGCAGCAGCGACGCGACCGGGGCGGTCGGCTGGGGCAGGGCCGCGCCGGCGCTCAGCACCACGTCGTCGGCCGACCGGACGACGGCCACGGCGACCCGCGCCTCCCGGCCGACCGTCGCGACGAGCCGGGCGTGGGCGCCCTCGGGGAGGGTGATCGCGGCGTCCTGGACCACGACCGTGGCGGACCGGAGCTGCGCGCGTGCCGCGGCGACCGCGCCGCCCCAGGTCGCGGCGACCGTGCGCCGCGCGACCACGTGGTCGGCCGCTGGCTCGACCGGCGCGTAGGTGCTCGTCGGGGCGGCGTGCACGTCGTACGCACTGACGACGACCGTACGTGCACCGGCGGCGACCGCGGCGGCGACCGCCGGTCGGTGCGCTCCGTCCCGGAACGACCGCTCCTGCACGGTCACGACGACGTCGAACCCGTCCGGTGCGGCCGTCGGCCGGTCCGTCACGAGGGACGTGTCGACCGGGAGGCGCGGCTCGGCCGCTCCGTCGACCGCACCACCGCGGGTGGTGGCGTCGGGACCCGTCCGCTCGGCTCCCGCAGCAGCGGGCCGCCCGAACAGCCGGCCGAGCCGGGACGCCATCAGCCCTGCAGCAGGGCGTTCAGGTAGACGCCGTAGCCGCCCTTGACGAGGGGTGCCGCGAGGTCGGCGAGCTGTGCGTCGTCGATCCACCCGTTGCGCCAGGCGATCTCCTCGATGCAGCCGATCTTGAAGCCCTGGCGGTCCTCGATGACCTTGACGTACTCGGACGCCTGCATCATCGACTCGAACGTGCCGGTGTCGAGCCAGGCGGTCCCGCGGTCGAGGACCTGCACACCGAGCTTGCCCGCCTCGAGGTACCGCTCGTTGACGGTGGAGATCTCGAGCTCACCGCGTGCGCTGGGCTCGATGGTCTTCGCGATCTCGATGACCGAGTTGTCGTAGAAGTACAGCCCCGGGACGGCGTAGTTCGACTTCGGCTGCGCGGGCTTCTCCTCGATGGAGACCGCGGTGAACGCATCGTCGAACTCGACGACGCCGTACGCCGTGGGGTCGGCCACGTGGTAGGCGAAGATGGTCGCACCGTCGACGCCGGTGTTCTTCCGCAGGTTCGTGCCGAGGCCGGTGCCGTGGAAGATGTTGTCGCCGAGGACCAGCGCGACGCTGTCGTCGCCGATGAACTCCTCGCCGATGACGAACGCCTGCGCCAGGCCGTCCGGGCTCGGCTGCACGGCGTACTGGATGTCCATGCCGAGCGACGAACCGTCGCCGAGCAGGGCCTTGAACTGCTCGTTGTACTCCGGCGTCGTGATGACCAGGACCTCGCGGATGCCGGCCATCATGAGCGTCGACAGCGGGTAGTAGACCATCGGCTTGTCGTAGATCGGCATGAGCTGCTTGCTGATGCCCTTGGTGATGGGCCAGAGGCGCGTGCCGGAACCACCGGCGAGGATGATGCCCTTCATCGGACCGTCCTTACTTCTTCGTGCGGAGGGACTCGGTGTAGGCCACCGCTTCCTCGTAGGTCGGCAGCAGGCCCTGCTCGGCGGCCTGCTCGAGCGTCGGGGCCGAGGTGTCCTTCTCGGAGAGCACCGGCTCGCCGATCCCCTCGGGCAGCTCCAGGCCGACCGTCGGGTCGAGGATGCTGATGCCCTTCTCGCGCTGCGGGTCGTAGTGGGCGCTCACGAGGTAGTTCACGGTCGAGCGGTCCTCGAGCGCGACGATGGCGTGGCCGAGTCCCTCGGACAGGTAGACGGCCCTGCGGTCGACGTCGTCGATGCGGACCGCGTCCCACTGGCCGAACGTCGGCGACCCGACGCGGATGTCGACGATGTAGTCGATGAAGGCCCCGCGGACGGCGGTGACGTACTTGGCCTGGCTGGGGGCGACGAGGGCGTAGTGGATCCCGCGGGCGACACCGGCGGACGAGATCGACATGTTCACCTGGCGGAGGTCGAGCGGGTGACCGACCGTGTCCTCGAGGACGTCGGCACGGTACGCCTCGAGGAACGCTCCTCGTGCGTCGCCGTGCTGGACGGGCGTGAACTCCCACGCGCCGGGGATCTTCAGTTCGCGGATCTGCACCGGGGCAGCCTAGCAAGGAGCGCGTCAGGACAGCCCGAGGGCCAGGCGCCATGCCGTCTCGCCGGGTCGGTCGTCCCCGACGGTGCGCTCCGCCAGGACGTACCGGCGCGCCCGTCGGACACGGGCGTCGGACTCGCGCAGGGCGGCACGGACCGCTCGCTGCCACGCCTCCGGCTGGTCACCGACGAGGAGACCACCGTGCTCGTCGGCGCCCCGGTACGACGGCCGGTCCGACCCGACGAAGGGCAGGCCGAGCATCGTGTACTCGAGGAACTTGAGGTCGCTCTTCGCGTCGTTGAACCGGTCACCGGTCAACGGTGCGACCCCGGCGGTCCACCGGTCGGCCTGCGCCCGGAGGAACGCGACGAAGGCCGGGTAGTGCTGCGCCCCCTCGGGGAGCGCGAGTCGGTCGTACCAGGTGTCGTCGTCGCCGGTGACCCCGACGACCTCCAGCCGGACCGGCCGGCCGTCGTCGTCGGTCAGGTCGGCGAAGACCGGACGGAGCAGGTCGAGGTCGCCGCCGTGCGTCGCGCTGCCCATGTAGAGGACGCGTCGCGGGCTGCGGTCGTCCGGGTCGGCGGCGGCAGGGCCGCCGGGGTCCGCGTCCCACAGCCCGGGTTGGACGCCGTTCGGCACCACGACGGCGTCGACGCCCTGCGCCGCGAGCACGTCCCGGAGCGTCGGGGTGGACACCACCACCGCGTCGGCGCCCCGGACGAGCCGATCGACGGAGGCGAGCCGGTCGGGGTCGTACTCCGCCTGCGCGAGGCGTGTGCGCGCCTCCGGGGTGAAGAAGTCGTCGTCGACCTCGGCGACGATCCGCGTGCCCTCGCGGGCGGCCCTGGCGAACGCGGCGTCGAGCGCGGCGACCGGGAAGGCGTCCCGCTGCACCAGGATCGCGTCGAGGTGCGCGGTGTCCGAACCGTCCGCCCAGCGCACCGGGTCCACCTGCGCGACCCGTGCCCTCCCGGATGCGGCGAGCGCCGTCATCCGTCCCGTCACCCGGACGTGTGCCGACGCGGGGTGCACGCCACCGGCACCGTGCACGACGAAGCCGACCAGGGGCGGAGCCGAGGTCGACGGGGCCGTGCCCCGACGACCGAGGAGACGGGCGACGGTCGACCGGAGGGCTGCCATGGGGCCATCGTCGCACGACGACCGCTGGACCTGAGCATTCGTACGGGCACGTAGGATGGTCGCCGACTTCCCGCACGGGGAGGAGCGCCGACGACCTCAGGGACCCACTCGTGAAACTGTTCGTCCAGATCCCCTGCCTCAACGAGGAGCAGACCCTCGCCTCGGTCCTCGAGACGATCCCGACCTCGATCCCCGGCGTCGACGAGATCGAGGTCCTGGTCATCGACGACGGCTCGACCGACCGGACCGTCGAGGTGGCCCGGGCGCACGGGGTCCGGCACGTCGTCCGGCACACGCGGAACATGGGGCTGGCGCGGTCCTTCCGTGACGGCGTCGACTACGCCCTGCTCCACGGGGCCGACGTCGTCGTGAACACCGACGGGGACAACCAGTACCCGCAGGCGCAGATCGCCGACCTCGTGCAGCCGATCGTGCGCGGCGAGGCCGACATCGTGATCGGTGACCGCCAGACCCGGACGATCGAGCACTTCTCCGGGTTCAAGAAGGCGATGCAGACCTTCGGGTCGTGGGTCGCGAGCCGTGCCGCGGGGCTCGACCTGCCCGACGCGGCGAGCGGGTTCCGCGCCTACTCGAAGTACGCGCTCATCCGGCTCAACATCGTCACGCGCTTCAGCTACTGCATGGAGACCATCGTGCAGGCGGGCTACAAGCGGCTCGCCATCGCCAGCATCCCGATCACGACGAACGCCAAGACCCGCGAGTCACGACTGTTCAAGAACATCTGGCAGCACATGTTCCAGTCCGGGTCCGCGATCGCACGGGTCTACCTCATGTACCGGCCACTGGCGCTCTTCGCCTGGGTGAGCGCCGTCCTGGGCGCCGCGGGACTCATCCCCTTCGTCCGCTACCTCGTGCTGCTCTGGACGGACAGCGGCGGCAACCACCTGCAGTCGCTCATCCTCGGCATGGTCCTGATGATCAGTGCCCTGCTGTCGATCACGATCGGCGTCGTCGCAGACCTGACGAGGCTGAACCGCACGCTCGCCGAGGAGCAGCTCGACCTGCAGAAGCTCGCGCGGTACGGGGACTGACCCCGGACCGCCCCCGCTACACTCGACCCGACCGCCGTCGGCCCCGTGACCGGCACACATCGGCCTTGCAAAGGAAACCAAGCGTGAAGATCCTCGTCACCGGAGGGGCCGGCTTCATCGGCTCGAACTTCGTCCGTCGGACCCTGGAGGACGCGTACCCCGGGCTGGAGGGCTCGGAGGTCGTCGTGTACGACGCCCTGACGTACTCGGGGAACCTCGAGAACCTCGCTCCTGTCGCGGACTCGCCGCGCTACACGTTCGTGCAGGGAGACATCCGCGACGCCGCGAAGCTCGACGAGGTCGTCCCCTCGGTCGACGCGATCGTGCACTTCGCCGCCGAGTCGCACGTCGACCGCTCCGTCCGTGACTCCGGGATCTTCGTCGAGACCAACGTCGTCGGCACGCAGCGTCTGCTCGACGCAGCACTGCGCCACGGCACCGAGCGGTTCGTCCACGTCTCCACGGACGAGGTGTACGGCTCGATCAGCGAGGGCTCGTGGGACGAGGACCGTCCGCTCGAGCCGAACTCGCCGTACTCGGCGTCGAAGGCGGGCAGCGACCTGCTCGCCCGCAGCTACCACCGCACCCACGGGCTGAACCTCTCGATCACGCGGTGCTCGAACAACTACGGGCCGTACCACTTCCCCGAGAAGGTCATCCCGCTCTTCGTGACGAACCTCATCGACGGCAAGAGCGTCCCGCTGTACGGCGAGGGCAACAACGTCCGCGACTGGCTGCACGTCGACGACCACACCCGCGGCATCGCGATGGTCCTCGTCGGGGGACGCGCGGGCGAGATCTACAACATCGGCGGCGGCACCGAGCTGACGAACAAGGAGCTCACCCAGCTCCTCCTCGACGCGACCGGCAAGGACTGGTCGTCCGTCGAGCACGTGCAGGACCGCCTCGGTCACGACCTGCGCTACTCGGTCGACATCTCGAAGATCCAGGCCGAGCTCGGCTACGAGCCGCAGGTGCCCTTCGAGCAGGGACTCGCCGACGTCGTGCAGTGGTACCGGGACAACCGTGCGTGGTGGGAGCCCCTCAAGGAGCGCGCGGCCCTCGCATGACCCGCTACCTCGTCACCGGCGCCGCCGGCATGCTCGGTCAGGACCTGCAGCTGGCCCTGGCCGGGCGTGACGTGACCGCCCTGTCCCGCGCCGACCTCGACGTCACCGACCAGTCCGCCGTGTCCGCGGCGGTCGCGGGACACGACGTCGTGATCAACGCCGCTGCGTACACGAAGGTCGACGACGCCGAGTCCCACGAGGAGGCGGCCACCGCCGTCAACGCCCGGGGGGCGGAGACACTCGCCACCGCAGCCGCGGCGAGCGGTGCGCGGCTCGTCCAGGTGTCGACCGACTACGTCTTCGACGGTACCGGGACCGCGCCGTACGCCGAGGACGGTCCGACTCGTCCGCTCGGTGTCTACGGACGCACGAAGGCCGCCGGTGAGGACGCCGTCCGCGCGATCCTCCCGGACGCGTCGTACATCGTGCGGACCGCCTGGCTCTACGGCGCCCACGGCCCCAACTTCGCCAAGACCATGGTCCGGCTCGCGGGCTCCCACGACACGGTGAGCGTGGTGACCGACCAGGTGGGGCAGCCGACCTGGACCGGCGACCTCGCACGGCAGGTCGTGGCGATGCTCGACGCCGACGCCCCCGCGGGCACGTACCACGGCACCAACGCCGGGCAGGCGTCCTGGTTCGACTTCACCCGCGCGATCTTCAGCGCTGTCGGGCTCGACCCGGAGCGGGTCCTCCCGACGGACAGCTCCGCCTTCGTCCGGCCCGCACCGCGCCCCGCGTACAGCGTCCTCGGACACGACGGCTGGGCGGCGGCCGGCATCCCCCCGATGCGGGACTGGCGTCAGGCGCTGGACGCGGCGGTCGCCGCCGGCGTCCTCGACCAGCCCTGAGCGCGGACGAGCGGTCCGCCGGGGCCGCGCGTCCGTGCCCGGGCGTCCGCTGATCGGTGCGGAACCGTCCGGCGGACCTCCCCGCTGCCCCTCGTTCCCGACGACGCGGCAGCGGGGGGGCGTCGCCGACGACGCGGCAGCGGGGCCGTCACCCGACCGTACTGGTGGTGCTCCCGCGACCCCGGTCGGCCCACCTGCGAGCCCGGTCGGCGCTCCCGCATCCGCGGCCGGCGGTCGTGTGCGGAGCTCCCGCAGCCGCGGTCGGCGGTCGTGTGCCGCCGACCGGTGGACTCACTCGGTGACCGTGAAGGTGATGCTCGTGCGCACCTGCCGCCCGTTGTCCGCGACGAACTCGAGTGTGCGCGTGCCGATCGCGCGCTCGGTGGGGGTCCCGACGATCTGCTGTGTGTCGGCGTCCCAGCGCATGCCGGGCGGCAACGACCCCGAGAACGACGTGAAGACCGAGGGGAACGGGCTCTCGGCGCGGAGCTGCACGGATGCCCGTCGACCGACCTGGAGTCGCACCTCGGAGGGGACGGAGACGATCGGCTGACGCTTCACCTCGACGATCCGGCCGTAGGACAACGTGCCGTCGTACTGGGCGTCCGTCGACAGCCGACACTGCACCACGTTCTGCCCCGGGTAGTACAGGCCCTGGAAGTCCTGGCAGCTGTTCTCGGTGATCCCCGGCTGTGTACCCGCCTCGAGCGTGACCCGGACGGGCTCGTCGTCGTCGACCCACCGGGAGTACTGCGACGCCGCGAGGACCGTCCCCTCGACCACCATGCCGGAGATGCCGGCATCCGTGAAGTCCGTACCGTCCAGCGACGCCCCGGTGAGGTCGGCCTGTGTCAGGTCGGACTGCGACAGGTCGGTCCCCCGCAGGTCCGTCCCCGTGAGGTCGGCGCCGTAGAGGATCGTGCTGCTGAGGTCGGCACCGCGGAGGTCCGCTCCGTGCAGGTCCGCCAGCCGCAGGTCGAGCCCGGACAGGTCGGCACCGGCGAGGTCCTGCCCGGCGCACTCGGCGTGCGACGAGACCGACGCCCCGCGCACGATCGTGCACTCACGGATCGTGGTCGGTGCCGGGCCGGTCGAGACGTACTCGTACCCCACCGACACCAGCGCCAGGACGAGCACGGCGGTGCCGACGGACCACCGACGACGGCGGTACCAGGGGGTCGCAGCACCCGCGGCGCCGGTCCCGGCAACGCGCTCCGGGGTCGTCTGGTCGGCGGCCGTCCGGGCCGCGGTCGTCCGGTCGGCGGCCGTCCGGTCGGCGGCCGTCCGGTCGTCGGTCGTGTCGTCGCTCATCGGACCCCCGTCAGGAAGTGCGGCAGGACCCGTTGCGCGAGCGGCGTGTACCAGCCGGGGTCCTGCGCGTAGGCGGCGAAGGCGAACGGTCCGGCGTAGGTCGCCACGACGAGCACCGCGACGACGGCCACCGGGACGACGAGCGCACGGCGCCAGCCCTCGGGCAGCGTCCGCCAGAGGGCCAGGAGCGACACGATCGCGAACACCACGAGCAGCGGGTAGACCGGTAGGACGTACCGTCCGGCGAAGGCGTACTGGTTGTCGAGGCGCAGGAAGGTCCGCAGGTTGAAGAAGAACGTGGCGGCGACGTAGGTGGCTGCGACGACGGTCCCCCAGACGAAGGAACGCGTGCGGACCAGGATGCGCACGGCGAGGAGCGTCGCGACGAGGGCCACGATGAGGACGACCGCGCCCAGGACCTGCACCCAGGTCGTGATCTGCCACTCGGTGGTGCGGCCGCGGTAGAAGAACATGGTCTGGAAGTACGCACTCATCCAGTCACCGATGAACCCGAACAGGTCGAACGCTGCCGGCGGTGCGTCGTGCAGGATCGCGACGTCGTGCGCGCGCTCGGCGACGAAGTTGCGTCGGTAGATGTCGAACGCGAGGCACTCCTGGTGGGTGTGCACCCGGACGCACGACGGGTTGAACTGCCCGTAGCGCAGCAGGTTCCCGCCCGTCCGTTCGACCATCACCGCTGACATGCCCAGCACGGACACCGTCCAGAGCGTCGACGTCACCGGGTGCCCGCGGAACGCGGCCACGGTCCGGCGCACCGGGTGCGCGAAGGCCTGGAAGCCGTCGCGCTGGACCACGAGCACGAGCGCGACGACCAGCGCGACGCCGACGAACGGGACGAACGTGTACTTCACGACGATCGCCGCGAGGCCGAACGCGACGGCGCGCACGAGGTTCCCCCAGTGTCCCGACGACGAACGGATCATGCGGGCGCACCAGTACAGCATCAGGAAGTACAGGGTGTTGGCCGGGGTGTCGTAGGAGACCCCGGCGCTCTGCCACTCGTACCGCCCCGTCAGGGCGACGACGATGACGGCGAACACGGCGATCGACGTCGAGAAGCCCATGACCCGGAACAGGCGTCGGAGCACCACGAGACCGAGCGCCCCGAGGACCACGTTCACCGCTCGGAGCATGACCACGATCACCGTGTAGGGCGCCTCGAGGTTGACGAGCGGCTTCACCGGGAAGCTCATCAGGTAGTAGTAGAAGTAGCTCGGGAACCGCTCGATCTCCCCCATCGTCAGCAGCTGCGGGGCGGCGTCCGTGATGATCGGACCGGCGGTCCAGCTGCGCCCTGCGTAGAAGAGGATGTTGGCGATGTGCCGACCTTCATCCGGCGCGATCGTACCGGCGTACGGGACGTTCCCCATCCCGTCGACCACCGGCATGTGCACCGCCACCGAGAGGAACGCCCCGATCACCAGGAAGACCACGATCGTCGTGGGCATCGTCCATCGGTGCTCGAGCACCGCGACCAGTCGTCGAGGGTCACCGATCCGCCGGAGGGCGGCGTGCGTCACGGTTGTCAAGGCTCCCCTTCGTCGACGACCGGACAAGCCTAGCCCCCGGAGCCGCCCCCGCGGGCGTGCAGGACGACCCTGGTAGTGTCTGCCGCGCTGTCCGACCGCGATCCGAAGAAGGGCTCCATGACGACTCTGCGCGTGATCGTCGACCAGGTCGTCGCACCGGTGCCGGGCGGGATCGGCCGGTACGCCGAGGAGCTGACGCGCGGGCTCGTCGAGACGGCACCGGACGGGTGTGACGTCGAGGGGATCGTCTCCGCCACCGCCGCGTCCGAGCTCGACCGACTCCGTGCCCTGCTGCCGGGCGTCGACCTCTCCCGGACCGCACTGCCGCGTCGCGAGCTGTCCGTGGCGTGGCAGCTCGGCCTCGCGCGCACCGCCGCCCACGGCATGGTCCACGCCCCGAGTGTCCTGGCCCCGCTGGTCCGCCACGACCCACTCCGCGACCCGGGCACCCAGACCGTCGTGACGGTCCACGACACGGTTCCCTGGACCCATCCGGAGACCCTGACCCCGCGCGGTGTCCACTTCCACAAGGCGATGGTGCGTCGCGCCTTCCGGTACGCGGACGCGGTCGTCGTGCCGACCCACGCCGTGGCCGAGGAGCTGAACGGGATCCACCGCTTCGGCGACCGGCTCCGCGTGATCGGCGGCGCGCCGAGCAGCAAGCTCCGCGTCCCCGTCGACGCCGACCTGCGCGCCGAGCGACTCGGCCTCCCCGAGCGGTACGTGCTGGCGGTCGGGACCCTCGAGCCACGGAAGGGCCTGCAGCACCTCATCGCCGCGATGGCACACCCTGAGGCACCGTCGGACGTGCCACTGGTCGTCGCCGGGCCGGACGGCTGGGGCGACGTCGACGTCCACGAGACCGCCGAACGAGCCGGACTCCCTCCCGAGGCCGTCCGGGTGCTCGGGCGCATCGACGACGCCGACCTGGCGACGGTCTACGACCGGGCATCCGTCTTCGTGTTCCCGAGCCTCGCCGAGGGCTTCGGACTGCCGGTCATCGAGGCGATGAGTCTCGGGACCCCGGTCGTCCACTCCGACGACGCAGCGGTCCGCGAGGTCGCGGCGGACGCCGGCGTCACGGTCGCCCGGGAACCGCTCGACACGTACCCGACCCGGCTCGCGCAGGCCGTGTTCCAGGTGGTCTCCGACGAGAACCTCGCGGCGCAGTTGGCCGTGGCCGGACTCGACCGGGCACGGATGTTCGACTGGCGCGACTCGGCCCTCGAGACCTGGCAGCTGCACGCCGACCTCTGATCCGAGGATCCCCGACCCGGACGACCGGTCCGCGCACCCGACCTCGATGCGCTGCGGCGCCCGTGTCGCCGCGTCGGCTCCGCGTGTGACCTGCGAGGATCGATCGCATGTCCCGTCGACTCCCCGTCACCGCCGCCTCCGTCCTCCTCGCCGTCACCGCCGCCGTCGTGCTCGCAGGGTGCTCCGGTGGCGACGGGCCCGAGCGGACGGCCTCGGCGTCCCCGAGCCGCTCGGCCACTCCCGCACCGACCGGGAGCGCACCGACGACCGTTCCCCCGTCCTCCGGATCCTCACCGTCGGACGTCCCGTCCCCCGGCCCGTCCGGCGGCGTGGACGACGGCACCGGACCCGGTACGGGCAACGGCAGCGGCGTGGAGCAGCCGGACTCCGTCGACTTCGCCGCGGTCTCGGCCCAGGGCGTCGCCGCAGCCGGCGGAGGAACGGTCGTCTCGCTCGCCGGGTCAGGTGACGAGTGGACCGTCGTGGTCGCGGGCCCCGACGGCTCCCGGACACAGTCGGTGGTCTCCGCGACCCTGGGCCGTGTGACCTCCGGCCCGTTCCCCCGCGGCGTGGACGCGGCGACGGCAGCGGCCGACGCAGCCCGGTCCGCCGCAGCCGAGGTCGACGCAGCTGCGGCGGCGGCGTCGGCGACCGCCGCGGTGCCCGGCAGCACGCTCCGGTCCGTCGTCCTGGAGGGGTCCGACACGGCACCCGTCTGGAACGCGGTCGTCACCGTCGGAGGCGCCGAACGCTCCGTCACGGTCGACGCGCGGACCGGGACCGCGGCCGCCTGAGTCGGGGCGGCCTCCCCGGCGCTCCCGCGGGCCGACGCGACGTCGACAGCGACGACGAGATCGTCAGAGCTGGGCGCGGAGCGCCGCGGCCTTCCGTTCCACCATCTCCTCGAGCGCACCGGCGTGCTCGGCGAGCCGCTGCGCGACGTCGGCGTCCGAGCTCCCGAGGATCCGCGCAGCGAAGAGCCCGGCGTTGGCAGCGCCGTTGATCGCCATCGTCGCGACCGGGATGCCGGCCGGCATCTGCACGATGGACAGCAGGGAGTCCAGCCCGTCCAACCGCGCCAGCTGCACGGGGACGCCGATGACGGGCAGGGTGGTCATCGACGCCACCATGCCGGGCAGGTGTGCCGCGCCGCCGGCACCGGCGATCACCACACGCACCCCTCGCTCTGCCGCGCCCCGGGCGAACCGCGCCATCTTGTCCGGCGTCCGGTGTGCGGAGACGACGTCTGCCTCGAACGTGATCCCGAGTTCGGTGAGGACGTCGGCAGCAGCGCGCATCGTCGGCCAGTCCGAATCGGACCCCATGATGATCGAGACGAGCGGTGCAGGAGCGGTGGTGTCGGTCACGCGTCGAGCCTAGCCCGCGGGGCCTTCCGCCCGGGGTCGAGGGCACGGCCGAACGTGCACCCGCTGCGGTCCGTCCAGCGGGTCAGTCGTCGAAGTGCGCGGCTGCTGCGCGTGCGCGGTAGACCACGTCGTCGACGTCCTCGCCGGTCACCGTGACGTGACCGATCTTCCGTCCCGGTCGGGGCGCCTTGCCGTAGAAGTGGTACTTCGCCTCGGGGAACGCGTCCAACGCGGCGGGGTACCGGGCCGCCAGGTCCCCGTCGAGCGGACCGCCGAGCACGTTGACCATGACGGACACCGGGGCGAGGGCGCCGGTGGCACCGAGCGGCAGGTCGAGGACCGCGCGGAGGTGCTGTTCGAACTGGCTCGTCGTGGCGCCGTCGATGGTCCAGTGCCCCGTGTTGTGCGGGCGCATGGCCAGCTCGTTGATGAGGATCCGCTCATCGTCGGTCTGGAACAGCTCCACGGCCAGGACCCCGGTCACGTCGAGCTCCTCGGCGATGCGGACGGCGGTGCTCTCCGCTGCGTCCGCGAGCCGCCCGGCGGACCGCGGAGCGGGAGCGATGACCTCGGCGCACACGCCGTCGCGCTGCACCGTCTCGACGAGCGGCCACGCGACGACCTCCCCGGAGGGGCGTCGCGCCACGGACTGCGCGAGTTCACGCGTGAACGGCACGAGCTCCTCCACCAGCAGTGCCTCGTCGGTGCCCGTCTCGGCCAGCGCCGTGAACCAGTCGTCGGCCTCCCCCGCGTCCCGCACGACCCGGACGCCCTTGCCGTCGTAGCCACCACGCGCCGTCTTCACGACCGCACGTCCGCCGTGGGCGGCCAGGAACCGGGCCAGCTCGGTCTGGTCGCGGACCGCAGCCCAGTCAGGGACGGGCAACCCGAGCTCGGACAGCCGGGTGCGCATCGTGATCTTGTCCTGGGCGACATCGAGCGCAGCAGGTCCGGGGTGGACGGCCACCCCGGCGTCCACGAGGCGACGGAGCACCTCCTGCGGCACGTGCTCGTGGTCGAAGGTGACGACGTCGACGTCCCGCGCGAACGCCAGGACGGTGGCGGCGTCGTGGTAGTCGCCCTCCGCTGACGCCGCGATCGCAGCGGACATGCCCGGTCCCTCAGCGAGGACCCGGATGTCGAGGCCCAGCTCGATCGCCGCGGGCACCATCATGCGCGCAAGTTGTCCGCCACCGACGACCCCGACCCGCAACACCATGCTCAAACCCTCCACGACCCCAGGCTCACGCCAGGGTCCACTCGACTACAATCCTGCGAGGCCGATCGTCGATCCGCCCGGCGCCGGCGTTCCCGCCGGCATCCGCAAGACTACGGAATCCTGGAGGCCACGTGCGGCGCCTCATCGCCCAGCTCGCCCGGTTCGGCATCGTCGGAGCCTTCGGGTTCCTCGTCGACTTCTCGGTGTTCAACCTGCTGCGGGCGACGGTGCTCTCCCCCGACGAGGTCCACTCCGGCCCGTTCTGGGCGAAGGTGGTCTCGACGGTGGTCGCGATCCTCGTCAACTGGGTCGGCAACCGGTACTGGACCTTCCGTCACCAGCGTCGTTCCGTCGCGGCGAAGGAAGGGCTCGAGTTCGTCGTCGTGTCCCTCGGCGGCATGGTCATCTCACTCGGCTGCCTCGCCGTGTCGCACTACGTGCTGCACTTCACGTCCGCCCTCGCGGACAACATCTCCGGCAACGTCATCGGCCTGGCACTCGGGACGGCGTTCCGGTTCTGGCTGTACAAGGTCTGGGTCTACCACCCGGACCGGGTCGAGCGCGAGAGCGCCGACCGTCGCGGAGCCGAGGCGCAGGACCGTGAGGACGCGCCGGTGGTCCCCGGTGCTCCCGAGGTGGGCCGTCCGTACCAGGGCTGACGCACCGCCCCGTAGGATCGACCGGTGTCGACCGGAACGGAACGCCGAGCAGTGACCGACGGGGCCGTCCCGCCCGTGTCCCGCCGCGAGCTGGTCGCGGTGGCGGTCGTCACGACCGCCTTCGCACTCTGGCTCGGCGTCTGGGCGATGGTGGTCCCCGCCTTCCAGGCCCCGGACGAGACCGCGCACGTCGACGCCGCCGTGCACCTCGCACTGGGCGAACCGTGGGTCGATCCCGGGGACCTGCGTGTGCTGAACGCCGTGCAGGCCGCGGTGGCACAGCAGGACGGAGTCCCGCACGACGAACGGTCGACCTTCTCCGAGCTGTCGGCGGGAGCGCCCGGGGCCTCGGGGACCGTCAACCAGATGACCCAGCACCCGCCCACGGCCTACGCGGCGTACGCGCTCGTCCTGCGTGCGGTGGACTACGGCGACCTGCGCTGGGACCAGGCCCTCCTCGTGCTGCGCCTGGTCGACGCCGCAGTCGTCGCGCCGCTCGCGGTGCTGGCCTGGGCCACCGTCCGACGGTTGACGCGGTCTCCCCGGGCCGGGCTGGTGGGCGCTCTGGCACTCTTCGCCACGCCACAGCTCGCGTCCATCGCATCCTCCGTGTCCAACGACGCGCCGGTCCTGCTGCTCTCCGGGGTCGTGGTCTGGATCGTGACACGGGTCCTCACCGGGGACGTGCGCTTGCGGACGCTCGTGTCGCTCGGCCTCGTGCTCAGCCTGCTGGTCTGGACGAAGGGCACCGGTCTGCCTGCGGTGCCCTTCGTCGGACTCGCCGCGTTCGTCGGAGGAGCCGGCGCTGCCACGCTCCGGACGCGTGTGGTCCGCGCCGCGGTACCGCTCGTGATCTGCGCGGCGCTCGGGTCCTGGTGGTGGCTGCACAACCTCGTGGCCTACGGTCGGGTCCAGCCGAACGGCTACTCCGCGATCCGGGGCCCGCAGGACTTCCCGCCCGGCGAGGGGCCGTCCGTCCTCCACTTCCTCGACGTCAGCTGGGGGACGCTCACCAGGACGTTCTGGGGCAGCCCCGGCATGCGTGCCCAGGTGAGCATCGGTGACCTCCTGACCGCACTCCTCACGGTCGCCACCGTGGCGGTCGTCGCGCTCTTCGCCTTCCGAGCGGGTCCGCTCCGACGTCCGGCCGTCGTCCTCGCGGTGTTCCCCGCGCTCCTCGTGGTCGTGCAGACGGCGACGAGCGCCCGCGGGTACCTCACGACGACCGAGGTCGCAGCGACGCAGGGACGGTACTACTTCCCCGCACTGCTCTGCCTCGTCGCCCTGAGCGCGGTCGCGTGGCGACGGCTCGCACGGCGGGTCCACGGGCGCGCCCTCGTCACCGGTCTCGCGGTCGGCCTCCCCGCTGTCGGTGCGTACGGGCTCGTGGTCGTCGGCAACTGGTTCTGGAACGCGGCCGAGCTCCTGCCGACGGCGGCCGGGTCCGAGCGCTTCCGCACCTTCGCGCCGGTGCCGCCCGTCGTCGTCGGCATCGTCGTCGCGTGCGTCGCGGTCGGCGTCGTCGTGACCGTCCTCGCGATCAGCCGGCAGAGGTACCTCGCCGCGTCGTCCCCCGACGTCGGCGGTGCCACGACCTGACCCGCCGATCGGCCGCACGCGACCCGCGGGGCCGACGTGTGACCCGACCGCCGGTCCGGCCCGCCCTGTCGCCCGGGTGCCGTGCGGTGCCGTGCCGGTCCGTCAGACCTGTTCGGGTGTCTCCGCGTCGGGACCCACGGTGACGACCTTCCGTCGGCCGGAGCCGAACCAGGTCGGGATCGCTGCGGTCAGCAGGAACAGCGCGTCCACCGCGAGGCTCCAGATGCGTGTGACGACGACGACGACCAGGGCGACCGGGCCCGGCATCACGATCGCGAGCAGGAGCCCCTGGACGCCCTCGCGGACGCCGAGTCCGCCGGGAGCGAAGACGGCGAGCATGCTGATCGCGGACGCCATGCTCGCCGCGCCGATCACGAACGCGGCGTCCTGGACCCGCAGCGCCGGGTACACCGCGAGTGCGATGAAGTAGTAGGCGGTCCCGGAGATCACGGCGCCGAGGACGTACAGCCCGGCGCCGACCACCACCGTGCCGAGCGCCGGCCTGACGTCGTCGTCGAGCGGCCGGCGTCGGAGGATCCGCAGTGCGAGCTGGATCAACCCGAAGAACACCCGCGGGACGAGGCAGACGACGCATCCCACGAACGCCACCACCATGAGGACCACGAGCCAGACGTCGAGGGAGTGCGTCCTGGGGTCGACCAGCAGGAGGACCAGGGCGAGCGCCAGGGTCGCCGCGATCTGCAACGCGCCCTCGAGCAGTCCACTGACCCCCAGACGCGCCTTCGACACGCCGTGCCGCGAGGCGAAGTAGACCTTGCCGACGATCCAGGTCGCAGCGCCCGGGATGTACCGCCCCATCCACGACTTCGCGTACACGAACGTGAGCGTCGTACCGCTGCCACGCAGGTCGCGGGCGCCGAGCCTGCGGAGGAGGAAGAACCAGATGCCGACGCCCCAGTACCGGAAACCGAGGCTGATGGCCGTTGCGAGTGCGACCCACCACCAGTTCCACTCGACGCCGGCCAGCTGCGCCCAGTCCACGCTCCGGACGTAGAGGAACACGAAGACGGCGAGGGCGACGTAGAAGACGATCGGCACGGCCCGCGTCAGGATCCGCTTCGCCCGAGCGCGCCGTCCTGCACCTGTCTGTTCCACAACACCCTCCACGATGACGCCCCAGTCTAGGTGACGTGCTCTCGGGGTCCGGTTCGTCCGGGGCAGGGCCCTGCAGTAACATCCAGCGGGATGGCCACCACCTACAGCTTCTACGGCATTCTCGACGTCAACCTCCAGACCGAGCACCGGGGATGGCGACGCTACTTCGACAACGAGTACGCGCGCATCGCCCGGCCGAGTGCCGACGCCCCCGCCGCACCGCTCACGGTGGACGTCCGCATCGCCGACCGCGCACCGAGCCGGGAGCCCGGTGACGTCCGTGGCACCGAGCGCTTCAAGGGGCTCTTCAGGTTCTCGTACGTCATCCGGGGCCTGGACACCGACCACGTGACGATCTGGTTCCGCAGCCACTGGCTCGACCGGGTCTACATGAACGCCATCGGCGTCTACCTGCAGGCCCAGGTCCTCGAGCCGATCATCTACGCGAAGCTCCTCGAGCGCGACGTCCTGCTCATGCACGCCGGCGGTGTCGCGTCCGACACGAAGGGGTTCCTGCTCCCCGCGTACGGCGGGACCGGCAAGACGACGCTCAGCATGTCCCTGATGGCCGCCGGGTACAAGCTCCTCGGGGACGACCTGCAGTTCGTCGACCTGCGCCGCGGTGTGGTGCACCCGTACCCGCGCCCGCTCCACATCTTCACGTACAACGTGCAGAACCTCGTCGGCGCGAAGGTGCCGCTGAAGTACTCGTCGGCGGTCTACACGAAGAACGTCATCCGGTGGTTCCTCGAACGCCTCCTGCGCCGCGAGTTCCTCATCTCGACCCGGATCCACGCGGACGAGCTCTACCCGGGCGAGGTGTTCGCGGACTCGGTGCCGTACACGGCGATCGGCTTCCTGCGGAAGACCGGACCCGGCGTCGAGTCCGTCCGGATCACCGACGAGAACGTCGACGAGCTCGCCGACGGCATCGCCGCGTCGGCGGACCTCAACGACAGCCTGGCGTCGATCCTGGAGCGCGACCCGCGGCTGGCTCCGATGCTCGAGCGGGAGCACCGGGTCCTCGTCACGCTGCTGCGGCAGTTCGACCGGCTGCTCTACGTCAACACGCGACAGATGGACCTCTCGTCGCCGGACGAACTCGTCCGCGAGCTCGAGGCGGGCACGCTCCGGCCGTCGGACGCATGACCCGCCCCGCCGGGTCTGCCCGGCCCCGCCTGCTCGTGCTCGCGTCCACCTTCCCCGCCCACCCGGACGACGGCGTCCCCGCCTTCGTGCTGGACCTGGCTCGGCAGGAGGCGGTCGAGTTCGACACCGCGGTGCTGACACCGCGGGTCGCCGGCGCCGCCCGCTCGGAGACGATCGACGGCGTCCGGGTGCGTCGGTTCGCCTACTTCCCGCGGCGCTTCGAGGACCTGGCCGACGGCGCGATCCTGGACAACCTCAAGGCCGACCGGAAGCGTCTGCTCCAGGTCCCGGCACTCCTCGCGGCACAGTTCCTCGCGGTGCGTCGAGCCGTCCGCGCCGCACGTCCCGACGTGATCCACGCGCACTGGGCGATCCCCCAGGGGCTCGTCGCGGCACTGGCGGCACCCGGGGTGCCCCTCGTCGTCACGACGCACGGCGGCGACGTCTACGCGCTCCGCGCCGCGCCGCTGGTCCGGCTGAAGCGCTGGGTGTTCGGGCGTTCGGCGCACGTCACCACCGTCAACGACGAGATGCGGGCCCGCCTGACGGAGTGGGGTGTCGACCCGGCGCGGTCGAGCGTCGTCCCGATGGGGGTCGACCTCGCGCCCGCGATCGCGGCCAGGGAGACCACCGTCCGGCGACCCGGGCACGTGGTGGCCGTCGGCCGGCTGGTGGAGAAGAAGGGCTTCGGCAACCTCGTCGAGGCACTCCGCGGTCTCGAGGGCGTCGACTGGTCGCTGACCGTCGTCGGCGACGGCCCGTGGCGCGAGCGCCTCGAACGACAGGCCGCGGGGATGCCGGTCACCTTCGTCGGGCAGCGCGGCAAGCGCGAGGTGCTCGCCACCCTGGCGTCCGCCACCGTCGTGGCCCTGCCGTCCGTACCGGCCGCGAACGGGGACCAGGAAGGGCTCCCGGTGACGCTCCTCGAGGCGGCGGCGGTCGGCGCGGCGATCGTGGCCAGCGACCTCCCCGGCATCCGGGACGTCGTCCGCGACGACGTCTCGGGCCTGCTCGTGGAGCCCGGCGACGTCGACGCGCTGCGCGCCGCCCTCGAGCGAGCGCTCACGGACGCCGACGCCCGGGAGCGCCACCAGGCCGGAGCGACCGCCGCTGCGGCCGAGTACGCGACCGAGCGCATCGGCTCCCGCTACCGGTACGTCCTCCGCGCGGCCGTCGAGCGCCGCACCCCGCTCCGGGGCTGAACGCTCCCGGCCGGGTCCGCCCGTCCGGAGACGACCGACGGCCGCTCCCGGTGAGGGGAACGGCCGCCCGTCGTCAGCGGTGTCGGACCGCTAGCGGCCCATGCCCCGGTAGGTGAAGCCCGCGGCGATCCAGGCCTCGCGGTCGAGGCAGTTGCGCCCGTCGACCACGACCGGCGACGCGACGAGCGAGGCGACCTCGGCCGCGTCGAGCGCACGGAACACCGACCACTCGGTCAGCACGAGCACGATGTCCGCGCCGGTGACCGCCTCGGTCGGCGATCCGACGTACTCGAGCTCCGGGTGCAGCCGACGGGCGGTCTCGATCGCCTCCGGGTCGTACGCCGCCACCGACGCGCCGAGCTCGTGCAGGCGTGCCGCGATGTCGAGCGCCGGGGAGTCGCGGACGTCATCCGAGTTCGGCTTGAAGGCCAGGCCCAGCACGGCGACGCGCTTCCCGGTGACCGTCCCACCGAGCATCTCCGTGGCGAGGTCGACCGCGTGCGCGCGTCGACGGAGGTTGGTGGCGTCCACGTCGGCCAGGAAGGCGAGGGACTCCCCCACGCCCAGCTCGTCGGCGCGGGCCTGGAACGCGCGGATGTCCTTCGGCAGGCAGCCGCCGCCGAAGCCGAGACCGGCGTTGAGGAACTTCCGACCGATCCGGTCGTCGTGCCCGATCGCGTCGGCGAGCGCCGTGACGTCGGCGCCGGCGACCTCGGCGATCTCGGCCATCGAGTTGATGAACGAGATCTTCGTCGCGAGGAACGCGTTCGCGCTGATCTTCACGAGCTCCGCCGTGGGCAGGTTCACCACGAGGCGGGGCGTCCCCGCGGCGAGCGCCTGCGCGTACACCTCGTCGAGGGCCGCGACGGCACGCTCGCCGGCCTCGCCCTCCGGGACGCCGTAGACGAAGCGGTCGGGCGAGATGGTGTCCTGCACGGCGAAGCCCTCGCGCAGGAACTCCGGGTTCCACACCAGGGTCGCACCGGGGACCGCCGCCTCGACCTCGGCGGCCAGGCGCGCGGCGGTGCCGACCGGGACGGTCGACTTGCCCACGACGAACGCACCGGCCGACAGGTGCGGCGTGAGCGAGGCGACCGCGGCGTCGACGTACCGCATGTCCGCGGCACCGGTGGGACCCTGCGGGGTGCCGACCGCGAGGAAGTGCACGGCGGACCCGGCGACCTCCGCCATGTCGGTGGTGAAGCGGATGCGACCGGACGCCAGGGCCTCGGTCAGGATCTCGGGCAGCCCGGGCTCGAAGAAGGGGGCCTCGCCGGCGGCGAGACGCTCGATCTTGGTCGGGTCGACGTCGACCGCGACGACCTCGTGTCCGAGCTTGGCCATGGAAGCGGCGTGCACGGCACCGAGGTACCCGCAGCCGATGACGGAGATACGCACGGGACGACGCTACCGGGTAACGAGGAAGACTCCCACTCCGGGCGCTCGGCACCTCACCGACCGGGGTCGCCCCAGGCGGGTCGCGAGGGTCCCCCGACGATCTCGTCCCAGTCCGGCTCGCGGTGCCGTCGGCGGGCCTCGTGCGCCTCGACCAGGTCGTGCAGCACGGCCACCACGAGGTCGGCGTGCGGGACGTCGGCGAGCACCACGGGCGTGTCCTCGCCGGGGAAGACGAGCACGTCACCGGACCGCCACACCCCCTGCAGGCCGCGGCGCCGCACCGTGACGTCGTACCCGCGGGAGTGCAGGAGCTCGCGACGGGTCCGGGTGCCGAGACCACGGACCACCACGAGCCGCCGGGTCGTCACCACGTACCGCTCGGACATCCACCGCAGCAGCGGGACGAGGCCGCCGAGCACGACGAGCAGGACCGTCAGTCCGGCGACGACCGCGTTCAACCACGCGAGGTGTGCGCGGAACACGCCGAAGCCGAAGCCCCCTGCCAGTGCGACGACCACGACGAAGACGGCCGGACGGACGAGTCGGCGCGCGTGCGGCCGCAGCCGCGCGACCACGCGTTCGGGCGGCGGCTCGGCGGTCATGCCGTCATGCATAGCGCAGGTGGGTGAGGTCCCCCACCGCGACGCCCCTGGTTCGGCCGTCCCGATCCCGGATCGTGATGCGACCGTCGTCGTCGATGCCGGTGGCGTCGACCTCGTCGACGGTGCCGTCGGGCAGTTCCAGACGGACCCGGCGACCGATCGTGCCGCACGCTGCGCGGACGTGTGACCGGACGGCTCCGGCGGCCGCACCCCCGTCCACCAGCGCACGCACCGCCTCCAGGACGGCCGTCGTCCAGGTGGACAGCACCGCGTCCGCCAGGCCGTCGGCGTCACCGGTCGCACCGGCGACCGCCAACGACGTCGCGGTGGGCGTCGGCAGGGCGTCCTCCGGGATCGTCAGGTTCACGCCGGCGCCGACGACGACGCTGCCGTCGGCGGCGACCTGGCAGAGGATGCCGCACACCTTGCGTCCGTCGACGAGCACGTCGTTCGGCCACTTCACCAGGACACGCGGCTCCGGCACGGGCGTCACGTCGTCGGCGTCGGCGGCCGGACGGGAGGCCCTGGTCGCCGCGTCGACGTCGCCCAGCACGGCGGACACCGCGTCGCGCATCGCGGCGCCGGCGACCAGGGGCAGCCACCCGCGGTCGCGGTCGGCCAGGTCGGCGCGGACGAGCAGGCTCACCGCGAGCGTCTGCCCGGTCGGCGCGCTCCACGACCGGTCGAGCCGCCCGCGCCCCGCCGTCTGGTCGAGCGTGACCACGGCGCTGCCGTGCGCCCGACCGGGAGCGACGTCCAACAGGTCGGCGTTCGTGGAGCCGGTGCGCCCGACGGCGTCGAACACCCCACCGGCGGCCTCGACGACGGCACGGGCACGCGGCAGGACCGGCGGGACGGGTGTGGACATGCACGCAAATCTACGGGCAGGAACCGTGGGGGTCCTCCAACCGGCCCCGCCGTGGCCGCCGGTAGGGTGAGCGGGTGACCACAGGAGACACCCCCGACCTCTCGACCACGGCCGGTCGCCTCGCGGACCTGCGCGACCGCTACCACGAGGCCGTGACCGCCGCGGGCGAGGCCGCCATCGCGAAGCAGCACGCGAAGGGCAAGGGCACCGCCCGCGAGCGCATCGAGCAGCTCCTCGACGAGAACTCGTTCGTCGAGTTCGACGAGTTCGTCCGCCACCGCACGACGTCGTTCGGCATGGACGCCAAGCGCCCCTACGGCGACGCCGTCGTGACCGGCGTCGGCACGATCCACGGCCGCAACGTCGCGGTCTACGCGCAGGACTTCACCGTCTTCGGTGGCTCCCTCGGCGAGGTCGCCGGCGAGAAGATCGTCAAGGTGATGCAGCACGCACTGAAGACGGGTGTGCCGATCATCGGCATCCTCGACTCCGGCGGCGCCCGGATCCAGGAGGGCGTCGTCGCCCTGGGCAAGTACGGCGAGATCTTCCGCCTGAACACCCAGGCCTCCGGGGTCATCCCGCAGATCTCCATCGTGATGGGGCCGGCAGCCGGTGGTGCGGTGTACTCCCCCGCGCTCACCGACTTCGTCATCATGGTGGACAAGACGAGCCACATGTTCGTCACCGGTCCGGACGTCATCAAGACCGTCACCGGCGAGGACGTCGGCTTCGAGGAGCTCGGCGGCGCACAGACGCACAACGCCGTCTCGGGCGTCGCGCACTACCTGGCCGAGGACGAGACCGACGCGCTCGACTACGCGCGCTCCCTCGTCGGCTTCCTGCCGGACAACAACCTGTCCGACCCGCCGGCCTACGACGTCGCCCCGGAACTCGAGACGACCGACGCCGACCACGAGCTCGACGTCGTCATCCCCGACTCGACGAACCAGCCGTACGACGTCACGACGATCGTCGAGCACATCGTCGACGACGGTGAGTTCCTCGAGGTCCAGCCGCTCTTCGCCCCGAACATCATGGTCGGCTTCGGCCGCGTCGAGGGCCGCACCGTCGGCATCATCGCGAACCAGCCGCAGGCGATGGCCGGGACGCTGAACATCGACGCCGGCGAGAAGGCAGCCCGCTTCGTCCGGTTCTGCGACGCGTTCGGCATCCCGATCCTGACCCTCGTCGACGTCCCCGGCTACCTGCCCGGCACCGACCAGGAGTGGACCGGCGTGATCCGGCGCGGCGCGAAGCTGCTGTACGCGTACGCCGAGGCGACCGTCCCGCTCGTCACCGTCATCACGCGGAAGGCCTACGGCGGCGCGTACATCGTGATGGGCTCGAAGCAGCTCGGTGCGGACATCAACCTGGCGTGGCCGACCGCCGAGATCGCGGTGATGGGCGGCCAGGGTGCGGTCAACATCCTGTACCGGGCCGAGATCAAGCGCGCGGAGGAGGCGGGCGAGGACGTCGCCGCGGTGCGCACCAGGCTCGCGAACGAGTACACCTACAACGTGGCGTCGCCGTACCTGGCGGCCGAGCGCGGCGAGCTCGACGGCATCATCCAGCCGCACGCGACCCGGGTCTCGGTGATCAAGGCGCTGCGGGCACTGCGCGGGAAGCGCGCGTCGCTGCCGCCGAAGAAGCACGGGAACATCCCGCTCTGATGGGACGACACGCAGCTCACCTCCCGGCGGATTCCCCGGTGCCGGGCGGCGCCGACACCACGGTCGGCGCCGACGTCCGGGTCGTCGCTGGCGACCCATCGCCGGAGGAACTGGCGGCCGTCGTCGCCGTGCTCCAGCGACAGGCCGACGAGGTCGCCGCCACCGGTCGCGCCGAGGTCACCGAGTCACCACGGACCGGGTGGGACGCGTCCGCCCGTGGCCTCCGCCAGCCGCTCGAGCACGGCTCCGGCGCCTGGTCCCGCTCGTTGCGCTGACCGACGGGCTGCGAGCCGCACGCCGCACGTCCCTCAACGGACCCCCGCCGTTCCCCAGCGGGGGTCTTGCGCGTCCGGGGGTACCGGCGGCACGATGTACCCCTGTCGCACCGCGCGACCCGGTCGTCGAACTCGGGTTGCGGGGTGCACTTCCCGGTCGGTCTCCCCTCGGACGGGGGACACCTCGACCGAGGAACCACCGGGAGGGCGTGGCTTGTCCCCCATAATGACGACTGACACGGCTTCGGGCAGCGGGCATAGTTGTCTGTGTTCGGTGTCCTTCCCAGAAGAACATCGTTGGTCGGTGGCCGACTAGGGTACGACGCCTCCGACCAGCTGCGAGCCAGGGCGACATTCGGGTTGTCGCTCAGGCTCGGGTCGTGAACGGGCCGGCCCCTCGGGACCGGCCCGTTCCCCGTTCCCGGGTGGCCTTGCGCGCGCGTCACGCTGGACGGCGGCCGCCGGTGCCGCCTCAGACCGTCGCGCGGCGCGGGATCTCGGTCCAGAGCACCACCGAGTCGTCCTCGTCGCCGTCGTCGTCCGATCCGACGCCGAGCGCCGCGGACTCGCTCGCCGCGGTGTCCAGTCGCAGCCCGACGATGGTGACCGCCGCCTCCGACCCCTCGGCCACCGTCCGGACGATCACGTTGTCCGCCTCGCGGGCTCGGCGCAGCGCACCGGCGATCTCGGCGTGCACCCGGCGGAGCTCGTCGATCTCCAGGTCGTCGAGGCCACCGTCGTCGTGCAGCTGTACCGTGGCCCCCCGTCGCCGCAGGCGCATGACCTCCTCACGGACGTCGTCGGACAGCAGCGACCGTCCGCGGATCTCGTCGCGGATCGCCTGCTCGAGGTGCAGGCACTCGGCCCGTTCGACGTCGGTCAGGTCCCCGCCCCTATCGATCACCTGCTGCAGCATCGGCAGCGCCATCCGGGTGGTCTGGCTCAGGCGGAACTGCCGCTCGAACACGTGGGCGTCCTGCGCGGCCTGCCAGTCCGCGGTCTCCTGCTCGGCACGGATGAAGTCGCGCGTGGTGCGGGTCGCCCGGTCCATCGCGACGGCGAAGCCGGTGGCGACGGCGACCCACGTCAGGTTGCCGACCAGTCCGAGCGCCCCGAAGGCACCCGGTCCTGCCCAGACCACACCGAAGACCGTGACGAAGCCGACGCCGACCCACGCGAAGGCGCGTCGGCCCCGCACGACGAGCACGACCATGAGCGTGCCGACCGCGGCGACCCACCAGGTGATCGAGTCGTCCTTCACCGTCAGGTCGACGACCGGGGCGGCGATGACCGGCATGACCAGCGCGGTGGCGAGCGAGAAGCACGCCGCCCAGACCGGGAGGGTCCGACCGGGCAGGAAGATCGCGACGGCACTCGCGGCGGCGTAGAGCGCCATGCACGTGAGCACCGGACCGACGTCACGGACGAACGGGAACGACGCCACGCCCAGTACGAGGTGGAAGACGGAGAACAGCGCGGCGAGCCCGATGGCGATCCTCGCCGGCAGGGACACTCTCATGCGGACACCTCCGGGTGCCACTCGAGGCGGACCCGCGTACCCGCCCCGGGGTTGCTCGCGACCACCGCCGTGCCGCCCACGGCCTGCACCCGCTCGATGATCGAGCGGCGGACGCCGAGCCGCGCGGCAGGGACGGCAGCGAGGTCGAACCCGGCGCCGTCGTCACCGACCTCGACGTGCACGGCGCCACCACGCTGCTCGACACGGACCCACCGCTCGACCCCTGCCCCGCCGGCGTGCTGCACGCTGTTGACGCACGCCTGCAACGCCGCGGATGCGAGCGCGTCCGCGATCGTCGCCGGGATGCGCAGCCCGCCGACCGGAGCGTCCCGCAGCCGGACGGGAGCGGCGAGCGCTCCGACGGCGTCGGTGATGCGGACGCGGAGGTCGTGCACCGTCACGGGCGGGGCCTCCCCCGGCAGGTCGGCTGCAGCGGCGCCGAGGTGGTCGATGGCGTTGCGCGCCATGCGGGCGGCGAGGGCCTTCGCCTCGGGTGTGTCCGCGCGTGCCGCCGAGAGCAGCGTGGTCAGGACGCTGTCGTGGACGATCGCGTCGACCTGCACCCGCTCGACCTCGGTCGCGTGCTCGCGGATCGCGAGCGAGTAGCGCCGCACCGCGGTGGCCTGTGCGGCGTCCACCGCAGCGGCGGCCCGACGGAGGAGCACGGCGATGACGAGGACCGCTCCGCTGAGGATCGCCGAGTACACGCCCTGGAGCACCGCGCTGGCCCCGGCGTCGCCACCGAGCGGCGTGAGGCGCACGACGACGTAGACGGCGGGCACGAGCGCGGTGTAGACGGTCGCGCGCCACGGTGCGAAGCCCATCGCCGCCGCCGTCGACCCCACGGTGAGGAACCACCACGGCCAGGGGTACTGACTGTCCGGGATCGGCTCGCGGACGGTGAGCGGCCACGTGACGAGCACGACGAGGAACAGCAGCGCGCACACGATCTGGGCGACCTGCGCGAACCGCTGCGCGAACGCGGACACCCCGACCGCCACGAACGACGCGCCGAGGACCGCCGCGGCGACCGGGCCCCACACGGGATCGAGCCACGGCAGCTGCCGCACGACGGCGGGCGCGTAGACCGCGCCGTACCCGACCGCGGCGACCGCGATGAGGATCGCGAAGAGTCGTTCGACCGATGCCTGCGTGAGCGCGGGTCGCACACCGCGCAGGGGGTCGACGCCGAACGGCGCCGGCTCGGTCGGCGCGACGTCGTCCGTCGCGGAGCCCGACCCGTCGGGCGCCCCGGCCGGGACACCTGCCGACCGTGCCGGTCCGGCCGTGGTGGCCATCGGGGTCAGCGGCCGTCGGTGTCGGGGTCGATGCCCGAGTCGAGCCCGGGCAGGATGCCGTCCTCGACCGCGCGACGCAGCAGGTCGACCTTCGTCGGCGCCGGACGCCCCACCTCGACGTACTTCACACGGATACGGTCGAGGTACTCGCGCGCCGTCGAGTACCCGATGCCGAGCTGCTGCGCCGCGAGCTTGAGCGGCAGCCCGGAGGCGTAGAGGTGCAGGATCTCGCGCTCGCGGCGTCCGAGCTGCGCCTTGGCGAAGTCGCGGTCGGCGTCGATGGCGCTCGCCCACTCGAGGTTGTTGAGCACGTCGCCGCGGGCGACGGTCGCCACGGCCGCCATCACGGTCTTGGTCGCGGACGACTTGGGGATGACGCCGGCCGCCCCTGCGGCCAGTGCCTCGCGCACGCTCGCGACGCGGTCGGCGATCGAGTGGACGAGCACCGCGGAGCCGGTGCCCTGCACACCCTTGACGTTCGCGGTCACGGTCGAGCCGTCGCCGAGCGACAGGTCGAGCACGACGACGTCGACCTCACGCCCGCCGAGCTGAGCCACGTACTCGGGCACGCTCGCGGCGGTGAGCACCACCTCGAACCCCTCGTTCTGGCACGCCGCCTGGATGCCGAGCCGCACGGACTCGTGGTCGTCGACGATCGCGACGCGGACGGGCCTGGTGGCCAGTCCGGTCGTCCCGCTGCTGGTGTTCGTGTCTGCTGCCACGGTGACCTCTCGTTCCGATGCGCGCCCGGCCCCTGTCGCCGGGAGCGATCACCGACCAAGGATACCCAGGTCGGACCCAGGCTCCGAGTTGTGGGACACCGCGTCACACTGCGGACCCGGGGTCAGGCGATCGGGACCAGCCGCGCGACCGCCTCGAGGTGGTGGGTGTGCGGGAACAGGTCGAACGCACGCAGCGCCTCGAGCCGGTACCCGAGGTCGGCGAAGGTCGCGACGTCGCGGGCCAGGGCGACCGGGTCGCAGGCGACGTAGACGACCTGCGCGGGCTGGAGCGCGGCGACCTGCACGACGACCTCGCGGCCCGCGCCGGACCGCGGCGGGTCGAGCACGACGGTGCCGGCGCGGAAGCGCTGCAGCTCCGGTCGGGACGCGTCGGCGGCCGTCCGGGCGAGCCAGCGGTCCACGCGGCCGGTCTCGGCACGCGCGCCGATCCACTCCGCCAGGTTCTCCTGCGCGTGCTCGGTGGCCCGGGCCGCGCTCTCGACGCTCGTGATGCGGGCCTTCGGGCCGACGACGTCGCCGAGTGCCGCCGCGAGCAGTCCGACGCCGCCGTAGAGGTCGAGGTGCTGCCCCTCCGGGTCGAGCCGGTCACGGTCGACCAGGTCCTGCACGGCCGCGGTGAGCACGGCCGGCGCCTGGCGGTGGACCTGCCAGAAGCCGTTGTCGTCGACGGTGAACGAACGCTCCCCCACGAGCTCGGTCACGACGGTGGGCTTCTGCTCGTCGATGACGAGCCGGGCCCCCTCGGCGCCGCTCGGCGCGAGGACGTCGACGACCGACGCGCCCGGCATCGCACCGCGCCCGAGCGGCGCACTCTCCTGCACGCGCGCGGAGGCGAGCGGGAGCGAGGCCACCGGCACCACCGTGTGGGAGCGCGAGGCGAACGGGCCCGCCGTGCCGTCCTCGTCGACGTGCAGCCGGACGCGCGTGCGCCAGCCGAGGCCGTTCGACTCCTCGTCGCCGGGGGCGGCCTCGACGGTGACGTCGTGTCCGAGCACCTCGGTGAGGTCCGTGCGGGCGAACCGCGCGAAGGCGTCGACCAGGACGTCGTGCTTGAGGGTGCGCTGGTGCGGCAGGGCGATGTGCCCGAACTCCGCACCGCCGGCGCGCACGGCGGGGTCGCGGTCGAGGGCGGCCTCGGGCCAGACGTGGTCGACCCGGTGCTCGCTCGGCGACAGGACGGACACGGTGTCGGCACGCCAGAACGACTTCTTGCGGTCCTCGGTCACGCGCGCGACGACGCGCTCGCCCGGCACCGCGTCCGAGACGAAGACCACACGCCCCTCGTGCCGTGCCACCGAGATGCCGCCGTGGGCGATCCCGGTGACGTCGAGTTCGAGCAGCGTTCCGACGGATTCACCCATGGTTCGATGTTCCCATGCGTCTGTACCTCGCGAGTACCTCCCCCGCCCGCCGTGCGCTCCTGGCGCAGACCGGCATCGAGCCGGTGCTCGTCGCGCCGGGCGTGGACGAGGACGCCGCCGTCGCCGCCGCGCGGGCCGCGCTCGGCCGGGAGCTCACCGGTCCGGAGCTCGTCGGGCTCCTCGCGGTCGCCAAGGCGGACGCCGTCGCGGACGCCCGCGTCGCCGGGTCCGCCGTGGACGGCTTCGTGTTCGGCGGCGACTCCGCCTTCGAGGTGGACGGCGTCCTGCACGGCAAGCCCCACGACCCGGAGGTCGCGAAGGAACGGTGGCGGCAGATGCTCGCCGCGGGCGGCGGCACCCTGTGGAGCGGCCACTGCGTCGTGGACCGGCGCCTCGACCGCGGTCTCGACACGGCCCCGGACGCGACCGGGGACCGGCCTGGAGGCGCGGGGCGGACCGGCACCGTGCCTCCCGTCCGACGGGTGGACGCGGCAGACGGCGGGCCGCTGCGCATCGCCGGTCACCTCGGTGACGTCGCGCCGGGCGGGTCCACGCTGGTCGCCGCCGGAGACCACGTCGTCGCCGTGGACAGCGCCGTGCTGACCTTCGCCGAGGACGTGTCGATCGAGGAGATCGACGCGTACGTCGCGACGGGCGAGCCCCTCGAGGTCGCGGGCGCCTTCACGATCGACGGACGGGCCGCGGCGTACATCACGCGCATCGACGGAGCACCGTCGGCCGTGGTCGGGCTGTCGCTGCCGGTCCTGCGGTCGATGCTGCTCCGTGGCTTCGGCGTCGCCTGGCACGATCTGTGGGCGCTGTAGACATCCACACTGCTGGACGCTGTTTCTTTGTACGTGCCGGTCAAAACCGGCCGCCGCTGCACGAATACGCTGACGTACCATGCCCCGTATCAGCAAGGTCCTCATCGCGAACCGCGGCGAGATCGCCGTCCGCATCATCCGCGCGGCCCGCGACGCTGGCAAGGCCTCGGTCGCGGTGTACGCCGACCAGGACCGCGACGCCCTCCACGCCCGCCTCGCCGACGAGGCCTACGCGCTGAACGGCACCACGAGCGCGGACACCTACCTCGTGATCGACAAGATCATCTCGGTGGCCCGCCGGTCCGGGGCCGACGCCGTGCACCCCGGGTACGGGTTCCTCGCCGAGAACGCCGACTTCGCCCGTGCCGTCATCGACGCCGGGCTCACCTGGATCGGCCCCTCGCCGGAGTCGATCGAGCAGCTCGGGGACAAGGTCTCCGCGCGGCACGTGGCCGAGAAGGTCGGCGCGCCGCTCGCGCCGGGCACCATCGAGCCCGTCGCGGACGCTGCCGAGGTCATCGCGTTCGCGGACGAGGTCGGTCTGCCGGTCGCCATCAAGGCGGCCTTCGGCGGCGGCGGCCGTGGCCTGAAGGTCGCACGCACGCGCGACGAGGTCGCCTCGCAGTTCGAATCGGCGACGCGCGAGGCCATCGCCGCGTTCGGGCGCGGTGAGTGCTTCGTCGAGAAGTACCTCGACAAGCCGCGCCACGTCGAGACCCAGTGCCTGGCCGACGAGCACGGCAACGTCGTCATCGTCTCCACCCGCGACTGCTCGCTGCAGCGTCGGCACCAGAAGCTCGTCGAGGAGGCCCCGGCGCCGTACCTGACGCCCGAGCAGCAGACGCGCCTGTACGAGTCGTCGAAGGCGATCCTCCGCGAGGTCGGCTACGTCGGCGCCGGCACGTGCGAGTTCCTCATCGGCGCCGACGGCACCGTGTCCTTCCTCGAGGTGAACACGCGCCTGCAGGTCGAGCACTGCGTCTCGGAGGAGGTCACGGGCATCGACCTCGTCCGCGAGCAGTTCCGCATCGCCGAGGGCGGCACGCTCGACTACGAGGACCCCACCCCGCGCGGTCACTCGTTCGAGTTCCGCATCAACGGCGAGGACCCGGGACGGAACTTCTTCCCGGCACCCGGTCCCGTGCACGCGTTCACCGCACCGTCGGGCCCCGGCGTCCGCGTCGACTCCGGTGTGGTCTCCGGCGACGTCGTCTCCGGCTCGTTCGACTCCATGCTCGCGAAGCTCATCGTCACCGGCGCCACCCGCGAAGAGGCGCTCGAGCGGTCGCGCCGCGCCCTGGCCGAGTTCGAGGTCACCGGACTGCCGACCGTGCTGCCCTTCCACCGTGCGGTCGTGTCCGACCCGGCGTTCGCGACGGACGACGAGACGCCGTTCAGCGTGTACACGCAGTGGATCGAGACGGACTTCCAGAACGACATCCCGGCCTGGAGCGGTTCCCCCGAGGAGCTCCCCGCACCGGCCGCCCGCGAGAGCGTCGTCGTCGAGGTCCAGGGCAAGCGCATCGAGGTCACCATGCCCTCGATCGTCGGCGGTGGCGCTGCCGGTGCCGCCGGTCGGCGTCCGGCCGGTCCCTCCGCTCCCCCGAAGCGCCGGTCGTCCGGTGTGAAGGGCGGGCTCGTGTCCTCGGGTTCGGTGACGTCCCCGATGCAGGCCACCGTCGTGAAGCTCGCGGTCGCCGAGGGTGACACCGTCGTGAAGGGCGACCTGCTGGTCGTCCTCGAGGCCATGAAGATGGAGCAGCCCGTCCAGGCCCCGCGCGACGGGGTCGTGACCGGTCTGAACGCCCCCGTCGGCCAGACGATCTCGTCCGGCCACGTGCTGCTCGAGCTCGCGTAGCGCGCGGCGGGGCGGGCGCCGCGGCCGCGCCGCGCGCCGTCCGCCGCGCCGCACAACCGAAAGCACCTCGTGCCACGCAGTTCCGTGGCGCGAGGTGCTTCCGGTTGTGTCCGGGCACGTCGCGCCGGCTGCCGCCCGCAGGAGGATCGCTCACCGGACGGTCGTGAAGCGGCCGCGCGCCGTTGGCACCCCGACGGCGCGCAGCACTGAGCGCAGCCGCTCCGTGTCGTCGGTCTCGACGACGCTGATCCGGCCGAGCGCCCGGATGTCCGGGTGGCGACGAAGCCGGTCCTCGCGCCGCTTCTCCGCGACGAGCACGTCCTCGGCCGACATGCCCGCGGCACGCATGGACGGGTCGGCGTACTTCACTCGACCGTCGAACTCGAGGACCACGCCCTGGTCGGCGAACCAGAAGTCGACGACGCCGATCGGCCCCGAGCCGTCACGGAACTCCTGCTGCAGCATCGGCCTCGGCGCCCCGACCTCGTCGAGCGCCACGCGGGCGACGGACTCCCCCGGAGACCCGGAGCGCGCGTCTGCGAGATCCAGAGCCCGCTCCGCCCTCGCTCGGAACTGTACGGCGGTGCTCTCGTCCAGTGTCGCGCGGAGTTCATCGAGGCTGGATCCGCGGGCGAGCGCACGGTCCACCGCAGGCACGCTCGTCCGCAGCGGGTACGCCACGGCGAGGTCGACCACCGTGCTCGCCAGGTCGGTCAGGGCTCGCCCGTTCGCCACCATGTACGACGTCCGGAGTGTGCGCCCCGCGCCGGCACGCTTGTGCACGGAGCGCAGCGACTGACCGGTGGATCGCAGCGGATCGATCACCTCGACCGGGACCGGGAACTCGCCGGGCCAGGGCAGCCCGTGCAACGCCGCGGCTGAGGCGTGCGAGACGACCAGTCGCGGGGCGAGCCGATCGTGCAACGCCTTGATCCGAGCGATGTGCCGCTCCCCCGGGGTCGCCCGTCGCCAGTCGTCCGCGACGACGAACCGGCCCGGGGCCAGTCGTACGAGCTCTCCCCGCAGCGCGCGATCGCGGTGGTCCCGCCCGCGCCGCCCGGTCTCGTCCGCGCCGCCACCGACCAGGATCTCCAACGTCGCCATGTCCTGAGCGTGGCGCGCGCGCAGACCGGTCACGCGCCTCCCGGCCGTGCCTGTGAGCAGCGAGCGCTCGTCCCCGCTCTGTGCAGGAGGACCGGCCGCCCTACGAGGTCCGCACTCGTCCTCGGTCCCGAGGTACCCGGATGCCCATCGGTGGTGTCAGCTGCTCGTGCACAACGGAAAGCACCTCGCGCCACGTGATTGCGTGGCGTGAGGTGCTTTCGGTTGTGCAGCTACCGGCGGCACCCGCACCGCAGGCACGGGCGGCGGCGGCGCGGCGCGCCAGCGCCGCGCCGCTACGACACGCGGGGCCGCACGTCGGCTGCGAGGGCGTCGACGAGCGCCTGCGCCTCGGCCGGCGAGGCCGCCACCGTGTCGATGTAGACCTTCACCTTGGGCTCGGTGCCGCTCGGGCGGACGATGACCCGCGCGCCGCCCTCGAGGTCGTAGCGCAGGATGTCGGACGGGGGGAAGCCCTCCACCCCGTCCGAGTAGTCCGTCACCCCGGTGACCGTACGGCCGCCGAGCGACGAGGGCGCGGACGACCGCAGCGACGCCATGATCTCCCCGATCCGCGACAGGTCGTCCACGCGGGTCGACACCTGCCCGGAGGCGAACGCCCCGAACTCGGCCGCGAAGGCGTCGAGCTGGTCGGCGACGGTCCGGCCCTCGGCTGCGAGCGAGACGGCGAGGTCGAGCAGCGCCAGGGCCGCCGAGATGCCGTCCTTGTCGCGGACGACGCCGGGGTCGACGAGGTAGCCGAGCGCCTCCTCGTACCCGAACACCAGGTCGGGCACGCGGGAGACCCACTTGAACCCGGTCAGGGTGTCCCGGTACCCGAGCCCGTACCGCTCCGCGACGCGGGCGAGCGCGGGCGAGGACACGATCGACGCCGCAAGCACACCCGACCCGTCCGACGAGCCCGCGGCCTGCGCACGAGCGGCGGCCCGCCAGCCGAGCAACCAACCGACCTCGTTGCCGGACAGGCGACGGAACGAGCCGGCACCGTCGGGGATCGCCAGGGCGAGGCGATCGGCGTCGGGGTCGTTCGCGATGACCAGGTCGGCCCCGACCGCGACACCACGCGCGATCGACAGGTCCATCGCACCCGGCTCCTCCGGGTTCGGGAACGACACCGTCGGGAACGCGCCGTCCGGCTCGATCTGCTCCGGTACGACGGCGGGCTCGGCGAACCCCGCCGCGGCGAACACGGCTCGCGCGGTCTCCCACCCGACGCCGTGCATCGCCGTGTAGACGACCTTCGGTTGCGCGTCGACCGGGAGGGTCGGGGCCGGCACCGTCGCGGCGGTCGCGTCGACGTAGGCCCGGGCGAGCTCCGGACCGGCGACCGTGTAGTCGGTGGAGCGCACGAGGTCGCGGACGTCCCCCGCGGCGACCGCGTCGATCGCCGCGGCGATCTCGCCGTCGACCGGCGGGACGATCTGCGAACCGTCGTCCTCGCCCCCGAGGTACACCTTGTAGCCGTTGTCCCGCGGCGGGTTGTGGCTCGCGGTCACCATGACGCCCGCGCCGACACCGAGGTGGCGCACCGCGAACGCGAGCACCGGCGTCGGGAGCGCGGACGGCAGGAGGGTGACCTCGAGCCCGAGGCCGCGCATGACCTCGGCGGAGTCGCGAGCGAAGACGTCGGAGTTGACCCGGCCGTCGTAGCCGATCACGACGCTGCGGTCACGACCGGTGTCGATCAGGAAGCGCGCGAGCCCCGCCGCGGCCTGCGTGACGACGACGCGGTTCATGCGCTGCGGCCCGGCGCCGAGCTCGGCGCGGAGGCCGGCGGTGCCGAACTGCAGGCGACCGGAGAACCGCGCGGCGAGCTCCTCGGCGTCGCCGCGGTCGATCAGCTGCTGGAGTTCCGCACGGGTCTCGTCGTCCGGGTCCTGCTCCACCCACGCGCGGGCGCGGGACAGGACGTCCTCGTCCACGGCGGCGAGGGCACCGCCGTCACCGAGGTCGCCGTCCGCGATGGCGCCGTCCGAGGCACCCTCGTGCCGGGTCACAGCGCCGCCACCACGCGGGCGAGGAGGTCCGCGATGACCGGCTCGGCCTCGCGCCCGGCCTCGAGCACCTCGGCGTGCGAGAGCGGGGTCTTCTGGATGCCCGCGGCGAGGTTCGTGATGAGCGAGAAGCCGAGGACCTCCATGCCCGCCTGACGGGCGGCGATCGCCTCGAGCGCGGTCGACATGCCGACGATGTGCCCGCCGATGGTCTTCGCCATCTGCACCTCGGCCGGGGTCTCGTAGTGCGGGCCGCGGAACTGCGTGTAGACGCCCTCGTCGAGGGTGGGGTCGATCGACTTCGCGACCTCGCGCAGCCGTGCCGAGTACAGGTCGGTCAGGTCGACGAACGTGGCGCCCTCGAGCGGGCTGTCCGCCGTCAGGTTGATGTGGTCGCTGATGAGGACCGGAGTGCCGGGCGTCCAGTGCTCCTTGATGCCACCGGCGCCGTTGGTCAGCACCATGACCGACGCCCCGGTCGCCGCGGCGGTGCGGACGCTGTGCACCACGCGACGGACGCCGTGGTTCTCGTAGTAGTGGGTCCGTGCACCGATGACGAGTGCGTGCCGGCCGTCCTGCAGGCGGATCGACCGGACCGTGCCGGAGTGTCCGGGCACCGCAGAGGCGCTGAAGCCGGGGACCTCGGCCGCGGGGATCTCGGACACCGTCTCGCCGATGATGTCGGCGGCCTTGCCCCAGCCGGAGCCCAGGGTCAGGGCGATGTCGTGCCGCTCGATGCCGGACCGGTCGGCGATGACGGCGGCGGCGTCGCGGGCGACCTCGAACGGGTCGGCGGCGGGGTCGTTCAGCGGGTTCTCCGTGCTCATGCCCCAACTCTAGAGGCAGCGTCGGGAGCTGCTCAGTGCTCCCCGAGCGCCCGGTCGACCGCGGCCGTGATCTCGCCCTGGTCGAAGTGGTTCCGGATCACGATGACCTCGGCGTAGGTCTCCCCGATCGCCTCGACGAACTCCTGGCTGGTCAGGATCACGTTGGCGTCCTCGGCCACGGCGCGCACCGAGGCGACGTCCGCCGCGACGACCGACGCCGACAGCCCGAGCGTGCCGAGGGCCTTCTCCGCGTTCACCTTGAGGATCCCGCTGGACCCGATCCCCGCACCGCAGATCGTCACGATCTTCACGCCGACACCCCCATGATCGTCCGGACCTCGTCCGCGGAGCCCGCCGCCGCGAGCCGCGCGGTCACCGTGGCGTCGTTGAACGTGTTCGCGATGTCGCCGATCGACTCGAGGTGCGTCCCGACCTCGGCGACCGCGAGCCCGAGGACGACCGACACCGGGTCGTTGTGCGGGTGCCCGAACGACACCGGTTCGCGCAGGGTCACGACGGCCAGCCCGTCCCGCAGCACCGCCGGTCCCGGCCGGGCGTGCGCGAACGCGAGTCCGGGCGAGATGACGATGTACGGGCCGTGCTCCTCGACCAGGTCGATCATCGCGTCGGTGTACGGCGGCGTCGCCGACCCCGAGGTGACGAGCGCGGCACCGGCGAGCCGGAGCGCGTCGCGCCACGAGGACGCGCTCGCTCCGAGCACGACGGCGTCGTCCGGCAGCGGCGGCAGGGACATCGCTAGGCCTCCTGGTGTCCGGCCGTGATGGTCGCGATGATCTCCTCGCGGTCCTCGAGCGGCAGGAACGAGCCGAGCGCGGCGTTGATCTGGAACGCGGCGAGGTCGTCGAGGTCGTAGCCGAAGGTGCCGGCGAGCAGGGCGAGCTCGCGTGACAGCGACGTGCCGCTCATCAGGCGGTTGTCGGTGTTCACCGTCACGCGGAAGCCGAGCTGGTACAGCACGTCGAACGGGTGGTCGGCGAGGTCGTCGCCCCACGCGGCGATCGCACCGGTCTGCAGGTTCGACTGCGGGGCGACCTCGAGGGGGATCTCGCGGTCGCGGACCCACGACGCGATCTCGCCCAGCGACGCCAGCGTGGAGCCGTCACCGGCGTCCGACAGGGTGATGTCCTCGAAGATCCGGACGCCGTGGCCGAGGCGGAGCGCCCGACCGTCCACCAGCGCCGAGCGGATCGACGCCAGCCCGTCGGCCTCGCCGGCGTGGACCGTCACCGGGAACAGCTCGGATGCCAGGTACTCGAACGCCGCACGGTGGTTCGCGGGCGGGAAGCCTGCCTCGGCCCCCGCGATGTCGAAGCCGACCACGCCGCGGTCCCGGTGCCGGACGGCGAGCTCGGCGATCTCGAGCGACCGGTCCGCATGACGCATCGCGGTGACCAGCTGGCCGATCCGGATCGCGCCACCGGCGGCGTCGACCGCCTCCTCGATGCCGGCCTGCACCGCCTCGACCGTCTCGTCGAGCGTCAGCCCACCCCGCAGGTGCTGCTCCGGTGCCCACCTGATCTCGCCGTAGACGACCCCGTCGGCCACGAGGTCCTCGACGAACTCCTTCGCCACACGGTGCAGCTGCGGCGCGGTCTGCATCACCGACGTCGTGACGTCGAAGGTCTTCAGGTACTCGACGAGCGAGCCGCTGTTCGACTGCTCGGCGAACCATGCGCCGAGTGCCTCGGGGTCGGTCGTCGGCAGCTCGATGCCCGCCTCGTCCGCCATGTCGACGATGGTCGCCGGGCGCAGACCCCCGTCGAGGTGGTCGTGCAGCGAGACCTTGGGCAGGTCGTCGATGACCGCTCCGGCGTCGGGCAGGCGGTAGGTCGGGGCGTCGGCGCTCATGCTCCCAGGCTAGCGGTGGTCGCCGACGCCGCGTCGGCACCTGTGCACAACAGACGGACGGACCGACTGGAGGCTCCCCACAGACGAGTGGGGAGCCTCCGGTCGGTGTGGCCGGGTCGCGGCCGCGGCGCTCAGCCGGTGATGCGCTCCCGCACGATGGGGCCGCGCTCGGGCGCGGACGACCCGATCGCCCACGCACCCTCGAGCGACTCCAGCGCGCGGTCGAAGCGCGCCGGCTCGTCGGTGTGGAGCGTCCAGAGCGGCTGGCCCGCGGTGACGGTGTCGCCGGGCTTGACGTGCAGCTCGATGCCGGCTCCCGCCTGCACCGGGTCCTGCGCGCGGGCCCGGCCGGCGCCGAGACGCCACGCGGCGATGCCGAACGGCAGGGCGTCCTGCTGGACGAGCACACCCGACTCCGTCGCCGTGACCACGTGCTGCTCGCGGGCGACGGGCAGGTCCGCAGCGGGGTCGCCGCCCTGTGCCTCGATCATCCGGCGCCACGTGTCCATCGCGCGACCGTCGGCCAGCGCTGCCGCGGGATCGGCGTCCGGCAGCCCGGCGAGCCGCAGCATCTCCGACGCGAGCTCGACCGTCAGCGAGACCACGTCGGACGGGCCGCCGCCGGCCAGGACCTCGACCGACTCCCGGACCTCGAGCGCGTTCCCGATCGTCAGGCCGAGCGGGACCTCCATGTCGGTGAGCAGCGCCGAGGTCGCCACGCCCGCGTCGTTGCCGAGGTCGACCATGGTCTGCGCGAGCTCCTTCGACGCCTCGTACGTCGGCATGAACGCACCGGAGCCGAACTTGACGTCGAGCACGAGCGCACCCGTGCCCTCGGCGATCTTCTTCGACATGATGCTCGACGCGATGAGCGGGATGCACTCGACGGTGCCGGTGATGTCACGGAGCGCGTAGAGCTTCTTGTCCGCCGGTGCCAGTCCCGAGCCGGCCGCGCAGATGACCGCGCCGACGTCGCGGAGCACCTCCATCATGCGGTCGTTCGAGATCGACGCCTGCCATCCGGCGATCGACTCGAGCTTGTCGAGCGTGCCGCCGGTGTGGCCGAGCCCGCGGCCGGAGAGCTGGGGCACCGCCACCCCGAACGACGCGACGAGCGGCGCGAGCGGCAGCGTGATCTTGTCCCCGACGCCTCCGGTGGAGTGCTTGTCCACCGTGGTCTTGCCGAGGGCGTCGAACGACATCCGCTCCCCCGACGCGATCATCGCGAGCGTCAGGTCCTTGATCTCCCGCCGTTCCATGCCGTTGAGGAAGATCGCCATCGCCAGGGCCGCCATCTGCGGGTCCTCGACGTACCCGCGCGTGTACGCGTCGACGAGCCAGTCGATCTCGGCGGTGGCCAGGGCCTCGCCGGAGCGCTTGGTGCGGATGAGGTCGACGGTGTCGAAGGGCTCGACTGCCATGTCAGTGCTCCTGCTGGTAGGTCGCGAGGGTGCGGGGCCCGAACGCGTCGGGGAGCACCTGGTCGATCGTGCGGATGCCCGAGACCGTCTCGAGGAGCATGCCCTCGGTCGAGTGCTCGAACAGCAGCTGCCGGCACCGGCCGCACGGCATGAGCGTCGCACCGTCGCCGTCCACGCAGGTGAACGCGACGAGCTTGCCGCCGCCGGTCATGTGCAGCTGCGAGACGAGCGAGCACTCGGCGCACAGGGTGACCCCGTACGACGCGTTCTCGATGTTGCAGCCCGAGACGATCCGTCCGTCGTCGGTGAGCGCAGCAGCGCCGACCGGGAACGACGAGTACGGCGCGTAGGCCCGCCGCATCGCGGCGGTCGCAGCGTCCCGCAGGGCGCTCCAGTCGACGTCGACGCTCGCGTCGATCACGGTGTCCGGGTCGGACGGGAGGCTCGTGGCCGGGTCCGTCCAGGACGGCTCGCCGGTCGCGGGGCCGGTGGTGACCTCCTGGTCACCGGAAGGGTTCGTGTCGGTCATGTGCCGCGCCTCCAGGCCGTCAGCTCTTGGTGTACGGCTTGCCGGCGGCCGCCGGTCCGCGCGACTGCCCGACCAGGCCGGCGACCGCGAAGATCGTGACCACGTAGGGCAGCATGAGCAGGAACTCGCTCGGCACCGGGGAGTCGATCGCGCCGAGGATGTTCTGCAGGTTCGACGCGAAGCCGAACAGCAGCGCCGCGAGCGTCGCCCGGATCGGGTCCCAGCGACCGAAGATGACGGCGGCCAGGGCGATGTAGCCCGCGCCCGCGGTCATGTCCTTCGTGAACGGGCCGACCGCGTCGAGCGTGAAGTACGCGCCGCCGAGACCGGCGATCGCGCCGGCGAGCGAGACGTTCCAGAAGCGCGTCCGCGCGACGTTGATGCCCACCGTGTCCGCGGCCTGCGGGTGCTCGCCGACCGCGCGGAGGCGCAGGCCCCAGCGGGTCTTGAACAGCGCGAAGGTGACGACCGCGACCGCGACGTAGGCGAGGTAGACGACGACCGTCTGCTCGAAGAACACCGGGCCGATGACCGGGATCTGGTGCAGGACCGGGATCTCGACCTTCGGGAAGCGCACGCCGATGTTGAGCGTCTGCTCGTTCGGCGAGAGCACCTGCGAGTAGAGGAAGCCCGTCAGGCCCGAGATGAACGCGTTGATGACGACACCGACGATGACCTGGTCGACCAGGTACTTGATGCTGAACGCCGCCAGGAGGAACGAGACGAGCACGCCGGCGACGAGCGCCCCGACGAGGCCGACCCACGCGGACCCGGTCAACGAGGCGATCATCGCCGAGGTGAACGCGCCGGCGAGGAACTGGCCCTCGATGGCGATGTTCACGACGCCGACACGCTCCGAGATGACGCCGCCCAGGGCACCGAACACGAGCGGGACGCTGAGGCCCAGGGCGCCCAGGAGCAGGCCCGGCACGGGGATGGTGTCCCCGGCGGCCGACCAGGCGAGGAAGCCGACGACGAAGACGACCGCGAAGACCGCGGTCAGCCAGAGCGGGATCCGGCGGTTCGCGCGGACCTCGACGACGGCATACACGGTGGCGAGCGCCAGCAGGACGATGACGACGATGCCGGTACCGGTCGCGGGGAGCGGCACGTTCGGCAGCGCGAAGAAGTCACCGCCGTTCGCGAGCCGGAACGTGGTGTCGCCGGCACGGTGGAGCACGCCGAAGAACAGCAGCGCGAGCAGGGTGAAGACGCCGAAGCCGATCGGGGCCTTCCAGCTCCGGGTCGTCTCGATCGGGCGGTCGGACAGCGCCGGTGCGGGCGCCGCGGTGGTGGTGGTGCTCATGCGGCGACCGCCTTCCGGGAGTTCTTCGCGGCACGACCGCGACGACGCGCACCCGGCTGCGGGATGCGGAAGATCGCGCGGACGAGCGGCGGTGCGGCGATGAACAGGACGATGAGCGCCTGGATCACGCCGACGATGTCGATCGGGATGTCGTTCGCGGCCTGCATGGCGTAGCCGCCGTTCTTGAGGACGCCGAACAGGATCGCGGCCCAGAACACGCCCCACGGCTTCGAACGGCCGAGGAGGGCGACCGTGATCGCGTCGAAGCCGATGCCGGCGTCGATGCCCGAGGTGAAGCCCGAGGTCACGGCGCCCTGCACCTGGTAGGCGCCGGCGATGCCGACGAGCGCACCGGAGATGACCATCACCCAGATGGTGAGCGCGGGGACGCTCATGCCGGCGACGCGGGCGGCGCGCGGGTTCTCACCGATCGTGCGGAAGCGGAAGCCGAGCGACGACTTGTTGACGAGCCACCACACCACGACCACGGCGATGAGCGCGACGACGAAGCCGAGGTCGATGCCGTACCGGGGACCGAACAGCGCCGGGAAGACCGCGCTCTCCTTCGTGGCGGGCGAGATCGGGTTCGAGCTGCCCGGCGCCTGCAGCAGCCCCGGCGTGCGGAGCAGGTAGCTGACGAGGTAGAGCGCGACGTAGTTGAGCATGATCGTCAGGACGACCTCGTTGGCACCGGTGCGGGCCTTGAGGACCCCGACCAGGCCACCCCAGACCGCACCGCCGACGATGCCGGCGACGACGGTGAGCGGGATGTGGATCGCGGCGGGGCCGTCGAACGAGAAGCCGACCCAGCCGGCGGCTGCGGCACCGATGAGGATCTGACCCTGGCCGCCGATGTTGAAGAGGCCGGCCCGGAAGGACAGCGCGATGCCGAGGCCCGCGGCGATCAGTGGCACGGCGTAGTCGACCGAGCGCGTGATCGGCGCGATGGCCTGCGCGAAGGAGCTCGCGCCGAAGTTCACGACCGAGCCCTGGAAGAGCGACCGGTACGCGCCACCGACCGCGGTGCCGACGGCCTGGAAGGTGTCGGTGGGGCGGGCGAAGAAGTACCCGGCTGCCGCGCGGACGTTCTCGTCGGTGACGGCGATCAGGATGCCGCAGGCGACGAGGGCGAGGACGACGGCGAGGACGGTCACGAGCACGGAGCCGTTGACGATGCTCTGCAGCGCCGTGCTCCAGCGGTCACCGCCGGCAGCCCGACGCTCGGTGTCGTCCGCCGAGTCCGTCATGAGGTGTGTGGTGCCCTCGACGTCCTGCATGCGGTCGTCGGTGGGTGCCTCGGCCGGGGTCGCCGGCTGCGTGTTGTCTGGCGTGGGGGTGCTCACGCTGCCAGCTCCGTTCCTTCTGGGATCTCCCCGGCCATCATGAGGCCGAGGACGTCGCGCGGGGTGTCCGCGGGGACGATGCCGACGATGCCGCCGCGGTACATGACCGCGATCCGGTCGGCGAGCGCCACGACCTCGTCGAGCTCCGTGGAGACGACGATGACCGGGACGCCGGTGTCGCGGGTGGCGACGATGCGCTTGTGCACGAACTCGATCGAGCCGACGTCGATGCCGCGCGTGGGCTGCGCGGCGACGAACAGCCGCAGCTCGCGGCTCAGCTCGCGGGCGAGGACGATCTTCTGCTGGTTGCCGCCCGACAGCCGACCGGCCGCCGTGGTGCGGGACGGCGTGCGGATGTCGAACTCGGCGATCTTCTCGTCGGCGAACGCGTCGCGCTCAGCGGCGCGGATCGTGCCGGCCCGCACGAACTCGTCGTGGTCGGCGCGGTCGAGCATGAGGTTCTCGGCGATCGTGAACTCCCCGACCAGGCCGTCCTCCTTGCGGTCCTCGGGCACGAAGCCCACGCCCGCGTCGAGGACCTGCTTCACCGTGCGACCGGTGAGCTCCTTGCCGTCGAGCGTGATGCGACCCGCGTGCACGGGCTCGAGGCCGATGATCGCCTCGGTCAGCTCGGTCTGCCCGTTGCCCTGCACGCCGGCGATGGCGAGGACCTCGCCGCGGCGGACGGTGAACGAGACGTCGTCGACGAGCACGACGCCCGACGGGTCGGTGACGGTCACGCCCTCGACAACGAGGGCGTCCTCGCCGCCGGACGCGGGCGTCTTGTCGACCACGAGCGAGACGGCCCGGCCGACCATGAGCGCAGCGAGTTCGTTGTTCGTCGCGGTCGGCGAGGCCTCACCGACGACCTTGCCGAGGCGGATCACCGTGATCCGGTCGGCGACCTCGCGCACCTCGCGCAGCTTGTGCGTGATGAAGACGATCGCGGTGCCGGCCTCGCGGAGCTGGCGCATGATGCCCATCAGCTCGTCGGTTTCCTGCGGCGTCAGGACCGCCGTCGGCTCGTCGAAGACGAGGACCTTCGCGTCGCGGGACAGCGCCTTGATGATCTCGACGCGCTGCTGCACGCCGACGGGCAGGTCCTCGATACGGGCGTCGGGGTCGACGTCGAACCCGAAGCGGTCGCTGATCTCGCGCACGCGCTTGCGGGCGCCGGCGAGGTCGAGACGACCGCCGAAGGTCGTCTGCTCCTGACCGAGCATGACGTTCTCGGCGACGGTGAACACCGGCACGAGCATGAAGTGCTGGTGCACCATGCCGATGCCGGAGCGCATGGCGTCGCCGGGGCCGTCGAAGTCCTGGACGACGTCGTCCAGGAGGATCTCGCCCTCGTCCGCCTGGTACAGGCCGTAGAGCACGTTCATCAGGGTGGACTTGCCCGCACCGTTCTCGCCCAGGAGGCAGTGCACCTCACCGGGTTCGACCGTGAGGGAGATGTGGTCGTTCGCGACCAGGGGGCCGAACCGCTTGGTGATTCCGCGGAGCTCGAGCTTCATGTTGTCTACTGCGTTCCTGTTGGTCAGCGCGTCACCCGTCGGTGGACGCGCGGAAACGCGGGCGGAGGATCGATCCCCCGCCCGCGTTCACCCGACTACTTGTCCGACTGCGTCTCGACCGTGATCGAGCCGTCGATGATGCCCGACTTGATCTTGTCGAGCTCGTCCTGCAGACCCGAGTCCACCTTGGACTCGTAGTCGTGGAACGGCGCGATGCCGACGCCGTCGTTCTTCAGGGTGCCGACGTACGGCTCCTTCGAGAACTTGTCGTCCGCCGCCTGCTCGACGACGTCCTTGACCGCCGGGCGCATGCCCTTCATCACCGAGGTGAAGGCGATGTCCTTGTAGCGGGGGTCGGCCTCGTAGAGGTCGCTGTCCGCGCCGATCAGGACCGAACCGTTGTTCGCGTCCTTGATCGCCTCGGCTGCCGACTGGTAGATCGGGCCACCGACGGGCAGGATCACGTCGGCGTCCTGGTCGAGCAGGGTCTGCGCGACCGACTTGGCCTGCGTGCCCGCCTCGAAGCCACCGGTGAAGGAGCCCTTGCCGGTCTCGACGTTCCAGCCGACGACCTTGACGTCCTTCTTCTTCTGCTCGTTGTAGTACTTCACGCCGTCCGCGAAGCCGTCCATGAAGATGGTGACGGTCGGGATCTGCATGCCGCCGAAGGTGCCGACGACGCCGGTCTTCGAGTAGGACGCCGCCGCGTAGCCGGCCAGGAAGGCGGCCTGCGAGGTGTCGAACGTGATCGGCTTGACGTTCTTCGCGTCGATCGAGTTGTCGTCGATGATCGCGAACTCGGTGTCGGGGTTCGCAGCTGCCTGCTTCTTCGTGGCGTCTGCGAGGTTGAAGCCGACCGTGATGATCATGTTGCAGTTCTGGTTGACGAGCTGCTCGATGTTCGAGTCGTAGACCGTGGCGTCCTTGGACTCGGCCTTGTTGTAGTCGGCGCCGAGCTCCTTCGCCGCGTCGACCATGCCGTCGAAGCCGAGCTGGTTGAAGGACTTGTCGTCGAAGCCACCGGCGTCGGAGACCATGCAGGGGCGGAAGTCGGTCTTCTTCGCCGAGGTGGTGTCGGACGGGGCAGCCGAGCAGCCGGCCAGGACGGCCATGGTGCCGGCGAGCGCGAGGCCGCTGAGCAGGACCTTGCGGGTACGAGATGTCACGGGTTGGTTCCTCCGGGGGGCGGTGCCCGGACCACGTGCGTTCCGGGCGATCGTGGCGACAGTACACGACCGTCGGGCCGGTACAGAACGCCCCTGAGGGACTGCTGGGATCAGTTACCCGATCGCGACCCCGACGAAACGCGCTCGTAACGCCGACGTCCACCGGGGACCCGGTCCGGGGGACGATCCGAGGATTTCGTGGTGGAGCGCTACAGCGAGCGACACCTGCCGTCGTTCGTGCACGGAAGCACCAGACGACGGTCCTGCATCACTCGTCGGCCTGCTGCTCCGCAATGCGGTCGGCGTCGCCGGGGAAGCACAGGGACACTGCCTGGACCGTGGAGTTGCCGGGGGAGGCGTACGCACTGATCGAAGCGATCTGTTCACCGCCGCGCCCGAGCACCGCCGGTCCGTCGTCTGGATCACGGACGATGACCCGCAGCCCCTGCCCACGCCAGTGCTCCGCAATCCGGGCGCCGTCCTCGGACGGGTCACCCGCCAGCGTGCTCCCCGAGAGGTACCGCCACTGCGCACCCTGCTCGCCGTCGGACAGGACGCAGTCCTCGGGGTGGTCAGGTCCGGCTCGCGCCTTCCAGTGCCCGCCGAGGAGTCGGGTTGCATCGTCCACGGCGTCGATCATCTGCTGTTTCGCGGTCGCTGCATCCGGGTAGGACTCCGTTCGTCGGTCCGTCGCTGTGTCGGTCGCGCTGGGGACACAGCCGCGCAGCAGACCCGCGAGCGCGAAGACGACGGCGGAGCTCGCGACGATCCGCTCGCTGCTCCGGCGAACGGAGACCGCCGTGAACGATGCTCCGTGCGTCACCCGTCGGCCTGCTGCTCCTCGACCCGTGGTCGTGGTCAGACGACGCGCGGGCCGTCCTGCGTGCATGCGCATCCTCCTTCGACGGAGCGGATCAGGACCCGCTGCTCTGCTCCTCTTCGATCTCGTCGGCACTCCCCGGGAAGCAGAGCGATTCGGCCTCCAGCGTGTACTTGCCCGGGAACGCGTACAGATCGATCAGCGCGGTCGAGGCTCCACCCCGTCCGACGACGACCGGGCCGTCAGGATCCGCGACTCGTCCGACGGTCATGCCCGCGGACTGCCAGGTCTTCGTGACCGCCGCAGCATCGTCGTCCGGATTGCCCCCTCCGTCCGTCCTGGTGGTCAGGTAGACCCAGTTGGCTCCTTGTCCACCGTCGGGGAGCGTGCAGCTGTCGACGTAGTCCGGACCCTGCGTGGTGACCCATTCGCCCCCGAGCGCCGCAGCGGTCCTGTCGACGAGCTCGGTCATCTTCCGCTGAGCAGTCTCGGGGTCCACCTGGGCCGTCCTTCCATCGTCGGACAGCGTCTCGCCGACCGGAGGGTGTTGCGTGCAACCGCTGATGACGATCAGCAATGCGAGGGGTGTGAGGGCAACGCTCGTCAGGCGCCGCATGGTCAGCTCGGCAGACATTCGTCTCCTCTCGAGACGCTCCGGCGTCTCGTCCTCGGATGCTCACTCGACCTCGTCGGCGTCGTCCTCGGCCATGCGGTCGGCGTCGCCGGGGAAGCACAGCGAGACGGCCTGGACGGTGTAGTTGCCGGAGACCGCGTAGAAGCTGATGGACGCGATGTCCCCGCCTCCCCCACCGAAGACCACCGGCCCGGTGCTCGTGTCCCGCGCGGTCACGCGCTTGCCCTGCGCACGCCAGTGGTCGGCCATCGCCGAGCCGTCTTCCTCCGGCCGCCCCTCGATCGCGCTCCCCGTCAGGTACCGCCAGTGTGCTCCGCGCTCCCCGTCCGGCAACGAGCACCGCTCCGCTGCGTCCGGTCCGGTCCGCGCCGTCCACACTCCGCCGAGGAGCTCGGTGGCGTCGTCCACAGCGGCGATCATCTGTTGCTTCGCGGTCACTGCGTCCACGATCGGATCCGTTGCGCTGGCCGTCCTCGTCTCGACCGCTCGGGACGCACACCCGGTGCTCAGTCCCGCGAGCGCGAGGACGACGATGAGGCTTGCGAGGTCGCGCGCGCTGATCCGGCACGGCCAGGACATCACGAACCCGGGATCGCGGGTCATTCGTCGGCCTGCTGCTCCTCGATCTCGTCTGCGTCGCCAGCGAAGCACATCGAGAGCGCTTGGATGCTGTAGTTGCCGGGGAAAGCGAAGAAACGGATCATCTCGACGCGATCGCCGCCGCGAGCGACCACCGCCGGCCCCTTGGAGTCAGCGAGTCGGTCCACGGTCAGACCGGCGGACCTCCAGACATCGGAGGCAGCAGCAGCGTCCGCCTCGACGTCGGCGGACTCTGCTCGAGCAACTCGGTACACCCACCGAGCTCCTTCTTCGTCGCTCGACAGCTGGCAGCTCTCGACGTAATCGGGAGACGTCCGCGTCTCCCATTCGCCGCCGAGCGCGGCCGTTGTCTGATCGACGATGTCGATCATGTTTCGCTTCGCAGTGTCTGCGTCCACGGAGGACGTCCTCTCAGTCGGTCGGGTTGCATCATGATGCTGCCCGGCACATCCGGCGGTCACGACGACGACTGCCAGTAGCGCCGCCGTCGCCGCGAGTGCGCGACGAGCACGGTGTCGTGCGTTCATGTGCCTCCTCCTTCGTCGGACCGGGTCATCGATCTCGCGCCCCGGTCAGCAACTCGTCCTGACCTGTGGTGGCGAGTGCCACGTTGTGCAGTGACTCGGTACCACGGTCCAGGTAACCTCGGTGGTCCTTGAACACCGGGGCGTGATGCAGGACCGACGCAAGGGTCTGCCCCTCGCTCCCAGTCCCGCCGTCGGCGCCGAACACGGTCGCTCCGAAACCCTGCGCGGTCGGGTCGACGCGATGGGCGAGGCTCTTCTCCCGGCCGAACGTCGCCCATTCGTCACCCTGTCCGGACTCGCCGGTGGGGCCGTCCTTCGCCTGAGCCGCGAAGACCTGGTCTGCGTGCAGCTGCTGCGCATCGTCGAGACCATCGGGCAGCCCGGCAGAACCCAGTGCGACGAACCGATCAACGTGGACACCCCGCTCGGCCAGAGCCACAGCTCCCGCGGTCGTGCCGTAGGAGTGCGCCACGACGTTCGTCTGCACGTCATCAGTTCCGCGGACGGCTGAGAACCCGCGGATCGAATCTGCGAGACGCTTGCCGCCGTCCTTCGCCTTGGCCATGAGGAGCACATCCTGTGGTCCCGGGGTGGTGTAGCCGACCCAAGCGACGACTGCTCGATCCGAAGGGTCTGCGACGTCTGTGGTGTCCGCAACGTCCGTTTGCTCATCGGCGATGTTCTGAGCGGCCCTCGCCCACGTCGTCATGTCCGCTGTCGTGGTGTCCATACCAGGGACAGCCCAGGTCGCTGACTTCGCACGGTCCAGATCGCCGATCGAGACGGCAGCGAGCGGCGGTCGATCATCCGTGAGAGCGATGAGGAAGCGCTTCCCGTCGGAGCCCTTCTTCGTCAACGCAGCATTGACGTTCCGGAGGGCCTTGCGGTCCGTGTACCGCGCCGTCAGTTCCCGCGCCAACACCCGTGAGCCGTCACCCGCCGATGCGACCGTCCGCTCCAGCTGCTCGATCTGGCGCTCCACGTCGACCAGTCGCTGGTTCAGCACGAGGGCGTTCGCCGTACTCCGCGCCCAGTACGGGACACCCTCGAGGTTCCCGAGTCGCGCGAGCACGTCCGTCGGGAAACCGTCGAACACGCTGGCGTCGGCCGTCATCAGCCCGAGCGCAGCCCAGCGCTCCGCGACCTCCGTCGGCGTCAGGTGCTCCGCGAACAGCCGTTGGAGGGCAGGCGCCGCCTGTCCGGTCGCCGCGATGTCGAGAGCCGCGTTCGACAGCGACCCACTGCCGCCGGCGGCCTCGAAGGCGTCGGCGATCCTGCCGATCCAGCTCCGATCCTCGTCGTTCTCGCGCACGTAGCGCGCGAAACCCGCCGGCATGCTCGCGCGGTCGACCGTGACCCAGGCGCAGGAGGACCGGAAGGAGGACCACGCCGATCGCACGCGCTCGGACTCGGCCGACGCGGTCGTGTCCGGTCCCGAGGTCGTCGTCACGAAGGCCCGGAGCGCGCTCGGATCGGCAGAACTCCTGCCACGGCTCGCTCCGTCGCCGTAGCGCGCACGCTCCCGACCGCGGAACTCGGCGTCGACCTCCGGCCTCGGCTCGGGTTCGGTCGCCGGCTCGGGATCGGTGAAGCGCTCCAGTGCGTCGACGACCGATCGTCCTGCGGAACCGGCGAAGGCCTCGGCCACGGACGCCGCCCGCTTCCGGTCGGCGTCACGCGCGTTCCAGTCGGCGTGGTCACGCTGGCGCTCCCGTTCGCGCTCCGCAGCAGCGACCGCGGCGTCGATCTGGTCGGCGAGGTCGACCAGCACGCCCGCCAGTCGTGCCCGGTCCTCGGCCTCGACCACGGCCGCCTCACGGAACCGGTCGGCGTACGAGCCAGCAGCGTCGTCGAGCGCGGATGCGACGGCGCCCGACCGCGGACCGGCCTGCCCTCGCAACGTGTCAGCGGCTCGTCGCGCGACACGTGCGAGCGCACTCGCGTCCGAAGTCTCGAACTGGATGTCCCCCATCAGCACTCCCCCGAGTCAGCGCGGCCCCCGCGACCGGAACATCACCGTACACCAGGTCGGCGGACCGTCAGAGCACGTCCCCCCGACCGCTCAGCTTCAGTGCGTCCACCACACCCTTGACCCGCTGCGCGTTCGCGCTCGTGGTGACGAGCAGCGCGTCCGGGGTGTCGACGACGACGATGTCCTCGACCCCGATGAGCGAGATGAGTCGCTGGCTGTGCGCCACGACGATGCCGCTCGACGAGTCGGCGAGGATCCGCGCGCCGTCCCCGAGCACGGCGAGGTTGTTCGCCCGCCCGCCGGACTGCAGCTTCGCGAGCGAGGCGAAGTCGCCGACGTCGTCCCAGTCGAAGTCGCCGGGCACGACGGCCATGCGCCCCGCGGCGGCGGCGGGCTCGGCCACGGTGTAGTCGATGGCGATCTTCTCGAGCCCCGGCCAGATCGCGTCGACGACCGCGCCGCGCGAGGAGGTGTCCCACGCCGCGGCGAGCTCCTCGATGCCGGCGAGCAGCTCGGGCTTCGTCCGGCCGATCTCGGCGAGCAGCACGTCGGCCCGCGCGATGAACATGCCGGCGTTCCAGAGGTACGAGCCGTCCTCCAGGTACCCGCGGGCGGTGTCGAGGTCGGGCTTCTCGACGAACGACTTCACCGCGTGCACCGTCGACGCACCCTCGACCGGGAGCGCAGCGCCGTCGGCGTGGATGTAGCCGAAGCCGATCGCCGGCTCGGTCGGGGTGATGCCGATGGTCGTCACGTACCCGGCGCGTGCGGCGGCGACGGCCTCGCGCACCGAGCGGCGGAAGCCCCGGGCGTCACCGATGACGTGGTCCGCCGCGAACGAGCCGATGACCACGTCCGGCTCACGGCGGCGCAGGATGGCGGCGGCGAGCCCGATGGCCGCGGTCGAGTCCTTCGGCTCGCTCTCGAGCACGACGTTGTGGTCGGCCACGCCGGGCAGCTGTGCCTCGACGGCTGCTCGGTGCGCCCGCCCGGTCACGACCATGATCCGCTGCTCGCCGGCGAGCGGTGCGAGCCGGTCCCAGGTCTGCCGCAGGAGCGACGCGCCGGACCCGGTCAGGTCGTGCAGGAACTTGGGCGCGTCGGCGCGCGAGAGCGGCCAGAGGCGGGAACCGATGCCGCCGGCCGGGATGATCGCGTAGAAGTCCTCGAGTGCGTCTGCCACCCGCTCACCGTACCGGTGTCGCCGGACGTGACCTGGACGCCACCCGGACGACCGCAGCACCGTTCGTGCGGGTGCCCCCGGCTGCCGCTCGCACCGGGACGGGCCGCCGCCGACGGGACGGCCGTGCCCCGCGCCTCCCGACCGGCTCGCAGCGCAGCGCGAGTTCACCGGCTACGCGCCGCCCGTTCACCCGCACCGCCCCGGCCGGTCACGGCGCGCGCGGACCATGGACAGCACCATGAGCGCACGCAGCGTGGAGCGCGGCACGTCCCAGCGGACCGTCGCCGTCGTGACCGAGAGCTTCCTGCCCACCCTGAACGGCGTCACCACCAGCGTCCTGGCGGTCCTCGACCACCTGGAGCGCCGCGGCCACCGCGCGGTGGTGATCGCCCCGGACACCCCCGGTCTCGCTCGGTTCCGCTCGGGGACCCGGGTCGAGCGCTACCGGTCATTCGACGTGCACCGGGTGCCCGCCGTGGCATACCGGCAGTTCCCGGTCGCGCTCCCCCACCCCGTGCTCGACACGATCCTCGCCGCCTCCGGCGCCGACGTGCTGCACGCGGCGAGCCCGTTCCTGCTGGGCGGTCGCGCGATCACGGCCGCCGGGAGGCTCGGCATCCCCTCCGTCGCCGTCTTCCAGACCGACGTGGCCGGGTTCGCCCGCCGCAACGGGCTGACCGCGACCGTCCCGTTGGTCAGGAGGATCCTGGGCCGCATCCACGCGGGGGCGTCGCTGACGCTCGCCCCGTCCAGCGCGACCGCGGCGATGCTCGCCGAGGACGGCGTGCCCCGCGTCGCCCGGTGGGGTCGCGGTGTCGACACCGCGCTCTTCCACCCGGACCGACGCCGTTCGGCGGCGGTCCGCGCAGCCCGACGTCGGATCGCTCCCGACGGCGAGACGATCGTCGGCTACGTCGGTCGGCTCGCACCCGAGAAGGAGGTCGAGCGGCTCGCCGAGCTCGGCGGTGTGCCGGGGGTCCGGATCGTGGTCGCCGGCGGCGGGCCGTCGCGTGCGTCCCTCGAGCGTCGGCTGCGACACCTCGACGTCACGTTCACGGGACCCCTGCGCGGCGACGCCCTGGCCGACGCCTACGCGATGCTCGACGTCTTCGTGCACACGGGTCCGACCGAGACCTTCGGGCAGACCCTGCAGGAGGCCCACGCGAGTGGCCTGCCGGTCGTCGCGCCGGCATCGGGCGGCCCGATCGACCTCGTCGCGCCCGGCCTCGACGGCGAGCTGTACGACCCGGACGTGCCCCAGGCACTCCGTCACGCCGTGCTCGGGCTCGTGACGGACCCGGCGGCGGCCGCACGGATGGGCTCGGCCGGGCGTCTCCGGGTCGAGGGCACCACGTGGGAGGCCGTCGGCGACCAGCTCCTCGCACACCACGACACCGCCCGCACGATCGGGGCTCCGCCGACCCTGTCCCGGACCCTCCGTGTCGGGTGGGACGAGAGTGTCAGCGCACGCGCATAGGATGGGTCGTGTTCCACACGAACACGAACGGCAAGGGCTCGCCGATCGGACGAGCCCGTCCTATGGGAGGACTCGCTCATGGCCGAGCAGACCGCAGGCGGGACGACGATCGTCGAACCGAGAGTGACGATCGAGGCGCCCCGTGCGTCCCGGAAGCTCGAAGGAACGCTGTACCGCGGGTCCACGGGGATGTGGTCCTGGGTGCTGCACCGCATCACCGGTGTCGCGATCTACTTCTTCCTGCTCGTGCACATCCTCGACACCGCGCTGGTGCGCCTGTCCCCCGAGGCGTACAACGCCGTGATCGGCACCTACAAGACGCCGATCATGAACATCGGTGAGATCGCGCTCGTGATGGCGATCGTCTTCCACGCGCTGAACGGGCTGCGGATCATCCTGGTCGACTTCTGGTCGAAGGGGCCGAAGTACCAGCGCGCCATGTTCTGGATCGTCCTGGTCGTGTGGGCCGTCCTGATCGCGGGCTTCCTGCCCCGTCAGCTCATGAATCTCGTCGCGGACTTCCAGTAGGCGAAGGGACCCACGGACATGACCACGCAGATCGTCGAGCCGCCTCGTTCGGCCGCAGCAGCCCGCCGCACCACCAACTGGGAGAAGTGGGGGTGGATCTACATGCGCGCCTCGGGCGTCCTGCTCGTCGTGCTGATCTTCGGCCACCTCTTCGTCAACATGGTCGCCGGCGAAGGCGTCAAGCAGATCGACTTCGCCTTCGTCGCCGGCAAGTGGGCGAACCCCTTCTGGCAGGTCTGGGACTCCCTGATGCTCGTCCTCGCCCTCGTGCACGGCTCGAACGGCATGCGGACGATCATCAACGACTACGTCGCGAAGCCCGGCATCCGGAAGACCCTGCTGCTCGCGGTGCTCATCGCGTGCGTCGCGCTGGTCGTGCTCGGCCTGCTCGTCTGCTGGACGTTCGACCCGTGCCCGGCCGGCGCCGCCGCTGCCGACCTGCCGTCGTTCTGCCCCGCGCAGTAGCAGCACGGCTCGGCCACGAGCACCGCGCCGTAGACCCACGCGCACGCCGCGACCACCCCGCCGGCGCGCTGACCCACCCCGAAAGGCCCCAGTGAGCGAGACCACCGTCCACCACCACCAGCACGACATCGTCATCATCGGCGCGGGCGGTGCCGGCATGCGTGCCGCCATCGAAGCCGGCCCGAAGGCGAAGACGGCCGTCATCTCGAAGCTCTACCCGACGCGCTCGCACACCGGTGCGGCCCAGGGCGGCATGGCTGCGGCCCTGGCCAACGTCGAGGAGGACTCGTGGGAGTGGCACACCTTCGACACGATCAAGGGCGGTGACTACCTGGTCGACCAGGACGCCGCCGAGATCCTGGCGAAGGAGGCGATCGACGCCGTCATCGACCTCGAGAACATGGGCCTGCCGTTCAACCGCACGCCCGAGGGCAAGATCGACCAGCGGCGCTTCGGTGGGCACACGCGTGACCACGGCAAGGCCCCCGTCCGCCGGGCCTGCTACGCGGCCGACCGCACGGGCCACATGATCCTGCAGACGCTGTTCCAGAACTGCGTCAAGCTCGGCGTCGAGTTCCACAACGAGTTCTACGCGCTGGACCTCGTCATGGTCGACGTCGTCGGCGACGACGGGGTCACCCGCCAGCAGCCCGCCGGCGTCGTCGCCTTCGAGCTCGCGACCGGTGAACTGCACGTCTTCCACGCCAAGGCCGTGATCTTCGCGACCGGCGGCTTCGGCAAGATGTACAAGACGACCTCGAACGCCCACACCCTGACCGGCGACGGCGTCGGCATCGTCTGGCGCCAGGGCCTGCCGCTCGAGGACATGGAGTTCTTCCAGTTCCACCCGACCGGCCTCGCCGGCCTCGGCATCCTGCTCACCGAGGGTGCCCGCGGTGAGGGCGCGATCCTCCGCAACGCCTCGGGCGAGCGCTTCATGGAGCGGTACGCCCCGACCATCAAGGACCTCGCGCCCCGCGACATCGTCGCCCGGTGCATGGTGCAGGAGGTCGCCGAGGGGCGCGGTGCCGGTCCGAACAAGGACTACGTCCTCCTCGACTGCACCCACCTCGGTGCCGAGGTGCTCGAGACGAAGCTGCCGGACATCACCGAGTTCGCCCGCACCTACCTCGGTGTCGACCCGGTCGTCGAGCCGGTGCCGGTCATGCCGACCGCGCACTACGCGATGGGCGGCATCCCGACGAACACCAACGCCGAGGTGCTCTACGACAACACCACGGTCGTGCCCGGACTGTACGCCGCCGGCGAGTGCGCCTGCGTGTCCGTGCACGGCTCGAACCGCCTCGGCACCAACTCGCTGCTCGACATCAACGTCTTCGGCAAGCGCTCAGGCAACAACGCGGCCGAGTGGGTGCAGACCGCCGAGTTCCTCCCCCTGCCCGAGGACCCGGCCGCCGGCGTCCGCGGGATGCTCGACCAGCTCCGCGCCTCGACCGGGACCGAGCGCATCGCCGTCCTCCGCAAGGAGCTGCAGGACGAGATGGACAAGAACGCGCAGGTGTTCCGCACGGACGAGTCGCTCGGCAAGATGACCGAGACGATCCACCAGCTCCGCGAGCGGTACCTGAACATCGCCGTGCAGGACAAGGGCAAGCGCTTCAACACCGACCTGCTCGAGGCCGTCGAACTCGGGTTCCTGCTCGACCTGGCCGAGGTGGTCGTGTTCTCCGCGCGGAACCGCAAGGAGAGTCGAGGCGGCCACATGCGCGACGACTACCCGAAGCGCGACGACGAGAACTACATGCAGCACACCATGGCGTACCTGACGGGCGACCCGCACTCGTCACTCGCCGACGACCACATCACACTCGACTGGAAGCCCGTCGTCGTGACGCGGTACGAGCCGATGGAGAGGAAGTACTGATGACCGACACCCTGGTCTCCGACAGCCCGCGCACCGACACCGTGCAGAGCGCTCCTCCCGGATCGTTCCCCGTCACGATCATCGTCCGCCGGTTCGACCCGGACGTCGACGACGAGCCGCGCTGGCAGGACTTCGACGTGATGATGCTGCCGACGGACCGCATCCTCGACGCCCTGCACCAGATCAAGTGGGAGCAGGACGGCTCGCTCACGTTCCGGCGGTCCTGCGCGCACGGCGTGTGCGGCTCGGACGCGATGCGCATCAACGGGCGCAACCGGCTCGCGTGCAAGACCCTGATCAAGGACCTCGACGTGTCGAAGCCGATCTACGTCGAGGCGATCAAGGGCCTGCCGCTCGAGAAGGACCTGGTCGTGGACATGGAGCCGTTCTTCCAGTCCTACCGCGAGGTCCAGCCGTTCCTGCAGGCCTCGAGCAAGCCGGAGAAGGGCAAGGAGCGCGTGCAGTCCGTCGCCGACCGCGCCCGGTTCGACGACACCACGAAGTGCATCCTCTGCGCCGCGTGCACCTCGTCGTGCCCCGTGTTCTGGACCGACGGGCAGTACTTCGGCCCGGCGGCGATCGTCAACGCACACCGCTTCATCTTCGACTCGCGCGACGACTCGGCGAACGTGCGCCTCGACATCCTCAACGACAAGGAGGGCGTGTGGCGGTGCCGCACCACCTTCAACTGCACCGACGCCTGCCCGCGCGGCATCCAGGTGACGAAGGCGATCTCCGAGGTCAAGCAGGCGATCATGCGCGGCGGCGTGTGAGACGTCGACCCACCGGGGCCACGGCGGTGTCTCGGCGAACGGCATGGAAGCGGCCGGTAGGCTCGCGCCCATGACGTTCGCGGAGACCCGCCCCATCCTGGACCAGCTCGGCTACACGATCCGCTACGTGCAGCTCCCCGGTGAGACGCTCGGCGAGCCCCCGGTCGAGGGTGCACTCCGGGTCGTCCCGGCCGAGGCGCACGGCGACTTCGCGCTCGAGGTCGTCGACTACGGCACCGCTCGCCGACTCGCCACCGCGCGTGGTGAGGACGACGCCGTCGAGATGCTCCGCCGCTTCCTGAACCGCGCCTTCCCGGCACCGCGGGACATCCCCCGGCACGAGCTCGACGGGCTGCGTGACCGTGCTGCGTCGACGTACCCGCAGCTCGCACAGCAGGTCGGCCAGGCCGGTCCGCAGGGGCTCACCATCCAGATCCCGGCCGGCGTCCCCGTCGACCGGGTCGGCGGCCCCGACGGCTACCTGCTGCACCCGCTCGACACCCCGCTCCCCCAGCGGTCACTGCCGCCGCACGTCGCGGCGGCACCCGAGGTGCACCGCTACGTCGTCGACCGGCCCTTCATGGTCACGGTCACGTTCGTGCAACCCTGGTTCGACCAGCCGGGAGGCGCGCTCCGGTTCGCGACGGCCGACCCGTCCGTCACGGTGCGCGACCTCGTCGTGGACGGTTCGCTGGTCCGTCTCCGGGTGGTCTGAGCCGCCGCCCATCTCCCTGACGTGACGAAGCGGCCCACCCCTGCCGGGGGGGCCGCTTCGTCGTGTCCGGGTGCTCAGACCTGCGGGCCGGGTGCCTCCGGTCGGTCGTACTGCGCCCCGGCGGGGCTCGACTCCAGGCACCCGAAGACGATGCCGGCGACCCCAGCCGCGAAGGAGACCAGCCAGAAGGGGCCGGCGAGACCGGCGTCGTGCACGCGGCGCCAGCCGAGCGCGAGGGACGGGACGAACGTCGCGAGTCCCCACAGCCCGAGCAGCCCGGCGAACAGGAGCGCGACCGCCGGGAAGCCGCCGGTCGAGGTCGTGGTGCCGTACTCGTCCGTCGTGGTGGCCCCGGCCGCCCAGACGAGGATCGAGGCGATGTACGCGCTGAACAGGACCGTCACCACGATCGCGTTCGCCAGGTACCACCACCAGAACTCACTGCGGCTCGCGCGCCCGTCGAACCGGGCGTACTTCTTCCAGAACCGGACGAAGGCGTCGAGGAACCCGGCGCCGTACCAGGGCGCCCAGAGCGGCGGGGCGCCGCTGGCGTCCGTCGGGATCGGCGCCTGCTGCTGGTACTGCGGGTACGGCTGGCCGTACGGCTGCTGCTGCTGGGGGTAGGGCTGGCCGTACGGCTGCTGCTGGCCGTACGGCTGCTGCGGCTGCTGCGGCTGCTGCGGCTGCGGCTGCGGCTGCGGCTGCGGCTGCGGCTGCTCAGGGTTCCGGTCGTACTGCTCGCCGTTCGTCACCGCGATCCCTCCGGTCGGTCGAAGCGGGCGCCTGCGGGCTTGGAGTCGAGCAGGGTGAAGACGAGGAGCGCGATCCCGCCGAAGAACGGGACCAAGCCGAGGAAGAAGAACGGGCCCGCCAGGTTCGCGTCGTGCAGGCGTCGCCACGCCAGGGCGATCGAGGGCAGGACGATCACGAGCATCCACAGGGACCCCACGTACCCCATGATGAAGAACAGCGCGGACGGCTCGCTGACGACCGTCTCGACCCCGGACGGCGTCACGTACGTCTCACGGCCGGACTGCGCGAAGCCGATGCCCCAGATCGCGCCCAGCACGACGGAGATCGCGACGTTCCAGAGGTACACCCACCAGAACTCGCTGCGGCTCGCGCGCCCGTCGAAGCGGACGTACTTCCTCCAGTAGCGCGCGTACGCCTGGACGAAGCCGATGCCGTACCAGGGTGCCCAGAGCGGAGGGCGCCCGTCCGGTCCCACCGGCGCCGAACGCTCGAACAGCGCCTGGCCCTGCGGTCGGAACTGCGGCGGCTGGTCGTACTGCGTCTGCTGGTACTGCGGCTGCTGGTACTGCGGCTGCTGGTACTGCGGTGCCGACGGTGGGCCCGTCGGTCCCGGTCGATCGGACGGTCGTTGGTCGCTCACGTGATCCCCCTCGTGGTGTTCGGTCGTGCGACGTACCCGTCGAGTCAACCAGAACCGAGTGCGGTCACGGGATCAGTGCGAGCTTGCCACCCGCGTGCTGCGACTCGAGCAGCTCCGCCGCGGCCTTCGCCTCGGCCAACGGGAACGTCCGGGCCACCGGCACCTCGAGCTCCCCCGCCGCGGCGAGGTCGACCAGCCGCTGCCGCACGGAGTCCCGGAAGGCCTGGCTCTCCGGCTGCGCACCGCCCACCGCGGGGAAGCCGTCCTGCTGCGCGCGGCCGAAGGCCGCGATGGTCAGGATTCGGGAGCGGTCGGCGACGAGTGCCAGCGACACGTCGACCGCCTCGTCCGTCCCGACGCAGTCCAGCGCCACGTCCACACCGGAGGGTGCGAGGTCCCGGACGCGCGCCTCCAGGCCGTCGCCGTACGCGACCCACTCGCCCCCGAAGCGGCGGACGGTCTCGGCGTTGCGTTCCGAGGCGGTGCCGATGACGCGTGTGCCGAGCTGGCGGAGGAGCTGCAGGACGGCGACCCCGACCGCACCGGAGGCGCCGTGCACCAGGACCGTGTCGCGTCCCTCGGCACGGGTGACCCGGATCATGTCGGCGGCGGTGGTCCCGGCGAGCAGCAGGTTCGCGGCCTGCGGGTGGTCGAGCGACGCGGGCTTGGCGAAGACGTCCGCGGCCGGGACGGTGATGCGCTCGGCCCAGCCGCCCTCGACCCGGAAGGCGAGGACCTCGTCGCCGACCGCTCCCCCGCCCGAGGCGATCTCGGTGCCGGGGCCGACCGCGCTGATCACGCCGGACACCTCGTACCCGACCGCGATCGGCAGGTCGGACGGGTCACCCTGCCGGGTGTGCTTCGTGTCGGCGGGGTTCATGCCGGCGGCACGGACGTCGATCGTGACCTCGCCGGTGCCGGGGGCGGGCACCTCGACGTCGACGTACTCGAGGACCTCGCTGCCGCCGAACTCGGGGGTGACCCAGTGCTTCGTCATGGGGTGGACGCTACGCTCCGGGACCGGCCTGCCCTCAGGTCCGGGCGGCGCCGCAGCGTGACGGCGGCGTCTCGTCGAGACGCCGCCGGGTCGGCGAGACACCGTCGGATCCGGCTGCGTCTCGCGGGCAGCGCGGCGTCTCGCGGGCGGCGCGGTACCCGGACGCACGGGAGGCGCGGTGCCGGCCGGCACCGCGCCTCCAGAGCGTCGTGTCGTCGCGTCAGCCGCGCGCCGACCGCACCCGGTCGGTGAACGCCGCGTGCAGCGGGTGCTGCGCGTCGAGCCCGGTGATCTCCGTCGCCACGTCGGCGTCCGAGCGGTCCGAACGCAGCAGCTGCTGCAGCTCGACGCTCTGCTCGTCGTCGGCGACGTCGAAGCGCAGCGCGGCGCCCATCGCGTCGAGCAGCGCGGTCGGCTCGGTGCCGTCCTCGGCGAGGGCGGCCGCGGGCGAGACGAAGCGCTCGTCACGCGACAGCTTGCGGAGCGGCTGCCGACCGACGCGGGTGACCGTGTCGGGCAGGTGCGGGTTCTCGAAGCGGCCGATGATCGCCTGCACGTACGAGCGGTGCACCTCGGGGTCCAGCTCGTGACGACGCACCAGCAGGTCGCTCGTCTCGGCGAGCACCGACTCGAGCTCCGACCGCACGGCCGGGATCGCGATCGCGTCCGAGATCTTGTCGGCGCCGGCGAGGAAGCCGTGGTACGCGACCGTGGCGTGTCCGGTGTTCACCGTGAAGAGCTTGCGCTCGATCGACGCGGCGAGCCCGTCGACGTAGTGCGCACCGGGGATCTCCGGCTCGTTCCCGCCGAAGGGCGTGCGGTCGATGGCCCACTCGAAGTACGTCTCGACCGTCACGTCGAGGCCGGCGCCCTCGGGCTGGGCCGGGACGATCCGGTCGACGGCGGTGTTCGCGAACACGGCCTTGGCCAGGGCCTCGTCGCGCGACTCGGCCGGGAGCGCCTCGACGATGAACTCGCGCAGGCGGTCGGTCGCGTTGATCGCGTTCTCGCACGCCATGACAGCGAGGGGCGCGGCACCCGCGTCGCGCTGCTGGAGCGCCTTCGCGATGACCGGGGCGATGAACTTCAGGACGGTCGGCCCGACGGCGCAGGTCACGATGTCGGCGGCGGCGACCTCGGCGACCACGCCGGCCTCGTCCTGCGCGCTGTTCACGGCACGGAAGCCGGTGACCTCGTGGTCCTGTGCGCCCTGGCCGACCTCGTGCACGGTGTACGACTCGGCGGCGGCGAGGGCGTCGATGAGCGGCGCGGCGACGTCCGCGAAGACGACCTCGTAGCCGGCTTCGTGGAGCAGGAGCCCGACGAAGCCGCGCCCGATGTTGCCGGCGCCGAAGTGGACGGCGGTCCCGGTCACTCGTTGACCTCGCCGAGGATCGACAGGATCGCGGCGGTGTCCGGCGCGTCGGTGAGCTTCTGGACCTCGTCCTCGTCCGAGAACACGATCGCGATCTTCGACAGGATGTCGAGGTGCTCGTTGTTCACGCCGGCGATGCCGACGACGAAGCGCACGGGGTTGCCGTCCCAGTCGATCGGGGTGGCGAAGCGGATGAACGACAGGGCCGAGGACTTGATGGCGTCCTTGGCGTCGTTCGTGCCGTGCGGGATGGCGAGGAAGTTCCCCATGTACGTCGAGACGCTCTTCTCACGCTCGAGCATCGCCGGGTAGTAGTCCGCCGTGACCGCGCCCGCAGCCTCGAGGATCTCGGCCGCCTCCTTCATCGCCTCCGACTTGGTCGGGGCGGTGTCCTCGGTGTGGATGCGGATCTGGCTCTCCTGCAGGACGGGCATCGGGGTTCTCCTTGTTCTCGACGGACGTGGTGGAGGGGACGGGTTCGCACCCGTCCCCTCCGATACTGCACTTCGTTACTGGTTCTTGAGCTGGTCGACGACCTGGTCGTACTGCGGCGCGTTCATGAAGTTGCCGACCGACACGTGCTGTGCGTTCGGGTTCTTCTGCTTCGCACGGTCGGTCAGTTCCTCCTGCGTGATGATCAGGTCCTCGGTGCCGTCGAGGTTGGCGATCGCCTTGTTGACGACCGTGACGCCCTCGATGCCCGCCTTCTTGACCTTGTTGCGCAGGACGCTGGCGCCCATGGCGCTCGAGCCCATGCCCGCATCGCAGGCGAACACGACGCTCTCGACCCGGGTCGCCGTCGCGGTGGACGCCGAACCGACGCCACCGAGCGCGGCCTCGGCCTCCTCGTCGTTGGCCGGCGCGTTGTTGCCGAGCAGGCCCGAGGTCGCGGCGTTGACGTCGCGGCCCTTGTTGGCCTGGAGCTTCGCCATCGCGGCGCTCATGTCGCCACCGTTGTTCGCCAGGTCACGCTTGCGGCTGGCGAGCAGGAAGAACGAGGCCACCGCGAACGAGACCGCCGCGGACAGGATCACCGAGAGGATCACGCCGACGTAGCTGTCCTTCGCCGTGGCGGTGAGGACGGCGATGATCGAACCGGGCGAAGCCGGGGCGACCAGGCCGGACTGGAACGCGACGTTGGTGGCGACACCGGTCGCACCGCCGAGGATGACGGCGAGGAACAGGACCGGCTTCTGCAGCACGTACGGGAAGTAGATCTCGTGGATGCCGCCGAAGAACTGGATGAGGATCGCACCGGGAGCGGTCGAGCGGGCGATGCCGACACCGAAGAAGGTGAAGGCGAGCAGGATGCCGAGACCCGGGCCGGGGTTCGCCTCGAGCAGGAACAGGATGCTCTTGCCCGACTCCTGGACCTGCTGCGCACCGAGCTGGTCGAGCACGCCGTGGTTGATCGCGTTGTTCAGGAAGAAGACCTTGGCGGGCTCGATGATGACGCTGGCGAGCGGCAGGAGCGAGCTGTCGACCAGGAACTTCACCGCGGCACCGAGGCCCTCGGCGATGAGCTTGAACAGCGGCGCGAGCCAGAAGAAGCCGACGAGCGCGAGCACGAAGCCGAGGATGCCGGCCGCGTAGTTGTTCACGAGCATCTCGAAGCCGGGCTTGATCTTGCCGTCCCAGATCTTGTCGATCTGCTTGATGAGCCACGCGCCGAGCGGGCCGCAGATCATCGCGCCGAGGATCATGATCGTGCCGTTGGCGCCGATGATGACACCCATCGCCATGATCGAGCCGACGACGGCGCCGCGGGTCTCGTAGATCATCCGGCCGCCCTGGAAGGCGATCGCGAGCGGGATGAGGTAGGTCAGGATCGGGCCGACGAGACCGATGTTGGCCACGCCGTCGGTCTCACCGAAACCGCCGAGGACGCCCACGGGCGTCCACCCGGTCTCGATGAAGAAGGCGGTGATGAGGCCCCACGCGATGAAGATCGCGATGTTCGGCATCACCATGCCGGAGAGGAACGTGCCGAACTTCTGGACGGCGACGCGTGCGCCGCCCCGCGACTTCGCGGGTGCGTCGGGCGCTGCAACGGACGACGTTGTCATGTGCCTGGCTTTCTGTGATGGGTGCTGCTGCGGTGTGAAGGGGTGCTGGGTGGTGCTGGTGCTGCGGTGGTGCTGGTGCTGCGGTGGTGCGGGTGCTGCGTGGGGTGGAGCTGGTCGGGTCAGACGGCGTGCGCGGCAGCCGCGGCGGACTTGGCCGCCGCCGCGGTGCTCGCGGCGAGTGCCGCCTTCGCCATCTCGCGGGCCTGCTCGAGCGAGTGCTTGCCGAGTTCGGCGCGCACGTCGGCCAGGGCCGCGGGGGTCATGGACAGGGTGGTGGCGCCGAGGCCGACGAGCACGACGGCGAGCAGCGGGTCGGCCGCGGCCTCGCCGCAGATGCCCACGGCCTTGCCCGCGTCGGCGCCGGCCGCACCGAGCTGTGCGACGAGGCGCAGCACGGCGGGGTGCCACGGGTCCTGGTAGGACGCGACGGTGCCGAGCATGCGGTCGGCGGCCATCGTGTACTGGGTCAGGTCGTTCGTGCCGATCGACACGAAGTCGGCGTTCGTGAAGACCTGCTCGGCCATGAGTGCGAGCGAGGGCACCTCGGCCATGACACCGGCGGTGCGGATGCCGAGCTCGCGGGCCAGGTCGACGAAGTACTCGGTCTCCTCGGCGTCGGCGACCATCGGTGCCATCACCCAGAGGTCGGCCTCTGTCGCCGCGTCGGCCTGGGCGAGCGCGGTGAGCTGGTCGCGGAGGACCTCCTCGTGGTTCCGCAGCGCGCGCAGTCCGCGACGGCCGAGTGCCGGGTTCTCCTCGTCCTTGTCGGTGAGGAAGGGCAGCGGCTTGTCCGCGCCGGCGTCGAGCGCGCGGACGACGACCTTCTTGCCGGGGAACGCCTCGAGCAGCTGGCGGTAGGACTCGGTCTGCTGCTCGACGGTCGGCGCCTTCGGCGAGTCGAGGAAGAGGAACTCGGTGCGGAAGAGCCCCACGCCCTCCGCACCGAGAGCAACGGCGCCGGCGGCGTCGGCGGGGCTGCCGAGGTTCGCGAGCAGCGGGACGGTGTGGCCGTCGGCGAGTGCACCGGCGGTCAGCGGTGCGGCGGCGGCGGCGAGGCGGTCCGCGATGCGCTGGTCGACGTCGGCCACGAGCTCGGTGGACGGGTCGGTGACGACGGTGCCGGCCGCGGCGTCCACGACGACGTGGGTGCCGTCGGACAGGTCGTCGGCGCCGGTGACGCCGACGATCGCGGTGATGCCCTTGGCACGGGCGAGGATCGCGGTGTGGGAGGTCGGGCCGCCGTCACGGGTGACGAGGGCGAGCACCTTGTCGAGGTCGAGCAGCGCGGTGTCGGCCGGCGCCAGGTCACGGGCGACGAGGACGAAGGGGGTGTCCGACTCGGGGACGCCCGGGGCGGGGACACCGCGGAGCTTCGCGATGATGCGCTGCGCCACGTCGTCGAGGTCGGCCGCGCGCTCCCCCATGTAGCCGCCCATGCCGACGAGGAGGTCACGGAACTGGCCGAACGCCTCGAACACCGCACGCTCGGCGTTGGTGCCGCCGTCGATGCGGGCGTGCACGTCGTCGAGGAGCGTCGGGTCCTGCGCCATGAGCGCCTGCGCCTCGAGCACGGCCTGGGCGTCGCCGCCGGCGAGCTGTCCGCGCTTGTTGAGGTCCTCGGCCACGGCCGCGAGCCCCTCGGCGACGGCGTGCTTCGCGTCGTCCGCCGTGCCGGCCAGCGCGTCCTTCGAGGGTTCGCCGAGCGGGTCCGCCATGCGGAGCACGGGGCCGTGGGCGACGCCACGGCCGACGCCGGTGCCGAGCAGTTCGGACATTCGAGACTCCTTCATCTCCACGCGCTCACGGTGGGGGTGGTTCGTTCGGTGCGCAGCGACACGAACGGACCACGCCCGTGCGGCTTGGCAGCACACTACCCCGATCCGCGTTGACAAACAAACACATCCGGGGATAAAAATGCAGAAACAGATGCCCGTTTGCGTCTGGCGGACGAAGCGATCCGGACGGATCCGGCGCCGATCTGCCCGAGCATGCCCGTTCTGTTCCGAGCAGGCCGATCGACCGAGACGACGAGGTCCATGTACGCACCAGAGCGCCACCAGCGCATCGTCGAACGCGCCAGGTCGCAGGGACGGGTCGACGTGAAGGACCTCGCCGAGCTGCTCGAGGTCACGCCCGAGACCATCCGTCGTGACCTCACCAGCCTGGAGCGCCGTGGGCTCGTCCGTCGTGCACACGGTGGCGCGATCCCCGTCGAGCGGATCACCCTGCACCCGGGCGTCGGCGACCGAGGCGGCATCAACCAGGCCGAGAAGATGGTCATCGCCGAGGCGGCCCTCGCCGAGCTGCCGGAGAACGGCTCGGTGATGATCGACGCCGGGACCTCGACGATCTGCCTGGCCGAGATGCTCCCCACCGACCGCGGGCTCACCGTCGTGACCCACTCGCTGCCGGTCGCCATGGCCGTCGCGAACCGGTCCGGCATCGACCTGCACCTGCTCGGTGGCAACATCCGCAGCGACTCGCTCGCCGGCGTCGGCACGTGGACGCACCAGCTCATCGGCATGGTCAGCGTCGACGTCGCCTTCATCAGCATCAACGGCATCACGCCCGAGCGCGGGCTGACGACCCACAACATGGCCGAGGCCGCCGTGAAGAGCGCGATGATCAAGTCCGCCCGCAGGAGCATCCTGCTCGCGGACCACACCAAGTTCGGCCGCGAGGAGTTCGGTCGCGTCGCGCCGCTCGCCGCGATCGACACGATCATCACCGACCCCGGCGTGAACGCCGACCTCGTGCGCGAGGTCGAGGCCGCCGGCACCGAGGTCCTCTGGCCCGGTCGCGACTGACCGGCGCCGGTCCCCGGGACCGCCCACCACGCGCTCGCTAGCATGAGCGCACCACCCGTCGACAGGAGTCCATCGATGTCCGAAGCCACCCGCACCGTCACCGTCGCCAGCGCGTCCGGCCTGCACGCCCGCCCCGCGTCCCTCTTCGTCCAGACCGTCACCGCGTCCGGTCACCAGGTGACGATCGCCAAGGGCGACAAGTCCGGCAACGCGGGCAGCATCCTCGCGCTCCTCGGCCTGGGCATCGAGAACGGCGACGAGGTCACCCTCACGGTGACCGGCGACGACGCCGAGACGACGGCCGACAGCCTGGTCGAGTTCCTGCAGACGGACCACGACGCGGCCTGAGCAGGTCGGTCGCGCGACGCGACCACGTGACGGACGGGAGGCACGGTGCCAGCTGGCACCGTGCCTCCCGTCCGTCTGTCGCGACCCACGGCGACGGGCTGCGACGGAGCCGTCGGCCCGCGTCGGTAGGGTGGTCGGCATGACACGCCTGCGCCTCGCATCCGTCAACGTGAACGGCGTCCGCGCCGCGTTCCGGAAGGGCATGGGCGACTGGCTCGCCACCCGCGACGTCGACGTGCTCGCCCTGCAGGAGGTCCGTGCCTCGACCGACGACCTGGCGGGGCTGCTCGGCGACGAGTGGGACATCGTGCACGACCCCGCGACGGCGAAGGGCCGCGCGGGGGTGGCGATCGCCTCGCGGCACCGGGCGCACGTCCACCGCGTCGAGCTCGGGCCGTCCGACTTCGACTCCGCCGGGCGCTGGATCGAGGCCGACTACGAGCTCGACGGCACCACGGTCACGGTGGTGTCCTGCTACGTCCACTCGGGCGAGGTCGACACCCCCAAGCAGGACGAGAAGTGGAAGTTCCTCGACGGGATGACCGAGCGGCTCCCCGCGCTGCGCGAGCACAACCCGCTCGCGGTCGTCGTCGGCGACCTCAACGTCGGGCACGACCAGCGCGACATCAAGAACTGGAAGGGCAACGTCAAGCGCGCCGGCTTCCTGCCGCGGGAGCGCGCCTACTTCTCGCGGTTCTTCGGCGCCGAGGGCGAGCAGGTCGAGGGCGCCGACGGGTCCACCGCGCCGGGTCTCGGTTGGGTCGACGTCGGCCGTGAGCAGGCCGGCGACGTCGACGGTCCCTACACGTGGTGGTCGTGGCGCGGGCAGGCGTTCGACAACGACTCCGGATGGCGCATCGACTACCAGGTGGCCACCCCCGACCTCGCCGCGAAGGTCACGAGCTCCACGGTCGACCGCGCTGCGGCGTACGACCAGCGATGGTCCGACCACGCCCCCGTGGTCGTCGACTACGAGCTCTGATCCCTTCCCCTCCACGCAGTACAGGAACACCCTCATGACCAAGACGCGCATCTTCTCGGGCATCCAGCCGTCGGCCGGATCCCTCCACCTCGGCAACTACGTCGGGGCACTCATGCAGTGGCGCGACCTGCAGGACGACCACGACGCCATCTACTGCGTGGTCGACATGCACGCGATCACCTCCCCGCAGGACCCCGCGGAGCTCCGTGCGAGCACCCGGGCGACCGCGGCGCAGTACATCGCCTCCGGCATCGACCCGACGAAGTCGACCCTGTTCGTGCAGTCGCACGTGCCGGCGCACGCCGAACTCGCCTGGGTGCTGAACACCCTGACGGGGTTCGGCGAGGCGAGCCGGATGACCCAGTTCAAGGACAAGTCGGCACGGCAGGGCACCGAAGCGGCCTCGGTCGGGCTCTTCACGTACCCGATCCTCATGGCGGCGGACATCCTGCTCTACGACACCGCCGTCGTGCCGGTCGGCGACGACCAGCGGCAGCACGTCGAGCTGACGCGGGACCTGGCGACCCGGTTCAACTCCCGCTTCGGCGACACCTTCGTCGTCCCGAAGGCGCAGATCGGCACCGAGACCGCACGCATCTACGACCTGCAGGACCCGACGAGCAAGATGAGCAAGTCCGCCGCGTCGGACAACGGCCTCATCCGCCTGCTCGACGACCCGAAGCGCACCGCGAAGAAGATCCGCTCCGCCGTCACCGACACCGAGCGCGAGATCCGGGCGGACCGCCAGGAGAAGCCCGGCGTGACCAACCTGCTCGCGATCCTGTCGGCGTTCACGCGGACCCCGGTCGCGGCGCTCGAGGAACAGTTCGTCGGCAAGGGCTACGGCGACCTCAAGGGTGCCGTGGCCGACGCCGTCGTCGCCGAGCTCGAGCCCGTGCGCGCGCGGACGCTCGAACTGCTCGACGACCCTGCGGAGCTCGACCGGCTGCTCGCCGTCGGCGCCGAGCGTGCCGAGTCCATCGCGCAGGCCACGCTCGCCCGCGTGTACGACCGCATCGGCTTCGTGCCCCGCTCGGGCGGCTGACGATGCTCCCCGTGACGCTGTCGTCGGACCGGGTGCACCTCACGGTGCCGACCCGGTCCGACACCGCGGCCATCACGCGGGGCTGCCAGGACCCGTCGGTCGTGCGGTGGACGACCGTCCCGACGCCGTACACGGACCGCGACGCGCAGACCTTCGTCGACGCGCTGGTCGGCCCGGGGTGGGCGTCCGACCGCGAGTACACGTGGGGCATCCGGCGCCCGGGGTCGACGTGGCTCGAGGGTGTGGTGTCGTTCCGCACCGAGCACCGCGACCTCGGCTTCTGGCTCGCACCGACGGCCCGAGGCCAGGGCCTGATGCACGCGGCGGTGGAGCTCGTCGTCGCGTGGGCGTTCTCCCAGGGGGCGCCCGACGTGTACTGGGAGTGCTACGAGGGCAACGTCGGCTCCGCCTCGGTGGCCCGCGCCGGCGGCTTCGCGTTCACGGGCACCGGGACCGCCCGGATCCCCGACCGGGACGGCGGGCCGACGACCGCGTGGACCGGCCTCCGTCGCGCCGACGGCGTCCCTGCGTCCGACCTGCCCTGGCCCGCGGCGTCGTTCGCTGACAGGGGACAGCAAGGTGACGCGTCATCGACGCCTCGTCGGTAGTGTCGGAGCGTGATGTCGCCGTCCGACCCGCGCGCCCGCCCCGAGGAACTCCGGGCGATGCGCCGCGCCCTCGAGCTCGCCGCGCTCGGACCGGTCGTCGGTGACCACGCCCGCGTCGGTGCCGTGCTGCTCTCCCCCGCCGGGGACGTCCTCGCCGAGGGCTGGCACAAGGGCGCGGGGACCCCGCACGCCGAGGTCGACGCGATGGCGAAGGTGCCCGCCGAACAGCTGCGGGGCGCCACCGCCGTCGTGACGCTCGAGCCGTGCAACCACGTCGGTCGCACCGGCCCCTGCGCGCTCGCCCTGATCGAGGCCGGCGTCGGCCGCGTCGTCTACGCCGTCGACGACCCGGGTGAGCAGGCGAGCGGCGGGGCCGAGCGACTGCGGACGTCCGGCGTCGAGGTCGTCAGCGGCGTCCTCGCCGACGAGGCCGAGGCGTTCCTCGAGCGCTGGCTGCTGTCCGTCCGCACCGGGCGCCCGTGGGTGACCGTGAAGTGGGCGTCGAGCCTCGACGGTCGCGCGGCCGCCGCCGACGGCACGAGCAAGTGGATCACCGGCGCGGCAGCCCGACAGCACGTGCACGAGCAGCGTGCCGCCCACGACGCGATCCTGGTCGGCACCGGCACCGTGCTCGCCGACGACCCGAGCCTCACCGCACGCGGCGACGCCGGCGAACTGCTCGCCGACCAGCCGCTCCCCGTCGTCGTCGGCGACCGCCCGGTACCCGACGACGCGGCCGTCCGACGCCACCCACGCGGCCTGCTCGCCCTGCCGGGGCACGACCTCGCCGCCGCGCTGCGCACCCTGCGTGACCACGGCGTGCACAGCGTCCTCGTCGAGGGCGGTCCCACCGTGGCCTCGGCGCTCGTCGCCGCGGGCCTCGTCGACGAGCTGCTCGTGTACCTCGCGCCCGTGCTGCTCGGTGGCCCGCGCGTCGCGATCGGTGACGTCGGCGTGGGAAGCATCGGCGACCGCCACCCGTTGGACATCACATCGACCACCAGCCTGGGACCCGACCTCCTGGTCCGCGCTCGACCCCACCGCGCCCGGACCGCCCGTGCCGACGACGCGACGTCGACGGCCGCGACGACCAGGACCGCCGACCAGGCACAGAACGACCGGAGCACCCCATGACCGACGCCCTCACCTCCCCCACCCCGGGCAGCCCGGTGCAGTTCGAGGTCGCGACCACCGTCCCGACCACCCACGGCACGTTCGAGATGCGGGCCTACCGCGACCTCGTCACGAGCGCCGAGCACGTCGCGATCATCGCCGCGCTGCCCGACGGATCGGCCCCCGGGGACGACGCCCTGGTCCGCGTGCACTCGGAGTGCCTGACCGGCGAGGCGTTCGGGTCGCTGAAGTGCGAGTGCGGGCCGCAGCTCGACGCCGCGCTCGACACCATCGCCACCGAGGGCGGGGTCGTGATCTACCTGCGCGGGCAGGAGGGACGCGGCATCGGGCTGATCAACAAGCTCAAGGCCTACCGCCTGCAGGAGGACGGTCTCGACACGCTCGACGCGAACCTCGCGCTCGGACTGCCGGCCGACTCCCGCGAGTACGGCGGTGCGGCGGGCATCCTCACCGACCTCGGCATCGCCCGCGTCCGACTGCTCTCGAACAACCCCGAGAAGCGTCGGCAGCTCGAGGAGCACGGCATCGCGGTGTCGTCGCTGGTCCCGCTCGTGGTCGGCGTCGTCGCGCAGAACGCCGGGTACCTCGACACCAAGCGCGACCGCATGGGCCACCAGCTGCCCGCGCACCTGGAGACCGGCGCGACCAGCTGACGGCGGTGGCCCGCTGACGGTCGTGGCCGGCTGACGGCGGTGGCGGCGGCTGACGGACGCTCCGCGACGCGCGGACGCTGCCACGGGCCTTCCGGCCGATTTCCAGCTGCGCGACGGGTGTCGTAAGGTGAGGGTTCCGTCACGAGCGGTCCACCACCCACCGAACGCACCCGGTCCGAGCCCGCGCCACCCCGCGCGACCGACCGGTGTCCGCAGCCTCGGTACACCGCCGCGCTCCTCGTGAGTGCTCCCCTCGGAGTCCCCGTACATGACCGCCGCCCCGGCACCCGCCGCCACGACCGACACGAAGGCCACCGGCAACCCGCGCTCCCGCGTGATCATCGCCAGCCTCGTCGGAACCTCCATCGAGTTCTACGACTTCTACGTCTACGCGACCGCCGCCGTCCTCGTCTTCCCCACGCTGTTCTTCCCCAACGAGGACCCGACGGCCTCGCAGCTGTCGTCCTTCGTCACGTTCGCCCTGGCGTTCTTCGCCCGCCCGGTGGGGTCGATCGTCTTCGGCCACTTCGGCGACCGTGTCGGTCGCAAGGCCACCCTCGTCGCGTCACTGCTCGTGATGGGGACCGCCACGTTCCTGATCGGCTGCCTGCCGACCTTCGCGTCGATCGGCATCTGGGCACCGGTCCTGCTCGCCGTGATGCGCTTCGCCCAGGGCGTCGGGCTCGGCGGCGAGTGGTCCGGCGCGGCGCTGCTCGCGACCGAGAACGCGCCGAAGGGCAAGCGCGGTGTGTTCGGGTCGATGCCGCAGCTCGGCGCCCCGATCGGCTTCCTGCTCGCGAACGGCCTGTTCATCGCGATCAACGCCGCGATGCCCGCCGGTGCGGACGGCACCCCGAACGCCGACTTCCAGGCGTGGGGCTGGCGCATCCCGTTCCTGCTCTCGGCCGTCCTCGTGATCGTCGGCCTCTACGTCCGGTTCAAGCTCGTCGAGTCCACGGTGTTCCGCGGCGTGCAGGAGTCCGGCTCGGTCGCCAAGGTGCCGCTCGGACGGGTGTTCCGCACCTCGTGGAAGGCCCTGATCGTGGGCACCTTCGGCATGGTCGCGACCTACGTGCTCTTCTACTTCATGACGACGTTCACGCTGTCCTACGGCACCACCGCCGCCGAGGCCGGCCCGCTGGTGCCGAAGGTCGGCCTCGGGTACAGCCGGGGCGAGTTCCTCACGCTGCTCATGATCGGCGTCGTGTTCTTCGGCGTCTTCACCCCGATCGCCGGGTGGCTCGCCGACAGGTACGGCCGCCGACGCACGCTGATCCCCACCACGATCGGCATCGCCCTGTTCGGCCTGACGTTCCAGTTCTGGTTCGCCGCGTCGACCGGGCCGATCACCGTCGTCACGTTCCTGGTCGTGGGGCTCTCGCTCATGGGCCTGACGTTCGGTCCGATGGGGGCCCTGCTGCCGGAGCTCTTCCCGACGAACGTCCGCTACACCGGGTCGGCGATCGCCTACAACGTGGCGTCGATCCTCGGGGCGTCGCTCGCGCCGACGATCGCCCTGGCGCTGTGGCAGCCGGACGGCACGATCGTCTGGGTCGGGCTCTACCTGACGCTCGCCGCCGTGGTGACCGTGGTCGCGCTCTTCTTCGTCCGTGAGACGAAGGGTGCGGGGCTCGACGAGGCCGACGCCGCCGGTTCGCCGGACGCTGCTCCGGCAGACGTGCGGGCGTGACCGGCGCGTCCTGACGCGACCACCCGACGGACGGGAGGCGCGGTGCCGGTCCGGCACCGCGCCTCCCGTCCGTCGCGTCCGGCGTCGCGCGCGCGATGTCGCCTGCGCGTGCTGCCGCTGTGGGACGACACCCCCGACGTCGTCCGACAGCGGGGATGTCGTTCAACGGCGAGACGACCAACACGACGCCGCGCACCACGCTCCCACGGGACGGTGCGAAGATGGACGACGGCCGCCAGCACACCCCGCACGGGCGGCAGGAACCAGGAACGATGAGCCTCTTCTCCGCACGCCGCAAGCCGTCCGAGGGCCCACGGGCGAGCTTCGGCCGCCTGCTGACCTACCTGTTCGAGAACAAGCCCGCGATGGCCGTGATCATCGTGCTGAGCGTCCTCGGAGCCGGCGCCTCGCTCGCGCAGCCGTTGCTCGTCAACCAGGTCGTCACCGCCGTGCAGCACGGCGAGACGCTCTCGATCCTGGTCTGGGCGCTCGTCGCCCTCGTGCTCGTCTCGGGCGTGCTGAACGGCGTGCAGCACTTCCTGCTCCAGCGCGCCGGTGAGGGCGTGGTGCTCTCCACCCGCCGCAAGCTCATCGCGCGGATCCTCAACCTGCCGATCTCGGAGTTCGACACCCGCCGCACCGGCGACCTCGTGTCCCGCGTCGGCAGCGACACGACGCTCCTGCGCGCCGTGCTCACGCAGGGACTCATCGAGTCGATCGGTGGCGCCCTGACGTTCGTCGGCGCGATCATCGCGATGGCGGTCATCGACCCCCTGCTCCTCGGCATCACCGTCGTCATCGTCCTCGTCGCGATCGTCGTCGTCGGCGGGCTCAGCCGACGCATCCGCGTCGCGTCGAAGCGTGCCCAGGAGAAGGTCGGCGACCTGACCGCGGCGGTCGAGCGGGGCATCGGTGCCGTCCGCACGATCCGTGCCGCCGGGGCCACCGGCCGCGAGGTCGCCGAGGTCGACGGACACGCCACCGAGGCCTACCGCCGCGGCCTGGACATCGCGAAGATGTCGGCGTTCGTGGTGCCGGTCGCGAGCATCGTGATGCAGGTCGCGTTCATCGCCGTGCTCGGGGTCGGGGGTGCACAGGTCGCCGCGGGGCAGATCACCATCGCCACGCTGATCACCTTCATCCTGCTGCTCTTCATGATGGTCATGCCGCTCGGGCAGGCCCTCGGCGCAGCCGTCGCGGTCGCGCAGGCACTCGGCGCCCTCGGCCGCATCGAGGAGATCCTGCACCTGCCGACGGAGGACCAGGACGACGGTGCCGTCCGGGTCGCCGCGGCGACGGAGACCGACGACGCGATCGCGTTCGAGCACGTGACGTTCCGGTACGCGCGGGCTGCGGATGCGACGGGCGCGGACGGCGCGTCGGGCGCGGGTAGCGCGTCGGGCGCGGACGGCGCGACGGGCGCGGGCAGCGCGACGGACCGGTCGGGAGGCTCGGGTGCCGTCGACGCCGCACCCTCCGCCGAGGACGTGGTGCTGGACGACGTGTCGTTCCGCGTGCCCCGCGGCGCGCGGGTGGCGCTGGTCGGTCCCTCCGGGGCCGGCAAGTCCACGACGCTCGCGCTCATCGAGCGCTTCTACGACCCGACCTCGGGTGTGATCCGGCTCGGCGGCGTCGACGTCCGCGGGCTCGACCGCGCCGAGCTCCGCGCGCAGATCGGGTACGTCGAGCAGGACGCCCCCGTGCTCGCCGGCACCATCCGGGCGAACCTGCTGCTCGGCTCCCCCGACGCGTCCGAGGCCGAGTGCGTCCGGGTGCTCGAGGCCGTCAACCTCGGCGACGTGCTGCACCGCGACCCCCGCGGGCTCGACGCCCAGGTCGGTGAGGACGGCGTCATGCTGTCCGGTGGTGAGCGGCAACGGCTCGCGATCGCCCGGGCACTGCTCGCCGCGCCCCCGATCCTGCTGCTCGACGAGTCGACGTCCTCGCTCGACGGGGTGAACGAGCAGAAGATGCGGCTCGCGATCGACGCCGTCGCGGCCGACCGGACGCTGCTCGTCATCGCGCACCGGCTGTCGACCGTCGTCGACTCCGACGTCATCGTCGTGCTCGAGCACGGCCGTGTCGTCGGCACGGGCACGCACTCGGAGCTCGTGCAGTCCACCCCGCTCTACCGCGACCTCGCGAAGCACCAGCTGCTCGTCTGACGTCGATCCCGCGGAACGCAACGTCGGCGGTTCCTCGCAGGGCTGTACCGTTGCGGGGAACCGCCGACGTTGCGTCGTGCGGAGGGGGGTCAGGCGGCGAAGGGGTCCGGCGTGAGGACGTAGACCGACTCCAGGTACTCCTCGAGGCCCTCGTGCGAACCCTCGCGGCCGAGCCCCGAGGACTTGACCCCGCCGAACGGGAACGCCGCGTTCGACACGACGCCCGTGTTCAGCCCGAGCATGCCCGTCTCGAGACGCTCCGCGAGCCGCTGACCGCGCCGGAGGTCGGTCGTGAAGGCGTACGCGACGAGCCCGTACTCGGTGTCGTTCGCGAGGCGGATGCCCTCCTCCTCGGTGGCGAACCGCGTGATCGACACGACCGGCCCGAAGATCTCGGTGGTGAGGATGTCCGACCCCGGCGGGACCTCGTCGAGCACCGTCGGTGCGTAGAACGTGCCCGGACGGTCGACCCGCTCCCCGCCGGTCACGAGCCGGGCACCCCGCTGCACGGCGTCGTCGACGAGCCCGGCGGCCTTGTCCACGGCGCGGTCGTCGATGAGCGGACCGATGGTCGTCCCGTCCTCGGTGCCCCGGCCGATCCGCAGTCCGTCGACCTTCGCGGTGAGCGCCGCGGTGAAGGACTCGGCGATGCCCTCCTGCACGAAGAAGCGGTTCGCCGCCGTGCAGGCCTCGCCGACGTTGCGGAACTTCGCCTGCATCGCCGCCGTGACCGCCTCGTCGAGGTCGGCGTCGTCGAAGACGAGGAGCGGAGCGTTGCCGCCGAGCTCCATGCTCGTCTTGAGGACGTTGTCGGCGGCCTGCTTGAGGAGTGCCGACCCGACCGGCGTCGAACCGGTGAAGGTGAGCTTGCGGAGCCGGCGGTCGGCGATGATCGGCTCCGACAGCGCCTTCGCATCGCGCGAGGGCACCACGTTGAGCACGCCGTCGGGCAGCCCGGCGCGGCGGAACAACTCGACCAGGAAGAGCGTCGTGAGCGGCGTGAGGTCCGCCGGCTTCAGCACGACCGTGCAGCCGGCCGCGAGTGCCGGGCCGATCTTGCGCGTCGCCATCGCGAGGGGGAAGTTCCACGGCGTGATCGCGTAGACGGGACCGACGGGGCGTCGGAGCACGATGCCGCGTCCGGTGCCCTCCGGGTTGGTGCGGTAGTCACCCGAGATGCGGACGGCCTCCTCCGAGAACCACCGGAGGAACTCGCTGCCGTAGGCGACCTCGCCCCGGGACTCGGCGAGGGGCTTGCCCATCTCGAGCGTCATCAGGGCGGCGAGGTCGTCCTCGTGCTCGTGGGCCAGGTCGAACGCCCGGCGGAGGATGTCCGACCGTCGCCGCGGCGCGGTCGAGGCCCAGGCCTCCTGCGCGGCCACGGCGGCGTCGAGGGCGGCGATGCCGTCCTCGGGCGTCGCGTCGGCGACCTCGGCGAGGACCTCGCCCGTGCTGGGGTCGCGGACGGGGAAGGTCGCGCCGCCGCTCGCGGAACGCCATTCGCCACCGATGAACAGCCCGGTGGGGACGTCGGCGACGGTGACGTGGTCGTCCGAGACGGTGGTGGTCGGGCCGGCCGGGGTGGGTCCGCTGGTCGTGGTGGTGGGTGCGGTCACAGTACTGCTCCTCCGGGGTTCGCGAGCCCCTCGTCCATGTCGCTGTGGTCGACGTGCCCGCCGACCGCGCTGATCTCGTCCAGGGCCCGTGCGCTGCGGTCCGGGTCCACCCCGGCCACGAGGTCGTCGTAGACGGCGACGTCGTACCCGGCGGCCCGCGCGTCGAGCGCCGTGGCGCGCACGCAGTGGTCGGTGGCGATGCCGACGATGTCCACCGTCGTCACCCGACGGTCGGCGAGGAGGTCCGGCAGCGCGGTGCCGTCGTCCGTGCTCGCCTGGAACGCCGAGTAGTCCGGCCGGCCCCGCCCCTTGAACACGTCGACGTCGATGACGCTCGTGTCGAGGTCCGGGTGGTACGCCGCACCGGGCGTGCCACCGACGCAGTGCACCGGCCACGTGTCCACGAAGTCCGGCCCCTCGGGTCCGGCGAAGTGTCCGCCGTTGTCGTCGTCGCCGTGGTGCCAGTCGCGGGAGCCGACGATGAGGTCGTACTCGTCCGCGTGCCGACGGAGGAACGCGCTGATGCGCTCCGCGACGGCCGCGCCCCCGGTCACACCGAGCGCGCCGCCCTCCGTGAAGTCGTTCTGGACGTCGACGACGAGCAGTGCCCTGGCCATGTACCCATCCTGCACCCGGCACCCTGCGGCTGCGTGGACGTCAGGACGAGGTCAGGCTCCCACCGCACCGGTACGTCGCCGCGGTGACGGCGTCGAGCGCCGGCAGTGCCGCGGCACGCGGAGACCCGATCGCGTAGAACGCGAAGGTGAGGCGTCGGCCGTCCGCCGCGTCGATGTACCCGCCGAGCGTGTTCGCGCTGTCGATCCACCCGGTCTTCGCGTGCACCTTGCCGCGCGCCACCGCGTTCTCCCCCGTGAACCGGCTCGACAGGGTGCCGGACACGCCGGCGACGGGGAGCGCCCCGGACAGCACGCCGAGGCCCTTATCCCCCGCGGCGACCGCGACCATGAGGTGGGCGACGAAGGACGGCGACACCGCGTTCGCCGCGCTCTCCCCCGAGCCGTCCTTGATCGTGATGCCCGCGGGATCGACGCCGTAGCCGGCGAGTGCCTCCTGGTAGACGCCGGTCAGCGACGCCGCCGACCCGCCTGCACCGGACTCCTTCGACGAGACGCGCGCCAGCATCTCGGCCAGGGTGTTGTCGGAGTTCGGGATCATCTGCCCGATCAACGTCGACACCGGCTGCGAGGAGACCGAGGCGATCTGGTCCGTGCTCGTGGTCGCGCGCTGCACCACCTGCGCGTTCCCGGCTCCTGCGACGCCCGCGTTCGCCAGTGCCGTGCGGAAGGCTGCTCCGGCGCGACCGACCGGGTCGGTGGAGCGGGGCGAGGTCGCAGCGGCCGGGTTCGCCCGGTCGCCGTCGACCATGAGCGCGGTGACCCGGGGCTGGTACCCGATGGTGCGCTCGCTCTCCGGCCAGGTCGGGTCCCACGCGTCGGCGTCGTCCCAGTAGCTGTCGTCGGCGACGATCGTCGTCACCGGGGCGTCACCGAGGGCCGCCTTCACCTGCTGTGCGAGCTGCGCGAGGGTCGGCGCGCCCGGGTACACCGTGCCGTTGCCGGCCGAGAGCGTCGCATCGCCGTGACCGACGAGCGCGACGGTGCCGTCGGCCTCCTTCGTCACCGTGGTCGGGATGCGGTGGTCGCCGCCGAGGACCGCGAGGGCCGTGGCGCTCGTCAGCGTCTTCATCACGCTGCCGGTCTGTGCCGCCTCCTCCCCGTTCCGCGAGAACAGCGTCTCCCCGGACTCCGCGTCCATGACGAAGCCCTCGAAGGACCCGAGGCCGGCTGCCGAGGCCGCGGCGTCGATCGTGCAGGTCCGCAGGGCCGACGGGCCGGCGGCGTCGTCCGGCACCGAGCGGGACTCGTCCGTCGGCGTCGCACTCGGTGTCGCGGAGCTCCGGGGCGTGTCCGACGGCGCGGTCGTCGCGGCGGCCGACCGCGTCGCCGCGGACGGGCGGGACGGCATCGTCGCGGCAGCCACGGCGACCGAGGCGCCCGAGCCCAGCAGGAGGACACCGACGAGACCACCGGCGATCCACGGGACCGGTCGGCGAGCCGCGGAGCGGCGCAGGGACCCGACGGCGCCGCGGAGGCGTGCCGGGACGGACTTCGACGTGGGCTGCTGGTCGGACATCGCGACCGATCCTACGGAACCGCGGGAGGAGCCTCCAGACCGGATCGGTCACCGGCGCACCCGCCGGCGGACGTCAGTCGGCCGACGGCGCGTCCGATCCGTCGTCGTCGGCCGCGTAGCGGACGCCCACCTGCCGACGGGCCTCGTCCATGACGGCCGTGATCGCGATCGTCTCCTCGGGGTCCATCGGGCCGCCCTCGTGCGTCCCGGAGGTGACCATCGCCTCGAACGCACGCGCCTCGTGGGCGTAGCCGGCGAGCTCCTCGCGCGAGTCGAACTCCTCGAGGACCGTGCCGTCGCGGTCACGGAGCCGCCACGTGGTGGGCGTGTACCAGGTGTCGTCGAGGTCGATGCGCCCGTCCTCGCCGATGATCGACGCGGTGTTCGGGCTCCGCAGGTCCAGGCTGAAGTGGATCATCGACTGGGCACCGCCCTCGTGGGTGAGCACCAGGCCCATCTGGGTGTCGACGCCCTGGTCGCTCAGCGTGCCCACGGCCGTGACCGCGGTCGGCACACCGAGCACGTCCACCGCGAACGAGATCGGGTACACGCCGAGGTCGAGGATCGCGCCGCCGCCGAGCGCCGGGTCGTTCAGCCGGTGGCGGGGATCGCTGGGCAGGGCCTGGTGGTGGGTGGCCTCGACCAGGCGCGGGCGTCCGATGCGCCCCTCGGCCACGAGCTCGCGGATCATCCGCATCTGCGGCAGGAAGCGGGTCCACATCGCCTCGGTCACGGCGACGTCGGCGCGGCGGGCGGCGTCGACCACCCGACGCGCCTCGGCCGCGGTGATGGTGAACGCCTTCTCGACCAGGACGTGCTTGCCGGCGTCGATCGCGAGCAGGGCGTCCTCGGCGTGACGCGAGTGCGGTGTGGCGACGTAGACGGCGTCGACGTCCGGGTCGGCGACCAGGTCCGCGTAGGAGCCGTGCGCGCGGGCGATGCCGTGCTCGGCGGCGAAGGCCTCGGCGGACTCGCGCGTGCGGCTCCCCACCGCGACGAAGTCGATCCCCGCGGCGGTGCAGTCCGCCACGAACGAGTGGGCGATGCCGCCCGTACCGATGACTCCCCAGCGAACCGTCATGCCACCTGTCTACCAGCCGGTCGCCGGGCGACGACGCGGCGGGCACCTGTACGGACCCACATGGACCACTCGGCTGACCGACAACTAGCGTGCTGCTGTCCCCCGATCGGGGGCGGTCCCCGACTCGAAGGTCACCAGGTCTCCATGCGCCGATCCCTCCGCACCGCCGTCGCCACGAGCGCGGCACTCCTCGTCGTGTCCACCGTCCTCACCGCGGCGCCGGCCGACGCGCACGGCTGGACGCCGCCCGCTCACGGCCCCGACTCCTCGCTCGCCCCGAGGACGCACTTCACGATGGCCGCGGACGGCTCCTCCGGCGCCACCGAGGGCGGCGAGGGCATCCCGAACATCGACTCCGTCAAGAAGACCATCGCCACCTACTACGGCGACCCCGGCACCGGACTCGCGAACCGAACCGACTCCCCCTACGTCCGCGAGGTGCGGTCGATCGTCGACCGCGAGACGCGCCAGCTCCGCCGCATCCACGACCGCGCCGTCCGGCACGGGCAGCGCCCGGCGATCGTCCTCGACGCCGACGACACCACGCTGTGGACCTACGACATGGAGGTCGCGGACATGCACTTCGTCTTCGACCCCGCGCGCCAGGACGAGTGGGTGCAGGACCAGCGCTTCCCCGCGACCCCGTCCATGGTCGGCTTCGTGAACCGCGCGCAGGCGATGGGCTTCACCGTGTTCGGCCTGACCGGCCGCAACGACGACCAGAAGACGGCGACCGTGCAGAACCTGGCGAAGGTGGGCTACACGGCCTTCTCCGAGGACCACTTCTTCACGAAGTGGACCGGGACCGGCGCGTCCCAGCAGCCGTCCTGGATCACCTGCGCAGCCGCGAAGTGCACCACCGTCGAGTACAAGGCACTCACCCGGAAGCACATCGAGCAGGACCTCGGCTACGACATCGCACTGAACGTCGGTGACCAGTGGAGCGACCTGCAGGGCGGGTACGCCGACCGGACGCTGAAGCTGCCGAACCCCACGTACTCCCTGCCCTCGGCGGACCTGCCCGGCGTGCGCGAACCGCGCCTCGCCCCGAGGACCCACTTCACGATGGCCGCCGACGGCTCCTCCGGCGCCACGCAGGGCGGCGAGGGCATCCCGAACATCGACTCCGTCAAGAAGACCATCGCCACCTACTACGGCGACCCCGGCACCGGACTCGCGAACCGCACCGACTCCCCCTACGTCCGCGAGACGGCCCGGCTCGTGGCACGACAGGCCCCCGCGATCGCCCGGCAGTGCTCCGTCGCCCGGCAGCAGCACCGCAACCCGGCGATCGTCCTGGACGCCGACGACACGACGCTGTGGACCTACGACATGGAGGTCGCCGCGATGCACTTCGTGTTCGACCCCGCACTGCAGGACGAGTGGGTGCAGGACCAGCGCTTCCCCGCGACGCCGGGCATGCCGACGCTCGTCGCCGCCGCGCAGCAGGCGGGCTGCACCGTCATCGGCGTGACCGGTCGGAACGAGGCGCAGCAGGACGCCACCATCGCGAACCTGCACGCCGTCGGCTACCCGCAGTTCGCCGCGACCACCGGCGGGAACCGGACCTACTACACGAAGTGGACCGGCACCGGCAGCTCCCAGCAGCCGTCGTACGTGACCTGCGCCGCCGCGAAGTGCACGACGGTCGAGTACAAGGCGCAGACCCGGGCGCACATCGAGTCCCCCGCCGGCGGCGGGTACGACGTGGTCGCGAACCTCGGCGACCAGTACAGCGACCTGCTCGGCGGATCGTCGGACCGGAGCGTCAAGCTGCCGAACCCGACCTACTACCTGCCCTAGCCGAGCGGCCCGACAACGACGGAACCCCCGGTCGGACAGTGTCCGACCGGGGGTTCCGGTGTCGAGCCGCCTGTCGGAATCGAACCGACGACCTATTCATTACGAGTGAATCGCTCTGCCGACTGAGCTAAGGCGGCGGACGCTCCGTTCCCGGAGCGGCACGAGCAATGACTATACAGGTTCAGACGAGCGAACGCGAAACGAGCGCGCCGAGCTCGTCGAACGACCGCTGGAGCTCCTCGGTCAGCTGCGTCTCGGTGGCCCCGTCGGACCACTCCCACCAGGCGTGTCGGAGCGCTGCCAGCGCCACCACCGACGCGAGCCGGGCGCGGCGCCGCAGCGCGTCCGGGTCCGACGCCAGGTCGGGTTCCGTGTCCGCGAGCCGCCCCGCCACGGCCTCCTCGATCTCGGCCTGGAACTCCTTCATCGAGGCCATCCGCCGCGTGAACAGCTCCGGAGCGGCGCGGAGCACCTGCTGCCGTTCCGCGAGCAGCCCGCGTTCTTCCACCAGCTCGCCCGTCGCGTGCACGAGCAGGGTGCCGAGGTCGGACAGGAGCTCGCCGCTCGGTCCCCCGGCGCGGAAGGTGTCGAGCGCCGGTCCCGTCGGCAGCGTCGGGTCGTCCCCGAGGAGCGCCTGTTCCTTGCTCGGGAAGTAGTTGAAGAACGTCCGCGGGGACACGTCCGCTCGTCGGGCGATCTCGTCGACGGTGACGGCGGGCCAGCCGGAGTCGAGTGCGATCCGCAGGGCGGCCTGCTGGATCGCGAGACGGGTGGCGCGGCGCTTGCGCTCACGCAGTCCGGGTGCGGCTTCGGGCATGTCGCGATCTTCTCACGGTGGTCGGGGCGATCGGCTGCGGGGTCGCGCAGGGTCCGGTGGGTGGAGGCTGACCGGCCGGGAGGCTCGGCGCACGCCCGCCCCGCGACCCCGGTCGCCAGGGGTCCGGTGTCACGGCGGTCCGGGCCGCGCGGGTCAGGGTGGCGCGGGCCGCACGGGTCAGGGTGGCGCGGGCCAGCGGGTCGCGCGGGTCAGCGGGCCACGCGGGTCAGCGGGTCGCGCGGGCCACGGTCACGAGCAGCGCCTCGAGCGCGAGCAGTGCCGCGACGTTCGCCGCGATCCGCGAGCGGGCGAGCGACACCGCGTCGAGCACCTCGAGCGCCGCGGACGGCGGCACCACCTCGAGCGCCCGGTCCAGCTGGTCGCGCATCGACAGGTTCACCGGCTCTGCCGGCGCACCGAGGCCGAGCAGGAGCAGGTCGCGGTACAGCGACGAGACGTCGACGAGGATCCGGTCGAGTCCGTCGCGCAGGCTGCGGGTCGCCCGGCGCTTCTGGTCCTCCTCCAGCGCCCGCAGCTGCGACCGCAGCGCCGGTGGCACCGTGCCGCCCGGCTCCACGCCGAGTGACCGCAGGGCTGCGTCCCGCTCCTCGCCGTCCCGCTGCTGCGTGATCGCCTTGGCGTCCTCGTCGGCGACCGCCAGGAGCTCGGCGGCGGCCATCACGGCGTCGCCGACCGAGCGCACCCCGAGCACGGTCTCGAGTGTCCGGCGTCGGCGTGTGCGGGCGTCCTCGCTCGTCGCCAGTCGCTGCGCCATCCCGATGTGGCTCTGCGCCTGCCGCGCGGCATCGGTCGCGAGGGCCCGGTCGACCCCGGTCCGGGCCACGATGAGCTCCGCGACGGACGCGACGTCGGGCACCCGGAGCCGCACCGAGCGCACGCGGGACCGGATCGTCGGTAGCAGGTCCGCCTCGCTCGGCGCGCACAGGATCCACACCGTCCGCTCCGGCGGCTCCTCGAGTGCCTTGAGCAGCAGGTTGGAGGTGCGCTCCGTCATGCGGTCGGCGTCCTCGATGATCACCACGCGGTACCGACCGACCGAGGGCGAGTAGTACGACGACGTCACCAGCTGACGGATCTCGTCGATCGTGATGATGACGCGTTGTGTGGTGAGCACCGACACGTCGGGGTGCGTGCGCGCGGTGATCTGCCGCAGGGCGTGGTCGTCGTCCGCTCCGGCACCGACCAGGGCGGCAGCGAAGGCGGTGGCGACGTTCGACCGGCCGGACCCGGGCGGCCCGGTGATCAACCACGAGTGGGTCATGCCACCGGTCCCGTCGGGAGCCTCGGCCGCACTGCGCAGGGCCGCGACGGCGTCGTCCTGTCCGGTCAGGCCGTCCCACACGCTCACGAGGACATCCTGTCAGCAGCCACCGTCACGCCGGACCGTCCTCGTCCGCGATCCCGACGACGGCACCGACCGCGGCGCGGACCGCGCGGTGGACCGTGTCGGCAGGCTGCCCGGCGTCCACGACGAGGAAGCGTTCCGGCTCCGCATCGGCAGCGTCCAGGAAGGCCCGTCGGACGGTCTCGTGGAACGACGCCGCCTCGGACTCCAGGCGGTCGAAGACGTCGCCCCGAGCTGCCGCGACCCGGCTCCGCCCGACCGTGACGTCGAGGTCGAGCAGCACCGTCAGGTCCGGGAGCAGGCCGTCGGCCGCCCAGTCGGACACCGAGCGGATGCGCTCGGCACCCAGACCCCGTGCAACGCCCTGGTACGCCACCGACGAGTCGATGTACCGGTCCTGCAGGACGACCTCCCCCCGGGCGAGCGCGGGGCGGACGACCGTCTCGACGTGGTGCGCCCGGTCCGCGGCGTAGAGGAGGGCCTCGGCGCGCGCCGAGACGTGCCCGCGCTCGTGCAGCACCATCTCGCGGATGCGCTGCCCGAGCTCCGTGCCGCCGGGTTCACGCGTGCGGACGACCGTCCGACCGTGCTCCTCGAGCCATCTGCTGAGGAGCTCGGCCTGGGTGGTCTTGCCCGCGCCGTCGCCGCCCTCGAGCGTGATGAAGCGCCCGGTCACTTCTTCTTGGCCGCGGTCTTCCGCGCCGGCGCCTTCTTCTTCACCGGCCCCTTGGCACGCTTGTCCGCGAGCAGCTGCACGGCACGGGCGTGGTCGACGGTCTCGACGTCCTCGCCGCGCGGGATCGTCGCGTTCGTCTCACCGTCGGTGACGTACGGACCGAAGCGGCCGTCCTTCACCTTGATGGGCTTCCCGGACACGGGGTCCGCCTCGAACTCCTTGAGCGCGGCCGTGGCAGCGCGTCGGCCGCCGTACTTGGGCTGCGCGAAGAGCTCCACCGCACCGGGCAGGTCGATCTCGAAGATCGCGTCCTCGCTCGGCAGCGTGCGGGTGTCCGTGCCCTTCTTGATGTACGGGCCGTAACGACCGTTCTGCGCCGTGATGTCGTCGCCGGACTCCGGGTCCTTGCCGACGACGCGGGGCAGGTCGAGGAGCTTGAGCGCGGTCTCGAGGTCCACGGTCTGCGGGTCCATCGACTTGAAGAGCGACGCGGTGCGTTCCTTCGGCGCCGCGGCCTTCTTCGTCGTCTTCTTCGCGGGGGCCTTCGCGCCCTTCGCGGTGGTGGTCGCCTGGTCCGCGGCTGCGGGTGCTGCATCGGCGGCCGGCTCGGTGACCTCGCCCGTCGACGGGTCGACGGTCGGTTCGGGCTCGGGGGTGCGCTCGGTGACGTACGGCCCGAAGCGACCGTCCTTCGCCAGGACCTCCTTGCCCGTCTCGGGGTTGATGCCCACCACGCGGTCGCCCACGACGGGTGCCTCGACGAGCTCGCGGGCCTTGTCGGTCGTCAGCTCGTCGGGCGCCAGGTCCTCGGGCACGTTGACGCGACGGGGCTTCTCGGGGTCGTCGCTCGGCACCTCGATGTAGGGGCCGTACCGCCCGATCCGCAGGGTCAGACCCGGCGCGAGCTCGACGGAGTTGATGTCGCGCGCGTCGATCTCGCCCAGGTTGTCGATGACGGTCCGGAGCCCGCGGTGGTCGTCGCCGCCGAAGTAGAAGCCCTTGAGCCAGTCGGTGCGGTCGGCGTCGCCGCTCGCGATGCGGTCGAGGTCCTCTTCCATGCCGGCGGTGAAGTCGTACTGCACGAGGTCGCCGAAGTGGTCCTCGAGGAGCCGGACCACGCTGAACGCGATCCAGTTCGGGACGAGGGCACTCCCGCGCTGCGTGACGTACCCGCGGTCCATGATCGTCGAGATGATGGCGGCGTAGGTCGACGGACGACCGATGCCGAGTTCCTCGAGCGTCTTCACCAGGCTCGCCTCGGTGTAACGCGGCGGAGCCGACGTGTCGTGGCCCTTGGCCTCGACCTCGGTGACGCCGAGGTGGTCGCCCTCGGCCATCTGTGGGAGCTTGGCATCGCCGTTCTCGCCCCCGCCGTGGCGCTCCTCGTCGCGGCCTTCCTCGTAGGCGTTGAGGAAGCCGCGGAAGGTGATCACGGTGCCCGACGCGGTGAACTCGGCGTCCGTCCCGTTCGCCGTCGAGGCGACCCCTGCGACGCTGTCGGTCGACGTGATGCCGAGGACGACCGACGCGGTCGAACCCTTGGCGTCGGCCATCTGCGAGGCGACCGTCCGCTTCCAGATGAGGTCGTAGAGCTTCCAGTCGTTGCCCCGCAGCACGCCGTTCATCTCGGACGGGGTGCGGAACGTGTCGCCGGCGGGGCGGATGGCCTCGTGGGCCTCCTGCGCGTTCTTGCTCTTGCCGGCGTAGCTGCGTGGCTTGTCGGGGATCGTCTCCGGCCCGTACAGCGCCGAGGCCTGCTTGCGCGCGGCGGTGATCGCCTGCTGCGACAGCGACGAGGAGTCCGTACGCATGTAGGTGATGTGGCCGTTCTCGTACAGCGACTGCGCGACGCTCATCGTCTGCCGAGCGGAGAAGCGGAGCTTGCGAGCCGCCTCCTGCTGCAGGGTCGACGTCGTGAACGGTGCGGCGGGCCGACGGGTGTACGGCTTCGACTCGACGCTGCGGACGACGGCGTCGCCGGCCCGCTCGAGCACGGTGGTGAGCGCCGCGGCCGAGGCCTCGTCCAGGCGGACGGCCTCGCCCTTGAGCGCGCCGCGGTCGTCGAAGTCGCGACCCGAGGCGACACGGGTGCCCTGCAGTCGGGCGAGGCGCGCCGTGAAGGCGGTGTCGCCGACCTTCTCGAACCGAGCCGTCAGGTCCCAGTAGTTCGCCGACACGAACGCCAGGCGCTCGCGCTCCCGGTCGACGACGAGTCGCGTCGCCGCCGACTGCACACGACCGGCGGACAGCCCGGGGCCGACCTTGCGCCACAGCACCGGCGAGACCTCGTACCCGTAGAGACGGTCGAGGATGCGGCGGGTCTCCTGCGCGTCGACCAGGGCGGTGTCGAGCTCACGGGTGGCCTCCTTCGCACGCTGGATGGCCTCCTTGGTGATCTCGTGGAACACCATGCGCTTGACCGGCACCTTCGGCTTGAGCACCTGCAGGAGGTGCCACGCGATCGCCTCGCCCTCGCGGTCCTCATCTGTTGCGAGGAAGAGCTCGTCGGCGTCCTTCAGGGCGCGCTTCAACTCGGTGACGGTCTTCTTCTTCGCGTCGGAGACGACGTAGTAGGGCTCGAAGCCGTTGTCGACGTCGACCGAGAACTTCCCGAGGGAGCCCTTCTTGAGCTCAGCCGGCAGGTTCTTGGGCTCGACGAGGTCGCGGATGTGTCCGACGGACGCCTGGACCTCGTATCCGTCGCCGAGGTATTGCGCGATCGTCTTCGCCTTCGCAGGGCTCTCGACGATCACGAGCTTCTTCGTGCCTGGCACGTGACTCCTTGATCGATGGTGCGCGCCGGCCCAGGACCGCAACGGTGTCCGGGTCGACCGGGACAACGGTGACCGGGGGCCGACGTGCACACCATACACACACTGGTCGGGCAGCCCGCGTGGCGGCCCGGCGACGGCCACTGCGCTCACGGCGAACGGTCCGGAGCCCGCCACCGTCCGGACCCGGGCGGCGGAGCCCGCGGTGGCGCAGGCGTCGAGTGCGGCACCGTTGGCGCGTGCCACGCGTCCGGCGACGGCGCAGGGGGCGCCGGGAAGACGGTGCACGAGCACCGCAGCGGCGGCGAGCACTGCGGCGTCGGCGGCGGTGCGCGTCCGTTCGAGCAGCACGCGCGTCCGAGCACCGGCGAGCGCCGCGGAGCCGACGAGCAGCGCGAGCGCCAGCACGGCGACGAGGGCGACGGTCACCGAACCGCGGTCCGGTGCCCTGCGGACCGCGACGGTCCCGGTCGGCCGCACGCGCCGGTCGGGTCCCGACGGCCGCGTCATCCGCCCCCTCCTGCCGCGCAGCCGGTCGCGCGGAGCGGCAGGACCGCGAAGGGACCGGCCGGGGTCCCCTGCACGTCCACGCACACCAGACCGTCCTCGTGGCGGACCCGTGAGGTGGAACCGGGCACGGTGGCGAGTGCCGCGGCGGCCGTCCGCTCGTCGTCGCGCCCGAGCGCCCGTGCCGCCGTGCCGGCGACCGACCCGAGCCGCCCGGCACGGTCGACCAGGACCACGCCGGCGACCAGGGAGACCAGGACGAGGGCGACGACCGGGAGCCCGACGGCGAACTCCACGGTCACACTGCCGCGGTCGGACGCGGACGGACGGAGCCCGGTCACGGGACCAGTGCCCCGCGGACGAGGTCGGTCAGGATCTGCTGGACCTCGCCCGAGCGCATCACGGCGACGAGCACACCGGCGAACGCCACCGCGGCGAGGATGACGACGGCGTACTCGGCGGTGGCCGACCCGCGGTCGTCCCCGGGGCGGCACCGACGACGTCCGGCACCGGGACGAGCGGGGACGTGCACGCTCGCGGCCCACCCTCGGGCGACGCCCGCCGTGTCTCCCGGTGACGGCACCGGCGCCGGGACCCGTGTCGGCTGCGGAGGTGTCGAGTCGGTCATGGTGTTCCCCTCTCTCTGTGGTGGTCCCACGTTCGCCCACCGGGGGCACCGTCCGACGCTCGGCGGGTCGGTCTGTGGACGGTTCAGCGGAGACCACCGACGGTGGAGGAGAGGACCCCGACCACGACCGGCACGACGCCCACCAGGACGAACGCCGGCAGGACGCACACGCCGAGCGGCAGCACGAGCCGGACGGCCAGTCGCTCCGCCGCAGCGAGGCCCGCCGCAGCGGCGTCGTCCCGGGCGTCCTCGGCAGCGGCGCGCAGCAGCTCCGCGGCGGGCACCCCGGCGCGACGACTCAGGACCAGCACCTCGTGCAGCCGCGCCGCCTCGACCCCGTCACCGGCGGTTGCTCCGAGGGCTCCGCGCACGGCTGCTTCCGCCGACTGCCACGACCCACCACCGGTCAGCGCCACCGCCCACGCGTCGAGCAGGACGCCCGGCACGTGCCCGTCCGGCGTCACGGCGTCGACCAGCCGTCGGGTCCAGCGCTGCCCGACGAGCACGAGTCCTGCCGCCGCTGCGCAGCAGATCCACCCGACCGGCCGGGTGAGGAGCACGACGAACGCGTCCGCGCCCCACACCGAACCGAGTCCGAGCCCGAGGAGCGGCAGCGCCAGCACGACCCGAGCACTCGTGCGCGGTCCCGACAGGGCGACCCGGACGGCACGGTCGGACGCGGCTGTCCGGCGCATCGCCGCGGCGAGGGCGCGCAGGGCACCGGCAGAGGGCGCCCCGGTCCGCTCCGCCACCTGCAGGACGAGGCGGACGTCCTGCCAGGCGGGAGCGTCGGCCTCGGGCACGCCACCCAGGAGGGCCCAGGCCCGCGGTGGTGGCACCCCCGCACCGACGAGCACCGCGACCCGGTCCAGCACGCGCGCGGCTCCAGCTGCGTCCGGACCGACCCGACCGTGGCGGCGACTCACGGGCCGGCGCGTCCGACCGGGCGGACCTCGAGCCGCCCGTCGCGGTCGATCCCGCACGTCCCGACCGCCGTGATCCCCCGCCACGACGACCGCCGCTCGACGTGCACGACGAGGTCGACCGCGCTGACGACCTGTCGCGCGAGTGCCTGCGGGCCGAGACCGGCCAGTGCCCCGAGGGCCTCGAGCCGCGCTCCGACGTCGGCCAGACCGTTCGCGTGCAGGGTGCCGGCCCCGCCGTCGTGCCCGGTGTTCAGGGCCCCGAGGAGCTCACGGACCTCGGCACCCCGGCACTCCCCCACCACCAACCGGTCCGGGCGCATCCGGAGTGCCTCGCGCACGAGCCGGTCGAGCCCGAGCGCACCGGTGCCCTCGGCGGTCGCCTGTCTCGCCTCGAGCGTGACGACGTGCGGGTGCTCGACCCGGAGCTCCGCGGTGTCCTCGACCGTGACGATCCGCTCGTCGTGCGGCACCGCGCCGAGCATCGCCGCGAGCACGGTCGTCTTCCCGCTGCCGGTGGCGCCCGTGACCAGGACGTTGCGCCTCCGGGCGACCGCGTCCTCGAGCACGGCCCGGGGGACGACCCGGAAGGCACCGAGGCGTTCCAGGCCGGCGAGCGTCGGGCGCTCCGGCCGCGGCAGCCGGACGGACAGCGCGGTGCCGCCGACGGACACCGGCGCGAGGACGACGTGCACGCGCACCCCGTCGCCGTGCCGCACGTCGGCGCACGGCGTGGTCTCGTCGACGTGGCGGCCGCCGAGGGCGACGAGCTCGGCGGCGAGCGCTCGCGCACGCCGCTCCGGGAGCTCGGGGCGGACGCGTTCGAGGCCGCGACCCCGGTCGATCCAGGTGCCCTGCCCGCCGACGACGAGCACGTCGGTCGTCTCCGCGTCCGCGACCAGGGCCGCGAGTTCCTCGAACACCGACGGATCGAGGGTCCTGCGCCGCCGAGCACGCGCGGCGCCCGGCAGGAACGGCACGCCGCCCGGCTCAGCAGGGACACCGGGACCGGTGGCGTCGTGATCGGCCCCGGGGGCGTCGGCTCGGTGGCGGTGCATGCGGTCGACGCTAGGTCGGTCGGCGGCGGCCACGTCAGGAATCGGTATGTCGTGTGGACGGCTCCCGCTCGACACCCTCGAGGTGCCGTGTTGTACCCCGTTACGCAAAGCCGTACCCCGTTCGGTGTCCGCAGGCGACCGTGCGGAACCGACGGCACCGGGCCGGGCGGCCGGTCGCCCGGGCACCCTCCGAGCGGACGCCGTCGCGAGCGGCCCTGCAACGAGGACGTGGACAAGTCTGTCCACTCTTCGGCACCAGGACGCCGATCGAGCCGTGCCACCCGGACACGCTGCGCAACAGGCGTCGGGGAAAAAGAAGAGGCGGCACCTGTTGGGGGGAACCGGTGCCGCCTTGACATCGGTGGATTGGGGGGAATCCGGCCCGGTGCCACCGGAAACGAGTCCGGCAGGAACCACTGTACCCCATGACGACCCGTGCTCGGCAACCCCTCGGCCGGAATGTCCGCGGGGCCCCGCAGCACGGTCCCGCACCGGGGGTAGTCTCCGACTGCACCCCAGCCGCAACGATGCGAGAGGACACCGATGTCCACACCGACCCAGGCCGACGAACGCCACGAGGACGGCCCGACCTTCGCTCCGCCGGCGGACTTCGTCGCGGACGCCGTCGCGCGGGAGGACCTGCACGAGGCGGCCGCCGCCGACCGCGAGGCGTTCTGGGCGGACCAGGCCCGGACCCTGCTCGACTGGCGCACACCGTTCACCCGGACACTCGACTGGTCGGGCGCGCCGTTCGCGAAGTGGTTCGACGACGGCACCCTCAACGTGGCCGAGAACTGTCTCGACCGGCACGTCCGCGCGGGCAACGGCGACCGGGTCGCGATCCACTTCGAGGGTGCACCCGGCGACACGCGTCGGATCACCTACGCGGAACTCACCGCCGAGGTGCAACGCGCCGCGAACATGCTCACCGACCTCGGCGTCGCGCAGGGCGACCGCGTGGTCGTCTACATGCCGCTGATCCCGGAGGCGGTCGTCACGATGCTCGCCGTCGCCCGGATCGGCGCCGTCCACTCGGTCGTCTTCGGCGGCTTCAGCGCCGAGAGCCTGCGCGCCCGCATCGAGGACGCCGGCGCGAAGCTCGTCGTCACCGCCGACGGGGGCTGGCGGCGCGGCGCGGTCTCCCCGCTGAAGCCCGCGGTGGACGAGGCACTGGCCGGCGAGGGCACCGACTCCGTCGAGCACGTGCTCGTGGTCAGGCGCGGCGGCAACGACATCGCCTGGAACGACCGCGACCTGTGGTGGCACGACGAGCTCGCGAAGGCAGCCCCCGAGCACGAGGCGCGGGCGTTCCCCGCCGAGACGCCCCTGTTCGTGCTCTACACCTCGGGCACCACCGGGAAGCCGAAGGGGATCGTGCACACCTCCGGCGGCTACCTGACACAGGCCGCCTACACGCACCGGAACGTCTTCGACATGCACCCGGAGAAGGACGTCTACTGGTGCACCGCCGACATCGGCTGGATCACCGGGCACTCCTACGTCGTCTACGGCCCGCTCGCGAACGGCGTCACGCAGGTGCTCTACGAGGGCACCCCGGACGAGCCGCAGCCCGGCCGCTGGTGGGACATCGTCGACAGCTACGGCGTCACCGTCCTCTACACCGCGCCGACCGCCGTCCGCGCCGCGATGAAGGCCGGCCGGCAGATCCCCGAGGCGCGGAGCCTCGAGTCCCTCCGCCTGCTCGGCAGCGTCGGCGAGCCGATCAACCCCGAGGCGTGGCAGTGGTATCGGCAGGTCATCGGCCACGACCGGACGCCGATCGTCGACACCTGGTGGCAGACCGAGACCGGCGCGATCATGATCTCGGCGCTGCCCGGCGTGACGAAGCTGAAGCCCGGAGCCGCACAGACCCCGCTGCCGGGCATCGTCGCCGAGATCGTCGACGAGGAGGGCCACCGCGCCGACCCCGGCGAGAGCGGCTACCTGACGATCACGGAGCCGTGGCCGTCGATGGCCCGTGGCATCTGGAACGATCCCGACCGCTTCGTCGAGACCTACTGGAGCCGCTTCCCCGGCCGCTACTTCGCCGGCGACGGCGCGCGGCTGGACGGGCAGGGCGACATCTGGGTGCAGGGTCGCGTCGACGACGTCATGAACGTCTCCGGCCACCGGCTCTCCACCGCCGAGATCGAGTCGGCCCTGGTCGGGCACGAGGGCGTCGCCGAGGCCGCCGTCGTCGGTGCCGCGGACGAGACGACCGGCCAGGCCGTCGTCGCGTTCGTCATCCTGACCGCCGAGGCGGCCGAGGGTGCCGACCGCGACGCGGTCGCGAAGGAACTCCGCGACTGGGTCGGCAAGCGCATCGGTGCGATCGCGAAGCCCCGGCAGGTCGTCGTGGTCCCGGAGCTGCCGAAGACCCGCTCGGGCAAGATCATGCGTCGCCTGCTGCGCGACGCGGCCGAGGGCCGTCGCATCGGCGACACGACGACGCTCGCCGACCCGACGATCATGGCGACCATCGCAGAGCTCATGTAGCCGGAACGACGCGAGCCGCGCCTCCCGACCGGTCTGGAGGCGCGGCTCGCGTCAGCTGCGTCGCTGACGGTCGGTCAGTCGGTGAGTTCCACCACCAGCTCGACCTCGACCGGTGCGTCCAGCGGGAGCACGGCCACGCCCACCGCGCTGCGCGCGTGGACGCCGGCGTCCCCGAACACCTCGCCGACGAGCGTCGACGCGCCGTTGGCGACCGCGGGCTGCCCGGTGAAGGACGGGTCCGACGCGACGAACACCGTCACCTTGACGACCCGGGCGACCCGGTCCAGCGAGCCCGCGACCGACTGCACTGCGGCGAGGGCGTTGAGCGCGGCCACGCGCGCCTGGGCGGTGGCGGTGTCCGCGTCGACCGCGGCACCGACCTTGCCCGTGACCGACAACGCCCCGTCGACGAAGGGCAGCTGCCCGGCCGTGTACACGTACTGCCCGGTGAGGACGGCCGGCACGTAGGCGGCGACGGGCGCAGCCACCTCCGGGATCGTCAGACCGAGCTCCGCGAGGCGGTCGGCGGTGCTCACGCGTCGGCCTTCGGGCGCTTCAGGTAGGCGACGAGCCCGCCCTCGGGGCCGCTGACGACCTGGACCAGCTCCCACCCCTCGGAACCGAAGTTGTTGAGGATCGCGGCAGTGTTGTGGATGAACAACGGAGCGGTGAAGTACTCCCACTGAGTCATGCGGTTCCTTGCCAGCCTTTCAGTCGTGGGCGTCGTTTAGGCTGCATCCTATGTCTGCCCAGAAGTCTGCCTCGCGGACCAAGCCCGTCTCCGCGATCGGCGCCTTCGTCGGTTTCGTCGGTTTCAGTGCGCTCGCTGGTCTGCTGGTCACGATCGGGGTCACCCCGGCGATCGCCGTCGCCGGCGTCACGACGACCTCGACCATCGGCGTGTTCGAGTCCCTGCCGGAGTACATCGAGATCGGTGACCTCCCGCAGCGCAACGAGATCTACGCCTACGCGAACGGGCAACCGGTCAAGCTCGCGACGGTCTACGACCAGAACCGCGAGGAGCTCAAGTACGACCAGATCAGCGACCAGCTGAAGAACGCCGCGATCGACGGCGAGGACAAGCGCTTCTGGGACCACGGTGGCGTCGACATGACCTCGCTCGTCCGCGCCGGCGTCGGCAGCATCGCCGGCGGCCTCGGCGAGTCCGGCGGTGGCTCGACCCTGACGATGCAGCTCGTCCGCAACATCAAGATGCAGCAGGCCCTCGAGCTCCCGTCCGAGGAAGAGCGCCAGAAGGCGTACAACGACGCCGTCGAGCAGACCATCCCCCGCAAGCTCGAGGAGATGAAGCTCGCCATCGGCCTGGCGAAGAAGTACTCGCACAAGGAGATCCTGACCGGGTACCTCAACATCGCCTACTTCGGCGACCAGACGTACGGCGTGCAGGCCGCCGCACAGCACTACTTCAACAAGTCGGCGACCGACCTCACGCCGGCCGAGGCGGCCTCGATCCTCGCGATCGTGCAGTCCCCGAACACGCGCAACCTGGCGAACGAGAAGAACTACGAGGCGAACAAGGCTCGCCGCGACGTCATCCTCAAGTCGATGTACGCGCAGAAGCACCTGACCAAGGACGAGTTCGACCAGGCGATCGCCTCGAACCCCGCGGACTACGTGCACCTGACCGAGCCGAACCAGGGCTGCCAGTCGGCGGCCGGCAACGGCGCGCAGTTCTTCTGCGACTACGCGGTCAAGGTCGTCAAGCAGATGTCGCAGCTGGGCGGGACCCAGAAGGAGCGCGACCAGGCGTGGCGCAACGGCGGGTACAAGATCCAGACGTCGCTCGACATCAACCTGAACGGGCAGCAGAAGGACCTGCTGAACACCTACGACCCGAACACCGAGTCGCGGCTGCAGCTCGGCAGCGCGCTCAACTCGGTCGAGGCATCGACGGGTCGCATCCTCACGATGGCGCAGAACAAGGACTACGACCAGTCCCTGCAGTCCCCGCCGACGGCGACGTCGATCAACTACAGCGTCGACAAGGAGTACGGCGGTTCGATCGGCTTCCAGGTCGGCTCGACCTACAAGGTGTTCACGCTGCTCGACTGGCTCAAGGCCGGGCACGGCCTGAACGAGAGCGTCAACGGCACCCCGCACAACACGTCCCAGTGGACGCAGTGCGGCTCGACGATCACGTCCCCGTGGGCTCCGAAGAACGACTCGGCGGGTGAGCGGGGCCAGTTCACCGTCGCCCGTGCGACCGCCCTGTCCGTGAACGCCGCGTTCGCGTCGATGGCCGCGAAGCTCGACCTGTGCGACATCCGGCAGACGGCCCAGGACCTCGGTGTGCACTCCGCCGACGAGAAGACGGAGCTGAACGCGTACCCGTCGTCCATCCTCGGGACCAACAACATCGCCCCGCTGACGATGGCTTCGGCCTACGCGACCATCGCCAACGGCGGGACCTACTGCGCCCCGATCGCGATCGACCAGGTCACCGACGCCTCCGGCAAGGAGCTCGGCGGCCAGCCGAAGCAGTGCAAGCAGGTGCTCGACCCGAGCGTCGCCGCGACCGCTGCGTTCGCGATGCGTGGCACGATCCAGTACGGCACAGCCCAGGGCGCCCAGACCCCGGACGGCACGCAGCTGTTCGCGAAGACGGGTACCACCGACGACGCCGACCAGATCTGGCTCGTCGGCGCGAGCTCGAAGGTCGCGACCGCCTACTGGCAGGGCAACACCGACGGCGCGAAGAACAACCTGCGTCACTACTACAGCCCGGGTGGCTACGGCTCGTACGCGTCGCAGCGTGCGCACGTGTGGCAGCAGGCGATGATGCCGATCAACCAGCTGCACCCGGCCGACCCGTTCCCGACGCCGTCGCAGACGGCGCTGCGTGGGAACAGCGTCAACGTGCCGGACGTCCGTGGCAAGACCGCGGACGCGGCCCGCGCGACGCTCGCCGGGGCCGGCTTCACCTACGTGGACGGCGGCGCGCAGCCGGGCGGTGGCACGCCGGGCACGGTCTCGTCGACCTCTCCGGGTCCGGGGTCGCTCCTGTCGACCGGATCCAGCGTGACCGTGTACACGACCGACGGCAGCCAGACGACGGTGCCCCAGGTCACCGGCAAGAGCGTCGGGGATGCCCGCAACGTCCTGCAGGAGTCCGGCTTCACGAAGGTCGCCCTGTCCGGCGAGTACGCGAAGGGCGACGACGGCAACAAGTGCACCGTCGCGGCGGTCGACCCGGGCGAGGGCACCGCGGTCGGGAAGGACGCGCCCGTCACCCTGCAGCTGTTCGGCAACAAGGACGGCAAGGCACCGAAGGACTGCAAGTGAGTCGCGGTCGCGCCGCGCTGGGAGTGATCGCAGCGGGCGCGGCCGTCGGAGCGGCGACGGCGGCGTGGGGTTCCCTCGTCGAACGTCGCCGCTTCGGCATCCGCTGGGAGACGGTCCCGGTGCTGCCGCCGGGGTCCCGGGACGTCACCGTCCTGCACCTCTCCGACATCCACATGGCGCCCTGGCAGGCCGACAAGCAGCAGTGGCTCCGCGACCTGAGCCTGGTCGAGCCCGACTTCGTCGTGAACACGGGCGACAACCTCGGGCACCCCACGGCCAACACCGCGGTCGAGTACGCACTCGAGCCGTTCCGCGGTGTCCCGGGCGCCTTCGCGCACGGCTCGAACGACTTCTACGGCCCCTCCCCACGGAACCCGTTCAAGTACTTCACCGGCCCGAGCAGCCACCCCACCGGTCGCCGTCCGGTCGAGCTCGACATCGACCGGCAGACCGCGTTCTTCGAGTCGCTCGGGTGGCTCGACGTCAACGACCAGGCCCACGCGATCGAGCTCCGCGGGTCGCGCTTCGAACTGTTCGGCACCTCGGACGCCCACCGCGACTGGGACCGCCTCGACCTGCTGCCGACCAACGTCGACGAGATGCGCAGCGCCGTGCCGTGGACCGAGGACGAGGACGGCCCCTCCCCCGTCGCGATCGGCATCACCCACGCCCCGTACCGGCGCGTCCTCGACGCCTTCGTCGACCAGGGTGCGGACATCGTCTTCGCCGGGCACACGCACGGTGGTCAGGTGCAGGTGCCCGGGGTCGGTGCACTCGTCACGAACTCCGACCTGCCCCGGCAGTACGTCAGCGGTCTGCACCGGTGGCAGCACCGTGGACACTGGTCGTGGCTCGAGGTCTCGGCGGGCATCGGCACGTCGATCTACGCTCCGGTGCGGTTCTCCTGCCGCCCCGAGGCCGTGGTCGTGACCCTCACCGCGAAGACCTCCTGACCCGAGCGGCCGCGACGCGCCCGGGTGTACCGCGAATGGTCGTGAGCACCCTCGAACGTCCGGTAGACTTTCCTGGTCGCTCCGGTTCGGAGCAACCACACCGCGGGGTGTGGCGCAGCTTGGTAGCGCGCCTCGTTCGGGACGAGGAGGTCGCAGGTTCAAATCCTGTCACCCCGACACTGTGTTGAGACAGTAGAACAGCAGGGCCCTGATCCACTCGGATCGGGGCCCTGTTGCTTTCCCGGGACGCTCCTCCCCGCCTGTGTCCGACGACACAACGCCCGGCCGTCGAGCACGTCGACGAGACCGGGGCCGCTACGCTCGCAACCGTCATGACGATCCCCGCCCCGCTCGCCACCGTCCTCGCGGAGATCGGCGCGCACTTCCCCGAGCTCGCCGACGACCCGGTCCTCGCACAGAGCCTCCTGGACAACGTGACGTCCATGATCAGCGAGGCCCACGAGCGTTACGCGACCGGCGACGGGGCCGCGAGCGTCGTGAGCGACCGGTACCTCGACCCCGAGCACCTCGCGACCGGCGTCCTGCACGCCGAGCGTGCACAGCACCCCGCCGGCGCCATGCTGGCGGCCGAGATGCTGTTCGACGCCTACCTGCCGGTCTTCGTCGACGAGGTCGGAGCGCGCACCACGGACGAGGTCCTCCGCGCCACCCGGGCACTGCACGCGGGCGTCTGGAGTCGGTTCCCCGCAGGGGCGATCGCGTACACGGAGGCACTCCGGCAACGGGTGACCTCGACGAACCTCGACTCGCGGGAGCAGATCGCCCGCGACCTGCACGACCGTGTCGCACACGGGGTGCTCGCGGGACTGCAGCGCCTCGACCTGGTGCTGCTCACCGACCCCGCGGAGGCAGAGCGGACCGCGCAGCTCGAGTCCGCGGCGCGGCTGCTCCGAGGAGCACTGGCCGACGTGCAGGACCTCGCGCTCTCCCTGCACGCCAGGGTCGGCCAGGACCGGCTGGACGACGCCCTGCGGCGGCACGTGGACGACCTGTTCCCGGGGGACGACCGCCTGGTGATCACGACGACGGGCGTCGCCGGCACCCTGCCGAACTGGAAGGCCGAGGAGGCGCTGACGATCCTCCTCGAAGCGCTGACCAACCGACGGAAGCACGCGCCCGGTTCCGCGGCGTCCGTCGAGTTCGCGTGGTCGCCGGGGACGGTGGTCGTGACGGTGCGGGACGACGGCCCCGGGTTCGCTCCCGACGCCGTCGCCGAGGGCCGCCTCGGGCAGCGCACCATGCGTGAGCGGGCCGGTGTGCTCGGCGCCCGACTGGACGTCGAGAGCGCCCCGGGCTCGGGCACCGTCGTCCGGCTGACCGTCCCGAGGGGAGCCATGTGACCGCCGTCACCCACGTCGCGATCGTCGACGACCACCGACTCTTCCGCGAGGGGCTCGCCACGATCCTGGCAGCGGTCCCGACGATCCGGGTCGTCGCGCACGGGGAGCGCCCGTCCGACGTGCTGGACTCCCCCGAGGCGGCCGCGATCGACGTGCTCCTGCTCGACGTCGAGCTCGACGGGCCACCGGCGCGGACCACCATCGCCACCGTCCGCCGCCGACACCCGCACATCAGCGTCGTCGTCCTGACGATGCACCGTGACGCCGTCCTCCGGCGCGCGCTGCTCGACGCCGGAGCCGTGGACTTCGTGACGAAGGACACCCCGAGCCGGGAGCTCGTCGGCCGGATCGTCCGAGCGACCCGCAGGGGTGCGGGTCCCGTGACGTTCCCGGTCGACCTGGTCACCGACGCCCGCGCCGGGTCACCGCTCAGCGACCGCGAGCTCGAGGTGCTCCGTCTCGTCGCAGATGCGCGGTCCAACGCCGAGATCGCCACCGAACTCGGGCTCGCCGTCGGCACGGTGAAGCGGCACGTCTACAACGTCTACCGGAAGCTCGACGTCGGGACGCGCGTCGCCGCGATCACCGCCGCGACGCGCCTCGGGCTGCTGGCCTGACGGCTCCCACGGCCGGACGGCCGCAGCGGGCGTCCGTCCGCTAGACCGTCGCCCCCGCCGGCACCAGGCGGCCCTCGGCCTGCAGGGACGCCACCACGTCGAGCGCCTGGTGCCGGTAGCGTGCCTGGGCGGCACCGGGCGCGACGATCACCCCGTCGGCACCGGTGGACGCGACGAGCTCGTTGATCTTCGTGGCGACGTGCTCGCGGTCGCCGTAGGCCTGCCGCTCCGTCCGCGCGGCGATGAACCGGCGCTCGAGGTCCGAGAACTCGTACGCGCGGGCCTCGTCCATGGACACCGGCTCGGGCTTGGCACCCTGTCGCATGCGGATGAACGAGATCATCCCCGGAGCGCTCTGCTCCTCGACGATCGCAGGGTCCTCGTCGGTGACGACCTGCACACCGATGAGGGCGTTCGGGGTCTGCCGGAAGCGCGACGGGCGGAACGAGTCGCGGTACAGCGCGAGCGCCGCCTCGGTGTTGTCCGACGCGAAGTGGTGCGCGAAGGCGAACGACACCCCGAGCGCGCCGGCGACCTGCGCGCTGTAGCCCGAGGAACCGAGCAGCCAGAACTCCGGCACGTCGCCGTAGCCCGGGACCGCACGGATGCGCGACAGCGGGTTCGACGCGTCCATGCCGGTGAAGAAGCCGATCAGGTCGGCGAGCTGCTGGGGGAAGTCGTCGACGTCGAGCCGGTCGGTGCGGCGCAGCGCCATCGCCGTCGCGCCGTCGGTCCCCGGGGCGCGCCCGATGCCGAGGTCGACGCGGTCGCCGTACAGTGCGCGCAACGTGCCGAACTGCTCGGCGATCACGAGCGGCGCGTGGTTCGGGAGCATCACCCCGCCGGAACCGATCCGGATGCGTGACGTCGCGGCGCCGACGGCACTGAGCAGCACGGCGGGCGCGGACGAGGTGATGCCCGGCATGCCGTGGTGCTCGGCGACCCAGACACGCTCGTAGCCGAGCTGCTCGGCGTGCACCGCCATGTCGATCGACCCCTGCAGGGCCTCGGTGTTCGACTGGCCGTACTCGCGGGTGGCCAGGTCGAGGACGGACAGGTGCACGGTGGCGTCGCTCATGGGGGTGACAACCGTCGCCGGCGTGCGCGCATTCCGCGCCACGGGCCGGTCTGGAGGCGCGTGGCGGCGCCGCACCGTGCCTCCCGTCCGGCGGTGGCCCACCTGGCGGACGTGGGTCGGATCAGTGGGCGAGCTCGCCGTCGAGCCGCCCGCCCGACTCGCTGAGGTAGCAGTTCGCGCAGAGCGACTCGTAGGTGACGTCGACCCCGTCGATCGCGACCTGGGACCCGTCGAAGACGAAGCGGCCGTCGACCTTGCGCGCGTTGAACACGGCCTTGCGACCGCACCGGCAGATGGTCTTGAGCTCCTCGAGCGAGTGCGCGACCTCGAGCAGTCGCGCGCTGCCGGGGAACGCCTCGGTGCGGAAGTCCGTGCGGATGCCGTAGGCGAGCACGGGGACCTCGTCGAGCACGGCGACGCGGAGCAGGTCGTCGACCTGGCGCGGGGTGAGGAACTGCGCCTCGTCGACGAGCACGCAGCTCACCGGACGCACCATGCCGTCGAGCCGATCCGACTCGGGGTCGGTGGCACCGGCGTGGGCGACCGCGTGCCGGACGTCGTCGTGGGGCGCGAAGACGACGTCCACGGAGCGTGTGACGCCGAGTCGGGAGACGATCTCACGGTCGCCCTTGGTGTCCACCGACGGCTTCGCCAGCAGCACGCGTTGCCCGCGTTCCTCGTAGTTGTACGCGGCCTGCAGCAGCCCGGTGCTCTTGCCGCTGTTCATCGCGCCGTACCGGAAGTAGAGCTTCGCCACTACGCGAGGAACCCGTCCTCGGCGGCACGACGGATGAGGTCCGACTTCTTCGACGCGGGACGGCCGACCTTGCTGTACTTCTCGCGGACGCGGCGGAGGTAGGTCTTGGCGGTCTCGTACTGCACGTTCATCTGCGCGGCGACCTCGTTCGTCGAGTAGCCGGACACGTACAGGCGCAGTGCCTCTTCCTCGCCCGCACTGAGCTTCGGGCGCTGGTGCGCGCTCGCGCCGGTCGGCAGCGGGCGCCAGTCGCGCTGCGCCGGGGTCTCCCGCGAGACACCCATGACCTCGCGCGCGACGTCCATGACCTCGCGCATCGGCAGCGACTTCGACAGGAACGCGGCCGCACCGGCAGCCAGGGCACGGTCGCGGGACTCGCGGCTGTCGACGCTCGAGAGCACGATGACCTTCGCCCCGGCAGCACGACAGGTGCGCACGCGGGCCTCGATCGACACCGGCTCCTTGAGCTGGAAGTCGAGGAAGACGAGGTCCGTCGGGAAGTTCTCGCTGTGCACCATCTCGAGCCACGTGTGGGCGGTGAGGGCGAGGTCGAAGTCGAAGGCGTTCACGGCGATCCAGCTCGACAGGCTGTCGAGCAGCACCTCGTGGTCGTCGAGGATCGCCAGCCGCACGCGTCGGGTTCCGGGCTGCGGGAGCGGTGGCACGCCCTCCGTGGTCCGGTTCGGGTCAGTGCTGGTCATAGGAGAACCTTAGTGCGAGGGACGATGGTCGGACGGCGACGTCGAGGTCGGGGAAGGTCACGCGGAGCACCGCGAAGTAGGGGTCGAACGTGCGGTGGATGCCGACGTCCGAGTCGTCGACCGCGAGCTCCGTGCGGACCTCGACGCGGTCGGGTGGCGCGCCGGGCTCGCGCGAACGGCGGACCGTGGCACGGAACCGCGCGGGGTCCACCGTCGCTGCGCCGAGCGCCGCACGGAGGAACGTCCGGACCACGGTCCGCTGGTCGGTGTCGAGCGTCGCGATGAGGCCGTCCGGGTCGTCCACCGACTCGGCGGACCCGCCCTCGACGGCGACCGCGTACTCGAGCCACGTCCGGTCGGCGTCCGCGACCATGGCCTGCCGGATGCCGTCCGCGATGGAACGAGCGCGTGCGCGGTCGGCGTCGGTGATCACCTCACGCGTCCGGAGTTCGGCGAAGAACGGGGCGACGTCGCGCGCGAGGATGACGGAGCGGTCCTGCTGCACGCGCGCGGCGATGCCGTCCCGCTCGGCGCGCGCCACCGAGTACGAGCCCGCACGGATCTGCACGCGCTCCGCCAGGCCGCCGAAGGTCCACGCGAACACGACGGACGCCGCGGTGAGGACCAGCGTCGGCGCGGCGGCGAGGAAGGCGGCGACGGTCACCGGCACCTGGTGCGGGAACACGGCGGCGGCGGCACCCCAGGCAGCTGCGTCGACCGCCGCCAGGACGAGCCCGCCGACCGCCAGGTCCCGCCACGGCCGGTAGGGCGCGACCGTCACGATCCCGGTGGCGGTGAGCAGGCACATGAAGTCGTTGAGCGCGTTGCGGTCCGGCCCCCACTGCGCCGCGACGCTCGCGGCCGACGCTGCGCCGAGCAGCACGACGTGGAGCACGTACGCCCAGCGCGGGAACGGCGCCCGGAAGGGCGACGACGACGCGATCACGACCGCGCCCGACGCGCCCAGGAGCAGCACCGTGAGGGCGCTGAGCGTCGGGCTGCCGACCACGTCGCGGTCGAACACCGACACGACCAGCGCCCACAGCACGCCGGCCGCACCGAGCAGGACGGCGAGGGGGCGGGAACCCATCGCGCCGAGCGGGTCCCACTGCTGTGCGGTCCGAGCGCCCCGGACGGCGGCCCGCACCGCGTCGACGCGACTCACCGGGCGGCTCCGCGGTCGGACTCACCCGTGACGGCGTACGACGCCGCGCCGCCGGTCCGTGCGCCGCCGGTGTGCGCGCCACCCGTGTGTGCGCCACCCGTGTGTGCGCCGCCGGTGTGTGCTCCGTCGGCGCGGGCCGCGTCCTCGCTCGTGTAGGGCACGGTCATCATGACGCTCGTCCCGGATCCCGGCGACGACCACACCTGGACGTCACCGCCGACCCGGCCGATGCGTTCCCGGACCGAGCCGCGCAGCCCCATCCGGTCGCTGCCGGTCTCCTGCTCGTCGAACCCGCGGCCGTCGTCGACCACCATCACTGTGCACGACGAGCCGTCGTCGAAGACGCTGACCTCGGCCTCGTCGGTCCCCGCGTGCTTGCGGACGTTCGCCAGGCACTGCCCGACGGCCCGGAGCAGTGCCGTCGCCGCCGACGGGTCGAGCCGCGCCAGGGCAGCCGGATCACCGGTGACCGCGACCGCGAGCCCCTCCGCCCGGTGCTCGTCCACCATCGCGTCGAACGCGGCACCGGCAAGGGCCGGGTCCGGCTCGGACGTCGGGTCGGACGACGCGAGCCACTGCTTCCCGGTCAGCATCGCGACGTCGGCTTCGACCGTGCGCGCGAGCTGCGGGTCCATGGGGCCGTCGGGAGCGAGCGCGATGGCACCGAGGTGGTTGAGGACCGTGTCGTGCAGGATCGCCGCGGCCTCGGCCTCGACCCCGGCCCGGTAGGCGGACACGTGCTCCTCGCGCGCGGACCGGAGCAGCTCGGGCTGGACGCGCTCGGACCGCGCGGTGTTCCGGCTGGTGAAGAGCACGAGGGCGACGACGAAGCCCAGGGTGACCCAGGCGAGGAGGAGCGGTCGGGGCGGCCCGTCCGCCTGCAGCACCGCGATCCCGGTCGCGAGCCGACCGACCAGGAACCCGCCGAACGACCAGACGACGACGCGACTCGCGACCGCACCGGCCCCGCCCACGAGCACGAGCGGGATCACCGCGAGCGACACCAGGTAGCTCGTCACCCAGCCGGCGGGCACCTCGCGCTGCACGATCGTGGTGAACCACCACGTGCAGACCCCGCCGGTGACGAGGAAGGCCACGGCCGAGCGCCAGGTGCCGAACTGCACGTGCACGCCGATCATCGCGAGCATGGGGAGGAGCGCGAGCACGGCCCCGGCGACCCGCACGTCGGGCTCGGCCAGTCGGTACAGCAGCAGGGTCACGGCGGCGGCGACGACCGATCCGATCGCCGCTGCGTGGAAGGCGCGCACGGTCGACCACGCGTTCACTCGCGGAGCGAGGTGCGTGGGGATGCCGAGCACGGGTCGATGGTCCTTCCGAGAGTCGTCCGGTCGCCGTGTGACGCGACCGTCCCGGGGGCCGGTCGTGTACCCCGAAACGAGCACGATCCGGCGACCCGCTCGATGCTACCGCCGATCACCGACACAGGGTGTCCCCCGAACGCGGAAGGTGGACGCTCCTCAGAACAGGGTCGGTCCGGACGGGCCTCCGATCACGGTCGTCCCGGCACCGCGTCGGTCGAAGTCGGGGTCGGCACGCTTGAGCGGCGACGAGGTCGGGCGGGACTGCTCGTCGAGCGACACCGGGACGCGGTACCCGTTCGTGATGCCCCCGTTCGTGATGACCGACCCGACGAGGGCGCGCGGTCCGGTGTCGCCCGACCCCGGACGCGGTGCACGCGGAGCGGTCGCCGCCGCGGCCCGCTCGCCGGGTACGAGGTGCGCCTGCCGGTCGCTGAACCCCATCGAACCGGTCGCCGGGTCCACCCGGCCGAGTCCGAGACCGTGCACGGCCAGGATCGGACGCACCCGGTCCGCGAGCCACCGGCGGTAGTCCGCGGGCGCGTAGGTGTTGTCGAGGTACATCGAGCGGTAGCGCGCGACGAGGTCTGGACGGGTCCGCTGCAGCCAGGCCGCCCACCACGGCTTCACGCCAGGACGCAGGTGCAGTGCGGAGTACATGACGCTCGAGGCACCGGCCTCGGCCGCGCGACCGATCGCTTCGTCGAGGTGCGCGCGCGTGTCCGTGATGAACGGGAGCACCGGCATGAGGAACACCGAGCACTCGAGCCCCGCGTCGCGGATCGCCCGGACGGTCGCCAGCCGGGCGGCGGTCGTCGGGGTCCCGGGCTCGACCTGCTGCTGCAGCTCGTCGTCGTACACGGCGATCGACATCGCCAGGTCGACCGGGACGCTCCGTGCCGCCTCGACCAACGTGGGCAGGTCACGCCGCAGCAGCGTCCCCTTCGTCAGGATGCTGAACGGGGTGCCCGACTCGGCCAGCGCGCGGATGACCCCGGGCATCAACCGGTAGCGCCCCTCGGCACGCTGGTACGGGTCGGTGTTGGTGCCGAGCGCGACGGGGTGCCGGTCCCACGTCGGCTTCCGGAGCTCACGGCGCAGGACGTCCGCGACGTTGGTCTTCACGACGATCTGCTGGTCGAAGTCGGCGCCCCCGTCGAACTCCAGGTACGTGTGCGTGGGCCGCGCGAAGCAGTAGACGCACGCGTGACTGCAGCCGCGGTACGGGTTGATCGTCCACCCGTAGGTGCCGCTGCCGTCGGCAGCCGGCACACGGTTCAGGGCACTCTTCGCCAGGACCTCGTGGAAGGTGACCCCGGCGAACTCCGGCGTGGTGACGCTGCGCACCAACCCGCTGTTCGACTCGAGCCCCGGCAGGGCGTCACCGCGCTCCGCTCCGATCGACTGCCCGCTCCACCGCATGCCCTCATTCGAACACACGTTCGAACCAGGGGCAAGTCGCCCGAGCGGCGGGGCTCAGTGGTGCAGACCGAGGACCTTCGCGGTGTGCTCGAGGGTCTCGTCGGCGAGCTGCGGGTCGGCGCCGAGGTCCTTGCCGTACGTGGGCACCATCGTCCGCACCATCGGGGCCCAGGCGTCCCACCGGTCCGGGAAGCACCGCTGCAGCATCGTCAGCATGATCGGCACCGCGGTGGACGCACCGGGGCTCGCGCCGAGCAGGCCGGCGATCGAGCCGTCGGCCGAGGTGATGACCTCGGTGCCGAACTGCAGCACCCCGCCCTTCTCCGGGTCCGGCTTGATGACCTGCACGCGCTGCCCGGCCGTGATGCGGTGCCAGTTCTCCGGTTCGGCGGTCGGCATGAAGTCGCGGAGGGCGTCGAACTTCGTCTGCTTCGACGCCAGGAGCTGCCCGACCAGGTAGCGGACCAGGTCGAAGTTCGAGAACGCCACGCTCAGCATCGGTCGCAGGTTGTGCGGTCGGATCGACCGGAACAGGTCGAGCAGCGAGCCCTGCTTGAGGAACTTCGGGCTGAACCCGGCGTAGGGGCCGAACATCAGCGACGCCCTGCCCTCGACGATCCGGGTGTCGAGGTGCGGCACCGACATCGGCGGAGCGCCGACGCTCGCCTTGCCGTACACCTTCGCCGCGTGCTTCTGCACGACCTCGGGGTCGTCGGTGCGCAGGAACTCGCCGGACACGGGGAACCCGCCGTACCCGCGGATCTCCGGGATGCCCGACTTCTGCAGCAGGCGCAGGGCCCCGCCGCCGGCGCCGACGAAGACGAACTTCGCCGCGATGCGCTGCGTCGACCGACCGATCTCGTTGCGGACGTCGAGCGCCCACCCCTCGGAGACCTTCGACCGCGTGATCTTCTGCACCTGGTGCGACGGCTCGAACTCGACACCGGCGATCTCGAGCTCGTCGAAGAGCTGCTGCGTCAACGAACCGAAGTCGACGTCCGAGCCGGCGGCCGAGTACGTCGCAGCGACCGGCTGGTCCTTCTTGCGCCCCGGGATGAGCGCGGGCGCCCACCTGCGGATCTGCGCCGGGTCGTCCGAGTACTCGATGCCCGCGAAGAGCGGGTGGCCCTTGAGCGCCTCGTACCGCTTGCGCATGTACTCGACGTTGTCCTCGCCCCACACGAAGGAGATGTGCGGGGTCGGGTTGATGAAGTTGGACGGCTGCGGGAGCGCGCCGGTCTCGACCAGGTGCGCCCAGAACTGCCGCGAGACCTGGAACTGCTCGTTGACGGTCACGGCCTTGGCGATGTCGACGTGTCCGTCCGGCATCTCCGGCGTGTAGTTCAGCTCGCACAGCGCGGAGTGACCGGTCCCGGCGTTGTTCCACGGGTTCGAGGACTCCTGCGCGACCGAGCCGAGCCGCTCGTACACGCGGATCTTCCACGTGGGTTCGAGGCGGTGGATGATGGCGCCGAGCGTGGCGCTCATGATCCCTCCCCCGATCAGGACGACGTCGATCGGGTCCACCTGCTTCACTGCCACACGACGATCCTACCCACTGCCGCTGGGTCGCCCGGGGGCATCGTCCGGGTGCGGGGCGCTGGTCGTACCCATCGCACTTGCTAGTGAAGTACGACATTCCGAATGTGGCACCATTTCACGGTCCCGATCGACCGTCCCCTCCCGGAGGCCCCACCGTGAACCACCCCCTGCGCGCCCGTCTCGCGCTCCCGCTCCTGCCCGCGGCCGCGATCGCCCCGCTCCTGCTCGGCCCTGCCGCCATGGCCGACCCGCTCCCCTCGCCGCAGCCCGAGCCACGGGCTGCACCCGCTGCGACGCTGGAGGGCACCTTCCACGTCGTCGGCACCACCGGCTTCGTCGCCGTCGCCGACCGCGACGGCCAGCCCGTGCTCGACACCCGCCCGGTCGCCGCCGACACCGCGCACTACCCCGCGCCCGGCACCACCGGTCCGCTCGTCGTCGGGTCGATGTGCCTGTCCGCCCTCAACGGCCCCGGGCTGCCCTTCGCCGTGCTGGTCGACGCCGCCGTCCCCTCCGGCTGTCTCCAGGTCCGCACGTCGAGCCCCGCACCCCACGTCGTCCGGTTCACCGCCGACGACCCGTCCTCACCGGCGAACGGCCTCGAGCTCGGCCTGCAGGCGAACGGCGCGCTCCTGGCGCTCGGCACCGCGGGGTCCGACATCGAACTCGTCACCGAGGGCCCCGTCGTCGCACCGACGCTCGACCAGACCGACCTGGCACCCGGTTCCGGCCTCTCGGGCACCGCCACGCCCGGCGCGCACGTCGTCGTCGTCCGCGACGGGACGGTGGTCTGCGAGGCCGATGCCGCCGATCGAGGTGCGGACGACGCCGGACACTGGTCCTGCTCGCCGATCGATGCGCTCACCGTGGGCACGTACACCCTCGAACTGTTCGCCTCGACCCCCGCCGGTCAGCTCGCGCCGCCGGTCACCGTCGAGGTCGTCGTGTCCGCAGGGCCCGGCGCCGGCGACGGTCCGGACCCCGACCCCGGGCACGGCGAGGGCACCGATCCGGGTGACGCACCGTCCCCGGGGGACGGTGCCGGAGGCACGGGCGGCACCGGGACCCCCGGTGAGGCCGACCAGACCGGCGAGCCCAGCGCGGACGGACCGTCGCCAGGACCGGCGACGACCGCCCGGACCGCCGACGCCGCGCCGCAGGGGCGCCTCGCCTGGACCGGCACCGAGGTGACCGGACCCCTCGCCGTCGCGCTCGCGCTCCTCACCGCCGGGACCGGCGCGCTGCTGCACCGACGACGTCGCGCTCGGTCCCGATCCTGACGGTCGGGACGACGGACGGGAGGCCCGTGGCGGTGTCGCCACGGGCCTCCCGTCCGTCACGTGTCGCGTCGGCGACGGCGCTCGCTACGCGGCGACCGCGCGCCGCTCGAGGATCGTCTCGGCGATCTGCACCGCGTTGAGCGCAGCGCCCTTCCGCAGGTTGTCGTTGCTGACGAAGAGGACCAGGCCGTGGCCGTCGGGCGCGGACTGGTCCGCGCGGATGCGGCCGACGAAGGACGGGTCCTGACCGGCTGCCTGCAGCGGAGTCGGGACGTCCGCGAGCTCGACGCCCGGGGCCGTGGCGAGGAGCTCCGCCGCCCGCTCGGGCGAGAGCGGCTGCGCGAACTCGGCGTGCACGGAGATCGAGTGCCCGGTGAACACGGGGACGCGCACGCAGGTCCCGGCGACGAGCAGGTCGGGCAGCTCGAGGATCTTGCGGCTCTCGTTGCGGAGCTTCTGCTCCTCGTCGGTCTCCCCCATGCCGTCCTCGACGATGCTGCCCGCGAGCGGGACGACGTCGAAGGCGATCGGTCGGACGTACTTGACCGGCTCCGGGAAGGTCACCGCCGAACCGTCGTGGGTGAGCGCCGCGGTGTCCTGCTCGAGCGCCGCGCGCGCCTGGCCGAGGAGCTCCTCGACGCCGGCGAGGCCCGACCCGGACACGGCCTGGTAGGTGGTCGCGACGAGACGGCGCAGCCCGGCTTCGATGTCCAGCACCTTGAGGACCGGCATGATCGCCATCGTCGTGCAGTTCGGGTTGGCGACGATGCCCTTCGGGGCGTCGTCGATCGCGTGCGGGTTGACCTCGCTCACGACCAGCGGCACCTCGGGGTCCATCCGCCAGGCGCTCGAGTTGTCGACGACCACCGCACCCGCCGCCGCGAACTTCGGCGCGAGGGCGCGTGACGCCGTGGCACCGGCCGAGAACAGCGCGATGTCGATGCCCGACGGATCGGCGGTCTCGGAGTCCTCGACGACGATCTCCTCGCCGCGGAACGACAGCGTCGAACCGGCGGACCGGGCACTCGCGAAGAACCGGACGTGGTCGGCCGGGAACGCGCGCTCCTCGAGGAGGCGACGCATCACGGCGCCGACCTGGCCGGTGGCGCCGACGACGGCGACGGTGGTGCTCATGTGGTGCTCCTGCTCGTGGGTCGTGTCGGCGCGGGGCTCAGCGCCCGGTGCCTGCGTAGACGACGGCTTCCTGGTCGGCGTCCAGCCCGAAGGCCTGGTGCACGACGCGCATGGCCTCGTTCAGGGTGTCGGCGCGCGTGACGACCGAGATGCGGATCTCCGAGGTGGAGATCATCTCGATGTTGATGGACGCCTCGTGCAGGGCGCGGAAGAGCGCCGCCGAGACACCGGCGTTGGTCCGCATGCCGGCACCGACCAGGGCGAGCTTGCCGATCTGGTCGTCGTACTGGATGCCCGAGTAGCCGATGTCGGCCTTGGCGACCTCGAGCGCGGTCAGGACGCCCTGGCCCTGGTCCTTCGGCAGCGTGAACGAGATGTCCGTGCGACCCGTGACCGCCTCGGACACGTTCTGCACGATCATGTCGATGTTGGCGCCGGCGCGGGCCACGATCGTGAAGATCTCGGCGGCCTTGCCGGGGGTGTCGGGCACGCCGACGACGGTGATCTTCCCCTCGGAGAGGTCTCCGGCGATGCCGGTGATGATCGGTTCTTCCACGGTTTCCCCCTCTGCAGGGTTGTAGACGATGGTGCCCTCGGCGTTGCTGAACGAGGAGCGGACGTGCAGGGTGACGCCGTGCCGACGGGCGTACTCGACGGCACGGATGTACAGGACCTTGGCGCCGGAGGCGGCGAGCTCGAGCATCTCCTCGCTCGTGATCCGGTCGACCTTCTTGGCCTTCGGCACCACGCGGGGGTCCGCGGTGAAGATGCCGTCGACGTCGGTGTAGATCTCGCAGACGTCGGCGTCGAGCGCGGCGGCGAGCGCGACGGCGGTGGTGTCCGACCCACCGCGACCGAGCGTGGTGATCTCGCCCGTCGTGCGGTTGAACCCCTGGAACCCGGCCACGATCGCGACGTGCCCGGCGTCGAGCGCCTCGCGCACGCGCTTCGGGGTGACGTCGACGATGCGGGCCTTGCCGTGCTGGGCGTCCGTGAGCATGCCGGCCTGGCTGCCCGTGTACGACGATGCCTCGACCCCGAGGCTCTTGATCGCCATCGCGAGCAGCGCCATCGAGATGCGCTCCCCCGCGGTGAGCAGCATGTCGAGCTCACGACCGGCGGGGATCGGCGTCACGGAGTGCGCGAGGTCGACGAGCTCGTCGGTGGTGTCGCCCATCGCCGAGACGGCCACGACGACGTCGTTGCCCGCCTTCTTCGTCTGGACGATCCGCTTCGCCACGCGCTTGATGCTCTCGGCGTCCGCGACGGACGATCCACCGAACTTCTGCACGATCAGGGCCACTGGCTGGTACTCCCGGGGACGACGGTTCCGCGACGGTCGCGCGGTCTGTCAATCGTAGAGGGTGTTCCGCGGATGTTGCGTGCGAGGCGGGCTCGACGCAACGATCCTGCGCGCACGTCCGTCAGTGACCGACCACGCGTCGGCCCTCGAAGGCGCGGCCGAGGGTCACCTCGTCGGCGTACTCGAGGTCACCACCCACCGGCAGCCCGGACGCGAGTCGCGTGGTGCGGATGCCCATCGGGACGAGCAGTCGGCTGAGGTAGGTCGCCGTCGCCTCGCCCTCGAGGTTCGGGTCGGTGGCGATGATGACCTCGTCCACGGTGCCGTCGGCCAGCCGCGTCATCAGCTGCTGGATCCGCAGGTCGTCCGGACCGACACCGTCGATCGGGCTGATCGCTCCGCCGAGCACGTGGTAGAGCCCACGGAACTCGCGGGTGCGCTCGATGGCGGCGACGTCCTTCGCCTCCTCCACGACGCAGATCACCGACGGCGACCGACGGGGGTCACGGCAGATGCTGCACCGCACGTTCTCGGTGACGTTGCCGCAGACCTCGCAGAAGCGCACCTTCTCCTTGACCTCGGCCAGGAGCTCGGACAGTCGCGCCGGGTCGAACGACTCGGTCTGCAGGATGTGGAACGCGATGCGCTGCGCCGACTTCGGGCCGATGCCCGGCAGCCGACCGAACTCGTCGATCAGGTCCTGGACGATCCCGTCGTACATCAGGCGCCTTCCTCGTGCAGGGCGGTCTCCTCGATGAACTGCGCGCCGAGGATCTCACGGACGACCGCCTCGCCGTACCGACCAGCGACCGGCGTCCGACGGACCTGGGGTGCAGCGGTCCGTGCCGGAGCTGGCTGCGCAGCCGCCTCCTGGGTCGGTGCTGTCTGCGCAGGTGCTGCCTGCTCGGGCGCTGCCGGTGCGGGTGCGGCCTGTGCCGGGCCGGTCGGCGCCGGTGCTGCCTGCGGTGCTGGTGCCCGCGTCGGTCGCTGGCTCGGTGCACCCGAGGACGCGTGCGCTCCCGGGTCGGGGAAGGGAGCGCCGTCGTCGTAGGGCTCGTCGTCGAGCGGGTAGTCGTCGACCGGGACGTCCGGCCCGCCGGAGGGTACGGCGGCCGCGGTACCCGGCGCGGCGGGCGCTGCCGATGCGGGCGCTGCCGATGCGGGCGCTGCGGCTGCGGCCGGTGCCGGCGCTCCCGGTGCGTCGGGTGTCGGGTCGCTCGGCGCAGCAGCACGGGCCGGCGCCGTTCCGGCACCGCCGAGCGCGGAGGCCGGACGGAGCTGTGCAGCGAGGGCCGCGTCGGCGGCGGGGTCGGAGACCGGTGCGACGGGCACGACCGGCTCCCCGGTGTCGGTCGTCCCGAACGGTGCCGACCACCCCGGCTCGAGGTGCTCGGGCACGGCACCGGCGGTCGGGTCGGTCGCCGGGATCGTGGCGACGGCCCAGTCGGTCACCGGAGCGCTGGGCGCGGCCGGCTGCTGCCGTGTGGTCGGCTGCTGCTGGCTCGCCTGCTGTTGGTTCGCCTGCTGCTGCTGGCTCGCCTGCTGCTGCTGCGGCTGGCTCGGCTGCTGCTGCTGGCTCGGCTGCTGCTGCTGGCTCGGCTGCTGCGGTGCGGTCGGCTGCTGCGGTGCAGTCGAATGCTGGTGCTGCGGTGCGGTCTGCTGCTGCGTCGGCCCTTCGGCAGTCTCCGGCTGCGGCGGTGCGGACTGCTGGCGCGCGGCCTGCTGCCGGCTGGTGTCCTCCGACGTCACCTGCGGTCGCGTCGGCTGCTGCTGCGACGTCTGCCGACCCGGCTCCGACGCGGGAGCACCGGCCGAGCGCTGTTGTCCCGGCCCACGGGCGACGAACTTCACCCGCAGGCCGAGGACGTCGATGATCGCCGACCGGAGCAGTTCGCTGACGCTCGTCGCGGGGTCGGACATCTCCTTGAACGACGCCACGTCCTGCTGGCTGGGGAAGGTGAGCGTCAGCACGTCCTCGCGCAGGGCCGTCACCTGAGCCGTGACCACCACGGACCAGGCCGAACGCCGAGCGCGCTGGACGTGCTCGACGACCTGGGGCCAGGCGTCGCGGAGCTGCTGGAAGCCGACGGCGGCGACCGGTCGGACGACCGCCTCGTCGCCGACGGCCGTCCCCTGCCCGGTGGACGACGCGTTCGCGGTGCCCGACGGATCGTGCTGGTGCTGCTCGATCGGGTGTGCCGTCGTCATCGCACTCGACGCGCTCTGCTCCGCCGGTCGGCCCGAAGACCGATCGGTCGGGCCGTCGGCCGGACCCTGGCTCGGTGGCGTCGCCACGGCTGCCCAGGAGGCAGCGGCATCGCGCACGGTCGCGCCGGGGTCCCGCGGCTCGGCGTCACGCGCGGTCGTCGGAGCCTGATCGGCGGGCTCCTGGTCCGGTCGGGTCGGCGCCGCTGCTCGGGTCGCGGTCGCGGTCGCGGTCGACGCAGCGAGCTGCGCAGCCGGGGTCGCCTGCGAGGAGCCGGCCTGCGCCGCGGCGCCGCCCGCTCCCGTGCGCGGAACCGAAGCGCCCGCGGAGGACTGCTGTGCAGCCTGCGGTCGTTCGACCGCGGCGGGAGCCTGGTGCCCGCCGGCGTCGCCAACACCGACGCGACGCTCGAGCCGCTCGACGCGGGCGAGTGCACCGCGCTGGGTGTCGTCGACCTCGGGCACGAGCATGTGCGCCGTCATCAGCTCGAGGTGCAGTCGGGGCGACGTCGCACCGGTCATCTCGGTGAGCGCGCGGTTGGCGATGTCGGCGGACCGCGACAGCGCCGTCGCGCCGAAGACGCCGGCCTGCCGGGTCATGGTGTCGAGTTCCTCGGGAGAGATCCCGCGCAGCACGGCTGCGGCGCTCTCGTTCGTCGCCGCGACGACGATCAGGTCACGGAGCCGCTCGAGCAGGTCCTCGACGAAGCGACGCGGGTCCTGCCCGGTCTGCACCACGCGGTCGACCGCGGCGAAGGCCGAGGCGGGGTCGGCCACCGCCAGTGCGTCCACGACGTCGTCGAGCAACGCAGCGTCGGTGTAGCCGAGCAGGGCGACCGCGCGTTCGTAGGCGATCGCGCCGTCCTCGCTGCCGGCCATGAGCTGGTCGAGCAGCGACAGCGTGTCTCGCACCGACCCCCCACCGGCACGGACGACGAGCGGGAGGACACCCGGCGCGACGGAGACCGACTCCTGCTCGCACAGCTGCTCGACGTACTCGAGCATCGTGGCCGGCGGGACGAGCCGGAACGGGTAGTGGTGGGTCCGGGAGCGGATGGTGCCGATGACCTTCTCCGGCTCGGTGGTCGCGAAGATGAACTTCACGTGCTCCGGCGGTTCCTCGACCAGCTTGAGCAGGGCGTTGAAGCCCTGCGGCGTCACCATGTGCGCTTCGTCGAGGATGAAGATCTTGTAGCGGTCGCGCGCCGGTGCGAACACGGCGCGGTCGCGCAGGTCGCGCGCGTCGTCGACGCCGTTGTGGCTCGCTGCGTCGATCTCGATGACGTCGAGCGATCCCCCGCCACCCCGGGCGAGCTCCACGCAGCTCGGGCAGACGCCGCACGGCGTGTCCGTCGGGCCCTGTTCGCAGTTCAGGCACCGGGCGAGGATGCGCGCCGAGGTCGTCTTGCCGCACCCGCGCGGCCCGCTGAACAGGTAGGCGTGGTTCACACGGTTCGTCCGCAGGGCGGTCCGCAGCGGGTCGGTGACCTGCGACTGACCGATCAGCTCGGCGAAGTTCTCGGGCCGGTAACGGCGATACAGGGCGGTGACCACGGACCAAGGGTAGCCGGGACGGCCGACAGCGCGACGCCCTCGGCGACCACCTGTGGAGGGGGCGACGAGGGGCGGGACGACACCGCGCCTCCCGGCCGTCGTGACGACGGACGAGAGGCGCGGTGCGGTCGGTGTGGGCGGACGGTCAGGCGCGCCCGCGGCGGATACGGCGTGCCAGTCGGGAGAGACCGAGCAGCAGGAATCCGAGGACCACCAGGCCGCCGGCGGCACCCGCGAGCGGGGCGACGTCCGCACCGGTGAAGGCGAGATCGCGACCGGAACCGTTGCCGGATCCGGATCCCGTGCCGTTGCCCGTGCCCGTGCCGGTGCCGTTGCCGTTGCCGTTGCCGTTGCCGTTGCCGTTGCCGTTGCCGAGCGATCCGTTGCCGGCACCGAGACCCGATCCGTTGCCGGTACCGATCACTCCGGTACCGGTGCCGGCTCCGTTCCCGGAGCCACCCGGCAGGCCTGGCTGGCCCGGCTGCCCTGGCTGCCCCGGCTGCCCCGGCTGGCCAGGTCCACCGGGCTGGCCCGGCTCTCCAGGCTCCCCGGGCTGACCCGGCTCTCCAGGCTGCCCGGGCTCACCGGGCTCACCGGGCTGACCAGGCTCACCGGGCTCACCGGGCTCACCGGGCTGACCAGGCTCCCCAGGCTCACCGGGCTGACCAGGCTCACCCGGCTCACCGGGCTGACCCGGCTCTCCAGGCTGAGCCGGCTCTCCAGGCTCTCCAGGCTCTCCAGGCTCTCCAGGCTCCCCAGGCTCCCCAGGCTCCCCAGGCTCCCCAGGCTCCCCAGGCTCCCCAGGCTCCCCAGGCTCTCCAGGCTCACCGGGCTGCCCCGGCTCACCGGGCTCACCGGGCTCACCGGGCTCACCGGGCTCACCAGGCTCACCGGGCTCACCAGGCTGACCCGGCTCCCCAGGCTCACCGGGCTCACCGGGCTCACCCGGCTGCCCCGGCTCACCCGGCTGGGCGGCGACCACCACCACCGGCACCGTCTGGGCGGCGGACGTGGCACCCTCGACGGTCTGGGTCACCGTGAAGGTGTGCGCACCGACCCCGAGCTCCACGGACACCGACCAGGAGCCGTCGGCAGCCGCGGTCGTCACGACGGGGTCTCCCGCGTCGCTGCGGACCGTGACGGTCGCACCCGGGTCCGCCGTCCCGGTGACCTGCCAGGTGGCGGTGCCGTCGGCACCGGCCGTCTGCCGGGCCCCGGGCAGGGGCGAGGTGACCGTCAGGGGGTCCGCGACCCGGACGACGATCGGCACGACCTGCGAGTCGGAGGTGCCCCCGTCCACGGTCTGCGTCGCCTGCAGCGTCCAGTCACCGGCCGGGACCTCCTCGAAGGTGACGCTCCAGCGACCGTCGCCGCCGGCCGTCGTCGTCCGGACCTGCCCGGTCGAGAGCCGGACCTCGACCGCGGCGTCAGCTGCGGCAGTCCCGGAGACGGGCACGGTGGTCGTGCTGTCGAGCCCGGGGGCCTCGAAGAGGCGACCCGGGGTCGGGTCCGTGATGACGACGTCGTCCTCCTGCGCGGCGACCACGCTGATGCCGCTGGTCACCGGGGCCGAGGTGGCCCCGCCGACCGTCTGCGTCGCCGACACGGTGTGGTCGCCGACCGGGACGTCCGGCACGGTCACCGTCCAGGAGCCGTCCGCACCGGCCGTCGTCGACACCGTGGTGCCGTCGATGTCGACCGTCACGGTGGCGCCCGGCTCGGCGGTCCCGCTGACCGGCACGGAGACCGTGTCCTGGTCCGTCGGGAACACCTGGCCGTCCACGGGGGCGGTCACCTGCAGCGGGGCCACGGCGGCGACGGTGAAGGCGACGTCGGGTGCTGCAGTGGTCCGGCCGTCCACGGTCTGCGTGGCGGAGGCGGTGTGGCCGCCGAGCGCGACGTCCGGCACGGTGACCGTCCAGTCGCCCTCGTCGTCGGCCGTGGTCGCGACGGCGGTGCCGTCGTCGATCGTGACCGACACCGTTGCGCCGGGCGCTGCCGTGCCCACGACCCGGACCGGCGTGGTGTCACCGACGATCCGGACGGTGCTGCCGGCCGCCGGCGTCGTGATGACGACGGCGTCCTCGTCGGCGACGTCCACGGTCACGTCCACCACGACAGGGTCGGAGGTGGTGCCACCGACCTCCTGGCCGACGGTCACCGTGTGGTCGCCGGGACCGACGCCCGGTACGACCGTGTCCCAGGTGCCGTCGTCACGGACGGGCACCTCGATCGGGTCGCCGTCGTCGACCACCACGGTGACCGTGCCACCGGGCTCGCCGGTGCCCGCCACGGGCAGGTCGACCGTCGGGTCGGACGCCGGCACCGTGACGACCTGGTCGTCGGTCGGCGTGCTGACCGTCAGGGGCGCACCGGCCTCGACCGTGAACGTGTTGACGACCGGACCCGAGGTGGACCCGTCGACCGTCTGCGTCGCCCGGACGGTGTGCTCACCCGTCGCGACGCCGTCGAACCGGACGCTCCAGGTGCCGGCGTCGGTCGCCGTCACGGTCTGCTCGTCGCCGTCGTCCAGGGTCACGCGGACCTCGGCACCGGGCTCGGCCGCCCCGTTCGCGACGATCGTCGCGAGGGAGTCGTCCTGTGCGACCGTGACGGTGGACCCGTCGGCCGGGGTGGCGATCGTCAGCGGTGCCGCGACCACGACCTCGATGGCGACCGTGACCGGCTGCGACGTGGTGCCGCCGACCTGCTGGGTGACGCTGACGGTCGTGGTGCCCGCGGGGACACCGGGGACGTCGACCGCCCAGTCGCCGTCCTCGTCGGCCTCGGTCGTGGCATCACGCCCGCCGCCGAGGTCGACCACCACGGTGGCGCCGGGCTCCGCGGTGCCGCGCACCGTGACCGTCGTCGTGGCGTCCTCGTCGGCGACCCGCACCTCGTCCCCGTCCGCGGGGGCGGTGATGACGACCGGCGCTGCCGCGACGACCTCGAAGGGACGCTCGACCGGCGTGGTCGAGGTCGAGCCGGCGACGGTCTGCGTCGCCGACACGACGTGCTCACCGACCGCGACGTCGTCGACGTCGACGCTCCACGTGCCGTCGTCGCCCACCGTCACGTCGACCGGGTCTCGGTCGTCGACGGTCACCGTCACGGTGGCGCCGGGCTCGGCGTCACCGGCGACCGTGACGGTCGTCGTGGCGGCGACGTCCGCGACGGTGACGGTGCCCTCCGGCTGCCGGACGACGAGCTCCGCCGCGGCGACGACCGAGACCGGTCGCGTGACGGGGGCGCTCGTGGTGCCGTTCACCGACTGCGTGACCGCCGCCGTCCAGGACCCCACCGGGACGTCCTCGACGGTGGTCGCCCAGGTGCCGTCGTCGCCGACGACCGTCTCGGCGGTGCCGCCGTCACCGAGGTCGACGGTGACCGTCGCCCCCGGCGCGCCGGTGCCGGCGAAGTCCACGTCGGTGGTGGCGTCGTCGTCCGCGACCGTGACGGCCGTGGCTCCGGCCGGCGTGGTGACGGTCAGCGGCGCCCCGGCCCGCACCGACACTCCGGCGCTGACGGGCGCCGAGGTGATCCCGCCGACGACCTGCGTCGCCCGGACGGTGTGGTCACCCGTCGGCACGTCGGTGAACGTGTGGGTCCACCGTCCGTCGTCGTCCGCCTCGACGATCGCCTGTTCCCCGGTGGAGAGCGTGACGGTCACCGGAGCGCCCGGCTCGGCCGTACCGGCCGCCACGACGTCGGCCGTACCGGTCGGGTCGGCGACCGTGATGACGTCACCGTCGTCGGGGCTGGTGAGCGCGAGCGGTCGGCCTGCGCGCACCGTGAGCGTCTGCTCCGCACTGGAGGCGGTGGTGCCGCCGACCGTCTGCGTCGCCGTGACCGTCTGCTCGCCCACGCCGACGCCGCCGACGGTGACCGTCCAGTCGCCGTCGTCGTCCGCGGTCGTGGAGGCCTCGGCGTCGCCGACACGGACCGTCACCGGTGCGTTCGGCTCTGCCGTGCCGGACACCGTCACGTCGCGTGTGGTGTCCTCGTCCGGGACGAGCAGGACCGCGCCGTCCTCGGGCGACGTGATGAGCACGTCGTCCGCGGCGACGAGCGTGACGTCGCGGGTCACGGGGTCGGACGTCGCCGGGCTGGAGACCCCGCCGGGCAGCGTCTGCGTGACCGACACCGGGTGCGTCCCGACGCCGACGTCCTCGAAGGTGACGGACCAGCTCCCGTCGGCGGCGACCGTGGTCGTCGCTCCGGGCTCCTCGCCGTCGATCGTCGCGACGATCGTCGCGCCGGGCTGCCCGGTGCCGGTGACCGTCACGTCACGGGTCACGTCGTCGCCGGCGACCGTCATCGTCGACGTGCCTGGAGCCGTGATGGTGAGGGGCGCCGCAGCGTCGACCAGGAAGCCCACGGGCAGGGCGTCCGTGCTCGCGCCGTTCAGCGACTGTGCCGCGTCGATCGTGTAGTCACCGGGGGCGAGCCCGGCTGCGTCGACCGACCAGGTGCCGTCGTCGTCGGCTGCGGTGGTCGAGAGCTCGAGGTCACCGACCGTCACCGTCACGGCTGCGCCGGGTTCGGCGACACCGCTGATCGTCACCGTGGCGGTGGCGTCCCCGTCGACCACGACGAAGCGCGAGCCGGCGGCCGGGCTGTCGATGGTGACGGCGGTGCCCGGGACGACGGTGAAGTCCCGCGTCTCGGTGGGACCGGTCGTGCCGTTCACGGTCTGCACGGCCTCGACGGTGTGCTGGCCGGTCCCGAGCTGCACCGGGTCGAGGACCCAGTTGCCCGCGGGGCCGGTCACGACGGCGACGGGTGCTGCCCCGTCGATGCTGACGGAGACGGTCGCACCCGGCTCCGCGGTCCCGCGGACCACGACCGACGCGTCGCCGGTGCTCGTGGCGGGGATCTCCTGCCCCTCGGTGGGAGCGGTGATCTCGAGGTCGTCGCCGACCTCGATCGAGATGTCCCGCTCGATCGCCGGCGAGGTCTGTCCACCGACGGTCTGGGTGACCGTCACGGTGTGACCGCCGGTCCCGACGTCCGGCAGGGCCACCGACCAGGTGCCGTCGTCGTCCACCGTGGTCGTGACGGGTGCTCGCTCGTCGAGCACGACGTCGATCTCGGCACCGGGCTGCGCCGTCCCGGTCACGTCGACGTCGACCGTGTCGTCGTCGTTCGCGACCACGGTCGTCGCGCCCTGCACCGGTGCGGTCACCTGCAGCGCTGCCGCGGGGACGACCGAGACGATCCGCTGCTGGGCCGGCGACGTCGTGCCGTTCACGGTCTGCGTCGCGGTCAGGGTGTACCGACCGACGGGCACGTCCTCGACCGTCGTCCTCCAGTCACCGTCTCCGTCGGCCGTCGTCGTGGCCGTGAGGCCGCCGCCGAGCGACACCGACACCCGGGCCCGGGGCTCGGCGGTCCCGGTGACGTCGAGGTCGGCGGTCGAGTCGGCGTCGAGGACGGGCACGGTGGCGCCGTCCGCAGGGGTCGCGATCGTCAGCGGGGCACCGACGGCGATCTCGAAGGCCGAGGTGACGGGCGCCGAGGTGGTGCCGGCGACCGTCTGCGTCGCGGTGATCGTGCGCTCACCGACCGGGACCCCCGGGAAGGTGGCGGTCCAGTCGCCGTCGTCGTCCGCCTCGGTGATCGCCGTGAAGGAGCCGCCGAGGTCGACCGCGACGGACGCGTTCGGCGCAGCGGTGCCGGTCACCGTGACCGGGGTGGTCGACGTGGCGTCGGCGACCGTCAGGACGGCTCCGTCGGTCGGCTCCTCGATGGTGATGCCGGGAACGGCGGTGACCGAGAAGTCACGGGTCACCGGAGCGCTCGTCGTGCCGTCGACGGTCTGGGTCGCCGTGGCCGTGTAGTCGCCCGCGGGGACGTCCTCGACCGTGGCGGTCCAGGTGCCGTTCGTGTTCGCCGTGGTGGTGGCGGTCAGACCGTCGCCGAGCGTCACGTCGACGCGGGCACCGCCCTCGGCAGCACCGGTGAGCACGACGGCGCGGGTGTCCCCGACGAGCGGCAGGACCGCATCGGGGGCCGGAGTGTCGATGGTCAGCGTCCGAGCGGCGACGACCTCGAAGTCCCGCGTCACCGCGGCCGAGGTGGTGTCGCCGACGGTCTGCGTCACGCTGGCCGTCTGCAGCCCGACCGGGACCGCGTCGACGGGGACGCTCCAGACGCCGTTGCCGTCCGCCGTGCCGCTCGCCGTGACGTCGTCGCCGATCGTCACGTCGATCCGCGCGTTCGCGGTGGACGTGCCGGTGAGGGTCACCGGGGTCGTGGTCCCGGTCGTGGTGAACTGCTGCCCGGCAGTGGGCGTGTCGATGACCAGCGGACGCTGCGCGACGACCGAGAAGGCCTGCGTCGCGGTGCCCGCGGCGGCGCCGCCGACCGTCTGCGTCGCGGTGACGGTCCGGTCCCCGACCGGGACGTCCGCGAGTGTGGCGGTCCAGGTGCCGTCGGGGGCGACCGTCGCGGGGGCGGTCAGGCCACCGCCCGCGGCGAGCGCGATGCCGGCACCGGGTTCACCGGTCCCGCGCACCGTCACCGAGCGGGTGGAGGTGTCGGTCGGGACGCTGAACTGCTGCCCTGCCGTGGGTGCGGTGATCGTCGGGGCCAGGAACGCCGTGGCGCGCACCGTGGAGGTGGCGAGGTCGACCGTCGCGGCGTTCAGTCCCGGCAGCACCGTGAGGCGCAGGGCGGTCACGCTCTGCGCCCCTGGGTCGTACCCGCGAGGGTCGCGGAAGCGGGGGTCGTCCTGCGCGTTCACCGTCAGGTCGACCACCTGACGGAGGAGGAGCACGACGGGCGAGAGCGCCGTCGCGACCGCGGTCGTGGTGGTGGTGAGCGTGGTGCTGAGCTGGGTGAGGGCGGCGGAGTTCGCCAGCGGCCGCACCGCGGTCTGGAGGGCCGGGACGACGGTGCCGCTGACGAGCGTCCCGAGCACGGGGGCGACGTTGATCCCGAGGATCGTTCCCGTCGACACGGAGACCTGCGGCGTGGCCGCGCCCGACACGGCGAGCGCACCGATGGTCGAGTCGACGGTCACGTTGATCGGCAGGTTGACCGCCCCGGCCGCGCTGAGCGTGGCACTGACCTGGACGCGCACCCGTGCGGCGTCGACCGCGTTCGTGACGGCGGTGCTCAGGGTGGCAGGGAGCCGTGTCCCGAGGATGTTCGTGATGCTGCTGTTGATCGCGGCGACCGCCGCATCGGTGAGCACGGGGGTGTTCGCCGGCTGGTCGTTGAGCCGCGTCAACGTGTCGAGGTCGACGGTGATCGAACCGGTCGACGGGGTGATGGTCACCGCACCGTCCGTGATCGGCTGCGCGAGGACCCCGTCGATGGTCGGCCCGAGATCGAGGTTCGCGGTCGTCTGGACGCTCGTGTTCCGAACGGACACCAGCGGCGAGAGCAGCGATCCCAACGCCCCCGTGACCGCGTCGGTCGTCACCGCTCCGCTCAGCGCGGTGTTCACCGAGGCGGACAGCGGCGCGACGTTCGCCCGCAGGGTCGTCGCGAGTCGGGACACCGCGGGGCTGGTGAGCTGCAGGTTCGCGCCGGCGATGCGGTAGTCGCTCGCGGTGCTCACCGTCGCACCACGTGTGGCGCTGATCGTCGAGGCGAGCGCGCCCACCTGCAGCTGCGCGTTCGACAGCACGGTCGAGTCCGCGCGGACCCGGGTCAGCAGCGGGTTCAGGTTCAGCGTCGACGCACCGGCCCCGGTGCCGCTCCCGACGCCGATCGCCCCGTCGTTGCCGACGAGGCCGGAGGAACCGCGGGCGCCCGTCTGCGAGGTCGTCGCGAACTGCCCGTCGACACCGAGCGTCAGGATGCCGTTCGCGCCGAGCAGGTCGACGTTGTTCGACAGTCGGACGCCCAAGCTGTTCAGCGCGGTGAGGTCGAGCGGCTGGTTCGTCGTCCCGCCGACCGTGCTCGCGCTGCTCGCGGAGTAGGCACCGCGGAGCTGGGCGAGCGCGTCGACGTCGACGATGCCGGAACCGCTGAGCAGGAAGCCCTCGGCCTCGGCGACGTCCGTCTGCGCCGCTGCAGCCGGTTGGATCGCCACGGTGGCGGCGAGCAATGCCGTCACCGTGGCGACGACACCGCCGCGCAGGAGGAGGCTCCGGTCACCGGGAGCTCGTCGTCGAGCCCGGTTCCCGTCGCCGGTGATCCATCGTGTCCAGTTGACCGCTCCTGCGGGCACAGGGGTACCCCGGAGCGACACGTGCCTGCGCATGCGTGTCCCGTTTCCTGGCAGGCTCGCCTGCCACCTGATCCTCGGACTCCCCCGCTGGTGAGACGGGAGAGGGTCGGAACCCTGGTTGGGGGTTCCTGGGGGTGATCTTTACACATGAACAGGAACCGCGCACGAGGTTGCACGAGATTTCGTCGGCGAGTCCGCTCGGCGTACCGGAACCATCGCGGTTCTGCCGGAGAACGGCGAAGACTTCCCGTGCACAGGACGACACAGCCCCGGAACGAAGAAGACTCCGCACGCACAGGACGACACAGCCCCGGTCGCTCCGGCTGCGTCCTCGCCCCGGAACGAAGAAGACTCCTCACGCACAGGACGACACAGCCCCGGTCGCTCCGGCTGCGTCCTCGCCCCGGAACGAAGAAGACTCCTCACGCACCCGCCAGAGCCCGGTTACCCTTGCTGCGTTTCCGCCCTGGGGGAGTTGGCCTGGATGGCGTCACGTGAGGAGCCTCCGGAAGTCTACCGGATGCTCCGGGCAGTATCGGACACATGAAGATCGCCATCGCCGGAGGACACGGCCAGATCGCACTGCTCCTCGCCCGCCTGATCACCGACGCGGGCCACGACGCCGTCGCGATCATCCGCAACCCTGCCCATGTGACCGACGTCGAGCAGCAGGGCGCGACGGCCCTGGTCGTCGACCTGGAGCAGGTGGACGACGACGAGCTGGCGCTGCGCCTCCGTGGCGTCGACGCCGTGGTCTTCGCCGCGGGTGCCGGGCCGAACAGCGGCGCCGACCGCAAGGAGTCCGTCGACCGCGACGCGGCGATCGCCCTGGCGGACGCGGCGGAGCGGATCGGGATCCAGCGGTACGTGATGGTGTCGGCGATGGGTGCCGACGCCTACGACCGCGAGCGTGCCGTGGTCCCTGCCCGGACGGAGGCGGACGTCTTCCAGGTGTACCTCCGGGCGAAGTCGGAGGCCGATGCGAACATCCGGATGCGGAACCTGGCCTGGACGATCATCCGGCCGGGAGCACTGCTCGACACCCCGCCGCAGGGCACGGTGCACGTCGGCCGGACGGTCCCCCGCGGGTCGATCCCCCGTGCGGACGTCGCCGCCCTCGTCCTGCACGCACTGCTCGACGACACCGCCGTCGGGGTGCAGTTCGAGGTGACGAGCGGCAACACCCCGATCCCGGCCGCCCTCCACGCCCTGAGCTGACGCGGGCGGGACGCTGGCGTCAGCTCGAGACGCCGGCGTCAGCGCGAGACGCCGTCCACCGAGCGAGACGCCGTCGGAAGTGGCGGCGTCTCGACGAAGTGGCGGCGTCTCGAGTGGCTGGCGGCGCCTCGACGACGGCGCAGCACCAGGCGCAGGCCCAGGCACCGCGGCACGCCGCACCAGGCGCCCCGCCGCGCCACCAGCCCGACGGCCCTACAGCGCGACCGCCGCCGACTGCCGGGCGATCTCGAGCTCCTCGTTCGTCGGCACGACGAGCACCGCGACCCGCGACGCATCGGTCGAGATCAGCCGGGCCTCCTTCGAGTGCAGCTCGTTCCGGTCGGCGTCGACCTCGATGCCCAGGTGCTCGAGCCCGGCGAGCACGCGCCGCCGCAGCAGCGCGTTGTTCTCCCCCACCCCGGCGGTGAACACGACGGCGTCCAGCCCGCCGAGCTGCGCCGTGTAGGCCCCGACGTAGCGGCGGATCCGGTGCCGGTACACGGCGAGCGCCGCCTCGGCCTCGTCGTCGCCACCGAGCGCCGCGTCCTGCACGTCGCGCATGTCGCCGTTGCCGGTGAGGCCGAGCAGACCGGACTGCTTGTTGAGCATCGTGTCGAGGTCGTCGAAGGACATGCCGGCCTCGCGGTGCAGGTGGATGAGCACCGCCGGGTCGAGGTCGCCGGAGCGCGTGCCCATCACGAGGCCCTCGAGCGGCGTGAGCCCCATCGACGTCTCGATCGACCGCCCGCCGTCGATCGCCGCGACCGACGCCCCGTTGCCGAGGTGCAGCACGATCGTCTTCAGCGCGGCCAGCGGGCGGCCGAGGAACTCCGCGGTCTGCTCGGACACGTACTTGTGGCTCGTCCCGTGCATGCCGTACCGGCGGATCCGGTACCGCTCGGCGAGGTCGGCCGGGATCGCGTACGTGTAGGCGTGCGGCGGCATGGTCTGGTGGAACGCGGTGTCGAAGACGGCGACGTGCGGCACGTCCGAGAACACCTGCTTCGCCGCGCGGATGCCCTCGAGGTTCGCGGGGTTGTGCAGCGGCGCGAGGCTGTTCAGGTCCTCGATCTGCTGCTCGACCTCGTCGGTGACGACGGTGGCCGCGTCGAAGGTGGTCCCCCCGTGCACGACGCGGTGTCCGACGACCGCCGGCGGGTGCTCGTCGAACGACGGCCCGACCTTGGCGAAGGCGTCGATCATCGCCTGGAAGCCGGCCGCGTGGTCGGGCACGGACGCCGCGTCGTTCGACGACGACTCCCCCGTCAGCGCGTTGGTGTGCTTCCACGCCCCCGACGACTCCCCGATGCGCTCGACGAGCCCGGAGGCGAGCGTGCGCTCGCCCTCGAGCTCGATGAGCTGGTACTTGAACGAACTCGATCCGGAGTTGACGACGAGGGCTGCGGTCACGGTGGGGTGCCTTTCTCGGGACGGTCTGGAGGCGCGGTGCGGGCGGGTGGGCTGGTCGCGGTCGGCGATGGTCGGTCAGGCCGCGTCGGTCGCGGTGCCGGCCTGGATGGCCGTGATGGCGACCGTGTTCACGATGTCGCTGACGAGCGCACCGCGGGACAGGTCGTTGATCGGCTTGCGCAGGCCCTGGAGGACGGGTCCGATCGCGACCGCACCCGCCGAGCGCTGCACGGCCTTGTACGTGTTGTTGCCGGTGTTGAGGTCGGGGAAGATGAACACCGTCGCCCGGCCCGCCACGGGCGAGTCCGGCATCTTCGTGCGGGCGACCGTCGGATCGGCGGCGGCGTCGTACTGGATGGGTCCCTCGACGAGCAGGTCCGGGCGGCGCTCCCGGACGAAGGCCGTCCCGGCACGCACCTTGTCGACGTCCGCACCGGTGCCGCTGTCGCCGGTCGAGTAGCTCAGCATCGCGACGCGCGGGTCGATGCCGAACTGCGTGGCCGTCTCCGCCGACGAGATCGCGATGTCGGCGAGCTGCTCGCTGCTCGGGTCGGGGATGACCGCGCAGTCACCGTAGACGAGCACGCGGTCGGCGAGCGCCATGAGGAACACGCTCGAGACGATCGAGGTGTCCGGCCGGGTCTTGATGATCTCGAAGGACGGTCGGATGGTGTGCGCGGTGGTGTGCTTCGCCCCGGACACCATGCCGTCGGCGAGTCCGAGCTGCACCATGAGCGTGCCGAAGTAGGACACGTCGGTGACGGTGTCGCGCGCGAGCTCCATCGACATGCCCTTGTGCGCTCGGAGCCGCGTGTACTCCTCGGCGAAGCGCTCGCGCAGCTCGGGGTCGAACGGGCTGACGAGCTGCGCACCGTCGAGGTCGAGGCCGAGCTCGGTGGCGCGTGCCCGGATCGACGTCGGCTCGCCGAGGATCGTGAGCTCGCACACCTGTCGCGCGAGCAGCGTCGACGCCGCGTGCAGGATGCGGTCGTCGTCGCCCTCGGGCAGCACGATCCGCTTGCCGTACCCACGCGCGCGGTCGAGCAGCCCGTGCTCGAACATGAGCGGCGTGACGACCCCGGACGGGGTGAGCTGCAGGCGGTCGCGCAGTGCGTCGGCGTCGACGTGCTGCTCGAAGAGCGCCAGTGCCAGGTCGGCCTTGCGGGGTGAGTCCGCGGCGAGGCGCCCCCGGGTGTGGGTGATGCGGAGCGCGGTGTCGTACGTGCCGAGGTCGTTCCGGGCGATCGGCAGCGAGCTCGACAGGCCCTCGAGCAGCCGGGTGATCTGCGGCGAGGTCTCGAACCCGCCGTTGAGGATCACGCCCGCCAGGCTCGGGAAGGTCTCGGACTGGTTCGCGAGCACCGTCGCGAGGAGCACGTCGCTGCGGTCCCCCGGCACGACGACGATCCCGCCCTCGATGAGCCGCGGCAGCACGTTCTCCATGCTCATGCCGGCGACCACCGTGCCGAGGGCCTCCCGGTCGAGCAGCGCCTCGTCACCGCGGACGAGCGTGGCGCCCGTCGCCTCGAGCAGGGCGCGCACCGTCGGCGCCACGAGCACCCGGTCCTCCGGGATGGCCCACACGGGGGTGTCCGGGTGGTCGTCGCGCACGGCGTGCTCCACGCTCTGGACGATCGCGGCCAGGGCGTCCGGGTCCGCACGGTTCACGACGACGCCGAGCAGCTGGGCGTGCGCCGCCCGGAGTTCGCTCGTGGTGACGTCCGCGACCTGCGCCATCGCCTCGGGCGTGCGGACGCCACGCTCCGAGGAGTCCCGACCGCCGAGCACGAGCAGCACGGGCGCGCCGAGGTTCGCCGCGACCTTGGCGTTGAACGACAGCTCGGTCGGGCTGCCGACGTCGGTGTAGTCGGACCCGAGCACCACGACGGCGTCGCACTGCCGCTCGACCTGGGCGAACCGGTTCAGGATCGTGCCGAGGGCGGCGTCCGGGTCGGCGTGCACGTCGTCGTACGTCACGCCGACGGCCTCGTCGTAGGAGAGCCCCACCGCGCTGTGCTGCAGCAGGAGCTCGAGCACGTAGTCCGGCTCGGCCACCGACCGTGCGACCGGTCGGAACACGCCGACGCGTCCGACGGAGCGTGCGAGGGTCTCGAGGACACCGAGCGCGACGGTGCTCTTGCCCGTGTGTCCTTCTGCTGACGTGATGTAGATGCGGGTCGACACCCCTCCAGGCTAGTCGCGGGCACACCGTGCGCTCTGGGAGCCGACGGGGCCGTGGACGGACGTGGTCGTGACCACCCCCGCGAACCTGTACCATGGGGTGTCGTCACCGCGAGGTGGCACGAGGAGAATTCGCCTAGTGGCCTATGGCGCACGCTTGGAAAGCGTGTTGGGTGCAAGCCCTCGGGGGTTCGAATCCCCCATTCTCCGCCAGCAGTACCGAAGGGCGCGTCCAGCAGGACGCGCCCTTCGTCGTTCCCGGGTGGCGCACGTCCCCGTCGGCACGGCTCCCGACCGGCGCGGCCCCGGCTGCGGCCCCGGCTGCGGCCCGTGGAGTCCCCCACTCGCGGGACACGCTCGCACCCCGCTCGGCCCGTCCTGGCCGGGAAACGCCCAACGGGGGTGGAACGGGCTGTCCTCCGCCCCCGCTTCGCCCTATCCTGTGCAGACGGACGACCCCGGGACGGGTCGGACACGGTGCAGCGGGCGGCAGGGGCGTCGCCCGCGGGGTGGCAGATCGGTCTGCCCGTGCGCCCGAGGGGTGAGGAGACCCAGGTGGGGGAAGCGACGGTGTCAGCTGCCGGGCGTCTGCGGACGCCGGTCCACGACGTGGTCCTCCGCCCGCGGCGCTCCCTCGTCCGGTCGACCGTCCTCAGCGTGGTCTGCTCCGCCGTCCCCCTCGCCGTCGCGCTCGTCTGGGCCTCGCTGCCGGAGCGCTGGTGGGTCCTCGTCGCCGGGCTCGTCGTCGCCGTTGCCGTGCTGGTCGGGGTCCTCTTCGTCCGACTCGGTCAGGCCTTCCTCGGCATCGACGCCGACGTCGTCGCCCTGAACGCGGTCCTCACCCCGAACCGTCGCATCGCCCGCGAGCGGATCGACCGGCTGGTCGTCACCCCGACGTACGGCGCGTCGCCCGACCGCACCACGCGTGAGCTCCTCGCGTTCGACGCCGACGGCACGCACCTCTTCCGGCTGCGCGGCGACGTCTGGGGCGACGACGCCCTCGACCGCGTGGTCGAGGTGCTGGGCGTGCCGGTCGAGCACGAGCGCCGACCGGTCCACGTCCGCGAGGCCACCCGCCGCTGGCCCACGAGCCGCACCTGGTACGAGCGCCGCGGGGGCGTGCTCGCGGTGGGCGCGGCGACCGCGTGCATCGTCGCCGGCCTGCTCGCCGTCGAGACCGTCGGCCTCCTGACCCGCTGAGACCGGCCGGGGCGACGCGCGGCACCGCGCCGGCAGCAGCTCAGCGGCGGCGGCGGAGCGTCGAGAAGATGCCCCGGACGACCTCCTTCGCGATGGTCTGCCCGAGGCCGTTCCCGAGCAGTCCGCCGAGCGGGTCGTCCGCAGTGCGCCCGGCCGAGCGCGACGTCCGTGTCGACGTCGATCGCGACCGGCGACCCGCCGCTGCCCGCTCCGCGCGTTCGAACTCGCGCTGCGTCCGCTCGTACTCCGCCTGTGCGGCCTTCCGCTCGCGCTCGTCCCGCGCAGCCTGCGCGGCCGCCTCCTTCGCCGCCGCCGTGGCGGCGCGCGCAGCCTCCTGCTCGGCGTCCGCCTGCGCCTGCGCTGCGGCGGCGTCCGCGGCGGCGGACTCCATGCGGGCGGCCAGGAGCTCACGCGCCGACTCGGGGTCGACGGTGGTGCCGTACCGGGCGAGGAGCGGGGACGAGGCGACCAGCGCCTCCAGGACGTCCGACGGCAGCGCGTCCATCGATCCCTGCGGCGCGCGCAGACGGGTCCACGCCACCGGCGTGGGTGCGCCGTCCTCGTTCATCACCGTCACGACCGCCTCGCCGGTCGCCAGCGAGGTCAGGACCTCCCCCAGGTCGTAGTCACTCGTCGGGTACGTCGACACGGTCGCCCGCAGTGCCTTCGCGTCGTCCGGCGTGTGGGCACGGAGCTGGTGCTGCACCCGCGAGCCGAGCTGTGCGAGCACGTCGTCGGGCAGGTCCTTCGGCGTCTGCGTGACGAACACGATGCCGACACCCTTCGAACGGATGAGCCGCACGGTGCGGACGACCTGCTCGCGGAAGTCCTTCGACGACCCCGAGAAGAGCAGGTGCGCCTCGTCGAAGAAGAACACGAGCGCCGGCCGGTCGGTGTCGCCGACCTCGGGGAGTTCGTTGAACAGGTCGGCGAGCAGCCACATCAGGAACGTCGAGAACACCTCGGGCCGGTCCTGCACGCCCGGCACCTCGAGCAGGCTCACGATCCCGCGGCCGTCCGGGGCGGTGCGCAGGAACGCACGGGTGTCGATCTCGGGTGCCCCGAAGAAGCGGTCCGCACCCTGGTCGGCGAAGGTCACCAGCTCGCGCAGGATCACACCGGCGGTCTGCTTCGACAACCCGCCGAGCTCCGCGAGCTCCGCCTTGCCCTGGTCGCTCACCAGGTGGGTCAGCACGGCGCGCAGGTCCGACAGGTCGACGAGCGGCAGTCCGGCGCGTTCGGCGTGGTGGAACACCAACCCCAGCGAGGACTCCTGCGTCGCGTTGAGGCCGAGCACCTTGGCCAGCAGGAGCGGGCCGAACCCGGAGACGGTCGCCCGGATCGGCACACCGGTGCCCTGCCCGCCGAGGGAGTAGAACTCCACCGCACTCGCGACGCCCCGCCAGTCCTGGCCGATCGCCTCGGTGCGAGCGAGGAGCTTCTCGTCCGGCTGCCCGGCCACGGCGAGCCCGGACAGGTCGCCCTTGACGTCGGCCGCGAACACGGGGACGCCGTTCGCGGCGACCTGCTCCGCGAGCAACTGGAGCGTGCGGGTCTTGCCCGTGCCGGTGGCACCGGCCACGAGGCCGTGCCGGTTGAGCATGCCGAGCGGGATCCGGACCTGGACGTCGGGCAGCGGGCGACCGTTGACGAGGGCACCGAGCTCCAGGGCGGTGCCCTCGACGGCGTACCCGGTGCGGATCGCGTCGACGGCCTCCGGCCCGAGGGGGCCGGACTGCGGTGCGCTCGGCGGTGTGGTCGGCGCGGTCGTCGCCTCCGGCGTGGTGGTCGCGTCGAGCGGCGCGCGGCCCGGAGGCTCGGTGGCTGTCCCCGGTGTCGTCCCGCCTGCGGCCGTGCTCGCGTCGGGCTCCCCGGTCGCCTCCGGTACCGCGCTCGCGTCGGCCGCGCGGCTGAGCGCCGCCGCGAGCTCCTCGGCCCGACGAGCCGCCTCGTCCGCCAGCCGCCGTGCCTCCTCGGCCGCCGCCTGCGCCGCTGCTGCCGCTGCCCGTGCCTGCTCCACCGCGTCGGTCATGTCCGCAGCCTACGGACGCGTCGACCCTCCGGTCCGCTCGTCGTGACGACGTCCGGCTGTGCGACGTGTCAGTGCGAGAGCGCCGGCACGGTCCGCGGCCGGACGACCACCCAGAGCACCACGACGGCGACCGCCGCCGTGCATGCCATGACGCTCGCCATGGGTGTCGCCGCGGTGATGCCGAGCCACCCGACGATCGGCGAGACGAGCCCGGCGACCCCGAAGTTCAGTGCGCCGAGGAGCGACGCGGCGGTGCCGGCCTCCTTCCCGTGCGCGGCGAGACCGATCACCTGGACGAGCGGGAACGTGAACCCGCAGGCCGCGATGAAGAACCACAGCGGTACGAGGACCCCGACCAGGCCCGCACCGAGCTGGTCGAGCACGACGATCGCGACGGCGGACACGAACAGCGTCGCCGTCGAGCAGGCGAGGATCCACTGCGGGCCGACCCGCTGCGCCAGGCGCGAGGACACCTGCACGCCGACGACGACGCCGATCGAGTTCACGGCGAAGAGCAGGCCGTACTGCTGCGCGTCGAGGCCGTAGACCGTCTGGAACAGGAACGGCGACGCCGACAGGTACGAGAAGAGCCCGCTGAAGACCATCGCCCCGATGAGCGCGACGCCGACGAAGATCCGGTCGGAGAGCAGGGCCTTGTAGCGCTGCCCGATCGTCGAGTGGCCGGCCTCCTTCCGCCGGGCCGGCGGCAGGGTCTCGACGATGAGCAGGGACGACGCGATGACGACTGCTGCGCCGTAGCACGCGAGGAACACGAAGACGCCGCGCCAGCTGACGAACTGCAGCATCTGCGAGCCGATCAGCGGCGCGAGGATCGGCGCGAGGCCGTTCACCATCGCCAGGCGCGAGAGCATCCGGACGAGGGGCTTGCCGCCGAACAGGTCGCGCACGGTGGCCATCGCGACGACACCGCCGGCCGCGGCCCCCATGCCCTGCAGGACGCGGAAGAGCGCGAGCACCTCGACGTTCGGTGCGAGCGCTGCGCCGACCGACGCCGCGACGTGCACCGAGGTGGCGATGATGAGCGGCAGACGCCGGCCGACCTTGTCGCTCCAGGGCCCGACGAGCAGCTGCCCGACCGCGAACCCGAGCGTGGTCGCGGTGAGCGTGAGCTGCACCGCACCCTCGCTGATCCCGAACTCGCGCTCGAGCGACGGGAACGCCGGCAGGTACAGGTCGATGGTGAACGGCCCGAGCGCGGTGAGCGCGCCGAGCACGAAGACGTAGACGAGGCGCTGCCGCCGGGTGAGCGAGTCACCGGGGTGCAGCACGACGCGGAGCGAGCCGGTGGTGGCGGGCGCGGTCACGAGCGGTCCTTCACAGGGGGTCGGGTGCAGGAGAGACGGGATCGGGGCCGGTCGCCGTCGACGTGGTGGACGTCAGGACCGACCGAGCAGGACCGGGGCGGATCGACTCGAATCGATTCGGCCCCGGAACCATCCTACGGGCTGCGTGAGCGCTCTCGCGACGCCCCGACCGCAACGCGTCCGTCACTCTGCGCTCCTCGTCCAGTCCGCGCGGTCGCCGTGCGGTAACGTCGGACTGCTCGACAGCCGCCTCGTGCGGACGGAACGAAGAGGGGGTGGTGTCGTGGTCGACGCCCGGATCGTGCACACCACGGCAGCACTGCGCGAGGCGGTCCTCCGGCTCGCAGCCGACCGCCCGGTCTCCGCCATCACGGTCGCCGACGTCACGCGCGCAGCCGGCATCAACCGCGCCACGTTCTACTCGCACGCCGTCTCGCCCGGATCGCTCCTGGCCGACGTGCTGACGCCCGAGCTCGACCGCATCCGCGAGGAGGACGTCGAGGCCCGCCGGACCGCCTCCGCCCGCGGGGCCGGCGAGGACGAGCTCGCCGCCATCACGCGCCGGGGCATCGACGCCGTCGTCGAGCACGTCGTGGCCCACCGCGACATCTACGCCCGCGGGTTGCCGGACACCGAGGACGCATCCCTCCACCGCCTGCTCGTCCAGCACTTCACGGTGTCGAGCGCGCAGCACATCCGCGAACTCGACCCCGCGTCACGCCCGCCCCTGCTCGACGACGTCGCAGCCGGGTTCGTGGCGCAGGGCTTCGTCGGTGCGATCGAGGCGTGGCTGGCCGGACCCCGACGCTCCCGGAGGTCCCTGGTCGAGACGATCACCCTGTCGTTCCCGGCCTGGTGGCACTGAGCCGAGCCGGCACACGGCCCCGATCCAGGCCCCGACCCCGACCCCGACGCCGAGCCGGGTCGCACTGATCGCGACGGTCCGGGTCCCGACGTCAGTCCCCGGCGCCGCTGCGCCCGCGGCGGTCCCCCGTGTCCGGCTGCTCGCCGCGCTGCAGCGACCGGACGACCTCGACCGCCGCCCGGGCGGTCGTCCCGGCATCCGCTGCCGCCGGCACGCGGTGGTCGGCGGAGACACCGTCACCGCCGGTCCCGCTCGCCGGGACCGACGCACCGACCGACACCACGACCACACCGGCGTCGTGCGCCGACTGCACCGCCTCCGCGAGCGCGTCGGCGTCGACGGCGTGCACGAGCAGCGCCTTCGCTCCCGCGCGGACGAGCGTGTCGACGGCACGGGCCTGCTCGGCCGCGGCGCCGGAGGACGGCACCACCCGGACGTCCGGGGAGAACCCGGCACGGTCGAGCCCGCGCTCGAGGTCCGCGGCGAGCGTGTCGTCCCCGGGCGCGAGCACCGCGCCGACCACGGCGTCGTCGGCGAACCCGCCGTCGGAGCTGGTGAGGTCGGTGCTGCGGACCGGGGTCGGCGCAGCGGTCGTCGGCCGCTGGCACCCGGTCAGGGCGAGGGACGCCGCCACGAGGACGGCGACGACGACGGTGCGCACCCGGTGACCTCCGCTCGATCCGGTGCCCCACGCTACCGCGGGGCGGGTCACTCGGCGCCGGGGGTCGGCGGTGCGGGCACGGGACCGAGGCGCCGGACCGCGACGATCCCGACGAGTGCGATCGCGGTCATCGCGACGAAGACGAGCGGGAACGACCAGTCGCCGTCGGCTCCCCCGCTGCCGACGAAGAGCAGGCCCGTGACGGCGAGGCCGACCACGCTGCCCGAGGCGTCGGCGATCGTCAGGGCCGAGCTCGCGAACCCGTCGTCGCCCTCGCCCGAGAAGCGGAGCGTCAGCATCGACAGCCGCGGGTACATCGCGCCCATGCCCGCGCCGCCGACGAACCACCCGGCCACGAGCAGCCACCACGGCAACCCCCACACCGCGACGGCGAGCGCGGCGAGCAGGCTGACGAGGACGAGCGTGAGTCCGGCGCCGAAGGTCCGCGCCGCGGTGAGCCGCTGCTCCCCGAGCCGACCGTGCAGCCAGCTCGCCCCGGCCCAGCTCAGGGCGGCCACGGTCAGCGCGAGCCCCGCCGCCGAGGCGCTGAGGCCGTGCCGTGCCTGCAGCAGGAAGGGTACGTAGGCCTCGCTGCCGAAGAACGCCGCCGCGACCAGGCCGCGCAACAGCACCACGGACGGCAGGCCCGCGGCCGCCCGGAAGGTCCCGGCCGGCAGGAGGGGCCGCAGCGCCGCCCAGGCGCCGACGACCCCGATGACGACGGCCACGACCCGTGCCCACGGACCGAGGTCCGGCGCGACGTTGAGCAGCAGGATCGCGAGCGCCGCCGCGACCGACCACGCGATGCGCCCCGCCTGCCACGGGGGTCGCCGCTCGACCGGCGGCGCGTGCAGGCGTGCCAGCGTCGGGACGAGGAGGGCGAACGCGACGACCGCGATGACGAGGGCGCCGGCGAAGACCCAGTGCCACCCCCACACCTCCGTCACGACCCCGGCGAGCGCCGGGCCGACGAGTGCCGGGACGACCCAGGCCGCGGCGAACCCGGCGAAGACCGGACCGTGCAGCTCGGCGGGGAAGATGCGGGCGACGAGCACGTAGAGCACGACGTCGATCGCACCGGCACCGAAGCCCTCGACCAGGCGACCGGCCAGGAAGACCTCCATCGTCGGCGCGGTCATCACGACGGCCGTCCCGACGGCGAAGAAGACCGCCGACACCCAGGCGACGACGCGGCCGCCCGAGCGGTCCGTCCAGGTCCCCGCGAGCACCATCCCGGGCACGCCGGCGGCGAGCGGGGCCGCGAACGCGAGCGCGTAGAGCGTCTGCCCGTCGAGGTCGCGGCTGATCTCCGGCATCACCGTCGTCATCGCGAGGTTCTGGAACGCTGCCACCCCGACGATGGCGACCATCCCCAGGGTCGCGAGCGCGTAGCGCCCGCTGAGGATCCCCGACCTCGTCGCCACACTGCTCACCGGGCCAGCCTAGGGGCGCGCACCGACGATCCGTCAGGTCCTGATGACGGACGGGAGGCTCCCCACCGGTCCGGTGGGGAGCCTCCCGTCCGTCACGTCTGCGTCAGCAGGCCGCGGTCACCGGGACAGTGCCTGCAGCACGTCCGCGACCAGGTCGCCCTGGTCCTCGATGCCGACCGACAGGCGGACGACGTTCTCCGGGACGGCGAGCTCGGTGCCCTTGACCGACGCGTGCGTCATCTCGCTCGGGTACCCGATGAGCGACTCGACGCCGCCCAGGGACTCCGCGAGCGTGAAGACCTCGGTGGACTCGACGAAGCGCTTCGCCGCCTCGGATCCGCCGGACAGGGCGACGGAGAGCATGCCGCCGAAGCCGCGCATCTGCTTCGCGGCGATCTCGTGTCCGGGGTGGTCGGCGAGACCGGGGTAGTACACCCGCTCGACGCCGGGCGCCGAGACGAGCGCCTCCGCCACGGCCTGCGCGTTCGACGAGTGCCGCTCCATCCGGACCGGCAGCGTCTTGATCCCCCGGGTCGTCAGGAAGGCGTCGAACGGCGACGCGATCGCGCCCGCGCCGAACTGCAGGAAACCGACCTGGTCCGCGAACCCGCGGTCCCGCAGGACGACCGCGCCGCCGACGACGTCGGAGTGCCCGCCGAGGTACTTCGTGGTCGAGTACGACACGGCGTCGGCGCCGAGCGACAGCGGCTGCTGCAGGTACGGCGACGCGAACGTGTTGTCGACGACGACCAGGGCGCCTGCGGCGTGACCGACCTCGGAGAGGAGCGCGATGTCCGCGATCTTCATGAGCGGGTTCGTCGGGGTCTCCACCCACAGCACCGTCTTCGCCGGGGCGCCCTCGAGCGCTGCACGGACCCGGTCGACGTCGCTCATGTCGACGACCACGAGGTCCACGCCCCACGGCACGTGCAGGCGGTTCACCAGACGGTGCGTCCCGCCGTACACGTCGTTGCCCATCACGACGCGGGCGCCGGGCTCGAGGTACGCGCGGAGCAGGGCGTCCTCGGCCGCCAGGCCCGATGCGAACGAGTACGCCGCGACGCCGCCGTCGAGGTCGGCGAGCAGGGTCTGCAGCGCGTCGCGCGTGGGGTTGCCGCCGCGGGAGTACTCGTAGCCGTTCCGCATGTTCCCGACGCCGTCCTGCACGTAGGTGCTCGTGACGTGGATGGGCGGGATGACGGCACCGGTCGTGGCGTCGGGGTCCTGGCCGGCGTGGACGGCGCGGGTGGCGAACTCGGTCATGCGCTGGGGTTCCTCGTGGGGTCGGGGTGGGGTCGGGGTGGGGTCGGTGCGGGCGGGCGCTCGGTGTCGGTGCGGGCGGGCGCTCGGTGTCGGTGCGGGCGGGCGCTCGGTGTGGGCGAGCGCTCGGTGTCACTCGGAGAGCGACGTGAGCAGGTCGTGCCGGGTCAGGACGGTGACGGGCTTGCCGTCGTCGACGACGAGCAGCGCGTCGACCGTCTCGAGCGCCCGGCGGGCTGCGGACAGCGATTCACCGATGCCGATGAGGGGCAGTGGGTCACCGACGAAGCCGCTCACCGCGTCGGTCATCGCGGCGGTGCCCGTGAAGACCTGCTCGAGCAGGTCCTTCTCGGCGACCGCACCGACGACCTCGCCGATCACGACGGGCGGTTCGGCGCTCAGCACGGGCATCTGCGAGACGCCGTACGTGGACATGATCTCCACCACGTCGCGCACGGTGTCGGACGGGTGTGCGTGCACGAGGTCGGGCAGTCGGCCGTCCTTGCCGGCGACGACGGAGCCGACCGTGCGGGCGTCGTCGGTCTCGGCGAAGCCGTAGGAGCGCATCCACCGGTCGTTGAAGATCTTGCCGAGGTAGCCACGGCCGCCGTCGGGCAGCAGCACCACGACCACGTCGTCCTCGGTCAGGTCGCGTGCGGCCCGCAGCGCCGCGACGACGGCCATGCCGCTCGACCCGCCGACGAGCAGCCCTTCCTCGCGCGCCAGCCGTCGGGTCATCGCGAAGGACTCGGCGTCGGTGACGGCGAGGATCTCGTCGGGGACGCCGGCGTCGTACGCGCCGGGCCAGAAGTCCTCGCCGACGCCCTCGACCAGGTACGGCCGACCGGTGCCGCCCGAGTAGACGGAGCCCTCGGGGTCGGCGCCGACGATCCGGACGCGTCCGTCGGAGGCCTCCTTCAGGAAGCGGCCGGTGCCCGAGATGGTGCCACCGGTGCCGACGCCGGCGACGAAGTGCGTGAGCCGACCGTCGGTGTCGCGCCAGATCTCCGGACCGGTCGTCTCGTAGTGGCTCCGGGGACCGTTCGGGTTCGCGTACTGGTTCGGCTTGTAGGCGCCGGGGATCTCCCGCACCAGGCGGTCGGACACCGAGTAGTAGGACTCGGGGTGCTCCGGCGGGACCGCCGTCGGCGTCACGACGATCTCGGCGCCGTAGGCCGTGAGCACGTTGCGCTTGTCCTCGCCGACCTTGTCCGGCAGCACGAAGACGCAGCGGTACCCGCGCTGCTGGGCGACGAGCGCGAGGCCGACACCGGTGTTGCCGGAGGTCGGCTCGACGATGGTGCCGCCGGGTCGCAGCTCGCCGGAGGCCTCGGCCGCGTCGATGATCCGCGTGGCGATGCGGTCCTTCGACGAGCCGCCCGGGTTGAGGTACTCCACCTTCACCAGGACGGTCGCCCGGATCCCCTCGGTGACACGGTTCAGTCGGACGAGCGGGGTGTCACCGACCAGGTCGACGACGGAGTTCGCGTAACGCACGCGGCCGAGTCTAGGTGGCCGGCTCGGCCGTCGGCTGGGTTGCGACGAACGATGTCGACGTCTGGTCCTGCTGGTGGAACAGCGAGGCGTAGACACCGCCGCGCGCGAGCAGTTCGTCGTGGTCGCCCCGCTCGACGATCCGCCCGTGGTCGAGCACGAAGATGACGTCGGCCTCGCGGATCGTGGACAACCGGTGCGCGATGGCGATGGTGGTGCGCCCGGCTGCCGCGGTGTCGAGCGCGGTCTGCACGACGTGCTCGGAGATCGAGTCGAGCGCGCTCGTGGCCTCGTCGAGCACCAGGACGGGTGGGTCCTTCAGCAGCACGCGGGCGATGGCGATGCGCTGCTTCTCGCCGCCGGACAGTCGGTAGCCCCGCTCCCCCACGACGGTGTCGTACCCGTCCGGGAACGAGGCGATGGTCTCGTGGATGTTCGCCGCGCGTGCGGCGCGCTCGAGCTCCTCGTCGGTCGCGTCCGGCTTCGCGTACCGCAGGTTGTCGCCGATGGAGGCGTGGAACAGGTACGTCTCCTGGCTCACGATGCCGACGTGGCGCATCAGGTCCTCGTGCTCCAGGTCGCGCACGTCGGCTCCGGCGAAGCGCACGGTGCCCGAGGACGCCTCGTACAGTCGTGGCACCAGGTACGAGATGGTCGTCTTCCCCGCACCCGACGGCCCGACGAACGCGGCGAACTGCCCGGGCTCGAGCTCGAACGAGACCCCGCGGAGCGTCGGCTTGTCCGGTTCGCCGTCCGGGTAGGTGAAGGAGACGTCCTCGAACGCGACGTGCCCCACGCGCGACGCGTCGACACGCTGCGCGTCGGGGGCGTCGGTGATCGCCGGGCGCAGGTCGAAGTACTCGAAGATCCGCGCGAACAGCGCGCCGGACGTCTGCAGGTCGAGCACGACGCGGAGCAGTCCGACGGTCGGGAAGAGCAGGCGCGACTGCACCGTGGTGAACGCGACGATCGTGCCGGCCGTGATCGGGACGTCGCCGACGATCAGGAGGGCCGCGACCACGTAGATGACCGCGGGGATGATCGACAGGAAGACCTGGACGATGGCGAAGAACCACTGCCCGGACATCTGCTGCCGGACCTGCAGCTGGATCTGGTTGCGGTTCTCGTCCCCGTAGCGCCGGGTCTCGCTGCGCTGCTGGGTGAAGCTCTTGGCGAGCAGGATGCCGGAGACGCTCAGGGCCTCCTGGGTGATCGCGGTCATGTCCGACAGCGACTCCTGCGTCTGCGCGGCGATCCGGGCGCGGACCTGGCCGACCCGGCGCTGGGCGATGACGAGCAGCGGCAGGAGCACGACCGCCACCAGGGTCATCTGCCAGCTGAGCAGCAGCATCGCCACGACCGCCGCGATGACCGTGACGGTGTTGCCGAGCACCGACGAGATCGTGTTGTTGAGGACGCTCGCGACGCCGCCGACGTCGTTCTGCAGGCGCGACTGGATCACGCCCGTCTTCGTCCTCGTGAAGAACGCGAGCTCCATCCGCTGCAGGTGCTCGAACAACCGCATGCGCATGGCGCCCATGACCTCGTTGCCCACCGTCGCCGTCAGGTACGTCTGCCAGATCCCGACGCCGGCGCTCGCGATCCAGAGCGCGATCATCGCGCCGACGAGCTCGAGGAGCACGGGCAGGTCCGGGCGACCCGAGGGCGGGAAGAGCCCCCGGTCGAACGCCTGCTGGGTGAGGAGCGGCGGGATCACCGAGAGTGCCGCACCGACGAGCACGAGCACGACGGTCACCACGATCGCGCGGCGGTGCGGCACGAACAGCCCCGCGATGCGCCGGAGCAGGTGCGGGATCCGTGGCGCCTCGGCGTTGGCGGCCCGCTGCGCGGCGGCGTCGCCGCTCGAGATCCGCCCGCCACCGCGGGGCCCACCCCCGCGCATCCCGTGGCCCATGCTCATGGCACCAACGTATCCCCGGCGGCGGACACGGGCGGCGGGCTCCGCCGTGGGCGTATTTGACCCCGTTCAGGGGCCGTGCGACCATCGTCCGTCCCCTTCCCCGCGCCGATCACGAGGTCCCATGACGTCCGCGCCCTCCCGCCCCACGTCCCTCCGTCACCAGCTCGCTCGCCGGAAGCCGATCGAGCAGCTGCAGGCCGAGGCCGCGGCGGGCGTCGACGGCGAGCCGCTCCGCCGCTCGCTCGGCGTCTGGCACCTGACGATGATCAGCGTCGGGGCGACGCTCGGCACCGGCATCCTCGTCGTGCTCGGGACGGCCGTGCCGCTCGCCGGTCCGGCCGTCTGGATCTCGTTCGTGCTCGCGGGCGTGGCCGCACTGCTCTCCGCGCTGTCGTACGCCGAGATGGCCGGCGCCGTGCCGACCTCGGGGTCGAGCTACTCGTACACCTACGCCACGATGGGCGAGGGCATCGCCTGGGTCTGCGGCTGGTGCCTCGTGCTCGAGTACGCGGTCTCGGTCGCCGCGGTCGCGGTCGGCGCCAGCGAGTACGTCGACGAGACCCTGCGCGTCTTCGGGCTGCACCTGCCGGCCGCGATCGCCGCTCCCCCCGGCGACGGTGGTGTGGTGAACCTGCCGGCGGCGGTGCTCGTCCTCCTCGCGATGGCCGTGCTGCTGCCCGGTGCCCGCGAGAGCGCCTGGGTGAACACGCTCATGGTCGTGGTGAAGATCGCCCTGCTCGTGTTCTTCGTGGTCGTCGCGTTCACGGCCTTCTCGTCCCAGAACTTCGCGCCCCTCGCGCCGATGGGGGCCGCCGGTGTGACCGCCGCCGCGTCGCGGTTGTTCTTCTCGTACATCGGCTTCGACGCCGCATCGACCGCCGGCGAGGAGGCGAAGGACCCCCGCCGCGACCTGCCCCGCGCGATCATCGGGTCCATCGTGATCGTCACGACGCTGTACATCCTGGTCGCGATCGCCGCGATCGGTGCCCGCCCGTGGACGTCGTTCTCGTCCGACGAGGCCTCGCTCGTCCGCATCGTGGTCGACGTCACCGGGCAGCCGGTCGTCGCGCTCGTCTTCTCGATCGGTGCGGTGATCGCCATCGCGAGCGTGGTGCTCACGGTGCTCTACGGCCAGACCCGCATCCTGCTGACCATGGCGCGCGACGGCATGGTGCCGCCGGTGTTCGGTCGGGTCTCGCCCCGGACGGGCACCCCCGTGCCGAACACGCTCATCGTGGGTGTCGTCGTCGCCGTCGGCGCAGCGCTCGTCCCCCTCGGCGAGCTGGCCGACGCGACGAGCATCGGCACCCTGGTGGCCTTCGCCCTCGTCAACGTCTCCGTGATCGTGCTCCGACGCACCCGCCCGGAGCTCGAGCGGTCGTACCGGGTTCCGCTGTTCCCGGTCGTCCCGGTCCTCGGCACGCTCTGCTGCGTGCTCCTCGCGGTCTTCCTCGGCGCCGGCACCTGGATCGCGTTCGGCCTGTGGATGCTCGCCGGCGCGGTGCTCTACCTGGCCTACGGCCGCCGCCGCAGCACCCTGCGCTGACGCGCCCGCGCCCGCGCCCGCCCCGCCCCGAGACTCGGCCCCGCGGACACTTTCGCACCCGATCACCCACGAACGTGTCCGCAGGAGCGAGTCTCACGCTCCATCCACACGTCCCCACGAACGCAGCAGGACCCACAGATCGCCTCCCGCGCCGCTTGTTCCGCAGTGGGAGCCCGACAGTGGAGGTGTGCGACACCACCGAGAACGACCCACCCTGCTGCGCGCCGACGGTGACGACTCACGCGCGCGGACCCTCCGCCGGCAGCACCGCGCTGGCCTCCTCGTCCGGCTCCGCGCCGGCACGTACCTGCCTCGCACGTCCTGGGTCGAGCTCGATGAAGCCGACCGGCACCTCGTCCGCATCTGGGCGGTCGCGCCGGCCGTAGCCACCGGAGCTGCGTTCTCGCACGTGTCCGCCGCACTCGTGCACGGCTGGCCCCTGGTCGGCCCGGCACCCGAGCGCGTCCACGTGACGGTACCGGGGGCCGAGCGCACCGTCCACCGGGCCGGCCTCGTCCTCCACGCGTCCGGTGGCACGCAGGTGCGCCTGGCCCCGGCTCGCCTCGACGGCGTCCCGGTCACGGACCTGGTGACCACGGCATCGACGGTCGCGACCTCGCTGCCCGTGCACGTGGCTGCCGTGGCGATCGACGGGGCGGTGCGCGCCGGTACGCTGAGGCCGTCCGAGCTCGCCACGGCGCTCCCGCCCGGCCCTGCGCGTGGATCTCGACGAGCGCAGACCGTGCTGCGGGCGCTCGACGCTCGGCACGAGACCGCCGGTGAGTCCTACACGGCCGTCCGGCTGGTCGAGAGCGGCATCGACCGGGTGGTACCGCAGCACGAGTTCCGCCACGACCACGTCGTCGACCGCGTCGACTTCTGGCTCCCGGACAGCGGGACGGTCATCGAGTTCGACGGGAAGGTCAAGTACACCGACCCGACGATGCTCGCGGGCCGAGACCCGGGTGAGGTCGCCTGGGCGGAGAAGCGCCGGGAGGACCGACTCCGGCAGCGGAGCGAGGTGCGGACCGTCATCCGCGTGACGTGGTGGCACCTGGAACGACTGGATCGTTTCCAGGGCCTCCTCCGGGCGCACGGGCTGGTGCTGTGAGACGAGACTCAGCCCCGCGGACAACTTCGCGGCAGGTGAACCACGAATGCGTCCGCGAGGCCGAGTCTCGCGAAGCGGACCGCCCGCCGGACCGCCCGCCCGACCGCCGGCAGCGCGCCCCGCGCACGACGAAGGCCGCCGCCCCGAGGGGCAGCGGCCTTCGCGAAGAGCAGTACGCAGTACTTACGCGAGCTCGATCGTGGCGCCGGCGGCCTCGAGGGCCTCCTTCGCCTTGTCGGCCGTCTCCTTGTTGACACCCTCGAGGATCTTGGCGTCGGCGGTCTCGACGAGCGCCTTGGCCTCGCCCAGGCCGAGCGACGTGAGGCCACGGACCTCCTTGATGACCTGGATCTTCTTGTCACCGGCCGACTTGAGCACGACGTCGAACTCGGTCTTCTCCTCGACCTCCTCGGCGGGGGCAGCAGCGCCACCGGCCGCGGCGACCGCGACGGGGGCAGCAGCGGTGACCTCGAAGACCTCCTCGAACTTCTTCACGAAGTCCGAGAGCTCGATGAGCGTGAGCTCCTTGAAGGCCTCGATGAGCTCGTCCTGCGAAAGCTTCGCCATGATTTTCTCCTACTACTAGCTAGTACGTGTGGTTGATGAACGCGTGCCTGGTCAGGCCGCGGACTCCTGCTTCTCGCGAAGGGCGTCCACGGTGCGGACGGCCTGCGAGAGGGGTGCCTGGAACAGGTACGCAGCACCGAACAGCGAGGCCTTGAAGGCGCCGGCGAGCTTGCCGAGCAGCACTTCGCGGGACTCGAGGTCAGCGAGCTTGTCCACCTCGGTCGCGGTGAGCGGGTTACCGTCGAAGTAACCGCCCTTGACCACGAGCTGAGGGTTCGCCTTGGCGAATGCACGCAGCGACTTCGCGACGGCGACGGTGTCACCGTGGACGAAGGCGAGAGCGGACGGACCGGCGAGCTCGTCGTCGAACGAGGTGATGCCGGAGTTGTTCGCCGCGATCTTGGTCAGCGTGTTCTTCACCACGGCGTACGTGGCGTGCTCACGGATCGAGTTGCGGAGCTCCTTGAGCTGCGCCACCGTGAGACCGCGGTACTCGGTGAGCAGAACGGCGTTCGAGCTCTGGAATGCTTCCGTGAGCTCGGCGACCGCAGCTTCCTTGTTCGCCATGGTTCTCCTTGGGGTTCTTGCCGGCTAGCCCCTGGTCACCACACGAAAAAAGCTCCGGCGCAGAGGCTCGGAGCTGCTCCCCCGCGAACGGGAGGAGTGGATCTGAACACCTGCGCTGGCTGCCCCACGAGTGAGGACCTTCGGTCTGTGCGCGAGCGCACAGACGACCGGCGGTCTTTGGCTTCGACGAAGGTACCACAGGATCCGACGGTGACCAAGCGCCGGACGGGAGGCGCGGGGCGGCGCCGCCACGTTCCTCCAGACCGTCAGGCGGTCGGCGTCACCGTGCCGGACGCGACCGCCGGCCGCGTGGCCGGCAGGTGCACCGTGAACACCGTGTCGCCGGGTCGGCTCGTGACCGCCACGCTGCCGCCGTGCGCCTGCACGACCGCGTCGACGATGGCCAGGCCGAGGCCCGTCGACCCGGCGCTCCGCGACCGTGAGCTGTCGGCCCGGGCGAACCGTTCGAAGAGCTTCGGCAGGAACTCCGGGTCGATGCCCTGCCCGTCGTCGCGCACGGTCAGGTCGACGCCGTCGGCGCCGGGTGCGATACCGACCGTGATGCGGGTGCCCTCCGGGGTGTGCGTCCGGGCGTTCGTGACGAGGTTCACGACCACCTGGTGGAGTCGGGCGGCGTCACCGGGCACGACCACGGGTTCGTCCGGCACGTCCACCGCGATGACGTGGTCCGGCGACGCGGCGTGGGCGTCGTTGACCGCGTCGAGCACCAGACCGGTCAGGTCGACGTCGGCGAACTGGACCTCGCGGCCCTCGTCGAGGCGGGCGAGCAGGAGCAGGTCCTCGACCATGCTCGTCATGCGCTCCGACTCCGACTCGATCCGGCTCATGGCGTACACGACGTCCGGCGGCAGGTCGGCGCCCATCCGTCGGGTCAGCTCGGCGTACCCGCGGACCGACGCGAGTGGGGTGCGGAGCTCGTGCGAGGCGTCGGCGACGAACTGCCGGACCTTCTGCTCCGAGCGCTCCCGGGCCTGCATGGCGCCCGCGATGTGTCCGAGCATGCGGTTGAAGGCGGTCCCGACCCGGCCGACCTCCGTCCGTGGGTCGGTGTCGGGGACGCGGACGCCGTCGAGTGCGTCGCTCCGTTCGAGCGGCATCCGGGCGACGGACGACGCGGTCTCGGCCACGCGCTCGAGCGGGCGGAGCGAGCGGCGCACCACGACCGCGGCGACCCCGGTCGCTGCGAGCAGGGCGAGGGCGGTGACCACGAGCACCACGCCGAAGAGCTTCCAGACGCTCTCGTACACGGGCGCCATCGGCAGGCCGACGACGAGGACCGCGGACCCGAGCGACACCGCGGTGACCCGGTAGCGGCCGAGGTCGGTGCCCAGGTCGACGGTCTGGGCCGAGCCGTCGACGGTGACGTCCCCGAGCGGCCGCACGGCGGAGGACGCCAGCCGGTCGACGTCGCCGGCGTTGTCGAGCACGCTGCCGACGACGGCGTTGCCGTTCAGGAAGTAGGCCGTCAACGTGCCGGCCGACTGCCCGCTCGGTCGACCGATCTCGAGCCCGGGGCCGCCCGGTCCCTGCTGCTCGACCGACCGCTGGGCGCGCGTCGTCGCGAACGAGAGCTGCTCGTCGATCGCCGCCCGCTGGATCGAGAACAGCGCGATGATGCTGCCCGCCCCGATCACCGTGCTGAGCGCGACGACGATCGCGACGATGCTCAGGACGAGTCGTCGTCGGAGCGTCACGAGGTCGGCTTGATGACGTACCCGACGCCGCGCACCGTGTGGATCATCGGGGTCTCGCCGGCGTCGATCTTCTTGCGCAGGTAGGAGATGTAGATCTCCACGACCGAGCTCTTGCCGCCGAAGTCGTACGACCACACCCGGTCCAGGATCTGCGCCTTGGAGAGCACCCGCCGAGGGTTGCGCATGAGGAAGCGGAGCAGCTCGAACTCGGTCGCCGTGAGCTCGATGGACCGACCGGCGCGGGACACCTCGTACGACTCCTCGTCGAGCACCAGGTCGCCGACGACGATGCGGGAGTCACCGGCCTCGGACACCGAGATCTGCGAGCGACGGATGAGCCCACGGAGGCGCGCCACGACCTCCTCGAGGGAGAACGGCTTGGTCACGTAGTCGTCGCCGCCGGCGGTCAACCCGGTGACCCGGTCCTCGACGGAGTCCTTCGCGGTGAGGAACAGCACCGGGGTGTCGTCGTTGTTCTGCCGGAGCCGACCGAGCACCTGCAACCCGTCGAGGTCGGGCATCATCACGTCGAGCACCATCGCGTCGGGCTGCCACTCACGGGCCGTGGCGAGGGCCTGCTGACCGCCGTTCGCGCTCCTGACGTCCCAGCCCTCGTAGCGCAGCGCCATCGACAGCAGGTCGGTGAGGCTGGCCTCGTCGTCCACGACGAGGATGCGCAACGGCGTGCCGTCGGCGCGGGTGAGGCGGGGGGCTGCTGCGGGCTGGGAGATCGTCACGTCAACGAGGATCGGTGTGGTTCCTATGAGCCGTCTGTGGGGCAGCCCTCCTCGTCCTGTGGATCGTCCGACCGGTCCCGGGGCTCGTCGACGCTTCCCGAGCAGCCGCCCGGGGAGTCGCCCGTAGCGTCGGCACCATGCTGCGATCCCCGGCCTGGCCTCCGTCCGTGACGGACGTCGACACCGCGGACGTCGAGGCGGCGGCCGGGAGGACCGGCTCGTCCCCGCAGGACCGGCTCGCCTTCGCACGGTGGCTGGCCGACACCGCTCCGCCCCTGTCCGCAGGATCCGCCGGCGGCGCGTTCGCGGCCCTCGCCGCGGTCGCCGCCGCCGACGTCGCGCTCGCCCGCACCGTCGAACCGCACCTCGACGCGCTCGGCATCCTCGCCCAGGCCGGTTCGGCCGCCCCGGAGGGCTCGACCTGGGGCGTCTTCGCGGCCGAGGCGCCGGGGACGACGCTCACCGCGACCCCTGACCCCGCCGACGGTCCCGACGCCGTCCGGCTCGACGGGACGAAGCCCTGGTGCTCGCTCGCGTCGACGCTCTCGCACGCGCTCGTCACCGCGCACGTCGGTGACGACCGGCAGCTGTTCGCGGTCGACCTGCGACAGGACGGTGTCACGGCGCACGACGATGCCTGGGTCGCGCGCGGGATGCCCGACGTCCCGAGCGGCCCGGTCGACTGCACCGGCGTCCGGGCGACCGCGGTCGGCGCACCCGGCTGGTACCTCACCCGCCCGGGCTTCGCGTGGGGCGGCATCGGCGTCGCGGCCTGCTGGTGGGGCGGAGCCGTCGGGCTCGCCCGGCTGCTGCGGTCCGCGGCGGCGGCCCGACCCGACGCCGAACTGCTCCGGGCAGCGCTCGGCGCGACGGTCCTCGACCTCGCCGACGCCGAGGACGCCCTGGCGACCGCCGCCGCCCGGACCGACGCGGCCGGGTCGGACGACGACACCGACTGGTCGCTCGTGGCGCAGGTCACGCGGTCGCGGGTCCGTCGCGCGGTCGACGCCGTGTCGCAGCGCGTCGTCGCGACGCTCGGCCCCGCCCCGCTGACGAGCGACCCCGCGGTCGCCGCACGGGTCGCCGACCTCGGGCTCTACGTGCTGCAGGACCACGGGGAGCGCGACCTCGCCCGGGTCGGACGCATCGTCACCGAACGCGGCGGTGTCGCGTGGTGAGCTTCGACCACCGCGAACCCGGGACCGATCCCGCGGCGTGGACGGCGTTCCTCCACTCGGTGCCCGCGGTGCCGGTCGACCTGCACGGTGTCGGCTCGGTGGTCGTCGTCGCGCCGCACCCCGACGACGAGACCCTCGGCGCCGGTGGCCTGATCGCGACGGCCGCGGACGCCGGCATCCCCGTCCACGTGCTGCTCGTCACCCGCGGCGAGCGCTCGCACCCGGACTCCCCCACGGTGACACCCGCCGAGCTCGCGCCCCGTCGCGCCGCCGAGTTCCGGGCCGCGCTGCGCGTGCTGCACCCGACGGCCGGCGCGACCGAGCTCGACGTGCCCGACGGCGCGGTGCGGGAACACGTCGACGTGCTGCGCGCCGCACTCGAGCACCGTCTCGCCGGGGCGCCGCGTCCGACGCTCGTCGTCGCGCCCTGGCGCGGGGACGGACACCGCGACCACCGGATCGCCGGCGAGGTCGCGGAGCAGGTGGTCGACGCGACGCCGGGCACCGACCTGCTCGCGTACCCGGTGTGGGCCTGGCACTGGGACGACCCGGCTGCTCCGACCGCACCGTGGGACCGGGCCCGCACGCTCACCCTCGACGCGGACGTCCGTGACCGGAAGGCCCGGGCGCTGGCCGCCTACCCGTCGCAGACGCTGCCGTTGTCGGCAGCACCCGGGGACGAGGCGATCGTCGACGACCGTCACGCGGCGCACCACCTGCGGGTCGAGGAGTGGCTGTTCGCGCCGGTGCGGTCGCGCTCCGGGGACTCCTTCGACGCGCACTACGCGCGGAAGCCCGAGGGGTGGGACTTCGACGGCTCCTGGTACGAGCAACGGAAGCGCGCCGTCACCCTGGCCGCACTCCCCCGCCCCCGCTTCCGGTCGGCGCTCGAGCTCGGCTGCGCGACCGGCGTGCTCACCGCGGCCCTCACCGAGCGCGCGGACGCGGTCCTCGGCACGGACGTCGCTGCCGCCGCGATCGAGCGGGCGGAGCGACGCGCACCGGGCGCCCGGTTCGAGACCGCCGCGTTCCCCGCCGAGTGGCCGGACGGCCGGTGGGACCTGGTGGTGCTCTCCGAGGTCGGCTACTACCTGTCACCGGACGACCTCGACCGCACCGTCGACCGGGTGCTCGAGACGCTCGACGACGACGGCGTGCTCGTCGCCTGCCACTGGCGCCACCCGGACGACGACGCGGTGACCGACGGCGACACGGTGGACGCGCGGCTGGCCGCCCGCTGGCCGCGGCCCGCACTCGTCCGGCACGTCGAGGAGGACTTCGTGCTCAGCGTGCTGCCGGGACCCGCCGTCACCTCGGTCGCCCGGGCCGAGGGGCTCGTCCGGTGAGCGCCACCCGCATCGACGTCGTCGTCCCGGTGCACGACGAGGAGACCTCCGTCCGCGCCGCCCTCGACGCACTGGCGACCGCCGTCACGTCACTCCGCGACGCGCACCCGTCGACCCGGGCCGCCGTGACGCTCGTCCTCGACGGCTGCACGGACGGTACGGCCGGCATCGTCGAGACGGCGCGGCAGGCGGACCCCGTGTGGCGGACGGGTCGCCTGCACGTCAGGACCTCGTCGCGCGTCGGCGTGGGTCGCGCGCGGGCACTCGGCACCGCGCACGCGAGGACCCTCGCCCGGGCGACCCCGCCCGGCCGGCACTGGTTCGCGCACACCGACGCCGACTCGCGCGTCCACCCGGACTGGCTCGTGCAGCAGGTGGACGCCCTGCTCGCCGGAGCGCACCTGCTCGTCGGCGCGGTCGTCCCCGACCCGGACGACCTCGACCCCGCGGTGCTCGACCGCTGGCGGGCGGCACACCCGCCCGGGGCGACCCTCGGGCACGTGCACGGCGCGAACCTCGGCGTGCGGGCGGACGCCGACACCGCGTTGGGCGGCTTCGACCCCGTGCCCGAGCACGAGGACGTCCGGCTGGTGGACCGGGCACGGGCACTCGGGCTCGACGTCCGGGCGACGACCGAGCTCCCGGTGGTCACGAGCGGACGCTTCGCCGGCCGGACCCCCGGTGGGTACGCGGAGCACCTCCGTCGCACCTACGGCGACGCCGGCTGACCCGCCCCTCCGGCCCCCGCCCGCCCCTTCCGCGGAACGCAACGTCGGCGGCTGCCCGCACGGCGACACCGCTGCGAGCAGTCGCCGACGTTGCGTCGTGCGGTGAGGGTCTGCGCGGACACTCCCGCGGAGCGGCCCGACGCGCTCAGGTGACGGGGTAGTCGCAGTACGCGAACCAGCGCGAGTCGGGCGACCACGGCGGGACGTTGACGGTCCCCTGGCCGCCGTCGAGCGCGACGAGGGTCTCGGGCACGACGGCGATCCGCGCGCCCCGAGCCAGGACCCCGGGCAGCAGCCGCAGCTCGACCCGGTGGTCGGCGGGGTGCCCCTGCACGCCGGGGCCGTACGACAGGTAGAGCAGGTGCGCGCCGTCCGGGGACAGGTGCGGGAACCAGTTCACGCGGTCGTCGGCGGTGATCTGCACGGGACCGCCCGCACCGCCGTCGCCCACACCGCCGTCGCCCGCAGCGCCGTCGCCCGCTGCGCCGTCGCGGGCCCCGAGCCGGAGCGACGCGAGCTGCGTGGTGCCCGGTGTGAAGCGCTCGGTGTTGAACAGGACGGTGGCGCCGTCCGGCGTGATCGCGCACCCGTCGTCCGGGTGGGGGTCCCGCGTGAGGAAGGTCGTGTCGCCGGACGCTGCGTCGACGAGGGCGACGTCGGTCGTCCAGACCCCCTCCGGCGTGCGCTCCCCCACGATCGCCGCGAGGGTCGAACCGTCGGGCGCGATGCCGTGCAGGTAGTACTTCCGGACCACCGGCAGCACCGCGGCGGTGTCGGTGATGCGGACCGCCGACCCGCCCTCGGGCAACGGGACCCGGTACAGCTCGCCGTCGCGGGCGCTCACCACCACGGAGTCGCCGCCGGGGTCGAGCACGTGGTCGTTGTTGATCTCGTCGACGCCCGGCATCGGCACGCGGACGAGAGCGGTCTCGTCGAGCACCGTGTCGCTGCCCGTCGCCGGCGGGGTCAGGAGCCAGAGGTCCCCGTCCCCGTTCAGCACGAGCGTGCCGTCGTCGCGCACGTTCGGCGCCTCGACGAGCACCCGGTCCGACGAGAACACGAGCCTCGACGTCCGGGTCTCGACGTCGTACACGTGCACCCGGCTGCTCTGCCCCGGCAGCAGCTGCCGTCCTCGCGTCCCCGTCATCTGTCCATCCTGTCGCATCGGACCACGCACCGACGAGACTCGGCCCGGCGGACAGTTCCACGGGCGAAGTCCCGCGAAACTGTCCGCCGAGCCGAGGCTCGGGTAGGCCGGCCGGGCCCGCCAGCCGAGCCCGGCCGGGCCGGCCGGGAGCGCCTACTTCACCGCACCCGCGGTCAGACCGGCCACGAACTGGCGCTGCACGATGAGGAACGCCACCACGACCGGGATCGAGACGACGAGCGACGCCGCCATGATCTGGTTCCAGTACACGTTCGTCTGCGTGGAGTACTGCTGCAGACCGTTCGCGAGCAGCTGCCCGTCGCCGTTCGTCATCACCGAGGCGAAGAGGACCTCGCCCCACGCGGTCATGAACGAGTAGATGCCGACGGCGACGAGACCGGGTCGCGCCGAGGGCAGGATGACCCGGAACAGCGCGCCCATCGGGCCGGAGCCGTCGACCATCGCGGCCTCGTCGAGCTCCCGCGGGATCGTCTCGAAGTACCCGGACAGCATCCAGATCGAGAACGGCAGCGTGAACGTCAGGTAGGTGATGATCAGGCCGAGCCACGACCCGACGAGCTGGATGCCGAGCGCGTTGCCGAGGTTCGTGAAGATGAGGAACAGCGGCAGCAGGAACAGCACGCCCGGGAACATCTGGGTGGAGAGCACCGCCGTGGTGAAGGTGCTCTTGCCCTTGAAGTTCCAGCGCGAGACACCGTACGCGGCGAACGTGGCGATGATCAGCGAGAACAGCGTCGCGATCGTGCAGACCACGAGCGAGTTCACGAAGTACTTCGCCAGCGGCACCGTCGACCACATGTCGATGAACGGCTGGAGGGTGATGTTGGTCGGGATCCACGTGAAGTTGTCCTGCACGTCGCCGAGCGGCTTCATCGCCGTGGTGATCATCACGTAGAGCGGGACGACCGTGAACAACGTCAACAGGACGATCGTGACGACCTTGAAGGACTTGGCGCCCATTGTTTCACGCACGGACGGACCTCCGGTTGGTCACGGCCAGGTAGATGCCCGTGACGATGAGCAGGAAGATGAGGAGCAGCACGCTCATCGCGGCGCCGGAACCGAAGTTCCAGGTGATGAACGACGCGTTGTAGATGTGGAAGCTGAGCAGGTCGGCGGCCGGCGGTTGCGCGGTCGAGCCGAACAGCACGTACGGCGTGTTGAAGTCGTTGAACGTCCAGAGGAACATCACGAGCACGAGCGTCACGTTGACCGGACGGACCATCGGCAGCGTGATGGAGCGCCACTGGCGGAAGGGCTTCGCACCGTCCACCGACGCGGCCTCGTACACGTCGTTCGGCACCGACTGCAGGCCCGCCATGAGCATGAGGAACGCGAACGGCCAGGTCTTCCAGATCGCGACGACGACGACCGAGACGAACGCGTTCGAGCCGATCAGCCAGAACGGTCCCTGCCCACCGAAGAGTCCGAGCTGGTCGACGAGGACGTGGTTCACGGCACCCGAGTCCCGCTGGAACATGAACTTCCAGGTGATGATGCCGGCGTACATCGGCAGCGCGTACGGCACGAGGAAGAGCGTGCGGAAGAGCCCGCGGCCCTTGAAGGGCTTCTGCAGCGCGACCGCCGCAGCCATGCCGAAGGTCCACGCCAGCGCGACGACGATGACCGTGTAGCCGCAGGTGATGAGGAACGAGTTGAGGACGCCCTTGCCGATGGCCTGGTCGAAGTCGATGGCGACCGAGTAGTTCCGCAGCCCGGCGAAGGGCGCGGCTCCCCAGTTCGCGATGAAGTACTTGGTGAGCTGCACGAACGAGATCCAGATGCCGGTGAGCATCGGCACGATGTGGATGAGCAGCTCGAAGAGGACCGCCGGCGCGACGAGCGCGTACGGCAGCCAGTGGCGCTTCGGCTTCCGACCCGGCTGCGGCCCCGACAGGGTCGGTGCCTTCGTGTGGGTCAGGTCGATGCGCTCGGAGTCGGGCAGGACCGAGGTGGTCATGGGTGGGGGCCTTCCGGCAGGAGGGGGATCGGTGCTTCGCGCGGGTCCGTGGCAGCGGACGGGAGGCGCGGCGTGCGTGAGCCGATGCGCTCACCCCCGGCACGGAGCCGGGTGTGGAGGGGCGAGGCCCGGGGCGCGTCCTGCGGACGCACCCCGGGCCTCCCGGCCGACTAGCCGACCGACTGCGAGACCTGGTCCTGCGCGGTCTGCAGGGCCGTCTTGATGTCGCTGTCGGACACCGTGCCGCCGGTCGCGATCTTGGCGAACATGTCGTTCATCGCCTTGCCGACCGTCGACTCGAACTGGTCCTCGGCGGGCACCAGCGGGAGCGGCTTCGCCTTGTTGTTGTAGATGTCGAGGAACGTCTTCGTCTGCTCGTCGGAGACCGAGTCGGCAGCCGAGGCGAGCACCGGCAGGGCCGAGTACGGCTTGTCGAGCGTCGTCTGGGTGTCCTCGCTCGTCATGTACTTGACGAACTTCAGCGCACCGTCCTTGTTCTTCGTGTTCTTGAAGATCGACAGGTTGATGCCGGCGGGGAAGGAGGCGATGTCCTTCGCGCCCTCGGGTGCCGGGAAGGGCACCACGCCGAAGTCGTCGGCGGACATGCCGTTCGACGTGATCGTGGCGTTGGCGTTGTTCTGCGTCAGCATCATCGCGGCCTTCTTGTTCGCGAAGTCCGACACCGCCTGCGTGCCGTTGTCGTACTGCGCGTTCGAGGTGTTGACCGCCTTGTCGGACTGCATCAGGTCGAGGTAGCGCTTGATGCCGTCGACGTTCGCCTTCTGGGTGAAGGTCGGGTTGCCGTCCTCGTCGAACCACTCGCCGCCGTTCTGCGCCGAGTTGATGAAGGCGAAGTGCGCGTTCTCGGTGTACGAGCCACCGGCGATGGTGAAGCCGTACTTGCCGTCGGTGGTGAGCTTCTTCGCGTCGGCGGTCAGCTCCTCCCACGTGGTGGGTGCCTCGAGGCCGGCGTCCTTGAACATCTGCTTGTTGTAGTACAGGCCGTAGGCGAGGCCGTAGAGCGGGACGCTCGTGACGGTCTTGCCCGGAGCACCACCGGTGGACAGCGCGACCTTGCCGAACTTGTCGGCACCGCCGATCGCTTCCATCTCCGAGTCACCGAACTCCTGGAAGGCGCCGGTGGCCTGGAGCGACGTCGCCCAGGTGTTGCCGATGTTGACCACGTCCGGGCCCTGGCCCGAGGTGACGGCGGTGGTGATCTTCGTCTGCAGGTCGTTCCAGCCGATGACCTGGAGGTCCACCTTGATCCCGGTCTCCTTGGTGAACTTCTCGAGGACGGGGGTGAGCACCTCCTTGTCGTTCTGCAGGGACGTGCCCTGGTTGGACGCCCAGTACGTGAGCGTCTTCGAGTCGCCGGAGGAACCGGACGACCCGGAGGAGCAGGCCGCCAGGCCGGTCACGGTGAGTGCCGCGGCCGCGGTGATGGCCAGTGCGCGGATGGCAGTGCGCATGACTCTCTACTTTCTCGTCGTTGAGATGGTGCGAAGGGGTGTACGTGTCGGGTGCTGCTGTGTGCGTGCCGGTCGACGTCGCCGTCACCGGCGTGCGGGGTCGTCCCGATGCCCTGCCCGGGTGTGCCGTCGTCCGCGGACGGACGCCGGCGCGTCCGGTCAGGACAGGGTCGACTCCGCCGGGTCCCAGCCCTCGGGGAGGGTCGGGGAGGGTGCGACGGTGCTCTCCACGAGCACCGTCTCACCACGTTCTGCCGCCTCGGCGATGGAGACCATCACGTCGAGGACGTGGAAGGCGAGGTCGCCGGGGACCCGGTTCTCCTCACCCGCACGGAGGGAGCGGGCCAGGTCGACCACGCCCGTCCCCCGCGAGTAGGTGGACCCGACGGCGGGGATCGTCTCGGGCTCGTCGGCGCCGAGCACGTACAGCTCGGTGTCGCCGTCGAAGTCGTTCGGGTCCGGGAACACGACGGTCCCCGTCTCCCCCGCGATCTCGACGAAGCCGGTGCGGCCACGGTCGGACTCGAACGAGAACACGCTCTGCGCGCTCCCGCCGTCCTCGAACTGGATCAGCGCCGAGTGGTTCGTCGGCACGTCGACGGGGAACTCCGTCCCGGCCTTCGGACCCGAGCCGATCGTGCGGGTGGCACGGGACTTCGAGGCGGTGGCGGTGACCTTCGCGACGGGTCCGAACGCCTGCACCAGGGTGGTGATGTAGTACGGGCCGATGTCGAACAGCGGGCCGGCGCCGTCCGCGAACAGGAACTCGGGGCTCGGGTGCCACGACTCCGGGCCGGGGCTCTGGAAGAGCGTCAGACCGTTCAGCGGCGTGCCGATCCGACCGTCGCGGATCGTCCGGAGGGCGGTCTGCAGTCCGGCGCCGAGGAACGTGTCCGGCGCGACGCTGACGGTCCTGCCGGCGGCGCGCGCCGCGTCCCGGAGCTCGGCCGCGCTGGAACGGTCGAGCGCGTAGGGCTTCTCGCCCCAGACGTGCTTGCCCGCGGCGAGGGCGCGGAGGGCGACCTCGACGTGCGCGGCCGGGATGGTCAGGTTCACGACGATCTCGACGTCGTCGTCGGCGAGGAGCTCCTCCACCGATCCCGATCCGGCGACGCCCCACTTCTCGGCCTGGGCGGCGGCACGTGCCTCGTCGATGTCGGCGATGAACCGGACCTCGACGTCGGGGAAGACCGTGAGGTTCGACAGGTACTGGTCGGAGATGACCCCGGCCCCGATGACGCCGACCCCGACCGGGCCGGTGCGGCGCGCGGCGTCGTCGGACTGCTGCGCGCCCGCCGCGGTCGTCGTGTCGGTCATGCGCGGACCCCCTGCAGGAACGTGTACGAGTCGGCGACGGCCTGGAACACGTCGCCCTCGTGGCCGTCGAGCTCGACGACGTGCTGGGCGTCCGGCGCCGCGGCGACGATGTCGCGGATCGGCATGACGCCGTTGCCCACCGCGACCTGCTTCTCGTCGTCGTGCGAGCCGTCGCCGTCCTTGACGTGCAGGAACTGCACCTTGTCGCCGTACTTGCCGAGGATCGCGACCGGGTCGTCGCCACCGACCGTCACCCAGTAGGTGTCGAGCTCGAGGACGACGTCGTCGGACAGCGCGTCGGCGAAGACCTCGTAGGCGCTCACGCCGTCGATGCGGTTCGAGAACTCGAACGCGTGGTTGTGGTAGCCGAGCACGAGTCCGTGGTCGGCGGCGCGGGGAGCCAGTGCGCTGAGTTCGCGGGCGACGGCCTCGACGTCCTCGCGGGTCGTCCAGCGGGCCTCGTCGATGTGCGGGTCGATGAGCGTCCCCAGCCCGACGGTGACGCTGGCGTGGAGGATGCGCTCGAGGTCCTGCTCCCCGGCGTCCAGCAGACGGGCGTGGCCGCTCGGTGCCTGCAGGCCAGCGGCCGCCAGGGCGTCGCGCAGTTCCTCGGCGCGGTCGACGAAGCCGAAGGCCTCGACGTTCGTGTAGCCGATGGACGCGATGCGCTGGAGCGTGCCCGGCAGGTCCGCCGAGAGGGCGTCCCGCACCGTGTAGAGCTGGACCGACAGGGGTTGTGTCACCAGGGGTTCTCCTCGTCGAGATGGTGGATCGTCAGTGATCGAGCGTCACACTATGGCCGCTTCTGTCGGCGGTCAAGCAGAAGTTGCGAAGTCCTCGACAGTCTTCGTTGCGTGGCGCGTTCGATGTGTGCTTCACTCCCGACATGATCGACTTCACCCGGACGGCAGCGTCGCCGCCGGTCGGAGCGAGCGAACTCTTCCAGATCCTCCGCGACGGTGTGCCGCGGACCCGGGCGGAGCTCGCCGCCCTGACGGGACTCGCGCGCTCGACGATCGCCGTGCGCCTGGACGCCCTCGTCGACGTGGGGCTCGTGGGCCCCGTGGAGACCGCCGCGTCGACCGGCGGCCGTCCCCCCGCCCAGGTCGCCCTCGTCCCGCGCGCACGCCTCGTCGTGGCCGCCGACCTCGGTGCCTCGCACGGGCGGGTCGCCGTGACCGACCTCGTCGGGGCCCCGCTGGCGACGCGGGAGGCCGCGATCGACATCGCCGCCGGCCCGGTCCCCACCCTCACGTGGCTGGTCGAGACCGTCGACGAACTGCTCGACGAGGTCGGTCGGCGGCGCGACGACGTCGTCGCTATCGGCATCGGCGTCCCCGGCCCGGTCGAGTTCTCCACCGGGCGCCCGGCGAACCCGCCGATCATGCCGGGCTGGGACGGCTTCGACGTCCCCGGCTGGTTGCGCGGCCACGTCGCCGCGCACGTGCTGGTCGACAACGACGTGAACATCGCCGCGCTCGGCGAACGGGCGTACGGCTGGCCGGACCTGGACCACCTGTTGTTCGTGAAGGTCGCGACCGGCATCGGCTCGGGCATCGTCTCCGACGGGCAGCTCCGCCGGGGCGCGCAGGGCACGGCGGGCGACATCGGTCACGTGCGCGTGTCCCGCGCGGGCGACGTGCCGTGCCACTGCGGCAACACCGGCTGCCTCGAGGCCGTCGCCTCCGGCCCGGCCATCGCCCGCGCCCTGCGGGCGAAGGGCCACGACGTGCACACCAGCGGCGACGTCATCGACCTGGTGAACCGGTCGGAACTCGACGCGATCGGGGCCGTCCGACAGGCCGGCCGGGACATCGGCGAGGTCCTCGCGACCTGTGTCTCGCTCGTCAACCCGTCCGTGATCACGCTCGGCGGCTCCATCACCCGTGCCGGGGAGCACCTGCTCGCCGGTGTCCGCGAGGTCGTCTACGCCCGCTCGATGCCCCTCGCCACCGAGCACCTCGTGATCGCGCAGTCCCGTGCGGGCTCCGTCGCCGCACTGCAGGGCGCAGCCGTGCTCGCCCTCGACTACGCGCTCTCCCCCGCCGGCGTCGACGAGCTCGTCGCCCCCGCCGAGGGCCGTCAGCTCGTCTCCTGAGGGCGGACGCCGCGCGCGTCGGTTCGCGCCGTGTCGGCCCGCGGGGTGACAATCGTCCGGTGACGATCGTGCAGCCCACCCTGTGGGGCGACCTGGACCCCGGTCTGGAGGCCCTCCCCGCCTCCGCCGCGCCGGCCACGTCCGCCGTGCGGTCGGCTGCACGCGACGCTGCTCCCGTCGGTCGTCCTGCCGCGGGCCCGCGATCCGCGCCCGGTGGCCACGACGCGTTCACCGCGCTCCGCGGGCACACCGAGCGGATCGTCGCGCACTCGTCCGACCGGGTGGCGTGGCTCCGCGCCCGCGCGATGGGCATCACCGCGACCGACGTCGCACGGCTCGCGTCGCTGCGCGCGGTCGAGACCGTCGTCGCCGAGAAGCGGTACGGCTCCCGGTTCTCGGGCAACGCCTGGACCGAGCACGGCAAGGACCGCGAGCCCGTGATCGCCGCCTGGGTCGCGGCCACGCACGGCATCGAGCCGTCGGCCCACCTCTTCCACGCGAGCACGAACCGTGCGCACCTGGCGACCCCCGACGGCGTCGGCCACGACGCGTCGGACCGACTCGTGCTCGCCGAGATCAAGACAACGGGCAAGGGCTGGCGGAGCATCCCCCGGCACTACCTGCGCCAGGTCTGGTGGCAGCAGTACGTCCTGGGAGCCGACCGCACCCTGTTCGTGTGGGAGCGCCACGACGACTTCGTGCCCGTCGCCGACGAACCCGAGTGCCGGTGGGTGGACCGCGACGACGACCAGATCCGCGGGCTCGTCCAGCTCGCGGACCTCGTGCTCGACAAGCTCCGGACCTTCCGGGTCTAGACCCGCAGCAGACGCAGCCGGCTCATCCCCACCACGAGGATCCCCATGAGCCCGATGAACACCGCGACGCCGAGGCAGTACAGCGCCACGACGCCGTAACCCTGCGCAGGGTCCAGGAACGGGTACGGGACCCACCCGTCGGTCGCGCCACGGACGAGCACCACGACGAGCCAGACCGCCGGGTAGACCAGGAACCACCAGACGTGCCGGAGGAGCAGCCGCGCCCGGTCGGAGAACACCAGCCAGTCGAGCACGGCGTACAGCGGGACCACCTTGTGCAGCACGTCGTTCGACCACGGCACCGTGTTCGACACCGAGGCCCCGACGAGCAGCGTGTTGTAGACGACGCCCGTCGTGGCGATGTACACCGTCGCCGCACCCCGGAACCCGGTGAGCAGCAGGTTGCTGCGCTGCCGTCGCGCTGCTGCCACGAGGGTCAGTGCGAAGGCCACCGCGACGATGAGGTTCGACTGGATCGTGAAGTAGCCGAAGAAGTTCCAGAACAGGTAGTCCGGCGTCCGGGAGGTCACGAGCCACTGCGCGAGGACCGCGGCGACGACCGCGATCACGGCGACGAGCCGGAGGGAGTTCACGAGGGTCCGCACGAGGCCACGGTATCCGGTCGGACCCCCGGGAACGCAGGAGGACCCGCACCGATCGGTGCGGGTCCTCCTGAGCTGATCAGTCGATCAGATGGCGTTGACGTCGAGCGGGATGCCCGGTCCGAACGTCGTCGAGACGGCGCCCTTCATGATGTAGCGGCCCTTCGACGCGGACGGCTTGAGGCGGACGATCTCCTCGAGCGCGGCCGAGATGTTCTCGTCGAGCTGCTCCGGCGTGAACGAGGCCTTGCCGACGACGAAGTGCACGTTGGCGTGCTTGTCGACGCGGAACTCGATCTTGCCGCCCTTGATGTCGTTGACGGCCTGCGCCACGTTCGGGGTCACGGTGCCGGTCTTCGGGTTGGGCATGAGGCCACGCGGGCCGAGCACCTTGCCGAGACGACCGACCTTGCCCATGAGCTCCGGCGTCGCGACGGCGGAGTCGAACGCGGTGTAGCCCTCGGCCACCTTCGCGATGAGCTCGTCGCCACCGACCTCGTCGGCACCGGCGGCGATGGCGGCCTCGGCCGCAGCGCCCACGGCGAAGACGATGACGCGGGCGGTCTTGCCCGTGCCGTGCGGCAGGATGACCGTGCCGCGGACCATCTGGTCGGCCTTGCGCGGGTCGACGCCGAGCTTCAGCGCGACCTCGACCGTGGAGTCGGTCTTCGCCGAGCCGGTCTCCTTCGCGAGGGCGACTGCCTCGGTCGGGGTGTAGAACTTGTCGGCCTCGATCTTCGCGGCCGCGGCCTGGTAGGCCTTGGACTTCTTCGCCATGGTGTTCTCCTCAGGAGCTACGTGGTTGACGAGCCGGCGAGGCTCTCCCACGGAAAGGGGTCGGGGTGTGTGGGGCGCTGAGGCTTACGCCTCGACCGTGATGCCCATCGAACGAGCGGTGCCGGCGATGATCTTCGCGGCCTGCTCGATGTCGTTGGCGTTCAGGTCGGCCTGCTTGGTCTCGGCGATCTGACGGACCTGGTCCATCGAGATCTTCGCGACCTTGACCGTGTGCGGGGTCGAGGACCCCTTCTGCACACCCGCGGCCTTCTTGATCAGCTCTGCGGCCGGCGGGGTCTTGAGGACGAACGTGAACGAACGGTCCTCGTAGACGGTGATCTCGACCGGCACGACGTTCCCGCGCTGCGACTCGGTCGCGGCGTTGTACGCCTTGCAGAACTCCATGATGTTCACGCCGTGCTGACCGAGCGCAGGACCGATCGGCGGGGCCGGGTTGGCGGCGCCCGCGTTGATCTGCAGCTTGATGAGGCCCGTGACCTTCTTCTTCGGTGCCATGTTGTGCTTCCTCCTGGAATCGAACGCACGGGGATCCGTGCACTCTCCCGCTGGCCCGGCGGATCCGGACCGCGGTGAAGCCCCGCATGCCACAGCACGCGGGGCCAAACCTCAGTAGCTTACTACAGCTTGGTGACCTGGTCGAAGCTGAGCTCGACCGGGGTCTCGCGCTCGAACAGCGAGACGAGGACGGTGAGCTTGCCGCTCTCCGGCTTGATCTCGGAGATCGAACCCGGCAGGCCCGCGAACGAGCCTTCCTTGATGGTGATCGTCTCGCCGATCTCGAAGTCGACCTCGGCCTGCGGCTGCGCCTGTGCGGCACCGCCGGACTTCGCGCCACCCTTGGTCGGTGCGGCCTCGGCGACCTGCACGAGCGACTTCAGCATGCCGAACGCCTCGTCGAAGCGGAGCGGCGTCGGGTTGTGGGCGTTGCCGACGAAGCCGGTGACACCGGGGGTGTGCCGGACGACCGACCACGAGTCCTCGTTGAGGTCCATGCGGACGAGCACGTACGAGGGGATCCGGACGCGGGTGACCAGCTTGCGCTGCCCGTTCTTGATCTCGACGACGTCCTCCATCGGGACCTCGACCTGGTAGATCGAGTCCTCCATCGACATCGAGATCATGCGGTTCTCGATGTTCGACTTCACGCGGCGCTCGAAGCCCGCGTAGGAGTGGATGACGTACCACTTGCCCGGCTTCATCCGGAGTTCGGCCTTGAAGGCGTCGTACGGGTCGACCTCGGCGGGCTCGTCGTCGACCTCGTCGGCGTCGAGGGCCTCGTCCGCGGCGAGCGTCTCGTTCGCCTCGGCTGCGGAGGCGTCCTCGAGCTCGGTCTCCTCCTCGTCCTCGACCGCCTCGACGGCGGCCTCGGCCTCGTCGGCGGAGTCGATGTCGAGCGCGTCGTCGACGACGGCGTCCGCCTCGGGGTCGCGGGACTCGGCCAGCGCCGTGAGCGCCTCGTCGATGGAGGTGTCCACCGTGCCGTCGTCCGGCTCGTCGCTCGTCCCGAGGGACTCGGCGTCCTCGTCCTCGACGGAGATCGCACGCTCCTCGGCGGACTCGACCGAACGGCCCTCGGCGGTCTCGACGTCGCCTTCCTGGTTCTCCTCGACCTCGGAGGACTGCTCGGCAGCCGTGGCGAGGTCGATGTCGTCGCGGGAGTAGTCAGACACTGCGGTTCTTTCCGTTCGGTGGTGCGGATCGGGTGAGTGGCCGGAGCGGTTCGCGTCCGTCGCCGTCTCGGGCGACCGTACTCCTGTCGGGGTCCGGCCAGGTGAACGGACGCAGCAGACCAGCCGTCAGGCCGGTCGGCGACGGGTCAGGCCGTGGGACCGTTGCCGAAGACGTAACCGACGCCGAGACCGAAGACGAAGTCGAGGATCGACACCAGGATCATCATCACGACGACGAAGACGAGCACGACGCCGGTGTAGCTGAAGAGCTCCTTGCGGGTCGGCGTGACGACCTTGCGGAGTTCGCCGATGACCTGGCGGATGAAGAGGACGACGGCAGCGATCGGTCCACCACGCTGAGCACGGTCGGCCTTGGCCTTCGCGACGACGTCGTCCGCCGTCGTCTCCATGTCCTTGCTCGCCACCTTCACACCTTCCAGACTTGCAGGGCGGACAGGACTCGAACCTGCAACCTGCGGTTTTGGAGACCGCTGCTCTACCAATTGAGCCACCGCCCTGTAGGGGTCGGAACCCCCTGGGGCACGTCCCGTCACCGTTCCGTGCGCCGGTGGTCGAGTGTACGGGAGTCCGTCACACGCTGTCCACTCGGCCGCTCCCCCCGGCGTGCCGCGCCGGTAGGCTGGCGGCCGTGAGCACCGCAGCCCCCGGCCCCGAGTCCACCGCCCCCGAGACCGCGACGGACTCCGTCGCCGCGACCTCCGACCGTCCGCGCATCGCGTCGCGCATCGCCGCGATCGCCGAGTCCGCGACGCTCAAGGTCGATGCGAAGGCCAAGGCGCTCAAGGCCGCCGGTCGTCCGGTGATCTCGTTCGCGGCGGGCGAGCCGGACTTCGCGACGCCGCAGCACGTGGTCGACGCCGCCGTCCTGGCCGTCCAGGACCCCGCGAACCACCGCTACACGCCCGCGACGGGCCTGCCCGAGCTCAAGCGGGCGATCGCCGAGAAGACCGCGCGCGAGTCCGGCGTCACCGTCGACCCGTCGCAGGTCATCGTCACCAACGGCGGGAAGCAGGCCGTCTACCAGGCCTTCCAGACCATCGTGGACGAGGGCGACGAGGTCCTGCTCCCCGCCCCCTACTGGACCACCTACCCCGAGGCGATCCGCCTGGCCGGGGGCACCCCGGTCGAGGTCTTCGCGGGCAGCGACCAGGACTACCTCGTCACGGTCGAGCAGCTCGAGGCAGCGCGCACGCCGAGGACCAAGGCGCTGCTGTTCTGCTCCCCCTCGAACCCCACCGGCTCGGTGTACTCGGCCGAGCAGACGGAGGCCATCGGCGAGTGGGCGCTCGAGCACGGCATCTGGGTGATCAGCGACGAGATCTACCAGGACCTGGTCTACGACGACGTCGCCTTCACGGGCATCCTCGGCGCGGTACCGGCCCTCGCCGACACCACCATCCTCGTCAACGGCGTCGCGAAGACGTACGCCATGACCGGGTGGCGCGTCGGGTGGTCCATCGGCCCGGCCGACGCCGTGAAGGCCGCGTCCAACCTGCAGTCGCACCTGTCGTCGAACGTGGCGAACGTGTCGCAGCGTGCCGCGATCGCAGCCCTCACCGGCCCGCAGGAGCCCGTCGCGGCGATGCGCGAGGCCTTCGACCGCCGCCGTCGCGCGATCGTCCAGGGGCTCAACGCGATCCCGGGCTTCGTCACCCCGACCCCGAAGGGCGCCTTCTACGTCTACCCCGACGTCACGGCGCTGCTCGGCCGCGAGTGGGCGGGTTCGACCCCCACGACCACGCTCGAGCTCGCGGACCTGATCCTCGAGCACGCCGAGGTCGCGGTCGTCCCGGGCGAGGCCTTCGGCCCCTCCGGCTACATCCGGATGTCCTACGCGCTCGGCGACGACGACATCGCCGAGGGCGTCCGGCGCCTGGCGGCGTTCTTCTCCGCGTAGCCCCCTCCGCAGCACGCAACGTGGGCGGTTCCCCGCAGCGCTGTACCGCTGCGCGGAGCCGCCCACGTTGCGTTCCGCGAGACTGCGACGGCCGGGAGGCGCGGCGACCGTCCGTCGGTCAGCTCGCGCCGAGCAGGTCCCCCACCACGACCGGCTCCGGGACCAGCGAGACGCCGAAGCGGTTCAGGACGGTCACCTGGACGTACCGCGCGAGCTCGGCGACCTGGGCTGCGGTGGCACCCCCGCGGTTGGTCAGCGCCAGGGTGTGCTTCGACGAGATCGCGGCGTGCGACCCGGGGACCGCGTACCCGCGGTGCACCCCCGCGTGCTCGATGAGCCACGCGGCGCTGAGCTTCACGTCCTCGCCGGCCGGCCAACGAGGGGCCTCCGGCGGCAGCGTCTCGGCGAACCCGGCCGACACGATGGGGTTCGTGAAGAACGAGCCGGCGCTCCACGTGTCCGGGTCGGCATCGTCGAGCACCATCCCCTTGGACGACCGCAGGCGAAGCACCGTCGTCCGGATGGTCATCGGGTCGACCGGGGTGCCGAGCTCGACGCCGAGCGAGCCGGCCAGCTGGGCGTAGCGGACGGGCACGCCCTCGTCCACGGTGGCGCCGAGGCGGAACTCGACCGTCAGCACCACGCCTCGTCGCCCGTGCTTGAGCGTCGAGGTGCGGTAGCCGAGCGCCAGCTCGGCCGCGTCCACCCACGCGCGTTCCCCCGTCGACGCGTCGAGGAACTCGATGCGGGAGAGCACGTCGGAGAGCTCGACCCCGTAGGCGCCGATGTTCTGCACGGGGGCGGCACCGACCGTGCCCGGGATGCCGCTGAGGGCCTCCAGGCCGGTCCAACCGTTCTCGACGGTCGTCGCGACGAACCGGTCCCACGGCTCACCGGCCGCGACGCGGACGGTGACGCCGTCCTCGTCGGGCTCGGCGTCGACACCGCGCGTCCGGACGAGCACGACGGTGCCGGCGAAGCCGTCGTCGGCGACGAGCAGGTTGCTGCCGCCACCGACGACGAGCCACTCGTCGTCCTGCCACGCGGTGTGCGCGTGCGCGACGAGCTCGTCGGTCGTGTCCGCGACCAGGAGCGTCGCCGCAGGACCTCCGACGCGGAACGTGGTGAGGTCGGCGAGTCGCGTCGACACGGTCAGCGGAACACCACCGTGACCTGCGCCTTGCCGAGCACGGTCTGCCCGGCGGCGGTCACGGTGAGGTCGATGCGCTGCGGACGCCCCTGGTCGTCGACGGTGCCGACCTTCGCGACGACGCCGACGGTCGCGCCCTGCTCGGGGTCGACGACGACGGGGCGGGTGAAACGGACGCCGTAGCGCTGGACCCAGCCGCGGTCGCCGAGCCACTCGGCAACGGGCTGGACGGCGAGCCCCATCGTCAGCATGCCGTGCGCGAGCACGCCGGGGAGCCCGACGGAGGCGGCGACGTCGTCGCGGTAGTGGATCGGGTTGAAGTCGCCCGAGGCGCCGGCGTAGCGGACGAGCGCGTCGCGGGTGAGGTGGACCTCGCGCTCGGCGACGACGGTGCCGACCTCGAGCGCGGTGGCGGGTGCGGTGGTCATGCGTCGTCTCCTCGGACCACGAGGGTGGAGGTCGCGGTGACGACGTGCTCCCCCGAGGCGTCCTGCATCGTGCTCTCGGCGGTCACCATGGCGTTGCCGCCGAGGGTCTTCACGCTGGTGACGGTGAGCGTGGCGGTCAGCTCGTCGCCCGCGACGATCGGCCGGTCGTAGGTGAAGGACTGCTCACCGTGCACGACACGGGAGAAGTCGATGCCGGCGTCCGGCTCGGCCAGGAGCTGGGCGAGCGTCGCCTCCTGCACGACGACGGCGAAGGTCGGCGGGGCGACCACGTCGGTGTAGCCGGCGGCACGGGCGGCGTCGGTCTCGTGGTGGATCGGGTTCGTCGCGAACACGGCACGCGAGAACTCGCGCACCTTCTCACGACCGACCAGGTAGGGCTGGGCCGGCGGGAACGTCCTGCCGACGAGCTCGGGGTTCACTGACACGCGTGGGAGTCTACCGAGCACGCTCGACACACGCCCTCTCCCTGAGCATGCATCGGCTATGCTCGCCGCACGGTGTCCGGGGGGACGCCGGGTACGACTCCGGGGACGGGGAGGGACTCATGGAGCACACGACGCAGTACGCGGTCCACACGGGCGACCGGTGCACCGCCATGGAGGTCGCCGGCGCGGCACTCCGACAGACCGGGCACCGGGTCGAGTCGACCGGGGGCACGATCACCGCGACGATCGGCAACCGGCTGCTGACGATCCTGCTCGGCGCCCTCGTGCACCCGGCGCGGGAGTTCCGGCGGTACGAGCTCTCGACGACCGTCACGGGGACGTCGACCACGATCACGCTCCGGCACGCCCCGCACGCCACGGCGGTGTCCGGGGGCGGCATCGGCGCGGGGCGTCGGCGGAGCGCCCGGCAGCAGGTGGAGGCGACGCTCGAACGGGCCCTCCGGGCGGCGGGCGTGCTGACCACTCCCCCGCGCTGAGGCGACCGCGGAACGTCACAGCGCGGCAGGGGCGGGCACACCCGCCGAGAACGGGCGCGCCTGATGAGGACAGTCGTACCTGGCGAGAACGGGCGTACCTGGCGAGAACGGGCGTACCTGGTCTGCCAGGAACCCTCGGCATGCTCGATCCCACTCGGTACAGCGCCCGCGATGGGAAGGATCGGGCGGAGCGACGGGCCTCGGATCAGACCGATGACGCCCCGAGCCGACGCGCCCCGAGCCGACGTGCCTCGAGACCGACGCAGCCCGGGAACGACGCGCCCCGGGAACGACGAAAGCCCGGCGATCTGGCCGCCGGGCCTGTGGTAGCGAGGACGGGACTTGAACCCGTGACCCCACGATTATGAGTCGTGTGCTCTAACCAACTGAGCTACCCCGCCGGAGATCCGGAGCGACAACAGCTCCGGGTCGGAGCCCCGAGTCAGGATTGAACTGACGACCCCTTCCTTACCATGGAAGTGCTCTACCACTGAGCTATCGGGGCGAGTGCCGCTCGGCGGCACCAGACGAGCGTAGCAGACGTGCGACGGTGGTCGGGAACCGGACGTGTCGCCCGGGCGTGCCGCCGCTCCTCCGCTAGTTCGCGTTGGCGCGGAGCCAGGTCAACGGGTCCACCGGGACGCCACCGACGTGGATCTCCAGGTGCAGGTGCGGACCGGTCGAGTTGCCGGTCGACCCGACCTCGCCGAGTTCGTCGCCGACGGCGACCTCCTGTCCGGTGACGACCTTGAACGTGCCGTCCTTCATGTGGCCGTACACGCTGACGAACTGCTTGCCGTCGACGTCGTGCTGCACCCACACGTCGTTGCCGAAGCCGCCGTCGTGCGCCTGCACCTTGATGACCGTGCCCGCGGCGACGGAGCGGATCGGGGTCCCCTCGCCCGGGGCGAAGTCGACGCCCATGTGGTTCGTCGAGCAGAACGAGCAGCCCTCGACCTGACGACCGCCGAAGCCCGACGTGATCGGCACCCCGGTCAGGAACGGCCACTGGATCGAGCCGTTCGGGTCGTTCGAGAAGGACGACGCGTCGACGTTCTTGTACTGCGTGGCGGACGTCACCGAGTACTGGTCGCGGGTGGTCTCGGCGTCCACGGCACCGTTGCCCACGCTGAGGGACTGTGCTCCGCCGGTGGCGGTGGCGCGAGCCGCGGTGGTGTCCGCCGGCGGCACCCAGAGCGCCTGCGCCGGCAGCGACGTCGACACGACCAGCCCGGCGGCGAACAGCAGTGCGCCGACGGCGGTGACCCGCGAGGCGTTCCGGCGGAAGGCGTCACCGCGCGTGCTGCCCGTGGACACCGACGACGCCGAGGCGCTGCTGATGTGACGGGTCGCACGGTCGACGCGGGCGGCCGTGGCGGTGCGCCGTGCACGGCCGCGGCCGCGGCCGGCCTCCGGAGCCCTGCCGCTGGACGTCGGGGCGGTCGCGGGACGTCGCGCTCCCGACGGACGGACCGCATCCACTGCCGGGGTCGGGGCGCGCGAGGCGTCCGCCGCCGGTGCGACGTCGGGCGAGACCGGCGCGGGCGGCGTGACCGCTCCGGCGGACGGTGCCGGCCGGACCGGTGAGGCCGGCGCGAGGTCGATCGGTGAGACCGGGGCTGCGGGCGTCGTCGGGGCGACGAGCTCGTCGAACGACGGCGCGTCGACCGGGGACTGCGGAGCCGCTGCGGAGCGCGGGGTGCTGGTCGCAGCCGCTCGACGCTCGGCCTCGATGCGTGCGCGTCGCGTCAGGTGCACGACCGGCTCGGTCTCGGTGCGGGTGGGCGTCTGCGCAGTCGTGGAGGCGTGGGGCATGTGTTCGAGGCTGATCCTGATCGGGGCACGGGGCGCTCGTGTGTAACGAGCAGATAACGGGACTGGAGCACGCTAGCAGGGGCCGTCGCGCACCGCCAGTCGTCTGCACGACCGTGCACCGTCCGCGAGCGGTGCCCCACCGGACCCTGCCGGCGCCCGGCGAGTGCGCCTCCGGGCCGTCAGTCGGCGAGCACCTCGGACTCGAGCCGACGGACCAGGGACTCCAGCTGGTCGGCGACGGCGGGGGCCGCGAACAGGAAGGAGCGCGTGCCGCCGGCCTCCCAGATCCGGACGCTCGCTCCGGCCTCGGCGGCGACGAGCGACCCCGCCGCCATGTCCCACGGGTTGATGCCGCGCTCGTAGTACGCGTCGACGGTGCCGGCCCCGACCGCGCAGCAGTCGAGCGACGCCGCTCCCGCGCGACGGACGTCCCGCACCTCGCCGATCAGGCCGGCCAGCACCGCGACCTGCTCACGCCGACGGTCGGCGGTGTAGCCGAAGCCCGTCGCGACGAGCGTCTCCGCGAGGGACGACGGGGTCGACACGCGGAGCGGGACGCCGTCGCGTGTCGCGCCCTCGCCGGACACCGCCCGGAACACGGTGCCGGTCGCCGGCGCCACGACGATCCCCGCGAGCGCCTCCCACTGCGTCGGGTCCGCGCTCCCCCGCACGACGCCGATGCTCACCCCGTACTGCTCACTGCCGTAGAGGTAGTTGACCGTGCCGTCGATCGGGTCGACCACCCAGGTGATCCCCGTGGACCCGGCACCGGAGCCGGACTCCTCGCCGTGGAAGGCGTCGTCGGGACGCGCCTCGGCGATCCGCGTGCGGACGAGGTCCTCGACCTCCCGGTCGGCAGCCGTGACGACGTCGACGATGCTCGACTTCCGGTCGGCGACCTCGACCCCCTCCGCTCGTCGGCGGGCCGCGAGCGCTGCTGCCTCACGGGCGATCGACTCGGCGAGGTCGGCGAACTGGGCGGGAGCGAGGCTGTCGGGCATGGCACCAGCCTGCCGGATCACGCCCCGGAAGGACGCCAGGCCGGGAACGGCAACAGCCCCGTCCGGATCGGACGGGGCTGTTCGCTGTGGCAAGTGAGGGATTCGAACCCCCGAAGGCTACGCCGGCTGATTTACAGTCAGATCCCTTTGGCCGCTTGGGTAACTTGCCGTGTGCGCACCCGACCGGTGTGGTCACCAACCGAAGGCGCGCTGAAGAGCATACCGGACGTCGGAGGGTGCTCGTGACCACCGAACCGGGATCCCGTCGCGCCGTTAGGCTGTCCCGCATGGCAGACAGTTCCTTCGACGTGGTCAGCAAGGTCGACAAGATGGAGGCGGAGAACGCCCTCAACCAGGCCGCCAAGGAGATCGAGCAGCGGTACGACTTCAAGGGCGCCGACGCCTCGATCGCGTTCAGCGGCGAGGACGTCCTCATCAAGGCGAACTCCGAGGAGCGCGCCAAGGCCGTCCTCGACGTGCTGCAGACCAAGGCGATCAAGCGGAACATCTCGTTGAAGAGCCTGGACGCCGGAGACCCCTACCCCTCGGGCAAGGAGTACCGCATCGAGGTGAAGTTCAAGAACGGCATCGAGCAGGACGTCGCCAAGAAGATCGGCGCGTTCCTCCGCGCGAACGCCCCGAAGAGCGTCAAGAGCCAGATCCAGGGCGACGAGCTCCGCGTCTCCTCCAAGAGCCGCGACGACCTGCAGAACACGATCCAGCTCCTCAAGGGTGAAGAGTTCGACGTGCCGCTGCAGTTCATCAACTTCCGCTAGCGCCGCGCCCGTGGAGCACTGGCTCGGCGTCGCGGTCACCGTCCTCCTGGTCCTGCTGGACCTGGCGATCCGCGTCTTCTCGATCATCTACGTCCCCTACAACCGGAAGCCGCAGACCGCGACGGCCTGGTTGCTCGCGATCTTCCTGATCCCCTACATCGGGTTCATCGTCTTCATGGTCATCGGGTCGACGAAGCTGCCGAAGGCACGGCGCGAGAAGCAGACCGAGATCAACGCGTACATCCTCGAGCAGACCGAGGGCATCGAGCGTGTGCGCCGCGACCACCCGTGGCCGCTGTGGCTCGAGTCCGTGACGAAGCTGAACCGCGAGCTGGGCGCCATGCCCCTGGTCGGCGGCAACTCCGCCGAGCTCTACCCCGACTCGTACGAGTCGGTGCAGGAGATGACGCGGGCGATCGACCAGTCCCGGCGCTTCGTGCACGTCGAGTTCTACATCGCGACGATCGACGACACCACCCGGCCGTACTTCGAGGCGCTGGCCCGTGCCCAGGCACGCGGTGTCACCGTGCGGTTCCTGCTCGACCACTGGGCGAGCCGCGGGTACCCGGGCTACAAGGACACGCTCGCGTTCCTCGACCGGGCGAACATCGAGTGGCACCTCATGCTGCCGCTGCAGCCGCTGCAGGGGAAGTTCCAGCGGCCCGACCTGCGCAACCACCGGAAGATCATGGTCATCGACGGCTCGGTGGCCTTCACGGGCTCGCAGAACCTCATCGACCCGTCGTACGACCTGCAGTCGCACATCGAGAAGGGCATGGTCTACAAGGACCTGTTCGCCCGGTTCGAGGGTCCCGTCGTCGCGGGACTCAACGCCCTGTTCGTGACGGACTGGTACAGCGAGACCGACGAGCTCCTGCTCCGCGAGAGCGACCCCGTCCAGCGCGCCGACCGCGGCGACGCGCTCGACTGCCAGGTCGTACCGTCCGGGCCCGGCTTCGACGGTGAGAACAACCTGCGCCTGTTCAACGCGCTGCTGTACTCCGCGCAGGAGAAGGTGTCCATCACCTCGCCCTACTTCGTCCCCGACGACTCGATGCTCTACGCGATCACCACGACCGCCCAGCGCGGGGTCGAGGTCGAGCTCTTCGTCGGCGAGATGGGTGACCACGCGATGACGTGGCACGCACAGCGCTCCTACTACGAGGAGCTCCTGCGCGCCGGTGTCCGGATCTGGCTCTACCGGGCGCCGACGATCCTGCACGCGAAGCACTTCACCATCGACGACGACGTCTCCGTCATCGGGTCGAGCAACATGGACATGCGGTCGTTCAGCCTCAACCTCGAGGTCTCGGTGATGGTGCGCGGCAGCCGGTTCGTCGATGCGCTCCGCGATGTGCAGGCCGCGTACAAGGACGCGTCGTTCGAGCTCACCCTGGACGCGTGGCTCGAGCGCCCGCGCCGGTCCCAGGTCCTCGACAACGTCGCGCGGCTCACCGCCGCCCTGCAGTAGGGACCCACGGCCGGGAGGATCGGCGACCGCCCGCCTCCCCGGTCAGGGCGCTGCCGGCACCAGACGGGTGAGGCGAGCGACCACGCGCTCGAGCGGTCCACTCCCGAGGAACGTGCGCCACAGCATCGCGAACAGCACCGAGCCGATCGCGAACCCCGCCCACACCGTGCCCGACTCCGGGTACTCCGGCAGCAGCGCGATCACGACGAGGTGCCCGGCGTAGACCGTCAGCGGCATCGACCCCACCGCGGCGAGCGGGAACGCGATCCGCGAGACCGTCCGGCCGCGGCCGTCGAACACCAGGGTGCACAGGGCGAGCACCGCCACCGCGACCCCGGCGGTCCCGACGACGTCGACGACCGACGACGAGTGGTCGCGCGGGGACAGCAGCAGCTGCGCGAGCGCCACGGCTCCCCCGCTGCCGTCCGGCGCCCACGGGACCCCGGGGAACGCCTCGACCCCGGCGTCGACCGGGACCGGCGCCAGGACGTTGCCGACCACGTAGGCCGCGACGGCGACCAGCAGCCCGGACGCGAGGAGCGCGACGTGCGCACGCCGCGCCTCCGGTCCGACCCTGGCGACCGCGAGACCGACCAGGACGTACGCCAGGAAGGTGACCACCGGGTAGACCAGCCCGAGTTGCACCTCCCACATGCCGGCGCCGGCGTAGAACGGTGCCGACGCGAGCGCGACCACGGGCGACAGCAGCGCGCACACCGCCGCGGCGACGAGCAACCAGCCCGGTCGCCACCGGAGCGCCGGCAGCACCAGCAGGAAGAGCGCGCCGTACGTGGGCAGGATGACGTAGACGGGTGTGCCGAGCGCCATCAGCAGGAGCCCGACCGCGACCACCGCCACGGCCCGGATCGCCAGCCGTGCCCGGATCCGCCCGATGGCCGGTGGTCCTGGCGGATCCGTCCGTCCGCTCGTCAGACCGATCGAGACGCCCGCGAGCACCGCGAACAGGGTGGAGGGCCGTCCGTGCGCCACGGCGGACCACGTGCCGGGGTCACCCCAGTCCACGGCCTCGGCGATGCCGCCGACGTGGGCCGCCATCATGCCGAGGAGCGCGAGCGCCCGCGCCACGTCGACGCCCTGCAGACGACCGGGCGCGACGAGCACGCCCCGCATCGCGGCGGGCGGTGCGGGGCGTGACGCGGTCATCGTGCTGCGGTCAGCTCGTGGGCGAGGGCGTGCGTCGGAGCGAGACGTCGACCATCTCGTCGCGCGGGACGACCTTGATGCGCTCGCGACCCTCCGCGGCGCCCAGGGCCTGCTCGTGCTCGTCGAGGGCGTGCCAGCCGTCGAGGTCGGTGTAGTCCACGCCGCGCTCGCGGAGCAGTGCCGGGACCGCCTCGGGCGACGGGTCGGCCGGCGTCCACCACGAGGCCTGGTCGTTGACGATGTGCTGGACGGTCTCCATCGCGTCGGACTTGGTGTGCCCGATCAGGCCGACCGGGCCTCGCTTGATCCACCCGGTCGCGTAGACGCCCGGGAGCGGCGAGCCGTCCTCGTCGAGCACCTGGCCCTCGCGGTTCGGGATGACGCCGGTCTTCTCGTCGAAGGGCACACCGGGCAGCGGGGAGCCGAAGTAGCCCACCGCTCGGTACACGGCCTGCACGGGGAGCTCGCGGACCTCGCCGGTGCCCTCGACGCCGCCCTCGCCGTTCGGCCGGGTGCGCTCGTACCGCAGTGCCGTGACGTGGCCGTCCTCGCCGACGATCTCGACGGGCTTCGCCCAGAAGTGCAGGTGGAGCCGGCGACTGGCCTGCCCGACCTCACGCGTGCGCCACTGCTCCAGGACACGGTTCATCACCATGACCTGCTTGTTGGTCTGGATCGCGGTGAGCGATGCCTCGTCGTGGTCGAAGTCCTCGTCGTACACGACCATGTCGACGTCGCGGAGCTCACCGAGCTCGCGGAGCTCCAGCGGCGTGAACTTCACCTGCGCCGGACCGCGTCGTCCGAACACGTGCACGTCGGTGACCGGGCTCGCCTGCAGCCCCTCGTACACGTTCGCCGGGATCTCGGTGGGCAGCAGGTCGTCGGCGTGCTTCGCGAGGATGCGGGACACGTCGAGCGCGACGTTGCCGTTGCCGATCACCGCGACGCTCGACGCCGTGAGCGGCCACGTGCGCGGCACGTCCGGGTGCCCGTCGAACCAGCTGACGAAGTCCGCGGCACCGTGGGAGCCGTCGAGGTCGACCCCGGGGACGTCGAGCTCGGCGTCCTTGATCGCGCCGGTCGAGAACAGCACGGCGTTGTAGTGCTGCTTGAGGTCGTCGAGGGTGATGTCCTCCCCGAAGCGCACGTTGCCGAAGAGTCGGACGACTCCGCGGTCGAGGACGTCCCGCAGGGCGTTGACGATGCCCTTGATGCGCGGGTGGTCCGGTGCGACGCCGTAGCGGACCAGGCCGTAGGGCGCGGGGAGCTGCTCGAAGAGGTCGATCGACACGTCGGTGCCGTGCGCCTCGCGCAGCAGGATGTCCGCGGCGTAGATGCCGGCGGGACCGGCGCCGACGATGGCGATTCGCAGGGTGGGCACTGATGTCTCCAGTTCGTTCGGGCGGGTGCTCCCGATGGGCCTCGGTGGGCCCTCGTGTCAGCGGCTGCGTTCGACGACGGACTCGGCGAAGCGGGTCAGCGCGCGCTTCACGGTGCCGTCGGGCAGCGGTTCCAGGGCCTCGACCGCCTCCTCCGCCCAACGGACGGCGACGGCGCGGGTGGCGGTGGTGGCTTCGTGCTCGCGCAGCGCGGCGACGGCCGACCGGTACGGCGCGGAGTCCACGGCGTCGTCGGGGGCGTCCTTCACGTCGTGCTCGATCCGGGCGAGCAGGTCGGCCGCGCCGTCGTCGGCGGCGGCCAGGCGACGCAGCTGCAGCAGCGGCAGGGTGTCCACGCCGGCGCGCAGGTCGTTGCCGGCGATCTTGCCGGTGCGGTCCTTCGCCGGGGCGAGGTCGATGACGTCGTCGACGAGCTGGAAGGCGACGCCGACCTTCTCGCCGAAGGTCCCGACGGCGTGCAGGTAGGCGCGGTCGGCTCCGGAGAACATCACGCCGGCGCGGGCCGCCGTGGCGATCAGCGAGCCCGTCTTGTCGCTGAGCACCTGGATGTAGTGCTCGACCGGGTCGTCCCCGGGCTGCGGGCCCGTCGTCTCGTGCAGCTGCCCCATGCAGAGGCGCTGGAAGGTCTCCGCCTGCATCCGGATGCCCTCGGTCCCGAGGTCGGCGGTGATCAGGCTGGCACGTGCGAAGAGCAGGTCGCCGGTCAGGATCGCGACGTTGTTGCCGTAGGTCACGTGCGCCGCCGGGACCCCCCGGCGGACCGGGGCCTCGTCCATGACGTCGTCGTGGTACAGCGACGCCAGGTGGGTGGTCTCGATGCTCACCGCGGCCTTGACCACCGCGTCGGTCACCCCGTTGCCCAGCTGCGCGATGAGCAGCGTCAGCGTCGGCCGGATGCGCTTGCCGCCCGCCGAGAGCAGGTAGCGGCTCGTGGTGTCCGCCAGGGTGTCGGTCGAGCGCATGGCCTCCTCGAGGCCCTGCTCGACGAGCTCGAGCCCGTCGTCGACCGCGCTGATGAAGCGGCGCTCGGACGGGGTCGCGAACAACCGCTCGCCGATGCCCAGCGAGGCGCGGAGGCTCGGTGCGCGGCGTGCGACCGGGACGCTCGGGTTCAAGTGCTGCTCCGTGTTCGGGGTCGGGTGACCGGTCAGGCGTCGCCGGGTTCGACGCTCGGCTGCTCGCCGGTGTGCTGGTGCTCGCGACGGGCCTTCGCCCGGCGGGCGACGGACTCGCGGACCGTGCCCGCGACGGGCTTGCGGCCGCGGTGCAGCGCCACGATGCCCGCGGTCAGGTTGCGGTGGGCGACCATCGTGAAGCCGACGCCGCGCAGCCACTGGCTGAGGACCTGCTGGTCGGGCCACGCCTCGATCGACTCGGCCAGGTAGCGGTAGGCCGCCGGGTTGCTGCTCGACAGCCGCGCGATGCCCGGGAGCACGCGCTTGAGGTACGCGCCGTAGCCGAAGCGCAGGAGCGCCACGGGCGGCGTGGAGAACTCGCAGATGACCAGTCGGCCCCCGGGCTTGAGCACCCGGAGCATCTCGGTGATCGCCTGCATCGGGTCGTTGACGTTGCGCAGGCCGAAGGAGATCGTCACCGCGTCGAACGAGTCGTCGTCGAACGGCAGGTGCTCTGCGTCACCCTCGACGAACGTGATCTCCGGGTGCCGCTCGCGCCCGACCGCGATCATGCCCGCCGACAGGTCGAGCGCCGTGACGTCGGCGCCCTTCTTCGCGAACGCCGCTGCGCTCGTGCCCGTCCCGGCCGCGATGTCGAGCACCCGCTCGCCCGGCTGGGGGTCGACCGCACGGACCGTCGCGACGCGCCACAGCGGGGCGTTGCCCGCCGAGAGGATGTCGTTCGTGAGGTCGTACTTCGCGGCGACGTCGTCGAACATGGCCGCCACCTCGTCCGGCCGCTTGCTCAGGTCCGCTCTGCTCACCGCACCATCCTAGAGGTCGCGGCCCCGGGCTGCCCGGACGCCCGGCCGGGGTCCGGCGGGTCGCCGCACGCGTACGATCGGTCCGTGACCCGAACCACCACGGCGGCCCCCTCGCTCACGGTCTCGACCCGGATCCTCGACGACCCGGGGGACGTCCTGCGCCACACCCTGCGGGACGCGCCGCTGGCGTTCGTCCGGAGCGGTGACGGCATCGTCGGGATCGGCGAAGCGCTCCGGTTCACGTTCTCCGGAGCCGACCGCATGCGGCAGGCGTCGGCGGTGTGGCGTGACCTGGTGCAGGGCGCCACGGTGGACGACCCCGTGCAGCTGCGCGGCACCGGGCTGGTCGCGTTCGGGTCCTTCGCGTTCGCCGACGACTCCGCCGAGCAGAGCGTGCTCGTCGTGCCGCGCGTGGTGATCGGCAAGCGCCGCGGCAAGGCCTGGCTCACCGCCGTCGACACGACACCGGACCCGCAGCCCCTCGCGTTCTCGCGGACCTCGGTGCCGGTGCCGGCCGTCGGCGGGCACGTCTCGGTCGCCTTCGGCCCCGGCCGGGTCGACGAGGACGCCTACGCCGCGTCCGTCGCGGACGCCGTCCGTCGGATCACCGCAGGCGAGGCCGAGAAGGTCGTCCTGGCGCGCGACCTGGTCGGCACGCTGCCCGCCGGTGCCGACCGACGGGCGGTCCTGCTCGACCTGGCGGCGGCCTACCCGCAGTGCGTCACCTTCGCCGTCGACGGACTCGTCGGAGCGACCCCGGAGACCCTCGCCCGGACCGACGGCACGGAGCTCTCGGCGCGGGTGCTCGCCGGGAGCGCCGCGCGCGGCGACGACCCGGTGTCCGACCGGGCCGCGGCCGAGGCCCTCGCGTCGAGCGCGAAGGACGTCGAGGAGCACGGCTTCGCGATCACCAGCCTGCTGCAGGCGCTCCGGACCGTCGCCACCGACGTCCGCGCGGACCCCGAGCCGTTCCGGCTCCAGCTGCCGAACCTGTGGCACCTGGCCACCGACGTCCGCGCGACCCTGCCGGTCGGCACCACCTCGCTCGACGTCGCCGACGCCCTGCACCCGACCGCGGCCGTGGCGGGCACCCCCACCGACGTCGCCGTCCGACTGGTCGCCGAGCTCGAGGGCGTCGACCGCGGTCGCTACGCGGGGCCGGTCGGCTGGCTCGGCGCGAACGGCGACGGCGAGTGGATGCTCGCGCTGCGCAGCGCCCGGATCGACGACGACGGGACCGTGCGCGCGTGGGCCGGCGCGGGGATCGTCGCGGGGTCGGACCCGGCGCGCGAGGTCGCCGAGACCGCCCTGAAGTTCCGTCCGATCCGCGACGCGCTCGCCTGACCCCCGACCCCTGACCCCTGGCCTTCGGTCCCTGGCCCCCGTGGTCAGTCGGTCAGCGGCACCTCGACCACCAGGCGCTGGGCCGGATCGGTGAGTGCACCCTCGAGGTCGCCCCACGTCCCGGCCCGTCGGTAGGACCAGCCGAGACCGGTCACGACACGCTCGACGTCGACGTGCTGCGGCGTCGTCATCATGCGGCGCATGTCCTGCTCCGGGGTGGTCGCGGCGACCTCCAGCCCGCGGAAGATCGCACCGCCACCGTCGTTGCCGACGACGACCTGGACGCGGTGCGTCGGCTCCTCGGTCCCGGTGACGAACGCCCCGAGGTCGTGCAGGAAGGTCAGGTCGCCGACGAGCACCCGCGTGGTGCCGACGGAGTCGGGCGTCCGTTCGAGCGCGGCCGCGATGCCGAGTGCGGTCGAGACCGTGCCGTCGATGCCGGCGAGACCGCGGTTGGCGTGCACCCGGACCTTCTTGCCCGGGACGTGCGCGTCGGCGACACGGATGAGCTGCGAGGCACCGAGGACGAGCCGGTCGTGCGGCCAGGTGGCGCCCCAGACGGCGTCGACCAGCATGGTGCGGTCGACGGGCCTGCGACGCAGGGCGACCTCGTTGCGCAGGTACCGGTTGCGCTCGGCGCGGTCCCCCGAGCGCTTCGCGTCGAGGTCCGGACCGGCGTCACCGTCCCCGAGGAGCGCGCGACTGGTCGTCACCCACCGCCCGACCCACGCGCGGTGGTCCGGGGTGGTGCGGCCCGTCACGCGCACGTCGGACACGAAGGTGGTCGCGGCGTCCGGCCGGGAGGCACGGGCCGGGTCGAACGGGTCGGCCCCGGGTCCGCGGACCACGATCGTCTCGACGTCGGCCCGCTGCAGCAGGGCCGGGACCTCGCGACTGAGCGTCGGGTGTCCGAGGACGACGGCTCGACGGACCGCTCCGCCGAGCTCGGGGTCGCGCAGCAGCTCGCGGTAGGCGACGACCAGGTTGCGCCCGAACCGCGCGCCGCTCGACACCTCGGCCAGCAGCGGCGCACCGAGCTCCCAGGCGATCCGTTCGGCGTCCTCGCCGGCGTCGTGTCCGGCGATGACGACCGTCGCGGGTGCGTCGTCCGGCGCGAGTTCGACGACCGGCAGTCCGGCGTGCACCCGACGACGGGCGTGGTCGGTGTCGACCTCGTCGCGGGGCACGGCGGCGACGTCCTCGGCACGCAGCCCGGCGGAGAGCGGTTCGCGGAACGCGACGTTCAGCTGGACGGGACCGGGCTGCCCGGTGTGCCCGGCGGCGACGGCGACGGCCTCCCGGGCGAGCGTCCGGACGGCGTCCGCGTCGACAGCGCCGTCCGCGGTGGGCGCCTGCACGTCGCGCACGAAGGACACGGCAGGGCCGAACATGCCCGGCTGGACCGTGGTCTGGTTGCTGCCGATGCCCCGCAGCTCGTCCGGCCGGTCGGCGGAGAGGACGACCATCGGCACGCCGGAGTGGTGCGCCTCGAGCACGGCCGGGTGCAGGTTGGCGACGGCGGTGCCCGAGGTCGTGACGACCGCGGCCGGACGGCCGGACTCGACGGCGAGCCCGAGGGCGAAGAACCCGGCGGTCCGCTCGTCGAGCCGGACGTGCACCGTCGTGCCGCCCGCGCGCTCGAGCGCGACCGCCGCGAGGGCGAGCGCCTGCGACCGGGAGCCCGGGCTGACGACGACGTCGGTCACCCCGGCACGGGCGAGTTCCCGCAGGAGTGCCAGGGCGAAGTCGGTGGCAGCGCTGCCGGACCCCGCGGACCCGTCAGCGATCGGCGGGGCGGTCGTCGTCTCGTTCGTCGCGGTCGCGTCGTTCATCGCGGAACTGGTCCTCGAGGTCTCGGAGGGTTTCGTCGTCCTGGTCCGTTCCGGTGCGGAGTGTCCCGGGGCCGCGCGGGCCGCCGAGGAAGTCGGGGTCGTCTTCGGGTCCACGGTACCGGGGCGCCGGCCCCGGGGTGGCGGGCGCCCGGCCGAGCACGAACCACAGCAGGCCACCGAGCACCGGGAGGACGAGCACGAGGAGGATCCACCACCCACGCCGCAGGGAGCGGATGCGCTGCCGCGGCATGGTCGCGCAGTCGATGACCGCGTAGACCGTGAAGGCCACGGCGGCGACGGCGATGATCAACCACAGACGGACCATGCGACGACTCTAGGCAGCGCGCCTGGGACCGGGCTGCCCGTCAGCCGGTGCACGAACGACGCCACGTAGGATCATCGGGTGAAAGCGTGGCTCGTCTACACCCTTGCCCGACTCGGCATCTTCGCCGCGGCGCTGGCGGTCCTGTTCGTCATCGGCCTGCGGTGGTACTGGGCGGCGATCGGCGCCGCGCTGATCGGCCTGCTCGTGTCGTACATCGCGCTGCCCGGGCTCCGCGGTCGGGTGACCTCGGACATCGCCGCTCGCCGGGGTCGACCGGAGCGGGACGCCGACTCGGACTTCGAGGACGACTTCGTCGACGCCGCCGACACCGACGCGGCCGACACCGGTGCGCCCGCCGCCGACCGAGCGGTCTCGGACGCCGACCGGCACCGCGCGCGTCGCGAGCACGACGAGGACTAGTCCCGGTCCTCGTCGTTCGGGCGGGCGTTCGAGCGACCGAGGTCGAGCGGCGGCTCGACCTCGGTCCCCGCGTCCGACGCTGCTACGGCAGGAGGACCAGGGTCAGGCCGAGCACCACGCCGTAGGCGAGCGACGCGAACGACGACAGCTGCAGCGCCGTGATGAGCTCGCGGGGCTTGCGGGACGAGACGCCGATCGCGAGCGCGGGGAGCGCGAGCAGGAGCGAGAAGTACGCGAAGCCGGTGCGGAAGTACAGCAGCACGAACCAGAGCAGCACCACGTACGGCAGCATCAGGAACAGGCCGAACAGGACCCGTGCGACGGGGCGGCCGACGACGACGGCGAGCGTGCGCTTGCCGGCCTGTCGGTCCTCGTCCACGTCGCGGATGTTGTTGACCATGAGCACGGCGCAGGCGAAGAACCCGGCGGCGACCGCAGCCGCCCAGCCGCTCGTGGTGACCGCCTGGATCTGCACGTACTGGGTGCCGAGCACGGCGACCAACCCGAAGAACACGAAGACGAAGACCTCGCCGAGGGCGTTGTAGCCGTAGGGCTTCTTCCCGCCCGTGTAGTACCAGGCCGCGACGATCGCCGCCGCCCCGACGAGGAGCAGCCACCACGTGCCGGTGAGCAGCACGATCACCAGTCCGGCGACCGCCGCCAGTCCGAAGAACGTGAGCGCGACCGTGAGCACGGTGCGCGGCTTCGCCAGCCCCGCACCCGTGAGCCGGGCCGGGCCGACGCGGAACTCGTCGGTGCCCCGGACGCCGTCCGAGTAGTCGTTGCTGTAGTTCACGCCGATCTGCAGGAACAGCGCGACCGCGAGCGCGAGCAGGGCGACCGTCAGGTGGTGGTCGCGGCCGAGGTACGAACCGAAGTCGCCCGGTTCACCGGAGTCGACGAACGCGACGCCGGTGCCGAGCACGACCGGCACGACACCGAGCGTGAGGGTCCGGAGCCGGGCGCCGCCGATCCAGTCGCTCGCGGTCGCCCGCTGCTTCGTGCGCTGCGGTGCCGCGGCCTTCGCCGGGTTGCCGCTGCGGCCCTTGACCGGGGTCCTGTTCTTCGTACGTGCCACGGCCGACCATCGTATCCGTGACCGCTAGGGGGTCGGTGCGCCCCCGCGGTCCGCGAGTGCCCGGACGGCCCGGCGGTCGGGCTTGCCGGACGCGAGCATCGGCACCGCGTCGACGACCAGGACCTCCGCGGGACGGGCCGCACGGCCCAGGGTCTCCGCGACGTGGGCACGGACCTCGTCGAGGTCGAGCGGACGTTCCGTGACGACGACGGGCACCTCGCCCCACTCCCCGGACGCGCGCCGCGTGACGACCGCGGCGTCCTGGCCCGCGAGCTCGCGCACGCGCCGTTCCACCGCCCCGAGCGGGACCTTCTCGCCACCGGACACGATGACGTCGTCGAGCCGCCCGAGCACCCGCAGCCGTCCGTCGTCGTCGGCGGTCGCAGCGTCGCCGGTCCGGTACCAGCGGTGGCCGTCGCGCTCGGCGAAGGTCCGGGCCGTGCGCTCGGGGTCGTCGAGGTACCCCTCGGCGAGCATCGGGCCGGCCAGTTCGAGGGCGCCGTCGACGAGTTCCGCGCGGACCGTCCCGAACGGCGTGCCGTCGTACACGCAGCCACCGCTCGTCTCGCTCGCGCCGTACGTCGTGACGACCCGGACACCGGCGTCGAGGGCACGCTGCCGGAGCGGTGCGGGCGTGGCCTGGCCCCCGACGAGCACGGCGGCGAAGCGGGTCGCGGCGGCGGTGGCGCGGGGGTCGTCGAGCACGCGGGCGAGCTGCACCGGGACGAGCGAGGTGTAGCGCCGCGGCGCCTCGGGACCGACGTCGAGCCGGTCCACCGCGTCGGCGAACGCCCGGCCGTCGAAGTGTCCCGGCGGGACGACGACGGGCGTCGTGCCCGCCGTGACCGATCGGGTCAGCACGTTGAGCCCGGCGATGTAGTGCGTCGGCAGCGCGAGCAGCCACCGGCCGGGCCCGCCGAGCGTCGCGTCGGCGGACGCGGCGCCCGCGAGCAGCGCCTCCGACGACAGTGCCACGCGCTTGCCGGTCCCGGTGGAACCGCTCGTCTCGACCACCAGGGCGACCCGGCGGGCGACGTGCGACGGCGGGCGCGTGGGCAGCGCCGGGCCGTCCTCGGCGACGGGGAGCAGCGCGGGTCCGCCGGCGAGGGCAGCCTCCAGGCCGCGCAGCACCGCCGACGGGTCGGACGCGCCGACGGCGACCAGCGCGCGGTTCACCGGTGGGCCCGCGGGGTCAGTAGTGCCACGGGAAGGACGTCCACTCCGGCGGGCGCTTCTCGAGGAAGGCATCGCGGCCCTCGACCGCCTCGTCGGAGGCGTAGGCGAGGCGCGTCGCCTCGCCCGCGAAGACCTGCTGGCCGACCATGCCGTCGTCCACGGCGTTGAACGCGTACTTGAGCATGCGGATGGCTGTCGGGGACTTGCCGAGGATCGTCTCGCCCCACCGGATCGCCTCGCGTTCGAGGTCCTCGTGCCGGACCACCCTGTTCACCGCGCCCATCTCGTACGCGCGCTGCGCCGAGTACTCCTCCGCGAGGAAGAAGACCTCGCGCGCGAGCTTCTGGCCGATCTGGCGGGCGTAGTAGGCGCTGCCGTACCCGCCGTCGAAGGACCCCACGTCGGCGTCGGTCTGCTTGAACCGGCCGTGCTCCGCGCTCGCGATCGTCAGGTCCGCGACGGCGTGCAGCGAGTGCCCGCCGCCGGCGGCCCACCCGGGCACGACGGCGATGACGACCTTCGGCATCATGCGGATGAGGCGCTGGACCTCGAGGATGTGGAGCCGCCCCATCGACGCCTGGGCGGCAGCGGGGTCGACGCCCTCCGGCGGGGCGCCCTCGTCGCCGACGTACTGGTAGCCGCTGCGGCCGCGGATGCGCTGGTCACCGCCGGAGCAGAAGGCCCAGCCCCCGTCCTTCGGGCTCGGGCCGTTGCCCGTGAGCAGGACGACACCGACGCGGGGGTCCTGTCGCGCGTCGTCGAGGGCGCGGTACAGCTCGTCGACGGTGCGGGGGCGGAAGGCGTTGCGGACCTCGGGCCGGTCGAACGCGACGCGGACGATGCCCTGCGAGACGTGCTTGTGGTACGTGATGTCGGTGAAGTGCTCAGCGACCGGAGCGGCGGTCCAGACGTCGGGGTCGAACAGGTCGGAGACGGGAGCAGCCATGTGCCCACCGTATCGCCGGCGGCCGGCGCCGGCCCGCGCCCGAGGCGGGCCGTGGAGCCGTCCCGTCCCGCGCTAGGTGCCCGAGAGGGCCTCGGGCACGAGGACGACGAGCAGCACGATGAGGATGACCGGGTTCGCGAAGAAGGCGAGCACGACCCCGATCGCGCCGTACCAACGGCCGAACGACCCGACCGCGGCGATGAAACCGAGCACCGCAGCGATGAGGGTGAGGAAGACCACCACGAAGCAGATGCCGAACGCGAAGGTGGTGTCGCCGCCCATGAAGACCGCGAACGCACTCGCGTCGACCGCGGCGGAGACGACGGCGAGCCCGAGGGCGATCTTGCCGACGATCGGGTTCCGACGCCGCCGGGCGGACCGTTCGAGGGCCCGGGCGTCGACGGTGTTCCGCTGCATCAGCCGCTCGAAGTCGCCGGTGTCACCGGACCGGCTCCCGGCGCTCGCTGTCGGCCGTGTCGTCCCGGGGGCGGCGGCACGCTGCGGCGCCGTCGGTCGCGCGGCACCGGAGCGCTGCACTGCCGAGCGCTGGGCTGCGGCACGTTGGGCCGCCGCGCGCTGGGCCGCGGTCGGCTGCGCGGCCGCACGCTGCGCTGCTGCGCGCTGCGCGGCTGCGCGCTGCTGCGGATCCGACGCCACCGGCCCTCCCTCTCCTCGGTCCCCTCACGGACGCGCCACGGTGGTCCGTGACGACGCCGGCGCTGGGCCGACCGGTGCATGCTAGTGCCCGGCCCTGGCGGTCGGCTCCGAGGAACCGGCGGGAGCGCTGGACGCGCGACCAGCCCCTGCCGCCCACCGCGTCCGGGCACCGCACCTGCCCGTGCGCGAGGATGGGGTGTGCTCCCCGACCTCGCCGACCTGACCGCCGACGCCCACGTCGTCGCACTCCCGATGCGCGTCCGCTTCCGCGGCATCACCGTCCGCGAGGCCCTGGTGCTCCGCGGACCCACCGGGTGGACCGAGTTCTCGCCCTTCGTCGAGTACGACGACCGGGAGGCGACCGCGTGGCTCCGGAGCACGGTCGACTTCGGGTGGACCGAGCACGACCCCGCCGCCGACGCCGTGCCCGTCAACGCCACGGTGCCCGCCGTCGGACCGGACGCGGTCGCCGACCTCCTGGCCCGCTACCCCGGCTGCACGACCGCGAAGGTCAAGGTCGCCGAGCCCGGCACGAGCACCGACGACGACGTCGCCCGCGTCGCCGAGGTCCGTCGGGTGATGGGGCCGGAAGCGGCCGTCCGGGTGGACGCCAACGGGCTCTGGTCCGTCGACCAGGCCGTCGAGGCCCTCGAACGACTCGCGCCGTACGGACTCCAGTACGCCGAACAGCCGTGCCGGTCGGTGCCGGAACTCGCCGAGCTCCGACGCCGGATCGCGGGACTCGACGTGCCCGTGGCCGCGGACGAGAGCGTGCGCCGGGCCTCGGACCCGCTCGCCGTCGCCCGTGCGGGGGCGGCGGACGTGCTCGTCGTGAAGGCCCAGCCCCTCGGCGGGGTCACCGCGGCACGGGCGATCGTGGCCGAGGCGGGGCTGCCGTGCGTCGTGTCGAGTGCGCTCGACACGTCCGTGGGGCTCGGGACCGGGGCGTTCCTCGCGGCGGCGGCGATGAGCCCCGGCTACGCCGCCGGGCTCGGGACGGCGGCCATGTTCGAGACGGACGTCACCGACACGCCACTGCTGCCGGTCGACGGTCGGGTGCCGGTCCGCCGTGCGGAGGTGTCGCGGGAGCTGCTGGAGCGGAACGCGGCATCGCCGGAGCGGACGGCGTGGTGGCTCGCGCGGCTGGAGCGCGTCCACGCCCTGCTCGCCGCCGCGTAGACCGGGCTGCCGCGGGCGACGACGAGGGAGCAACCGACCGAACGGTGTCCGGGCGGCGACGAGCGCGCAGGACGTGCCGCTCACGTCCGCCGGACGGGCGAGACTCGTCGGCCTCGACCCCGAGCGTGACAGATCGTGCGCATTCACGCGAGGCAGGAACGCCCGGACACGACGGACGGGAGGCGCGGTGCCCGATGGCACCGCGCCTCCCGTCCGTCCCGGGGCCGCCGCCGCAGCGACGCCCGGTCGGCCTCACAGGCCGGAGTAGCTGTGCAAGCCCTTGAAGAAGACGTTGACGACCGAGAAGTTGAACATCACCGCGGCGAACCCGATGAGCGCCAGCCACGACGACCGCGCACCGCGCCACCCGCGGGTCGCACGCGCGTGGATGTACCCGGCGTAGACCACCCAGATGATGAAGGTCCAGACCTCCTTGGTGTCCCACCCCCAGTACCGGCCCCAGGCGCGCTCGGCCCAGACCGCACCCGCGATGAGCGTGAAGGTCCACAGCACGAAGCCGACGAGCAGCACGCGGTAGGTCAGGACCTCGAGCCGTTCGGCGTCGGGGAGCGTCTCCATGAAGCGGAGCTGCTTCGACGCGGGACGACCCTGGCGGTACGTCTGCACGAGCTGCGCCACGGCGAGCCCGGCGCCGAGGGCGAAGAAGCCCGTCCCGGCGATCGCGACGAAGACGTGGATGACCAACCAGTACGACTGCAGCGCGGGCTGGAGCGGCACGACGGGCACCCAGTAGTTCACGGTCGCGATGCCGAGCAGGATGATCGTCAGACCGGTGATGAACACACCGAGGAACTTCAGGTTCTGCCAGAGCTGCACGAGCAGGAAGATCAGCGTGATGAGCGCCGTGCCCGTGAGCGAGAACTCGAACATGTTGCCCCACGGGACACGGTCGGCCGCGATGCCGCGCAGGACCGTGGCACCGACGTGCAGCACGAGCGCGAGGATCGTCATCGCCATGCCGACCCGCTCGAACTTCGTCCCGCCGCCGCCGGGGCGACCCCGGTCGGCCTCGACCTTCTCGAGCACGACCGTCCCGCCCTGCACCGTCGCGACGGTGCGCGCGGCGGGCGCTGCCGGCGCAGCAGCCGAGGCGGACGCCACCTGACCCGACCGCTTCGCCATGTCGAGCGCGAACGAGATGAACGCGATGACGTAGACCGCCATCGCGGAGTACGTCAGGACGACCGAGTAGGTCGCGAGGTTGGTCGTCATGTCCGGGTTCACGCAGGGATCCTAACTCCGAGGTCCGACAGGTGCCTCTTGGCGATGTCGTCGACGGCGCGCTCGAGGTTGGGGTCCTCGCCGCGCGCCAGACCGGCGTACTCGAGGTCGTACTCGCCGTGCTCGGCTCCCCGGCGCGGGACCGCCTTCACCCACACGCGGCGGCGGGGCACGAACAGCGAGGTGAGCAGGCCGAGCACCGCGAGCACCGCGAACCCGGCGACGAACGCCTGCGAGGGGTCGTGGTGCACGTCGAGCGAGACGTAGCGCTTCACGCCGTCGAAGGTGATCGAGCCGGTACCGTCCGGCAGGGTCTTCGTCTGACCGGGCTTCAGCTCGATGCTCGGGGTCGTCGACTGCCGCCCGGCGATCTGCTCGAGACCGCTGGTGTCGAGCGAGTACACGCTCTGCGGGACGCCGCTGTCGAGACCGAGGTCGCCGCGGTACACCTGCAGGGTCAGGAGCGGGTTCTGCGCGTCCGGGTAGGCACTGGCGAACGCGCCGGTCGACAGCTTCGACGCCGTCGGGTAGAAGAACCCGACGAGCCCGAGCTGCGACGGCGAGGCGTCGGGCACCTTGATGACGCCGGTGGACGTGTAGTTCGCGTCCTCGGGCAGGAACGGCACGACGTCCTGGAACGCCACGTTCCCCTTGCCGTCGCGGATCGTGACCTGCATCGCGTAGCCGTTGCCGAGCAGGTAGACGTTCGTGCCACCGACCGACAGCGGGTCGTTCACGCCGATGCGACCGGTCTTCGGCTCCTGGCCCTTCTCGCGGCTCGTCACCGTCGCCGAGTAGTCCAGTGCCTGGCCGAGGGCGTCGAGGTTCTTCTCCTCGTACGTCGTGGTGAACTTGTCGAGCGTCAGGTTGTAGCCCTGCAGGTCGGTCTGCCGGAACCAGCGGCCGGGGTTGAACGAGTCGTAGGAGCCGAGGACGTTCGAGAACGTCTGCCCCTCGACCAGGAGTCGCTGCCCGGTGTAGCTGAAGCCACCGCCGAGGCCGACCGCCACGAGCACGCCGACGAGCGCCGCGTGGAAGACGAGGTTGCCGGTCTCGCGCAGGTACCCGCGCTCCGCGCTCACGGAGTCGCCGAACCGCTCGACCCGGTAGCCGGACCGCTTGAGCAGTGCCGCCGCGCGCGTCACGGCATCGTCGACGGACGGGAGGCTCGTGGTCGCGTCCGCCTCGACCGGGACGGACCGGTAGCCGGCGAGTCGGCCGAGACGCACCGGCGTCCTCGGCGGTCGCGTCCGGAGCGCCTGCCAGTGGTGCTTCGTGCGCGGGACGATGCACCCGATGAGCGAGACGAACAGCAGCAGGTAGATCGCCGAGAACCACACCGAGGTGTAGGTGTCGAAGACCTGCAGTGCGTCGAGCACGGGGAAGAGCTGCGGGTGGTCCGCCTTGTACTGCACGACGCCGTTCGGGTCGGCGGTGCGCTGCGGCACGAGGGATCCCGGGATCGCCGCGAGCGCCAGGAGCATGAGCAGGAAGAGCGCCGTGCGCATGCTCGTCAGCTGCCGCCAGAAGAAGCGGACGTAGCCGACGAACCCGAGCTTCGGCTGCGTCGGGCCGTCGTCCGCTCCGGGGGCCGGTGCGGCACTGTCGACGTGGTCGGACGGCCGCATCGGGTCGGCGCCCGCGGACACGTCGTCCGCGGACCCCGGTCCGCTACCCGACCGCTCGGGGGTGGTGTCGCGCTCAGACCGCGGGGACAAAGCTCTGGATCACCGCCCCGAGGCTCGACATGACGGCCGACCAGATGCCGGTGACCATGAGCAGACCGATGACGATCAGGATCGCTCCTCCGATGATGTTGACGGTGCGCATGTGACGCTTCACGATGCGGATCGCGCCGGTCGCCCACCCGGCGCCGAGCGCGACGAGGACGAACGGGATGCCGAGCCCGAGGCAGTACGCGACGCCGAGCCACATGCCCTGCCACGCGCTGCCGGACTGCACGCTGAGCAGGTTGATCGCTGCGAGCGTCGGCCCGAGGCACGGGGTCCAGCCGAGGCCGAACACGATGCCGAGCAGCGGTGCCCCGACCAGGCCCGTCGCGGGGGTCCACGACGGCTTGATCGTGCGCTGCAGGAAGGTGAAGCGACCGATGAACACCAGGCCCATCGCGATCACGACGACACCGAGGACCTGCGTGATGAGGTCACGCCACCGGACGAGCCAGAACCCGAGCGCACCGAAGACCGTCGTGTAGGCGACGAACACCGCGGTGAACCCGAGCACGAAGAGCACGACGCCGAGCACGACCCGACCGCGGCGCTGCCCACCCTCGGCGATCCCGCCGACGTACCCGAGGTAGCCCGGTACGAGCGGGAGCACGCACGGGGAGAGGAACGACACGAGCCCGGCCAGTGCTGCCACGGGCAACGCGACCAGCATCTGGCCGCTCAGGATCGCGTCCGCGAAGGGGTTGCCGGGCACGGGTCAGGACGCCTTGCCGTCGAGCTCGTCGCTGACCAGGGTCTGCAGGATGCTCTTGCCGTCGATCGCGCCGAGGACGCGGGCGGCGACGCGGCCCTGCTTGTCGAGGACGATCGTGGCGGGCACGGCGTTCGGAGCGATCTGCCCGGACAGCGCGAGCTGCACGGTACCGTCGCGGGCGTCGAGGACGGTCGGGTAGTCGACGCCGAAGGTGCGCTCGAACGCCGCCGCCGTGCCCTCCTCGTCACGCACGTTGACGCCCACGAAGACCACGTCGTCGTCGGCGTACTGGTCGTGCACCTGGTTGAGGTACTTCGCCTCGGCCCGGCACGGCGGGCAGCCGGCGTACCAGAAGTTGAGCACGACGACCTTGCCGCGGAGCTCCTCCGCCGACACGGTGTCGCCGTCGGTGTCCTTCGTCGTGAAGTCGACCGGGGCGCTCCGCTCGTCCGTCGCGACCTCGGTCACCGCACCGGTGCCGGAGATGTAGTTCTGGGTGGTGCCGCTGCCGTACTGGCGGGACAGGTCGTCGTTCGACGACGAGCACCCGGCGAGCGCCAGGGCTGCGATCACCGCCGAGGCCGCGACGGCGGCGATCCGGCTGCGTGCGGACATCAGACTGCTCCTTCGTCGACCGCGGACGCACGCAGGGACTGCGCGGGGTCCGCGTACCCGACCTCGGTGAAGCGACCGGACGAGGTGGCGGGCACACGCTCGAGGGTCGTGATGCTGGACAGGTCGCACCGACGCTTGCGCGGGTCGTGCCAGAGCGGCTCCCCCGCGAGCTTGCGGTGCACGGTCCAGATGGGGAGCTGGTGGCTGACGAGGACGACGTCGCCGCCGTCGACGCTCTCCCAGGCGGAGGCGACCGCGGCGAGCATGCGGTTCGCGATGGACTCGTAGGCCTCGCCCCAGCTCGGCCGGAACGGGTTCGCGATCCAGGGCCACTCCGCAGGGCGTCCGATGGAGCGCTTCGTGAAGCCGGGGCGCTGGCCCTCGTAGCGGTTCGTGGGCTCGATCAGGCGCTCGTCGAGCGAGACCTCGAGCCCGTAGGCGGCGGCCCAGGGCGCCGCGGACTCCTGCGTGCGCTGCAAGGGCGACGCGACGATCCGTCGGACGTCGACCCCGGCGTCGTGCCAGGCGGTCGCCGACGCACCGGCCATCCGGGCGCCGAGTTCGCTGAGCCCGAAGCCGGGCAACCGGCCGTAGAGCACGCGCCCCGGGTTGTGGACCTCGCCGTGCCGGACGAGGTGGATCCGTGTCGCGGGCATGGGTTCCAGTCTAGGTCGCTCCACCGTCATCACCCGCCCCACAGCGGATTCACCGGATGTGCGACCGTTCAGCCCCTGCGACCGTTCGGCTCTGCCCGGTCGCTGCCGTCAGCCCAGCCGTCCGGTCAGTCGGCCGTGCAGTGCCACCGACCCGGTGTTCAGGTTCACGACCTCGACGGTCGAGCCGTGCCGCGCGTACCGCTGCTCCACGCCGTCGAGTGCCGCGACGGTGCTGGCGTCGAACACGTGCGCGCCCGACATGTCCACGATCACCCGCTCCGGGTCCTCGGCGTAGGAGAACCGCGTCACCAGGTCGTTGGACGACGCGAAGAACAGGGCACCGTGCACGCGGTACCGCACGGTGCGCTCGTCGACCGGCTCGCGCACCACGGACACGACGTGCGCCGCGCGACGGGCGAAGACGAGGGCCGCGACGACCACGCCCACCAGCACACCCGTCGCGAGGTTCTGGGTGACGACGACCACCACGACGGTCACGACCATGACCGCCGTCTCGCCGAGCGGCATCCGCCCGAGCGTGCGGGGCCGGACGCTGTGCCAGTCGAAGGTCGCGACGCAGACCATGAGCATCACGGCCGTCAGGGCCGCCATCGGGATCTGCGCGACGAGGTCGTGCAGCGCGATGGTCAGGACGAGCACCGCCGCGCCCGCCGTGAAGGTCGACACCCGGGTCCGGGCGCCGGCGGTCTTCACGTTGATCACGGTCTGGCCGATCATCGCGCAGCCACCCGTGCCGCCGAAGAACGCCGAGGCGATGTTGGCGATGCCCTGGCCCCACGACTCGCGCCAGCCGCTGGACCGGGTCTCGGTCAGGGAGTCGACGAGCTGCGCGGTCAGGAGCGTCTCGATGAGGCCGACGATCGCGACCCCGAACGCGTACGGCGCGATGATCTGCAGGGTCTCGAGCGACAGCGGGACCGTGATGCCGCCGAACCCGGGCAGCGCGGTCGGCAGGGAGCCCTCGTCGCCGACCGTCGGCACCGCGACCCCGAACACGATCGTGATCGCCGTGACCACGACGACCGCGATCAACGGCGCGGGGACGGCCTTGGTCAGGAAGGGGAACGCGACGATGATGCCGATGCCGAGCGCCGTCAGCGGCCAGACCACGAACGGGACGTCGTCGCCGAGGAGGTTGGGCAACTGCGCCGTGAAGATCAGGATCGCCAGCGCGTTGACGAAGGCCACGTTGACGCTGCGCGGGATGAAGCGCATCAGTCGGGCCACCCCGAGGAAGCCGAGCACCAGCTGGACCACACCGCCGAGCACCACCGCGGGGACGAGGTAGGCGACGCCGTGGTCGCGCACGAGCGGAGCGATCACGAGCGCGACCGATCCGGCGGCGGCCGAGATCATCGCGGGTCGCCCGCCGACGATCGAGATGACCACCGCGATGACGACGCTCGAGAAGAGGCCGACGGCCGGGTCGACCCCGGCGACGACCGAGAAGGAGATGGCTTCCGGGATGAGGGCGAGCGCCGTGACCACGCCGGCCAGGACCTCACGGGTGAGGAGCCGGGGGGACCGGAGCGCGGTGAGGACGGTGGGTGCCGCGGGGGCGAGCGGTGCGAGGGACATCGCCAGCGACCATACCCTGACGTGAGGGGAGGGTTGCGCCGGGCAGACGTGCACTCCGAGCGATCTCGCGCGGCGGTCTGCCACCATGGCTCCCGTGCACGCGATCGACTCCCCCGCCCCGACGCCGGGCGACACCATGCACATCGGTGAGCTCGCCGAGCGCGCCGGGATGTCCCTGCGGACGATCCGGCACTACGACGAGGTCGGGCTGCTCGTGCCGAGCGGACGGACCACCGGAGGGTTCCGGGTCTACACGGCGCAGGACCTCGAGCGACTGCTCGTCATCCGTCGGATGAAGCCGCTCGGGTTCTCGCTGGACGAGATGGCGGAGCTCCTGCACGTCGTCGACGCCCTCGCCGACGCCGGACCCGAGGACCAGCCGGCACTCGCCGCCCGCCTCGACGCGTCGCTCGAGGACGCCCGCGCCCGGCACGCGAAGCTCGTCGAACGGGCCGGCATGGCCGAGGAGTTCATCGGCACGCTCAGCACGCTGCGCGCCACACTCCCCTGAGCCCCGGACGACACCCGGCAAGCCGGAGACACCGCTCGGTCACCGGTCGACCTGCAGCTCACCGGACTCGATGAGCCGCGCCCGCTCCCGTTGTGCCGCCCGGAGTTCATCGCGCCACCGGAGCAGGTCGTCGTGGACCCGGATGATCCGTCGTGCCTCCCAGGGTCGGAAGCGGTACTGCCGTCGGATCAACTGCCGCCACTCGTCACGATCGCGTTCGATGAGCGCGACCACCGGGTCCTCCACTGCCAACTGCGTTCCCTTCCGTGATGAGGTCGAGCACGATCTTGCCGATCGCGGCGTCATCGGCGCGAAGGATCTGCATTCTGGACATCGCCCGAGCGCTGAACCGACCGACCTCGGCCCGGCCGACGTCGCCGTCGCACACCTGGTCGACCGTCCACACGAACCGCGCCCAGGCCCGGTCGCGTTCCTCGCGCCCGACGTCCCGCCGCCACCGCACCAGCGCCCAGACGCCTCCCACGGCCGCGCCGACCAACGTCAGCACCGACCCGACCGCAGCCGCGACCACCGCCGCCACCGCGACGGGCGGCCAGGCCGCGAGCCCCGCTCCCGTTGCCGTCATCCGGGATCCCCTCTCGACTCGCGACCCGACCACACGGACGACGCTACGGACGTGCCGGGGCCGAACCACGCCTCCCGGCCGACGCTGTGGAGAGAACGGACCGGGACCCCACCTGTGGAGGAGGCCGTAGACTCGACGACCGTGATCGAACGCACCCGCATCGCCGACCTCGCCGCCCTCCCCGACGGCCCCGTTGCCGTCGCCGGCTGGGTGGAGACCGTCCGCGACCAGAAGAAGGTCCAGTTCGTCGTCCTCCGCGACGAGACCGGCGCCGCGCAGCTGGTGAACCCCGCCACGCGCGAGGCCGAGGACGGCGACGACGACGCCCAGGCCCGGCTCACCGTCACGAACGAGGTCTCCGGGCTCGCGCACGGCACCTTCGTGCACGTCCGCGGCACCCTGAAGCACGACGAGCGCGTGAAGCTCGGCGGGCTCGAGGTCAAGGTCGGCTCGCTCGAGGTGGTCAGCGCCGCGAAGCCGGAGACGCCCATCGCGGACGACTCCTCGCTCGACAAGCGTCTCGACTGGCGCTTCCTCGACCTGCGCAACCGCAAGCAGAACCTGATCTTCCGCATCCAGACGACGCTGGAGCACGCGTTCCGCACCTACTGGGTCGAGCGCGACTACATCGAGATCCACACCCCGAAGCTGATGGCGTCGGCGTCCGAGTCGCGCGCCGAGCTCTTCCAGCTCGAGTACTTCGAGACCACCGCCTACCTGGCGCAGTCCCCGCAGAACTTCAAGCAGATGGCGCAGCCCGCCGGATTCGGCGCGGTGTTCGAGATCGCGGACGCGTTCCGTGCGGACCCGTCCTTCACGAGCCGTCACGCCACCGAGTTCACGAGCGTCGACGCGGAGATCTCGTGGGTCGAGTCGCACGCCGACGTCATGGCGATGCACGAGGAGCTCCTCGTCGCGGGCTTCACCGCCGTCAAGGACAAGTACGGCAAGGAGATCGAGGAGGTCTTCGGCTTCGAGTTCGTCGTCCCGACCGCTCCGTTCCCCCGCGTCACCCTGGCCGAGGCCCGGAAGATCGTCGCCGACAGCGGACACGACGTCGTGCGGGCGGACGGCGACCTGGACCCCGAGGGCGAGCGTCGCGTCAGCGCCTGGGCGAAGGAGACGCACGGCTCGGAGTTCGTGTTCGTCACGGACTACGACGCCTCGATCCGCCCGTACTACCACATGCGTCACGCCGACGACCCGACGCTCACGAACAGCTACGACCTGCTGTTCAACGGCGCCGAGATCTCCACGGGTGCCCAGCGTGAGCACCGCGTCGACGTGCTCGAGGCGCAGGCCGTCGAGAAGGGCCTCGACCCCGAGGAGCTCGGCTGGTACCTCGACTTCTTCCGCTACGGCGTCCCGCCGCACGGCGGCTTCGGCATGGGCCTCGCCCGCGTGCTCATGCTCGCCCTGCACGAGCCGTCCATCCGCGAGGTCACCTACCTGTTCCGCGGACCGACGCGCCTGACCCCGTAGTCACCACCGACGACGACGACGGCCACCCTCCGACAGGAGGGTGGCCGTCGTCACGTGCGGGCCGGGAGGCGCGGGTCAGCTCTCCCAGTCGATGGCCGCCCGCCCCGTGACGAGCTCGCGGATCTCCGCTGCCGCCGCCTGGTGGTCCGGGTGGAACTGGTACTCGTCGAGACCGGCGAGGTCGTCGAAGGTCGCCACGACGGCCAGGTCCTGGTTCTTCCCCGGGTAGGCCACGTTGTCGACGACCTCGAGCGACCGGATCGAGCCGATCGTGCCGACGAGCCCGGTCAGGAGCTCGCGGACGTGCTCGACCGTCGCGGTGCGGTCGAGGTCCTCGCGGACGGTCCAGGAGACGACGTGGTGGATCATGCGCTGGCCTCGGCCTTCTCTGCCTTCTCGAGGGCACCGTGCAGCCGGTCGGCGTCCACGTGCCAGTTGCTGTGGACCCGGCCGTCGACGAGGACGACCGGGATGTCCTCGGCGTACTCCTCGCGCAGCGCGTCGTCGTCGAGGATCGACCGCTCCTCGAGGGTGACACCGGGGTGGGCGGCCACGACCTGCTCCACGACCGGACGGGCGTCGTCGCAGAGGTGGCAGCCGGGCTTCGTCAGGAACGTCACGGCGGGCATGTCCCCACGATAACGCGCCCGGGAACACGAAAGCCCCGGCGGACCGGGGCTTCGGGTGCAAGTACTGGACTTACTTCTTGTTGCGACGCTGGTGACGCGTCTTGCGAAGGAGCTTGCGGTGCTTCTTCTTCGCCATGCGCTTGCGACGCTTCTTGATGACAGAACCCATAGTGGACCTCGCTCGGAACGATGCAGATGTGTGGACACCGGGCCCGAAGAGACCGCGGAAAATCAACCCGGCCGAGTCTAGCGGAGCGCAGCGGTCCTGTCGAACGGGCGCGCGCCGGGCCGATCTCAGCCGACGTCGGCGATGCCGCCGCGCAGGAGTTCGGCGACCGCCGACTCCGGGACGCGGAAGGACCGGCCGAACCGGATCGCGGGGAGCTCTCCCGCGTGCACCATGCGGTACACCGTCATCTTCGAGACGCGCATCATCTCGGCCACCTCAGCGACGGTGAGGAAGCGCACGTCGTCGAAACTGCCGGTCATGGTCCGCCTTCGGGTACCCGCGGATCGCGCGGGGTCGGTGTGACCAGTGTGGTCAAGGGCGAGTGTAGGGGCGCGTGGGACCACGTGTCCAGGAGACTCCGAGCGGACGCTCGACCGTGCTGCGCGAGGGGTCCCCCACCGGTCGGTCAGTCGTCCTCACCGCGGCGCGTGAAGCGCTTCCGGCTGCGGTCGACGACACGCTCCCAGCCCTGCTGCGCACCCGAGAACGCGGCGGTCGCTCGGTGCGAGGCCTCCGCCATGACGCGACCCAGCTCGGTGCCGACCTCGACGGTGGACCGCGCTGCGGTGCCGGTCCGGCGGAACGAGACCGGCTGCCCGTCGAGCGTCCACGAGGTCGTCGCCGGGGTACCGTCCGCGTCGACCGCTCCCGTGAAGGGGACGACCCACTCCTCGAGCCGGACGAGCGGCTCCGGGTCGAGCCGGTAGAAGCGGTGCTGGCCCTCCTCACGGCTGGAGACGAGACCGTGGTCGCGCAGGACGCGGAGGTGCTTCGACACGGTCGGCTGGCTGACGCCGATCTTCTCGACGAGCTGCCCGACGCTGAGTTCGCCGCCGGTGGCGTCCGAGCCGTACGCCGTCAGCAGCGCCCCGAGCAGCTCGCGCCGGGTCGGGTCCGCCACGACGGTGAAGATGTCGGCCATGCGGCAAGGCTAGCCGGACCCGTACGCATGTACCATGACCGCTGACCTGCCCACGGCTCCGGAGGCACAGGATGCTCGACCGCACCGAGCCGCTCAACCGGCACACGCCGACGAGCGGGGTGAGACGGCGTCTGGACGGTGCCCTCGGCGTCCTCCGGTCGTCGCCGTCGCGGCTCGCGATCCTGGTGTTCGTCGCGCTGATCCTCATCTTCACGACCCTGTTCATGACGCCCTGGGCGGCTGCGGACCGGACCCCGACGCACTTCGCGGACGCACTGTTCACGGCGGCGTCGGTCGTCTGCGTGACCGGGCTGGCGACGGTCGACATGGCCACGCACTGGTCGGTCTTCGGCAAGGTGCTCATCGTCGTCGGGACCCAGATCGGCGCCGTCGGCGTCCTCACCTTCGCCTCGATCCTCGGCCTGGTCGTGACACGGCGGCTGGGGCTCCGTGCCAAGCTCATCGCCGCCGGCGACTCGAACCCGCTCCGCACGCACTCCGGCGCCGTCCCCGAGGGGCAGGCCGTGCGGCTCGGGGAGGTCGGCACGCTCCTGCTCACCGTGGCGGTGAGCACCCTGACGATCGAGATCGCGATCGGCGTGCTCCTGCTGCCGTCCACGCTCGCCGCCGGCTACCCGTTCTGGACCGCCGTCGGGGACGCCTTCTACTACTCGGCGATGGCCTTCACGAACACGGGCTTCTCGCCGAACGCCGAGGGGCTCACCCCCTTCGCGAACGACTACTGGTTCCTGTCGCTCCTCATGGTCGCGGTCGTGGCGGGCTCGATCGGGTTCCCGGTGATCCGGGCCGTCACCAAGCAGTTCCGCACGCCGCGGCGGTGGCCCATCCACGTGAAGCTCACGCTGGCCACCAGCGCGGTGCTGCTCGTCCTCGGCGCGGTCGTCTACACGGCGCTCGAGGCCTCGAACCCCCGCACGCTGGGGGACGCCGGCGCCGGACACACCGCGTTCCAGGCGCTGTTCTTCTCGACGATGACGCGGTCCGGCGGCTTCGCCACGATCGACGTCGAGCAGATGCACGGCGCCAGCCTGCTCGTCACCGACATGCTCATGTTCATCGGTGGCGGTTCGGCGTCGACGGCCGGCGGCATCAAGGTGACGACGCTGGCGGTGCTCTTCCTGGCCGCGGTCGCCGAGGCCCGCGGGCGCCAGGGCATGGAGGCGTTCGGGCGCCGCATCCCCGGTGACGTCCTGCGCGTCGCCGTCGCGGTCGTGCTCTGGGGGGCGACGATCGTCGCCGTCATGACCGTGGTCCTGCTGCAGATCACCGGCGACTCGCTCGACCGCGTGCTCTTCGAGGTCATCTCCGCCTTCGCGACCTGCGGCCTGAGCTCCGGCATCTCCGCCGAGCTCCCGGAGGCGGGCAAGTACGTCCTCGCCGCCACGATGTTCCTGGGCCGGGTCGGTACAGTGACCATCGCCGCCGCGCTGGCCGCAAGCCAGAGCCGGCAGTTGTTCCGCCGCCCCGAGGAGAGGCCGATCGTTGGCTGACCGCCGTCCCCGCGCCGACCGTCGCGCACCCCACCCCGTCACCGGAGCCGTCAGCCACGACGCCCCCGTGCTCGTCCTCGGCCTCGGTCGCTTCGGCGCCGCCACCGCCGGACAGCTCGAGCGCCAGCACCGCGAGGTCCTGGTCGTCGACACCGACGCCGGCCTCGTCCAGAAGTGGTCGGACCGCGTCACCCACGCCGTGCAGGCGGACGCGACGGACATCGACGCCCTGCGGCAGATCGGCGCGCAGGACTTCGCGATCGCGGTCGTGGCCGTCGGTTCGCACCTCGAGTCGAGCGTGCTCATCACCTCGAACCTCGTCGACCTCGGCATCCCGCAGATCTGGGCGAAGGCCGTCAGCCGCTCGCACGGCACGATCCTGTCCCGCATCGGGGCGAACCACGTCGTGTACCCGGAGCGCGAGGCCGGCGAACGGACCGCGCACCTGGTGTCCGGTCGGATGCTCGACTTCATCGAGTTCGACGACGACTTCGCGGTCGTCAAGATGTTCCCGCCGCGCGCCGTGCGCGGCAAGGACCTCGCCACGACCGTCATCCGGACCCGGCACGGCCTCACGGTGCTCGGCATCAAGTCGCCGGGCAGGGCGTTCGTGCCGGCAACCCCGGACAGCGTCATCGGCGAGGACGACGTCATCATCGTCTCGGGGACCGAGACCGACCTGGAGCGCTTCGCCGCGCTCGAGTAGCGACCCGACGTCGGACGGGAGGCCCGTGGCGGACACGGCCACGGGCCTCCCGTCCGTCCCGTGGTCACGCCGGACGGACCGACCGGCGCCCGCGGTCAGGACGCGGCGATCTCCTCGGCCCGGGCGATCGCGGCGCGCGACGCGCGGGTGAAGGTGCCGGCGAGGTCGGCCTCCTGCAGCACGGCGACCGCGCGCTCGGTGGTGCCCTTCGGACTGGTGACGGCGCGGCGCAGGTCGGCGGGCTCCCGCCCGGACGCGGCGAGGAGTTCGACGGCTCCCCGCACGGTCCCCTGCACCATCGTCGCGGCCTGCTCCGGGGTGAACCCGAGCGACTCGGCGGCCTGCTGCCACTGCTCGACGAGCAGGAACACGTACGCGGGCCCCGATCCGGAGACGGCGGACAGGGCGTCGAGCTGCGACTCCGGCACCTCGATGACCTGTCCGGACGCGGCGAACACGCTCGAGGCGAGCCCGACCGCCTCGTCGTCGGCCGTGGACCCGGCGCTGATGCCGGTGACCCCGTGGCCGACGCCGATCGGGGTGTTCGGCAGCGCCCGGACCACACGGACGCCCGCCGGGACACGCGCCTCCATCGAGGCGAGCGTGGTGCCGACCGCGACGCTCACGACCACCGCACCGGGGTGGAGCGACGCGGCGACCTCGTCGAGGACCTCGCCGATCATGTAGGGCTTGACCCCGAGGACGACGAGCCCGGCCCCGCGGACGGCCTGCCGGTTCGCGTCCGGGTCGGTCTCCGTCGCCGACGCCTCGAGCCCACGCTCGCGCCATGCCGCCGCCGACGCTCCGGACCGGGTGGTGAGCGTCACGGTCGCGGGGTCGAGGCCGGCGGCGAGCAGTCCCTCGAGGACGCTGCCGGACATGGAGCCGACGCCGAGCATGGCGGTGCGGGGCAGTTCGATCGTCATGGTCCCGACCCTACCCAGCGCCCACGCCTAGGATCGGTCCGTCAGGGGGCCGCCTGCGGTGCGGGCCCGGTGCACGGCAGGGAGAAGGGACACCCGTGAGCGCTTCGGGAGGCACGAGGGCGATCGTCGCCGCACTCGCCGCGAACGTCGGCATCGCGATCGTGAAGTTCGTCGCGGCCGCGATCAGCGGGTCCGCCGCGATGCTCGCCGAGGGCGTGCACTCCCTCGCCGACTCCGCGAACCAGCTCCTGCTCCTGCTCGGCGGCCGCCGTGCCCGCCGCGCAGCCGACCAGGAGCACCCGTTCGGCCACGGCCGCGAACGGTACGTGTACGCGTTCGTCGTCTCGATCATCCTGTTCACCATCGGCGGCGTGTTCTCGTTGTACGAGGGCATCGAGAAGCTCGCCGACCCGCACCCGATCACGAACTGGTGGCTCCCCGTCGCCGTGCTCGTCGTCGCGATCGGCCTCGAGGGCTTCTCGCTCCGCACCGCCCTGCGCGAGGCCCGTCCGCACAAGGGCTCGCAGTCGTGGGTGCAGTTCGTGCGTCGGGCGAAGGCCCCGGAGCTCCCCGTGGTCATGCTGGAGGACACCGCGGCGCTGACCGGTCTCGTGTTCGCACTGCTCGGCGTCGGGCTCACCGTGCTCACCGGCAACGGGGTGTTCGACGCGATCGGCACGATCCTCATCGCCCTGCTCCTCATCGCGGTCGCCGTCGTGCTCGGCATCGAGACGAAGAGCCTGCTCGTCGGCGAGGGCGCGAGCGTCGCCGACGTGGAGCGCATCAGGGCCGCCGTGCTCGACGGTCCCGAGGTCGAGTCGATCGTGCACCTCAAGACGCTGTACCTCGGGCCGGACGAGCTCATGGTCGGCATGAAGGTCGCGGTCGACGGGGACCGTCGGCTCGGCGACGTGGCCGCGGGCATCGACACCGTCGAGCAACGCATCCGCGCCGCGGTGCCGGTCGCTCGCGTGATCTACATCGAGCCGGACGTCCTCCGGACCGGACCGCGGCCGCCCACCGAAGCGATCGTCATCCGCGCCGCCGACTGAGCGCAGGCCCGTCGAGCCAGGCCTGTCCGGACAGAGCCGTCCGGGCAGGGCAGTCAGGGCAGAGCCGTCAGCGGCGCTCGCGGAAGAACGCATCGAGCAGGTCGGCGCAGGCCTGCTCACGCACGCCCGCAACGACCTCGGCACGGTGCGGCAACCGCCGGTCCCGCGCGATGTCGTAGACGCTGCCGCTCGCCCCGGCCTTCGGGTCCCAGGCCCCGAACACGATCCGCGGCACCCGTGCGGCGAGTGCGGCTCCCGCGCACATCGGGCACGGCTCGAGCGTGACGACCAGGGTGTGCTCGGCGAGGTGCCAGTCCCCCGTCGCCTCGGCCGCCGCCCGCAGCGCGAGCACCTCGGCGTGGGCGGTCGGGTCCTGCCGGGCCTCGCGTTCGTTCCGGCCGACCGCGACGACCTCGCCCGCAGCGTCGAGGACGACGGCACCGACCGGCACGTCCCCGGTCGACAGGCAGGCACGCGCCTCGTCGAGCGCTCGGTCCATCGCCGCGGTGAACGGTCGTCCGGCTGGGTGCTCCACGCGTCGATCCTGCCCCATCGGCACGGTACGCTCGACACCATGCGAGTCCACGTCGCCGACCACCCGCTCATCACCCACAAGCTCTCGGTGCTCCGCGACCGGACCACACCCTCCCCGACCTTCCGTGCGTTGACGGAGGAGCTCGTGACGCTGCTCGCCTACGAGGCCACGCGCAGCGTCCGGGTCACCGCCACGCCGATCGACACCCCCGTCGCGCACACGATGGGTGTCGCGATCGCGAAGCCCCGTCCGCTCGTCGTGCCGATCCTGCGCGCCGGGCTCGGCATGCTCGAGGGCATGGTCAAGCTCGTCCCCACCGCCGAGGTCGGCTTCCTCGGCATGGCCCGCAACGAGGACACGCTCGAGCCGCAGACCTACGCGGAGCGCCTGCCCGACGACCTGTCCGGTCGGCAGTGCTTCGTGCTCGACCCGATGCTCGCGACCGGTGGCACACTGGCCGCGGCCATCGACTTCCTCTTCGACCGCGGCGCGGAGGAGGTCACGTGCGTCTGCATCCTCGGCGCACCCGAGGGCCTGGCCGCCGTCGAGCAGGCCGTCGGTGACCGCAACGTGAGCATCGTCCTCGGCGCCCTCGACGAGAAGCTCGACGAGAACGGCTACATCGTCCCGGGTCTCGGCGACGCCGGCGACCGCCTGTACGGCCTGGCCGAGTAGCACCCGCTCCCCTGACGCCCCCGTCGACCCGGCTCCGGCCGTGTCGACGGGGGCGTTCCACGTCTTCGGCGCTCGCGCGGGACGGTGTCGTCGTCGCGAGACGCCGCCGACTCGACGAGACACCGCCACTTCCGGGTGCGTCTCGCACGAAGGGCGGCGTCTCGCGCGAGAAGCGGCGTCTCGCGCGCAGACCGCGTCACGCGCACCGCGCCCCGCCCACGCGACGGCGGACGGGAGGCCCGTGGCGGGCCGGCAGCGCGCCCCCCGTCCGGCAGCGGGGTCCGCCCGACCACCGCCTGTCCGCTCTCGTCACCGTCCGTGCGGACGGTTGACAGCGCCTTGGTATACCGCGGATACTCGTCCCATGACTGCAACCGTGTCCTCCCGAGTCCTCTCCGAGGCCCTGGGGAACGCCGGCACCATGATGCCGGCGTCGGCGGTCATGCGTTGTCGAATGTGTGCCTGATCGGTACCCGTTCCAGCCGGATCCCCCGCGACACCACCCCGGTCGCGCGCGTGTGATCCCCGGGTGACAGCACCTCGACGACGCCCCCACACCGCGTCCCGTCGGAGCGCAGACCACCCGTACCTCCCGGGAGGCCCCGGTCCACCGCAGGACCGCTGGGCGACACGGCGATCAGCCGTACCCGGACCGACGCACTCGACACCGCACGGTGCACCGCACCGTAGCCCCGCCCGGAGAACCGCCATGTCGCTCACGATCCCCCAGCCCCGCACCGCCCTCCGTCCCGCCACCACGGTGCCGACCGACCTCGGCACGGTCACCCCGATCCGTCCGCGTCGCACGCCCGTCGCCCCGCCGGTACCGAGCGGGATCCCGACCAGCCCGGTCGTCGCTCCGCAGCGGAACCGGGCGCTCCCGGAGGGCACCGAGGCGCGTGGCTTCGCGCTCTACGTCGGCATCGACGAGGCCGCGGCCGCTGCCGCCGGGACGAGCCTCGCGGCCGTGGTCGAGCAGCTCAAGGCCCTCACCGCCCAGCTCGTCCCGTCGTCGGAGACCTACGCCGCCGTCGCCGTCGCCGCCGAGGGGTCCGGGGGCCGCGACGTGGACGTGGTCCGTCTCGCGCTGCAGGACCGCTCCGCCGTGGCCGCCCGCAAGCAGGCCGAGAAGCCCGAGCCCGAGGAGACCGGTGTCGTCATCGACATCTCCCGGAAGCGCGTGACGCTCGACGGCGAAGCCGCTCCCCTGACCTACAAGGAGTTCGAGCTCCTGCAGTTCCTCGTGCTGCGCGAGGGCCAGACCGTCGACCGTGCCGCGATCATCGAGGGCCTGTGGTCCGACGACGAGGACGAGACCCCGAACGAGCGCACCATCGACGTGCACGTGCGTCGGCTGCGCTCGAAGCTCGGTGCGTTCGAGGAGATCGTGCGGACCGTGCGCGGCGTCGGCTACCGCTTCGACCGGCACGCCGACGTCGCGGTGCGCTACGCCTCGACGCCGTCGCCCGACCTCTTCTGATCTGCTCCGACGACGTTCGGCGAACTCGCAGCGAACGGAGCCCGGACACGCTGGCGCGCCGTTACCTCGCCGTTATACAGTCGGAGTCGCAGGCAGTGTTTGCTGTGGCACCGCCTGCGGAATGTGATTGCAGGACACTCTTGGTGCAAGGGAGAGGGCCGGTCGCTCAGAAGGCGACCGGCCCTCGTCACGTCCCGGCCCTCGTCACATCCCGGCCCTCGTCACATCCCGGCCCGGTCCGCTGTCCCCCGCGACCCGACCGGTGTCACACGCCCCTCGGTAGTGTGGACCGACCGTACGACCGGAGGGACGACGACCGTGGACGACGTACGCCGCAGCGACAAGGCGACCGCTGTCGCGGCCTGGGAAGCCCTGTTCCGGGCACAGGTGACCGTGATGCGCGCACTCAACACCGACTTCCCGGGCGGTGAGATCTCCTTCAACGAGTACGACGTCTGCTTCAACCTGTCGACGCAGCCCGGACGACGCTGCCGGATGCGCGACCTGACCGGTCACCTGCTCCTGACACAGCCGAGCGTGAGCCGCCTGGTCGACCGCCTCGCCTCGCGCGGCATCGTCGAGAAGCAACCCGACCCGTCGGACGCGCGCGGCGTGATCGTCGCCCTCACGGCACACGGCTTCGACGTCTACCGCTCGGTGGCGGTGCAGCACGCGCAGACCATCGCCGACCAGGTCGGAGCCGGACTCGACGACGACGAACTCCGCACCCTCACGGAGCTGTGCACGAAGCTGCGCACCGCAGCCGGCGGTACCGGCCCACGTCCCCGTCCGGCCGAGGCGGTGTCCGCGTGAGCGGCGCGGTCGTCTGGCTGCGCGAGGACCTGCGGCTCGGCGACAACCCGGCGCTCCGTGCCGCGATCGACCACGGCGGCCCGGTCACCGTCGTGGTCGTGCTCGACGAGGAGTCCGCGGGCATCCGTCCCGTCGGCGCCGCGAGCCGCTGGTGGCTCCACCACTCCCTCGCCGCCCTCGACGCCGAACTGCGGTCCCGGCACTCGCGGCTCGTCCTGCGCCGTGGCAGTGCCGCGCGGGTGGTCCCCGAGGTGGTCGCGCAGGCCGGGGCGGACGCCGTCTACTGGAACCGTCGGTACGGCAGGGTCGAGCGCGATCTCGATGCGGGGATCAAGAGCGCCCTGACGGACGACGGCACGGAGGCCCACAGCTTCGCGGCGAACCTGCTCTGGGAGCCGTGGACGGTGCTCACCGGTCAGGGCGAGCCGTTCAAGGTGTTCACCCCGTTCTGGCGAGCGGCACAGGCCATGCCCGAACCGCGGCACCCGCTGCCGAAGCCGCGCGACCTGCCCGCTCCTGCGGACGTGGACTCCGACGACCTCGACGACTGGGCCCTGCTGCCGACGGAGCCGGACTGGGCCGGCGGCCTCCGCGACGCGTGGGAGCCCGGCGAGGCGGGGGCGCACCGCAAGCTCGAGCAGTTCGTGCACGACGCGCTCGAGGACTACGACCAGCGTGACGAGCCCGCGATGGCGGCGACCAGCGACCTGTCGCCGCACCTGCGCTGGGGCGAGGTCAGCCCGTACCAGGTGTGGCACCGCCTGCACGGCGAGCTCGAGCCCGAGCAGCGCCGCCAGGCCCCGGCGTTCCTCCGCCAGCTCGCGTGGCGGGAGTTCAACTGGAACGAGTACTTCCACTGCGACGACATCGCGACCGTGAACGTCCGCCGCGAGTTCGACGAGTTCCCGTGGCGTGACGTCGACGACGACGAGCTCGACCGCTGGCGGCACGGGCGGACGGGCTTCGACCTCGTCGACGCCGGCATGCGGGAGCTCTGGCACTCGGGGGCGATGCACAACCGCGTCCGGCTGGCCGCGGCGAGCTTCCTCGTGAAGAACCTGCTCGTCGACTGGCGCATCGGCGAGCAGTGGTTCTGGGACACCCTGGTCGACGCCGACCCGGCGAACAACGCGGGCAACTGGCAGTGGGTCGCGGGCTCGGGCTTCGACGCCGCGCCGTACTTCCGCGTGTTCAACCCCGACCGGCAGATGGAACGCTTCGACCCACACAAGGAGTACGTGCGGCGCTGGGTCCCCGCGGACGAGGAACGCCCCGAGCCGATGGTGGACCTCAAGGCCACCCGGCAACGTGCACTGGACGCCTACGACCAGATGCGTCGCGCATGACGGTCCCGCGCGACGTGCTCGCCGAGGTCGACGCCCTGTTCGCCGCGCGGGTCGCCGACCGGGTCGCGCCGAGCAGCGTCTGGGGCGTGTTCGACCGGGAGGGCCTGGTCGCGTCCGGAGGGCACGGTGACCGAGGCGACGGGAGCGCGCCCGACGCCGACACCGTCTACCGGATCGCGTCGTGCACCAAGAGCGTGACCGCGGCGACGCTGCTCACCCTGGTCGCCGAGGGGTCCGTCGCCCTCGACGACCCGATCACCACCGCCGTACCCGCGTTCGCCGAGGTCGCCCTCCCGTCGCCGGACGCCCCGGTGCCGACGCTCCGGATGCTCCTGACGATGTCCGGCGGGCTGCCGACCGACGACCCGTGGGCGGACCGGCAGGAGTCGATCGACGACGACGCCCTCGATGCCGTCCTCCGGGCAGGGTTGCTGTTCGACTCCGTCCCGGGCACCCGGTTCGCGTACTCGAACACCGGTTACGCCCTGCTCGGGCGCGCGATCGCCCGAGCAGCCGGCACGCCCTACGCCCGGGCGGTGACGGACCGCGTGCTCCGGCCGCTCGGACTGACCGACACCGTGTTCAGCGCCGCCGAGGCGCGCGGTTTCGTCGTCGTCGGCCAGCGCGACGACGACGGGTCGTGGACCCCGCAGCCGATGACCGGGCCGGGCGCGTTCTCGCCCATCGGCGGACTCTTCTCGACCGTCCGCGACCTGGCGCGGTGGGCCCGGTACCTCGCGTCGGCGTCCACCGCAGCGCCGGAGGACGGGCCGGTCTCCCCCGCGGACCGTCGCGCGATGCAGCAGGCGATGCGGATCGTGCCGTCCTCGGTGGTGCCCGCGGCGAAGCGACCGACGGCGTACGGGTTCGGACTGTTCGTGGAGCAGGACGACCGCGCGGGTGAGATCGTGTCGCACTCCGGCGGCTACCCCGGCTTCTCCGCGCACGTCCGGTGGTCGGTGGAGCACGGCCTCGGCGTGGTCGCGTTCGAGAACGCCACGCAGGCGAAGGTCTCAGCGCCGGCCGAGCGGGCACTCGACCTGCTGCTCGCCGCGGCGCTCGACGCCGATTCGGCGGCGCCGGCGGCCGCCACCACCACGAGCGGATCAGCAGCCGCGCCGGGCGTCCGTCAGACCACGGAGGCCACGCACACCGCGCGTCGGGCCGTCACCACGCTGCTGCAGGCCTGGGCGGACCCGGCCGTCGACGACGACAGCGCGGCAGACCTGGGCGCCGCCGTCTGCACGCCGAACGTCCCCCTCGACCGCCCGTGGACCGCTCGACGGCGCGCTCTGCTCGAGTCCGCGCACGCCGTCGGTGCAGACCTCGCCGCCGCACCGGTCGACGAGCAGTCCTCGGTGCCGTCGCACCTGCGCTGGTGGCTGCCCGGCAGCGCCGGCCGTCTGCGGATCGAGATCCGGCTCGCCCCCCTCGCGGCGGGTCGGGTGCAGAGCCTGACGGTGACGCCGGAGCGTGCCGAGCACTGAACCACGCGGACCGGCCGGTGATCGGCTAACATTTCAGGTGATCGTGTGCGCACGGTCGCCGACCGATCACTCGACCTCGCGGGAGACGCCATGCCCAGGAGACCCGACCCGACCCTGAAGCCCGCGATCGTCGCGAAGGTCGCACGGCACCTGCAGGACACCAAGCTCGAGGACGCCTCCGTCCGCAGCCTCGGCCGGGTGCTCGGCACGAGCGCGTACCCGATCGTGTACCACTTCGGTTCGCGGGAGTCCCTGATCGACGCCGTGGTCGACCACCTGTCCGTCGACCAGGACCGGGCGCTCGACCCCGCCGCGGAGCCGTGCGCGCTCACCGACCACCTGCTCGCCGTCTTCGGCGGGCTCGACACCCCGGAGCGGCGACTCGCAGCCCGTCTGACGTTCGAGCTCGGCTGCGTCGAGGGCCTCGACGGCCGTGACCGCCAGCAGCGGCTCCACCGACGACGGGTCGACGAGCTCGCGGCCTGGTGCCGTGCGCACGGCCGGTGCGGGACGGACGCCGAGCGGACCGCCCGGGCGGTGGTCGCTGCGGCACGCGGTGCCCAGTGGAGCGCACTCGTCGACCCCGACCGCTCGGACGTGGACGGCGCGCTGCGGGCGATCGCCGAGGAGCTCGCGTCGTCCGTCCGCCTGGCGGCCGCCTGACGGCCACACGGCACGACGGACGGACCGGCACCGTCGGATCGAGCGGCACCGTCGGACGGACCGGCACCGTCGGACGGACCGGCGCCGACGGACCGACCGGCACCGTCGGACGGATCGGCACCGACAGACGGACGGGAGGCGCGGTGCCAGCCGGCACCGCGCCTCCCGTCCGTCAGCCGGTCAGCACGTGACCGGCAGCCGCGTCAGAGGGTGACGAACGACTGCGACTTGGCGTTCGCGAAGCGAGCCGCGACGTTCTCCCAGTCGACGATGTTCCACACGGCCTTGACGTAGTCGGCCTTGACGTTGAGGTAGTCGAGGTAGAAGGCGTGCTCCCACATGTCGAGCATGAAGATCGGCACGACGCCCAGCGGCACGTTGGCCTGCTGGTCGAAGAGCTGGAAGGTCACGAGCTTCTGACCGACCTGGTCCCACGCGAGCACCGACCAGCCGGAGCCCTGGATGCCGTTGGCGACGGCGGCGAACTGCGCCTGGAACTGCTCGAACGAGCCGAAGAACTCGTCGATGGCGGCGGCGAGCTCGCCCTCCGGGACCTTCGTGTCCGGGCCGAGGTTGGTCCAGAAGATCGAGTGGTTGACGTGGCCGCCGAGGTGGAACGCGAGGTCCTTCTCGAGCTTGTTGACGCTTGCGAAGTTGCCGGACTCGCGCGCCTCGCCGAGCTGCTGCAGCGCGGTGTTCGCACCGGTCACGTAGGCCTGGTGGTGCTTGTCGTGGTGCAGCTGCATGATCTTGCCGCTGATGTGCGGCTCGAGGGCGGCGTAGTCGTACGGCAGCTCGGGCAGGGTGTACTCGGCCATTCGAGGTCCTTTCGATCTGGGGTTGGTGGAGCGGGCTCCGCGGCTCAGGAGAGCCGGGAACGTTCGGAGAGGGAGTGGAACTCCCGGTTGTGGTAGACGAGCGGCTCACCGTGCGCCTGACCCACCACGATGTCGAGCACCTCGGCGACGACGACGGTGGACGAGCCGATCTCGGTCGTCGATCGCGGTCGGCACCGCAGCGCCGTCGCGGCGGCGGGCAGGTACCGGTCCCCGGTCGGCAACGTGCCCCACATCGGGTCGTCCGCTGCGGGGCTACCGGTCGCGGCGAACCGCTTGGCGAGGCCCACGCTGAGCGAGTCCACGAGGTGCACGACGAAGACGTCCGCGCCGAGCACGACGCCGGCCGAGCCGGACTTGGTCGACAGCGAGAAGACGAGCACGGGTGGGTCGACCGCGACGCTCGCGACGCTGGAGGCGGTCAGGCCCGTGGGACCGTCCGGCCCCTCGGCGGTGATGACCGCGACACCGGCGGGGTGTCCGCGGAAGGCGGCCTTGTACGCGTCGGCGGTCGTGGCCGGGGCTTCGTCGGGCATGGCAGTCGTGGTGTTCCTCCGGGTGGGATCGGCCGCGGCTGCGCGGCCACCTCCCAACGTAGGACCTCGACCGGGGTTCCGGTCAACGATTCCCAGCTTCGTCCGATCCCGGGCGCGCCGGACGACCCGGCTCAGTCGCGCTTGAGCATGACCAAGGAGGCCGCCGCGGCGACGAGCATGAGCACCGCCGCCACGGCGCCGGTGATCGTCACACCGGAGTCGAACGCCGCACGAGCGCTCTCGAGCAGCGCCTGACCGGCCGAGCCTCCGAGGTCGGCGGCGGCCGACACGGCACCGCCGAGGGTCTCCTGCGCCGCCGTCCGCGCCGAGCCGGCGAGGGCGTCCGGCACCACCACGTGCGACCGGTACGCGGTCGCGAGGATCGTCCCGAGCACCGCCGTGCCGAGCACCGCGCCGATCTCGTACGCGGTCTCGGACACCGCCGACGCGGCACCGGCCTTGTCCGCGGGGGCCGTCGAGATGATGAGGTCGTTCGTGACCGTCTCGGACGCCCCGATGCCGATGCCGAGCAGCACGAAGGCGAACGCCAGCGCGACGATCGACGCGTGGTGTCCGAGGACCGACACCATCGCGTACGCGGCGGCCGAGAACGTCAGGGAGACGGCCACGACCCAGCGGGGGGCCACCCGCGCGACGATCGGCACGACGACGAGTCCGGCGACGATGGTGAGCACCGAACCGGGCACGAGCACCAGACCGGACGCGAAGGGGTCGAGCCCGGCGACGAGCTGCAGGTGCTGCGCGATGAAGAACAGGAAGCCGGTGAGCGAGAACATCGCGGCCATGTTCATGAGCACGCTGCCCGTGAACGCGGTGCTGCGGAACAACCGCAGGTCGAGCATGGGCGCGCGGGAGCGGAGCTGGCGGCGGACGAAGGCGATCCCGCAGAGCACGCCGACGGCGAGCAGCGCGATCGCGAACCCGCGCTCCTCGGGGTGCACGACCGACTTGATCGCCCAGGCGGTCGGGGCGAGGGCGCCGAGCGACAGGAGCATGCTCGGGACGTCGACGGGGCCGGGCTGCGGGTCGCGCGACTCCGGCACGGTGAACGGCACCGCGACGAGCATGACGACGAGGATCGGCACCGCGACGAGGAACACCGCACCCCAGTGGAAGTGCGCGAGCAGGACGCCGCCGACGAGCGGGCCGAGTGCGTTGCCGGCCGCGAACATCGTCGACCAGACGGCGAGCGCCATCCGCCGTTCCCCGGCGTCGACGAAGACGTTGCGGATGATGGAGAGCGTCGCCGGCATGAGCATCGCACCGAAGACCCCCATGACGGCGCGGGCTGCGACGAGCATCCAGGCCTCGGTCGCGAAGGCCGCCGCGACGGACAGCAGTGCGAACCCGGTCGCGCCGATCACGAGGATCCGGCGTCGCCCGATGCGGTCGCCGATGCTGCCCATCACGACGAGCAGGCCGGCGAGCACGAGGGGGTAGGCGTCGACGATCCAGAGCTGGGTCGTCGCGCTCGGGTCGAGGGCGCGCGCGATGGTCGGCAGCGCGAAGCTCAGCACGGTGTTGTCGACGGAGATGAGCAGCACCGGCAGCATCAGGACGGCGAGCGCCGCGAACCGTCGGGCGCGGCTGCCGGTGACGGCGGTGGCGACGGGGCTGGTGAGCAGAGTGGACACGGTGACTCCCTGGGGAACGAGCCGGACCAGGTCGACGGCGGACACTTTCGGCGGGGCAGACGAGACGGGACGCGGAAGTGGTCACGCGCCCCGTCAGGACTCCATGAGTGTACCGTCTGGACGGTTGTGGTTGCAAGTGCAACCAACGGGCGGACGGGAGGCCCGTGGCCGGACCGCCACGAGCCTCCCGTCCGCCTTCCGCTCCCGTCGGCGGCCGTGGGCACTCAGGCGGACTCGCGCACCAGCAACCGGTGGCGAACGGTGCGCTGCACCGCCGCGCCGGAGCGCGGCAGGTCACCGGCGAGCATGCCGATGGCGAGGTCGAGGGCCTCGCGCGCGACCGCGTCGAGGTCGACCGCGAGCGTCGTGAGGGTCGGCGCGACGAGCGTGCCGATCGCCAGGCCGTCGACCCCGACCACCCGCACGTCGCCCGGCACGTCCACCCCGGCCCGGCGGCAGGCACCCAGGACCCCGAGCGCCATGAGGTCGTTGAAGGCCAGCACCGCGTCGACGCGACGGAAGCGCTCGAGCGCCCTGGTCGTCATCGCCGCGCCCAGCTCCGAGGTCGGGGCGTCGGCGATCGCGATCTCGGGCAGGTACCCACGGCGCCGGAGGGCGTCCAGCATGAGCCGACCGCGACCGCTCGGACGGCCGGTGTCCGACGCATCGACGATCACCGGGTGCCGGACCCCCGTGTGCACGAGGTGGTCGGCGAGGTCCTCGACCGCCTCGGCGGGGTCGATGCGGACGGCACCGCGGAGGACCTCGCCGGCAGGGTCGAGCTCCACCACGGGGACGGTGCCCAGGCGCTCGATGAGCTCGGGCGCCCGGGCACCGAGGTAGCCGAGCACCACGTCCGTCTGGACCCCGAGCGCCTGGACCGCGCGGTCCGAGTCGCCCGCGAGCCCCGCGTCGGCCAGCATGACGTCCCACCCACGACCCGCCGCGAGCCGGAGCACCGCCGCCGCGAGCTCCGGCGAGTACGGGTTCCGCAGGTCGTCGACGACGAGACCGAGCTGCCGGTCGCCACCCGTGACGAGCCCACGGCCGAAGCGCGACGGGCGGTAGTCGAGCGCCGCCGCCGCCGCGAGCACGCGCTCCTTCGTCGCCGGGCTGATGCCGTACAGGCCGTTCACCGCGCGGGTGACCGTCTGGCGCGAGACCCCGGCCGCGGCCGCGACGTCGTGGATCGTGGCGCGCGCCGGGGTCCGGCCGACGGTGCGGCTCAGGCGCGCAGGTCCAGCCACGCGACCTGCTCCGCGCTGAGCTCGACCGACAGCCCCGTCATCGAGGAGCGGGCCTCGGCGATCGTGCGCGGCCCGAACAGCGGGAACGTCGGGAACGGCTGGTGCAGCACGTACGCCAGGGCGATCGCCGTCGCCGGCACGCCGTACTGCTCGCCGAGCTCACGGGCGCGACGCAGCCGCTCGAAGTTGTCGTCCGAGTAGTAGCAGCGCACCAGTTCGGCGTCGCTCGTGTCGTCCGGGGCGGCGCGGCCGGTGAAGAACCCGCGGGCCTGCGACGACCACGGCAGCAGCGGCACCTGGCGCTCCTCGAGCCAGCGCTTCGACGCCGGGTCCGTGGCGTGCTCGCAGCCGTCCCACGGCACGTCGTACGCCTCGGCCAGGCCGAAGTGGTTGCTGAGGACCTCGAAGCCGTGCTTCCCGTTCGCCGCCGCGTAGGCGTTCGCCTCGTCGAAGCGCGCCGGCGTCCAGTTCGATCCGCCGAAGACGCGGATCCGGCCGGCGCGACGGTGCTCGTCGAGGACGTCGACGAACTCCCCCACCGGCACGTCCGGGTTGTCGCGGTGCATCATGTAGATGTCCGCGTGGTCGGTGCCCTGACGCTCCAGGCTCTCCAGCAGCTGCCGGGTCAACGACTCCGGGTCGCAGTACGGCGTGTGCGCACCCTTCGTGATGACCACGACGTCGTCGCGGATGCCGCGGTTCTGGATCCACTGGCCGAGTCGTCCCTCGAGCACCCCGCCGCCGTAGACGTAGCCGGTGTCGAAGACGTTGCCGCCCTGCTCGACGAACATGTCGAAGATCGCGCTCGCGTGGGCGAGGTCGGGCTGGTTGTCGACACCCATCACCAGGCGGGACATGCGCTTGCCGACGCCGGGGACCTCGCCGTAGCGCATCGGGGCGTCGTCGCGGACGCGCAGCGGACGGCCGCTCACCGTCGGGACGTCGGCGGTCTCGGCCTCGAACGGGTAGCGCAGGCCGATCGCGGCGCGCCAGCGGTCGAGCGTGCGGGCGGTGGCGAGGCTCTCGTCCAGGGTCATCTGCGCCGCCTCGACCGCGCCTGACGCCAGCGCCGCCGTGGTCGCGTCGGCCTCGAGCGCGTAGGGCTGCGCACCGGCGAAGGAGAGCGTGCGGGGCTCCTCGTCGACCGTGTGGACGGTGATCGTCGGGTCGGCGGAGAGCGTCCACGGGTCGGTCAGCACGATGCGACCGCGCGAGCCGTGCACCGTGACGGCGTTCTCGTCCTGCACGCGGACGCCGGTGCGGACGCTGGCGGTGGTGCCGTCGCGGTAGGTCAGGTGCGCGACCGTCCACTCGTCGACGCCGGTCGGCCCGAGGGTGCCGGTGGCGGTCAGCTCGACGGGCTCGGCGACAGCGACGCCCGTGGCGGCCTGCACGACCGCGGCGGCCATGGTCACCGGGTACCCGCCGACGTCGAGGATCCCGCCGCCGGCCGTGGCGACGTCGAACAGCCGACCGGTGCGCTCCTCGCTGCGGAACGCGAAGGACGCGTCGACGTGCACGACGTCACCCACGACGCCCTCGCGCACGAGGTCGAGCAGTGCGGCGGTCTGCGGGTGGAAGCGGTACATGTACGCCTCGACCAGCGGCAGTCCGGCCTGGCGGGCGGCGTCGGCCAGGGCCATCGCCGTGCCGTGGTTCGGGGCGAGGGGCTTCTCGCAGAGCACGGCCTTGCCGGCGTCGAGGGCGCGGAGCACCAGGTCGGCGTGGCCGGTGTGCACGGTCGAGACGTACACCGCGTCCACGGCGGTGTCGGCGAGCACGGCGTCGTACTCCCCCGCTCGGACGTCGGTGAAGCCGTGGCCGGCCGCCTCGTCCGTGAACGCCTGCGCCCGGTCGGTCGAGGAGCTGCCGGCGGCCACGAGGGTACCGGTGCTCGCGGGCAGCTGGGAGAGGAAGCGGCGGGCGATGCCACCCGGACCGAGGACGGCCCAGCCCGCTCTGGTCGGGGCCGGGGTCGCCGAGCCGTCCGTCCCGGGGCCGTCGGCGGGCGTGCTGGAGGGGGTCGCGGTCTGCGCTGACATGCGGATCCTGTTCGTGTCGTGAACCTTCACGGTCACGGCGACGCTAGCCGCGCAGATGCTGCGGGACAACCCGTTCGTGAACGTTCACGGAACCCGGCGGTCGTCACGGTCCGGACGGTTCCCTAGACTCGTCCGCATGGCAAGTGCCCGAGACCGTGTCCTGGACAGCTTCGTCGCCATCGTGTGCGAGGAGGGCGAGCGTCCGGCGACCCTCGACGCCGTCGCCGCGCGGGCCGGTGTCTCGAAGGGCGGGCTGCTCTACCACTTCGGGTCGAAGGCAGCGCTGGTCGAGGGGCTGTGCGAGCGCCTGTCCGACCTGTCCGCCATCGACGTCGACCGCATGCGCGACGCCGAGGACGGCGCTGCGCGGTACTTCGTGCGCAACTGCCTCTTCGTGGGCAGCGAGCTCGACCTCGCCCTGCTCGCGGCCAGCCGGCTGCAGCAGGCCGGGTACGAGGAGGCCGGGCGCACCCTCGACGAGACCGAGAACGCATGGCTGGAGACCCTGGTCGACGCACTCGGGGACGTCCCCACGGCGCAGGCGGTCAAGTTGCTCGGCGACGGGCTCTACCACCAGGCGTCCCTCGGCGCCGCGATCGCGACCGACGTCCGCCCGAACCGCGGCACCGTCGACATGGACGCCCTGCTCGCGGTCGTCGACCGGCTCATCGCGACCCGGCCGGCAGCCTGACGTCGGCGTCTCCCGGACGTCCGTGAACCGGTCCGCTCCTTCCTGGGGATAGACTGGTCCCGATCCACCCGCTCGAACCGGAGGTACCACCGTGGGCCGCGTCATCGCCGCTTTCTTCTCGATCCTGCTGCTGCTGGTGTCGATGTACCTGTTCGGGTTCGCGTTCCAGGTGCAGTCGGGCCAGGCGTTCGTGTTCATGGGCGGCCTCGTCCTCATGAGCCTCTCGTTCTTCCTGCCGATCCACGTCTTCGGCAAGAAGTAACCACAGCCGTACCGCGACGGCCCCGCACCTCTCCGGAGGGTGCGGGGCCGTCGTCGTCGTCCGTGCGGGCGTCGTGGCGGTCGGGACGGCGGTCGGACGGACGGTCGGACGGGCACGAGCACGTCGTGGTTGCAACTGCTCCAGCACAACGGGAAGCACCTCGCGCCACGCAACTGCGTGGCGCGAGGTGCTTCCCGTTGCGCGGTGGGCGCGAGGAGGTGACCCTGACGCCCCGCAGGGCTCGTGCCCGCTCGGCCGCTCCTCGTCGCGGGTCAGGCCATCTGGCGCAGGCTCCGCAACGAGAGGGCCGTGGCGATCGCCGCGTGCGCGGCCTCGGCGCCCTTGTCCTCCTTCGACCCGGGCAGACCGGCGCGGTCGATGCCCTGCTGCTCGTCGTCCAGCGTCAGCACGCCGAAGCCGACGGGCTTGCCGGTCTGCAGCGCGACGCTCGTCAGACCGTCCGTCGCCGCACTCGACACGTACTCGAAGTGCGGGGTGCCCCCGCGGATGATCACCCCGAGGGCGACGACCGCGTCGAACCCGCTCTCGAGCGCCGCCTTCGCGACGACCGGCAGCTCGAAGCTCCCCGGCACCGGGACGACCTGTGCGGTCGCGCCGAGGCGCTGCACCTCCCGCTGGGCTCCGGCGAGGAGGCCCCCGGCGATCGTCTCGTGCCACTGCCCGGTCACGATCGCCACCCGGACGCCCGTCCCGTCGACGTGGTCGCGCTCCGCCGCTCCTGCTCCGCTCATCGTGTCGTTCCCTCCTGGGGTGCGGACTCCGCCGCCGCCCGGTCTGCCGCCTCGAGCCACTCGACGAGTGCGGCGATGGTGATGACGGGCACGCCCTCGCGCGCCCCGAGTTCGACGAGGCCCGGCAGACGCATCATCTCGCCGTCCTCGCCGACGATCTCGCAGATCGCCGCCGCGGGCCGGAGCCCGGCTGCGGTGACCAGTTCGATCGCGGCTTCGGTGTGCCCGGCGCGTTCACGGACGCCGCCGGGTCGGGCCCGCAGTGGGACGACGTGTCCCGGGCGGTGCAGGTCGTCCCGGACCGAGGTCGGGTCGGCGAGCACCCGCAGCGTCCGTGCCCGGTCGTGCGCGCTGATGCCGGTCGTCACACCGACCGCAGCGTCGACCGTCACCGTGTACGCGGTGCCGCGGACGTCCTCGTTGTGCGCGACCATCGGGGGCAGGTCGAGCGCATCGGCGATCTCGGCGCTGACCGGGGCGCAGATGAAGCCCGACGAGTGCGCGACCGTCCACGCGATCCACTCCGGCGAGGCCGTCTCGGCGGCGAGGATCACGTCGCCCTCGTTCTCACGGTGCTCGTCGTCGGCCACGATCACCGGACGCCCGGCGGCGATCGCCGCGACCGCGTCGGCGATGCTCGACAGGTGCGGCCCGACCGCCTGCTCGGCGTGCGGGGCGTCGACGGCGCTCACCGTGCCTCCGGGACGAGAGCCGTGGCGGCGTCGAGCCGGAGCATGCGGCGGACGTGTCGCGCGAGGACGTCGGTCTCGATGTTGACCCGGTCGCCGGGCACCCGGGTACCGAGCGTCGTGGCCTCGAGTGTCTCCGGGATGAGGCTGACCTCGAACCAGGCATCGGTCGGCGGGACGTCCTCGGCGGAGACGGCGCTGACCGTGAGCGAGACGCCGTCGATCGCGACCGACCCCTTGTCGACGACGAGCGGGCTGAGGTCGGGGGCGAGCGAGAACCGGACGCGCCGCCAGCCGTCACCGTCGGCGGTCTCGAGCACCGTGGCGGTGCCGTCGACGTGCCCCTGGACGATGTGGCCGCCCAGTCGGTCGCCGACCGAGGCCGCTCGCTCCAGGTTGAGTCGATCACCCACGTCGAGCGCGCCGTGCGCGCTCATGTCGAGCGTCTGCTTCATGACGAAGGCGGTGAAGGTCTCGTCCGTCTGCTCGACCACGGTCAGGCAGACGCCGCTCGTGGCGATGGAGTCGCCGTGCCGCGCGTCGGCGACGACCTTCGGGCCGCGGACGGTGAGCGCGACGGAGTCGCCGTGCTGCTCGACGGCGGTGACGGTGCCGAGTTCCTCGATGATGCCGGTGAACACTGGTGTCCTCTCAACGGGACTCCGGGGGTGCTCGACGATCGTCGGCATGGACGGACGGGTCGTGGCACCCCGGGTACGAGGGCACGTCCTGTCCGCCTGCGCTTCCTCCCGTCCGGACTCTCACCGTCGGTCCCGGAGTTCCGCCGGGTCAACATCGGCGGGGTTCGCACCCTGCGTCAGCTCGTGGACTGTCACCACCGGTTCGGAATTGCACCGACCCCGGAGCGCTTGCGTGACTGAAATGATACCCCACACACCGGGCGCCCGTCCGGGGCCGTTGCCCCGTGTGACGCGGAGATGCCTGCCGGGCACGGGACGGACGGGAGGCGCGGGGCGGCGCCGCCACGGGCCTCCCGTCCGTCCCGTGGTGCGTGCGGGACGCCGGCGTCGGTCCGACACGGCCGGACCGGTCTCAGCTCCGCCCGCGGACCAGCGCCACCGCCTGCCGCAGGGACAGGTCCGGCAGGTAGGCCCGCACGACGGCGACACCGATCGCCGGGAGCGCCACCGGGTCCGGGTAGGCGAGCACCAGCGGGTGCAACTCCGGCCCGAACTTCGCCTTGAAGCGCAGCAGCGAGCGGAACCCGTAGACCGGTTCGAGCACGCCGCCCACCAGGTCGAGCAGGTCCTGCACACCCTCGCCCGTGGGGGCACCCTCCGCGGACTGCGCGAGCGGTGCGGCGGACAAGCTGAGCCGCTCGACGCCGTCCTCGCGCATCCGCTGCGCCGCACTCGCAACGAGGAACTCCATCACCCCGTTCGGGGCCGCGCCCGTGCGCCGCATCACGTCGAGCGTCCACCCCACGACCCTGCCGGCCCGGTGGCTCGGCAGCCAGCTCGTGACGGCGAGGACGGTGCCCTCGGGGTCGAGCGCGACGAGCGTGCGCACCGCCGGGTCCCGCATCTCGTCGACGCCACCGAGCGTGAAGCCCATCTCGGGCAGCTCGCGCTCCGAGACCCACTCCTCGGAGATCGCCTCGATCTGCCGGACCGTCGCCGGGGGCAGGTCCTGCCACGAGGACCACAGGGCGGTGATGCCCTCGCGGTCCGCCTTGTTCACGGCGGTGCGGACGTCCTGCTTCTTCTTGCCGCTCGTGGTCCACGTGCGGGGGTCGAGGTCGGCGTCCTCCGCGACCGGCAGCGTCTCCCACCCCTGCGCGGTGAGGGTCCCGGCGGCCTCGGTCCCGATGCCGTAGAAGACGGCGGTCCAGCCGTTGTCGTCACACCACCGCGCGAACGCGACCATCGCCGCGTCGCGGGCGTCCGGCCACCCGAAGGGACCGCCGACCGTCACCGCGACCCGCCCATTGCGGCGGAACGCGACACCGGCGCGGCCGTCCTCGCTGAACCAGTACGCGTTGCCCTGCCAGGTGGTCATCCACCCGAAGGTGTCGCCGCCGGCGGCCTCGAGCAGCGTGCGGGCGCGGAGTCGGCTCTCGCGGAGTCCGTCGACGTCGGCGTCCGGCTCGACGGCGCCCGTGGGACGGACGGCGGCACCGGCCACGACCAGCCAGAGCACCGGGCCAGCGGCGCCGAGCACGAAGCGCAGCGCCGGGTCGAGGGACGCCAGCCGGTCCCAGAACACCACGGGCGACAGCGGGCCGAGCGCCGCGACGACGAGCCGCAGCGGGTCCGCGACCGTCTCGCGCGTGGACGCCGCGGTGACGAGCACGACGGTCGTCACCACGCCGAGTGCGACGAGGACGACCACGGCGAAGGTCACGACGCGTCGCCGTGCGGGCAGCACCGTGAACGAACGGCGGAGCAGCACGAGCACGAGCGCGGTGGCGAGCGGCACGACGACGGAGGCGGTCACCGAGACGGTGACCACGAACCGGTTCTCGGCCCCGTGCAGCTCCGCCGCCCCGGCGGGCAGGAGCCCGTAGGTCACGGCGGCCGCGACGGCGAGCACGACGTCGACGACCACGGCGAGCCAGACCGCGAAGCGACTCCCCCGGAACAGCCCGAGGCCGGCGACGAGGAGCACGAGGAGCGGTGCGACCGCGAGCACGAGCGTCCACGGGTCGGTGGCCCGGTACGCCAGCAGCCCCCGCAGGCACTCGCCCGACGCGCTGTCCGCGTGGCAGCCGTGGACGGGGGTGACCGGCCCGGTGCCGACGACGGCCGCGAGCGGGGCCAGGAGCCCGACGCGGGCACGGGAGAGGAGCGCGATGACCGGACCCACGGCCGACACGAGGACCACGGTGCCGAGCAGGACCCGGGTCTCGCGGTGCGAGCTCCTGGTCCAGCCGATCCGGGCGGGGCCCCGGCGGAGCAGGTCGCCGAGCAGCCACCCGGCCGCCGCCGCGAGCGATGCGTAGAGGTCCGAGGCGTGTCCGGCGTACAGCAGCAGCGCGGCGACGACGGCGACGACGTTGACCCGGATCCGTCGGCGCCACAGCGGGCCGGCGAACGCGCTCGCGGTGACGATCGTCCCGACGATGGCCGTCCACGGGTCGAAGCTCGTCGCGCGTCCGAGCAGCAGCGCGCCGGCCGCGCGGTCGTCCTGGTCGACGAGGGCCGTGAGGGCGCCGAGCCCCGTGCCGACGACGGTGGTCACGACGAACGCGAGGGCCGTCCGCCTGCTGCCCATCAGTCGCTCCGACGCCCCGACGAGCGCCACGACCCCGGCGAGGGTGAGGACGAGCGCCAGCGCCCCGGTGGTGACGGCGAAGACCCGGAAGGGTCCGAAGTGCACGGTGTCCAGGGAGCCGGTGTGCCCGACGACGCGGACGACGAGGCCCGCGATCGAGGTGAGGAGCACGAGGACGACGACGACCGCCGTGACCGGGTGCCGCCGGGTCGACCTGACGATCCGCGACCCGAAGGCGGCCGCTCCTGACGTGGTCCTGCTCACAGCGCACCGTCCTCCTGCGGGAGACCGAGGTGTGCCAGGACGACCGGCAGTCCGTGGGCCAGCACGTACCGCACGGTGTTCCAGTCGTGCGCCGAACCCGGCGACACGATGACCTGCGTCTGCATGCCCGCACGGACCGCTGCGGCGTGCAGGGTCTCGGTCGACGCCCGGTAGGGGCCGTCGTCCTGACCGTAGCCGAAGACGGTGAGGTGGTCGTGGTAGGGCCCGTGCGCCGCCATGATCGCGACGGGCGCCGCGGCACGGTAGGCGGCAGCCGAACCACCGAACGCCAACGCGGTGCTCCGCTGCGCGTCGCCGGTCACCGGGGCGAGCTCGCTCGAGATCGCCAGGGCCGCACCGAAGACGTCGGGGTGCTCGGTGGAGAACTGCATCGTGCACGTCGCGCCCTGCGAGAACCCGAGGATGCCCCAGGCTCCTGCTCCGCTGGCGACCGGCAGGTGCCGCTCGATCCAGTGCACCGTGTCGGTCATCACGTAGGTGGCGCTCCTGCCGAGGCGCCGGGAGTCCACGCACATCGGGTTCCGGTTCGGCGCCGCGAGCTGGTCCGGCGACACGACGATCGGGGCGAGACCGTGGTGCGCGGCGGCGTAGCGGTCGAGGAAGCTGCCGAGGTCGCCGGTCTGGAACATGTCGGCCGGTTGCCCGGGCTGCCCGGAGAGCGCGACGAGGACGGGCAGCCGCGGCGGGTGGGCCACCCGTGCGGCCGGCGGGAGCCAGACCACCGCCTTGCGCGCCCGGAAGTGCGACACCGTCCCCGGGATCGTCACGCTGATGGTCTCGCCCTTCGACGGCATGCCCGCCGGCGCGTGCCAGTCCGCCGCGTCGACCTCGAGGTGCGACCCCGGGTCCGACAGCGGCGGCAGGTCCCGGCTCCGGTAGGGGTTGGTCGCGACGGCCTGCTCGATGTTCTTGTAGAACCCGAAGTCCACGTTGACGCCGAGGCCCGCCGACAGCAGGAGCGCACCGGCCGCGGCGACGGCGAGGACCCGTGCGAGCCACCCGCCCTGCACCGCCACGACGAGCAGGAGCGCCACGCCCGCGAACGCGAACGCCACCCACATCCGGGTGACCGGGGTGAACTGCACGCCGAAGTCGTCCTGCACGTCGCCGGTCCACCACACGGCGACGAGGCCGATCGCCGCTCCGACCGCCGCTCCCCCGACCCGGACCGCGGCACGGCGCAGCCGGTGCCGCTCGTGCACCGGACCGACCAGGACCCACCCGGCGAGGAGGGCTGCGAGGACGTACACCGGGACGAGCAGGCGGCTGCCGGTGATCGGGACGCGGAGGAGTTCGTGGAGCACGGGTTCATCGTGGCCCCGCACCGCTGCCGCACAGCCTCGGAAGCGCTTCCACTGCGCACAGGTTGGGCACTGATCGCTCCCAGGGATGCTCCAGGCGCTCCACAGCGGCATCCGGTTCGCGGACACGGGTCGGAGGGGCGCCGCGGACGACGCCCCTCCGACTCCCTGGTGTCAGGCGGTGCGCCTGCGGAGCACGAGCACGCCGGCTCCGAGGAGCAGGAGCAGGAACGCGATGCCCGCCGGGACCGTCTGCGAGCCGGCTCCGGTGTACGCGAGCTCCGGCTGCGCCGCCGGCGCAGCAGCGGCGGTCGTCCCCGTCGAGGACGCCACGGTCGACCGGGAGGCGCTGGTCGCCGTGACCGCGCCGGCCGCGGTGACCTCCGTGCTCGCGACCGGGACGGTGGTCGCCTCCGGCACCGAGGTGCCGGGGGTCGTCCCGCCCGTCGTGTCACCGGGCGTCACGCCCGGGTCCGTACCGGGGTCGGTCCCCGGGTCCGTACCGGGGTCAGTGCCCGGGTCCGTACCGGAGTCAGTACCCGGGTCCGTACCGGGGTCCGTACCGGGGTCAGTACCGGGGTCGGTGCCCGGGTCCGTACCGGGGTCGGTGCCCGGGTCGGTACCCGGGGTCGTGCCCGGGGTCGTGGTGCTGGTGCCGTCACCGACGATGCCGATGCCGTTCCCGCCGACGGTGATCGGCACACTGATCACGGGGATCACCTGCGTCCCGCCGAGCAGACCGCCGTCACCGGAGGTCGTGCCACCCGCGACCGGGGTCGAACCCGAGCCGGTGCCGGTCGTGCCGGTGCCGGTGCTGGTGCCGTCTCCGACGACGCCGATGCCGTTCCCGCCGACGGTCACCGGGATCGAGACGACCGGGGCGACCTGCGTCCCGGAGCCCACGCCGCCGTCACCCGACGTCGTGCCATCCGCGACCGGGGTCGAACCCGAACCCGAGCCGGTGCCGGTCGTCCCGGTGCCGGTGCTGGTGTCGTCACCGACGACGCCGATGCCGTTCCCACCGATCGTGATCGGCAGGTCGACGATCGGTGACACCTGCGTGCCACCGAGCACAGCGTCGTCACCGGACGTCGTGCCACCCGCGGTCGGAGTCGAACCCGAACCCGAACCCGGGGCAGCGGTCGGCGCCGTCCCCGTCGCGGAGCCGTCACCGAGCACCCCGATGCCGTTGCCGCCGGGGGTCACGGGGACGGACACGACCGGGGCGACCTGCGTCCCGGAGCCGATGCCGTCCGAACCGGACGTCACCGGCTCGGCTGCCGGTTCGGGGACCTCCGGGCTGCTCGTCGCTGCGGCCGGAGCGGACGCCTGAGCGGCTTCCGCGTCACCCGCGACACCGACGGCGTTGCCGGTGACCGACGCCGGAGCTGTGACGTCACCGACGACCTGCGTCCCCGACGCGACAGCGTCCGAGCCGGTCGTCGTCGGAGCAGGAGCAGGAGCCGGGGCGGGCGCGGGAGCCGAAGCGGGCGCCGGAGCGGTCGCCACGGCGTCGCCCGCCACGGCGACCGCGTTGCCGGTCGCCTGCACCGGTGCCGTCACGACGGGCGCGACCTGGGTGCCGGACGCGATGCCGTCGTCACCCGAGGTGCCCGGCGCAGGGGCAGGGGCAGGAGCCGGAGCCGGAGCAGCCGGAGCGGGAGCCGGAGCCGAGCCGGTCGTGGACACGGCGTCGCCGAGCACCCCGAGGGCGTTCCCGGAGACGGACACCGGGGCACTGATCGACGGTGCCACCTGGGTGCCGGACAGGAGGCCGTCGTCACCGGAGGTCGTGGCGGCGTTCGCCACCGCGGTCCCCCCGAGCGTCAGGCCGCCGACGAAGAGGGTGAACCAGAGCCCTCTCGAGACGTACTTGTTCATGGTCGTTCGTTCCTCACTGATCGAGATCTGTCCTCCGACCGCGATCGCGGTCGGGTGGTGCATGCCTGCCGTGCTGGACAGGCGCACCGATCTCAGTCAGGAGCGACGTCGTGGTCGCCGACGACGGACGCGGGGACCACGTCGTCGGCGAGGCTGCCGCGTGACCCCACAACGAGGGAGAACCGGACACCGGAGGTGCCGTCGAGCCCGACGGGCGCGGCGCCCGCGGAGCCGGAGGTGGCACCGCCCGCGGCACCGGAGACGCCCGGGCCGGACGGGAGGCCGTCGTGGCCGTCGCCGTCCGCCGGGACGAGCAGCGCCGCCCCGCCGACGGTCGCCGCGGCCGGCACCGGAGCGGCCGGGGCGGCAGCACCGACGACGGTGGCGACCGCCACGTGCTCGATGGCCGGAGCGACGTCGCGTGCGACGTCACCCGGTACTGCCGGGACACCGGCCACCGTCAGTGGGCCGCTGGCGCCGTCCACGGCGACGGCGGAGGCCGGGGTGGGCGCGTCGTGCCGGACGCGCACCGGCTGCTCGTCCGTGCCGCCCACCGGGGTCGGCGCGGTCCCGGGGACGGGCGCCGTGCCTCCCGGCAGGAGGGGCGGCAGCGGGGCCGGCGAGACGGGGAGCGGCAGGACCGGCGTCACCGGGAGCGGCAGGACCGGGAGCGCGTCCTCGACGGGCGGGAGGACCTGCTCGACCGTGCCGGGCAGCGATCCGACGGTCGTCCCGACACCGTCGACCACGTCGTCGAGCGCTCCGGTGACCGGCGCGGTGACGGTGCCGACGGTGTCGTCACCGAGCAGGTCGCGGGTCACCGGGAGGGCGCCGACCACGCTGTCGACCGTGTCGACGACGCCCGTGACGGGCCGTGCTCCCGTGACCGTCTGCACCGTCTCGGTGACGGGGCGGAGGGCGCCGGTGAGGGTGTCGGTGAGCGGCCGGGAGGCACTGCTCGCCACGTCCTCACCACCGGCGGTCGTCGGCGTGGCCGGGATCGCGGCGGTGCCGGTCGGCGGAGTCGGCGACGCCTGCGGCGTGGACGGGGCCTGCTGGGCCGCCGGCGTCTGCTGTGCGGTCGTCGTCTGCTGGGCCGCCGGCGTCTGCGGGCTGGTCGCTGGGACGGCCGGTGCGGCGTGCTGCACGACCGGCGGTGCCGGCGGTGCGGGACGCGCCGGGGCGGGAGCCGCGGCGGCAGGAGCCGGAGCGGCAGCGACGGGAGCCGGAGCAGCGGGGGCGGGAGCCGGAGCCGCTGGCACCGGGGCAGCGGCGGGCGGTGCGACGGCCTGCCGCACGGGGGCGACCGCACTGTCGACGGCCTGCGTCGCTCCCTGCACGGTGTCGCCGACGTCCTGGACCAGCCCGCTGACCAGCCCGCGCTGCTGCGGAGCCCCCTCGGCTGCTGCGGCCGGACGGGCACCGAGGAGCAGCGAGAGCAGCACGAGCGCAGCGGCGACCCCGACGCCCACGAGGGCGGTCCGGAGCAGCGCGCGCCAGGGGTCGCGCAACGGCTGGTCCATGCGCTCACCTCCTGATCTCGGCTGCGCACGTAGAGTGGTTGACCGGCACTGTACGCCGATCGATCCCGGACCGGAACCGGTCACGGAAGAAATTCTCAGGAAAGGCCGCACGTGGTCTCGATCTTCTCCGCCCCGACGCGCAACCTCGACATCGTGACGCTGCACGAGATCCTGCGGCTCCGACAGGACGTGTTCGTCGTCGAGCAGGAGTGCGCCTACCCGGACATCGACGGCCGCGACCTCGAGCCGGGCACGGTGCAGTTCTGGGCAGGACAGGGCTCGGTGGACGCCACGCTCCGGCTGCTCCGCGAGGACGACGGCACCGAGCGCATCGGCCGCGTCGCCACCGCCCGGCACGCGCGGTCGCAGGGGCTCGGGGCGCAGCTCATGGAGGCGGCGATCGCCGAGTCCCGCTCGTCGTCGATCGCGATCAACGCGCAGGCGCACCTCGAGCAGTGGTACGGCCGGTTCGGTTTCGTGCGGTCCGGCGACGACTTCCTCGAGGACGCCATCCCGCACGTCCCGATGATGCGCACCCGCTGAGCGCACTGTCGTCCGCGTCCCGGGTCGGTGCGAGGTCGTCGGCCCGGGTCAGGCGCGCCAGCGGCGGAGCTCGTCGAACGACCGCCCCTGGTGCGCGCGGTCCGCGACGAGCCGCTCGAACACGATGTTCGTCTGCGTCGTCGCGACGGCGGGGTCCCCGCTCAGCTCGTCGGCGACGAAGTCCCGCAGCTGCTCCGTCGACGTGCAGGCGATGTGCACGAGGAAGTCCTTGTCGCCGGCGAGGAACGCCACGTCCTGCACGACGGGCACCCGGAGCAGGCGCTTCGCGAAGTCGCGCAGTTCGTGCCGGGCCGCGGCGTGCACCCGGACGGACACCATCGCCTCGATCGCGAACCCGAGCTTCGCGACGTCGACGTCGGCCCGGTAGCCGCGGATCACCCCGGCGTCCTCGAGCGCGCGCACCCGCGTCAGGCACGTGGACGGCGCGACCCCGACCGCGGCCGCCAGCCGGTTGTTCGGCATCCGGGCGTCGCCGGCGAGGGTCCAGAGGATGCGCTCGTCGACCTCGTCGAGGCGCGGTGCGGGATCGGGGCGACGGACGGTTCGGTCGGACACGCCCCGACGTTACCGCTGGTCGACCCCCGCGCTACATCGCCAGCGTCATCCCGACCACGGCGACCGTCATCGCGAAGACCTCACCGCTGCGGACGGCTCGACGGTCCTCGCGCGCCCACTCGTACCGGAGCAGCCACCCGCTGAACGCGCAGTAGCCGATCACACCGGCTCCGAGGACCGCGGAGAGCGCGATCCCGTGTCCGGCGTGCCCGTCGGACAGCCCGGTCGCGTGCCCCATCAGGAGCATGCCGGCCATCACGACCGACGACAGTGCCCGGTGCACGTCCATCGGCTCCGCCCGACGCCCGTCCGGCCGACGGCGCCGCAGCACGGGCAGCGGCGCGAGGAGCAGCAGCGTCGCCGCGGCCAGCAGCGTCCACGAGGCGCCCGCCTGCACGACGGGGAGCACCATCGCCACGAGCATCACCGCGGCGGGGAGGATCACACCCGGTCGGGGCCGGTAGCGGTCCCCCACGATGCAGCAGACCGATGCGAACTGCGGCACGACGAGCATCGCGTCGGCGACGGTCTCGTGCACGGCGGTCACGGCGAGCGGCGTCCGGGTCGGTCCGGTCGGTCAGTCCTGGGCGCGCGCAGCGGCCTTGTCGGCACGCTCCTGCTTCACGCGGGCGTTCTCGGCGTGCACCTCGGCCTGCGTCGCACGCTCACGCACGAGCCACTCGGGCATCTCCTGCAGGAGGGCCTTGACCTCGGCGGTGGTCAGGGGCTCCTCGACCCCGGCACGCACGAGGCCGGAGATCGACACGCCGAGCTTCTGCGCGACGACCGGACGCGGGTGCGGCCCTTCGCGACGGAGTTCCTCGAGCCACGCCGGCGGCTGCGTGCGGAGCTCGTCGAAGGCGGTCCGGGTGACCGGCTCCGCGCGGAACGACTCCGGGGCTGCCGCCAGCAGGATGCCGAGCTTCTTCGCAGCCGTCTCGGGCTTCATCGTCTGTTCCTGCGCCATGCGTACCAGGGTACGGCCCCTACACTCGGTTGCATGACCGCGGCCCTCACCATCGCCTTCGTCCCGGGGGTCTCCCCCGCGAAGTGGGTCCGGGTCTGGCGGGAACGCTTCCCGGACGCCGAGCTCGGCCTGCTGCCGATCGGACCGACCGAGGTCGACGACGCGCTCACCGGCGAGGCCGACATGGCCTTCGCCCGGATGCCCGTCGGCGCCCACCTCAACGCCATCCCGCTCTGGACCGAGACGGCCGTCGTCGCGATGCCGAAGGACGCGTCCCTCGCCTCCTCCGACGTGGTGACCGAGGCCGACCTGGCCGACGTGCACGTCGTCGACGCCGGGCCCGTGCCGGAGGACGTGTCCGCCGCCCTCGACCTGGTCGAGGCGAACGTCGGGGTCGTCGTGCTCCCCCAGTCCCTCTTCCGCGCGGCCAGCCGCAAGGACCTGGTGGCGAAGCCCCTCGACGGCGCAGCGGGCACCCGGATCGCCCTCGTCTGGCGCGACGCGGACGCCTCCGACACCACCGAGGAGTTCATCGGTGTCGTGCGCGGTCGCACCGCCAACAGCTCGCGGAACGCCGCCGACCGACCGGGAGGCACGACGAACGCCGACGACGCCGGCTCGCGCGGAACGCGGGACGGCTCCGGAGCCGGTCGCGGCAGCACCGCCCGCGCCGGTGGTGGCAAGGCCACCGCGAAGCAGGCCGCCGGCGGCAAGGCGGGCGGCAAGGGCGCGCGCAAGCCGCGCGGGACCGGACGACCGGGCACCCAGCGACTCGGCAACGGCAAGCCGAAACGCGGGTCCAAGGGCAACCGGTGACGGACACGCGGCTCGTCCCGATGCCGGCCACGCGCCTCCCGGCCTGGCTGGACCGCACGATGGCGGAGTACGTCGGATCGCGCATGCGGGCCGGTGAGACCCGCGAGCAGGCCGAGGCGAACAAGCAGCGGTCGCTCGACCAGTGGTTCCCGGACGAGGCACCCCTGCCCGACCACTTCGTCTGGGACCTGGTCGACGACGCGGACGCCGTCGTGGGGTACCTCTGGATCGGACCGTTCTCGTCGGGCAGCACCGAGTGGTGGGTGTTCGACGTCGAGGTCGACGAGCCGTTCCGTCGCCGCGGTCACGCCCGACGGGCGCTCGAGGCCGGGCAGCGGGTCGCCCGTGAGCACGGCGCCACGAGCATCGGGCTCAACTTGTTCGGGTACAACACGGGCGCGCAGGACCTGTACGCCGCGCTCGGCTACCGCGTCACCGCGACGCAGATGCAGCTCCCGCTCGACTGAGCAGGGTCGATCCGGGCCCGAGACGCCGTCCCGCTCGGCCGTTGTCGGGCTCGGTCTCCGTCAGGCCCAGACGCCGGACGTGCCGCGTCGGTGACTGCCGACCAGGTGCGTGTCGACGATGCCGAGTGCCTCCATCAGGGCGTGCATCGTCGTGGGCCCGACGAACGCGAACCCGCGCTTCCGCAGGGCCGTCGACAGCGCCACGGACGCCTCGCTCGTCGTCGGGACCTCGGCGATCGTCCGCGGCGCCGGTGTCGCGTCCGGCCGGAAGGACCACACGAGGTCGGCGAGCCCACCGTCGGCGCGCAGGGCGATCGTCGCGTTCGCGTTCGTGATCGTCGCGCGGATCTTCGCCCGGTTCCGGACGATGCCGGCGTCCGCCATCAGGCGCTCGACGTCGTCGTCCCCGAAGACCGCGACCACGTCCGGGTCGAAGTCCGCGAAGGCCGCGCGGAACGCGGGGCGCTTGGCCAGGATCGTGCGCCAGGACAGCCCGGACTGGAACGCCTCGAGCGACAACCGCTCGAACACCCCGCGCTCGTCGCGGACCGGCATGCCCCACTCGGTGTCGTAGTACTCGCGGAGCATCGGGTCGGTCGCGGCCCAGACCGGGCGCGCGAGGCCGTCCTCTCCGGTCACGAGGCCGTCGGGGATCATCGTCGGGTCGTCACTCACGCGTCCATCCTGGCCGACCGCACCGACGACCCCGGGGTCACCGGTCGGTGCCGTCGCCCGTCATCGCGGCCTGGTCCATCCAGACGTACTCCCACCGGTGGCCGTCCGGGTCGGTGAAGCTGCGCTGGTACATGAAGCCGAGGTCGGTCTCCGGGCGGTCCTCGTTCCCGCCGCTCATGACGGCGGCGTCGACGATGCGGTGCACCTCGTCCTTCGAGGCTGCGCTCAGCGAGTTGATCACCTCGACCGTCCCGGGGGCGGCGATCGTCCCGTCGGTGAACTCCTGGAACTTCGCATGCGTGAGGAGCATCACGTACACGGTGCTGCTCACGACGATGCACGCGGCGGTCTCGTCGGTGAACTCCGGGTTCACCGTGTAGCCGAGCGCCTCGTAGAAGCCGACTGCCCGGTCCAGGTCGGTGACCGGCAGGTTGATGAACACCATCTGCTCCACGGTGGTTCCCTTCGTCGAGCACCAACCTGGCGCAGCCGCCCGTCGAGCGCAACCGTCCCGTCCCGGGGCCGACCGCGTCCCGGCCGCCCGTTCCTTCCCAGAACGCCCGAGATGGAATGTGAGAACGGGCGTACCTGGTCGGATGATCCGACCCGGTACGCCCGTTCTCACCAGGTACGCCCGTTCTCGCCGAGCGGGCGCAGCGGCGCAGCGGGGTCAGACCCGCTCGCGCCCCTCGCCTGCGGCGCGCTGGTCGGCCTCGGCCTCGGCCTGCCCGACGATGTCCTCGGCGGGCACCGGGTTCAGCCGGTCCCACAGGAAGAAGAGCAGCCCGCCGACGAGCAGCGACAGCCCGACCCACAGGTTGATGTGGATGCCGCCGGTCTTCTCGGGGTCGGTGTCCCAGTGGACGATGCCGACGATGGTGGTGATCACGCCGTAGAGCACGAACAGGCCGCCGAGGATGCGGCGCAGGTCGAGTCGGCGGGTGGAGCGGACGAGCGCCGCCTGCTCCTCGGTGAGCTTCGTGGTGTCCTCACGCATGGGAGTACTCCTTCGGGTCCGGGCCTAGAGGAACGGCAGGTAGAGGGCGACGCACAGCACGAGCGCGACGGTGCCGAGCAGCGCGGGCGAGCGGTACCAGGCGGTGTCCGTCGCGACGGCTCCGGCGGTCATGTCGATCTTGCCGACGCCGTACACCAGGCCGCCGAGCTCCGACACGTCCTTCGGCTTCGTGGCGAGCGAGACGAGCACGCCGACGACGAGCACCGTGACGAACGAGATGATCGCGCCGTACATCGTCTCGGCGGTCGCCGTCGAGAACAGCGACGGGTTCACGAGGTACGCGATCCAGGTGATCGTCGGCGTCACGATGCCGAGCACGTAGCCCCAGAGCGCGCCCTGGGTGGTCATCCGCTTCCACAGGAGTCCGAGGATGAAGACGCCGAAGAGCGGTGCGTTGAAGAACGAGAACAGCGTCTGCATGTAGGTCATGATGTTGCCGGCCTGCGCGGCGAGGAACGCCGTGCCGATGCCGACGACCACGCCGACGACCGTGACCCAGCGACCGGTCTTCAGGTAGTGCAGGTCGGGCATGTTCGGCTTGATGTACCGCTGCCAGATGTCGTACGTGAAGACGGTGTTGAAGGACGAGACGTTCGCCGCCATGCCCGCCATGAACGAGGCGAGCAGACCCGTCACCGCGATGCCGAGCACGCCGGTCGGCAGGTACATCTGGATGAGCTTCGGGATCGCGTCGTTGTAGGTCAGCTCCCCCGAGGCGAACTGGTTGCCCACGACGGCCGCGGCGATGAGCCCCGGCACGACGACGATGAACGGGATGAAGAGCTTCGGGATCGCCGCGATGAGCGGGGTCCGGCGGGCTGCCGACATGTTCTTCGCCGAGAACGCGCGCTGCACCTCGGTGAAGTTCGTCGTCCAGTAGCCGAAGGAGAGCACGAAGCCGAGGCCGAGCACGATGGCGAGCCAGTTCGCCCCGATCGGGTTCGTGACGTCGCCGATGCCGGTGCCCGTCCAGGCCTGCAGGTGCTGCACGCCCTGGGTCTGCTTGATGGCCTCGGTGAGACCGCCCCACCCGCCGACACGGTGCAGGCCGACGATCGTCAGCGGCACGAGGCCCGCGATGATCACGAAGAACTGCATGACCTCGTTGTAGATCGCGCTGCTCAGGCCACCGAGGGTGATGTAGGCGAGCACGAACGCGGCGGACACCAGTATCGCGAGCCACTCCGGCCAGCCGAGCATCGCCTCGATGACGATCGCCATGGCGTAGAGGTTGATGCCGGCGATGAGCACGTTCGACACCGCGAACGCGATCGAGTTCACCAGGTGCGGCGCCTTGCCGAAGCGGCGGAGCATGAACTCCGGCACCGACCGGACCTTGGACCCGTAGTAGAAGGGCATCATCACGAGCCCGAGGAACACCATCGCGGGCACGGCACCGATGAGGTAGTAGTGCAGCGTCGCCATGCCGATCTGTGCGCCGTTCGCGGCCATGCCGAGGATCTCGGTCGCGCCGAGGTTCGCGGACACGAAGGCGAGGCCCGTGATCCAGGCCGGCATCGAGCGGCCGGACAGGAAGAAGTCCATGCTCGTCCGCACCTGCTTGCGGGCGGTGAACCCGATGCCGATGACCACCGCGAAGTACACGATGATCATCAAGTAGTCGACCCAGCCCAGTTCGAGCCGGATCCCGTTGGTCGCCGCAGCGAGAACCATGCGATCTCCACATCAGTGTGTTGCAGTCGGCAACTGCGCCGACCCGAGCGGGAACGTTACACCGCGATGTGACCGTTCACATAGCTCGCGCATCCGTCGCCGTCGCTGCAGCCCCGCCGCTCGGTAGGCTCTCCCCATGAGCGAGCCGGTCACCGACACCACGACACGCCCCCGGCGGATCCTCGTCCTGAACGGGCCGAACCTCGACATCCTCGGGCGTCGCGACCCGGCACAGTACGGCACCGTGACGCTCGCCGAGCTCGAGGCGATCGTGCACACCGAGGCGGCGGTCCACGAGCTCGAGGCGGACTTCCGGCAGACCAACCGCGAGGGCGAGCTCGTCGAGTGGCTGCACGAGGCGCTCGACGACTTCGTCGCGGTGGTCATCAACCCCGCCGCCTACGCGCACACCTCGGTCGCGCTGCACGACGCAGTCGAGGCACTGAGCGTCCCGGTCGTCGAGGTGCACCTCTCGAACACGTGGAAGCGCGAGCCGTTCCGGCACGTCGACCACGTCGCGACCGCGGCGACCGCGGTCATCGCCGGTGCGGGCGCCGACGGATACCGCCTGGCGGTCGCCCACGTCGCGTCACTGGTGGCCGACCCGACCGACTGACGGCCTGGAGGCGCGGCACCCGCCCGCCACGCGCCTCCCGTCCGCCCCGCGTCCAGACGTCCCGTCCCGGTGAGGTTCCGAACGGGCGATGTACGTCACGGTCGCGCTCGACCGTGACGTACATCGCCCCCTCGGCGGACGACGCGCGGCGTGTCGTGCCCGCTCGGCGGCGCGTCGTGCGAGGGCGAGCGGCGGGCGGGCGGCGGCTAGAAGTCGGCGGGACGGCGGACGTCGTCGGCGCCGACGGCGGCGAACCCTCCGCGGACGATCGGCAGCGCGCGCCGGACCGCCTGGTCGATGCGCAGCTCGAGGTCGACGCTGGCGATGTCGTACCCGCCCTCGCGCTTGGTGAAGTCGCGCTCGTTCCCGAACACGCCGAGCGGCAGGGTCGTCGACTGGAAGAAGCCGAACAGCGGCCGCATCTGGTGCTCGACGAGCAGTGCGTGCCGGTCACTGCCGCCCGTGGCGGTCAGGAGCACCGGGGTGTCGACGAGGTCGTACTGCCCCACCCAGTCGAAGAAGAGCTTGAAGGCACCGGAGTAGGCGGCCCGGAACGCCGGGCTGCCGACGACGAGCACGTCCGCTGCCTCGACGGTCTCGAGCGCTCGCCGGGTGCGGTCCGACATCGCCTCGCGGGAGGGCGCGGCACCGAGGTCCGCGAGCAGGGGTCCGATCTCGACCTGTGCGGTCCGGGCGTCCGGCAGGTCCTCCGCCATGCGCGCCACGGTCGCCCCGACCAGGGTCGAGGTGCGCGAGGGGTCCGATGGGCTGCCGCTGACGCCGACGACGAGTGCTCCGTCCATGCGGTCGATGCTCACACGTCGTCCGAGGGCCCGTCCGGGTGTGACGACTTGTGTCGCCCACCAGCACGCGCGGGTACCGTCCGGGTGATGCAGACGTTCCTGCCGTACGCCGACTTCCGCGCCTCGGCCGAGGTCCTCGACGACAAGCGACTCGGCAAGCAGCGCGTCGAGACCCTGCAGGTGATGCGGGCGTTGACCCTGCCGGACTACGGCTGGCAGCACCACCCCGTCGTCGCCATGTGGCGCGGGTACCGCCCGGCGCTGATGGCCTACCAGGACGCGACGTGCCGGGTGTGGCTCGAGCGCGGGCACGCCGACACCTGCCTGGAGAAGACCCTGGCCGACCTCGGGCTGGTCCCCGAGGACCTGGTCGCGTACGAGCGCGGCGACTTCGCGGTGCCCGCGTGGAACACCGACCCGGCGGTGCACGCCTCGCACCGGTCGAAGCTCGTGCAGAAGGCGCCGGAGCACTACCGACCGTTGTTCCCCGACGTACCCGACGACCTGGACTACGTCTGGCCGGGCGTCCCCGAGCCGCCGGCACGCTGACACGCTCACCCCCGGGCACGACGACCGGGCGGCCGCCGCTCGACGGCGGGACGGCAGCTGCGCGGCCGTTCGACGCCACCGCGACCCGTCGTGGACTGACAGGGGGTGCGGCGCCGGTCAGGGTCCGGCGCCGCGTCCACGACGGGCGCGGCGGCCGCTCGGGCACGACGACAGGGGATGTCGTGTCCGGCGCCGGACGCGGTCAGGGGTGCTGCGTCCGGTCATGAGCACCGCGGGCCCCGGGGGGGACGGGACCGCGCGGTGCTGGCCTCGGGTGGTGGGTTCCTCAGAGGTGTTCGGTGTCTCCTCGGTACCGGTCCGTCTCGCTGGGGGCGGGCATGGCCCGACGGAGTGCCGCGGTGCCGACCGTCGGGAGCAGGGCACTCACGACGGTGGCGAGTGCCCCCACGGTCGCGATGGCGCCGAGCGGGGCGGTGCCGAGGTCGTGCTGCGCGGCGAGTGCGATGGCGACCACGGTCGCGGGTGCCGGCAGGAGCTGGACCGCACGGAAGGGGACCTCCTGTCGGTCCCGGGTGGTGATCGCGTTCGCCATGGCTCCATGGTGACGGACGATCGCTGTCCGCAGAAGGGGGGACATCACCCCCAACTGTGGAGTAGAACGTCTAGTACACTCAGCTCAGGCGCCGAACCGCGGCGACCGACTCCGCGACCACCCGCACCACGACGGCCACGTCCTCGTCCGTGAGCCCGTCGTCGAACGTCAGTCGCAGGGCCGTGCGCGCGGTGTCCTCCGACAGCCCGAGGGCGGTGAGGACGTGTGAGGCCTCGGTGCTCCCCGCGGCACAGGCGCTCCCGGAGGAGGTCACGACGTCGCGCTCCTCGAGTTCGAGCAGCACGGTCTCGCCGTTGACCGCCGGCGGACCACCCGGCACCGCCGGGAAGCAGAACGACGCGTGCCCCGGGAGCCGACCCGCCCCGCCCAGCGCCGACCCGACCGGCGCCGCCCCGGTCAGCACGGCACCGGGCACCGACGCCAGCACGCCCTCGACCACGGCGTCCCGGGTCACGGTCGCACGGGCGGCAGCGGCGCCCCGGGCCCCCTCGACGAGCGACACCGCGGTGGCGAGGGCGACCGCTCCGGCGACGTCCTCGGTCCCCGACCGTCTCCCCCGCTCCTGTCCCCCGCCGTGCAGCAGCGGCTCGAGCGGTACCCCACCCCGGACCGCGAGTGCGCCGGTGCCCTTCGGTGCGCCGAGCTTGTGCCCGGAGAACGACAGCGCGTCGACGCCGAGCCGGTCGAGCCCGAGGGGCAGCCACGGAGCGCTCTGCACGGCGTCGGTGTGGAACCGGGCCCCGACGCGGTGCGCGACCGCCGCGAGGGCCGGGAGGTCCTGCACGGTGCCGACCTCGTTGTCGGCGTGTGCCACCGAGACGAGCGTGGTGTCCGGACGGACGACCCGCGCGAGCGCCTCGGGCGTCACGGTCCCGTCGCGTTCGACCGGCACGAGCGTGACGGTGAACCCGTGGTGGCGCTCCAGGTACCGGCAGCTCTCGAGCACCGCCTCGTGCTCGATCGCGCTCGTGACGACGTGCCGGCCGCGGGGTGCCGCGAGCGCGATGCCCTTGACCGCGGTGTTCGCACCCTCGGTGCCGCCGGTGGTGAGGACGACCTCGCCCGGACGGCACCCGAGGAACCGGGCGATCGTCGCCCGGGCGTCGGCGAGTCCCCGGGCGGCCGCCTCACCCACCCCGTGCGTGGACGACGGGTTGCCGAAGACGCCGGTGAGGTACGGCCACATCGCCTCGAGCACCTCGCGGCGGACCGGGGTGGTCGCGGCGCGGTCGAGGTAGAACACCGGGTCAGCCGCCGGTCACGTCGACGTCGAGCCCGAGGTCGAGCGCCCGCGCCGAGTGGGTGAGTGCGCCGACGGAGACGACGTCGACCCCGGTGCGCGCGATGGCGCCCACCGTGTCGAGCGAGACCCCGCCGGAGGCCTCGACGAGCGCACGGCCCGCGACCAGCCGCACGCCCTCGACGAGCTGCTCCGGCGTGAAGTTGTCGAGCATGATCGTGTCGACACCGGCCGCGACCACGGGTTCGACCTGGTCGAGCCGGTCGACCTCGACCTCCAAGTGGACCGTGTGCCCGAGCCGTCCACGGGCTCCGCGGACGGCGTCGCCGATCGCGGTGCCGCCGGCGAGCAGCACGGCCAGGTGGTTGTCCTTGGCGAGGACGGCGTCGGACAGCGAGTTCCGGTGGTTGTGGCCACCGCCGCAGCGCACGGCGTACCGCTCGACGGCCCGGAGGCCCGGAGTGGTCTTGCGGGTGTCGACGATGCGTGCGCCCGTCCCCGAGACGGCCGCGACGTACCGCGCGGTGACGGTCGCGATGCCGGACATCCGCTGCACCAGGTTGAGCCCGACCCGCTCGGCGCGCAGGACCGAGCGCGCAGGGCCGTGCACCGTGGCGAGGACCTGTCCGGCATCGAAGGGCTCGCCGTCGGCCAGGTGCAGCTCCGTGCGCACCGTGGGGTCGACGGCGTGCATCACGGCGGCGAACACCGCGCCGCCGGACAGCACGCCGGGTTCGCGGGCGGCCAGGGTCGCGGTCGCGCGGGCGTCGACGGGGATGAGCGTCTCGCTCGTGACGTCACCCCACGGAGCGTCCTCCTCGAGCGCCGTCTCGATCACGCGACGCAGGGCGTGCGGCGGGATCGTCCCGGGGTCGGCTGCGGTTGTGGTGGTCATGCGGGGACTCCCTGCTGGACGGGCGCGGTGCTGCTGCACTGCGCGGTGCTGCTGGACTGCGCTGTGCTGCTGGACTGGACGGAGGCCGGGGCGCTGCCGCGCCGGACGGCGCGGACCCACCCGCTCGACACCGGCACGGAGGGATCGGTCTCCGGGTGGTCGGTGCGCGCGTGCGCCCCGCGCGACTCGGTCCGGGAAGCCGCCGCGAGCGCGGTGACCCGCGCCAGGTCGAGCAGGGCGCGGTCCTCGTGGTCCCGCACGGTGCGCGCCACCGGCGACCGGAGCGCAGCGAGCGCGCGACGTGCGGCGGCGAGTCCGTCCGCGTCCCGGAGCAGGCCGACCCGCTCCGTCATCTCGGTCTGGACCGCCTGCCGGAGGTCGGTGGCACGGTCCGGGTGGGCGGCGCCTCCAGGCCGTCCGCTGCGGTCCGTCCCGTGCGGCGTCGATCCCGGCACCCCTCCGTCCGGCCGGGAGGCACGGTGCGGCTCCGCCTCCGTGCCCACCTGGTCGTCGGGGACGGTGCGCACGGGCAGGGCCGCGTCGCCGCGCAGGCGCAGCTGCGCGGGTCGTGGGGCACCGATCGCGTCGGCGGTCCGCACGCCGAAGACGAGCCCCTCGAGCAGGGAGTTCGACGCGAGTCGGTTCGCGCCGTGGACGCCGGTGCAGGCGGCCTCGCCGACGGCGAGGAGTCCGGGGAGGCTGGTGCGCCCCTCGCTGTCGGTGGCGATCCCGCCCATCGCGTAGTGCGCCGCCGGGGCGACCGGCACGCCCTCCCGCGTCCAGTCGAAGCCGGCCGCGCGGGTCGCGCGGGTGAGGCCGGGGAAGCGTGCGACGAGCCGGTCCGCGCCGAGCCCCGTGGCGTCGAGGAGCACGGGGGCGCCGCCCTGGTCGCGGACGGCGGCCGCGATGCCGCGGGCGACCACGTCGCGCGGCGCCAGCTCGGCGTCCGGGTGCACGGCGCTCATGAAGCGTCGTCCGGCGGCGTCGCGCAGGACGGCACCCTCGCCGCGGACCGCCTCGGAGACGAGCCCACCGTCGGGCACGGCCAGCCGGGTCGGGTGGAACTGGACGAACTCCAGGTCGGCGAGGACGGCCCCCGCCCGCCAGGCCGCTGCGACACCGTCGCCGGTCGCGACCAGCGGGTTGGTCGTCTCGCGGTACAGGTGGCCGGCGCCCCCGGAGGCGAGCACGACCGTGTCCGCCTCGATGCGTCGGGGCTCGCCGAGCAGGTCGAGCACGTCCACACCGACCACCGCTCCGTCCCGGACGACCAGGTCGGTGAGGCAGGTGCGCTCCAGGACCGTGACGTGCTGCCGGTGCAGGGCGGCGACGAGCGTGCGCTCGACCGCGGCGCCCGTGGCGTCGCCGTCGGCGTGCAGGACGCGCCAGCGACCGTGCGCGGCCTCGCGCCCGCGTGCCAGGTCGTCGCCGTGGCGGTCGAGGGACGCGGGGTCCGACGTCCGGTCGAACGGGACGCCCAGCGCGAGCAGGTCCCGCACCCGGGCGGGCCCGTCGGCGCAGAGCAGCGCGACGGCGCGCGCATCGGCCCCACCGACGGCCGCGACGTGGGTGTCGTGCTCGTGCAGCGCGACGGTGTCGTCGGCGCCGAGCGCGACGGCGATCCCGCCCTGGGCAGCGGCGGTGGCGCCGTCGGCGAGCCCGCCCTTCGTCACCAGGGTGACGTCGTGGCGGGCGCTGGCGCGGATCGCGGCGGTGAGCCCGGCGATGCCGGACCCGACGATGACGACGTGCACGGTGCGGTCCCCGGTGTCCTCGCGCGGGGCCGTCAGCCGCGGGGCTTCGCGGCGAGCATGCGCTCGAGCGCGACCCGGGCGTCGGCCTGCACGTCGGCGGGCACCGTGATCTCGTTGAGGACCTCGCCGCGGACGAGTGCCTCGAGCACCCAGGCGAGGTAGCCCGGGTGGATCCGGTACATCGTCGAGCAGGGGCAGACGACGGGGTCGAGGCAGGTGATCCGGTGCTGCGGGTACTCGGCCGCGAGCCGGTTCACCATGTTGATCTCGGTCCCGATCGCGAACGAGGTCGGTTCGGTGGCGGCGGCGACGGTCCGGCGGATGAGGTCGGTGCTGCCCGCAGCGTCCGCGGCGTCCACGACGGCCATCGGGCACTCGGGGTGCACGATGACCTGCACACCGGGGTCCTCCCGACGGGCCTGGTCGATCTGCTCGACCGTGAACCGGCGGTGCACCGAGCAGAACCCGTGCCAGAGGACCACCTGCGCGTCGAGCAGGGTCTGTGCGTCGTTGCCGCCGAGCGCCTTCCGCGGGTTCCACATGGGCATGCGGTCGGTGCTGATCCCCATGGCCTTCGCGGTGTTCCGACCGAGGTGCTGGTCGGGGAAGAACAGCACGCGCTGCCCCCGCTCGAACGCCCACTCGAGCACGGTCGCCGCGTTCGACGACGTGCAGACGATCCCACCGTTCCGGCCGCAGAACGCCTTGAGGTCGGCGGCGGAGTTCATGTACGTGACGGGGATCACCGGCACGCGGCCGTCGGCGTCGGGCTCGGTGCCGTACACGGCGGCGAGCTCGGCCCAGGCCGCCTCGACGCTGTCGATGTCGGCCATGTCCGCCATCGAGCACCCGGCGGCGAGGTTCGGCAGGACCACACGCTGGTCGTCACGGGCGAGGATGTCCGCCGTCTCCGCCATGAAGTGGACGCCGCAGAACACGATGGCCTCGGCGTCGGGCCGGGTCAGGGCGGCGTTCGCGAGCTGGAACGAGTCGCCGAGGAAGTCCGCGTGCCGGACGACCTCGTCGCGCTGGTAGAAGTGGCCGAGCACGACGACCCGGTCCCCCAGCGTCGCCTTCGCCCGCTCGATGCGCTCGTGGAGTTCCGCGTCGCTCGCGGTCCGGTACTCGTCGGGGAGCTGCCCCTGCCGCGGTGCGGAGGTCGGGATGACGTCGGACATCGACGAGCCGGGGCCGTAGCCCGGGCGGCTGTCGAAGTCCCAGGTCGGCGCGGCGAGGTCGGGGGTGCAGGTGCTGCCGTCGGCCTTGCCGTTGGAGATGAGCTCGATCGTGGTGGCGATGGACACTGTGGTTCCTATCGGTTCTGCGGGTGGTGCTGCCGGGGGTGGGCGGGCTGCAGCGGGCCGTTGTCCGCGTAGGCCAGGTCGGGGTTCGAGCGGTACAGCCGAGCCGGGCGGTGCCGGTCACCGCTCGTGGTCTCGTCCGTCGCGATGACGGCGTCGGACTGCGCGACCTGTCGACGGAAGTTCGCGGGGTCGAGCGTCCGCCCGAGCACGGCCTCGTACACCCCGCGCAGCTCGGCGAGGGTGAACCGGTCCCCGAGGAACGCCTGCGCGATCCGCGAGTACGACACCTTGTTGCGGAGCCGCCAGAGGGCGTAGGCGACGATGTGGTCGTGGTCGAACGCGAGTGCGGGGTGCTCGTCGGCCAGGAACCAGCGGACGTTCCAGTCGTCGGGGACGGACTCGGCCTCGTCGGGGTGGACGAGCGCCCAGTAGACGATCGACACCACGCGGCTCGGCGAACGGTCGACGTCGCCGAACGCGTACAGCTGCTCGAGGTACCGCGGCTGCACGTTCGTCGTCTCGCGCAGGCGCGCCGCGGCGGAGTCCTCGAGCCCCTCGTCCGGGCCGACCCAGCCACCGGGCAGCGCCCACGACCCCTCGAACGGATCGGCGACACGGCGCACGAGCGGCATCCACAGCGCCGGGGCACCGGTGTCGGGGTGCGGGCGCAGGGCGACGATCACGGTGGAGACCGCGACGCGGATGCTGGTGGGAGGTGATTGTGTCATTATGACTCGAAGTGTTCGGGTTGTGATGACACTATCAGTCGGTTCACGGAACCGGAACAGCGCCGTAACGTGCAGGGTCCCCGACGTGCCTACATTGGCGCCATGACGACGGTGACGAGGGTGCACGCCGTGGTGTCCGGCTCGGTGCAGGGGGTCGGCTTCCGGTACTGGACCGCACGCAAGGCAGACGGGCTCGAACTCGACGGGTACGCCAGGAACCTGTTCGACGGGACCGTCGAGGTCGAGGCCGAGGGGCCGTCCGAGGCGGTCGAGGCGCTCATGGCGTTCCTCCGCACCGGTCCGCCGACCGCCACGGTCACCGACGTCGCCCGACGCAGCGTGGTCCCGCACGGCGACGGCGACGGGTTCGCGATCCTGCGCTGACCGCGCTCGGGGTGGACCTGTTCACGAGGACGACACACGGAAGCGGAATACTCGGATCCGTTCAGGCGGTTGCCCTGTCTGCGCGGTCCGCGCGCCCTCGTCCTCTCCGCCGTACTCCCCCGTCACTCCCCAGGAGCCCCGCATGACCCAGGCAGTCGATTCCGCCCCGCGCACCGGGAGCGTCTCGCAGCCCTCCGCCGGCGAGACCAGACTCGTGATCGGGCTGTTGCTCGTCTCCGCGTTCGTCGTCATCCTCAACGAGACGATCATGGGTGTCGCGCTCCCCCGGCTCATGGAGGACCTCGACATCTCGGCGGCCACCGGGCAGTGGCTCACCACGGGCTTCCTGCTCACCATGGCGGTGGTGATCCCGATCACCGGGTTCCTGCTCCAGCGCTTCAGCACGCGCCAGGTCTTCATCGCGGCGATGGCGCTGTTCAGTCTCGGCACGCTCGTCGCCCTCGCGGCACCCGGCTTCCCCGTGCTGCTCGTCGGCCGCATCGTGCAGGCCAGCGGCACCGCGATCATGATGCCGCTGCTCATGACGACCGTCCTCAACCTGGTCGAGCCCGCGCACCGCGGCCGCATCATGGGCAACATCTCGATCGTCATCTCGGTGGCGCCCGCCGTCGGCCCGACCATCTCGGGCCTGATCCTCAACGCGTTCTCGTGGCGCTGGCTCTTCGGGTTCGTGCTGCCGATCGCCGTCGCCGCGCTCGTGCTCGGCGTGCTCAAGGTCCGCAACGTGACCACGCCCCGCCGCGCGCCGCTCGACGTCCTGTCGGTCGTGGTCTCCGCCGTGGCGTTCGGCGGGATCGTCTTCGGGCTGTCCAGCTTCGGCGAGGCCGGGTCGACCGGGCCGCTCGTCCCCGTCCTCGCCCTGGTCGTCGGCTTCGCGGCACTGGCGTTCTTCGTCGTCCGGCAGACCCGCCTGCAGCGCACCGACAGCGCCCTGCTCGATCTCCGGACCTTCCGCACGAAGGGCTTCACGGTCCCGATCGTCGCGATGGGCATCAGCTTCATGGCGATGTTCGGCACGCTGATCCTGCTGCCGATCTACCTCGAGCGCGTCCTCGGGCTCGAGGTGCTGACCGTCGGGCTCCTGCTCCTGCCCGGCGGCCTGATCATGGGGCTGCTCTCCCCCGTCGTCGGCCGCATCTACGACCGCCGCGGCCCCCGCGTGCTCCTCGTGCCCGGGTCGATCATCATCAGTGCCGTCCTCTGGGCGCTCTCCACGGTCGGGGTCGACACCAGCGTGTGGTTCGTCCTCGGCGCCCACGTCGTGCTGAGCATCGGCCTCGCGCTCACCTTCACCCCGCTCTTCACCGCCGCGCTCGGTGGCCTGCCGCCGAAGCTGTACTCGCACGGCAGCGCGGTGCTCGGGACGACGCAGCAGCTCGCAGGTGCCGCGGGCACAGCGCTCTTCGTCACGCTCCTGACGATCGGTACGGCCACGGCGGGAGCCGACGCGGACGCCGCCGGGGTCGCCGCCGCGACCGCCTCGGGCGTGCAGACCGCGTTCCTGGTGGGCGGCGTCATCTCCCTCGTCGGCATCCTCACCTCGGCGTTCGTCCGCCGCCCGGCGACGCCCGAGGGCGCACCCGCCGGCGCCCCCGCGATGCACTGACCCGCAACACCACCGGACCGCGCCGACGGTCCGCGATGCCACGTCGCCGACGGCGTGGCATCGTGGGCCGTATGCGGTCGACGGCGCGCGAGGTCAACTGGTCCGGTACGGTCACCTACTCGGCCGAACGGGTCGAACGGCCGCGCACCCTGGAGGAGGCCGCCGAGGTCGTCGCCCGGTCGCAGCGGGTGCACGGGCTCGGCACCCGCCACTCGTTCAACGACGTGGCAGACGCCCACGGGGTGCTGCTCGACCTGACGGGGCTCCCCACGGACCTCGTCGTCGACGCCGCCGCCGGCACGGCCTCGATGGGTGCCGGTACCCGGTACGGGGTGGTCGCGCCGGAACTCGACGCCGCGGGGGTCGCCCTGCACAACACCGGCTCGCTGCCGCACATCTCGATCGGCGGCGCGATCGCCACCGGGACGCACGGGTCGGGCACGACGCTCGGGTCGCTGAGCACCGCCGTCCGGTCGTTCGAGCTCCTCGGGGCGGACGGTGCCGTGCGGACGGTCCGTCGCGGTGACGACGACTTCGACGGGGCCGTGCTGCACCTCGGGCTGCTCGGCATCGTGACGCGCGTCGAGGTGGACGTCGAACCGTCCTACCGGATGCGCCAGGACGCGTACGGGCCCGTCCCGTGGGACCGGTTCGTCGCGCACGTGGCCGACGTGCACGCCGCGGCCTACTCGGTGTGCTCCTACACGGTGTTCGGGGACGAGGTCGGCGAGGTGCTGCTGAAGTCCCGCGTGCCGGACGGCGCCGACGACGTCGACGTCCCGGAGGCCCTGCTCGGCGCACCGCGGCTGCCGGGACGCCCGGCCGACGGTCACGTCACCGCTCGCGACGGCACCGTGGGCCCGTGGTGGGACCGGCTGCCGCACTTCCCGATCGACGCGGTGCCGAGCGTCGGGTCCGAGGTGCAGAGCGAGCACTTCGTCCCGCTGCGGCACGCTGCCGCCGCACTGGAGGCCCTCCGCGGGCTCGCCGACCGGATCCAGCCACACCTGCACGTCTGCGAGCTCCGCACGATGGCCGCCGACCCGTCCTGGCTCAGCCCGACGCAGGGCGAGGACGTCCTCTGCATCGCGTTCACCTGGCGGAAGCACCCCGAGGCGGTCGCGGCGCTGCTGCCGGACCTCGAAGCACGGCTCGCGCCGTTCGACGGCCGGCCGCACTGGGGCAAGACGAGCTCGCTCGACGCCGACGCGGTCGAGGCCCTCTGGCCGCGCCTGCCGGACTTCCGCAGGCTGGTGGCGGCGGCCGATCCGGAGCGGCGGTTCGCGTCCGTGTTCGGTGAGCGGGTGCTGCGGACCTGAGCCGCGCCTCCCGACCGGGGCCACCCCTCACGCGACGGGGGTGACCGTCTTCGTCTCGCCGTCCCAGTGGCGGACCCCGCCGACGGTCAGGGTCTCCGGCAGCGGGGTCGCCCGGAGCGTCGCGACCGCGGCGGGCAGGTCCTCGTCGCGCACCCGACGGGCGAAGGTGACGTGCGGCGACCAGCCGCCGGGCAGCGAGGTCTCCACGGCGTCGGGTGCCCTCCGGTGCACCGCCGCGTGGAAGGCCGCGAGGACCGGGTCCACGACGACGGCACGGACGAGCACGGACCGCCCGGCGCCGGCGGGGAACAGCAGGAGGCCACCGAGCCGGAGCGTCGTCGGCACCGCGGCGTCGAACCCCTCCGGGACCGGCAGCGCGTCGCCGGCCGCGAGGGTGACGTGCGGGTCGTTCGTCCCCGACCGGCCGAGGCTCGGCAGGTCGGCTGCCGTCAGGGCGTCCCACGCGGCGCGCACGGCGGCATCGGAGTCGGGGTCGAGGACGAGTTCGAGGCTGCGCACGCTCCGAGTCAACCAAGCCCCGCAGCGCCCGGTGCTCGCCGTGCGGCACCTGTGGAGAACGGCACGGATGTAACACGGCGGAACGGATCGTGCGTGTCGCGCCGCGGGCAGCCACACTCGGAACCTGGCCGCGGCATCCCGCGGCTCCCCACGCACCGCCCGTGCACGCCGCCGTCCGGGCTCGCCCCGCCCGGCCCCGCCCCACCCGTCCGGGCACGTCCCCCACGAGGAGCACCCATGTCCGCAGCACCCGTCCTGCCCCAGAAGCCGAAGGGCAGGCGCCCCGTCGGCTGGATCATCGCCGCCGCGGTCGTCGTGGTCGCGATCGTCGTCGCCGTCGTCGTGGCGGCCGTCCGCTCCGGCGGGTCCGAGGGCGCTGCCTCCGGTGACGGCGCCGGGAAGACCGTGACGATCGGCGTCGCCGACAAGTCGCTCGGCTACTGGAGCACGTACACGAAGCTCGCGAAGGACGAGCTCGGCGTGACGGTGGAGCTCACCAACTTCTCGGACTACTCGCTGCCGAACCCCGCACTCAAGGACGGCCAGCTGGACATCAACCAGTTCCAGCACATCCAGTACCTGGCGGACTACAACGTCACCTCGGACGACGACCTGCAGCCGATCGGCTCCACCGCCGTGTACCCGCTGCCGCTGTACGCCACGCAGTACTCGAAGCCGAGCGAGCTGCCCGAGGGTGCGAAGGTCGCGATCCCGAACGACTCGATCAACCAGGCGCGCGCGCTCCTCATCCTGCAGTCCGCGAAGCTCCTCGAGCTCGAGGACGGCGGCTCGGCCTTCTCGACCACGACCGACATCGAGTCGTCGAAGGTCGACGTCCAGCCCCTCGACGCCTCGCAGACCGCGAACGCGCTCCAGCAGGGCTCCGTCGCCGCCGCGGTCGTGAACAACAACTTCGCCACCGCCGCGAAGCTCCCGACCAGCGACATCGTCTTCCAGGACGACCCGGCCAGTGCGAGCGCCGCCCCCTACGTGAACGTCTTCGCGGTGCGCGACGCCGACAAGGACAACAAGACCTACCTCGACCTGGCGAAGCTGTTCCAGGACCCGGCGGTGCAGAAGGCCTTCGCCAAGGACCTGCCCGAGGCCGTCGCCCGCGACGAGAGCGCCACGAAGCTCCAGGCCGAGCTCGCGACGGTCGAGCAGGACGCGAAGGCGGCCAAGCAGTAGTGCCCGCCCTCGTCGAACTCCGCGGCGTCTCGAAGCACTACCGCCGCGCCGACACCGGCGAGACCGTGGTGGCCGTCGAGGACGTCTCCCTGGACGTGCACCAGGGAGAGGTCCTCGGCGTCATCGGGTACTCCGGTGCCGGCAAGTCCACCCTCGTCCGCCTCGTGAACGCCCTCGAGCTCCCCTCGTCCGGCACGGTCACCGTCGGCGGCAGGGAGCTCACCGCGATCCCGGAGAAGGAACGCCGCCTGGCCCGCCGGAAGATCGGCATGATCTTCCAGCAGTTCAACCTGTTCCGCTCGCGGACCATCGCCGGCAACGTCGCGTACCCGCTCAAGGTCGCGGGTGTCGCGAAGGCCGAGCGGGACCGCCGTGTGGCCGAGCTCCTCGACTTCGTCGGGCTGCTCGAGCGCGCGCACGCGTACCCCGAGCAGCTGTCCGGCGGGCAGAAGCAGCGCGTCGGCATCGCCCGCGCGCTCGCCTCGAACCCCGAGCTGCTCCTCGCCGACGAGGCCACGAGCGCCCTCGACCCGGACACCACCTCCGAGGTGCTCGCACTCCTCCGTCGGGTCAACCGCGAGCTCGGAGTCACCATCGTCGTCATCACGCACGAGATGGACGCGGTCCGCCGGATCGCCGACCGGGTCGCCGTGATGGAGAACGGCCGCGTGGTCGAGGTCGGCGACGTCTACGACGTGTTCGCCTCGCCGCAGACCGGTGCGGCGCAGCGCTTCGTGCGCACCGCCCTGCACGACCGCCCCTCGGCGGAGCAGCTCGCGCGGCTGCGGGAACACCACCGCGGCCGCCTGGTCACGGTGCAGATCACCGACGAGGTGGGCCTGCAGAACCGGATCGACGCGGCCTTCCGCACCGCCGGGGTGTCGGCCGAGCTCGTGTTCGGCGGCGTCGGCGAGATCCGCGAACGCCGCATCGGGTCGCTGACCTACGAGTTGACCGCGGACGACCCCGCCGCCGTCGACCGCGCGATCGGGGCACTGCGCGACGGACACGTCACCGTCGACGAGGAGGTCGCAGCATGAACGGCAACGGCTTCCAGAGCGTGATCGACACGTCCGACGTGTTCCTCGCCGCGATCCGCGACACCCTCGTGATGACGCTGGTCTCCCTGGTGTTCGCCGGTGTGATCGGCCTCGCGCTCGGACTGGTCCTGTACGCCACCCGTCCGGGCAACCTGCTCGGCAACCGGGCGGTGTACACGGTCGTCAACGTGCTCGTGAACATCGTGCGCCCGATCCCGTTCGTGATCTTCCTGGCCGCGATCGCACCGCTGTCGCGCGTCGCCGTGCAGACCACGATCGGCGTCCCCGCGGTGACGTTCGCGATCTCGCTCGCGGCGTCCTTCGCGGTGTCCCGGATCGTCGAGCAGAACCTGCTCGCCGTCGACCCGGGCGTGGTCGAGGCAGCGCGGGCGTCCGGGGCCCACCCCGTGTCGATCCTGCTGACGGTGCTCATCCCCGAGGGCGTCGGACCGCTCATCCTCGGCTACACGTTCATCTTCGTGGGCATCGTCGACATGACCGCGCAGGGAGCCCTGATCGGTGGCGGTGGCCTGGGCGAGTACGCGATCGTGTACGGCTCGCAGCGGTACGACTGGTGGATCGTCTACGTGTCCGTGGCGGCGATCGTGGTGATCGTCCAGCTCGGGCAGTTCATCGGCAACCGGCTCGCGCGGGCGACGCTGCGTCGCTGAGGCGCGGACCGGTCGCCCCGGCGATCGACGACGGACGGGAGGCACGGTGCCAGCTGGCACCGTGCCTCCCGTCCGTCGGCGGTGGCGTCCCGCCGCGGGGGTCGCGCCGAGCGAGCACGATCCGTCACGCCAGGCGGTGCTGGCAGCCGAACGTGCCCGCTCGACGGACGGACACGGCATGTCACGCCCGTTCGGCGGGACGGTGCCGGAACGCGGGCGAGGGACAGCGAGCACCCGGCCGTGGCGGCCTCAGGCGGCGGGGGTCTCCGGGACCTCGACGGCGGCGGTCGCGACGCCGGGGTGCTCGTAGTGCGCGCGGACCAGGATCGGCCGGTGGTCGGAGATGCCCGCGGGCAGGGTCTCGACGCCGGCGATGTGCAGCCCGACACTCGTCGCGAAGTCGAAGTGGCCGGTGAACTTGCGGTAGCGCAGGTAGGTCGGCTGGTCGGACAGCGACAGCGCGAAGCCGTGCTCCTCGATCTTCCGGCGCAGGTTCGTCTGGAACCACGGGTAGTTGAAGTCGCCGACCATGATCGCCGGAGCCTCGTCGGACAGCTCACGGACGAACTGGTGGGCAGCCTCGATCTGCTTGCGTCGCAGGGAGTTCGTGGCCGTCAGCGGCGAGGCGTGGAACGAGGCCACGATGACCTCCGTCTCGGCCTCGGTGTCGCGGAGCCGCATCGCGATGAGCCGTTCGTGCGCGGGGGCGAGCACCCGGTCGTGCAGCGACTTCTGCAGCGAGTGGATGCTGAAGTCCTGCACCTCGAAGCGGTCGTCGCGCTTGTAGATCGCGAGACCGAGACGGTTGGCCTTCGTGGAGGCGGCGAGCGACAGCCCGGCGACCTCCGGCGCGAGGTCGTTGCTGTCGCACTCCTGCACGCAGATGACGTCCGCCTGCGACGCTTCCGCCAGGGCGGCGAGCTCGCTGTTGGCGGTGTGCTCGCGGAGGTTGTAGCTGACGACGCGCAGCTCGGTCGGCTGCACGGCGGTGCCGTCGGCGATCGTCCCCTGCTGCTGTGGCCCGGCCATGCTGCCTTCCGTCCTGGGTGTCTCGGTCACCCTGCCGCGGCAACCGTACTCGGCTGTCGCGGACAGTTGCTGTGACCGTAGCGCACCCGGGGTCCCCCGCGGGTGACCGTGTCGCGAACGGACAGCGGACGGCCGACAGCCCGCCGGACAGCGGACGGCTGACAGCCCCGCCGGACAGCGGACGGCTGACAGCCCCGCCGGACAGCGGGACGGCGCCCGTCAGCGCGCCGCGGCCCGCACCCGTCGCGCCGGTCGCACCGTGTCCCCCGCGGTCCGGCTCATCAGGACACCCTCGACACAGGCCACCACGAGGAGCACGGCGATCACCCAGAAGGCCACGTCGTAGGGCCCGGTCCCGCCGAGCCCGGCCGCAGCCCGGATGGCCACGGCGGCGACGGCGACCCCGAAGCCCGCTGCGACCTGCTGCAGCGTCGACGAGAGTGTGTTCGCCGGCGTCATGTCCGCCTGCTCGACGTCGGCGGAGGCGATCGTGTTGTACGCCGTGAAGCCGACCGACCGCGCGGCGCCGCTCACCACGAGCAGCACGGCGAGCAGCCAGAACGGGGTGTCCTCGGTCAGGAACACCATCGCGACGACGCTCAGCGCTGCGATCGCGCTCGACACGACGATCACCGGCCGGTAGCCGAACCAGCGGAGGAACGGCGTGGTCATCGGCTTGATCCCGAGGTTGCCGACGAAGACCCACAGCACCGCGGACCCGGCGAGCACCGCGCTCCAGCCCCAGGCGTCCTGGAAGAGCAGCGGCAGCACGAACGGCACGGCCGACACGGCGAGCCGGAACAGGCTGCCCCCGGCGTGCGAGACGCGGAAGGTCTCGAGCCGGAACGACCCGAGGCCCATGATCGGGTGCGGGGCCCGACGGAAGTGCCGCACGGCGAGCCAGCAGCAGACGCCCCCGACCACGCCCGACACGACGACCGCGACCAGGGGGATCTCGTCGAGTGCGAGCAGGGACGCCATCACCACGAGCGAGCCGAGTCCGAGGCAGGCGAGCAGCGACCCACGCCAGTCGAACGGGACGCGTTCCGGAGCGCGCTCCTGCGGCACGAGGACCAGTGCGGCGACGAAGGCGATCACCCCGAGCGGGATGTTGACGAGGAAGATCCAGTGCCAGCTGAGGGTGTCGACGAGCACGCCGCCGACGAACGGGGCGATGATCGGTGCCGCGAGTGCGGGCCAGGTGAGGATCGCGATGGCGGTGACGAGCTGTTCGCGTCCGGCACTCCGCAGGACGACGAGCCGTCCGACGGGCACCATGAGTGCTCCGCCGAGCCCCTGCAGGATCCGCCAGAGCGTCAGCTCGACGAGCCCCTCCGACGCCGCGCACAGGGCGGAGGCCACCGTGAAGAGCGCGATCGCGCCGGTGAAGACCGTGCGGGAGCCGACCCGGTCGGTGAGCCAGCCGCTGACCGGGATGAACACCGCGAGCGTGACGAGGTAGGCGGTGATCGCGACACCGATCGCGGCGGAGTCGACGCCGAGGTCGCGGCCCATCGCCGGGGCTGCGGTCGCGAGGATCGTGCCGTCCAGGAGCTCCATGAAGAAGGTGCCCGCGACGAGCACGGCCACCGCCGTGCTCCCCCGTCGTCGTGTCGTCGTCATCGTCGTCATCACGTCGAATGCTATGCCCGCTCGGTTTCTGCCCGACGCAGCCGGCAGGCGCCGGGGCGTACCACCGTTCTGCACCGCAGAATGGGCGGGACGAGGACGTTGCCCGGTGGACCCGGCACCGGGAGCGTTGCCCCAGGAGCACACCGCACGACGCAGGAGGACCGATGACGACCACCCCCGCAGCAGCAGGGCACCCCGTCCGCCCGCCCGGCACCGTCACGACGAAGGGCGCAGCCGACCCCGCCGCCCCCGTCCTCGGCCGGCACGTCCTCGACCACGCGCACCTCCCGGTGATGACGCTCCGCGAGTCCGCCCTCGCCCACAACACCGCCGTCATGCAGTCGTACGTCGACCGCCACGGGCTGCTGCTCGCCCCGCACATGAAGACGCACATGGCCCCGGCCCTCGCCGACCGCCAGGTCCGTGCCGGCGCCTGGGGCGTCACGGTCGCCTCCGTCCAGCAGGCCATGGTCGCGTGGGCACACGGCGTGCACCGGATCCTCGTCGCCAACGAGGTCCTCGACCCCGCCGGCCTCGCCTGGCTCGCCTCCCGCCGGAGCGTCGACCCCGACGCCGACGTGCTCTGCAACGTCGACTCCGTCGCCGGTGTCACCGCGGCGGCGAGCGCCGCCCGCTCCGTCGACGGCACCGTCCACGTGCTGGTCGAGGTCGGGTTCCCCGGCGGCCGGACGGGCGTGCGCTCGGCCGAGCAGGCGCGCGAGGTCGCCGTCGCGGCGCACGACGCGGGTCTCGTCCTCCGCGGGGTGACCGGGTACGAGGGGGGCCTGCCCGACGTCGACACCGCACGCGCCTGGGTCGCCGAGGTCCTCGCGATCGCCAGCGACGTGCGTCGTCTCGTCGCCGGCCGCACCCTGCTCAGCATGGGCGGCAGCGCCTGGTTCGACGGGGTGGTCGACGCCGTGGAGGGCCGTCCGGACGACGTCGACGTGCTCCTGCGCTCGGGCGCCTACCTCACGCACGACGACGGCTTCTACGCCGAGCGCACGCCGTTCGGCCGCCGCCCGGAGGAGGGCTCGCTCCGCCCGGCGATCGAGGTGTGGGGCCGCGTCACGTCCTGCCCGGAGCCGGGCCGCGCGCTGGTCGCGGTCGGCAAGCGCGACGTCTCGTTCGACGAGGGCCTGCCGGTGGTGCGCGGCGTCCGGCCGGGAGGCACGGCACACGACCCGCAGGTCGTCCCACCACCCGGGGCGGTCACCGTCACCCGCCTCGACGACCAGCACTGCTACCTCGCCCTGGCCGACGGGGCGCCCGGGCTGACGCCCGGCGACGTCGTCGTGCTCGGGGTCTCCCACCCGTGCACGGTCTTCGACAAGTGGCGGCAGGTGCAGGTGCTCGCGGACGACGACACCGTCACCGAGACGATCGCGACGTGGTTCTGATGCCCGACGACGAGCAGTCGCCGACGTCGCCCGTGCCCGCGCGGAACGCCGCACTGTCGCTCCGCCGGGGCCTGACGGTCCTCGACCACGTGGCCGACCGCACCCGGAACGGCGCCGCCTCGGTGTCGCTCGGCGAGCTCGCGACGACCCTGGGCACCGCGAAGTCGACCGTGCTGCGCCTGACCGCGCCGATGGTCGAGACCGACCTGCTCCGCCGCACCCCGGACGCCGGCTTCACCCTCGGGCTCGGCGCACTGCTGCTCGGCCAGAGCTACCTCGAGGGCATCGACCTGCGCGCCGCAGCGGCGCCGTTCATGCGGCGCACCGCGGAGTCGACCGGCCTGACCTGTCACCTGGTGGTGCCGGACGGCACGGACATCGTCTACGTCGACAAGGTCGAGACCCGCGGAACGGTCCGGATGGGGTCACGGATCGGCCACCGCCTGCCGATGCGGAACACCGCCTCCGGCAAGGCGATCGTGGCGTTCGGCGACCCCGGGCTCCTCGGCGCGGTGCTCGCCGTGCCCGCGACCGCGATGACCGACCAGTCGATCACCGACGACGGACGCTGGCGGCAGGAGGTCGACCGCACCCGGGCGCGCGGGTACGGGATCGACGACCGCGAGAACGAGCCGGGCATCCGCTGCGTGGCCGCGCCCGTGCTCGACCACGCGAACCAGGTCGTCGGCGCGATGAGCATCTCGGGGCTGGCGTCCCGCTTCCCGGCGGCGGCGGTCCGCGAGCTCGGCGACGGTGTCGTGCGGACCGCGCTCGAGATCTCGGTCGCGCTCGGGTCCTCGTCGGCACAGCTCGCCCTGCGTCGCACGGCACCGGGTGGGGTGACCCGGTGAGCGCGGGCACGGGGGTCCTCACCCTCGGCGAGACGATGCTCCTGCTGGCCGGCCCCGGTGTCGGCGAGGTGTGCGACCTCGACCACATGCGCGTCGACACCGGCGGGGCGGAGAGCAACGTCGCGATCGGGCTGGTCCGCGCGGGTGTCCCGGCCACGTGGGTCGGACGCGTGGGGGCGGACCCCGCCGGTGACCGGGTCCTGCGGGACGTCGGGCAGGCCGGCGTCGAGGTCGCCGCGGTCGTCGACCCGGACCGTTCGACCGGGCTCATGATGAAGGAACGACTGCGGGACGGCCGGACCCGCGTGACCTACCACCGTCGACACTCCGCGGGCTCGGCGCTCGCACCGGAGGACGTCCCCGCCGGGCTCGTCGAGCGGTCGGCGCTCGTCCACGTCAGCGGCATCACGCTCGCGCTCTCGGAGTCCGCCCGGCGGACCGTCACCTCGGTGCTCGACCGCGCCGAGGCCGCCGGGGTCCCGGTGTCCTTCGACGTGAACCACCGGCAGAAGCTGCTCGACGCCGCGGTCGCCCGGGAGCACTACCGCGCCGTCGCCGCCCGTGCCGCGGTGGTCTTCGCCGGCGACGACGAGGCCCGCATCCTGCTCGGTGACCCGGACGGTGCCGGAGACGACGGGGCGAGCCCGCCGCAGTCCGACGAGGACCTCGCCCGTGGGCTCGCCGACCTGGCCCGTGGTCGTGCCGTGGTGAAGCTCGGCTCCCGCGGCGCCGTCTCGGTCGTGGACGGGCGGACGACCCGCCGCGCGGCGACACCGGTGCGCGTCGTCGACCCGGTCGGCGCCGGTGACGCGTTCGTGGCGGCCTGGCTCGCGGCGACGCTCACGGGGGCCGACGCGGACACCGCGCTCGACCGGGCCGCCGACGCCGGAGCGCTCGCCTGCACCGTCCCGGGCGACTGGCGGTTGCCGGTCCCCGGCGCGAGCACCGACCCGCTCACCGCCGACGCGTCGGACACGTCAGACCCGTCGGACCCGTCGGACCCGTCAGACCCGGCCGGCCCCCGAGCAACCGCTGTCGACACGGCGGTGCACGACCGCGTCGACCGCTGACCGCGACCACCACCCGTCCGGCACGAACCCGCCCGACCGATCCGAGGAGCCACACCGTGAGCACTCACCACACGTCCACCGGCGACAGCCCGTCGGTGCCGGACCACGGCACCCGGCACGGCGCGGGTCCGGCCGTCGCGATCCTCCGCGGCGGCACGGGCGAGCACGTCGAGGCGGTCGTCGACACCCTGGTGGGCGCCGGCGTCCGCGCGGTCGAGCTCACCACGAACACCCCGCGCTGGCGCGAGGGCACCGCCTGGACCGCGCGACGGTTCGGCGACGGCGTCTCCGTCGGGGTGGGCACGGTCCTCGACCCGGAACAGGTCGACGACGCTGCCGACCTGGGGGCGTCCTTCGTCGTCAGCCCGCACCTCGACCCCGCGATCGGCGAGCGTGCCCACGAGCGGGGCCTCGGCTGGTACCCGGGGGCAGCGACGCCGACCGAGATCGTGCGGGCGTGGCGGCTCGGCGCCCGGGCGGTGAAGGTGTTCCCGGCGGCACAGCTCGGCGGCCCCGCGTACCTGCGGCAGGTGCTCGCCCCGCTCGACTTCGTCGACGTGGTCCCGACCGGCGGCATCGGGATCGACGATGCTGCCGACTACCTGGCAGCCGGTGCGGTGGCGGTCGGACTCGGCTCCCCCCTGGTCGGTGACGCCCTGGGTACCGGGGACACGGTCGCGCTGCGGTCCCGCGCGGAGCGGCTCGTCGCGGGGCTCGCCCGGTGACCACCACCGCGGAGACCGGTGCGCCGCTCGTGCTCCGCGGCGGGTCCGTCGTCGACCGGAACGGCCCCACCCGCGCGGACGTGCTCGTGGAACGCGGTCGGATCACGGCGGTCGGTGCGACGGTTCCCGTGCCGGACGACGCCGGCACGATCGACTGCGGTGGCCGCACGGTCCTCCCCGGGGCCGTCGACGCGCACTCGCACGCCGGGTCCCGGGTCTTCGACGAGGACGTCCAGCTCGCGCTGCTCCGTCAGGGCGTCACGTCCATCGTCACCGGCCAGGACGGCGTCGGCCCGGCCCCCGGCGACGGCAGGTGGGCGGGCCGGTACTTCGCGGCGATCGACGGCCCGCACCCCCGGTACCGCGGCGGCAGCACCGCCGGCCTGCTGGCGACGTACGACGGCACCACGCCGCTGAACGTCGCGACCCTGGTGCCCGCCGGGACGATCCGGCACGAGGTGCTGGGCGACGAGGACCGACCCGCGACCGCCGAGGAGACCACGGCGATGCGCGCGCTCGTCCGCCGCGGGCTCGCCGAGGGAGCGCTCGGGCTCGCCACCGGGCTCGACTACGTGCCGGGGCTGTACGCCGACACCGCCGAGCTCGCGGCGCTCTGCGCGGAGGTCGCCGCCGTCGACGGCGTCTACGTGTCGCACGTCCGCGGCGGGTACGAGGCGAACCTCCGCGTCGGGCTCGAGGAGGTCGCCGAGATCGTCCGGTCGAGCGGGGTCCGTGCGCACGTGTCGCACCTGCACGCTCCGGTCGACACGGCCCTCGGCGTGCTCGAGGACCTGGCGGCCGCGGGGGTACGGCTGACCTTCGACGCGTACCCGTACTCCCGCGGGTGCACGATCCTGTCGATGCTGCTGCTCCCCGCCGCGCTCGCGCGCCCCGGCACCGACGACCTCGCCCGCGCGGTCGCCGACGACGCCGGACGCCGCCGGGTCCGCACCGCCGTGCTCGACCGGGTCACCGCACGCCCAGACCTCGGACCGGGCTGGGCGGACCAGGTCACGCTCTCCCACGTGCCCTCACCGGCGCACCACGACCTGCAGGGCCGCACCCTGACCGACGCCGCCGCGGTGCGACGCACCGAACCCGTGGACCTGGCGATCGACCTGCTCGTCGCCTCCGACCTGCAGGTGACCGCGATCATGCGGGTCCCGCACCCGCGCTCCCCCGCCGACCTCGCGCCGCTCGTCCGGCACCCCGGGCACGCCGCGGGGTCGGACGGCATCCACGTCGGCACGCACCCGCACCCGCGGGCCACCGGCACCGTGGCGCGGTACCTCGGCGACTTCGTGCGTGCCGGGCTGCTGTCGTGGCCGGAGGCCCAGCGGCACCTGTCGACCACCGCCGTCGAGCACCTGCGGCTGGGCGACCGCGGGGTCGTGCGTGCGGGGGCGGTCGCCGACCTCGCGGTGGTCGACCCCGAGCGGGTGGCGGCGCGGTCGACCTACGACGACCCGACGGCCACGGCTGTGGGAACGGACGACGTCCTGGTGGCGGGCGTGCCGGTGCTCGCTGCCGGACGTCTGACGGGCACCACCCCGGGCGCCGGGATCCGGCGTGCGGGCGCGACGGCACCGAGGGGCACCGGAGGTCGGTGAGGTTCCGCTCAGGGAGCGGGACGGCGGGTGACGATCAGGAGGCGCTGGGCAGCACCGCGACGACGTCGATCTCCACGAGGATCCCGGCCAGGTGCGACTGCACGGTCGTGCGGACCGGGTACGGCTCCGAGAAGTGCTTCGCGTACTCCTCGTTGAAGGCGGCGAAGTCCCGGTCCGAGTGCTCGAGGTGGACGGTCGACTTCACGACGTCGTCGAGGGTCGCGCCGTGCTCGGCGAGGACGGCGGCGACGTTGGCCAGCACCTGGGCGGTCTGTCCGGCGACGTCGTCGGCCATCGCCCCCGTCGCCGGGTCCTGCGGCCCGAAGCCCGCGGTGTAGAGGAACCCGCCGGCCACGATGCCCTGGCTGTACGGGCCGGCGGGTGCCGGGGCGTTCGCGGTGACGATGGCGGTCTTCGGCACGGGGACTCCTCTGGTCGTCGGACGCGGTCCGTCCGGGTGGGCCTCCAGGCTAGGGCCGGCCCCACTGCGCGGACCGACCACCCGCCGGAGCCGTTGCGGTGTGCAGAACGCGGGACGGGCCTCCCGGCCGACCACCGACGACCGACCCGTCCGCGACCGGCCACCGGCGTGCCGGAGGGTGCCAGGCGACGGTCGGTACGCTCGGTCCGTGCCCACCGAGAGCCCTGCGCCCGCCGGAGCGGGCCGGTGAGCCGCACCGACGGCGCCGTCACCGGGACGCTCGCGAACGGTCGACGTCGCATCGTCGACCTGGCGACGAGCCTGCCCGTCTGGGCCGCGGTGCTGCTGGTGTGGGGCGGCGGCCGTCTCGTCTCCACGGTCTGGCTGGCGCTCGCCTACCCGCTGATGGCCCGGCAGATGCCGGACAACGCCATCTGGGGCAACGAGCACGGGTTCGGGTCGTTCCTCACCGCGTGGGACGGCCAGTACTACGAGCAGATCTCGGTGCACGGCTACCCGACGACGTTGCCGCTCGACGCCGCCGGGCAAGTCGCCCAGAACGCGTGGGCGTTCCTGCCGGCGTTCCCCTTCGCCATCCGCATGCTGACGGCCTCGACCGGGGTGCCGTTCGCCGTGGGGGCGCCCCTCGTCGCGCTGGCCGCCGGGCTCGTGGCGACGTTCCTGCTGCACCGGCTGGTGAGCGACCGTGCTGGCAACGCCGCGGGCATGTGGGCGGTCTTCTTCTTCACGTGCGGTCCGCTGTCGTTCCTGCTGCAGGTCGGCTACGCGGAGAGCACGTTCCTGGCACTGACGTTCGGCGCCCTGCTGGCGCTCGAGCGACGGCGCTACGGCCTGCTGACGGTGCTCGGCGTGGTCGCGGCGTTCACCCGTCCCGGGGCGCTCGCGCTGCCGCTCCTGCTCGGGGTCGTCGCACTCGTCCGCTGGGTGCGTGCACGACGAGCCGCCGCGGGCACCGGTGTGCGGTCCCTCGAGGCGTTCCCGGTGGCGGAACGCGTCCGGGTCGTCGCCGCCGGCATGGTGATGGCCGCGGCGGGGCTGGCCTGGCCGGTCATCGCGGCGCACGTCACCGGGCGGTCGGACGCCTACCTGGAGACCGAGATGTCCTGGTGGGTGAACTTCATCGGGCGGGTCGACTTCACGCCGATGACGCCCTGGTTCCTGATCGCCGGGCGGTGGCTCGGGGTCGGTGGGATCCTGATCGTGGTCGTCCTGCTCGTGGCGTACCCCGTCTGGCTGCTGCGGCGCTCGACCCGGGCGCTCGGCTCGACGACCGTGCTGTACTCCGCCGCCTACGCGCTCTACATCTTCGCGGTGTCCCTGCCGATGGCGTCCACCCCGCGGCTCCTCATGCCGCTCGCGCCGTTGTTCGGCTCCCCCGAGCTCGTCGCCCGGCCCTGGATGCGCTGGACGTTCGTGAGCTGTGCGCTCCTCGGGCAGCCGGTGCTCGTCGCGGTGCTCTGGCTGCTCGGCCCGCCCTGACCCCAGCGGTACGCTCGACGGAAGGCTCGCGGCACGCTCGCGAAACGCAACGTCGGCGGTTCCTCGCAGGGCTGTACCGCTGCGAGGGACCGCCGACGTTGCGTGGCGCGGAAGGGGGACGGGCTAGAGCTCGACGGTGCCGTGGTGGCCGGTGTCGGGCTGGCTCTGCTTGCCGATCGCTGCCTTCAGGGTCTGCACGAGGCTGCCGACCGGGCCGGTGTCCTGCGTCCAGTACTCGACCGAGTCGCCCTCGACGGTGAGGAGTCGGATGGTCGGGTCCTGCCGGCCGTCCGGGAACCACGCCTCGGCGAACGGGGACCACAGCTCGTCGATCACGGACTCGTCGCGGGTGACCGTCGCCGTGCCGGCGATCGACAGGTACCCGCCCTGCGACTCGATGGCGACGTTGACGTGCGGGTTCCGCGCGATGTCCTCCACCTTCTCGCTGCCGTCCTGCACCAGGAAGCGGAGGGTCCCGTTGAACGCCTTGTCCTGCACGGCCAGCGGACGGGCGTGCAGCTGGCCGTCGTCGCTGACGGTGGTGAGCAGGGCGGTTCGAGCGCCGTGGACGATGTCCGAGATGGCTGCGCGGTGGTCTGCCTGCGTGTCGGTCATGATGCTCCTGTTCGTCGTGCGCCCCGTTGTGCTCGACGTCCGGCCGGGCACTGCCCGGGCGCGTTCCGTTCCCGCCAGTGTGCCCCTCGTCGCTGGGACCTGCCCGCCCGGGTTCCGGCCCCCGCACGAGTGGCTGCGGCGCGGACGCGTGCCGCGCGGGACCGGGCGTCCCCGGCGACGACGGGCGTGCAGGGCGGGAACGGGCGCACCTGGCGAGAACGGGCGCACTTGGCGACAACGGGCGTACCTGGCCGTCCGAGAACGGGAGGTACGCCCGGAACGATCAGGTATCGCGGTCGACGTGGGAAGGAACGGGTACGAACGGGCACCCACAGGCTCCGACCCAGCGACCCCGCACCGCACCGTCCGCGGGGCCGAGGGCGACGCGTCAGACGGCGGGCTCGCGGATCGTCGTCTCGACGTCGACGACCTGCGGGACGCGCGGCATCGAGGCGAAGCCGAACGCCACGGGCGGGTCGAGCGGGGCCAGGGACCCGAGCGGTTCCCCCGCCCAGGACCCCGAGACGCCGGTGACGTCGTGCGCCCCGGTCACGCCGTAGTACTCGCGGCGGCCACCTCCTGCGGTCCCGGCCGTGCCCGCGCCGGGAGCGACCAGTCGTGCGACCGGGTCGATCACGCTGAGCCACCGCGGATCACGCGCGATCGGCTTCGGCACGATGCGGAGCACCCGCCCGAGCGGTGAGATGGATCCGACGTCGATCGAGGCGCGGAGCGGGCCGGCGTCGAGCTCGAGACCACGAGCGGTGCGGCGGGCGTCGATGTCGACCACCGACACCGTGTCGAAGCGGTAGGTCCCGGAGACGTACGCGGCCACGATCTCGTCCGGAGCGAGCAGCACGCTCGATCCGTCCGGCTGCTCCACGAAGACGTCCGTGAAGGCTCCGAACGGCGACCGGTCCCACATGCCGACGACGAACCGCACACCGGACGTCGTGCCGACGCCCATGATGCGACCACGGAACCGACGCTCGACGATGTTGGGGCGGGGCGACATGCGGTGGACGGTACCCGGCGCTGCCGTGAGTCGGCGTGGCGGCGGTGGGGCGCCCCTCCCGGCCGACGGGACGCTGCCGGACCCGGCACAACGGGAAGCACCCCGCGCCACGGAATCCCGTGGTGCGGGGTGCTTCTCGTTGTGCACGAGCAGGCCGCACCGGCCCGCCCCGAGCAGCACCGGCCCGCCCCGAGCAGCACCGAGCCGCCCCGAGCCGCACCGGCCCGCCGGCCCACCCCGAGGAGGCGTCCGCCTACGGCACCGGCACCGGCTCGGCGAGCAGCTCGCGCACCCGCGGTGCGACCCGCGTGCCGTAGAGCTCGATCGACCGCATCATGTCCTCGTGCGGTAGGCGACCCGTCGCGTACCGCATGTCGAAGCGCGAGACGCCGAGGATCCGCATGTTCCGGGCGATCTTCCGCGCCACCGTCTCCGGCGACCCGACGTACAGCGACCCGCCGGCGGACAGTCCCGCCTGGTACTGCGCGGCGTCGAGGGGCGGCCAGCCGCGCTCGCGGCCCAGCCGGTCGGTGACGGCCTTGTGGTACGGCCAGTAGCGCTCGGCTGCCTCGGCGTCGGTCTCGGCGACGAAGCCCGGCGAGTGCATCGCGATGGGCTGCTGCGGGAGCTCGAGCTGCGTGAGCGCCTGGCGGTACAGCCGCGAGAACGGGGCGAACTGCGCCGGCTGCCCGCCGATGATCGCGAGGAACAGCGGCAGGCCGTAGGACGCCGCACGGATGACGGACTGCGGCGAGCCGCCGACGCCGATCCAGGTCGGGATCGGGCCGTGCTCGAGCTTGGGGAAGACGTCCTGGTCGACGAGCGCCGCGCGCTTCGTGCCGGACCACGTCACCGCGTCCCCACCGCGCAGGGCGTTCCAGAGCTGCAGCTTCTCCTCGAACAGGACCTCGTAGTCGGCCAGGTCGTAGCCGAACAGCGGGAAGGACTCCGTGAACGAGCCGCGGCCGAGGATCACCTCGGCGCGCCCGTCCGACAGGGCGTCCACGGTGGCGAAGCGCTCGTACACGCGCACCGGGTCGTCCGAGGACAGGACGGTGACGGCGGAGCCCATGCGGATCGACGAGGTGCGGGCGGCGATGGCGGCGAGGACGACCTCGGGGGCGCTGACCACGAAGTCCTCGCGGTGGTGCTCCCCGACGCCGATGAAGTCGATCCCGACCTGGTCCGCGAGGACGGCCTGGTCGACGACGTCGCGGATGCTCTGCGCGTCCGAGCGGAGCGACCCGTCGGCACGCTCGGTGACGTCTCCGAAGGTGTCGAGGCCGAGCTGGACCGGCCCGATGCGCTCGGGTGCGGGCGGCGGGACGTCCGACGGGCGGTCGGTGCCGAATGCGTTGCTCATGTGCGCCTCCTGATCGATGCGTTTGCATGAACTGTAGCACCGCGGGAGCCGGACGTACAGCCCCGACGGCGCGCGCCCGGCGGGTCACCAGACCGCCGGCGTACCGTGCCGCGCATGGCCAACATCCCCGACCAGACCGGCCGTCGCATCGTCGTGACCGGCGCGAACAGCGGCACGGGCAAGGAGACCGCGAAGCGGCTCGCCGGTGCCGGCGCGAGCGTCGTGCTCGCCGTCCGCACCACCGCGAAGGGCGAGGACGCCGCGACCGAGATCCGCCGGGAGCACCCGGGCGCCGACCTCGAGGTGCGCGAGCTCGACCTCGCCGACCTCGCCAGCGTCCGCCGGTTCGCCGCGGGCATCGCCGACGACGGCCGTCCCCTCCACGTCCTGGTGAACAACGCCGGCGTGATGGCCCCGCCCGAGCGCTTCGAGACCGCGGACGGCTTCGAGCTGCAGTTCGGCACGAACTTCCTGGGACACCTGGCGCTCACGAACCTGCTGCTGCCGACGTTGCTCGGCACGGCCGCGGGCAGCGACGACGCCCGGCCCCCGCGCGTCGCGACGATGTCGAGCCTCGCCGCCATCCCCGGCAGCATACGCTTCACCGACCCGCAGTGGGAGCGCGGCTACAACGGCTGGCGGGCCTACTCGCAGTCCAAGCTGGCCGACCTGCTCCTCGCGCTGCACCTGCACCGGCTGTCCGTCGAGCGGGACTGGCCACTCGTCAGCACGGCGGCCCACCCCGGCTACACGCGCACGAACCTGCAGTCCACCGGCCGCTCGCTCGGCCGGTCGCGTCCGGTCCGCGCGAGCGACCGCGCGCTCCCCTTCACGCAGGCGGTGGAGCAGGGCGCGGAGCCGCTCCTGTACGCCGCCGTCGGTCCGGCCGCGGTCGGCGGGGCCTACTACGGGCCGTCCGGGTTCGGGGGCCTGACCGGACCGACCACGACGGTCTCGGTGCCGCGCTCGGCGCGCAGTGCGGACCTCGCCCGGTCGCTCTGGGCGGTCGCCGAGGACCTCACCGACACGCACGCGCCCGCCTGACCGCTGGCTCGGCACCCGCACCGGCCGGGAGGCACGACCCGACCGCGCCCCGACGGCGTCAGAACCGCAGGTGGTCGCGCGCGAACGCGTCGATCACCCCCGCCTCGAGGGCACGCTGTCCACGGGCGGTCGGGTGCACGTCGTCGGACTGCATCCACTCCGGGTGACCGGACAGCGGCTGCCCGACGTCGACGTAGGTGCCGCCGTCGCGCCGGGTCGCCCGCTGCAGGGCGTGCGAGATCGTCGCCAGCTGCGCCGGCGGGGCCTGCTCGTTCCACACGGCGCTCAGCCCCACCACCCGGGCTCCGGGCAGGTCGCGGTGGACGAGGGCCACGAGCTGGTCGGTGGCGCTCGTCACCTGTGCGTCGTCCTCGCCCAGGTCGTTCGAGCTCGCCTGCACGAAGACGACCCGGGGGCGCAGGTCGACCGCACGCTTGACGAGCCCCGGGTAGGCACTGGCGCACGCGTCCGGGTCCCCCGTGGCGACGACGCCGGCCCCGTCGCAGGACAGGTTCGTCAGCTGCCACCGTTCGGTCCGGGCGAGGAGCGCGGGCCAGGCCTGCTCCGGCGTCAGGCCGTGGCCGCCGCTCACCGAGTCGCCGATGACGACGATCCGCTCCCCCGGGGCGTGGTCCCAGGCGCGGCCGGTCGGGCTCGGCGAGGAGGCCGCGGCCACCGAGGAGTCCTCGCTGCAGCCGACGAGGGCGAGCGCGGTGAGGGCGGCGAGCGTCGTCGCGAGGACGGCTCGACCGCGGGGACGGCGCCGCGGAGCGGGGTCACCGATGCCCGCGACGGTGCGCGGGGACGGCCGTGTGGTCGGGGTCACGACGGGGACCGTACGCCGCCGGACCACGGCGGGACCGGCCGGTGCGCTGCTGCTCCTCACAACATCGGGGACGTCCGGGCGGGACGATCACGCCCGGTGCAGCTCCACCGAGCCGTCGAGGCGTCCCGGGTGGGCGAGCCGCGCGTGCTGCAGCACCGTCCGACCGGGCCCGACCGCGGCGGCGACGACGGACAGCGTCGCGACGTGGCCGTCCGGCTCGACCGCGTCGCGCAGGATCGCGTCCGGGTGGTCCGGGGGCAGGGCCGCGGAGTCGGCGAGCACGCCGAACCAGCCGCTCCAGCCGTCGCCCGCGTCGTCGCCGAGGTCGGCGGTGCGGAGTTCGTCGAACGGGCCGAGCGCCGGCGGCCCGGCCGGCGCCGGGGCCGTGCGGAAGGCCTCGAGCCACCGGCCGACCCGCGGCGCGGCGGGGTCGTCCGGGGCTCCGTGGGTCACCATGTGCACGCCGGGCTCGAGCAGGGTCGTCCGCACCGCCCTGCCGTCCCAGGTGTCGACGGCGGCGCCCTCGGCCGTGGCCCGCACCAGGTTGAACGCACGCGTGCTCGGGAGCGAGCCGCCCGCGCCCGGCGCCGCGCCGGTCAGCGCGTCGAGCGGCAGCACGCCGCGGGTGGTCCAGGTGCCGTCGTCGCTCGGCACCGGTTCGGCACGGTTCAGCACGACGGCGAGCCCCGCGGCGTCGGACGCGGCGAGCCACGCTCCGCCGGCCGACCGGTCGCGCACACCCCGGACGGCGGGGTCGAGCTCGGGCCACCAGGCGGCGGGCGGGTCCCAGGGACGGTCGGGCGACTCGTCACGGAGCGCCAGCACGGTGACGGGCCACGCGGCGCCGGGGTCGACGCGGACGACGACGGTGCACATGGGCTCGATCCTCGCACGGCCGTCCGGGTAGCGTGACCGACGTGGATGCTGCAGCAGGTCGCCGTCTGTCCGTCGTCGTCGGGATCACCGGGGGCATCGCCGCCTACAAGGCCGTGGGGGTCGTCCGCGACCTCGTCAAGCGCGGCCACGACGTGCACGTCGTCCCGACCGAGGGTGCACTCCGCTTCGTCGGACTGCCGACGCTCGAGGCGCTGAGCCGGAACCCGGTCACGACGAGCGTCTGGGACGACGTGGCCGAGGTGCGGCACGTGGCGCTCGGACGCCGGGCGGACCTGGTCGTCGTCGCGCCCGCGACCGCCGACTCCCTGGCGCGGATGGCCCACGGACTCGCCGGGGACCTGCTCGGGACGACGCTGCTCGCGACCGAGGCGCCCGTGGTCGTCGCCCCCGCGATGCACCCGCAGATGTGGGAGCACCCCGCGACCCGGGCGAACGTCCGGACCCTGCGCGACCGCGGGGTGCACTTCGTCGGGCCGGTGGTCGGCGCGCTGACGGGTGACGACGCCGGGATCGGCCGGATGGCGGAACCCGAGGACATCGCGGCCGCGGCGCTGGCGGTGCTCGACCGACCGACCGAGGCGGGCCGACGGGACCCGGGCGGGGCGGGCCTCCCGGCCGGTGCCGCAGCGGGGTCGGGGACGGGGGCGCGGGGCGACCAGGGCGACCTCGCCGGGGTGCGTGTCGTCGTGAGCGCGGGAGGGACGCGCGAGCCGTTCGACCCGGTGCGCTTCGTCGGCAACCGGTCGAGCGGACGCCAGGGCGTGGCGATCGCCGCGGACGCCGTCCGACGCGGCGCGACCGTGACGCTCGTCGCCGCGAACGTGGACGCCGGGCTCACCGCGGAGCTCGGTGCGACCGTGGTGCCCGTCGGGTCCGCCCAGGAACTCGCCGACGCGGTGCACGCCGCGGCGGTCGACGCCGACGTGGTGGTGATGACCGCCGCGGTCGCGGACTACCGACCGGCCGAGGTCCGCCCCGACAAGCTGAAGAAGGACGACCAGGGCGACACCATGACCCTCGAGCTCGTCCGCAACCCCGACGTGCTGGCCGACCTCGTCCGAGCACGCCGCACGGGTCAGGTCATCGTCGGGTTCGCCGCGGAGACCGAGCCCGACAGAGAGGCCCGGATCGCCCTCGGACGCGCCAAGATCGCCCGGAAGCCGGCCGACCTGCTCGTCGTGAACCACGTCGGGTGGGACGCGGGCTTCGAACGCGAGGAGAACGCGATCGAGGTGCTCGTGCCCGGCGGCGACGTCGTCCGGGAGACCTCCGGCAGCAAGGCGGACGTCGCCACGGCGGTGCTCGACCTCGTCGCGACCGCCCTGACCTGAGCGACGCCCGACACCCGCTCGGGCGAGGGCGTGCACGATGGGCGCATGCGACGACGCGAGCGCGCCCGACGTGCCACCCGGACCGCCACCATGCTCGCCGTGCTCCTCGGCGGAGCCGGCGTCACCCACTTCCTGCGCCCGCGGGGCTACGACCGGATCGTGCCGGAGGGCCTCCCCCCGCGCCTGACCACGGTCGCCTCCGGCGTGGCCGAGCTCGGCATCGCCGCCGGACTCGCCGTGCCGGCCACCCGTCGCGCGTCCGGCTGGGCGGCAGCGGCACTGTTCCTGGCGGTCTTCCCCGCGAACGTCAAGATGGCCGCCGACCTCCTCGACAGCCCACGCGCAGGGCGCGCCGCACGGCTGGTCGGCGTCGCGCGGCTCCCCCTGCAGGCGCCGCTCGTGGCCTGGGCCGTGCGCGTCGGACGACACGCGCCACGACGGTGACCGACGCGGTCCGCCAGCGGGCGGCGGTCCCGCTCGTGCACCGGCCCGTCGCCGTGCACGCGTGGGAGGACATCGTGTTCGCGCACTGGCGGCGGGACCCGGCCTCGCTCGCCCGGCTCGTGCCACGCGGCACCCGGCCCGACGTGGTCGACGGCAGCGCGTGGGTGGGTCTGACCGCCTACGTGTTCCGCGATACGGCCCTCCCGCCGCTCCCGCCCTCACGACGACTCGGTTCGATGACCGAGGTCACGATCGAGATCGCGACCGTCGACACCAGGGGTCGCCACGGCATCGTCTACCGCACCGTCGACACCGGCCACGTCCCCGCCATCGTCGCCGCGAACACGCTGCTCGGCGTGCCGTACACGTTCTCCCACGTCCGGGCGACGCGTCGCGGGGACACCCTCGACCACCGGTCGGTCCGGCACCCGGCCCGGGCGACGCACCCGGTCCGCTGGGCGCGGGCGCTCGTGCACGCGGGGAACGCACGCCCGCCGCGACCCCGCCCGCGGCACGACGTCCTCGTCCGGGTCACCGCGGGCGACGTCGTGGACACGCCGCTCGCCGCCGCGCTCACCACGCGCGCCGGCATCCACGCGCGGCACCTGGCGCAGACGCTCTTCTGGCAGCGGCAGCACGCGCCGCTGACCGTCCGCAGCGCCCGGCTCGAGCGGCTCGAGGGCGACCTACCGGACGCCGTCGGGCTGCCCGGGCTCCTCGACCGCGACCCCGACTCACTGCTCGTCGTGGACGCGACGACCGTGCGCTACGCGTGGGGCGAGGTGGTCCGGTGAGCGACGACCCGTTCGACCTCGACCGGTTCGTGCGTGCGCAGGAGGGCGTCCACGAGCAGGCACTCGCGGAGCTGGCGGCCGGCCGGAAGCGGTCGCACTGGATGTGGTTCGTGTTCCCGCAGCTCGCCGGCCTCGGGCGCAGTGCGACGGCGCAGCGGTACGCGATCGAGGGGCTCGCCGAGGCGCGGGCGTTCCTGGCACACCCCGTGCTCGGTCCGCGCCTGCTCGAGGCTGCCCGCACCGTCGTCGACGCACCGGCCCGGAGCGCGGACGACCTGTTCGGTGGGATCGACGCGCTGAAGGCGCGGTCGTCGGCGACCCTGTTCGCCAGGGCCGCCGAGGACCCGGCTCCGTTCCGTGCCCTGCTGGACCGGTGGTTCGACGGGACCGAGGACCCGGTGACGGTCCGGCTGCTCGACGCCACCTGAGGCACGGCGGCCGACGGACGACCGTTCACATATCAGGTACGGTGATCAGGCGTCGACACCGACCGGTCCGGCGCTCCCGACCGTCCACCGAGAACGAGGACACCCGCATGCCGGTCCCCAGCAGCGCCCCCACCGAGCACCAGCTGCTCCGCGACACCGTCCGCCACAAGATCCACGCCGCGATCATGGACGGCACGCTCGAGCCCGGTGAACGCCTCAACGACGACGAGCTCATCGCCTGGCTCGGCGTCTCCCGCACCCCGATCCGCGAGGCCCTCAGCCAGCTCGCCCGCGCCGGTCTCATCGAGATGGCACCGAACCGGTACACCCGGGTCACCACCCCGAAGGCCGAGGAGGTCGTCGAGGCGATGCAGACCCTCGGCGTGCTGTTCGGCGGGGTCGTCCGGCTGGCCGTCCCCCGGCTCACGGCACCGACGCGGAAGAAGATCCTGGCGCAGCTCGACCGCACGATCACCGAGCTCGACGCGCACGACGTCCCCGCCGTCAACCACGACGCGCTCTCGGTCTTCGGGCTGTACGTCGACGCCTGCGGCAACGAGAACCTGCAGCGGGTGTGCCGCGACACGACCGACGGTCTCGCGTTCCGCCTGCGCCTGCCGAACCTCGACGAGCTCATCGACTGGGACCAGCTGACCGCGGACTTCCGCCGGCTGCGCGACGCGACCGAGAGCGGTGACAACATCGCCGCCGAGCTCGCGACCGAGGCGATCCACCTGCTCCCGGGCGAGAAGCGGCACCGCTCCAGCTGAGCGCACCTGTCACGTCGTACAGGAACGCCCGTCCCGGACCTCGTGACGGGCGTTCCTGCACCCGGCGTCAGCACCCCGCACGGCACTCGGTCACACGCCCGTGGGGACCGGTAGCATCGCTCCGACCCGCTCGAACAGCCTCGACCCGACGACCCGGGAGCACCGCATGAGCCACCGCCAGCCGGACCGCACCGAGATCGCCGCGCGCCTCGCCGCCGCCGTCGGACGCATCAACCGCCGTGCGCGCACCGACTCGGCCGCGCTGGGCTACGGGCTCGTCTCCGCACTCGCGACGATCCAGGCCGAGGGACCCCTGCGCCCCGGCGACCTGTCGCGGATCGAGGTCGTCACGAAGCCCACGATGACGCGCATCCTCACCGAGCTCGAGCAGCGCGGCTTCATCGAACGCGAGGCCGACCCGCGGGACGGCCGGGCGTTCATGGTGTCGGCCACCCCCGCTGGCATCGCTGCCGTCGAACGGGCCCGCTCCGACCGCACCGGCATCGTCGCCGGGCTCATCGCGGACCTGCCCGACGACGACGTCGACTCCATCGCCGCCGCCCTCTCCGCCCTCGAACGGATCGGCCAGGGCGAGCGCTCCCAGGAAGCACACACCTCCGGGCGCTGATCCGGCGGCGTCAGCACCGTTACCGAACCGTTACCAAGGGGTGGACGGACGGTTCTGCCAGGGCTTCCGGACGGGCTGTCCAGGCTGACACGTCATCGTGACGGCTTCGCCCGAGCAGGCGGCCACCCGGTCGCCCAGCGGCGGACGGACGGGCCCCACACCACCGTCCGGTCCTCCCCCGGCTCGCGGCTCCCCCACGACGGCCGTCCCGACGGTCGTGCACGCTCCCCCACACCCGCGTGCCCGATCCGGCGTGCCCGGGAGTCGCCCTCCAGCCGGCCGACCACCGGAACCGATGACGCGAACCACCCCCGAAGCCCCCATCACCGCGACCACCCGACGCCAGGCGCTCGACTCCCCGAGCCGCCGTGTCCGCCGTGCGCTCCGCAGTCGCTCCGCCCTCGTCGTCGGGGGCGTTGCCGCCGTCGCCCTCGTCGGCGGACTCGCCACCGTCGGCACACAGCCGGCCATCGGCGAGGCCATCGGCGTCCCCTCCGCGAGCGCCTCGGCCACCCCCGCGCTGCACGGCGCGGACCTCGACCGCGCCCAGGCCGCCGCGACCATCGCGACCGCCCGCACGGTGCTCGCCGACGCGAACGACAAGACCGACACGCGCGCCCTCGAACGCCAGGTCGCAGCCCTGTCGGACTACCGCGGCATGTCCGGCTCCGCGATCACCACCCGCATCGCCTCGACCGTCGACGCCACGACGCAGGTCGCCGACGAGAGCGCGTCCCAGGACAAGGCGGACGCCGACGCGGCGGCAGCAGCAGCAGCGCAGGCGAAGGCCGACGCCGAGGCGAAGGCCGCAGCCGAGCGTGCGGCAGCGGAGGCCGCGGCAGCAGCCGAGCGCCTCGCCGCTGCGAACACCGTCGCCGGCGCCAAGGCCACGGCGTCCTCGATGGCGTCGTCGCAGTACGGCTGGGGCTCCGCGCAGTTCCAGTGCCTCGACAACCTGTGGACCAAGGAGTCCGGCTGGAACTACCGGGCCGTCAACCCGAACGGTGGCGCGACGGGCATCCCGCAGGCGCTCCCCGGCTCGAAGATGGCCACGGTCGCGGCCGACTGGCAGACCAACGCCACCACCCAGATCACCTGGGGGCTGCGGTACATCAGCGCGGCCTACGGCACGCCCTGTGCCGCGTGGGCCCACTCGCAGGCGAACAACTTCTACTGAGCCGCGAGCGGGTGACGGGCGTCACCGGATGACGGACGGGAGGCACGGTGCCGGCGGGCGCCGTGCCTCCCGTCCGTCCCGTGGTCCGTCGTCGTCGCCCTGCCGCCGTGCGAGCGAGCCCGTCCGGTCAGCCGACGCGCGCGATGCGCACGTCCACGCGGCCGAGCGCGAGCCCGCGCTCGCCCGCGACGCGGAGCGCGGCGTCGTGCGCCGCACGCGCCGCAGCCCGCGCGGGGGTCGATCCGTCGGTGCCGATGACGACGCGGAGGACGTCGTCGTCGAGCACCACCCGGGACACCGGCGCACGCGAGGCGAGCCGCCGGGCGGACTCGACCGCGCTGCCGAGGGTCGGCCGCGCGCGGTACAGGTCGGCGACGCCGGGCGCCGCGAGGACCGCGGCCTCGATCGCCGCGGCCGTCTCGTCGTCGATGCTCATGCGCGGCCCTCCTCGTCGGTCGCTCCGGATGCAGCCTGGCCCCCGTCGTGCGCGGGCGGGAGCGGGGGCAGGAGGTCCCGGACGTGCACGTCGACCGCCTCGACACGGAGATCGGTCTGCTCGGCGAGGATCTCGGCGACGGCCTGGCGGACGTGCTCGGCGGTGGCGTGGATCGGTGCCCCCGACCGGATCGCCAGCTCGACCAGGACCCGGACGGGAGCATCGAGCAGCGTGACGTCGCCCTGCAGCGCGCAGCGGGCGATCACGACACCGGGGACGACGTCCCCGGCCGTCCGGACGAGGGACCGGATGGCTCCCTCGGTCATCACGGGACGCTCGGTCGGGACGGACGGGCGCAGCGGGACGTCGCGACCGGCGCGGGCCTCGAGCGAGATGTTCGCCAGGACACCGCCGATCCACGACTCGTCCGCGGGTGCCTCCTGCTCAGCGGCGGTGTCGAGCGAGCCGAGGGACGACTGTCGGAGCCGGACGAGTGCGGCGAGCGCGTTCTGGCACGCCGCGGAGTCGTCGATGCTCGGGTCGGCCGGTTGCATCCCGGCGTCCAGGTAGTCCGCGAGCTCGTCGATGGTGTGGCCGTCGAGGTCCTCGGGTTCGAGCGCGTCGAGCGGTACGTCGTCGGGGCGCGTGCGGTCGGGTCCGGTCATCGCCATGCCTCCATGAGACGGATCATGTTCTTCCTCGCACGCGAGAGCAGGCCACGCACGGTCGACACCGGCAGGTCGAGCTCCTCGGCGATGTCCTCGTAGCGGTACTCGAGCATCTCCTTCATCACCCAGCACCGTCGCTGCGCCTCGGGGAGCTCGGCGAGGGCGGTCTCGACCGCCTCCTCGCGGGACCGGGCCTCGGCGACCCGCTCGGGAGCGTCGTCCCGCGGTGCCGCGACCTCGAGCTCGGTGACGTCGAGGTGCTCGCGCCGCGCCCGGATGCGGTCGATGCACTTGCGACTGAGGATCCGCATGAGCCACGACTTGACCTTGGCGCCGTCGTCGAGCGCGTCGAGCCGGTTCCACGCGGTGATGAAGGTCTCCTGCACGACGTCGTCGAGCTCGTCGGTCGATCCGAGGGTCCGCCGGGCGTAGGCCCGGAGCAGGGGTGTGTACCGCCGGATCAGGACCTCGAACGCCCGGACGTCGCCGTCGGACGAGCGGCCCGCGAGGACGGCGTCGTCGAGGTCGGCGAGGGGCTGGTACGGCACACCACCCTTCTACCGGTCAGTGGTGGAGGAAGTCTGGGCGGGTGGCCGCGCACGACGGTGGGCTCGGCTCCGTGACCCCGGTGCGCCAGGATGTGGGCATGAGCCACGTCACCGCCGTCTGCCGCGTCGACCAGCTGCTCCGCGACGCAGGCACGATCGGCATCACCGCCATCGACAAGCGCCCGGTCGTGGGGCCCGTCCGTGTCCGCCCGCTCGGGCTCCACGCCGACGTGCAGGCGGACCGCAAGCACCACGGCGGCGAGGACCAGGCGGTGTACGCCTACGCCGACGAGGACGCCGCGTACTTCGCCGAGGCCCTGGAGCGCGACGTCCCACCCGGGCTGTTCGGCGAGAACCTGCGCACGAGCGGGGTCGACGTCACGGGTGCCGTCACGGGCGAGCGGTGGCGCATCGGCGAGACGCTCGAACTCGAGGTGACCATCCCACGGGTGCCGTGCGGGACCTTCGCCCGCCGGATGGGGATCCCCGGCTGGGTGAAGCGGTTCGCCGCGGAGAACCGGCCGGGTGCCTACCTCCGGGTCCTGCACAGCGGACCGGTGGCAGCCGGCGACCCGGTGGTCGTCACACACCGCCCGGAGCACGGCGTCACGATCGGCGAGATCTCGGCCGGCCCGTCACCCGAGCGGGCCCGCGCGGTGCTGGACTCCGGCGACCGACTCGCCCCGACGGTCGTCCGTGACCTCGCGAAGGTCCTCGCGCGCGGCCGGGTCTGACCCTTCCGCCCGACGGCCCGCTGCCGGGTCGAGGGGGCGCCGGTTCCGCGGGAGACCGGCGACGACCAGGTCGTACGAGTTCGCCACGAGGTCCTCGACCATGGTCTCGTCGAGACCGTCCCCCGGTGACAGCGTGATCCAGTGACGCTTGTCCATGTGCCACCCCGGGCTGATCTCGGCGTGGTCGCGGACGAGTGCCGCCCCGTGCGGCGGCGCGCACTTCAGGTTGACGATGGGCACCCCGCGCAACGTCGTGGCGAGCACGAACATCCGGCCGACCACCTTGTGGACGACGGACTGCTCGCCGAAGGGCTGCGTCTCCTCGACCGCGGGCAGGGCCAGTGCCGTCCGGAAGGTCACCTCGTGCAGTGCTGCGCCGTCCATCGCACCAGCATGCCGCACACGCCTCGTTCGGGGGGATCAGGGAATGAGTCCTGCTCGGGTACGCTCGGTCCGCCGTGCACCCGACGCGGCGGCCGCGCGAGCGGTCACGACCCGTCCCAGGGGAAGAACCCGTGCGCATCATCCACAGCCTCGGCGTCGCCGCCGTCACCACCGCTCTCGCCGCGTCCGTCGTGCTCGGCGGCGCGACCACCGCCTCCGCCGCGCCGAAGACCTACGCGAACTGCACCGCCGTCCACAAGGTGTACTCCGGTGGCATCGCGAAGAAGTCGGTGACGAAGAACCGGGTGACCTCCGGTGGGAAGACCACCTACCGCGCACTCAAGGGCACCGTCAAGAAGGACGACGCGCTCTACGGGGCCAACAAGAAGACGGACCGCGACGGCGACGGGATCGCCTGCGAGAAGAGCTGACGTCCGCCGGACCGAGCGTCCGGCCAGCCCGGCGACGGACCGCTCGGTCGACCGGGGCGCTCGATCGCCCGGCGCTCGCGGCCGCCCGCGGCCGCCCGCGGTCAGAGCGTCGGGACGCCCTCGTGCCCCGACCTCGGCCGGGCCGTACCGGCGACGCCGGCGACGACGGAGCCCGCGGGGACGTCCTTCGTCACGACCGTGTTCGCGCCGACCACGGAGTCCGCGCCGATCGTGATCGCGCCGATCAGCGACGACCCGGCACCGAGCACCACGCGGTCACCCACGGTCGGGTGCCGCCGCCGCCCCGGACCGTGCTCGCCCCCGCGCCCGCCGAGCGTGACGCCGTGGAACACCAGCACGTCGTCACCGATGACCGCCGTCTCCCCGATCACGACGCCGAGGCCGTGGTCGATGAAGAAGCGCCGGCCGATGCGGGCGCCGGGGTGGATCTCGATGCCCGTGATCGATCGAGCGACCTGCGCGACCACCCGGGCCGCGAACCGGGATCCAGGGAGACCACGCGCGAGCCACAGCCGGTGCGTGAACCGGTAGGTCCAGATCGCGTGCAGCCCCGAGTAGACCACCGCGTTCTCCAGGTCACCCCGGGCAGCGGGGTCACCGCGGCGTGCCGCAGCGAGGTCCTCGCGGACCCGCCACAGCACGCCGCGTCGGACGGCACGCGTCACGCAGTGAGCCCCTCGAACAGCGGCGTGGACAGGTAGCGTTCGCCGGTGTCGCACACGATCGCGACCACGCGCTTGCCGGCGTTCTCCGGACGGGCGGCGATCTCGACGGCGGCGTGGATGATCGCGCCCGACGAGATGCCGGCCAGGATGCCCTCCTCGGTCCCGAGCGCGCGGGCGAGCCGGAGTGCGTCGTCGAGCTCGACGTCGAACACCTCGTCGATGACCTCACGGTCGAGGACCTCGGGGACGAAGTTGGCGCCGATCCCCTGGATCTTGTGCGGCCCCGCCTTGCCCTCGGTCAGCAGCGGGGAGTCCTTCGGCTCGACGGCGACGATCTGCACGCCCGGCACGCGCTCCTTGAGCACCTGACCGACACCCGTGATCGTCCCGCCGGTCCCGACACCGGCGACGAAGACGTCGACGTGGCCCTCGGTGTCGCGGAGGATCTCCTCCGCCGTGGTCCTGCGGTGGATCGCGGCGTTCGCGGCCGTCTCGAACTGGTGGGCCAGGATCGCGCCGGGGGTCTCGTCGACGATCTGGCCCGCGCGCGCCACGGCGCCCTTCATGCCCTCGGAACCCGGGGTCAGGACGATCTCGGCGCCGAAGGCACGGATCAGGGCACGCCGCTCGACGCTCATCGTCTCGGGCATCGTGATGACGACGCGGTAGCCGCGGGCGGCGCCGACCAGCGCCAGGGCGATGCCGGTGTTGCCGGACGAGCCCTCGACGACGGTGCCGCCGGGGCGCAGCTCGCCGGACTCCTCGGCCGCGTCGATGATCGCGACACCGAGGCGGTCCTTGACGCTCGAGCCCGGGTTGTAGAACTCGAGCTTCGCGAGGACCTCGGCGCCGTCGGCCTTCGGCAGGCGGTTGAGCCGGACGAGCGGGGTGTTGCCGAACGCCTGCGAGATGTTGTCGTAGATGGTGCCGGTCATCCGTTGTCGTCCTCCGGGTCGAGTTCTCACGCCGTCGGTGGCGGCGCTGCGGTCCGCTCGCGATCCTAGCGACGGCGCCCGGTGTTCCCCTGTCGATGACGCCCCTTGACACGGCGGGCGCACACCGCGCCTCCCGGCCACCCCTGCCCCACCGCGCCCGCGCCCGCGCGGCTCAGCGCAGCGCGCTCCGCGCGAACCGCTCGTCCGTCGCTTCGAGGACCCGCAGCACGTTCCCCCCGGCGAGCGCCCGCAGGTCGTCGTCACCCCAGCCGCGTCGCCGCAGCTCCTCCGCGAGCACCGGGTACCGCGACACGTCCCGCAGGTCCGGCGGCAGCACGGGCGTGCCGTCGTAGTCGCCACCGAGGCCCAGGTGGGCCGCGCCCGCGACCTCACGGGCGTGGTCGACGTGGTCGGCGACGTCCGCCACCGTGACGAGCGGCGGTTCCCCCTCGGACCCCGCTTCCTCCCAGTCGGCCCACGCGCGGGACACGAACTTCGGCACGAAGGTGATCATCACGACGCCCCCGTTGTCGGCGAGCCGGGCGAGCACGTCGTCGGGCACGTTCCGCGGGTGGTCGTCGACGGCGACGGTGGACGAGTGGCTGAAGACGACCGGCTGCGTCGCGACGTCGAGGGTGTCCCGCATCGTCGCCGGCGCGGTGTGCGACAGGTCGACGAGCATGCCGATCCGCTCCATCTCGGCGACGACCTCGCGTCCGCGGTCGGTCAGGCCGCCGTGTGCCCGGGCGCCGGTGGCCGAGTCGGCCCAGGTCGTGTCGTCGTTGTGCGTCAGCGTCATGTAGCGGACGCCGAGCCGGGCGAAGGACCGGAGCACCGCGAGGTCGTCGCCGATGGAGTGCCCGCCCTCGGCGCCGAGCAGCGACGCGATCCGTCCGGCGTCGACGGCGGTGCGCAGTTCGGCAGCGGTGCGGACGAAGGTCAGGTCGTCGGGGTACCGCGCGATGATCCGGTGCGCGGTGTCGATCTGCTGCAGGGTGGTGCGCACCGGGTCCGGGTCGTCCGACGGCACGAACACCGACCAGAACTGGCCCACGACCCCGCCGGCCCGGAGCTTCGGCAGGTCGGTGTGCAGCGTGCCCTGTCCGCGGTCGATGCCCTCGACGCCGGAGTCGTGCGACTCGCGGCGCTCCCACGGGAGGTCGTTGTGTCCGTCGATGACCGGGAAGGCGAGGGTGTCGAACGTCATGTCGCCGACGCTACCGCGTGGTCGCGCCGTCGCTAGGCTCGCGGTGTGCTCCCCGTGACGCTCCGGACCGACCGGCTCGTGCTCTCCGCGCCGGGTCCCGCCGACGCGGAGGCCGTCATCGCGTACGCGAACGACCCGGACGTCATCGCGTTCACCCCGGTCCCCGTGCCGTACGGGCACGCCGAGGCCCGTCAGTGGCTCGACCTGGTCGAGGTCGGGTGGCGTGACGACACCCGGTACGACTTCGGGATCCGCCGTGCGGAGGACCCCCGGCTGCTCGGTACCGTCGGCGTCTTCGGCTTCGTGGACGGCGCCGGCGAGATCGGCTGGGCGCTGCACCCCGACGGCCGCGGGCAGGGCCTGATGGCCGAGGCCGCCGATCGTGTGCTGGCGTGGGCGTTCGCCGCACCGCCGGACGGGCTCGGCCTGGTGCGGGTGCAGTGGCGCGCACTCGGGACGAACGCCGCGTCGTCCGCGACGGCCCGGCGGATCGGCATGCGCTTCGAGGGTCGGTCCCGATCGGCCGTCGTGCACCGGGGCGCCCGCAACGACCAGCTGCTCGCCGCGGTGCTGCGCGACGACGACCGCACGGTGCCGCAGGTCTGGCCGGACGCGTGACCGTCGCCTTCCGGGTGGTCACCGAGATCGCCGCTCCGGTGGAGCGCGTCTTCGCGCTGTCGCTCGACATCGGCGCGCACGAACGCTCGATGGCCGACACCGACGAACGCGCCGTGGCCGGGACGACGTCCGGCACGATCGGGCTCGGCGAGAGCGTCACGTGGCGCGCGCGGCACTTCGGGATCGTCTGGTCGATGACGAGCAGGGTCACCGCCCTGGAGGCTCCGGGTCGCTTCGTCGACGAGCAGGTGCGTGGTCCGTTCGCCCGGTTCCGGCACGAGCACCGGTTCGAGCCGTCGGCCGACGGGACGCGGATGGTCGACGAGGTCGTCTTCCGGGCGCCCCTCGGCCCGCTCGGCTGGCTGGCCGAGCGGGTAGCGCTCGCCCGCTACCTGCCGCGGTTGATCGCCGCGCGCAACGCATCGCTGCGCGACGAGCTCGAGCGGGACGGGGACGGTCAGCGGGGGGCGAGCTCCCCGAGCGCGTCGTAGGCCGCCGCCACGGCGTCGACCCGGGCACGCCCTGCCGGCCCGGAGGCTTCGTACACGTCGTTCGCGATCGCCGCGACGACCGCGAAGAGCGCCGCCATCGAGTCGAACGCCGACGGCGAGTCCACCGGGCAGAGCACTGCGGTCGCCGCGGGCGCCGCGATCACGGCTGCGGTCGGGTCGCCGAGCACGACCACGTCGGCGCCGGTCGCGACGCAGTGCCGCACGAGCCGTTCGGCACCCGCCGCGTGCCGCCTGACCGTGACGAGCACGACGAGGTCGCGGCGGTCGAGGTCGGCGACCTCCTCGCCCAGGCGCTGCCCCGGTGCCGGACCGATCCGGACGTCCGGTCGCACCTGGGCCAGCTGCGACCGGAGCTGCATGGCGACGGGGTGCGCGCCGCGTTCCCCGAAGACGAGCACCCGCCGGGCACGGACGATCCGGCGGGCGAGCCGGACGCGGTCGGCCCGGGCGAGCGAGGCGAACGCGGCGTCGAGGTTGCGTGCCTCGACGGCCCGCTGGTCGACGTGCGCGGCGTCCTCGGCGGCCCACGGCAGGCCGCTCCCCCGCGCGGACATGAGCTCCTGGCGGACCTCGGCGGCGTCCTGGAACCCCAGGGACCGGACGAGCCGCGAGACGGTGGCCTTCGACGTGCCCGACTCGGCCGCGAGCTCGGCGGAGGTGCCGACGAGCAGCAGCTCCGGATCGTGCCGGACCATCGCGGCGACCCGGCGTTCCGCGGGCGACAGGCGGTCCCAGACGGCGTCCACCCGGGCACGGACGTCGGGCGCGGCGCTCACCGGGTCTCCGCACGGTCGTCGGCGATGCGCTCGACGGCGACGGCCAGCGCGTCGAGGCCGAGCGCGACGTCGTCCTCGGAGACGAACTCGTCCGGGTGGTGGCTGATGCCGTCGGGGTTGCGCAGGAACAGCATCGCGACGTCGGTGACCAGCCCGAGGGACATCGCGTCGTGCCCGGCGCGCGAGAAGAGCTCCGCTGGTGTGGCCTCCCCGGTCGCGGCGATCCCCGCACGGACGGCGTCCATCAACACCGGGGCACAGAACACCGCCGGGGCACGGTGCACCTCGGTCGGCGACACGGTCACGCCACGACGGGCTCCGATCTCGTCGAAGACCGCCGTGATCGACTCCCAGACGCGGTCACGTCCCTCGTCGAACTCCCCCCGCAGGTCGACGCTGAACCGGGCCAGGCCGGGGACGACGTTGACCGCCCCGGGCTCGACGGACATCGTGCCGACGGTGCCGACGTGCTGCTCGGCGCGACAGATCCGCTCGACGGCGAGCGCCGCCTCGGCCGCGGCGAGCAGCGCGTCGTGACGCCGCTCGTACGGGGTGCCGCCGGCGTGCCGTGCCTCGCCGACGGCCTCGACGGTGAACCGCCGGGCGCTCGCGATGCTCGTGACGACACCGAGCGCCTGCCCCGCCTGCTCGAGGTGGGGGCCCTGCTCGATGTGCGCCTCGAGGTAGCCGACGAGCCGCTCCGGGGGCAGTGCCGCCTCGCCGACGCGTTCCGGATCGAGCCCGAAGTCGGTGAAGGCCCGGCGGAGCGTGACACCGTCGCCGTCCTCGAGGTCCCACCACGCGTCGTCCCAGACCCCCGCCACGGCCGACGAGCCCAACAGTGCCTTGCCGAAGCGCGTCCCTTCCTCGTCGGAGAACGCGATCACCTGCAGCGCGAAGGGCAGCGGGCCGGAGGCCGTGAGCCGCGCCACCGTGCGGATCGCCATGAGCACGCCGACCACTCCGTCGTACCGGCCGGCGTCCACCACGGTGTCGAGGTGTGAGCCGAGCAGCAGCACGGGTGCGTCCGGCGTCGCACCGTCGACGATGCCGTGCAGGTTGCCCGCGGCGTCCTGCCAGGTGCGGAGTCCGGCGTCGCGCATCCACTCCGCGACCACGGCGTTCACCCGGGCGTGCTCTGGCGACAGGTAGACGCGGGTGGTGCGTCCGTCGTCCTGCGAGATCCCGGCGAGCGCGTCGCACCACCGGACGATCGTCGCGGCGTCGGCGATCGCCCGGGCGCTCGCGGTCGGCGCCGCGGGGACCTCGGCCGTCGCGGGTCCGGTCGTCGTCGTCACAGGGCTGCCCCGACCGGCGCGACGCGGCCGGCGTGGACGTCGAGCGCGGCGTCGACCCCGGCGCCATGCGGGACGGCGTGCCCGGCCCGGCGCAGGCAGTGTTCGAGGGCGGCCAGCGTGCGCACGACGGTGTCCTTGCGGGCGTTGTAGCCCATCGTGCCGATGCGCCAGACCCGTCCGTGCAGCGGCCCGAACGAGGTCCCGATCTCGATGCCGTGGTCCTCGAGCATCGCGCCCCGTACCTCGTCGCCGACGACGCCGTCCGGGATCTCCACGGCGACCACGTTGTGCATCTTGTGCGCGACGTCACCGAACACCTGCAGTCCGAGCGCCTCGACCCCGGCGAGCATCGCGCGACCGGCGATCGCGTGGCGCTCGACCACGGCGTCCCGCCCCTCCTCGAGCAGGATGCGGGCGCACTCGTTCGCGGCGTAGAGCATCGACGCGGCCTCGGTGTGGTGGTTGAGGCGCCGCGGGCCCCAGTAGTCGAGGATCATCGCGAGGTCGAGGTAGTTCGAGCGGATCGGGTCGTCGGACACGACGTCGTCGGCCTCGCGGATGCCGGCCTCGATGCTGCGGCGGCCGTCGAGCACCGCCACGGCACGCGGCGACAGGGTGATCGGTGCACTGCCGGAGGGGCCGCCCAGGCACTTCTGCAGGCCGGCGCTCACGACGTCGATGCCCCAAGCGTCGGTCTCGAGCGGGTTGCCGCCGATGCTCGCCGTCGCGTCGGTGTAGAGGAGGGCGCCGTGCCGGTCACAGATCGCCCCGAGCTCGTCGAGCGGCTGGTTCATCGTCGTCGAGGTGTCGCCCTGCACGATCGCCAGGACCTTCGGTCGGACCCGGCGCACCGCGTCCTCGATCACGGACGGCGGGAAGACCTGCCCCCACTCGGTCTCGATGGTGTGCACCTCGGCGCCGGCACGGGTCGCGATCTCGGCGAGCAGGTGCCCGAAGCGTCCGAAGACCGGCACGAGCACCCGGTCCCCCGGGGCGAGCAGTGACACCAGGGCCGCTTCGATGCCCGCGCGGGACGTGCCGTCGACGAGCACGGTGGCGTCGTTCCGTGTCCCGAAGACCTCGCGGTAGAGCTCCTGCGTCGCGGTCATCGTCGTCGTCATCCACGGGTCGTACTGCCCGACGAGCGGGGTCGACAGCGCGCGGAGCACGCGGGGGTCGGCGTCGATCGGCCCCGGTCCCATCAGGAGTCGGGCGGGTGGGTTGACTGGCTGCGTCATGATGCCTCCGTTCCGGGAACGAGCGTAGCGAAACGTCCGTTTCGTGCGTGTTGCGGCGCCGCGGGGCGGTCGAGCAGGACCCCCTCGACGGCGGTGACCCCGAGGCCGGCCGTCGCCACGAGCCGCCCGCGGAGCCAGGTCTCGGTGACGACCCCGAGCGTGTGCAGGCCGGCGTACGCGGACACCGGGTTGCGGTGGGCCAGGGCCGACACCTCGACGACGCCCTCGACCGCCGGGTCGAGGACGGCGAGGTGCGCGACCGCACCCGGCGCGATCCGACCGCGGTCGTGGAAGCCGACGATCGCCGCGGGGCCGGTCGTGAACCAGGGCAGGACGGCCTCGAGCGGGAGCCCCCGGCGCACGGCCTCGGTCCAGACCGCCCGGAAGCCCACCTGGAGTCCGGCGATGCCGCCCCACGCCGACCCCCAGTCGTCGGTCTTCAGGTCGGCTGTGGACGGCGAGTGGTCCGACACGACGCAGTCGATCGTGCCGTCGAGCAGCCCCGCCCAGAGCGCGTCGCGGTTCGCGTCGTCGCGGATCGGCGGGCAGCACTTGAACTCGGTCGCGCCGTCCGGGATCGACCCGGCCTCGAACGCCAGGTAGTGCGGACACGTCTCGACGGTCACCCGGACCCCGTCGGCCTTCGCGGCGCGGATCATCGGGAGGACCCCGGCGTCGGACAGGTGCAGCACGTGCACGCGGGCACCCGTCGACCGCGCGCCGTCGAGGACCCGCGCGACCGCGGACTGCTCGGCGCGGCCCGGACGGGTGGCGAGGAAGTCGGCGTACCGTCCGCCGAGCGTCTCGTGCGGCACGAGGTGGTCCGGGTCCTCGGCGTGCACGATGAGCAGGGCGTCGAGCTCGGCGACCTCCTCGATCGCCGCTCGGAGCTGTACCGGGTCGAGGTGCGGGAACTCGTCCACACCGCTCGGCGCGGTGAAGCACTTGAAGCCGAAGACCCCGGCGTCGTGCAGCGGACCGCGTGCTCCGGCGTTCGCGGGGACCGCGCCGCCCCAGAACCCGACGTCCACCGCGACCCGGCCCGCGGCGCTCGCCCGCTTCACCGCGAGGGCGTCGACGTCCACGGTTGCCGGGATCGAGTTGAGCGGCATGTCGATGATCGTGGTCACGCCGCCGAGGGCCGCCGCCCGCGTGGCCGAGGCGAAGCCCTCCCACTCGGTGCGACCGGGTTCGTTGACGTGCACGTGCGTGTCGACGAGCCCGGGCAGGAGCACGTGCTCGTCGGGCACGGTGCGGTCGAGCGAGGCCGCGACCGCGGCACCGAACGGCAGGACCGCGTCGACCACGCCGTCGCGGACCACCACCGCGGCCGGGCGGAGGACGCCGTCGACCCACGCCCGCCGAGCGCGGAGCACCAGGTCGGCGCCCACCGCGGCGCTCATGCCGAGGCCCCCGCGAGCACGATCGGCGCGGAGACGTCGGACCTCTGCAGCGTGAACCCGGACAGGAGCCCGGTCACCGGCTTCGGTGGCGGAGGCGCGTACTCGCCGGTCTTGCCCGTGCGCAGCCCGAGCCGGACGAGCGACTCCGCGAGCACCGTCGCCGCAGCCACCCCGTCGACCACCGGCGCACCGATCTCGTGCGAGACCTCGGCACAGAACGCCGCCATGCCCGCGCAGCCGAGCACCACCGCATCGGCGCCGCCGGCGAGCACGGCGCGGCACTCCTCGACGACGAGCTCCCGGGCGCCCGACGTCGGATCGTCGAGCTGCAGCACCGGCACCTCGCACGCACGGACCTCGGTCACCCGGGACGCGAACCCGTAGCGCTCCGCGAGCTCCCACGCCCGTCCGGTCGTGCGCGCCAGCGTCGTGACGACCCCGAACCGGCGCCCCAGCATCGCAGCGGCGTGGAAGCCGGCCTCGGCGATCCCGAGCACCGGCCCGGCGGCCAGCTCGCGCGCGGCGTCGAGACCCGGGTCGCCGAAGCACGCGACGACGTACGCGTCGACACCCTCCTGCTCGCCGAGCGCGATCTGCTCCAGGAGCCCGGGGACCGCCAGGGCCTCCTCGTAGTGACTCTCGATCGAGGCGGGTCCGGTGGTGGGCGTCACCGCCTCGACGACGGTGCCGGGTCCGGCGACCGCGGCCGCGGCGCGGCCGATCGAGGCCGTCATCGACGGGGTGGTGTTGGGGTTGACGACGCGGATGCGCAAGCGGAGCCTCTCAGGCGGGGGTGGGGACGAGGAGGAGGTGGTGGACCCGGGCGGCGACGGTCCGGCCGGGAGGCGTGTCGCGCCTCCCGGCCGGGGTCGGTGCAGGGGTGTGGCGGACGGTCAGTCGCGTCCTGCCGCCGCGCCGTCGTCGACCGTCGGGTCCTCCGATGCCAGCACCGGCATCCGCGGCGACCGACGCTCGAGCGCCCGGAAGACGACCAGCCCGAGCCCGCAGCCGATGAACCAGCTGTAGTTGCTCAACCACGGCAGGACACCCGTCGCGGGCGGCAGCACCGCGCTGGCGACCGACACCGCGCCGGCGAGCAGCAGGGTCCACATCGCGTTCGGGTTCCAGCCCGCGCGGTACCAGTACCGGGCGGTGGGCTCCTTCGTGTACATGTCGTCGACCGCCACCCGCTGCTTCGCGACCAGGTAGTAGCCGGCGATCAGGATCCCGAACAGCGGGCCGATCAGTGCGCCGAGGATGCCGAGCGTGTAGAGGATCGCCTGGTCGTTGCCGTACCAGTTCCACGGCGTCAGCAGCACGGAGCCGACCGCGGCGATCATGCCGCCCGTCCGCCAGCTGATCCTCCGCGGGGCGACGTTCGAGAAGTCGAACGCGGGGCTGATGAAGTTCGCGACGATGTTGATGCCGACCGTCGCGGTGACGAAGGTGAGGCCGCCGAGCAGGATCGCGAACGGTGCGTCGATCGCCTGGACGGTCTCGATCGGGTCGGTGATGAGCTTGCCGAACACCGGGACCGTCGCGCTCGCGCAGAGCACGGTGAGGACCGAGAAGAACAGGAAGTTGACCGGCAGGCCCCAGAGGTTGCCACGCTTGACGGCTCGGAACGAGCGACCGTAGCGCGAGAAGTCACCGAAGTTCAGCATCGGACCGGAGAAGTAGCTGACGACGATCGCCACGGCCGAGAGCATGACCGGGATCGAGGCACCGAACGACATCGGCGCGCCCGTGTGCAGCGTCAGCGAGATGTTGCCGATGCCGGCCCGGGCGACGAGGTAGACGGCGAGCGCGATCATCACGACGTAGACGGCCGGACCGGCGAAGTCGATGAAGCGGCGGATCGCCTCCATGCCCATCGAGAAGAGCGCGGCCTGCGCGACCCAGAGGATGCCGTACGAGATCCAGCCCAGCGCGGAGAGCCCGAGGAACGAGTGGTCGAGCAGCGCCGCTGAGCCCGGGAGGAACTTCAGGAACACGATGTTGAGCGACTGCGCGGCGAGGAAGGTCTGCACGCCGTACCAGGCCGTCGCGATCAGGCCGCGGATGACGGCGGGGACGTTCGCCCCGATGACGCCGAACACCGCGCGGTTGATGACCGGGTACGGCACCCCGGTGCGCTGGGACGGCTTCGCGACGAGGTTCGCGAACACCTGCACGATGAGGATGCCGACGACCAGGGCGACGAGCACCTGCCAGCTCGCGATGCCGAGCGCGAAGAGCGACCCGGCGGTGACGTACCCGCCGACCGAGTGCACGTCGGACATCCAGAAGGCGAAGATGTTGTAGCTCGTCCATCGCTGTTCGCGGAGCGGGGCGAGGTCCTCGTTGGTGAGCGCCGGGTCGTACCCGGGCTTGACGACGCCGGCGCCGGCGGCTGCCGACGACGTCGTCCGGGGGGCGTGGGGCGCGGCGACCGGGGTCGCGATCTCTGTGACCAAGGCGTCCTCCGTGGGAGTGGGCGGCGGGGGTCCCCGCTCGAGGACGACGCTACGAAGGCACTTCGCGTCGCCCGTTTCCCTCGTGTAACGGTCGTGTGACACGGACAGCCCGCTGGAACGCTCGTTCCGGGCGGCAGCTGCGGGATGCCGCAGGGAACGCCGCAGGTCCTGCCCCCGACCCGTCCCGGCCGCCCGACCGGCTCCATCATCGAGGGATGACCACGGGCATCCGGATCGACCACGTCGGCGTCACCGTGCCGGACGTGGAGGCCGCCACGGCGTTCTTCGCGAACGCCTTCGACGCCGTCGTGCTGTACGACGTGCGCCGGACCACCGACGAGCCGAACGGCACACCGGAGGCCCACCGCTACCTCGGCATCCCGTCGTCGATGGCGCAGGGCGCGATCCGCATGCTCGCGCTGCCCGAGGGACCCGGACTCGAGCTCTTCGAGTACCGCGGGCCCGACCAGCGCGCCGCCGCGCACCCGTCGGACCTCGGGTGGCAGCACCTGGCGCTGTACGTCGACGACCTCGACGCAGCCCTCGCCCGCGCGGAGTCCGCCGGTGCCGTCCGCAACTCGGATCCGCGGCCGCTGCGCGGCGAGGAGGCCGGGGAGGGCAACCGGTTCGTCTACACGCGCACCCCGTGGGGGTCGACGCTCGAGCTGGTCACCTACCCGACGCCGCAGCCGTACCTGCTGCACGCGCCGCGGGCGAAGTGGGCGCCGTGGCCGGACGTCGCCCAGCTCCGGCAGCTGGACCGGGCCTGACCGCATCCGGCTCGTGACCGGCCTGGAGGCACGGCTCGCGGCCGCCCCGCCGGTCACTGCGGGCGCCGGGTCGCGTCCACGTCGAGAGGCGGACGGGTCAGCAGGACGGCTCGACGAGCAGGTCGGCAGCGTCGCGCGGCGCGAAGCGCTGCGCGAAGTCCCGGTCGTTCGGGATCCAGACGTCGCGCCAGAGCGCGTCGTGACTGCGGCCGAGTGCCCGGTCACGGGCCGTACCGCGGCGAGCTGCGGTGTCGAGGTCGACGTCGCACCAGACGGTCGCGTCGAGCGCGGGCAACGCCTCGGGGTGGAAGAGTCCGATGAGGTCCAGGACGAGGATCCTCGCCTGCGGGAGCGATTCCTCGGGACCGAGGGCCCGCCGTGCCCAGTCGTACCGCTGGAAGTGCCCGGGCCGTCCTCCTCGGAACGGTTCCAGCACCGTCGAGACCAGGCGGTCGCGCTCCACCCCGTCCCAGTCCGAGGAACGGCGGTGTGATCGAGCGGGGTCCAGGAAGTCGTCGCCGCGGAGGCGCACGGCATCGGGCAGTGTTGCGACGAGGCTGCGTGCGAGCGTCGACTTGCCGGAGCCGCAGAAGCCGGAGATGCCGACGACCAGCGGGTGCCCCACGACCCGCGCTCGCTCGGCGATGTGCTCGAGGACGGTGTCCTGGTCCATCCGGCGAGTGTACGAGGAGCGGTCACTCCCGACGTCGATCCGGTGCGCCTCCGCTCACCGACCGGGACGGAACTGCACCTGGTCGGAGGTCGATGACGAGCAGCGCAGTGACGGTGGGCATGCCCGACCCTCTCACCGGGCGGTTCCGGGAGGGACCGGCTACCGGGAGTCCCCGGACGTCGTCGCGCGGAGGCGGTCGTCGACCTCGCGAGCTTCGGCGGAGGACCCGAACGCGAGGGTGACCTCACCGCCGGTGAGGGGTTCCATGACCTGGGGTGCCGAGAGCACCCTGCCGTCGAGGAGGATCGCCATGCGCTCGTCGATCGTCTCGCGGGTGGCCGAGGCCAGGACATCGCTGTCGGTCCTGTCGAACTGCAACACGATCGAGCCGCCCGCACCCTCACCGTCGGAGCGGTGCGCGGAGGTCGGCGTGATCGACCCGAGCGACTTCGCCAACCGGTAGGTGGTCGCGCCGTCCTGGTCACACGCCGACGCTGCGACCTCAGTGGTGACCGGCGGCGCAGTGCACGCCTCCTCGACCTCCGACACGACGGCTCGGAGCTGCAGCGACTTCATCGCCGGACCGTCAGCAGGCGGCGCCTGGGTCGCGCAACCGGTGAGGACCGCGACCAGGCCAGCGGCGGCCGCGAGGCGGGTGAACCGTGGACCCTTCATCGCACCAGGGTAGGACTCGACGGGAACGCGCGACAGTCCCCCGCCCGCCGGTTGACACGACGAACGGCTGCACGAGCGCGCGGTCGCGGACGCGGCGACGGGTAGCGTCAGGCCCATGGGTGACCGCCAGCGGCTGAGCAGACGTCTCCCGCTGTGGACGATGGTCCTCGGCGGTGTCGTCCTTCTCGGCGTCGCCGCGCTGCTGTTGTTCCTCGTCGACTCGATGCTGGTCTTCCTGGCCATCTCACCGCTCACCATGTTCGGGCTGTTCACGCTTGCCTACGCCGGCGGAGAGTGGCGACGACGGAGCGACGACACGTAGTGTCGTGCTGATGTCAGACAACCCGTACGGCGAAGTCCCCGCCCTGCCCGTTGCATCCGTCTTCGGCATCATCGTCTTCGTCGTGCACCTGGTGTTCCTGCTCCGGTCCGGACGGTTCACCTGGCAGCGCGCGACCGTCGCTGGGGTGATCGCTGTCTACGCCGCGGGCATCCTCGCGAACACCGTCTTCCCCGTGTTCCTCGATCCGCTCCCCGACGCTGAGCCGTGGACGCCAGCGCTGGCGCTGATCCCGTTCTCCGACTACGAAGCTGCGGACGCGGTGACCAACGTGGTCGTGTTCGCCCCGCTGGGCGTCCTGATCCCGCTCCTGGTGCGCCGCCCGTCCTGGTGGAAGGTCCTCCTCGCCGCCGCGGCGGTGAGCCTGGCGATAGAACTGCTGCAGCTTGCTGCGCAGCGGCTCTTCTCCGGTGGCCACGTCGCCGACGTCAACGACTTCATCTGGAACACCGTCGGTGGGGTCCTCGGCTACGCGGTCTTCGTCCTGGCGTCACGGACGCCGGGCCTGTCCCGTCTCCTCGACGTCTTCCGCTGGCACCCGGCACCGAGGGAAGAACACGTCGCCTGAGATCGTACGATGCGGCATGGTTGCTGCTGTGGAACCGTGGACCTGGGCGACGACCTACAAGCTCGTCCTGACGAGCTACATCTGGCTCGCTGGAGCTGTCGCTCCGACCGGTGCGGTCATCACCTGCATCGTCATCGCCGTCCGGGGCGGTGTCTCGCTCGACGGAGCCGCCAGCGCCCTCCTGTTCGTCGTCGTCTTCGTCGTCGTCTTCGCCGTGATCGCCGCCGTCGGCGCTGCCGTGGCGCTGCCGTTCACCCAGCTCCTCGGCCGCGCGCTCCGACGCACTCGGAGCCGTGCCGTCCGTGTGAGCGCACATGCCGTCCTCGGCGGAACACTCGCCGCGATCGGCATGCAGGTGCTCCTGCTGGCCTTCGAGGACGACCACCTCACTTGGCAGTACCCACTGGCCGTCTCGGTCCCCGCAGGGATCGCGGCTGCCATCGGCCGCTGGCGACTCGACGAAGCGGAACGCCGCCGGTCGTTGCTGTCCGAGTAGCCGATCGGGTACCGGGTCCCGCGTCAGCACTCATCGCTTGCTGGTGGTCGCTCCCGCCAGAGGACCTCGCCGTCGCAACGGGTGCTCGTCGGGTGCATCCCGATCCGCAGGGCGACACGTGCTGAGGCTCCGTGCTCCGGGTGGATCCGCGCCCTGAGCTCCCGCACGTCGACCGAGCGCAGCCACGTCGCTGCGCGCTCCGCGGATTCGGTCGCGAACCCGTGCCCTTGCGCGCTCGGCGTGACGAGCCAGGCGAGGTCCGCCGTCGTGACCTGGGCGGTCCGGTGCAGGGTCGCCTGCACGAACCCGATCGGCGCGCGGCCCTGGCGGGGGTGGATGATCCAGTTCAGCCACCCTGCGGTGCCGTCCTGGGACCGACCCCGGACCTGACGGGTGTAGCGCGCACGGAGTTCCTCCAGGCTCGGCGGTCCGCCGCCGGTGAAGTGGTACAGCTCCACCGGCGCGAGCACGTCCACCATCACGTCGGCGTGTTCGACCGTCAGGGGTTCGAGGCAGAGACGGTCTGCGCTGAGCGGGACGGCGCGCGGCCACGGCATGCTCGCATCCTTCCAGCTGTTCAGTCGGTCACCGGACGTCCGCCGAGACCAGCAGTCACGGGCCGGAGGCGTTTCCCAGCACCGAGCGTCACCTCCTGCTGCACGGAGGTGCGCACCGTGACGGCGGTGTCCGCGACGTGACGCGTGCTGGTCGGGAACCACGCGCGGCCGGGGGTGACCAGGATGAGGAGACCGTCGACGTCTCCGACGGCAGCGAACTCGCTGGTGGGCTCGTTCCCGTAGGGCTGGAGGTCTGCTGCTAGCAGGGTCGCGACCGCGGCGAGGACGTCCGGGACTGCCACGCCGATCTCGCTCACGCACACGAGATCGGCAGCGGCGAAGGACTCCACCTCTCGGGGAGGCAGGGCTCGACGTTCGATGAGTTCCAGCACCTGGTCATCAGGGCCGTCGAAGTACATCGACCGCGAGTCCCACGACGGGGGTCCTCCGAACTCCGTCCGATCGTCGACCGACAGGAGCAGCACGCGCTGTCCGAGCCACCGGCGGGCCAGGTCGAACGACCCGGTCGGGATGGTGAACGCGAGGTGGTGAGCGCCCTCGAAGTCGCTCTCCACGAAGCGCAGCCGGCTCAGGCCGATGGCCACGGTCACGCTCGGACCGTCCCGCTCGACCTCACACCCGAGTCGTCCGAAGAACCCTGCGACCACCGACGCGGACCGTGTGGGCAACAGGGCTTCTTCGATCTGCATGCGTCCACCTCACACCCGTGGCCCTGGACCATCGATCACCGGACGCACCATGAGCTCGGACGGGCCAGCCGACGGTGCGAAGCATCCGACTCCGCCGCGCGCACCGGCACGGTCCACATCGCGCTGACCGTCTCGGACCTCGACCGCGTGCTCGACCTCTGCGCAGCACACGGCTGGCGGCCCGTCGGGGAACCGCACGAGATGACCAGTGGCGTCCGGACCGGCACACGGATCATCTACCTCGAGGGGGCGCTCGGCGGCTTCCTCGAACTGATCGCCCCACCGCAGCTTCCCTGACGCCACGAGCGGGGACGGCCTCGGATCGCTCCCCGGAGCGCATCGCCCTGACGCGAGTGGTCGATGATCGCGATCGCAGACTCGACCGTGCCCGTCCGGTCAGAGCGCGTGCGTCCCGAGCAGCGCCCCGGCCACGTAGGTCGCCGCGAGCGCGAGTGCCCCGCCGACGACCACCCGCAGCGCCGCGCGACCCCGACGGGCACCGCCGAGCACCGCACCGGTCGTGCCGGTCAGGGCGAGCGCGACGAGCGAGGCGGTCACGGTGACCGGCACGCGGAGGGCTTCCGGCGCGAGCAGCATCGCGAGGAACGGCAGCAGTGCGCCGACCGTGAAGGTCGCCGCCGACACCCAGGCGGCACGCCAGGGGCTGACGATCTCGTCCTCGGCGTCGTGCAGGGCCGCTTCGGCGCGGCGACGACGGACCTCGGGCCGCGTCAGCTCCCGCGCGACGGCATCCGCGACGTCCCCCTCGACCCCGAGCGACCGGTAGTGCGCCGCGAGCGCCGGGGCGTCCTCGGCATCGGCCTCGAGCTTCGCCTGCTCGGCCGCCTGCCCGGTGCGCTGCGCGTCGCGGGCACCGCTCACCGAGATGTACTCGCCGAGGGCCATCGAGATCGCCCCGCCGACGAGCGCCGCGGTGCCGGCGGCGACGATCGGCCCCGTGCCCGCGCCTGCTCCGGCGACCCCGACGAGCACGGCCGCGACGGACACGATGCCGTCGTTCGCGCCGAGCAGCCCGGCCCGGAGCCAGTTGAGCCGCGCGGCGCTGGTGGCGTCGTCGTGCTCGGAGGTGGGGAGCGAGAGGTCCGAAGCGGTCGACATGACGGCCATCGAACCACTCCGGAGCGGTTCGCGCCAGCAAGGTGAGGCAAGCCTGATCAGGGCTTTCGTGGTGAGGTGAGCCTCACCTCACCGAACGGAGGCCGCCTGCCAGACCCGGGTCGGACGGCCGTTCAGCGCGTGCGGGAACGGGTCACCGACCGGTCGGAAGCCCGCGCTCGTGTAGAGCGCGAGGGCGGGTGCGTTGTCGTCCAGCGCGTGCAGCTCGCACCGGTCGTGCCCGGCGGCTGCGGCGGCGTCCACCGCGGCGGTGAGCAGTCGACGGCCGAGTCCGTGACCCTGTGCCGCCGGCGAGACCGCGAGGAGGCTGAGGTACGCGCCGTCGCTCGGCGCGCCGCCGGTGCCGGGTGCGGTGACGAGGGCGAACCCGAGCGGGGCGCCGCCGTCGTCGGCGACCACCAGGGCCACCCGCTCCGCGGCGAACTTCTCGTGCGCACGTGCGCGCACGGCGTCGGAGGCCGGCACCCCGTCCCGGTCCGCGACGGCGGCGACCCAGAGCGCGATGCACGCGACCGCGGTCGCTTCGTCGTCCGCGGTGCGCACGACGAAGGACGACCCGATCACCCGACCACCATACGTCGCACGCCCCGACGGGCGGTCAGGTCGGAGCCCGCCGCGCGATCGGTCAGACGGTCGCCCGCGAGCCGACCCGGTACCGGGCGCCGCGGTGCTCCTCCGGCAGCCGGTCGCCGCGGCCGTGCAGCTTGTGACGGAGCGACCCCTCGACGTACTCGTCCGGGTAGGCACCGCGCGCGCGGAGCTCGGGCACGACGAACTCGATGACGTCCTCCCACGTGCCGGGGGTCACCGCGTACGCCAGGTTGAACCCGTCCACGTCGGTCTGCTCCTGGATGTCGATCAGCTGCTGGGCGATCGTCGCCCCGGAGCCGACGGCGACCGGACCGAGGCCGCCGATCGCCGTGTGCTCCGCGATGTCCCGGACCGTCCAGTTCGACCCGTCCTCCCCCGTCGCCGCGGACAGGTTCGCCGCCGCCGACTGGATGGCGTTCGACTCGATGTTGCCGAGCGGCTCGTCCAGGTCGTACTGCGACAGGTCGACGCCCATCCAGCCGGAGTTGAGCACGAGCGCGCCCTCGGCCGACGCGTACGACCGGTAGTCGCGGTACTTGGCCTGCGCTGCCTCGTCGGTCTCGTCGGTGATGACGGTGAGCAGCGTGTAGACGCGGGCGGCGTAGCGGTCGCGACCAGCGGCCTCCAGGGCGTCACGGATCCTGCCGACGGTCGCGGCGAGCTGCGGGATGGTCGGCGCGCCGACGAAGACCGCCTCGGCGTTCTCAGCGGCGAAGCGGATGCCGCGGGGCGAGGCGCCCGCCTGGTAGACCACGGGGCTCCGCTGGACCGAGGGCTCGGTCAGGTGGATGCCGGGCACGTCGAAGTGCGTGCCGTGGTGCTCGATCGGGTGCACCTTCGACGGGTCGGTGAAGACACCGGTCTCGCGGTCCTCGACGACGGCGTCGTCCTCCCACGAGCCCTCCCACAGCTTGTAGAGCACCTCGAGGTACTCGTCGGCGACGTCGTAGCGGTCGTCGTGGGAGAGCTGGTCGGTCTGCCCCATGTTGCGCGCGGCGCTCGGCAGGTACCCGGTGACGACGTTCCAGCCGATGCGGCCCTTCGTCAGGTGGTCGAGCGTCGAGATGCGCCGTGCGAACGGGTACGGGTGCTCGTAGGCGGTGCCCGCGGTGATCCCGAAGCCCAGGTGCTCCGTCACGGCGGCCATCGCGGAGACGAGCAGGATCGGGTCGTTCACCGGCACCTGCGAACCGGTGCGGAGCGCGGCCTCGTTCGTCCCGCCGTACACGTCGTAGGTGCCGAGGACGTCGGCGATGAAGATGCCGTCGAAGCGCCCGCGCTCGAGCAGCTGCGCCAGGTCCGTCCAGTACGACAGGTCGTTGTAGTGCCGCGAACGGTCGCGGGGGTGGCGCCACAGCCCCGAGGACTGGTGCGCGACGCAGTTCATGTCGAACGCGTTGAAGCGGATCTGCCGGGTCTCGTTCGTCGAGGTCACGCGGCGAAGCTACGTCCAGCAGCCCGACGCGTCACGTGAGGTGACGCCGTGTGACGCCCGCCCGACGCACGGCGCCGCGGACCTGAGTTGATCTCGCGTGGCAGCATGGCGGCGTGCCCGTCGTCGAGTCCCGCTGCGTCGTCCCCGTCCCCGTCGAGGTCGCCTTCGCCGTGTCGCAGGTGCAGGGACCGGTCCGGAAGCGCTGGGACCCCTTCATCCGTCGACAGCACCTCATCGGCGCTGACGCGCCGGCGAAGGGCGTCCGGACCTTCACGGTGCAGCGCTCGGGCCTGCGGATGGAGAGCGAGTACGTCTCGTACAACCCGCCCTCGAACGTCGGCATGAAGATGACGAAGGGCTCGTGGTTCTTCGAGAAGATGGGCGGTGGGTGGCGCTTCACGCCGGTGGAGGGCGAGCCGGGCCGCACGCTGGCGGTGTGGCGCTACAACTTCACGTGCCGACCCGCCTGGCTCGCACCGCTGGCCGAGCGCATCGGCGCGTTCGTCCTGCAACGCGACATCGACCGACGGATCGCCGGGTTCGCCCGGGGGTGCAGCGACCCGGTCGTGCTCGCACACGTCGGTGCCGCTCCTGGGAGCTGACCGGACCGGTTCAGACCGCGGTGGCCTCGCGGACGGCAGCCTCGGCAGCCACCCAGGCGAGCATCCCGCACTTCACCCGCATGACGAACTTCGAGACGCCGTGGAAGGCGACGAGGTCCTCGAGGACGTCCTCGTCGGGCTCCCCGGCCCCGCGCGACCGCATCATCGTGCGGAAGGACTCGGTGAGCTCGAGCAGCTCCGGGACGGTCCGGCCGACGGCCATGTCGGTCAGCACCGACGCCGAGGCCATCGAGATCGAGCACCCGTCGCCCTGCCAGCCGATGGCCGCGATGCGGTCCGACCCGGGCTCGAGCCGCACGCTGACGGTGATCTCGTCGCCGCAGGTGGGGTTCCGTTCGAAGTGCGACGCGTCGGCGCCGTCGAGCACGCCGTCGCCGTGCCGCGCCTTCGCGTGGTCGAGGATGACCTGCTGGTAGAGGGAGTCGAGGCCGTTCACGAGGCCGCTCCGAAGTACCCGCGGACCTCGCCGACGGCGGTCAGGAAGCGATCGACGTCCTGCTCGGTCGTGTACACGTAGGTGCTCGCCCGGCTGGTCGCGACGAGTCCGAGCCGACGGTGCAGCGGCTGGGCACAGTGGTGCCCGGACCGGACCGCGATGCCCTGCGCGTCGAGGTACTGCGAGACGTCGTGGGCGTGCACCCCGTCGACGTCGAAGGACACGAGTCCGGAGCGCGGCACCCCGGCGGGCGGGCCGACGACGCGGATGCCCGGCACCGCCGCCAGACCGTCGAGCATCCGGCGGGCGAGGTGCTCCTCGTGGGCGCGGACGCGTTCCATGCCGATGCCCTGCAGGTAGCGGACCGCCTCGGCGAGTGCGACGGCCTGGGACACCGGCTGCGTCCCGGCCTCGAAGCGCTCGGGCGCCGGCATGTACTCCGACGACTCCATCGTCACGGTCGTGATCATCGACCCACCGGTGCGGAACGGCGGCAGGGCGTCGAGGAGTTCCCCGCGACCCCACAGGACGCCGATGCCGTTCGGCCCGAGCATCTTGTGCCCGGAGAACGCGGCGAAGTCGACGCCGAGCTCCTGCACGTCGAGGGGCCGGTGCGGCGCGGACTGGCACGCGTCGAGGACGACGAGGGCGCCGTGCGCGCGGGCCGCTGCCACCACCGCGGCGACGGGCGCGACCATGCCGGTGACGTTCGAGACGTGCGCGAACGCCACGATCCTCGTGTGCTCGGTGATCCGGGAGACCGCGTCCTCGGCGGTCCAGGTGCCGTCGTCGGCCACCGGGACCCAGCGCAGGGTCGCACCGGTGAGCGCGGCGAGCTCCTGCCACGGCACGAGGTTGGCGTGGTGCTCGGCCTCGGTGACCAGGACCTCGTCGCCGGGACCGATGCGGAAGCGCTCCGCCGCCGCTCCCCCGCGTCCGCGGCTGGCGTTGGCGATGCCGTACGCCACGAGGTTCAGCGCGTCGGTGGCGTTCGCCGTCCAGACGACCTCGGACGGCGACGACGCCCCGACGAAGCCGGCGACCGTGGCCCGTGCGTCCTCGTAGGCGTCGGTGCTCAGGGCCGCGAGCGTGTGCGCACCGCGGTGGACGGCCGCGTTGTCGTGCTCCAGGAACCGTCGCTCGGCGTCGAGCACCTGCCGCGGCCGCTCGGCCGTCGCGCCGGAGTCGAGGTACGCGAGCGGCTGCCCGTTCACCTCCTGCTGGAGGATCGGGAAGTCCCGCTTGATCGCGGCGACCTCGGACTCGGTCAGCGGCTGGTTCGGGGCGAGCACGGTCACGCGGTCAATCGTGGTCGGTCCCGCCCCGTGCGTCCAATCGCCTGCAGCGGACAAGGAGCCGGAACGGCGGCGGGACGCAGGCAGGCCGGCCGCTACTCGTTGCCGATGCGCTTGTCGGCCTGCTCGCGTGCGGCGTCGATCTTGTCGTCGTACTTGCCGCCCGTGGCCTTCTTCACCGCGTCGGCCACACCGCCCAGGACCTTGTCGCTGACGTCCTCGGCCTTCTCGCTCTTCAGGGCGTCCTGGACCTTGCCGTCCTTCAGGAGCTCCTGTGCCTTCTTCGTGATGTCGTCGAACCCCGCCATGGACGGCTCCTCACCTCGTGCGGGGCCCGTCGCCCCGACCTGCCGCCGATGGTAGGCGCGGCCCCGGCGCCTGTCCGGGTGTGCCGGCCCGGTGTCGCGGCTCCGGCGCCTGTCCGGGTCGCGGCCGGCCCGGTGTCGCGGCCGGCCCGACCCGGTCCCGACGGACGACTCAGACCATCTGCGCGCTGCGTCGCCGCGCGAGCAGGTAGGAGACCGCGACCGAGCCCGTGATCGCCAGGAGCGACGGGATGAGGATGTCCGTGCCCTCCTGCGTGAACTCGACGACGAGCACGAGCGCGGTGAACGGCGCCCGCATCGTGGTCGCCAGCAAGGCCGCCGCGCCGACGAACGCGAACGCCGCCAGGCTCGAGCCGTCAGCGGGCCAGAGCAGCACCCACAGGCCGCCGAGCGCGGCGCCCACCGCGGAGCCGACGGCGATCGAGGGCGTCAGCGTGCCACCGACCGCACCGGCTCCGATGGTCGCCGAGGTCGTGATCGTGCGGATGACGCCGAGGAGGAGCAGGAACACGATCGGCGACAGCCCGGCGAACGTCGGCGCCTCGGTCGTGGCGTTCATCGCGACGAGGCCGAGCGCGCGCCCGTTGCCGAGGATCTCCGGGAACGGCACGGCGATGAGCCCGACCATCGCGAAGACGACGGGCAGCACGACGAGCAGGTGCCACCCCTTCGGCGCCGTGGCCTGCAGCCGGTTCGTGAGCTTCACGAAGCCGACGCCCGCGAACCCGAGCAGCGGCCCGACGACGACCGCCCAGACCAGCAGCGACGGCGACAGGTGCATCGCGGGCACGTCGTAGAGCACCTCGTCCGGGATCACGAGCCGTGCGGTGAACGCGGCGATCGCGCTCGTCGCGAAGGCCGGCAGTGCGGTCGCGAACGTGAGTTCACCGAGCAGCACCTCGACCGCGAAGAGCGCGCCACCGAGCGGCACGTCGTACACCGCCGCGAGGCCGGCAGCAGCACCGCAGGCGACGAGGATGCGCGTCTCGCGCCCCGTCAGGCCGGCACGAGCGGTGACGAGCTGGGACAGCCAGGCACCGATCTCGCGGGGCGCGACCTCCTTGCCGATGGAGGCGCCGAGCCCGACGGCCAGGATCTGCACCGCGGCGTTCGCGACCGTGGCGAGCGCCGGCATCCGCTTGCCGTCGACCGCGCCGGTCACCGACACCACGGGCTTCGCCCACCGCCGGAGCGCCCACCACGCGACGCCCGTGAGCACGCCGGCCGCGGCGAGCGCGAGGAAGCGGTTGAGCCCGGAGGGCGCATCGGCCGCTTCGCGGTGCCCGCCGAACGGGTACCCGAAGGCGACGAACTGGATGGCCTGCAGGGCGAGCCACACCGAGATGCCCGCGACGCCGCCGGCGATGCCGACGAGCCCGGTGATCACGGCGAGCTTGAGGGCCCAGACCGGCGTGGTCGTGCGTGTCGCGTTCCCGGTCTGCGGCATGACCGGAAGCCTAGCGGCGATCGGGACCGGCCCACGGACGGCCGACGGCACCCGTGGACGGACGGGAGGCCCGTGGCGGGGCCGCCACGGGCCTCCCGTCCGGCTGCTGGTCGCGTCGCGGTCAGACGGCCGTCACGCGGAAGGGGACCACCCGGTCGGCCGGCAGGAGCGGGGGCTGGAGGCCGACCTGCTCGAGCACGCGGCCGCTGAAGACGCGGTCGCCGGCCCACCAGTCGGGCGCCCGGACCTCGTGGTCCTCGCCGACCAGGACCGGGTCGACGCGGTACCGCGTGTCCGGGTCGAGGTCACGGAGGACCACGCGCCCGATGCCCGACACGTCGGACCGGCCCGTGCTCGCGACGAAGAACACGGCCTGGCGGCGGTCCTCGGCGACCACGCCGTAGACCAGGCGCGTGGGGTCGACCTCGTCGACGCGGACGAGCAGGCCGCCGTGCAGGAGTGCGCGCCACTCCTTGTGCAGCGCGATCCACGACGCGAGGGTGCGCTCCTCGTCCGCGGTGGCCTGCGCGAGGTCCCACTCGATGCCGAAGTGCCCGATCAGCGCGGTGCCCGCACGGAAGGACACGTCGTGGAAGCGGCCCGTCGTGTGGTTCACCCCGCTGGCGACGTGCGCGCCGAGGAGCTCCGGCGGCAGCAGCTGCTGCGTCCAGCGGTGCATCTGCTGACGCTCGAAGGGGTCGATGTCGTCGGACACCCACACGCGGTCGGTGTGCTCGATCACCGCGAGGTCGACACGCGCACCGCCGGACGAGCACGACTCGATCTCGAGCCCCGGGAAGCGTTCCTTGAGCGTCGCCATCAGGCGGTAGGTGGCGAGGGTCTGCTCGTGCACGGCTGCCCCGCCGCCCGGGTGCCCGGCCTCGACCAGGTCGCGGTTGTGGTCCCACTTGACGTAGTCGACGCCGTACTCGCCGATGATCGCGGTCATCCGCTCGAGCACGTACGCGTACGCCTCCGGGATCGCGAGGTTGAGCACCTGCTGGTCGCGCGAGCGGACGGGCAACCGGCCGTCCGCCTGCATGATCCACTCCGGGTGCGCCCGGGCGAGGTCGCTGTCCTCGTTCACCATCTCGGGCTCGAACCACAGCCCGAACTCCATGCCGAGGGCACGGACACGGTCGACGATCGGACCGAGGCCGTCCGGCCACACGTCCTCGTCGACGTACCAGTCACCGAGACCGGCGTGGTCGTCACGGCGACCGCGGAACCAGCCGTCGTCGAGCACGTACCGCTCGACGCCGAGCCGGGCGGCCCGCTCGGCGAGGTCGGTGAGGCGGGCGAGGTCGTGGTCGAAGTAGACCGCCTCCCAGACGTTGATCGTCACCGGCCGCGGGGTCGACGGGTGCTGCGGGCGGCTGCGGAGCCAGTGGTGGAACCGGCGGGCCTGGTCGTCGAGGCCGTCACCCCACGCGCCGTACACCCAGGGGCCCTCGTAGGTCTCGCCGGTGTCCAACCGGACCTCGCCGGGGAGCAGGAGCTCGCCACCACCGGCCACCTGGCGCCCGGTCGCGAGCCGCTCGGCGAAGTGACGGTGGTTCCCGCTCCACGCGGTGTGCACGCCCCAGACCTCGCCGCGGGCGAACCCGAACCCGGGCTCCCCCACGCTGAGCACGGTCGCGGCGTCCGCTCCGGTGCGACCCTTGCGGCTGTCGCGCTCGTGCGTGCCGACGACGAGCTCGCGACGCTGCGGGGTGCGCTCCTTGCCCCAGCGGCCGGCGAAGTCGAGGACCTCGCGGGCGCGGGAGGGCACGGGCAGCGCCACGGTCAGGTCGTCCACCGTGTAGGTGCCGACGGCGGTGTTCGTGACGGCGGCGCGGGCGCGCACCAGGCCGGACACGAGCAGCTCGAGCGTCACGCGGACGGCGAGGCCCGCGGTGGTGTCCTCGGCCTCGGCGGTCACGTGGGTGTCGTCGACGTCGATCGCCGTGACGGTGAAGGCCGGTGACCAGTCGCGACCACCACGGTGGCCGGAGAGCCCGGGGCGACCGGTCCACCCGCGGTGCGGCTCCGGCAGCAGTGCGAGGCGGACGGGCACGTCGGCCTCGTTGTTCGCGACCGGGGCCACGTCGGCGTCCGCGAGGGCGACGAGCTCGTCGTGGGCGAGCGGCCCGAGGGCAGCGCCCCAGTGCACGACGGCGGGCAGCGCGCCGTCGCGGCAGTCGAGCACGACGGACACCCCACCGGCGGTCAGGTGGACGAGGTCGTTCGTGGTGGTGGGCATCGTTGCTCCGGTCGGCGTCGTCGACGCCTGTGCGTCGTGGGCACGACGAGCCTGGCTGGCGCGGCGCGTGCTGCGCAACACGACGCGCGAGGGTCCGCGGAACCGGCAGGCCGGGCCGTCCGGGACGGTGGGTCGTCAGAACCAGCGCTTCACCTTGAAGACGACGAACAGGATCGCGGCGAAGGCGACCATCGCGACGATCGACAGCGGGTACCCCCACGTCCACGACAGTTCGGGCATGTGCGTGAAGTTCATCCCGTAGATCGCCGCGATGAGCGTCGGCGCGAACAGGATCGCCGCCCAGCCCGAGATGCGCTTCGTGTCGTCGTTCTGCTTCTGCGCGGCGAGGGTCGAGTCGACCGTCAGCGCGTTCTGCAGCAGCTGTCGGAAGGTGTCGAGTCGCTCGACCGTGCGGATGACGTGGTCCAGGACGTCGCGGAAGCGGCGCTGCAGCTCCACCGGCAGGTGGTACTTCTCCGCGCCGCGGTGCAGGTTCTCGATGATGCCGATGAGCGGACGGGCCGCGCGTTGGAAGTCGACGACCTCGCCGAACAGCTCGTAGATGCGCCTCGACACCCCCGCCACCCCGGAGAACAGCTGGTCCTCGATCTGGTTGATGTCCTCCTCCAGGCCGTCGATCACCGGTGCGTAGCCGTCGACGATCGAGTCCATGAGCGCCCAGAGCTGCGCCTGCGGTCCCGCCGTCACGAGGGCCGGCTTGCCGCTGAGCCGTCGGAGCGCGTGCGGGACGGCCTGCGCGCCACGGGGGTCCGCCGGGACGACCGCCAGGAAGAAGTCCTGCCCGACGAAGGCGTGCACCTCGCCGAACTCCACCTCCTCCGGGCCGTCGTGGTAGACCGCCGGCTTCAGCACCGTGAAGAGCGTCGAGCCGTAGCGTTCGAGCTTCGGGCGCTGGTGCCCCTCCGCGGCGTCCTCGACCGCGAGCTCGTGCAGCCCGAGGGCGACAGCGACGTCCCCGAGCTCCTCGGCGTCGGGGCGGTGCAGCACGATGCACGCGCTGGCGCCCTGCTCGCCGATCATCCGGAAGGTGTCGTCGAGCGACGGGCAGGCGATCGGGGCGATGCGGTCGACGTAGACGGTGTTGAGCTCGACGGTCACGATGCCACCGTACGCACCGCCCGTCGGCCCGTCCCCCGGCCACCTGGACGTCGGCTGCGTCCGGCGCCGCAGGGCGGGTTTACCGTACGGGTCATCAGCATGCTGACGAACGGAGCGGACGTGAAGAAGATCTGGAAGCGCATCGCGGTCGCCGTGAGCGCTGTGGTGGCAGTGGTCGGCGCCTTCGTCGGCTCGGGCGCAGCGGGCGGGACCCCCATCGCCGAAGCAGCCGGCGGTGCACTCTCGGCGTCGTCGACCGCGATCGCACCGGCCGGCCCCGCGTTCTCGATCTGGAGCGTCGTCTACGTCGGGTTGATCGCCTACACGGTGCGGCAGTTCTTCCGCACCGCCGACGACGAGCGCCACGAGCGCCTGTTCGTCCCCGCGGTGCTGTCGCTGCTGCTCAACGCGGCGTGGATCCTGTCCGTGCAGTTCGGGTTCCTGTGGGCGAGCGAGCCGATCATCGTCGCGCTGCTCGGCGTCCTGGTCTGGGCGTTCGCGGTGCTGCGGCGGACGCGTCCCTCGGGTGCCGTCGAGGCGATCGTGACCGACGGGACGTTCGGGCTCTACCTCGGGTGGGTCTGCGTCGCGACCGCGGCCAACACCGCTGCGGTGCTGACGGCCGCGGGCTTCCGGGGCTTCGGACTCGGGCAGGACGCCTGGGGCGTGCTCGTCGCCGCGGTCGCCGGGCTCGTCGGGGTGCTCCTGGCGATCTGGGGCGGCGGACGACTCGCACCGACCGCGGCGCTGTCCTGGGGTCTCGCGTGGGTCGCGGTCGGGCGGCTCGACGGGCCGCTCGTGTCCGTGCCGACGGCGGTCACGGCCGTCGTGGCGATCGCCGTTGCGGTCGTGGTCACCCTCGTGGTGCGCGCCCGGGTCGGCTGGGCCGCGCGCTCGCGCGGGGCGCGCGGCGCGGCCGGCGCCGCGGCCGGCGCGGCAGCCCGCGCGGCGTAGCCGCGAGACTCGGCTGGGCGGACACTTTCGTAGCGTTCCAGCAGCGAAAGTGTCCGCCAGGCCGAGTCTCGCTGCCTCGCTCGGCGCGGCGGCGACGCGACGCGCGGCGCGCGTCAGCGCGCGGCGGCCGCCAGGCCGTGCGCGGCCGCGACGGCCTCGTTCACGACCTGGCCGGCGTGCACGTTCACGCCCTTCGCGAGGGCCGGGTCGACCTCGGTGGCCCGCTCCCACCCCTGGTCGGCGATCGCGAGGGCGTAGGGCAGCGTCGCGTTCGTCAACGAGATCGTGCTGGTGCGCGGGACGGCACCCGGCATGTTCGCGACGCAGTAGTACACGGCGTCGTGCACGCGGAAGGTCGGGTCGTCGTGCGTGGTCGGCCGCGAGCCCTCGAAGCAGCCGCCCTGGTCGATCGCGATGTCGACGAGCACCGACCCCTGCCGCATGTCCGCGACCATGGCGTCGGTCACGAGCTTGGGCGCCGAGGCACCGGGGATGAGCACCGACCCCACGACGAGGTCCGCCTCGCGCAGCGCATCGGCGATCGCGTGCGACGACGACCGCAGCGTCGTGATCCGACCGTCGAACCGGGCGTCGAGCGCACGCAGCCGCGGCAGGCTGATGTCGAACACCGTGACCTCGGCGCCGAGCCCGAGGGCCATGGTCGCGGCGTGCTCCCCCGCGACCCCGCCGCCGATGACGACGACCCGGCCGCGCGGCGTCCCGGGGACCCCGCCGAGGAGCAGCCCGCGGCCGCCCTTCGTGCGCATGAGCTGGTCGGCGCCGACCTGCACGGAGAGTCGCCCGGCGATCTCGGACATCGGCGAGAGCAGCGGCAGCGACCGGTCCGGCAGCTGCACGGTCTCGTAGGCGATCGCGGTCGCACCAGAGGCGACGAGCGCGTCGGTGAGCGGCCGGTCGGCAGCCAGGTGCAGGTAGGTGAAGAGCACCTGTCCCGGACGGATCGACGGGTACTCGGAGGCGACGGGCTCCTTCACCTTGAGGACGAGCTCCGCCTGCTCCCAGACCTCGGCGGCCGTGCCGACGACGGTGGCTCCCGCAGCCCGGTACTCGTCGTCCGAGAAGGACGATCCGGCTCCGGCACCGGCCTGCACGAGCACGCGGTGACCGTGCAGCGCGAGCTCACCCACACCCGCCGGCGTGGCCGCGACGCGGTACTCGTTGTTCTTGACTTCGGTGGGGACGCCGATCAGCATCACGGACTCCTTCGTGGGCGGTGCAGGACACTTCCACGATGCGCCGGAGTTCGTTTCGGATGGGTTTCCGCCGAACATCTGCACGGTCTCCACCGATACGGTCGCACGAGATTCGGCTCGGCCCGCGCACGCCCCGGGTGGTCAGTGCGCGCGGAGCGACTCGCTCGGCAGCTCGCCGAAGCGGGCGCGGTAGGTCGCCGAGAACCGGCCGAGGTGCCCGAACCCCCAGGCGCGAGCGATGTCCGCCACGCTGGTGTCGTCGCGGTCACCGCGGAGCAGGTCCCCCCGGGCGCCGTCGAGCCGCACGCTGCGCAGCAGGTCACCCGGCGTCTGGTCGAGGTGCCGCCGGAGCGACTGCTGGAGCCCACGCGGACTGAGCCCGGCCGCCGCAGCGATCTCGGCGGTCCCGATGGCGTCCCGCGCGTGGGCGTGCACGTACTCGAGCGCCAGCCGCAGTCGGGCGTGCTCCGGACCGTTGCCGGTGACCGTCGACTGCCAGCGCTCGCGGTGCGGGAAGGCGTCGACCGCCGCGGTCACGAAGGCGTCGACGATGCTGCGCCGTGCCGCCGGGCTGAGGTCGTTGTCGCTGTGCAACCAGGTCGACGAGTGCGCGCGCACGACCGACTGCCAGGTGCGCACGCCGTCGGCGGTCGGACGGTGCATCGCGTCGAACGTGAAGTCGGCATCGCCCAGGAGCGACCTGACGTGCGCCTTGTCGAGCTGCACCAGGTTCAGCCCGATGTCGCGGTGGTGCAGTTCGTACGCATCGGGCAGGACCACGGGCACGCCGGGCTCGAGGTCGATGCTCCGGCCGCCGAAGGTGAGGGTACTGGACCCGGACCGCAACCACGCGACGAGGACCTGGTCGTCCACGACGCTCTCGGTCCGGAGGTCGACGAGGAACCGGGCCGTCCGCAGGGACAGCAGCCCGTCGCTCACCCCCGCGAAGTCCCACTGTGGGCGCTGTCGGGTCCGTCGGACCCGGGGCGCCCGGAAGTCGTAGTCGCCGGTGAAGAACGACAGGGCTTCATCCACGTCGGTGCCGGCGATGCGGCGGAAGGAGCGGCCGTCCGTCGCGGTCGCAGGTGCCGCCGGGACGGCGCCGTCGGACTCCACCCGATCGGGGTTCTCGTGAGAAGGCACCATGGACCAGAACCTACGGGGCACCACCGACAAAGTAGGTCGGCACCTGACCCAAGCGGAGCGGTCAGGGCTGCAGGATCGCCTGCCCGACGCTCTCGTCCAGGATGAGGTCGGTGACCAGCCCGGCCGCGAGCGCACCCTTGAGCGACGCCGCCTTCGAGCGCCCGGCCACCACGCAGACCCGACGCGGCGCCCGCTTGATCGTGTCGAGGTCCGGCGCACCGGCCCGGGTGTTCACGCCGATGTCCTTCCACGAGCCGTCGGCGCGGTAGAACACGGTCGAGACGTCCCCGACGACGCCGGCCTCGGTGAGCTCGTCGCGGTCGGACGGGTCGAGGTACCCGCCCGAGTACACGTGCGACGGCACCGGTGCCTGCGGGGCACCGACGCCGAACACGACGAGGTCCATCCGCTCGTGCAGGTCGAGGACGCGGCGGATCGAGCGCTCGCGGAACAGCGCCTCCTTCGTCGCCGGGTCGTCGAAGAACGCCGGCACCGGGAACTGCTGCACGAACGCGCCGTACGCCTCGCCGAACCGGCGCAGGATCTCCGACGCGTAGACGATGCCCGTGGTGCGGGTGTTCGCGGCGCCGTTGATCTGCACCACGGTGGACCCGTGCGTCGTCTTCGGCACCAGGTAGCGGCTCACCGCGCTGACGGTCGATCCCCACGAGATGCCGATCACCATGTTCGACTCGACGTACTGCGTCAGGATGCGCGCCGCGGACAGCGCCACCCGCTCCAGCCGGTCCACGTCGCTCGTGTGGTCCGGCACCGGCACGACGTGCGCGTGGACGCCGAACCGCGCGCGGATGTTGCGACTGAGCGCGGCGGCCTGGTCGAGGGGCGAGCGGATCTGGATGTCCACCAGCCCGGTGTCCCTGGCGTACTTCAGGAGGCGCGACACCGACGAGCGCGAGGTCCCCAGCTCGTCGGCGATGGCGTCCATCGTCAGGTCCTGCAGGTAGTACAGGTGCGCGGCGCGCAGCGCCTGCTGCGTTCGCATCGGCTGCGCTGCGTCACTCACGGAACCGAGCATGCACGGACGTGCAGGGCCTCTGCAACCCCTGTCGCGCCTCCCGGCCGTCGCCCCCGCACCCGCAGCGGCGTCGCGAGCCGCCCCGCCGACCCGATCGACACGTGTGCTGCACGTTCGTGCACGCGAGTTGCCCGCCCTCCCACACAGGCGCACCATCGGAGGAGTCCCACGGAACCGACCAAGGAAGCGACGCACCATGTCGAAGAAGACGCAGCCCCGGAAGACGGTCAGCGCGCTCACCGAGCGCCCGAACGCACAGGTCCTCATCGTCGGTGGCGGCATCAACGGCATCGCCACCTTCCGCGACCTCGCCCTGCAGGGGGTCGACGTCGTGCTCGTCGAGCGCGGCGACTACGCCGGCGGGGCCTCGGCCGCGTCGAGCCACATGATCCACGGTGGCATCCGGTACCTCGAGAACGGCGAGTTCCGTCTCGTGCGCGAGAGCGTGCAGGAGCGCAACGGCCTGATCCGCATCGCGCCGCACTACGTGAAGCCGCTGCAGACCACGATGCCGATCTTCTCGACGTTCTCCGGCATCATGAACGCTCCGCTGCGCATGCTCACCCACAAGCAGCGCTCGACCAAGGAGCGCGGTGCCGCGCTCATCAAGATCGGCATGACGATCTACGACTCCTTCTCGCGTGACGGCGGCTCGGTGCCGAAGCACCGCTTCCTCACCAAGAAGGCCGCGCTCGCCGACATGCCGGCGCTCAACAAGGACCTCAAGTACACGGGTACCTACTACGACGCCTCGGTGCACGAGCCGGAGCGCCTGGCGCTCGACGTGCTCAAGGACGGCCTCGCCGCCGCGCAGGGCACCGGCAGCGCCGCGACCGCTCGCGCCGTCAACTACGTCGCGGCAGCCGGCACCCGTGACGGCGGCGTCGTCCTGCGCGACCGCGAGACCGGCGAGGACTTCGTGTTCACCGCCGACGTCGTCGTGAACGCGTCCGGCCCCTGGACCGACCTGACGAACCAGGCCTTCGGCGGCGAGACGAAGTTCATGGGCGGGACGAAGGGCTCCCACATCGTCGTCAAGAACGACGAGCTGCTCGAGGCGACCAAGGGCCGCGAGCTGTTCTTCGAGAACAACGACGGCCGCATCGTCCTCATCTACCCGCTCAAGGGCCGGGTGCTCATCGGGACGACGGACATCGACGCGGACCCGTCGAAGCCGGTGACCACGACGGAGGAGGAGATCGACTACTTCTTCGGCCTGGTGAAGCACGTCTTCCCGCAGATCGAGGTCACCCGCGACCACATCGTCTACAGCTACTCGGGCATCCGCCCGCTCCCCCGCCACGAGGACACCGCCCCCGGCTTCGTGTCCCGCGACTACCGGATCGTCGACACCCCGATCGCCGGCCTCCCCGACACCACGGTGCTGAGCCTGGTCGGTGGCAAGTGGACCACGTTCCGCGCCCTGGCCGCGCACCTGTCGAGCGACGTCACCACGAAGCTCGGCACCGCCCGGAAGGTCGACACGACCGGCATGGCGATCGGCGGCGGCAAGGACTTCCCGACGACCGACGCGCAGCGGGCGCTGTGGATCAAGTCGCACCGTGACGGCCTCGACGAGTCCGTCGTCGAGGGGCTGCTCGAGCGCTACGGCACCCGTGCGGCCGAGGTCGTGGACGTCCTCACCGACGGCCCGGTCGTGCCCCTCGAGTCCGACCCGTCGCTCACGCGGGCCGAGGTCGCGTACTTCGCGCAGCACGAGCAGGCGGTCCACCTGGTCGACGTGGTGCTCCGACGCACGAACCTCGCCTTCGTCGGCGGCGTCACCATCGACCTGCTCGACGAGCTGGCGGACGTGCTCGCCGACACCCTGGGCTGGGACACCGAGGAGCGCGCGGACGAGGTCCAGCGCACGCTCGACGTCCTGCGCGAGTCGCACGGCGTGATCGTGCCGCTGCACACGACGGCGCAGCCCGCGTAGTCCACGCGAGCGCAGACGGACGGGAGGCGCGGTGCCGGCTGGCACCGCGCCTCCCGTCCGTCGCGTGGTCACGCACTCGCGCACCGCTCGGATCACCAGACGCCGCCGTCCCGCCGAGACGCCGCCGGATCGGGCGGCGTCTCGCTCGACTGCGGGCGTCTTGAGTCGACGCCGGCGTCTCGGGCGCGGCTCGGCCGTCAGAACGCGTCGCCGGTGGGGTCCTGCGCCGTCCGGTCGATGAGGTCCTCGCCACCGACTGGCTCGCCCTCCCAGTCGACCAGGCGCCAGCCGTCCTCGAAGGACCCCTCGACCTCGACGATCCCGGTGTTCTCGAGGTGCCGCTTCGTGCCGAACTCGTCCGGGGTGTTCTGCGCGACCGCGCTGGCCCAGGTGCGGATCGCCGCGCCGTGGCTGAACGCAGCCGCGACCTCGACCCCGGTCGCGAGGATCTGCCGCACGGCGTCGTCGTAGCGCGCGAAGAAGTCATCGCCGCTCTCGGCACCGGGCATCCGGCCCGCGCGGTCCCCCGCCGACCAGCCGTGCACGGTCGAGATGTAGAGCTGCACCGAGGTCCGGTCGTGCTTGCCCTGCAGGTCGCCCGCCTCGATCTCACGGAGCCCCGGCAGCACGACGGGTTCGAGCCCGAGCGCGGCAGCGAGGGGCGCGGCGGTGTGCTGCGTCCGGACCATGGACGAGACGAAGAGCCGCTCGATCCCGCGGTCGGCCAGGGCCGCGGGCAGCGCGTCCGCCTGCTGCTGCCCGAGCTCGGTGAGCCCGGGCCCGGGCACCTCGGCGTCGAGGACACCGTTCACGTTCGCGGGGGTCTGGCCGTGCCGGATGAGCAGGAGTCGCATGACCCCACCCTACGGACGGCCGGTGACCTACCCCTGGCGGGCCTTCCAGCGCGGGTCGCGCTTGTTGATGACGTACACGCGACCGCGGCGACGCACGATCTGCGAGCCGGGGATCTTCTTGAGCGCCTTGAGCGAGTTGCGGACCTTCACGGGGTCTCCTTCCTGCACCGGCTCCTTGTTGAGAACGGTTGTCATGTAGGGTACTCGACATGCGCCCCGCAGCAACCACCCTCGTCACCGCCCTGCACGATGCCGACGCCGTCCGTGTCGCCGGCAGGATCAGCAGCGGCCACCGCATGCACGTCGCCGGCAACGCCCTCGCCGCGGCTCGGGGCATCGCCGCGCGGCGCGACCAGCTCGACCGCGTGTGCGGACCCGACGCCGACCACGACCTCGTCGTGACGCTGGCGCCCGAGGTCGACGTCCGCGCGGTCGGCATGATGCTCGCGAACGCCGCGCGCTCGGAGACCGGGGACGACCGGATCCTGCGCCACGTGGTCGCCGTGCTCCGCGCGGACGACGTGGCCCACCTGCTCTGGTCCGACGTGGACGACGCCTTCGTCGCGGCCGAGCGGGTGGTCTCCGTCGTCGAGTACGCCACGGTGATCGCGCTCGACCGGGTCGAGCCGCTGTCCGGGCGACGACGTCGCGCCCTCGTGTCCCTCCTCCACCGCATGGCACCGCACGCGGTGATCGTCGCCGCGCCCGCCGTGCGCAGCGCCCTCGACCTGCCGGCGTCCAACGGCGGCGCAGCACGGCTGCTGGCCTCGGGGGCCGGGTGGATGCGCGCCCTGTCGTCCGACTCCGGCCGGACCGACACCGGGCGCGGTCCGCGGGACGACCTGGTGACCGTGCGGTACCGGGAGCCCCTGCCGTTCCACCCGGGGCGGCTCGCCGACGTCATCGCCGACGACCTCGCGGCGGGGGCGAACGGCCGGGTGCTGCGCTCGAAGGGCTTCTTCCGACTGGCGTCCCGGCCGGACCACGTCGGCTCGTGGTCGAGCTTCGGCGCGATGCTGGCGCTCGACCCGACCGCGAACCGGTCGTGGGACGAGGACGCACCGGTCGGTCAGGCGATCTGGTTCGTCGGCGAGCGCCTCGACGTGCACGCCGTCGAACGCGCGCTGGACGGTGCGCTCCTCACCCCGGCGGAACTGCTCGCCGGGCCCGACGTGTGGCGTCGGTGGCCGGACCCGTTCCCGGTGTGGCCGGCGCTCGACCCGTCGCACGAGCACCGGCACGACTGAGCACCGCGGACGGCCGCCGGCGCGGGCGCCGGCGGCGGCACCGACGGCGGGGCACTGCTCGCCAGGGACGTGGGAACGCCCGGAGACGCGGGTGACGCGCGAACCGCGACGTTGCACGCGTCGATCGACACGTGCAACGTCGCGAACCTGGCACCTGGAACCGCGCGTCGGGCGCCGCGCGCCGCCCCGGGCCCCGGTCACCCGGCGCCGGTCAGCCGCACACCGTCAGCGCTCGGCGGCTGCTTCCGCCCGGTCCTGCGCCGCGAACGGCAGGTCCCCCAGGTCGAGGTTCGGGTTCGTGTCCTGCGTGAGCACGAGCTCGCGGGCCTCGTCCTCGGACTCCACCGCGGGCATCGACCCCGGCAACGGGCGCTGCGACGACTCCCGCATGCAGAACACACCGACCGCTCCGACGACGCTCATCGCGACGAGGAAGTACGCGGGCGCCAGCTGGTCCCCCGTGGCCGTCAGGAGCGCCTGCACGATGAGCGGCGTCGTCCCGCCGAACACCGCGATGGCGATGTTGTAGGCGAAGCCCATGCCGCCGTACCGCGTCGACGTCGGGAAGAGCGCCGGCAGCGACGCTGCCTGGTTCGACACCCACAGCGCGGTCATCAGCGCCAGCAGCCCGAGCCCGGCGAGGGTCGACCACTGCGCGCCGTGCCCGATGAGCAGGAAGGCGGGGACGGCGAGCACGACGGTCGTCCCGGCGCCGATCCACATCACGGTGCGGCGACCGATCCGGTCGGACAGCCGTCCGGCGACCGGCAGCATCACGGCGAGCAGCACGAGCACGGGGATGGTGAGCAGCGTGCCGTCGATCGCGGAGTAGCCGAGCGAGTCGGTGAGGTACGTCGGCATGTACGAGGTCAGCGCGTAGCCGACCGTGTTCGATGCGCCGACGAGCATGATCGCGATGACGATGGGGCGCCAGTGGTCGCGCACCATGACGAGCACGTTCGCCGGTCGGCCGCCCGCTGCGGCCTCGCGGTCCGACGCGGCGGCCTCCTGCGCGGCCTGGGTCGCCTGGAACACCGGCGACTCCTCGATGCGCAGGCGGAACCAGATCGCGACGACGCCGATCACGCCGGCGAGCAGGAACGGCAGGCGCCAGCCCCAGGCGGTCATCGTCTCCTCGCCCAGCGTCACCTGCAGCACGGTCACCACGGTCGCACCGAGCGCGAAGCCCATGTAGCTGCCGAAGTCGAGGATGCTCGCGAAGAAGCCGCGCCGACGGTCCGGGGCGTACTCGGTCACGAACGTGGTGGCCCCGGCGTACTCACCACCGGTCGAGAACCCCTGCGCGAGCTTCAGCACGACGAGCACCACCGGAGCGACCGCACCGATGGTCGACCACGCCGGCAGGACCCCGATGAGGAAGGTCGACGACGCCATCAGGATCAGCGTCGTGGCGAGCACCTTCTGACGTCCGAGCCGGTCCCCCAGCCGCCCGAACACGATCCCGCCGAGGGGCCGCGCGACGTAGGTCGCCGCGAACACCCCGAGACTGAACAGGATCTGCACCGACGGTTCGGCCGTGGGCAGGAACACCCGGCCCATCGTGACCGCCAGGTAGCCGTAGACCCCGACGTCGTACCACTCCATCGTGTTGCCGACGACCATGCCGCTGACGGCCCGGCGCATCATGCTCCGGTCGACCACCGTGACGTCGCTGACGCGCAGACGTCGGGGTGGTCGGGTGCTGGTACTGCTGGGGTCGGAACCCATTCGCGATCTCCTCGTGGTGGGGCGGGCCGGTCGGTACCGGCCCGGGACAGCCAGCAACGCTAGGGAGCACGAGGCCGGGCACTGCCACGGGATTCACAGGGAACGGCGTGTCACCCGGACGGGGGTCCCGCCCGATCCGCATGCCCGTGCCGATGGGGCGCGAGGTCACGAGCCGGTAACGTCTGCCCCATGGCGATCCGACCGGACACGAAGAACTGGACCTGGGTGATCGGCGCGGCGTGCCCCGAGTGCGGCTTCGACGGCGCAGCCCTCGCCTTCCGCGACGTCCCTGCCGTGATCACGGAGAACACGGCGGCCTGGCCGGAGCAGCTCGCCCGTCCGGACGTCCGGCAGCGCCCGGACGACCACACGTGGTCGCCGCTCGAGTACGGCGCACACGTCCGCGACGTCCACCGGAAGATGACCGAACGCCTCCGCCTCGTGCTCTCCGAGGACGGCCCGGCCTTCGCGAACTGGGACCAGGACGCCACCGCCGTCGAGGAGCGGTACGGCGAGCAGGACCCGGCGGTCGTCTCCCGCGACCTGACCGAGGCGGCTCGCGACGCCGCGGCCGCGTTCGCCGCGGTACCGGACGACGCCCTCGGGCGGACGGGCCGGCGGTCGGACGGCAGCGTCTTCACGGTCGCGACCCTCGCGACCTACTACGCGCACGACCCGGTGCACCACCTGTGGGACGTCCGCAGGACCGCCCGCACGACCGACTGACGGTCGGGACACGGGACGGACGGGAGGCGCGGCACCGGCCCGCACCGCGCCTCCCGTCCGTCGACGGTGCCGTCCCGACGGCGGGCGGCACGCGCACGGGCGACGCGGCCGAGGGTGCCGCTGTGCGCGGCCGGGTCAGGCGAGCGCGTCGAGCAGGGCGCGCGCGGTCGCGGCGTCGCTCACCAGCTCGTTGACCATGCCGGCGCGGACCGCGCCGACGATGCTCGGCACCTTCGCCGCCCCCACGGCCACACCGACCGCGTGCGGGACGCCGGCCAGGACGTCGCGCGAGGTCCGGACCATGCGCTCGCTGCCGGGGAACTCGATCGGCGAGCCGTCCGCGGCGAAGAAGTTGAGGCAGACGTCACCGGCGGCCTGGTCGAACACGGCGTCCTCGACCGGGATCCCCCGTGCCAGCGCGTCGCGGGTCGGGGTCGGTGCGCCGACGCCGAGGATCGCACCCTTGGCCCGCCCCCACAGCCCGACCACGTGCTGGAAGGCGGGGTCCTCGTCGAGGGTGGCGCGCATCGCGGCGGACGGCAGGGCCTGCGCGAAGAGGAACGCCGGGATCGCACCGGAGTGCTCGGCAGCGGTCCGCGTGATCTCGTTCGTCTGGAACCAGGGCATCGGGTCCGCCTGGCCGCCCACCGTCGGGACGATCTGGACCCCGGCCAGCGGCGGCATCCCGGCGTGTGCGACGTCGTACACGGTGCGACCGGAGGACATCAGCACGGCGTCGCCGGGCGTGAGCCCCATGCCCTCGACCGCGGTCGCGATGGGGGCGGCCAGGTCGGCGCCGAGCGTCGCCTGGTGCGTCACGGCGGCCAGGTGCACGGCTCGGAGTCCGAGCACGACCTGCAGGCGCTCGGCCAGTGCGACGGTCTCGTCCTGGAAGGGGTCCACGACGTCGATCCGGACGAGTCCGGCGCGGCGGGCCTCGGCGACGAGACGGCTGACCGTGGGACGGGAGACCCCCAGGCGCGACGCGATCTCGACCTGGGTGGCGTCCTCGAGGTAGTACATCCGCGCCGCCTGGTACACGGTGTCGAGCGGGAAGCGGGCCCGGGCCCCCTCGGCGCCGGTGGTGCTCTCGGAGGACATGCTGCGGACCCTTCGGATCGGTCGGACACTCGGATCGTAGTCCGACCGGGGGTCACCGGATCGTGAACCCGCCGTCCACGCGCAGGTCGGCGCCGTTCACCATCGCGGCACCGTCGCTCGCCAGGAACAGCACCGCGGCGGCGATCTCGGCGGGGGTGGCGAAGCGACCGGTCGGGATCTCGTCCTGGTGGCGGAGCCCCGCCTCGTTCGCCCAGGCCGCCCGGCCGAGGTCGGTGAGCACGACGGTCGGCGAGACGGTGTTGACCGTGACCCCGCGTCCGCCCCACTCGAGTGCGAGCACCCGGGTCAGCCCGAGGACGCCGGCCTTCGACGCGCAGTACGCCGCGTGCCGGTCGAGGCCGACGTGTGCCGCCTGCGATGCGATGTTCACGATCCGACCGCTGCCCGCCGCGAGCATGTGCCGCCCGACCGCCTGCGCCAGCCGGAAGGTCCCGGTCAGGTTGACGTCGAGCGTGCGCGCCCACGCGCCGCCGTCCAGGTCCTCCGCTGCGTCGAGCGCGACGATGCCGGCGCAGTTCACCAGCACCTCGATCGACCCGGCGGCGTCGACGACCTGCTGGACCGCCGCCGAGACGGAGGCGTCGTCCGTGACGTCGCAGGCGAGCCCGAGGTGCGCACCGGTGGGGACGTCGGGCAGCCCGGCGGCTGCAGCGGCCGAGGCGTCCGTCCGGACGTCGACGATCGCGACCCGGGCCCCGCGCGACGCGAAGGCGTGGGCGATCGCGTTGCCGATGCCGGACGCCCCACCCGTGACGACCGCCGTGCGGCCCGTCAGGTCGTTCGTCAGGTCGACGGCGTCGGGGCCCGGTCGGAGTGCGGCGGCGAGGTCGGTCTCGGTGGCGGTGGTCATGGTCGCTCCCTTGCGATGCGCGGTCGTGGTGTCGGAACGATAGCAGAAATTGTGTTCTGGACATCTGTTCCCGACCGTGTACAGTCGTCGCCGAACCATCGGAACGGGCACACCGCCCGGCTGACCAACGGAGGACCAGCTCATGTCGACGACGACGACCGAGACCCCGGCGCAGGGCGACGCGCACCGCGAGATCCCGACCACGATGCGTGCCGTGGTGGTCCACGGTCCGGGCGACTACCGACTCGAGGAGCGTCCGGTCCCGCAGCCCGGACCCGGTGAGCTCCTGCTCCGCACCGACGCCGTCGGCATCTGCGCGAGCGACCTGAAGTGCTACCACGGCGCGGCGAAGTTCTGGGGCGACGAGAACCGCCCGGCATGGGCGGAAGCCGACCGGATCCCCGGCCACGAGTTCGTCGGGACGATCGTCGCCGGCGCCGACGATGCGCTCGCGAAGCGCGGTGTGGCACTCGGCGACCGCATCGCCTGCGAGCAGATCGTGCCGTGCTGGGAGTGCCGCTACTGCCTCGAGGGCGCCTACTGGATGTGCAACGTCCACGACATGTTCGGCTTCAAGGGCTTCGACGGCGCGATGGCCGAGTACGTGCTCGTGCCGAGCGGGGCTCTGACGCACCCGGTGGACCGCGCGCTGCCGGGCCAGGTCGCTGCCTTCGCGGAGCCCCTCTCCTGCGCCTTCCACGCCGTCGAGCGCGGCGACATCCGGTTCGGCGACACGGTCGTCATCGCCGGCGCCGGTCCGATCGGTCTCTCCGCGATCGCCGGCGCCCGCCAGAAGAACCCGCTGCGGATCATCGCGCTCGACGTCGTCGACGAGAAGCTCGCGCTCGCCCGCAAGGTCGGTGCCGACCTGACGATCAACATCGCGCACGAGGACGCCGTCGCCCGGGTGAAGGAGCTCACCGACGGCTACGGTGCCGACGTCTACATCGAGGCCACCGGCCACCCGTCCGCGGTACCGCAGGGCCTGAACCTGCTCCGCAAGCTCGGCACGTTCGTCGAGTACTCGGTCTTCAAGGACGCCGTCTCCGTCGACTGGTCGATCATCTCCGACGACAAGGAGCTCGACGTCCGCGGGGCACACCTCGGTCCGCACACCTGGCCGGCGGCGATCAAGCTGCTCGAGTCCGGCACGCTGCCGATGGACGAGATCTGCACGCACCAGTTCCCGCTCGAGGACTTCCAGCAGGCACTGGACCTGGTCGGCGACTCCGCCGGTGCGTCCGTCAAGGTGTCCATCATCCCGTCGCTGTCCGCACCGACCACGTCCGCGCCGACCACGTCCGCCGCGCGGGCCTGACACCCGAGGAGTCCCCGCGATGTCGACGACGACCGCGCGCACCACCGCCTCCACGCCCCCCGCCGGCCGGTCCGAGGGCCGGCTGGACCGGATGGGGATCCCCCGTCCGCTCGCCCTCGGCTTCGTCGCCGTGCTGGTCTTCATGACCGGCAACGGCGTCGAGTCGAACTTCATCACCCCGCACATGGTCGCGGTGCTCGGCAGCCCCGAGGCCACCGTGGCGACGATCGTGACGTTCTACAGCCTCGCCGCCCTGATCGGCAGCTACGTCTCCGGCGCCCTGTCCGACCTGGTCGGTCCGCGCCGGGTGATGATCCTCGGCTTCGCCGTCTGGGTCGTCTTCGAGGTGCTGTTCCTGCTGGCCCTGGAGGTGCAGAGCGTGCCGTTCGCCGCCGTCGCGTACGCCCTGCGCGGCTTCGGCTACCCGCTGTTCGCGTTCGCCTTCCTGGTGTGGGTGAACATCACGACGCCGGTGGAGCGCAACGGCTCGGCCGTCGGCTGGTTCTACGTCGCCTTCACCGGTGGGCTGCCGACCCTCGGCTCGCTGTTCGCCATCGGGGCGATCCCGGTGTTCGGCGGCGGCACGGTCGGCGAGGCGGGCGCGATGGTCGCATCGATCGGCCTCGTGGTCGTGGGCTTCCTGATCATGCTGTTCGGCGTCCGCCTGCCCAACGGCTTCACGCGGATCGCACCCGCCGGTGAGAGCGCCTGGCGCGTGATGACGAGCGGGATCCGCCTCACCGCCACCCGGCCGAAGATCCTGATGGGCTTCCTCGTCCGCCTCATCAACACCGCGCCCGAGTTCGGCATGTTCGTCGTGCTGCCCGCGATCATCGCGAACGACCGCGGGTGGGGCCAGAGCCGCTGGCTGCTCATGACCGTCTGCGTCTACGCGACGAACATCCTGGTCAACGCCCTGTTCGGATGGGTCGGCGACCGGATCGGTTGGCAGCGCACGGTGAAGTGGTTCGGCATCGTGGGCTCGGCGACCGGGCTCGTCGCCTGGTGGTACGTGCCGCAGCTCGTGCCCGCGGGCTCCGACTGGGGCTACGTGCTCTCGGTCGTCGCCGGCTGCGTGTTCGGCTGCCTGCTCGCCGGCTTCGTCCCGATGGGCGCGATCATGCCCGCGCTCGCCCCGGAGCACAAGGGTGCCGCGATGGCGATGTACACCACCGCTGCCGGTGGCGCGGCGTTCCTCGGCACCGGCGTCGTCGCCGCGGTCTTCGCGCTCGGCGGCGGCGGCCAGGCGGTGACCTGGACCTTCGTCGGCCTCTACGCCTGCGCCTTCGTGATGATCCACTTCCTCGACGTGCCCCAGGGACGCCCGCACCGCGGCACCCGCTGAGGCCCGCCGAGCCGATCCCGGGCGGCGGTGGCCGTCCCGCCGCCGCCCGGTCCCCGACCCGTCCCCTCCGACCCGACCGACGCACCCGGTCGTCCGACCCGATCCTGACCCCATCCACCGGACCCCGGTCCACCGCACGACAGGAACGCACGCCATGACCACGATCCACGACGACCCCGAGGACTTCGCCGACGACCAGCTGGCCGGCTGGCTCGCCCTGTACGCCGACCGGGTACGCGGCGTGCACGGCGGGGTGGTCGCCCTCCCGACCGAGGGCGCCGACCGGCAGGTCGCCGTCGTGGTCGGCGGCGGATCCGGGCACTACCCCGCGTTCTGCGGCGTCGTCGGCCCCGGCTTCGCCACCGGCGCCGTCGTCGGCAACGTCTTCACCTCGCCGTCCGCGGCCCAGGTGTACTCGGTGGCCAAGGCCGCCGACCAGGGCCGCGGCGTCGTGCTGTCGTTCGGCAACTACGCCGGTGACACGATGAACTTCGGCCTCGCCGCCGAGCGCCTGCGCGCCGAGGGCATCGACACGCGCATCGTCGTGGTCACCGACGACGTCGCGAGCGCCGACGAGGTCGCGCAGCGGCGGGGCATCGCCGGCGACTTCTCGGTGTTCAAGGCGATGGGTGCCGCCGCGGCGGCGGGACTCGACCTGGACGAGGTGGAGCGCGTCGGCACCGCGGCGAACGCCGCCACCAGGACGATCGGAGTCGCGTTCTCGGGCTGCACCATGCCCGGCGCCACCGAACCGCTCTTCTCCGTCCCGGACGGACACCTCGGCCTCGGCCTCGGCATCCACGGTGAGCCGGGCATCCGGGACGTCCCGGTGCTGCCCGCGCGGGAGCTCGCCGCACTGCTCGTCGAGCGGCTGGTCGCAGAACGCCCCGAGGGCGCCGGGCCGCGGGTCGCACCGATCCTCAACGGCCTGGGCGACACCAAGTACGAGGAGCTCTTCCTGCTCTGGGGCCGCGTGCTGCCGCTCCTCGAGGACGCCGGGCTCGAGGTCGTCGAGCCCGAGGTCGGCGAGCTCGTCACCAGCCTCGACATGGGCGGCTGCTCGCTCACGCTGCAGTTCCTCGACGACGAGCTCGAACAGTACTGGCGCGCGGACGCCTACACGCCGGCGTACCGCAAGGTCGCCGCTCCGGTCGCGGCGCTCGTGCCGGCCGACGCGGTGGCCGAGGCCGAGGCGGAGGCGACCGTCGTGCCGGACGCGACCGAGGCCTCCCGGCGGGCAGCCGAGACCGCCCGCACAGCCGTGGTGGCGATGGACGCGCTGCTCCGCGAGCACGAGGAGACCCTCGGGCGCATCGACGCGGTCGCCGGCGACGGCGACCACGGGCGCGGCATGGTCAAGGGTGTCTCGGCGGCTCGCCGGTCCGTCGAGCAGACCGACCCGGCCGCGGGTGTCGCCTTCGTGCTCGGTCGGGCGGGTGACGCCTGGGCGGCGTCCGCCGGCGGGACGTCCGGTGTGCTCTGGGGCGCGGCCCTCGAGGCCTTCGGTCGTGCCCTCGGCGACGACCGGGAGACGTACGGTCCGGCCGACGTCGTGGCTGCCGCGCAGGCGTTCGCGGACTCGATCGTCCACCTGGGCGGCGCGGCCCGCGGCGACAAGACGCTGCTCGATGCACTGCTGCCCTTCGTCGACCAGCTGCGGTCCTCGGTCGACGACGGCGCCGACCTGCCGGCGGCCTGGCGGACGGCAGCGCGGGTCGCCGTCGAGCAGGCGGAGGCCACGGCGGACCTGCGGCCGAAGGTCGGGCGGGCCCGACCCCTGGCCGAGAAGAGCGTGGGGACGCCCGATGCGGGCGCCACCTCGATGGGGATGGTCCTCACACGGATCGGCGAGGTGCTCGCCGACCGCGCACGACGCGAAGGAGTGGACGCATGACGCTACGACTGTTGGTGGGCTCGGACGACGCGGGCTTCGACTACAAGGAGGTCATCAAGCGGGACCTCGAGGCCGACGACCGCGTGGCCAGCGTGGTCGACGTGGGCGTGGACGCGGACGGCCACACGGCGTACCCGCACGTCGCCGTCGACGCCGCCCGGATGATCGCGGACGGCGAGGCCGACCGGGCGATCCTGGTCTGCGGCACCGGGCTCGGCGTCGCGATCAGCGCGAACAAGGTCCCCGGCATCCGGGCCGTCACGGCGCACGACTCGTTCAGCGTCGAGCGGTCGGTGCTGTCGAACGACGCCCAGGTGCTCTGCATGGGCCAGCGGGTCGTCGGCATCGAGGTCGCCCGGCGGATGGCGAAGGAGTGGCTCGGGTACACGTTCGACCCGTCGAGCGCGAGCGCGGAGAAGGTCGCCGCGATCTGCGGCTACGACGGCTCCGCGCCCGTCGGCACCGACGCCGGAGGCGCAGCCGGCACCGACGCCGGAGGCGCAGCCGGCACCGACGCCGGGGTCACCGCCACCGCGTGACCTGACGCCGGTCGCCCCCTCGGGACCGCCAGCGCACCCGCCGGACCGGCTGGTGCGGTGGCGGTCCCGTCGTCGCGCTGGCGGCGCGCCAACCGGTGCACGACCGGCACGGTCGCCTCGTAGAGCTCCCGGTAGTCCCGGTACCCGAGGTCGTACCGCTCGGAGGCCACCGGATCCGGTTCGATGACGACCGCCGGCGGGTTCCAGGCGCGGATGTCGACGCGGTCCGCGCCGTCGACGAGCAGCGCGGCCAGGTACGCCGTGCCGAAGCACGCCCCCGTGGTGACGGACGGGATGGTCTGCGGGAGCCCCGTGACGTCCGACACGATCTCCGGCCACAGTCGTCCGAGCACCCCGCCGCCGGCGCCGACGAGTTCGTGCACGTCGATGCCGGCCCCGCCCAGCACCTCGAGGTTGTGGCGGACCGCGTAGGCCGTCCCCTCGAGCGTCGCGCGGTAGAGGTCACCACGCGTGTGCCGGACCGTCAGCCCGGCGACCACTCCGCGGGCGTCCGGGTCCGCGATCGGGGTCCGCTCCCCGGCGAAGTAGGGCAGGACGAGCAGTCCCCCGGCGCCCGGACCGGCGGCCCGCGCCTCGGCGAGGAGTGCTGCGCGGTCGCCGTCGACGAGCCGCCGGAGCCAGTCGGTGACGGCGCCGGAGGTCGCGGTGCCCCCCGCGACGCAGGGCTGCCCAGGGCGGGTCCCGACCGTGGTCCACAGACCCGGGACCGACGTCGGTCGGTCGGTGGGCGCGATGAGGAACATCGTCGAGCCGTACTGCAGGAACACCCGCCCCGGCGCGGGGACGCCGGAGCTGACCCCCTCGGCCCACGCGTCGATGGTCCCCGCGATCACCGGGATCCCGGCCGGGAGGCCCGTGGCTGCGGCCGCGGCGGCCGTCACGTCACCGGCCCGCTCGCCGGGCCAGAGCAGCCGCGGCATCCGCAGACCGGGCGCGAGCCGCGCGCACCAGTCGTCGATCCAGCGCTCGGCGTGGACGTCGTACAGCGGGGTCGTCTGGCTGGCCGAGTGGTGGTCGAGGACGTACTCGCCGGTGAGCTGCTCGACGATCCGCGACGAGGGCATCGTGAACCGTCCGGCACGACGCCACGTGTCGGGTTCGTTCCGGGCGAGCCACGCGAGCTTCACCCCGGCGGCCTGTGTGCTGAGCCCGCTGCCGCACCGGGCACGGACGGCGTCGTCACCGCCGAGCTCCGCCGCGACCTCGTCGAGCATGTCCGCCGTGCGGGTGTCGACCCCGTAGAGGATCGCGGGCCGCAGCGGCCGTCCGTCCTGGTCCGACAGCAGGACGCACGGACCGATGCCGCTGACCCCGACCGCCTCGACCCGCGCGTGCGGGACCCGCGCGAGCAGCTCGGTCGTCAGGTCCACGAACTCGGCCCACCAGGCGTCGCCGTCCATCTCGACCCGCCCCTCGACGGGGCGGTCGACGCTGTGCTCCCGGCAGCCCTCGGCGAGCACCCTGCCGTCGAACCCGGCCAGCAGCGCCTTCGTGCTCGAGGTACCGATGTCCAGTCCGAGGACCGCGCGCATGCCGTCTCCTTCGCCGCCGTGTCGTCCCGTCGCCGGGCGGACCGATCCTACGAGTGCCGGGCACCGGGACGACAGCCGCGGACGCCCAGCCGACTGTCGGCAGCCCGACGTACGGTGCTCGCGACCCACCGCTCCACCGAAGGGGACACGATGCAGAAGTCAGCCTGGCTGCCCGCCGCGATCGCGCCGGTCGTCGTCGCCGGCGTCATCGCCGCGCCGGTGATCGCGAACGCCGCTGCCGAACCGGTGGCGGGCTCGGACCCCACCGCGGCCGAGGTCCTCGCGAGCATCGCGGGGTCCCGGGACGCCCAGTACTCCGGCACGCTCGCGCAGACGAGCGACCTCGGGCTGCCGGAGCTCCCCTCGGGCAGCGGCGGCTCCTCGCTCGAGGGCGACGCGTCCGACGTGCTCGGACTGCTCACCGCCGCGCACACCGCGCGGGTGTACGTCGGTGGCGAGGACGAACAGCGCTTCCAGCTGACCCAGCAGCTCGCGGAACAGGACGTGGTCCGGAACGGGTCCGACGTGTGGACCTGGGACTCGAAGGAGCGCACTGCGGTGCACCTGACGCTCCCCGCGGACGCCGACGCCCCCACCGCCGGCGCGACCACGCCGGCGCAGGCGGCCGAGCGTGCGGTCGACGCGATCACCCCGAGCACCCGGGTGTCCGACCCGACGACGGTCCGCGTCGCCGGACACGACGCATGGCAGGTCACCCTGACGCCGAGGTCCGACGACACCCTGGTCGGTTCGGTCCGGCTCGCCGTCGACCAGCAGACCGGGCTGCCCCTGCGCGTCACCGTGACCGCAGCCGGGCAGCAGGACCCGGCGTTCCAGGTCGGGTTCACGAGCCTCGACTACGGCGCGCCCGACGCTCGACTGTTCGACTTCACCCCGCCGTCCGGCGCCGAGGTCACGACGAAGGACCTCTCGGACGCCCACCGGCACGGGCAGGGCGGTCGGGCGCACGGCGACGACCGGAGCGGCGTCGGACCGACGGTGACCGGCTCCGGGTGGGACAGCGTCGTGGAGCTGCCCGCCGGCGACACCGCCGGACCGGGTCGGGACTCCGACGCCTCGGCGCTCCTCGACCAGGTGACGAAGCCCGTCGACGGCGGCCGCGCACTGCAGACGTCGCTCGTGTCGGTCTACCTGGCGGACGACGGCCGGGTGTTCGCCGGCGCCGTCCCGGTGTCCGCGCTGGTCACCGCCGCCAAGTGACGACAGCCCCGCAGCCGGACCGGGCAGCGACGGAGCCCGGCCGGTCCGTTCCCGACCTCGCGATCCGGACGCAGTCGCTCGTCAAGGTGTTCCGCCGGCAGCGCGCCGTGGACGGCATCGACCTGGCCGTCCCGCGCGGATCGGTCTTCGGGTTCCTCGGACCCAACGGCTCCGGCAAGACCACCACCATCCGGATGCTCCTCGGCCTGTCGGCGGCGACGAGCGGCACGATCGAGGTGCTCGGTCGTGCGGTACCGGGCGCGTTGCAGGAGGTCCTCCCCCGCGTCGGCGCGCTGGTCGAGGGTCCGGCCGCCTACCCGTACCTGTCCGGTCGGGCGAACCTGCAGCGGTTCGACGCGGCGGACCCGACCTCCGACCCGCGCACCCGCCACGACCGTGTCGCGACGGCGCTCGACCGCGTCGGGCTCGGCCACGCCGCCGACAAGAAGGCACACGCCTACTCGCTCGGCATGAAGCAACGCCTCGGCCTGGCGGGCGCACTGCTCGCGCCGCGTGACCTCCTCGTGCTCGACGAGCCGACGAACGGCCTCGACCCGCAGGGGACCCGCGAGGTCCGCAACCTCATCCGCTCGCTGGCCGACGACGGCACCACGGTCTTCGTGTCGAGCCACCTGCTCGCCGAGATCGAGCAGGTCTGCACGCACGCCGCGGTGATGCGGAGCGGGCGCCTCGTGGCGCAGGGGTCCCTCGACGAGCTCCGGGCGACGGGCGGACGGACCCTGACCGTCCGGACCCCCGACGTGGGCGAGGCCTCGGCGGTGCTCGTGCGGTTGGGGCTCTCCCCGCGTCGGGACACCGGTGCGGACGTCCTGGTCGCCGACCTGCCCGACGACGTCCTGCCCGAGACCGTCACGGCCGACCTCGTCCGTGCCGACGTCCGGGTCCGGGGCGTCGCGGTGGGCGGCGGCACCCTCGAGGACCTGTTCGTCGCGCTCACCGGAGAGGGGTTCGATGTCGCAGCCTGAGCCCGTCCGCCGTCCCGTCCGCCCCTTCGCCCTGCTCGGGTCGGAGCTCGCGCTGCTGTTCCGGCGCCGCCGGACCTGGGCGATGCTCGGTGCCCTCGCCCTGGTCCCGGTGCTCATCGCGATCGCGGTGCGCCTGACCACCGACGGTGACTCCGGTGGTCCCGCGTTCCTCGGGGACATCACGAACAACGGCCTCTTCGTCGCGTTCACCGCGCTCACCGTGTCGATCCCGCTGTTCCTGCCCCTGACCGTGGGGGTCGTGTCGGGGGACACGGTCGCGGGCGAGGCGTCGCACGGCACGATCCGCTACCTGCTGGTGGCCCCGACCGGCCGCCTGCGGTTCATCCTGGTCAAGTACGCCGCCACGGTCGCGTTCTGCCTGGCCGCGACGCTCCTCGTCGTGCTCGTCGGCGCGGCGATCGGCGCACTGCTCTTCCCGATCGGCCCGGTGACCCTGCTGTCGGGGACGCAGGTCGGCGGCTGGTCGTACGCCGGCCGCGCACTGCTCCTCGCGCTGTACGTGGCCCTCTCGATGCTGGGGCTGGCCGCGATCGGGCTCTTCGCCTCGACGCTGACGACGGTGCCGGTCGGGGCGATGGCCGCGACGGTCGTGCTCGCCGGGGTGTCGCAGGTGCTCGACCAGCTCCCGCAGCTCGACCGGCTGCACCCGTTCCTGTTCTCGCACCTGTGGCTCGGCTTCGGCGACCTGCTCCGCGACCCGATCGCGTTCGACTCCTTCGGGGCGAACGCGCTGCTGCAGCTCGGCTGGGTGGCCGTGTTCGGTGCGCTGGCGTACGGACGGTTCGCGACGAAGGACGTCCTCAGCTAGCCGACGCACGCTCTCCCGCGCACGCATCGGGCCCGGCCTCCTGCCGGAGACCGGGCCCGATCCTCGCGCGTGTGGTTCAGGCCTCCGGGCTCGCCGACCCGCCGGCCATCGTCTCGGTGTCCGCGCCTCGTGCATCGGCGTAGCGGTCGCGCAGGTCACGCGCCTTCTCCGAGCGGTACCAGTCGAGTCGCGCACCGGTCTCCACCGTCTGCATGCCGATCACGACCTTGCCGCGGGAGCGCATCTCGGCCAGGTCCTCGTAGGCGTCGACGATGTACTCGAACGGGTAGAAGCCCGAGATGAGCACCTGCACGCGGCGGTCCTGCACGGCCTTGCCGAGCAGGGTGAGCAGGTCACGGGCCTCCTCGTCGTCGGCCGGTGCCCGCAGGAACCGGATCTCGACGTCGCGGCGGTGCTCGGAGGTCACCAGCCGCTCCGACGGCACGCCGAGCCGCGATGCGAGGTCCGCTGCACCGCCACCGCCGTGGTTGTCGATGAACGCGGTGATCGGCCGGCCGGCCGCCATCTGCCGGATGCGGTCCTCCTCGCCTTCGCCGTACGCGACCGGCAGCGTACCGATCTGCCGCAGGTAGTCGTGGTTCCGCGGGCTGCCGAGGGCGATGACGGTCGCGCCGGCATCGTGCGCCAGCTGGCACTCGATGTGCCCGACACCGCCGGCAGCGGCGGAGATCACGACGGTGTCGTCGGGCCCGAGACGGAGTCCGCGGACGATCGTCGCGGCGGTGGCGCCGGCCAGGTAGAGGCCGCCGGCGACCTCCCACCCGACGTGCTCGGGCTTCTTCACGACCGCACCGCGGGGCACGCGGATCCACGTGGCGTGGGCACCGCCCTCGGGCGCGTGGCCCATCACCTCGTCGCCGACCTTGAGGTCACGGACCTCGGCGCCGCGGGCCCGGACGATGCCGGCGAAGTCGACGCCCTGGTGGGCAGGGAACTCGAGGTCGATGTGGTCGCGCAGCTTCCCCTCGCGGAGGAACCGCTCGACGTGGTTCAGGCCGGCGGCGACGACCTCGACGACGACGTCGCCGGGTCCGGGCTCGGGACGTTCCTGCGGGACGAGGTCGACGACGTCGAACCCGCCGTACCGGTCGTACTGCACTGCACTACCGATGCGCATGGGGGACTCCTTCCGTGGGCATGGCTCCGGTGTACTCGCGACGCCGGAACGGTGTCCGTGAGCGAGGGGTACCGGGCGCCGTCAGCGCGCGGCGGGCCCCGCCTGCTCCGCGATCCGTGCCACCGTCTCGGCGTCGAGCGCGAAGGCGAGCACGTCGCGGTCCGGGTCGGGGACGCGGACCGGTGTCGACCAGACGGAGCCGTCGGTGGCGACGTCGACGACCAGTGCGCCGTGGGCGACGTGGGCGGACTCCTCGGCGTACGGTCCGACGACGTCCGTGTCGTTCGCGACCCCGGGCGCGACGAGCACCGGGACGCCGGCGAGCGACCCGGCGCTGTGGTGGTGCTGGTGCCCGCCGAGCACCACCCGGACGTCCGAGCCGTCGAGGAGCTCGGCGAGGTCCTCGGGGTCCTGCAGGCGGAGGGCCTCGTGCAGCAAGGTCGGCGAGGGCACCGGCGGGTGGTGGAGCACGACGACCGTGCCGTGCGGGACGGGCTCGCCGGTGAGCGCCGTGCGGAGTCGCTCGAGCGCGGCGTCGCTGAGCGCGCCGTAGCCGGCACCGGGGACGCTCGTGTCGACCGTCACCACGCGGAAGCCGGCGACGACCGACTGCCCGGAGACCGGCACGGACGGCGGGACGTACTCCATCGTGTGCGCGAGCGGCGTGCCGCCCTCGCCGAGGACGTGGCCGTTCGCGAGGACCTGGCGGAAGCCCTCGCGGAGGTCGTGGTTGCCGGGGACCAGGACGAGTGCGGCGCCGTGCCGCTGCGCCCATGCGCCGATCCGCTCGCGAGCCGTGCGGTAGGACGCAGGACTCCCGTCCTCGGACACGTCCCCCGAGACCACGACCAGGCCGACGCCCGGGACCCCGTCGACGTGCGCGAGCACCGCGTCCAACGCCGCCGTCGTGTCGACCGATCCCTGGTGCAGGGCACCGTCACCGGTCAGGTGCGTGTCGGACAGGTGGAGGATGCGGAGGGTCCCGGCTGCTGGCGGCTGCATGGGCCTCACGCTAGCGACGCCGGTGATCGACGGACTGGACGGCGGGTCGGTGTTGCCTGGTGATCGACGGACCGGACGGCGGGTTAGCGTTGCCCGGTGACCGACGCTCCGATCGACCTGCGCTCCGACACCGTGACCCGCCCGACGCCCGCGATGCGCCGGGCGATGGCCGACGCCGAGGTCGGTGACGACGTCTTCGGCGAGGACCCGGAGACGAACGCCCTCGAGCGCGAGGTCGCCGACCTGCTCGGCCACGAAGCCGGGCTCTTCACCCCGACCGGCTCGATGGCGAACCAGCTCGGGCTGCGGCTGCACGTCGCGCCGGGCGAGGAACTCCTGGCGGACGTCCGTGCCCACGTCGTCCGCGCCGAACTCGGTGCCGCGGCGGTGTTCTCCGGCATCACGACGCGCACGTGGCCCTCGGAACGCGGACGCCTCGTCGCGGCGGCGGTCGCGGAGGTGGCTGAGCCGAACGCCGGCGCCTACAGCGTGTCCACGACGGCGATCGCGATCGAGAACACGCACAACTTCGGTGGCGGGACGGTGCAGCCCGTCGACGAGGTCCACGCCGTGCAGGCGTTCGCGCGGGAGCACGGCATCGCGGTGCACCTCGACGGTGCCCGGTTGTGGAACGCCCACGTCGCGTCGGGGATCGCGCTGCGCGACCTCGCCGCGGGGTTCGACACCGTGTCGGTCTGCCTGTCGAAGGGGCTCGGCGCGCCGGTCGGCTCGGTGCTCGTCGGCTCCCGGGAGCACGTCGCCGCGGCCCGCACCTGGCGGAAGCGCTACGGCGGGGGCATGCGGCAGACGGGCTTCCTGGCCGCGGCGGGCCGGTACGCGCTCCGGCACCACGTCGACCGGCTCGCCGAGGACCACACCAACGCCCGGGTGCTCGCGTCCGCGCTCGACCTCGACCCCGCGACCGTCGACACGAACATCGTCTTCGCCGAGGTGACCGATCCGGCAGCCTTCGTGGCCGCGGCCGCCGAGCGGGACGTGCGGGTGATGCAGCTCGGCCCGAGGCACGTCCGGCTCGTGACGCACCTCGACGTCAGCGCCGAGCAGGCCGCCCGTGCCGCCGAGGTCCTGGCGGCGCTCCCCCGCTGAGGGGCCGCGAGCGGCCGCCGGGCGCTCGCGGCCCGCGCCCGGTCAGTCGCACATCCAGCGCGAGCCGAAGGCGTCGTGGACCCGACGCAACGCGTCCGGGGTCCCCCACTCCTGGACATCGACGCAACCAGGACCGGCCTGCGCCGCGACGACGCCGAACCGCCCGACACCGCTGTACGCGTACCGGACGCCCGACGCGGCAGCCTGCGAACCGGTGCCGAGCGATCCCCCCGGCAACTGCAGCTGGCCTCCGTCGGGGAAGACGAGCACCTGACCGGTCGGCTCGCACGCTGGCGGGTCGTCGGACGCCAGGGCGGAGACCGAGACGGGTGCTGCGCCGTTGCACACCGGGAGCGGGGCCGCGTCGCTGCCCGTCAGGGTGAGGACACCCTCCTCCGGACCGACGGCGACGCACCCGGTGCACAACACCGCGAGCAAACCGAGGACCGTGGGAACGAGGACGGGTCGGATCGTCACGGGCTCAGTCTGCCGCGGACCGAGCCGCGGTGTCACTGATCGGCCCAGGGGGGTCGGCGGTCGGTCGGTCGGTCGGTCGGGTTCAGCGGTACACGTCACGGCGGTGGCCGATGACCAGCACGAGGACCACCAGACGATCGTCGACGATCTCGTAGACGATCCGGTGGTCGCCCACACGGACCCGGAACTCGCCCGGCCGGCCGACCAGCGCGGTCGACCCTGGCGGACGCGGCGTCGTGCGGAGCAGGACCAGGGCGGCGAGCAACCGCCGCTGCACGACCCGGTCGAGCTTCGTCAGCGCCTTCGCGGCACGCTTGGTCAGCTCGACCCGGTACTCGACGGGCGAGGCTTCACCCAAGCGTGATGCCCAGCTCGCGGGCGACCTGCTCGAGGGGCAGCGTCTCCGGGTCCTCCGCGAGTTCCCGCCGAGCGCGATCGACAGCGGCCCGGTCCATCGCGTCCTCGAGCGCCTGCAGTGCCCGGCGAGCCAGTTCCGCCTCGAGCACGACGACCTGCTCGCGGCCGCGGACCGTGATGGCGACCGGTTCGCGGTGCGCATGGTCGATGAGGTCGGACCATCGCTGGCGTGCTTCACTCGCGGGCAGGTTGTACATGTACCGATCGTACGACTCGTACGTCCGGTCGGGAAGGGCTCGGTGGCAGCGGATCGGCGGTCAGGTCGCGACGGCGGGGGTCTCGGCGGGCAGCGGGAAGGCCAGCGGGTCGGCGTGCACGAGGTCGAGCGCACGCGCGACGGCGCCGAGGACCACGACGTCGCCGCCGAGCCGCGACGGCACGACCTCGGGCGTCGGGTCGTACTCCCAGGCAGCCAGGTGCTCGCGCGCCCGCTCGATCACGGGAGCGGCGGCGTCGGCGATCGCTCCGGCGACGACCACGCGGTCGATGTCGAGCAGGCTCGCGAGCAGGACGCAGACCCGGGCGAGGCGGTCCCCCAGGCGGTCGACGACCTCGAGCGCCACCGGGTCGAGCAGGGCGGCGGCGGCGAACACCGCCTCGGCGCCCGGCTCCTCGACGCCGCCGAGCAGGGAGGCCGGACCGATGCGCCCGTCGGCCCGCGCCGCGCGGACGAGCTCGCGGGCGGTGCGTCCGATGCCGTTCGACGAGGCCACCCCGTCGACCAGGTCGAGCACCCGGAGCTCACCGGCACCGCCCCGGGCACCGCGGAGCAGCACGCCGTCGACGACCAGGCCGGCGCCGAACCGCTCGCCCGAGAGCAGCGCCGCGAACGAGGCGTCCCCCGAGGAGGGCCGTTCGGCCAGCGCGGCGGCGTTCGCGTCGTTCTCGACCACGACGACACCGTGGGGCACGACGTCCGAGAAGCCCGGGTTCATGCTGTCCCAGAAGCCGCCGTCGCGGGGTGACGCACCGAGCGCGTCGACCGGAGCCGGGATGCCGACGACCGTCACGAGCACGCGGGCGGCGTCCACGCCGGCCGCGGTGAGTGCCGCCGCGACGGTGTCGGTCGTCACACTGAGCCGGACGGGCACCTCGAGCCCGGACTCGCCGAGCGCCCCCTCGGTGCGGGCGAGGACGGTGCCCCGCAGGTCGGCGACGAGCGCGGTGACGCGGTGCTGCCCCGCGTCGACGCCGACGACGACCCCGGCGTCCGCGACGAGTTCCCAGCGCCGGGCGGGCCGGCCCTTCCGGTACTCGCCTGCCGTGCGGGCGTCGTCGAGGTCGCGGAGCCAGCCGAGCCGGACGAGCTCCGCGCACGCGGCGAGGACGGTCGAGCGGGTCAGCCCCGTGGCGTCGATCGCCTCGGTCGCCGTGAAGGCACCGGACGACGGCTCGAGGGCGTACGCCAGGACCGTCTCGGCGCTGGTCGCGCGGGGGGTCACACGGCGTTGTGGCATGCGCCGACCCTACCGCGACGCGACTTGCTTGCGCGATTAGATTTTCTGAGTACATTTAGTCGCGCGAGCCGACACCGACGCCGGCACGCGAGTCGGAACGGCAGGGACGCCGGGTCCGGACGGACGGAGACGACGTGCAAGCACACGCCACCACCAGGAGCACGGCCGGGGTCACCCGCCGCGGGTTCCTGCTCGGTGCGGGCGGCATCGGCGCGGGCCTGGCACTCGCCGGGTGCGCCCCGCTCGGAGGATCGAGCAGCCGACCCGAGACGATCACCTTCTACGTGTCGAAGCCCGAGGTCATCGGGTACTTCGACGACGTCATCGCGAAGTTCCACGACAGCCAGTCGACGATCCGCGTGGTCCGCGACTCGACGTCGAACATGTCCGCGAACTTCGTCCGGAACCGACCGCCGGACCTCGGGTGCCTGAACTACAACTACGCGATGGTGTCGTTCGTCGAGCACGGGGCCCTGACCGACCTGTCCGACCTGCCCGAGAAGGACACGATCAACCCCGACCTCTGGCCCCTGATGCGCCAGACCGCCGACTACCCGGGCCGGACGAGCGTCCTGCCCTACTCGGTGACCGCCGCGTCGGTGATCTACGACAAGCAGCTGTTCGCGCAGCAGGGTCTCGAGGTGCCGACGACCTGGAGCGCGTTCACCGACGTGTGCGAGCGTCTCGTGAAGGCCGGGATCACCCCGATGTACGGCACGTACAAGGACAACTGGACGATCGCCCAGGGCATGTTCGACTACTCGGTGGGCGGCATGCTCGACGTGCCGTCGACCTTCGCGGCGCTCGACCGCGAGGGCACCTCGGTCGGCAGGGGGTCGGCGGTGTCGTTCGAGAAGGACTTCGCCGCTCCCGTCGGTCGCATGGTGGACCTGCTGCAGTGGCACCAGCAGGGCGCCGCCAGCCGGGGCTACGGCGACGGCAACCTCGCGTTCGCGCAGGGGAAGGCGGCGATGTACCTGCAGGGCCCCTGGGCGCTCGGCGAGATCGCGAAGACGAACCCCGACATGGACCTCGGCACCTTCCCGTTCCCGGCGACCGACGACCCCGCCGACAACAAGGTGCGCGTCAACGTCGACCTCGGGCTCTGGATCCCCGAGGCCTCACGGAAGCAGGAGGCCGCCCGCGAGTTCCTGTCCTTCCTGATGAGCCCGGAGATCAGCGACCGGTACAACGCCGACAACAACGGCTTCGGCGTGCGGAAGGACTCTCCTCCGGTCTCGAACCCCGCGCTCCGCGGCATGCAGGACTCGTACGACCAGGCCGCGTTCTACCTCGGCGCCTCGCAGCTCATCCCCGCCGAGATCCCGGTGGCGAACTACCTGCAGTCCATCGCCTTCGGCGGTGCGCCCGACCCGCAACTCCGCACCCTCGACGGCGACTGGGCGCGGCTCGCGCTCCGGTCGGCCGCGTAAGGAGACGACCTTGGCCACCACGACCACCGAATCGATCACGACGGCGGACCGCCGCCGCCGGGGCGGAGCCGCACCGCGCCTCCAGGCCGGCGTCCGCGGACGCGCCAAGCGCGTCGATCCGCTCTTCCTCCTGTTCCTCGTCCCCACGCTCGTGCTCTTCACCCTCGCCATCACGCTCCCCGCAGCGATGGGCATCGTGCTGAGCTTCACGAACTCCGTCGGCTTCGGCGAGTTCCGGTTCACCGGCCTGACGAACTACGTCGCGGTGTTCTCCGACCCCGCGATCCTGCAGGCGTACCTGTTCACCATCGGGTTCTCGCTCGTCACCGTGCTCCTGGTGAACGCCGTGGCGTTCCTGCTCGCGATCGCGCTGACGTCGAAGATCCGCGGCAAGATCGCGCTCCGCGGCGTCTTCGTCCTGCCGATGGTGATCTCCGGCATCGTCATCGCCTACGTGTTCTCGTTCCTCTTCGCGAACAGCCTGCCGGCGCTCGCGACCACGCTCGGCATCGCCCCGCTCGAGCAGAGCATCCTGGCGAACCCCGACCTGGCGTGGGTCGCGATCGTCGTCGTGACCGCCTGGCAGGCGATCCCGTCGACGCTCCTCATCTACATCGCCGGCGTCCTGTCGATCCCCGGCGAGGTGTACGAGGCCGCGGCGCTCGACGGTGCCAGCGCCTGGCGGCAGCTGGTCTCGATCACCGCACCCCTGACGGCGGGCTACATCCTCATCAACCTCGTGATCGGGTTCAAGAACTTCCTGAACTCGTACGACATCGTCGTCGGCCTGACCGACGGCGGCCCGGGCACCTCGACCACGACGGTCGCGATGTCGATCTTCAAGGGCTTCAGCGGCGGCGACTACGCGTACCAGATGGCGAACGCGACGATCTTCTTCGTGATCGCCGTCGTCATCGCCGTCATCCAGCTGCGGGCGACCCGCGGGAAGGCAGCGCTCTGATGACCATGCAAGCACCCCTCCGCCCGGGCACGACGGCGACCGGCAGCATCCGGTCGGTCGATGCCGACCGCACCGCCGGACGCCGCGGTGAACGGTTCAACTGGCCGGTCACGATCGTCCTCGCGCTGTGCACCCTGTCCGTCCTCGTCCCGCTCTACGTCACCGTGACGATGGCGTTCAAGACCACGACGCAGGCCGTGGACGGCAACGCGTTCTCGCTGCCGGCGCCGTTCAGCGTCGACGGCTTCGTGCAGGCCTGGGAGCTCACGGACTTCCCGCGGGCGTTCGGCGTCTCGGTGCTCATCGCGGCGATCACCGTCGTCGGGACGATCCTGCTCGCGTCGTTCACGGCGTACGCCATCGCCCGGAACTGGGAGCGCCGCTTCTTCCGCTGGTCGTTCTTCTACCTGCTCGCCGCGATGTTCCTGCCGTTCCCGGTGCTCGCGCTGTCGCAGGTGAAGCTCACGGGCCTCGCCGGGCTGGACAACCCGTTCGGCGTCGCGATCCTGCACGTCATGTTCCAGCTGTCGTTCAGCGTGCTGCTCTTCACCGCGTTCCTGCGCTCGATCCCGGCCGAGCTGGAGGAGAGTGCCCGCATCGACGGTGCGAGCACGGGGCAGGTGTTCTGGCGACTGGTGTTCCCGCTCCTCGCGCCGATGAGCGCCACCGTCGGCATCTTCGCGTTCCTGGCGTCCTGGAACGACTTCGTGATGCCGTCGCTGATCACCTCGGACCCGGCGCTGCAGACCCTGCCGGTGCTGCAGCAGATGTTCCAGACGCAGTTCAGCAACAACTACAACGTGTCGTTCGCCTCGTACCTGATGGCGATGGCCCCGGCGATCATCGTCTACCTCGTCACCCAGCGATGGGTGATGGCCGGCGTGACCCAGGGCGCGATCAAGTGACGCCGACGTCGCCGTCCGCGACCGCGACCGCGGACACGAACGCAGCCGCAACGACCACGACCACCACCCGCACGAACAACGAAAGGCCCGACGTGACCGACACGCTCGTCCAGCCCGCAGCCGCCACCGACGCCGAGACCTGGTGGCGCCAGGCGAGCGTCTACCAGGTGTACCCCCGCTCGTTCGCCGACGCGGACGGCGACGGCATCGGCGACCTCCGCGGGGTGACCTCGCGGGTGCCGTACCTGTCCTCCCTCGGCATCGAGGCCGTCTGGCTCAGCCCGTTCTACCCGTCGGCGCTGGCCGACGGCGGCTACGACGTCGACGACTACCGCGACGTCGACCCGCGTCTGGGCACCCTCGCCGACTTCGACGACATGGTCGAGGCTATGCACGGCGCCGGCATCCGCGTGATCGTCGACATCGTGCCGAACCACACGAGCGACCGGCACGCGTGGTTCCGCGAGGCACTGGCGTCGCCGAAGGGCAGCCCGGCCCGGGACCGCTACGTCTTCCGTGACGGCACCGGCCCCGACGGGTCCGAGGCGCCGGCCGACTGGGTGTCGATCTTCGGCGGCCCGGCCTGGACCGCCGTGGGCGACGGCCAGTGGTACCTGCACAACTTCGCGACGGAGCAGCCCGACCTGAACTGGGCGAACCGCGAGGTGCGCGACGACTTCCTGCACACGCTGCGCTTCTGGTCGGACCGCGGGGTCGACGGCTTCCGCATCGACGTCGCGCACGGCCTGGCGAAGGACCTGCCCGCGGGCGAGCTGCCCAGGTGGGCCGAGGTGCTCGCCGCCCCGAAGGACGGCTCGCACATCCTGTGGGACCGCGACGACGTGCACGAGATCTACGCCGAGTGGCGCACGGTGTTCGACGAGTACACCCCGGCCCGCACCGCGGTCGCCGAGGCGTGGGTCGCAGCCGACCGCCGTGCCCGGTACGCCAGCGCCGAGGGACTCGGGCAGGCGTTCAACTTCGACCTGCTCGAGGCGGACTTCGACGCACAGCAGTTCCGCACGATCATCGAGTTCAACCTCGGGCTCGCCGAGCAGTCCGGCTCGTCGACGACGTGGGTGTTCTCGAACCACGACGTCGTCCGGCACGCCACCCGCTACGCACTGCCCGCCCGCAACGGCGACGAGCAGAAGCAGGGGTCCGCGTGGTTGCTCGCGGGCGGTGACCAGGCGGCGCTCGACCGTTCGCTCGGACTCCGTCGGGCGCAGGCGGCGACGCTCCTCGAGCTCGCGCTGCCCGGCTCGGCCTACCTGTACCAGGGCGAGGAGCTCGGCCTGCACGAGGTCGGCGACATCCCCGACGCCGAGCGCCAGGACCCGGCGTTCTTCCGGAACCCGGGCGTGGACGTGGGCCGTGACGGCTGCCGCGTGCCGATCCCGTGGACGCGGCAGGGTTCGTCGTTCGGGTTCGGCGACGGCGGCTCGCACCTGCCGCAGCCGGCGTGGTTCGCGCAGGTCTCGGTCGAGGCGGAAGACGCCGACCCCGACTCGACGCTGAACCTGTACCGGAAGGCCCTGGGCCTGCGCGGCCAGCTGCAGTCCGAGGAGCACCTCGAGTGGCTCGAGACCGGTCGCGACGACGTGCTCGCGTTCCGCCGGCCGAACGGCTGGACGAGCGTGACGGTGTTCGGCGACGAGCCGTACGCACTCCCCGCCGGCGAGCTACTGCTCGCCTCCGCGCCGGTGGCAGACGGCGCACTGTCGGGTGTGGGGACCGCCTGGTTGCGTTCCTGACGGAACCCGGTGGCGGACGGGAGGCGCGGTGCAGGCAGGCACCGCGCCTCCCGTCCGTCGTGTGGTCACCTCGGTCGTCGCCCACCGGGCAGGACCGGGCGTACCAGGTGGGAACGGGCGTACCGGGTCGAACCGTTCGACCAGGTACGCCCGTTCTCGCTTCCCACCGCACGTGCGATGGGAAGGAACGGGCGGCGGAACTCGCGGCGGCCGCCGGTAGGGTCGGCAGCATGAGCGGCGCGAGCATCAGCGTGCGGGACCTCGTCATGCGCTTCGGGGACCGGGACGTCGTCGACGGGCTGTCGTTCGACGTGGCCCCCGGCGAGACCTTCGGGCTGCTCGGCAGCAACGGATCGGGCAAGACCACCACGATCCGGGCGCTGCTCGGCATCACGACGCCGACCTCCGGCACCCTGCTCGTCGACGGCGCACCGTACCGACCCGCGACCGGCGGCATCGGGTACCTGCCCGAGGAGCGCGGGCTGTACCGCAAGGAGTCCGTGCTCGACGTCATGACCTACTTCGGCACGCTGCGGGGCCTCCGCCGCACCGAGGCCGCGGCGTGGAGCACCGAGTACCTCGAGCGCGTCGGGCTCGCCGACCGCGCGAAGCTCCGTGTCGACAAGCTGTCCGGCGGGCAGCAGCAGAAGGTGCAGCTCGGCATCACGATCATGGACCGACCGCGCCTGCTCATCCTCGACGAACCGACGAAGGGGCTCGACCCGGTCAACCGTCGGCTGCTCCTCGACCTGGTCGACGAGCGGAAGGCGGACGGCGCGACCGTGGTCCTCGTCACGCACCACATGGACGAGGTCGAGCGCCTCTGCGACCGCATCCTGCTGCTCAAGGACGGCCGGGCAGCCGCGTACGGCAGCATCCCCGACGTGCAGGACGCCTTCGGCGGCGCCGTCGCCCGGGTGCAGCTCACCGGCACGATCCCCCGTTCTCCCCTGTACCGCCTCGCCCGGCACGAGGGTCACGTCGCCCACCTGGTGCCCACCGAGGCAGCCGCGGTGGACGGGTCGGACATCCTCGCCGCGCTCGTCGGCGCAGGTGTGCACGTGACCGCGTTCGAGATGCGCCGCATCCCGCTCGACGAGATCTTCGTCCAGGTCTACGGCCACGACGCCGGGGCCGACCAGGCCCCGGCCGGCCGGGCGTCGACGCAGCACACCACCGCGAGCGGGGCGGCGGCGTGAGCCGGCTCGGGACGGTCGTGCGCTTCGAGTTCGTCCGCGCCGTCAAGAAGCCCGCGTTCTGGATCGGCACCCTCGCGCTCCCGATCGTCGTCGTCCTGGTCTCGGTGCTCGTCGGCGTCGGACAGGCGGCCGGCTCCGACTCGATCTCGTCGAGCGCCTCGGCGGCGAAGACGTCGTTCCGGTACGTCGACCACTCGGGCCTGGTGTCGGCGCGGGTCGCGGCCGAGTGGGGCGGGTCGCCGTCCGACGACCCGGCCGCCGACCGCGCGGCCGTCCGGGCGGGCACGCTCGAGCTCTTCGTCGAGTACCCGGAGAAGCCGTCGGCGCAGGCGATCCGGCTGGATGCCGCCGACCGCGGACTGTTCGAGAACGGTGGCTACTCCTCGCTCGCCGAGCGGGTGCTGGAACGCAGCGTCGCGGCCTCGGTCGGTGACGACGAGGCCGTCGCGCTCCTCCGCGCCCCGCCGTCGACCGACCTGACCACGTACGCCGACGGCCGCGTCGCCCCGGGCTGGCTGTCGATCGTCCCACCGCTGCTCTACGCCCTCGCGTTCTTCGGCATCGTGATCCTGCTCGCGACCCGCATGGTGACGGTGGTCGTCGAGGAGAAGGAGAACCGCATCTCCGAGATGATCCTGACCGCGGTGACGGCCGGTGACCTGATCCGGGGCAAGGTCCTCGCCATGTTGCTCGTCGGGCTCGTGCAGGTCGGGGTCGTCGTGCTGCCGGGGCTCGCGGTCGCCCTGGTCGCACTGCCCCTCGTCGCGTCGCGGCTCGGCGGCCTGACGGTGGACCCGTGGCGGATGGTCGTCGGTGCGCTGCTGCTCGTCGGCGGGGTGCTGCTCGCCTGCGGGCTCTTCGTCGCCGTCGGCGCTGCGGTGCCCTCGATCAAGGACGCCTCGACGCTGCAGTCCGCCGCGATCTTCGCCCTGATCATCCCGCTCTACGCGGCGTTCTTCGTGATGACGACGCCGTCGTCGCCGGTGGCGGCGTTCTTCACGTACTTCCCCACCTTCACGCCGATCACCGCCATGGTCCGGAACGCCGTCGGATCGCTGTCCGTCGTCGAGTCCGTCGTCTGCATCGTCGAGGTGTTCGCCGTGGCCGCGGTGCTGCTCTGGTTCGCCGAGTACCTGTTCCGCCACTCGGTGGCGCAGTACGGGTCGAAGGTCACGGTGCGGCAGATCGCCGGCTGGCGCCGGGGCCGAGCCCGGGCACGCTGACGCGGTCCGACGAACGCGGGTCGTCGACGGGCCGACGGGTGTCGACGGCGGCACCGCTCGTGGGTCAGCCGCGGACGAGCGCCTCGTCCACGTCCCAGGCCACGGCTTCGGGCTCACGCCAGCCGTGCCGGAGCGTGTGCACGGCACGGTCGTACTCGACCAGGACGTCGAGGTACGGCCGGACGAGCATCTGCAGCTGGAGTCCCTCGTAGACCGCGAGCAACTGGGTCGCGGCCTGGTGGGCGGGGATGCCGATGGTCTCCAGACCGGCGTCGACGTCGCGCTGCAGCCCGACGGTGAGCTCCTCGACGTACTCCTCGAAGCGCTTGCGGAAGAAGCCGGCGAAGTCCCGTTCGGACGCGGCGAGGGTCACGACGCCCGCGAGCACCCGGACGAGACCGGGGTCGGCGACGTCCTCGGCCAGGGTCATCCGCACGTGCTCGAGCGTGCACCGCGGCACCGACGACCGGCGGGATCCGCGGAGCTGCAGCCAGCGGTCGTAGACCACCAGGAGCAGTCCGTCCCAGGTCGGGAAGAGCCGGTCGACGACCGTGCGGTCCACGCCGCAGGTCTCGGCGACCGTACCGGCGTCGACCTCGTGGAACGGGTGCAGCCGGTAGGCCCGGATCGCCCCGCGCACGATCCGCTCGGCCAGCGACGCGTCGTCCTCGACGGACCCGCCGTGCATGTCTGCCATCCCGACAGTCCACCGCACCCGGCCCCGGCGTGTCTCCACCCAGTGCGGGGGTCAGGCAACACCTGTCGAGCGCGTCAGCCCACCGTCAACGGCGCCGCCGACGGCTTGCGCCCCTGCTGTACCCAGACGAAGAACCCGGTCAGGGTGAAGGCGCCGTAGAAGACGTACATGAGCCCGGACGCGTAGTAGCCGGCCGAGAAGAGCAGCGGCACCCCGACCAGGTCGACCGCGACCCAGATCAGCCAGAACTCGACCCAGCCCTTCGCCATGCCGTACGTCGCCAGCACGGACCCGACGAAGATCCAGGCGTCGCTCCAGACCGGCTCGTACGAGCCGAGGGCCCGGAACACGGGCGTCAGGACGGCGGTGCCGCCCACCAGCGCCAGCACCAGCAGCCCCCGGGTCGACCAGGAGGCCCACCGCGGCTCGACGACGGTCGTCGCCTCGTCCGCGCGGTGCGTCCACCGGTACCACCCGTAGACGCTGACGACGATGAACATGACCTGTCGGCCGGCCTGGCCGAGCAGGTTCACCGGGTTCGGGGTGTCGAAGAGCGCACCCATGAACACCGTGAAGAGCAGGGCGTTCCCGAGGATCCCCACCGGCCACGCCCAGACCCTGCGACGCATCCCGCCGAGCGCACTGAGCAGCCCGAACACGTTGCCGATCACCTCGCGCCAGAGCACGGTCTGGTCGCCGATGACGAGCTGCGCGTCGAACAACCACCGCACGATGCCCATGGGCCCTCCTCGTTCCGAGACCGTGCAACCGTACGGGCAGCGGGCGCATTCCTCCGGCCGCGCGACCCCGTGTGACGTGCCGGTCTAGGCTCGGGCAGCGTGACGGACGGGCTCGTGGAGGACGCGGTGCGGCGAGCGCGGACCCTGCTCGACCACGCGGCCGCGCGCCTGCGGGCAGCCGGCGTCCGCGACGAGGCCCTCGGCGAGTACGTCGAGCCCCGCGCGGTCCTCGGGATCCGTCGGGAGCCGACGATCCGCTCGCTCGGCCGGGTCTGGCGCGTCGGAGCCCTGCTGCTCGGATCGTCCTCCGAGACCGCCGGCGGGGTCTGGGCGACCGGGCAGATCACCCGCGTGACCGACCCCGGACGCCAGCAGTTCGTCTCGGTCTCCGCCGAGGTGCGCCGCGCCTACCGGGCGGCCGCGGCGAAGGGGCACTTCGCCGCGGGCGACACGGTCAACCACGGCGCGGTGCCGATCCCGCTCGACGACTCGCTCGTCGGGGCCGACGGTGTGCTCGCCGTGGTCGACGGCGAACCGGTCGTCCGCTGGTCCCCCACCTCCGGGACCGCCGTGCCGCTCGAGGACTACCTGCGGGACCGGGTCGCGCTGCTCGTGGACCCGCCGAGGGGCGCGACCGACTGAGCTGCGTCCGACGCAGGTCGGACGGTCAGGCTCCTCCGGAGTCGGACTCCCGACGCCCCGCCGCCACGCGGTCGAGCCACTCCGCCAGGACAGCGCGCTCGGCTGCCGTCAGTCGGTCGAGTTCCTCGACGCCGGCGCGCAGGGTCGACGCCGCGGTGCGGAGCGCCCGGTCGGGACCGGCGACGACGTCGCGCTCGGGGACGACGACCTGCGCCTCGACCGCGGCCCAGACCGTCTCGGCCAGGGCAGGGTCGCGTCGGCCCTCCGGTTCGCCCAGGATCGCGAGCACGGCACCGGTACCGGCCGCGTGCACCAGCCGGACCGCCTCCGACGCCCCGACGAGGAGACGTCCGGCCACCGCGACCCGTCGCAACCGTTCCTCGAGCACACGCAGCCCGGCCGCCACGGCGGGTGACCCTCGCCCGCGACGCGGGTCGCTCATGATGACGAACAGGTCGGGGTTGGCGAGCCCGAAGGCGATGGTCGCGTCCCATCCCGCGCGGAGCGCCTCGACCGGGTCCGTCCCGTCCGCTCCGGCGGCGTCGACCATCGCGGCCTTCTCGGCGCTGAACACCGTCATGACGTGCTCGGCGACCGCGTCGAGCAGTCCGTCCTTGTCCCCGAAGAGCCGGTAGATCGTGGGCGCCTGCACTCCTGCTCTTGCGGCGACCGCTCGCGTCGTCACCGCGTCGACACCGCCGTCGTGGAGGAGCTCCGCAGCGCCGACCACGATGCGCTCGCGGACGTCGCGACGGGAGTCGATCGCCGGTGCGGTACTGGTCACGGATCAACGCTAACAGGTGCTTGCTTCCACCGAAAACCAGCGCTACGGTTCTCGTGTTTCCACCGCTAACACGAACGAGGCCACCATGATCACGATCACCGGAGCGACCGGCGCACTCAACGGCGCCACCGCCGACCACCTCCTCGACCACCTCCCGGCATCCCGGCTCACGGTGGTGACACGGGACCCCGCACGCGCCGCGCGGTTCGCCGAGCGCGGCGTGACGGTGCGTCACGGCGACTACGACGACCCGGCGGGCCTGGTCGAGGCCTTCGCCGGCTCGGACCGCCTGCTGCTCGTCTCGTCGAACGACCCGGGAGGGGACACCGTCCGGCAGCACCGGAACGCCGTGCAGGCCGCGGCGAGCGCCGGCGTCGGACACGTCTTCTACACGAGCCACCAGGGCGCGGGAGCGGCGTCCCCGTTCGTGCCGGCACAGCACCACGCCACCACCGAGGACCTGCTCGCCGAGTCGGGCCTCCGGTGGACCTCGCTCCGGAACGGCTTCTACGCCCACAGCCTGCAGTGGCTGCTGGGGCCGTGGCCGGAGACGGGGACGGTCGCCCTGCCGGCAGACGGACCGGTGTCCTGGACCGCCCGTGAGGACGCAGCCGAGGCGGCCGCCGCCCTGCTGCTGCAGGAGACGCCGGCCGAGGGACCGGTGACCATCACCGCGACCGCGGCACCGACCTTCGGGGAGCTCACGGACCGGCTGGCCGAGCGCGTCGGTCGCGACGTCGGCTTCCGGCTCGTCGACGCGGAACAGTGGGTCGGCGGCGCCGTCGCGGCGGGGCAGGACGAACGCATGGTCCGGTTCCTGCTCGGCATGTACGAGGCAGCGGCCGGAGGGTGGTTCGCGGGGACGGACCCGACGCTCCGGACGCTGCTCGGCCGCGAGCCGAGGTCTGCGGACGACGCACTCGACGCCGTCGTCGCCGGCACGCGCTGAGCGGACGCCGTCGTGCCGGTCGGCCTGCCGCGAGCGCGACGCCCCGGCCGACCGGCCGACAGGCATCAGTGGCGCGACCGCGCGGTGAGCCACTCGTCGAAGGACGGTCCGACCACCTCCGTACCCACGTCCGGCAGGAGCGCACCGTCGCGGAACGCGCGCCCCAGCCGACCGGGGATGCGGAGCGGCAGCGCACGGATGCCGGGAGTGGGCAGCGACTCCGTCATCGCCAGCAGTGTCGTCCGCCGCGGCCCGGCGACCTCGACGCGTCGCTCCCTGCGCTCACCCGAGACGACCTCCGCCACGACGGCGGCCACCGCGGTCAGCGCCACGGGAGCGATCGTCATCGCCGGGACCAGCGCGACGCGACCGACACCGAAACGCTCGGCGTTCTGCTCCGCGAACTCGTGCCACTGCGTCGAGCGCACCACCGACAGTTCGGCACCGGTCGTCGCGGCGGCCCGTTCCTGCGCTGCCTTGCCGGCGAAGTAGCCGTACCCCTGCACCTCCGGACGCTCGCACCCGAGGACCGAGAGCAGGACGTGCCGCGCCCCGACCGCTGCGGCAGCCGAACCGACCGCGGTGGTCGACCGGACGAAGAAGTCGGTGGCTCGTCGGCGGCTCGTCGTGAAGCGACCGGTGGCCTCGACCACCACGTCGGCACCCCGGAGCACAGCCGCGACGTCGTCGCGCAGGACGTCGAACCCCGTCCGCCGCGACGACACCTGCACCGCCCAGCCCCGCGCGGCGATCGCCGCTCCGATCGCTCGACCCGATGTTCCCCCGCCGACGACGACTGCGCGCACGACACCCTCCCGATCGATCCTCTACAGATGTAGAGAACAGTACGATGTCCTGGCCGAGAGGGGAAGCCATGGGACGACGCGACGACCTCGCCGACGCGGCGGTCCGTCTCGTGGCGCGCGGCGGCGCGCGGTCACTCACCCACCGCGGCGTCGACACCGAGGCAGGGGTCCCGCCCGGGTCGACGACGTACTACGCGTCGACCCGGCACGCACTGCTCGCGCTGGTGGCGGCGCGGATCACCGAGCAGCTGGCGTCCGACGTCGACGGACTCCAGCTGCCGGAGGACCCGGACGACGCCTCGGTCGTCGCGGTCGCCACCGGGTTCCTCGACGCACTCGCTGCTCGCGGCGATGCACAGGCCGCCCGGCTCGCGCTCCTCGTCGAACTGCGCGACGACCCCGGACTGCGTGCTCCCCTGACCGGCGCCGACCCGGTGCGTGACGACCTCGTCCGAGCGGCACGGACCCTGCTCGACGGCATCGGCGTCGTGGACCCGGACGGCTCAGCACGGGACCTCGTCGGGATCGTCGACGCCCTGCTGCTCTACCGGGTCGGCGCGGTCGCCGCCGTCGATCCGCACGCGGTGCTCACGGCCTACGTCGCCGGGCTCCCGCGGAGGTGAACCCCGCGGTGGTCAGGCGCCGAGCCCGTCGACCACCGCAGCACGGGCCATCGCGTCGACACCGTCGCCGAGCGCTCCCCTGCTCACCGACCAGAGGGCGGACTCGACCAGCCGCGCCGTGCACCAGGCGGCGATGCGGTCCGGGGACTGGCCGGTCGTGTCCGACAGCACGGCGACCCGGTGCCGGACGGCGCGCAGGGGGTCGCCCGTGCGGAAGGGGTCGCCGACCTGCACGAGCACCGGGCTCAGGTCGTAGGCCGGATCGCCGACCATCGGCTTCGGGTCGATGACGAGCCACGGCTCCCGGACCGCCGCGAGCACGTTGCCGGGGTTCGCGTCCCCGTGCACGACCACCGACCGTGGGGCGTCGCGGGGCAGGGTGCGGAGCAGGTCGGTGCCGCGGCGCACGAGTCCGGGGTCGAAGGGTGGCGCGAGCTCGAGCATCCGGGCTTCGGCGAGCGCCGCCCACTCCGCGGCGACGTCGGCGAGGGACTCGAACGGGTGGTCGTCCGGGATCCCGGTCGCCCAGAGCCGCGTGAGCAGACCACCCGCGGTGCGCAGGCGCTCCTCGGCCGGCACGTCGTCACGCTGCACGAGGCGGGTGCCGGGGTCGCAGCGCTCGAGCAGCAGCACGAAGGGGTCGTCCGGGTCCACGGCGAGCAGGCGGACCGCCCCGGCGCCGTCCCACCACCCGAGCGCTGCTGCCTCGTGCTCGGCCTCGCGGTGCGGCAGGGACAGCTTGAGGACGGCATCGCCGCCGTCGGGCAGCCGCACTCGGACGACGTGCGAGACGCTGCCGCCCGCGTACGGCTCGCCGGGGCGCAGGTCCCAGCGCTCGACCGCGCGGGCGAGCAGACGCGGGACGGACGCACGCCAGTCCTGCTCGGTCGGCCACATGCTCGGAGCGTACCGAGCGCCGGGACGGGGGTGGCGGGGCGGGGGCGATCCGGGCCTCCAGTCCGACCCCCGAACGGGGTACGCACTTGTCCGCCGCAGCACCGACTGCCGCGGCGTCCGGGCGGGTCTACCGTCTGTTGCGGGCGGCAACGGGGCCGTCCGACGACGAATCGAGCATCATGCAACGACGGATGAGCACGCTCCTCGCGACGATCACGGCGGTCGGACTGGTCGGCGCCCTGGCGCCGGCCGTGCAGGCACAGGCAGCCGTGCCGACCAGCGACACCCCGGACCTCGGCAGCAACGTCAAGGTCTACAGCCCGTCGACACCGACCTCGACCATCCAGGCCGACGTGGACGCGGCGTTCGACTCGCAGCTCCGCAGCAGCGGGGCGCAGTTCGGCTCGCAGCGGTACGCCTTCCTCTTCAAGCCGGGCAGCTACGGTCGGCTCTGGGCGAACCTCGGCTTCTACACGTCCGTGGCCGGCCTCGGCAAGAACCCGGACGACGTCACGATCACCGGTGCGATCAACGTCGACTCCGGGTGGAACGCCGGTGACGAGAAGAACGCGACGCAGAACTTCTGGCGGTCGGCGGAGAACCTGTCGGTCGTCCCCGAGGGCGGCACCGACCGCTGGGCGGTGTCGCAGGCCGCACCGATGCGGCGGGTCCACGTCGAGGGGAACCTGACGATGGGACCGTCGAACCAGGACGGCGGTCAGGGCTACTCGTCCGGTGGGTACATCGCCGACTCGAAGGTCGACGGCACCGTCACCAGCGGGTCCCAGCAGCAGTGGTACACCCGGAACTCCTCGCTCGGCAGCTGGCAGGGCGGGAACTGGAACATGGTGTTCTCGGGGGTGCAGGGCGCTCCCGCGAACGACTTCTCGAAGAGCTGGACCACGCTGTCGACCACGCCGGTGACGCGTGAGAAGCCGTACCTGTACATCGACTCGTCGAACAGGTACCACGTGTTCGTGCCGTCGCTGCGGACGAACTCCACCGGGGTGACGTGGCCGAACACGCCGGGGACCGACATCCCGATGCGGAACTTCTACGTCGCACACCCCGGTGACAGCGCGACGACGATCAACGGCGCGCTGGCGCAGGGGCTGAACCTGTTCTTCACCCCGGGCACGTACCAGCTGGACGCCGCGCTGAACGTCACGCGTCCGGACACCGTCGTCACGGGCGTCGGCTTCCCGACGCTCGTGCCGACGAAGGGCAACGCGGTCCTCACCAGCTCGGACGTCTCGGGTGTGAACGTCTCGAACCTCGTGGTCGATGCGGGCACGACGAACAGCGCGCAGCTCGTCCGACTCGGCACCGGCGGCTCGCACGCCGACCACGCGGCCGATCCGCAGAGCATCCAGGACGTGTTCTTCCGCGTCGGGTCGAGCATCCAGGGCAAGGCGTCGACGACGCTGCAGGTCAACGCGGACGACACGCTGGTCGACCACATCTGGGCGTGGCGAGCCGACCACGGCGGAGCGGCCACGGGGTGGAACGTCAACACCGGCGCCACGGGTGTCGAGGTGAACGGTGACGACGTCCTGGCGACCGGGTTGTTCGTCGAGCACTACCAGCGGTACGAGGTGCTGTGGAACGGCAACCGGGGTCGGACGATCTTCTTCCAGAACGAGATGCCGTACGACGTGCCGGACAACGCCTCGTGGCAGAGCCCGACCGGAGCCGGGTACGCGGCGTACAAGGTCGCGTCGGGGGTGTCGAACCACGAGATCTGGGGCGGTGGTGTCTACTGCTTCTTCAACACGAACCCCTCCGTGCACGCAGACCGGGCGTTCGAGACGCCAACGGGCGCGGGGATCCGGGCGCACGGGCTCGTGACGGTGTCGCTCGGTGACACGGGCACGATCTCGAGCGTCATCAACGGGGTCGGTGGGGCGGTACCGACGCCGGCGGGCAACACGGCGCCGAACCGGCTCGCGTCGTACAACTGACCGGGCCGGCCGGCCGCGACGGGGCCGTCGACGACACCGGTCGCACGACGGGCCGTCGGCGGCCGTTCCGGTCGCACGACGTGCCGCGCCCGCCGAACACGAGCGGCACGTCGTGCGACCGGAACGCGGCCGCCGGGCCAGCCCTGGCCGCCGACGCCGACGTCGGGGCACACCGGCCGTCAGCCCGGCGTCAGCCGGGCGTCACACGCCGCCGGTAGCGTCCGGGCATGGCACCCGACCACGGCAGCACCGACGCCGGCAGCACCGACCGCACCCGGCTCGTCCTCCCGGGGCAGTACGGACCGCTGTTCGACGACGGCGGCCCCGCGCTGGTGGTCGAGGCGCGCGAGTTCTTCACCGCCCGACCGATGCACCGGGCGAAGGCACACCTCTGGTTGAGCGCCCTCCGCCACCGGGTGCGGGAGCTCGGCGACCGGGCCGAGCACGTGCAGGTCGAGGGTCTCAAGGACGCCCTGGTCGGCCGGGACGACCTCGACGTGGTCGACCCGCCCTCCCGCACCCTGCGCGCGCAGGTCCGACACTGGGGCCGTGGCACCGAGATCCGGCCGAGCCGCGGCTTCATCACCGACGAGGCCGAGTTCGCCGAGTGGGCCGCCGAGCGCACCGGACGCTTCCGGATGGAGACCCACTACGAGCGGGTCCGCCGCCGCGAGGGCTGGCTCATGCACGCGGACGAGCCGATCGGCGGGAAGTTCAGCCTGGACGACCAGAACCGGGAACCACCGCCCAGGGGAGCGACCACGCTCGGGCTGCCCGATCCGTGGTGGCCGACCGAGGACGAGATCGACGACGAGGTCCGCCACGACCTCGACCGCTGGGAACACGACGGCCTCGTCCGCTTCGTCGGCAGGGACGACACCCGCCGCTTCGCCGTGACCGCCGACGAGGCCCGGCAGGCCCTCGACGACTTCGTGCAGGTCCGGCTCGGGGACTTCGGGCCGTTCGAGGACGCCCCGCTGACGAACGACTGGACCATGGCGCACTCGCTGCTCAGCGTGCCGATGAACCTCGGCGTGCTCGACCCGTTCGAGGTCGTCGAGGCAGCTCTCACCGCGCACCGCGACCACGACGCCCCGCTCGCGAGCGTCGAGGGCTTCGTCCGCCAGGTCGCGGGCTGGCGCGACTACGTCTGGCACCTCTACTGGTGGTTCGGCGACGACTACGGCGCCGAGGAGAACGCCCTCGGCGCACACGAGCGGCTCCCCCGCTGGTGGCAGGAGCTCGACGCGTCCGAGATCGACGCGGTCTGCCTGTCCACCGCGATGGAGGGTCTGCACGACCACGGCTGGCTGCACCACGTCCAACGGCTCATGGTGCTCGGCAACTGGGCCCTGCAGCGGGGCTACGACCCGGTCCACCTCACGGAGTGGTTCACCGACGTGTTCGTCGACGGCACCGACTGGGTGATGCCCGCGAACATCATCGGGATGTCGCAGCACGCAGACGGCGGGATGGTCGCGACGAAGCCGTACGCCTCCGGTGGCCGCTACATCGACCGGATGTCGGACCACTGCGGCGGGTGCCGCTACGACCCGACCAAGCGGCTCGGCGAGGACGCGTGTCCCTTCACCGCCGGCTACTGGGCGTTCCTGTCGCGCACCGAGCCCGCGCTGCGGGAGAACAACCGGATGGCGCGGCCGCTGCAGCAGATGCGGAAGCTGGCGGACCTCGACGAGGTGGTGGACCAGGAGGCGCGGCGCGGCACGCCCTGACCGGCCCCGCGTCCCGTCGTGACCAGGCGTGGGGCGGGGGGGCCCGGGGGGGGGCCCCCCCGGCCCCCCCGCCCCCCCCCCGGCCCCCCCCCCCCCCCCCCCCCGGGGCCCGGGGGGCGGCCGCCGCGGGGGGCCCCCCCCCCC